>NZ_FQZB01000010.1 GCF_900141845.1 Clostridium cavendishii DSM 21758 | reverse complement strand
AAGTTTTATCAAAAGTTGGATCAGTAAATCCACACAAGAAATTCGTAGGTCAAGTATACGTACTTAAAAAAGAAGAAGGTGGAAGACATACACCATTCTTCGATGGATACAGACCACAATTCTATTTCAGAACAACTGACGTAACTGGATCATGTAAGTTACCGGAAGGAATGGAAATGGTTATGCCAGGAGACCACATCGATATGAATGTTGAATTAATAACTCAAGTTGCTATGGACGAAGGTTTAAGATTCGCTATCAGAGAAGGTGGAAGAACTGTAGGTTCAGGAGTTGTTACTAGCATAATTGAATAATTTCAATTAAGTAACTAATTCAATATATAAAAGCTAATACTTTCGTTTGGTATTATAAGAGATTATAGTTAATAGCTTATGCGCAGATGTTCATTAACTATAAACAAATAGAAATTAAACATTAATTAAATAAAATTATGCGCAGTATTTTAGATAATTAAATAAAGTTTTAGCTATAGAGTAGATGAAAGACGTTTCATCTACTCTATTTTTTTACTTAAAAATTTTTTTAATAGTTATAATTAATACATAAGTGAACTTATAGTACAATGATTTGGAATATTATACAATTGAATAGATGTGTTATACAATATTTTGATATATAAATCCTATGTATCCTATTAATTCTAATTAAATTTTCAATTATTACCTAATTTATTAGATTAATAAAATAATTTAATATAAATTTATATTAAATGAAAAAAACTATTGAAAAAACTTTATTTAGAATTTATAATAAACAAGAACTAAGGCGAAAAATGAAATGTAAATAAAAAATAACATAAAATAAAAAAAATACTTGATTAAAAACAACAAAAATAGTATAATAAAGAAGTTGCAGAGCAAACAGCGATGAATCAAGAGGTTGCCGGACTTCCGGGGAATTCTTGATGAGTATGTCAGGATCTTGAATCCGACGACAGGGGTTCTGTGTCTTTGTGTTGAGCTTTTTTAAAGTATGAAACACCAGGAACAGTTTACAGAACATCTGCTGTTGTGCGTTAGAAGTAAAGCGTGCATGAAAAGGAGGGAAACCAAATGTCAAAACAAAAAATTAGAATCAGATTAAAGGCTTTTGATCACACAATATTAGATCAATCAGCTGAGAAAATTGTTGAAACTGCTAAATCTACAGGTGCTAAGGTTGTTGGACCAGTTCCACTACCAACTGAAAAAGATGTTGTTACAATACTAAGAGCTGTACATAAGTACAAAGACTCTAGAGAGCAGTTTGAAATAAGAACTCACAAGAGATTAATCGATATAGTTAATCCATCACCAAAAACTGTTGATGCATTAATGAGATTAAACTTACCAGCTGGTGTTGATATTGAAATAAAGCTTTAATAAAAATTAATTTAAAGTAATAAAATTGAACTTTTATGATTGCTGAAAAAATGCAATCCGCTAATAAGTTTGGGAGGTGTAACCACATGAAAAAAGCTTTAATAGGAAAGAAAATCGGAATGACTCAAATTTTCGATCAAAACGGAAAAGTTATTCCTGTAACTGTAGTAGAAGCTGGTCCATGTGTTGTTGTTCAAAAGAAAACTGTTGATACAGATGGATATGACGCAATACAAGTTGGATTTGGTGAAATAAGAGAAAAATTAGTTAACAAGCCAAGAAAAGGACATTTTGCAAAAGCTGGAGTTTCAATAAGAAGAACTCTTAAAGAATTCAGATTAGAAGATGTTACTGCTTACAATGTTGGAGACGAAATAAAAGTTGATATATTTGAAGCTGGCGACAAAGTTGACGTATCAGGTATCTCTAAAGGTAAGGGATTCCAAGGTACAATAAAGAGATGGAATGCAAGCAGAGGCCCTATGTCTCACGGTTCTAAATTCCATAGAGCAGTAGGTTCAATGGGAGCATCATCTGACCCATCAAGAACTTTCAAAAATAAAAGAATGCCTGGACATATGGGAGCAGTTAATACAACTGTGTTAAACCTTGAAGTTGTTAAAGTAATGGCTGACAAGAATATCGTCTTAATAAAAGGTGGTATACCAGGTCCAAATAAAGGTACAGTAGTTATAAGAAACAGCGTTAGAGCTTAATTTCTGAGAAAGGAGGAAGCAAGATGCCTACAGTAGGATTATTTAATAAAGAAGGACAAAAAGTTGGAGATTTCCAATTAAATGAAAATGTGTTCGGAGTTGAAGTTAGTGAATACGCTATGCACCAAGTTGTTGTAGCACAATTAGCTAATAAAAGACAAGGAACTCAATCAACTAAGACAAGAGCTGAAGTTCGTGGTGGTGGAATAAAACCATGGAGACAAAAAGGAACAGGTAGAGCAAGACAAGGTTCTATAAGAGCACCTCAATGGATCAAAGGTGGTATAGTGTTCGCACCAAAACCAAGAGATTACAGAGTGTCAGTTCCAAAGAGCATGAGAAGAACAGCTATGTTATCTGCATTAACTACAAAAGTTGTTGATAACAACATGATAGTATTAGAAAGCTTAGCGTTTGATGCTCCTAAGACTAAAGATATGATTAAAGTTTTAAATGCTTTTGAAGCTAAAAAAGCATTAATTGTAACAGCTGAATCAAACGAAAATGTTTATAAATCAGCTAGAAACATTGAAGGGATTTCTGTAATTCCTGCAAACAACATCAACGTTTATGATTTACTAAAGTTTGAAAAAGTAATCATGACTAAAGATGCTGTATCAAAAATTGAGGAGGTGTACGCATAATGAATAGCTATGATATAATCAGAAAGCCAGTTATCACTGAAAAGAGTATGGCAGCTATGGCGGATAAGAAATACACCTTCATCGTTCATATGTCAGCAAACAAAGTTGAAATAAAGAAAGCAGTAGAAGAAGTTTTCGGAGTTAAAGTTGACGATGTTAAGACTATGAGAGTAGAAGGAAAGCAAAAAAGAGTTGGCGTTCACATAGGAAAGAGAGCTGACTTTAAAAAAGCTATAGTTACATTAGCAGCTGATAGCAAAAATATTGAATTCTTCGAAGGAATGCAATAAGATTTAAAGCGTGTATTGGTGGAGACACCAGAAAAGCGATAAGAAGGAGGGAATTTACATGGCAGTTAAAAAGTTTAACCCTACTACCCCATCAAGAAGAGAAATGACTATGGCTACATTTGAAGAAGTAACTACAAATGTACCTGAAAAATCACTTCTTGTTTCATTAAAGAAAACTGGTGGTAGAAATGCTCAAGGTAAAATAACTGTTAGACACCACGGTGGTGGAGCTAAGAGAAAATACAGAATAATAGATTTCAAGAGAAATAAGGACGGAGTTCCTGCAAAAGTTGCTACAATAGAATATGATCCAAATAGATCAGCTTATATAGCACTTGTTGTTTACACAGATGGAGAAAAGAGATACATAATCGCTCCAGTTGGATTAAAAGTTGGAGATGTTATAGTATCAGGTCCAGAAGCAGATATCAAAGTTGGTAATGCGCTTCAATTAAGAAACATTCCAGTTGGTACAACAGTACACAATATAGAATTACAAGCAGGTAAAGGTGGCCAAATGGTTAGATCTGCTGGTACTTCAGCTCAATTAATGGCTAAAGAAGGAGACTTAGCAACACTAAGATTACCTTCAGGTGAAATGAGATATGTTAGAATCGAATGTAAAGCTACAATCGGTGTTGTATCTAACTCAACTCACAATATAGTTAACATTGGTAAAGCTGGTAGAAAGAGACACATGGGATGGAGACCTACAGTAAGAGGTTCTGTAATGAATCCTTGCGATCACCCACATGGTGGTGGTGAAGGTAAATCGCCAGTTGGTAGACCAAGTCCAGTTACTCCATGGGGTAAACCAGCACTTGGATACAAAACTAGAAAGCACAAAAAATACTCAGATAAATTCATTATTAAGAGAAGAAACGACAAGTAGTTTGAAGAGAATACTTAATTCTCTTCATGGCTTAGTCGCATAAAAGATTTATGAAGGGAGGCAATTCTAGTGAGTAGATCAATAAAAAAAGGACCTTTCGTGCATGCAGGTCTTTTAAAGAAAATAGAAGAAATGAACCAAAGTGGAGATAAAAAAGTTGTTAAGACTTGGTCAAGAACATCTACAATATTCCCACAAATGATAGGTCATACAATCGCTGTTCATGATGGAAGAAAGCATGTTCCAGTATATGTTAGCGAGGATATGGTTGGACACAAATTAGGTGAATTTGCGTTAACAAGAACTTATAGAGGTCATGTTAATACAGAAAAGACATCAAAGAGAAAATAGCCAGGAAAGGAGGAAACTTAAATGGAAGCTAGAGCTATAGCTAAGTATATTAGAATATCTCCTATGAAAGTTGGAGTTGTTCTAGATTTAATAAGAAATAAAAATGTGAATGAAGCTTTCGCTATTTTAAAATACACTCCAAAAGATGCAGCTGAGGTAATAGAAAAAGTTTTAAAATCAGCAGTTGCTAATGCTGAAAACAACAATAATTTAGATAGAAGTAGATTAGTTGTTGCAGAAGCTCATGTAGGTCCAGGACCAACATTAAAGAGATTTAAAGCAGGTCCTCAAGGTAGAGCATTCAGAATAAACAAAAGAACAAGCCACATAACAATTGTAGTTAAAGAAAGAGCTTAATAAGAAGGAGGGAAATAGAGTGGGTCAAAAAGTACATCCTCATGGATTAAGAGTTGGCGTAATCAAAGGTTGGGACGCAAAATGGTACGCTGATAAGAAGAATTTTGCAGACAATCTTGTAGAAGACTACAAAATTAGACAATTCGTTAAAAAAGAACTTTACGTAGCAGGTATTTCAAAAATTGAAATAGAAAGAGCTGCAAAAAGGGTTAAATTAAATATATTTACTGCTAAACCAGGTGTTATCATCGGAAAAGGTGGATCAGGAATAGAAGCGTTAAAGAAAAAATTAAAAGACATAATTGCTGAAAAGAACGTGTTAATAAACATAGTTGAAGTTAAGAACACTGAAGCAGATGCTCAATTAATGTCAGAAAATGTAGCTGCTCAATTAGAAAAGAGAATATCTTTCAGAAGAGCTATGAAACAAACAATTCAAAGAGCTATGAAAACTGGAGTTAAGGGTGTTAAAATTGCTTGTTCAGGTAGATTAGGTGGAGCTGAAATAGCTAGAACTGAACAATACCATGAAGGAACAATTCCACTACAAACTTTAAGAGCTGATATTGAATACGGATTTGCAGAAGCTGATACAACTTATGGTAAAATCGGTGTTAAAGTATGGGTTTACCATGGAGAAGTTCTTCCAACTAAAAAAGTAGAAAAAGTTGAGAAAGAAGAAGCTAACGCGTAAGAAAGGAGGAATATAGCTATGTTAATGCCTAAAAGAGTGAAACATCGTAAGGTACAACGTGGTAGAATGAAAGGAAAAGCTACTAGAGGTAATTTCCTTGCATATGGAGACTTTGGAATTCAAGCTCAAAGCTGTGGTTGGATTACAAGTAACCAAATAGAGTCTGCGAGAATTGCAATAAACAGATATATAAGAAGAGGCGGTAAGCTTTGGATAAAAATATTCCCAGATAAACCTGTAACTGAAAAACCAGCTGAAACAAGAATGGGTTCAGGTAAAGGTTCTGTTGAATACTGGGTAGCTGTAGTTAAACCTGGTAGAGTATTATTTGAATTATCAGGAGTTGCTGAAGAAACAGCTAGAGAAGCTATGAGACTTGCTTCACACAAACTTCCTGTAAAGACTAAGTTCGTTACAAGAAGAGATTTTGAGGAAATGGGTGGTGAAGAATAATGAAGGCTAGAGAAATTAAAGATCTAAGAACAAGCAATCCTCAAGATTTAAAAGTAAAGCTAAATGATCTAAAAGCTGAATTATTCAATTTGAGATTCCAATTAGCTACAGGCCAATTAGAAAACCCAATGAGAATAAAAGAAGTTAAGAAATCAATAGCTCAAATTAAAACAATTATAAGAGAAGAAGAGTTAAAGGTTCAAGAATAAGCCTGAAAGGAGGTAGCGCCTGTGGAAAGAGGTTTAAGAAAGAAGAGATTAGGTAAAGTTGTTTCTGATAAAATGGATAAAACAGTCGTAGTTGCAGTTGAAACTAAGGTGAGACATCCATTATACGGAAAAACTGTTAATAGAACAACAAAGTTCAAAGCTCATGATGAAAATAATGAAGCTAAGATGGGCGATAGAGTTTTAATTATGGAGACTAAACCATTATCAAGAGATAAGAGATGGAGATTAGTTGAGATCGTAGAAAAAGCTAAATAATCGTCTAAAGTCTGAAAGGAGGTTAAATTCATGATACAACAACAAACCTTACTAAAGGTTGCAGACAATTCTGGTGCGAAAGAAATAATGTGTATCAGAGTTTTAGGTGGATCTAAAAGAAAATATGGAAACATTGGAGATATAATAGTTGCCAGCGTTAAAAGTGCAACACCAGGCGGAGTTGTTAAAAAAGGTGATGTTATAAAGGCAGTTATAGTTAGATCAGTAAAAGGTTTAAGAAGAGCTGATGGATCATACATCAAGTTTGATGAAAATGCTGCAGTAATAATCAAAGATGATAAGCAACCAAGAGGAACTCGTATCTTCGGACCAGTTGCTAGGGAGCTAAGAGATAAAGAATTCAATAAAATATTATCATTAGCACCAGAAGTTCTATAATAAAGGATTAGGAGGTGGCTAAGATGAAGTTACATGTAAGAAAGAACGACACAGTAGTAGTTATTTCAGGAAAAGATAAAGGTAAAACTGGTGAAGTTTTAAATGTAAACCCTAAGACAGGAAGAGTTCTTGTTAAAGGAGTTAATTTAGTAACTAAGCATCAAAAACCTAACAAGGCTAACATGCAAGGTGGAATAGTTAACATAGAAGCTGCTATAAACAGTTCAAAAGTTATGTTATACTGTAATAAATGCAAAAATGCTACAAGAATAAGCCATAAAGTATTAGAAGATGGCTCAAAAGTTAGAGTTTGCAAGAAGTGTTCAGAAACATTCTAGAATTTGAAAGGAGGTACTTTACATGATGCCAAGACTTCAAGAAAAGTATGAAAAAGAAGTAATTCAAGCAATGATGGATAAGTTCGGATATAAGAACGTAATGGAAGTTCCAAAGCTTGAAAAAATAGTAATAAACATGGGTGTAGGAGAAGCTAAAGACAATGCTAAAGTTCTAGAATCAGCTGTTGCTGACCTAGCTTTAATAACTGGTCAAAAGCCAATCTTAACTAGATCAAAGAAATCAATAGCTAACTTTAAGATAAGAGAAAATATGCCTTTAGGATGTAAAGTTACATTAAGAAAGGCTAAAATGTACGAATTTGCTGATAAGTTAGTTTCAATAGCTTTACCAAGAGTTAGAGACTTCAGAGGAGTTTCAAGCAAGGCTTTTGATGGAAGAGGAAACTATTCACTTGGAATTAAGGAACAGTTAATATTCCCAGAAATCGAATATGATAAAGTAGATAAAGTAAGAGGAATGGACATAATCTTCGTAACAACAGCTAACACTGACGAAGAAGCAAGAGAATTACTAAGATTCCTTGGAATGCCATTCGCTCAATAATAAGGAGGGGATACTATGGCTCGTAAAGCAATGATCGAAAAATGGAACAAAGAACCAAAATTCCAAACAAGAGCTTACACTAGATGTAGATTATGTGGTAGACCACATTCTGTATTAAGAAAATTCGGAATTTGTCGTATTTGTTTCAGAGAATTAGCTTACAAAGGTGAAATTCCTGGATGCAAGAAGGCAAGTTGGTAATACACTTTAATAGAGTGAAAGGAGGCACAATATAATGGTTATGACAGATCCTATAGCAGATTTGCTAACACGTATAAGAAATGCAAACTCTGTTAGACACGAAGCAGTTGAAGTACCTTCTTCAAACGTAAAGAAGGCTATTGCAAATATATTATTACAAGAAGGTTATCTTAAAGGAATAGAGGAATACAACGATGGTGTAGTTCCTATGTTAAGATTAACACTTAAGTACGGTGCTAACAAAGAAAGAGTTATAACTGGTATAAAGAGAATATCTAAACCAGGTTTAAGAGTATACTGCAAGAAAGATGAAGTACCTAAGGTATTAAATGGTTTAGGAGTTGCTGTAATATCAACTTCAAACGGAATTGTAGTAGATAGAGAGGCTAGAAAATCAGGATTAGGCGGAGAAGTTATCTGCTACGTTTGGTAATTTTTTAGACTAAGAAAATATATTTAAGATTTGATTATAGATTTATAACTGATCCATATTACAGGAGGTGCAATTACATGTCAAGAGTAGGTAGATTACCTATAGCTATACCTGCTGGAGTAACTGTTACTGTAACACCAGACAACGTTGTTACAGTAAAGGGACCTAAAGGTGAACTAGTTAAAGCTATGCACAAAGACATTAATATAGCTGTTGAAGCAAGCGAAGTTGTTGTTACAAGACCAAGCGAACAAAAACAACACAGAGCGCTTCACGGATTAACAAGAGCTTTAATCAACAACATGGTTGTTGGTGTAACTCAAGGATATTCAAAAACATTAGAACTTATAGGTGTTGGATATAGAGCTCAACTACAAGGAACAAAGCTTGTAATGAACTTAGGATACTCACACCCAGTTGAAATAGAAGCAGTTGAAGGAGTATCTTTCAAACTAGATGGAACTACTAAAGTTATCGTTGAAGGTATCAACAAAGAAAAAGTTGGTGCTGTAGCTGCTGATATAAGATCTTGGAGAGAACCAGAACCATACAAAGGTAAGGGAATTAAGTATTCTGATGAAGTTATCAGAAGAAAAGAAGGTAAAACTGGTAAGAAATAATAGAAAGGAGTGAACCTTATGTTCAAAAAGGTAGACAGAAAAAAATCAAGAGTGAAGCGTCACCTAAGAGTTCGTAAGAAAGTGTTCGGAACTCCAGAAAGACCAAGGCTTTCTGTGTATAGAAGTGAAAAGAATATATATGCTCAAATAATAGACGACGTTAATGCTGTTACTTTAGTAGCTGCATCAAGCTTAGATAAGGCTTTTGAAGGCAAAGGAAGCAATAAGGAATCAGCTAAAATAGTTGGAGAATTAGTTGCTAAAAAGGCAATAGAAAAAGGAATTACTGAAGTGGTATTTGATAGAGGCGGTTACATATATCACGGAAGAGTTGAATCTCTAGCTACTGGAGCAAGAGACGCAGGCTTAAAATTCTAATTCACAAGGAGGGAAATAAATGAGAATCGATCCTAGCACACTAGACCTTAAAGAAAAGGTTGTTTTCATAAACAGAGTTACTAAGGTTGTTAAGGGTGGTAGAAACTTCAGATTCAGTGCGCTTGTAGTTGTTGGTGACGAAAACGGACACGTAGGCGTGGGAATGGGTAAGTCAATAGAAATCCCTGAAGCAATAAGAAAAGGAATCGAAGATGCTAAGAAAAACCTAGTTGAAGTAGCTATGGTTGGCACTACAGTTCCACATGAAATCTACGGTAAATTCGGTACTGGTAAGGTATTAATAATGCCTGCATCAGAAGGTACAGGAGTTATCGCTGGAGGTCCTGCAAGATCAGTACTTGAATTAGCAGGAGTTAAAGATGTTAGAGCTAAGTCATTAGGATCTAACAACCCAAGAAACATGGTAAATGCAACAATTAACGGATTAGCAAGCTTAAGAACAGCTGAAGATATAGCTAAATTAAGAGGCAAATCTGTTGAAGATATATTAGGTTAGGAGGGATAGCGATGGCAAAGCTAAAAATTACATTAGTTAAAAGCTTAATAGGTAGAAAGAAAGACCATATCGCTACTGCAAATGCCCTTGGACTTAAAAAAATTGGTAAAACAGTAGAACATGAGGGAACTCCTCAAATAAGTGGTATGATAAATAAAATAAATTATCTACTAAAAGTTGAAGAAGTATAAAAACGAGGAGGTGTAAGTAGCTATGAAACTTCATGAATTAAGACCAGCAGCAGGTAGCAAAAAAGCTCCTAAAAGAATAGGTAGAGGTACTGGTTCAGGCTTAGGAAGAAATGCTGGTAAAGGTGAAAAAGGCCAAAACGCTAGATCAGGTGGCGGAGTTAGACCAGGATTCGAAGGTGGTCAAATGCCACTATATAGAAGACTTCCTAAGAGAGGATTCACAAATCCATTCTCAAAGAACTTCGTAACAATTAACGTTGATAGATTAAACTGTTTCGAAAATGGAACAGAAATTACTCCAGAATTATTACTTGAAACAAGAGTTGTAAGTAAGTTAATGGATGGCGTTAAGATTCTAGGAAACGGCAATATAGAAAAGAGCGTAACTGTTAAAGGATGTAAGTTCTCAAAGCAAGCGGCTGAAAAGATCGTTGCAGCTGGAGGAAAAGTTGAGGTGATGTAACAATGTTATCAACCCTACGCAATGCCTGGAAGGTTCCGGACCTTAGAAAAAGATTATTGTGGACATTATTAATAGTGGCAATTTACAGGATAGGAAATCATATTCCTGTTCCTGGAATTGACCCAACAAAGTTAAAAAGTGTTGCAGAGTCGTCCGGAGGCTTAATAAATTTTTATGACTTAATTTCTGGTGGGGCGCTTAGTAAAGCAAGTATATTTACATTAGGAGTAACTCCATACATTAATGCATCAATTATAATGCAACTTCTTACAATAGCTATTCCTCAGTTAGAACAGCTATCAAAAGAAGGCGATGATGGTAGAAAAAAAATACAAAAGATTACTAGATATGCATCAATTGGTTTAGCATGTGTAATGTCATGGGGATCTTATGCTCTTATAAAAACTTCAACAGGAGCAATTAGCAACAATTCAATGATAACTATGGCTATAATCATGTTAACATTAGTAGTTGGAGCAACTTTTGCAATGTGGTTAGGTGATAGAATTACTGTAAAAGGTATAGGTAATGGAGTATCTATGATTATATTTGCAAATATAATTTCTAGATATCCATCACAATTTGGTCAAATTTATGAACTAAAGTCAGTAGGAAATGTTTCAGGTTTAGATATAGTATTACTTGTACTATTCTTACTAGCAATGTTATGTGGAATTATATTCTTATCTTTATCAGAAAGAAGAATTCATGTTCAATATGCTGGTAAGGCAGTTGGAAACAAAGTTTATAAAGGCCAATCATCACATATTCCGTTAAGTATTATAGGAACAACAGTTATAGCAATTATATTCGCTATGTCAGTTATGCAGTTTCCAGAAACCATAGCAAGGTTTTTCTATCAGAAGAGCTGGGCTCAATGGGTAATAGATGGAACAAACAGCCCGTTTAACAGCAAACAATGGATATATCCGATTATATATGCTGTATTAACAGTGTTCTTTACTTGGTTCTATACTCAAGTGACATTTAAACCAGATGAAATGGCTGAGAATATGCATAAGTCAGCAGGTTTTATTCCTGGAATAAGACCGGGTCAGCCAACAGCGAAATACCTAGAAAGAGTACTAGATAGAATATCAGTATTCGGTGGTCTATTTGCAGCTATTATAGCTGTAACTCCAGTATTAATTGAATCCTTAACACAATTTAAGCATATTCAATTTGGAGGGACTTCATTATTAATATTAGTTTCGGTTGCTCTTGAAGTAATGAGACAATTAGAATCACAATTAGTAATGAGACACTATCAAGGATTTCTTAAATAATAAACAATGGAGATGATGCCCGTGAAAATAGTATTATTAGGTCCTCCTGGTGCAGGTAAGGGAACACAGGCAAAATCAATAAGTAATAGATACTCCATTCCTCATATATCAACAGGAGATATATTTAGAAAGAATATTTCGGAAAATACTCCACTTGGTATTGAGGCTAAGAAGTATATAGATAATGGTCAATTAGTTCCTGATGAAGTAACTATAGATATGGTTAAAGATAGACTTCAGCATGATGATTGCAAAAACGGATATCTATTAGATGGTTTTCCTAGAACAGTACATCAAGCAGAGGCTCTACAGGAATTTCTTCAAGGTAGAGGTGAAAACTTAGATACTGCTTTATTAATAGAAGTACCTATGGATTTCATTCTTGAAAGAATGACTGGAAGAAGAGTTTGTCCATCATGTGGTGCTAGTTATCATGTGAAATTTAATCCAACTAAGATACAAGGCAAATGTGATGTTTGTGGAAGTGATGTTATTCAACGTAAAGATGACGGTGAAGAAACAGTTAAGGAAAGATTAGATGTATATCAAAGACAAACACAACCACTGATTGATTTTTATAAAGATAAGAATCAGCTTTCAGTAGTAGATGGAACTAAAGCAATAAACGAGGTTTTCGAAAGCATTTGTTCTTTATTAGGGAGCGATAATTAATGATAATTCTTAAGAATGATTCAGAAATTGAGCTAATGAGGAAAGCAGGAAGAATTGTTTCTGAAACTCTTCTTTTGCTTAAAGAAAAAACGAAACCTGGTATAACTACTGCTGAACTGGATAGAATAGCAGAAGAATTTATAACTAAGCATGGAGCTAAACCGTCCTTTAAAGGATTATATGGCTTTCCTGCTTCACTATGTATATCTGTAAACCAACAAGTTATTCATGGGATTCCAGGAGCTTTAAAGCTTACAGAAGGTGATATTATATCAGTGGATTGTGGGGCTTTAATAAATGGATATCATGGAGATGCTGCTAGAACCTTTGCAGTTGGAGAGGTATCAAGTCAAGCAAAAAAACTTATTGATGTTACTGAGGAAAGCTTTTTTAAAGGTATTGAAAAAGCTATTATAGGTAATAGACTAACGGATATATCCTATGAGATACAACAACATGTTGAATCAAATGGTTTTTCGATAGTTAAGGATTATGTAGGACATGGAATCGGAAGAAATCTTCACGAAGATCCAAATGTACCTAATTTCGGAAGACCAGGTAGAGGTCCTAAGTTAGAGTCTGGCATGGTTTTAGCAATAGAACCTATGGTTAACATTGGTAAATATCATGTTAGAACGTTAAATGATCAATGGACTGTAGTAACTGCAGATGGCTCTTTATCAGCTCATTATGAAAATACAGTTGCAATTTTACCAAACGGTCCCGAAATATTAACACTTGTTAAATAAGTTTAATATGTGTTGCTTAGTTATAAATTCACATTATACCTAAATGGTAACTATGTTGATTTATGGCTAAGGTAATCATCGAGGTGAAAAAGTTGCAAAACAATGACTTAATTGGCAGATTAGTAGTTTCAAAGGCTGGTAGAGATAAAGATCAAAGTTACATTGTAGTTAATGTAATTGATGATCAAAATGTGCTACTTGCAAATGGAAAAACTAAAACAATAGAGATGCCAAAAAGGAAAATACGTAAGCATGTAGAGCTTACAAATGTGATGGATGAAAGCATTAAAAGCTCCATCTTGTCACAAGATAAAAACATAAATCTAATAATAAAGAGATTTTTAAATCTTAATGGCACTGTCAAGGAGGTTTGATTACCTTATGTCAAAGGATGATGTAATAGAAATGCAAGGAGTGGTTTTAGAATCACTACCAAATGCAATGTTTCAAGTAGAATTAGAAAGTGGGCATCAAATATTAGCTCACATTTCAGGAAAGCTAAGAATGAACTTCATAAGAATTTTACCTGGGGATAAAGTTACAGTAGAGCTTTCTCCTTACGATTTAACAAGAGGTAGAATTACATGGAGAGCAAAATAAGGAGGGTTAGCGATGAAAGTAAGACCATCAGTTAAGCCTATTTGCGAAAAGTGCAAAGTTATAAAAAGAAAAGGAAGAGTAATGGTAATCTGTGAAAATCCTAAGCACAAACAAAAACAAGGCTAATAGGTAAATTATTGAACAATTTTAGTTGAATTGAGATTCAATTTTTATTGACTTTTTGTCAAAACTCAAATATGATTATATAGGCATTTAATTAATGTTTACAGATTTTGAGTACGGCTGACAGTAGATAAATTTTACTGACTCAAGATTTTAGTATAAAAAAATACACACAAGACATTGATGTACTAATCACAATGTAATTCAATTACCAGGAGGTGTAACATTTAATGGCAAGAATAGCAGGTATTGACCTACCAAGAGAAAAAAGAGTTGAAATAGGTCTAACTTATATATATGGAATAGGATTACCTACTTCACAAAAGATTCTTGGCGAATTAGGAGTAAATCCTGATACAAGAGTTAAAGATTTAACTGAAGAACAAGTTAATGAAATAAGAACTTACATCAACAAAAACTTTGTTGTTGAAGGTGATTTAAGAAGAGAAATAGCTCTTAACATCAAGAGATTAGTTGAAATTGGTTGTTATAGAGGAATAAGACATAGAAGAGGTCTTCCAGTTAGAGGACAAAAAACTAAGACTAATGCTAGAACTAGAAAAGGTCCTAAGAAGACTATAGCTAACAAGAAGAAATAGTGAGGAGGGAAGACAATGGCAGCTCAAAAAGTTAAAAAGACTAGAAGAAGAAAAGAAAGAAAAAACGTTGAGCATGGTGCTGCACACATCAAGTCAACTTTCAATAACTCAATAGTTACTTTAACTGATGCAGCAGGAAATGCATTATCATGGTCAAGTGCTGGTGGTTTAGGCTTCAGAGGATCAAGAAAAAGCACTCCTTTTGCAGCTCAAATGGCAGCAGAAACTGCAGCTAAAGCAGCTATGGAACATGGATTAAAAAGCGTTGAAGTATACGTAAAAGGTCCAGGATCTGGTAGAGAAGCAGCTATCAGAAGTTTACAAGCAGCAGGTTTAGAAGTTACTTTAATTAAAGACGTAACTCCAATTCCACACAACGGTTGCAGACCACCAAAAAGAAGAAGAGTTTAGTAACATTAATAGGAGGTGTAATTCATGGCAAGATATACTGGAGCTACATGCAGACTATGCAGAAGAGAAGGTATGAAATTATTCCTTAAAGGGGATAGATGCTTTACAGATAAATGTGCGTTTGTTAGAAGAAGCTATGCACCAGGACAACACGGTGCGGCTAAGAAGAAAATGTCTAACTACGGTACTCAATTAAGAGAAAAACAAAAAGCTAAGAGAATATATGGACTTCTTGAAAGCCAATTCAGAAGTACTTATGAAAGAGCTGAAAAGCTTAAAGGAATAACAGGTGAAAACCTATTAAAATTATTAGAAATGAGATTAGATAACACTGTATTCAGATTAGGATACGGAGCTTCAAGAACTGAAGCTAGACAATTAGTTACTCATGGCCATTTCTTAGTAAATGGCAAGAAGCTTGATATTCCTTCATATAAAGTTACAGTTAACGATGTTATAACTGTAAGTGAAAAGAGCAGAGCTTCTGAAAAATTCAAAGCTTTTGCTGAAAATCCAAAAGCTTTACCAAAATGGTTATCTGCAAATGTAGAAAACTTTGAAGGTAAAGTTATAGCAGAACCAGCTAGAGAAGATATTGACGTTCCAGTTAATGAAACTCTAATAGTTGAGTTATACAGCAAGTAATAATTGATATTTGCAAGGGAAGTTATCTCCCTTGCAAATATAAATCAGTTGCCCTCAGCTTAAGGTTGCCATTTTAATATTAAGGAGGGTTTGTGAATGTTAGAAATTGAAAAGCCAATTATTGAGTGCATAGAATCGAACGAGGACGGTACGTACGGCAAATTTGTCGTAGAACCACTTGAAAGAGGATATGGCATAACTCTTGGTAATGCATTAAGAAGAATATTACTTTCTTCACTACCAGGAGTAGCAGCTACATCAGTTAAAATAGATGGAGTTCTTCATGAGTTTTCGACAGTTACAGGAGTTAAGGAAGATGTTACTGAATTAGTACTTAACCTTAAAGCCTTAGCTTTAAGAATGACAGGTGAAGGTTCAAAAACTATATATATAGATGCAAAAGGACCAGGAGTGGTTACAGGAGCAGATATAAAAACTGATGGAGATGTTGAAGTTGTTAATAAGGATCTACATATAGCAACATTAGATGATAATGGAAAGCTATATATGGAGATAACTGTTGATAGAGGTAGAGGATATGTTTCTCAAAACAAGAACAAATCCGATGAACTTCCATTATCAGCAATAGCTTTAGATTCTATTTATACACCAGTTAAAAGAGTGAACTTTAGTGTTGAAAATACAAGAGTTGGTCAAATTACTGACTACGACAAGCTTACTCTTGAGATATGGACTAATGGAACTATTAAGATTGAAGAAGCAATCAGTCTTTCAGCTAAAATACTTATTGAACATTTTAAATTGTTCATGACTTTAACAGATAATGCTAATGATGTTGAAATAATGATTGAAAAAGAAGAAGATAAAAAAGAAAAGGCCCTTGAAATGACTATCGAAGAGCTTGATTTGTCAGTTAGATCATATAACTGCTTAAAGAGAGCTGGTATAAACACTGTTCAAGAACTTGCTGCAAGAAGCATGGACGACATGATGAAGGTGAGAAACCTTGGTAAGAAGTCACTTGAAGAAGTGGAAAGAAAGTTAACAGAATTGGGCTTAAATTTAAGACTAAGCGACGAGTAAGTCAGGAGGTAAAGCCATGGCAGTACAACGTAAATTAGGTCGTCCAACCGACCAAAGAAGAGCTATGCTTAGAAGTCTTACAACAAGCTTCTTAAAGCACGGTAAAATAGAAACTACTGAAACTAGAGCCAAAGAAACTAGAAGACTTGCTGAAAAGATGATCACTCTTGCAAAAAGAGGAGATTTACATGCAAGAAGACAAGTTCTTTCTTTTGTAATGGAAGAAGAAGTAGTTAAAAACTTATTTGAAAATGTTGCTCCAAAGTACGCTGAAAGAAATGGTGGATACACTAGAATGTATAAAGTGGGTCCAAGAAGAGGCGACGGAGCTGAAGTTGTTATACTTGAATTAGTATAATAATACGGGGATTAAGTTTAACTTAGTCCCCATTTTAATATATAAAAATAATGGTAAATCTAATGTTATTAGGTTATAATTAATTTTGTTATCTAAATATAAGTATAAGATACCAGTATGAATTTGTAATTTTATGAAAGGATATTTATCCATAATTATATATATTGTTAATAATATATTTTCATAAAATAACAAATTAAAAAGCAATTAATATTAAATGGAGGGTTTCCCGTGAGCAATAAAATGATTAAATGTGAAAATTTAGTTTTTAAATATATAAGTGGGGAAGAAAAAATAGAAAAATTAGCAGTTAATGATGTAAGTTTAGAGGTTAATCAAGGGGAATTTTTAGTTGTCTTAGGGCATAATGGTTCAGGCAAATCTACTATAGCTAAACATATGAATGCATTATTACTTCCTAGCAGTGGGAAGGTTTATGTAGATGGGTTAGATACATTAGATGAAAATAATATTTGGGATATAAGAAGTACAGCAGGGATGGTATTTCAAAACCCAGATAATCAATTAGTTGCAACTATTGTTGAAGAAGATGTTGCTTTTGGACCTGAAAATTTAGGTGTTGCTCCTTCGGAAATAAGAGAACGAGTTGATGAGAGTTTAAAACGTGTTGGAATGTATGAATATAGAAAACATGCGCCACATCTTTTATCAGGAGGTCAAAAGCAGAGGGTTGCAATAGCCGGTATATTGGCTATGAGACCAAAATGTATTATATTAGATGAACCTACAGCTATGCTTGATCCTTCTGGTAGAAGAGAAGTACTAAAAACTATAAAAGAAGTTAATGAGAAGTTCAATATAACGATAATACTTATAACTCATTATATGGATGAAGCAGCACAAGCGGATAGGGTAGTAGTTATGGATAAAGGTAAAGTTGTTATGGAGGGAGATCCAAGGCAAGTTTTTTCTAATGTAAAGGAAATGAAGGAAATAGGATTAGATGTACCTCAGGTTACTGAGCTTGCTTATGAACTTAAGAAGGAAGGAATAAGTATATCTACAGAAATTCTAAATATAGATGAGATGGTGAGTGCATTATGTCAATTGAAATAAAAGATTTAGTTCATATATATATGGCAAAGTCGCCTTTTGAAAAGGTGGCTTTAAATAAGGTTAATTTAGGGATAAAAGATGGGGAATTTGTAGCTTTAATAGGTCATACTGGCTCAGGAAAATCTACTTTAATACAACACTTAAATGGATTGTTAAAGCCTACTTCAGGTAATATAACTGTAGATGGAACAGATATAACAGCTAAAGGTGTTAAGCTAAGTGATATAAGAAAAAAGGTTGGGTTAGTTTTTCAATACCCAGAATATCAACTATTTGAAGAGACGATTGAGAAGGATATAGAATTTGGCCCAAGAAATTTAGGCTTAACAGAAGAAGAAATTCATAATAGAGTACTAAGAGCAATGAAAATGGTTGGATTAGATTATGAAGAGTACAAGGATAAATCACCATTTGAGTTAAGTGGTGGACAAAAAAGAAGGGTTGCCATTGCAGGTGTTATTGCTATGGAACCTAAAGTGCTTATTCTTGATGAACCAACGGCAGGTTTAGATCCGAAAGGAAGAGATGAGATTTTAGAGCAAATAGAAAAATTGCATATAGAATATAATATGACTATTATTTTAGTTAGCCATAGTATGGAGGATGTAGCAAAGATTGCAGGTAGAGTAGTTGTTATGAATGGCGGAGAAGTAATCTTAGATGGAACTCCGGCTAAGGTATTTAGAGAAATAGAAACATTAGAAAATGTAGGATTAGCAGTTCCACAGGTAACATATTTAACTAGAGCTTTGAGGGAAAAGGGATTTGATATATCAGAAGATATATTTACTATAAGTCAAGCTAAAGAAGCTCTTTTGACACTTATAAATAAAAGTAAGTAAGTTTAGAAAGGAAGAAGTTTAATGATTAAAGATATAACCATAGGTCAATATATTCCTGGTGATACCTTTGTACACAAGTTAGATCCAAGAACAAAAATAATCATATCATTATTATTTATAGTATCACTTTTTGTTATAAATAATTTTTTTGGGTATATATTTGTAATAGCATTTTTAGGCTTGGCAGTTGCTGTATCTAAGATTCATTTAAGTTATCTGTACAAAGGTCTTAAACCAGTTTTTATACTTATTATTATAACAGCATTATTAAATGTATTCATGATACAAGGTTCAGATAGTACTTTATTATGGCAATTTAAATTTTTTAAAATATATAAAGAAGGTGTTGATACAGCTGTATTCATGACTTTAAGATTAATATTTTTAATATTAGGAACATCTTTATTAACGTTAACGACATCACCAATAGAACTTACTGATGGTATAGAAAAATTGTTAAATCCCTTTAAAAAACTTGGATTACCAGCTCATGAGTTGGCTATGATGATGACTATAGCATTAAGATTTATTCCAACATTGATAGATGAAACAGATAAAATTATGAAGGCTCAACAAGCAAGGGGAGCAGATTTTGAATCGGGAAGCTTAGTAACTAAAGCCAAGAATTTAATTCCTTTATTAGTACCTCTTTTTATCAGCTCATTTAGAAGAGCTGATGAACTAGCTATGGCTATGGAAGCCAGATGTTATAGAGGCGGAGAAGGTAGAACAAGAATGAAAGAGCTTAAATATACAAATAAAGATTTAATAGCTTATGGAGTATTTTCAATATTATTTATAGCAAGCATATTAATAAGAATTGGAATTATTTAAGGTTTATGAAATAAATAATGAGTTCAATAGAGATATTATAGTTCATTATTTTTTTCAATATTCCTAAGGTAGGGTGATAATTTGAAAAATATAAAATTAATTCTTGAATATGATGGAACTAATTATAATGGATGGCAAAGACAAAAAAATGGTGTTACGATACAACAAACGTTGGAAAAGGCCTTATCTAATCTAACTAGCGAAGATGTTAAGGTTGAGGGTTGTAGTAGAACGGATTCAGGGGTACATGCTAAGGAATATGTAGCAAACTTTAAAACTAACGCTACGATACCTCCACATTGTTATAGAGAAGCTTTAAAGTCTAGATTACCTTTAGACATAGTTGTTACAAAATCAGAAGAGGTAGAAGATGATTTTCATGCAAGGTATTGTAATATAGGTAAAACTTATTGTTATACTATACTAAATAGAGAATTACCGTCAGCTTTAAAAAGAAATTATACCTATCATGTAAGAAAGAAGTTAGATATAGAAGCTATGAAGAAAGCATGTGCATATTTTATTGGTAAGCATGATTTTAGTGCTTTTAAAAGTTTAGGTAGTTCAACTACAAGTTCTATTAGAACTATAAGTGATTTACATATAGAAACAAATGAGGATGAGATAAATATTTTTGTAACAGCGGATGGATTTTTATACAATATGGTTAGAATAATAGTCGGAACATTAATATTTGTAGGGACTGGGAAGCTAAAGCCAGAAGATATGAAGGATATAATAGATTCTAAAGAGCGAAAAAGAGCTGGAAGGTGTGTTCCGCCAACAGGTTTAAGCTTAGAAAAAGTTTTTTACTAAAAATATTTAAAATTCCTTGACACGCCCGTAAGCGTGTATTATAATTGTATTTGTTTGTAAGAGATATAAATGTGTAAAAGACACAGAAATACTGGTCTTCACATATATGTAAGACACGAAAAATATTAAACCTAATCGAAAGTTCAGGGAGGGAAAACAATGAAATCATACATCGCTAAACCAAACGAAGTTGAAAGAAAATGGTATGTTGTTGACGCTGCTGGTAAGCCACTAGGAAGAGTTGCAAGCCAAGTTGCTACAATATTAAGAGGTAAAAACAAACCTACATTCACACCAAATGTAGATTGCGGAGATTTTGTTATAATAATCAATGCTGAAAAAGTTGTTTTAACTGGTAAAAAATTAGATCAAAAAATGATGAGAAAGCACAGTTTTTATCCAGGCGGATTAAAAGAAACTCCATATAGAGAAGTTTTAGAAAAGAAACCTGAATTTGCTTTCGAAGAAGCTGTTAGAAGAATGCTTCCAACAGGTGTTTTAGGAAGAAAAATGCTTAAAAAATTAAAAGTATATAGAGGAGCTGAACACGATCACGCTGCTCAAAATCCAGAAGTACTTGAATTAAAGTACTAATATAGGCTCGGGAGGAGGATTTTAAAATGGCTAAAGTTCAATACATGGGAACTGGAAGAAGAAAAAAATCAGTTGCAAGAGTAAGACTTGTACCAGGAGAAGGTAGAGTTATAATCAATAAAAGAGAAATTGAAACATACTTTGGTTTAGAAACTTTAAGACTAATCGTTAACCAACCATTAGTTTTAACTGGAACTAAAGAAAAATTCGACGTTTTAGTAAATGTACACGGTGGTGGATTCACAGGTCAAGCTGGAGCTATCAGACATGGTATATCAAGAGCTTTATTAAAAGCTGATGAAAACCTAAGACCAGAATTAAAGAAGGCTGGTTTCTTAACAAGAGATTCAAGAATGAAAGAAAGAAAGAAATACGGTCTTAAAAAAGCAAGAAAATCATCACAATTCTCAAAGAGATAATATTGTGGTTACAAGAGAGGTTTTTACCTCTCTTTTTTTGCATATATATTTCAATATGCTTTCTACGATCTAAATTTAGAATTACTTTTTAATCGTATTTTTATAGATATCTAATTAAATGTAGAATTTTAATTGCAATATATATTTGATAATTAAAACTATACTTAGGTGCTTGTAAAATTAATTGAAGATTTAAATAACCTATGGAGTAAATTTATTGAAACTTATATATTAGTAATTTATATAGTTATTTATAAAGATAAATGCAGTCATAGTAATATCTAAGATTATTATAAACATGGTACTATATTGTCATATGATTTCTACAAATTAAATCTAATGATGTCTTTATTTTGGGTTTGACAAATATATTAAGATAAATGTAAAATTTAAAAATATATATGTTGTAATATGGTTTCTATAAATTTAATTTAATGTTATCTTTATTTTATTTTTAATATGTGTATTAAAATAAATGTAGATTTCAAGTTATATCATATATATAATAAATTTTATAAAGTTCTTATTTTTAAAATTCCAGGTAGTCTTATATAGTTTTCGACAACTTAAATCTATTTATGTTGTAGGGAAATTTATAAGATTATTTTTTTGTATAAAAATAAAGAAATAGTGAAAAAATAAATTTAGCTTATTTTAACTGGAGGAAATTAATATGAAATTTAAAAAACAGTTTATATTTTTTATGATTATAGCAATATTAGTATCTACTACAATTAATGCTTATGCTAAAGAGAAGAAAGATACTAATGAAGGGAAGATAATACTATTAGATGCAGGACATGGTGGTTTTGATGGAGGTGCTCAATCTAAAAATGGAACTATTGAAAAAGATATTAATTTAGCAATAACTTTAAAACTAAAAAGTAATTTAGAAGCAAAGGGATATAAGGTATTCATGACTAGGGATAATGATGATGGCCTTTATGATAAAGGGAAAACTGTAAAAAATAAAAAGGTGCAGGATTTAACTAGAAGGGTAGAACTTAAAAAAGAAACTAAATGTGATGCGTTTGTGAGCATACATCAAAATATGTTTCCACAGGGAAAGTACAAAGGTGCACAAGTTTGGTATGCAAGCAACGAAAAAAGTAAAAAGCTAGCAGAGAGCTTACAAGATAGCCTTAAAGCAAATGTTGATCCTAATAATAATAGAGTATGTAAGCCAGCAGGAGAACAGTATAAAATATTGAGAGATAATTATGAAGGTGCTTCAGTTATTATTGAATGTGGTTTTTTATCTAATTATGAAGAAGAACAGAATCTAAAAAGTGATAAATATCAAGAAAAACTTGCAGAAGCAATAGGATTAGGTGTAGATAAATATTTTAAAGAGTAGTTGTTGCTGTAGAATATATACTTAAAAGAATATTTAATGTAAAAAAATATTTCCTAAGAAATAAACCCCTCGAATATTAATATATTTAAGGGGTTGTTTTTTCAAATTTAGCGTTATTTATACACAGTAAAAATTAATTTGAACGTTTATTATTTTATTTTTATATTTTTGTTTGTAAAAATCCAAAGAGTATTACCTTTTTGTAATTTAGCAATCTTATTGTTATTAGTTAAAAATAGGTTAGAGTTTTCTAAATATATTTTATTATTAGAATTAGCAACACAAAGAAGACCTTCTTTCTTATCAGTTATTAAGTATGGATATTCTTTAAAGTCATTTATGTTATCAGTAAATTCAACAAGTATATTATCATAGCAAAGTTTAGTTTTTTTATTTTTATTATCTAAAAGAATATAATGATCATCAAAGAAAACAAAGTTTAAGCTACAATTATTAGAAAATACAATTGAAAGATTATTTGATTCATTTTTATTTTTTAAATTATAATCATCAAAAGCAAGCTCTGGACTATAATTTAAAGGTATGTTTGATATAGAGTATATATCATCTGCCTTAGAAATATGTTTATTAAGATAGATAGCACCATAATTTAAAGTATCTTTACTAGAATTATAAAATCCATATGTTATATCAGCTGAGTTTAAAAAAGATAGTGTTGATAAATTGTTATTAATATATTGAACATAGTTAAAATTAATATTTGCTTGTACTGTCTTTAGTGATTCACCAGTAAAAGGCGAAACACCTATACTATTATATGGAGCTACTTTAGGATTTTTTTTGTTGTAAGATTTATAAATTGTAGAGCCCACTAAAAAAATTAAAATTAAAATTAATATATATATTATAATTGAGCTTGCTTTATGCATATTTAAATTTTTCATAATATACTCCTTAAAATTACTTTACATATAAAGTATAATAATTATAGAATTATTTTATGACAAATATTAAAGATTAGGGGGTTGCTATGAGGGAAGTACATGTTTCACAAATAGTAGAGGCAGTTAAAAAGTTATGTATAAATGCTAATTATTACATGACTGAAGATATTAGAAATGTTATAGAAAAAGCTAGGTCTGAGGAAACTTTTGAAATAGCAGAAAATATTTTGGATAAGATTTTATTAAATGGAGATATAGCAAAGGATGAAAATGTGCCTATATGCCAAGATACAGGCATGTGTTTAGTGTTTATTACATTAGGACAAGAAATACACATAGTTGGTGGTGGACTAGAAGAAGCCATTAATGAAGGGGTTAGGCAAGGCTATGAAGAAGGTTATTTAAGAAAGTCTGTAGTTAATGATCCTATAATTAGAATAAATACAAAGGATAACACACCAGCTATAATAAATTATGAGATAGTTAAAGGTGATAAGTTTAAGATAACAGTTGCACCTAAGGGATTTGGTTCAGAAAATATGAGTGCTTTAAAAATGTTAAAACCTTCCGATGGGGTAGAGGGTGTGAAGAAATTTATTTTACAGACTGTGAAGGATGCTGGACCTAACGCATGCCCTCCACTTGTAATAGGAGTAGGTATAGGTGGAAGCTTTGATAAGGTTACATTGCTTGCTAAGAAGGCTCTCATAAGGTCTACAGAAGAAAGAAATAAGGATGAATATTATAGGAGCTTAGAAGAGGAATTGTTAGAGAAGATTAATGCTTTAGGTATAGGGCCACAAGGTTTTGGTGGAAAGACTACAGCTTTAGCTATTAATATAGAAACTTATCCAACACATATAGCAGGCTTACCTGTTGCTGTGAACATAAATTGTCATGCTACAAGACATGCTGAAATAGAATTATAAAGGAGGGGGAATATGGAAAAGAAACTTCAAACTCCTTTGACGATGGAAAAGGTTAAGGGATTAAAGGCAGGGGATACTATATTACTTTCAGGAACTATTTATACTGCGAGAGATGCAGCGCACAAAAGACTTGTAGAATTATTAGATGAAGGTAAAGAATTACCTTTAAATTTAGAAAATCAAATAATATATTATGTTGGCCCTACACCGGCAAAACCAGGAAAAATAATTGGTTCAGCTGGTCCAACTACAAGTTATAGAATGGATTCATATGCACCAAGACTATTAGATTTAGGATTAAAGGGAATGATAGGTAAGGGATATAGAGGTGAAGAAGTAGTAAACTCTATGATTAAAAATGGAGCGATATATTTTGGGGCTATAGGAGGTGTAGGAGCATTAATTGCAAAATCTATAGAAAAATCAGAGATAATAGCTTATGAGGATCTAGGAGCAGAAGCTATTAGAAAGTTGAATGTGAAGGATTTTCCATTGATAGTTATAATAGATAGCGAAGGTAATGATCTATATAAAATAGGTCAACAAAAATATAGAGATAGAATAAAATAAGGTTATTTATAGAATTTTGATTTGGATATTAGAACATTCTTATGAATGATAATGAATAGGAGTTTTAAAAAAAATTAAGGGAGTGTATAGAAAGTTTTGATCACTTGAATCCATTAGGGTGGAGTAAAAAATTTCTATAAGTCTCCCTTTTTATATTATATATTTTTAAAACCTTTTCCTCTTACTTCAGAAACATCAATTATAGTAACAAAAGCTTTTTCATCTATAAGGTGAATTGTATTTTTAAGTTCAATCATTTGTCTAGTTGTAACTAAGCAGTATAACATTTTCTTTTTATCATGGGTATATTCACCTTCTGCAAATAATGAAGTAACACCTCTATGTAAATTTTCTATTATATAATCTATAACAGCCTGTTCTCTTTCAGTAATTATTAGTAAAAGCTGTTTAGAGTTAAGACCTTTGACAACTTTATCTACAACTATACTTTGTATAAACATAGATATCAAAGTATATAATGCTTTTGGAATACCAAAGAAGTAAGCGCCTATAGAAACTATGAGTACGTTTAATATAAAGCTTAAACTGCCTATATTAAAGTTTGAAAATTTCTTTCTTATAAGCATAGTTATTATGTCAGTACCACCGGTTGAACCATTTCTAGAGAATACTATCCCGTAACCTAGTCCACAAAGAACTCCACCATAGATACAGTAAAGTAAAATGTCATCTACGAATATTCCCTGAGTTAAAGACGAGGTTAAAATTAATGATATAGATAATGATAGCATACCTATAGCAGAATAGTAGGTAAATCTTCTATTAAGTTTAAAAAAACTTAAAATGAATAATGGTAAATTGATAAGAAACACCATATAACCTGCTTTAAAACCATTAAGATACTGAATGATAAGAGCAACACCTGTAGCACCACCACTAAGTAACTTTGCATGAATTAAAAATAAATTAACACCTAATGATGCTATAAAGCAACCTAGTATTATTAGTACTACGTCAGTCATAAGTGTTTTTTGGCTTTTGATATAGTCCATAATATAAATTCTCCTTAAATAATAATAACATCCCCCTAGTAATTATATAGAATTTATTCAGGTTGTTAAATCTCATAAACTGTAGTATTTTAATATTACAAGATTTTATTCATTTTTAGGTTCAATTTGCTATGTTTTTCACCAATTTATGAATGTCTTATAATTAATTACGTATATGTAATTTGAAAAAGAGAAATTAACTTATAAGTGAGTAGCAAAAGTCTTATTTTGGTTAATGTTAAATTAAGTAAAAGCTTAAGTTTTAAGTGAAAGATTATATTTTGGATTTTGTCAGTAGAAGTTCATTGATGTTATAGATTTTAATCTAACTAGTAGAAATTGTTCTGTAAAAGTACTTTCAAAAATGTAATTATTGGAGATTGAGCTTCAAAATTGATTTTGTTTTGCAGGAATACTTTTAAGAATGAATAGGGGTAGAAGTTTCTTTTTTATTAAATGTATATAGACAGTTTACCTGGTAATAATTTAAAATATTATTAGTACCTAATTTTTTATTATGTAAAAGGAGAATATTATGAGAATTAAGTTACCAGGATCAATGAGGACCAAAAGTATTTTACTTGGTATTTTTGTAGTAATTGCTATTGGGATATTTGTTTACGAAGGTTATAATAACAAAAAGGAAATAGAAACTTTACAAAAAAATCAAGAAATTCAGTTAGCAGAGAAGAAAAAGGAAAAGCAAATACAAGATGATATTGAAAAGAAGCAAGAAAAATTGGAAGGTATGTATAATGAAGCATTTGCTACTTTTCATAGTAAAGAATATAAAAATACTATAGAACTTTCAAGTAAAATAATAGAAGAGGAAAAAAATTATTATAAAGCTTATAGTCTAAGAGGTATAGCAACGGCCTATAATGGTGATTTAGAAGCTGGAATGAAGGATATAGATAAGGCATTAGAGTTAAAAGGTGATTATGGATATGGAAGGTTTAATAAGGCTTTGGCCTATGAGCTTTATGGGAAATATGATGATGCTTTAGTATGGTATAATAAAGCACTAGAAATTGAAAAATATGAATGGAGTTACTATGGCATAGCATCTATATATGGTAGAAAAGGTGATGTTAAAAATACTGTGGAATATTTAAAAAAAGCTGTGGATAAAAATGCTTCAGTAAAAGAAGCAGCAAAAACAGAAGCAGATTTTAATAATGTTAAGAATTCTGATGAGTTTAAAGAATTGGTGAAATAAGATAGTTTAAAATTCAACATAAAATATAGGAGTCATGAATATAGGGATTCATAGCTCCTATATTTTATTATATAGAAAAGTATGAAATTGTATAAGAGAATTTTTTATTTATACATTTTCTAAATTATCAAGAACCTTCTTTCCAATTTGTAAAAGGACAAAAGATGCAAGACTGTTCCATACTAAAAAGCTTATATAAATGGAATACTTACCAAATAAAAATGAAAAAAAGACAGAAAGTATTCCAGCGCCTATAAGGCCAGGAAGTATATAAAGTATTAATGAAACGAATTGGAGTAGTCCTGAGAAGAATTTAGAGCCTAAAGCTCCTATGAATCTCATATTAACTATAGAACCATAAGTTACTACGGCACCAAAGGATACATAACTTAAAATGCAAAGTAAGGTTTCAATCGGATTAGCCTTAATTATTAATGCTGAAGGTATAAAAATAAATAAGGCATCACTACAAAACTTAAGAATAGAACCAATAGTTGCATAGATTATCTTTTTTTCAGCTCTATCAGGAATCATAAAAATATAATGTTTAGATACTTCTTCATTAAACTTACCAGTAAAGCTTGTTATAACGGTCATATATATGAAAAAGAATAATAAGATTTTTATATCCTTATGAGGAAAGAAGAAGCTAAAGCCTAAGGCTATACCAATAAATATTAAAGCACTAAAATCTAATATACCGAAGCCTGTTTTTCTATACTCTAGAATATGTCTAGACATTATAGCACGAGCAAAAGTTGTATTATAGTTAGATGTAATTTTTCTTGTTTTTCTTTTGTATTTAAATAAATTTTCATTAACCACAGATTTTTTATCTATTTGTTTAGTTTTTACTTTGCTAAGAGTTTCATTATGTTCTGAGGATTCTAATACATCTTCGTAAAAATCTAAGTTTAATTTATAAAGTATAGTTATAGTAATACCTATAGATATTATTAAAAGCAATAGTAGGAAAGGAAAAGATTTATTATATCCAACGAAGCATTGAGTTATTATTATTTTAAACCAGCCTACAATAGGAACATAATCAAAAGTTTTTCCAGAAAAAAAGTCTATTGTATTTGATAGAAGTTTATTTTTAGGACCGTATACTGAAATTGCAGTAAAGGCAATTAAGAAAATACCTAAAAATTTAAAAAAGTAATTAGCTTTTTGTTGAAGCTCTTTGCTCTTATTTACTAAAGAATATACAAGCATCGAAAGAAAAGAGCATAAAAGCTGAAGCAATATAAAACTGATAATTATAACAAATATGCCAAATGGTGCAAGCTTAAAGTTTGCTGATATATTAGGCATTTGAAATAGTAAAAATAGACTAAAGAGTAAAACACTTTTTATTTGTTTTATAAACCCATAAAGTAAAACCGTTTGTGGCTTTATAGGTGAGGTAAAGATTAAATTAACATCACTCATCAAATAAGATGTGGCCATTCTTTTTGTTCCATTTATAAGGGCTAAAAAAATACAAATAAAAGCTAAAATTACAGAAATACTTATAACTATATTAATAGATATAGTGTTATTACTTTTTTTGGGAAGTGCAGCAGCAAAAAATATAAAGCACAAAATAGCAATATAGAAAATAAGGGCTATAAGCTTTGAAGGAGTTCGTTTAAGAACCTTTATATAATTTATGGCACTTGTACGAAATAAATAACGTAAAGCTTGCATACTACTTGTCCTCCGTCACTTCAAAAAATATGTCTTCTAAGGATTCCTCTGTATTATCAAATTCAAATTTATTCTTGGATAATATTATTTCTCCATTTTTCATAATTAATATTCTATCCCAGATTCCATCCATACTATCAAGTAAATGAGTTGAAATTAATAGAGAGACACCGGAATCTCTAAGTTCTATAAGAATATTTTTAAGTTCTTTTATAGCTTTAGGATCAAGACCAATCATAGGCTCATCAAATAATATAACTTTAGGTTTTGTAATAAGCGCGCAGCAAATACTAACCTTTTGTTGCATACCTTTTGAAAGTTCTTGCCCTAATTTATCACGTTTATCTTTTAAATCAAATTTCTCTAATAATTCATCAGCATAATTTTCATAATTTGATATACCATATGCTTTAGCTATAAAGTGAATATGTTCATCAATAGAAAGAAGAGGGAAGAGTGCTGGAAGTTCTGGTACATAAGATAATAACTTTTTACCTTCTATACTTTTATTATTTTTACCACATACTTTTATTTCTCCATCATATTTTAGTAGACCTGCTATTGATTTTAGAGTGGTTGATTTACCAGCGCCATTAGGTCCTACTAGGATGGCAAGTTCACCTTTATTAACTGTGAAGTTTAAGTCTTTAGCAGCAAAAAATTTATTATATTTTTTATTAAGATTATTAACTTCTAACATAAGAAACCTCCGATATTATCATATAATATATCAATGATTATAGCATTAAAAATGGGGGATTATAGTTGGTTTGTATTTATTTAAGAAATTTTTAATATTTGGTAAATGGTACTGTCTTATTAACATTTTAATTCTTAATAAATTTGTCATAATTTTATTAAAGCATTTGTAATTTTTTAGATTTATTATAGAATTAGGATAGAAGATTAAAATGAGGTGAAAGTTATGGACGAATTTAAGATATTAGTAGTAGATGATGAAAAGGAAATAAGAGATGCAATAGATATTTATTTAAGAGGTGAAGGGTTAAAGGTTATAAAGGCACAAGATGGTGTTGAAGCATTAGAAGTTCTAGAGAGAGAAAAAATACATTTAATAATTTTAGATATTATGATGCCTAGATTAGACGGTATAAGGACTTGTTTTAAAATAAGAGAGACTAAAAATATTCCAATAATAATGCTTTCAGCAAAAGGTGAAGATAGTGATAAAATATTAGGACTAAATGTTGGAGCTGATGACTATGTAACTAAACCATTTAATCAACTAGAACTTGTCGCAAGAGTTAAATCTCAACTTAGAAGATATGATAAGCCATTAGATATCGAAAAAAATCAGAGTGAAATAGTGAATGGAGATATTAGGATAAATACTGTAGATAAAAGAGTGCTATTAAGGGAAGAAGAGGTGAGACTAACAGCTACAGAATACAAAATATTGCTTCTTTTAGCATCTAATCCAGGTAGAGTTTTTTCTATTAAAGAGATTTATGAAAAAGTGTGGGAAGAACCATTTTATAAAAGTGAGAATACAGTAACTGTCCACATAAGAAGAATGAGAGAAAAGATAGAGATTAATCCTAGAGAGCCTGAATATATTAAGGTGGTGTGGGGTATTGGATACAAAATGGATAAATAAAGATAAGAAAGGATTCAAGGGATTTTTTAAGAAATTATATTTAATAGAGATAGTTGTAATTTTAGTTTTAACTATAAAAATAATACCAACCTTAATTGATAATGTGAGATATAATGGAAGATATAGTGATTATAAAAGTATTACTAAAATGCTATTTGATTCTGATAATTATAAATTAAAAAGATTGAGAGAAGCTTCTCAAGGTATAAGTGGCAAAATTTATTATAATACAAAAGGGTTTAAAAATTTAGAGGATAAATATTTTAAAGAAAAATTTAAAAGGCAGATATTAACTGATCCAGAATATATAAGCGATAGAGTTGCAGTTCTCATAATAAATAATAAAACTAAAGAAACATTTACTAACAGAGAGTGGCTAGATGATGATATAAAAAAGGGTCAGGATGGTATACAAGTAATAGAAAAGCTTTGTAAAACTGATAATGTAAAATACTATTTGGCAAATAATGTTGATACATTTAATTACCTTATTGAGAATAATCCTAAATATCAATATTATTATGAGGGCGAAGTTGCTAATCTTGATAAAGAGACTTTATCAAATTATACTGAAGTATATTTTTCAAGATGTGAACCTTATGATTCAGAAATAAACTATTTGAAGATAATGTTGACGCTTACGATTGTTTTAATGTTAATAGACATATTACTTATAATAAAGTGGATTTTTTATTATATAAAAAATAAAAAGGGAAGCTTAAAAAGTGCTATAACAAAAGATTTTTTATATCTTAAAATTTTAGAATTTATAGCTTGTGTCAAACGAATACCAATAGTAATAAAAAGAATTAGAATCACAGTTTTGGATATAATAATTTTTATGGGATGGTTTATTTATATATTCTTTATCTATACACCTTATAGAGCGCAGAGAATAGATATGGTGATAGGAATATATTTAAATAAGGGTATAGCGACAGCTATATTTATATTTTATATAATATTAAGATATATGTACAAAGTAATAACAAAATATGATGAGATGGAAAAACTTATTGAAGATTTAAACCAAATAAAATCAGGTGATATGAATTTATCTTTAGATCAGCCTAAGGATAATCAATTAAAAGCCTTAGTATCTGGAATAAATGAGATAAAAGAAGGATATAAGAATTCTATTGAAGATGGAATAAAAAATGAAAAGTTAAAGACTGAGCTTATATCTAATGTATCACATGATTTAAGAACACCATTAACTTCTATAATAAATTATGTAGATATTCTAAAAAGAAATGATATAACAGAAGAGGAAAGAAGCGATTATATAAAAGTAGTAGAAAATAAATCTAATAAGCTTAAAAAATTAATAGATGATTTGTTTGAAATATCTAAGATGAATTCAGGGAAAATTGAAATAAATAGAGAAGAGGTTGATATAATCCAATTACTTTATCAAAGTATAGGTGAGATGACTGATGATAGAAAAGAATTGGATTTTAATGTAGAGGCACCTGAATCGATAATAATGGAAGTTGACGGATATAGAATGTCTAGAGTGTTTCAAAATATAGTTTCAAATTCAATAAAATATTCATTAGATAATACAAGGATATACATAAAGGTAGAAGAAACAAAAACAAGGGTAATTATAAGCTTTAAAAATGTAGCAAATTATGAAATGAAGTTTAAAGAAAACGAAGTTTTAGAACGTTTTGTAAGAGGGGATAAATCTAGAAATTCAGAAATAGAAGGTTCTGGATTGGGGCTTGCCATAGCAAAAAGTATAATAGAACTTCACGATGGAAAGATAAAAGTAGAAAGAGAGGGAGATATGTTTAAGGTTTATATAGTGTTAATGAAACCTATCTAAAAAATATTTTTAATTATAATAGTTAGTGTATAAATTACAATCTTAAATTTAGATTAAATTTATACAAATACAATTGACGGTAAAGAGTGTTAATGTTAAAATTTGTATAAAAATTACAAGGAGATATTGTTTATGGATAAAAATATGGTTACAACAACCTTTAATCTTGAAGGATATAAAATTGTAGAAAATCTTGGGATAGTAAGAGGTATTATAGTTAGATCAAGAAGTGTAGTTGGTAATATTGGTGCTGGTCTTCAAAGCTTAGTAGGAGGAAATATTACGATATATACTGAACTTTGTGAAAGTGCAAGAGAAGATTCTTTTGAACTTATGCTAAAGCATGCAGAGGAACATGGTGCTAATGCTATAATAGGAGTAAGATATGATGCTAATGAAGTGTCACAAGGTATTACAGAGGTTTTATGCTATGGAACAGCTGTTAGGGTTGAAAAGATATAAAGAAAGTATAATTATTAGAAATGGTGAATTCAGCAATGAATTCACTTTTTTTCTTTAGATTATTTTTAATAGTGGACAACTTATTATAGAAAAGTTTAGTAGAGGTAAAAAAACCATAGTTTCCGATAAGTGAGATGTATAGATAAAATAAAAAAATAAAAAATTTATATAAAATTAAACTTAACGAAAAGCTATGTCGTATTAATTAACAGAGAGGGGGAATACGAGTGACTTTAACAGATGAGCAATTAGTTAATGAGATAATTGACGGAAATAAAAGTGCAATGGAAGTCTTAGTAAATAGAAATTATAAATTAGTATTTTCAATTATATATAGAAATACACAAGACTATCATGTTTCATTAGATTTAACTCAAGAGACTTTTATGAAAATGCTAGTCTCTATAAATTCATATAAAAGTAATAAAGGAAATTTTAAAAATTGGATTATCACTATAGCTCTTAATGCGTGTAAGGATTATTTTAAAAGTGCTTATGTTAGGAGAAATGTTTTAACAGATGAAATAATACAGGAACATGAAGAGACCAATATTATAAATCTAATAGAAAAAAATGAAGATAGAAGAGTTGTTAAAGAGTCGATTATGAATTTGCCAGAGCTTCAAAGGGAAGCGCTAATACTTAAATATTATAATGATATGAGTATAAAGGATATAAGTGAGATAACTGGAACAAATGAGTCGACGGTTAAATCAAGATTAAGGCTTGGAGTTGACAAACTAAAAAAAATATTTGGAGGTGAAAAGTTATATGAAAGAGCTTCAAAATAAATTTGATTTCATTGAAATTTCAGCGGAAGAAATAGATGAGCTTTGCACTCAGCTTGATAAATATACTATTGATAAGATGCCCTCTGATGAAGAGATAAATAATTGTATAGAATCTTTATATACATATGTACCAGAGAAAAAGAGTTTTAAAAATACAATAATTAGATTAGTTGATATAGCTAATTTAAATATTAGTTATATTAATAAATGTTATTTAACAATAAGTTTTATGATATTTTTATTTAATTATATACTAGCTATTAAATTTGATGTTAATCCATATATGGCAATTATGTCGTGTACACCAATTCCATTTCTTTTAGGATTAATTGAGATATTCAAAGGAATAGAAAATAATATGAGTGAGTTAGAGGCAAGCTTTAAAATATCATTCAAAGAAATAGTAATATCAAAAATCCTAATAATAGCAATATTTAATATTATATTAAATATTATTATGTCAGTAATGCTATATACAAATATTAGAGGTATAGAGTTTGCGAAGATAAATGTACTATGGTTAATAACATTTTGCTGGATAAATTTAATTTCTATTATAATTGCACAGAAAGTTAGAAGTAATAAGGTTGCTATTTTACTAATAGCTATTTGGACTATTATAGTTTCAGTAATTTTTAGTAATAGTATAGCAGTAGACATGCTTATTAAGTTAAATACTTGGATATATGTATTATTTATATGTATAGCTATTGGAGTAGCTACTTTATTACTTAAGAATTTTATTAAATCTAATAACTATTTTTATAAAGAATCAAATGATTGGGATATGATTTGAATTAAATTATGTATTGATTATAAGGAGGCAAATTGTGAAGATTAAAATAAATAATTTAAGTAAAAAATATTCAGATAAAGTTGCGGTTGATAACTTTTCGTTAGAATTAACAGAAGGGGTATATGGATTACTTGGACCCAATGGGGCTGGTAAAACAACATTAATGAGAATGATAGTAGATATATTAGAACCAACTAATGGGGAGATATTATTTAATGGAGTAAATAAAGATTTATTAAAAGAGAGGTATAGGGAAGTCTTAGGATATCTTCCGCAGGATATGGGATATTATAAGAACTTTACGGCTGAAAGATTTTTGAAATATATAGCGGCATTAAAGGGAATTAATAAAAACCAAGCTATAGAAAAAATAGATGAATTATTAAAGATAGTTAATCTAGAAACTGATAGAAAGAGAAAGATAAGCAAATTCTCTGGAGGTATGATAAGAAGACTAGGGATTGCACAAGCTCTATTAAATGATCCTAAAATTTTAATTTTGGATGAGCCAACAGCGGGGCTAGATCCTAATGAAAGGATAAAATTTAGAAATTTAATTTCTCATATTTCAAAGAATAGAATAGTTATATTATCAACTCATATAGTATCGGATATAGAGTTTATTGCAAAAGAGGTAATACTGATAGATTATGGAAAGCTTATAGCGTGTAAAAATAGAGAAGAGCTATTATATGATTTAGAAGGAAAGGTTTGGGAGGTTATTATAACAGAAAAAGACTTAGACAGAATGGAACAAGAGTACAAAATAGTGAATATTATGAGAATGGATGATGAGATAAAAGTCAGAATAGTAAACGATAAGAAATTAATTGAAGGTGCAAAAGCTGTTAAACCTAATTTTGAAGATGTTTATGTGCATTATTTTAAAAGAAAGGAAGAGGCTTGTTATGGAAGTTTTTAAATACGAATTATTTAAAATGTTTTCTAGAAAAGGACCTATAATAGCCTTAATATCATTAATTGTATTTATTAATGGATTTACCTTTTTTATGATAGGAAACAATAAAAATATAAGTTATGAAGAATTAAAAAGTTATGAGGGTGATGTAGTTAATTATAGAGAAAATATAGATAAAATATTTAATAATCTTGAGATAGCTAAAGAAAGTAATAACGATAAAAATCAATATCTATATAATTACTTGGCTGGAGTGTATTCATTACAAGGAAAGTCTATATTAATAGCTATATCTGACTTTGCAAAAATTGAAGAAAATCCGTTTAAGGATATAGAAGGAAGGTATAGGGGAGGTAATACATTTGATTTTAGAGCTTATGAAGTTGAAAGCTTAAAAGAAAAATTAGAAATGACAAAGAAAAAAGGACAAGAACAAACATATGAATATAAAAATGAAAATAAAGCTTATAATATGTACAACAAAGTATTGGATAGAAAAGTGTATTTTGTTGAGGGGTGGAATCTGGTAAATAACCAAAGTCAATTATTTGAAGAAGCTTTTATAATAGTTGTAATAATTTTATTAGGGGTATCGCCTATGTTTTCGGCAGAATATAAGCAAAAAATAGCTCCTATTATTTTAGCAACTAAGAATGGTAGGAAAGTATGGGTAATATCAAAATTTTTAGTTGCTTCAATATATTCTATTTTTGTAGTTATTGTGACTAAGATATCTTCACTTATAATAGCAGCTATTATATACGGACTTAGGAATGGTAATGCACCAATTCAATGCTTAGATGATTATTCAATTTCGCCTTATAAATTTAGTATAATAGAATTTTGGTTAATAAATCTAATTATTTGTATATTAGGAGCTATAATATTATCTGTATTAATTCTACTTGTATCAAATAAGGTTAAATCTTCAATGATTACTTTCATTGTATTAGGAAGTTTAGCGTTTGTTCCTATATTTATAAAGGAGTTTTTTGGAATAAGAGCTTCATGGGGAAAAGCAATAGTAAATTTAAGTATTAATAAATTTATTTTACCTAACAATATATTTGAGTATTATTATTCTGCAAATATTTTAGGAAGGCCTGTTATATATCCAATGTTTATGATTATTTATGGAGTAGTACTTTTAATTGTATTAGTGTTTTTACTTATTAGAAGTATTGAAAATAAAAGTTGTTTTATTGGTAGGGGTAAGAAATATGGAACTATTACGCAATGAATTATTTAAAATATTTTGCAGAAAGAGAATTTTTATAGCATTTGTTTTGATATTACTTATAATTTATGTACCATATTATAAAGGAGAGCTAGATTATATAAATAAAAATTATGGTAGCATAGAACAATTAAAGCAAGAATTTAAAAAACATGAAGGTAAAATAAACAGCAATGATACAATTATAAAAAGCCAGTTGCAAGGTGAAGAGGATAAAGATTATTCAGATAAAAGCAAAAATATTAAAAGAAATATTAAATTGGAATATACTGCCCAAAGTAAGCCGATGTTAATTGCAATTTATGATTTTGTAAAATTAGCTGATAAACCATTTATTGATGTAGAAGGTAGGTTTATTCAAGGGAGAGTTTTTGATTTTGAACCTTATAGTATGAAAGAACTTGCTAAAGAAATAGATAACTTAAAGAAAAATAAAAAAGATGAAGAGTTTGAATATAAAAATAAAATATTAGCTAATAGTATGTATAAAAAAGTTATGCAAAGAGAATTTAATTATTGTGATGGTTGGAACATGATAGTAGTCAATTATGAAAAATTAACTCCATATTTAATAGTTTTGTTTATAATATTAGGAGTATCATCTGTGTTTGCAAGTGATTATGAAGATAATGTTTATCAAATAGTAATGGCAAGTAAAAATGGAAGAACAAAGGCAGTTTTTGCTAAGGTTGGAGCAGTTATTATTTATTCAATAGTTGTAGTTTTAATGCTTAGCGGAATAAATATTTTAGTTAATGGCATTTTATATGGACTAGATGGAGTTAATGCACCTATACAATGTCTATATGGCTTTTGGAGTTCTCCTTATAAACTTACAATAGGACAATTTTTATTTAGAAGTATTATTATAACTATAACTGGAACGATATTATTAGCTTTTATAACTATGATAATTTCTAATATTAGTAAGTCATCAATAACAACAAGTTTTATAATAGTGGTTATGTATGCTATCCCTATTATTTTAACTATTTTAATAAAATATTCATGGCAAAAGTGTATAGGAAATTTAAGTATTAACAAAATTATTAGTGCTATGCAGATTTATAGTTTTTTTTCTACAAGTAATTTATTTGGTCAACCTATAAAGTATGAATTATTTATAATTTGTTTAAGTATACTTCAAATAATGATTATACTATATTTTCTGATAAGGATTTCAAATAAGAGGTGTGGGAATTATAGTGAAGATAGTAGATTAATTTATTTAGTTAAAAAATTCAAGTAAGAATATGGTTAAATTATATGAAAACATAATATACTAATATATTTTAAGCCTATTATTCTTTGGTGTGTATTTAAGTTAAAATATCTGAAAAGGTTTAAATTCGACATTGTTAATATTTTATCAGTTTAGAAAAAGAAATTAAAAGCTTAAAATATTACTTTTTAAAAGAAATATTTTCTTTTATCTAAAAAAATATTATTAAAAATAGAAAAAAAACACTATATAAATATTAAAAATTATAAAAAAAATCTATTTTATTAAGGCTGTTTTTAATAAAAAGACATATTTAGCTACTTTTTAATAATGATTTAATAATATTAAAAAAATAGTAAAAAAACAGTTTGACAAAATTTAAACAATGAAATAAAATTAAATCATAATCAAGATTGATAAAAAAATAACAAGTAAATTGTTTATTATTTTTTATATATTAGGAGGAATAAGTATGTTAGTAACAAACGCTCAGGAATTAACAGCTAGAATTGAAAAGTTAAGAGAAGCTCAAAGAATATTTGCTAATTATTCTCAAGAACAAGTAGATGAAATATTTAGACAAGCTGCTATGGCTGCAAACAATGCAAGAATCAAACTTGCTAAAATGGCAGTTGAAGAAAGTGGCATGGGAATAGTAGAAGATAAGGTTATAAAAAATCACTTTGCTGCTGAATATATATATAATCAATACAAAGATATGAAAACTTGTGGAGTAATTGAAAAAGATAGTACTTTTGGTATTACTAAAGTTGCAGAACCAATAGGAGTTATAGCGGCTATAGTTCCAACAACAAACCCAACATCAACAGCTATATTCAAGACTTTAATAGCTTTAAAAACTAGAAATGCTATAATTATAAGTCCACATCCAAGAGCTAAAAAAGCTACAATAGAAGCTGCTAGAATAGTTCTTGATGCTGCTGTTAAAGCTGGTGCTCCAGAAGGAATAATAGGATGGATAGATGAACCATCAGTTGAATTATCACAAAACGTAATGCAAGAATCAGATATAATACTAGCTACAGGTGGTCCTGCAATGGTTAAGGCTGCTTATTCATCAGGAAGACCAGCTTTAGGGGTTGGAGCAGGAAATACTCCAGCTATAATAGATGAAACAGCTCACATAAAAATGGCTGTAAACTCAATATTACTTTCTAAGACATTTGATAACGGGGTTATCTGTGCTTCAGAACAAAGTATAGTAGTTATAGATTCAGTTTATGATGAAGTTAAGAAAGAATTAGCTGATAGAGGAGCATACATCCTTAAAGGTGAAGAAGTAGACAAAGTAAGAAAAGTTATATTAAACGGAAGAGGCGGATTAAATGCAGATATCGTTGGACAATCAGCATTTAAAATAGCTCAAATGGCTGGAGTAGTAGTTCCAGAAACAGCTAAAGTTTTAGTTGGAGAAGTTGAATCAGTAGAACTTGAAGAACCATTCTCACACGAAAAATTATCACCAGTACTTGCAATGTACAAAGTTAAATCATTCGATGAAGCTTTAACTAAGGCTTGCAGACTTGTTGAATTAGGTGGATTTGGACATACTTCAATACTTTACACTGACCAAATCAAATCAAAAGACAGAGTAGCTAAATTTGGAGCTGCGATGAAAACTGCTAGAACATTAATAAATATGCCAGCAGCACAAGGAGCTATCGGAGATATATTCAACTTCAGATTATCACCATCCTTAACATTAGGATGTGGATCATGGGGTGGAAACTCAGTTTCAGAAAACGTAGGTCCTAAACACTTAATAAATGTTAAGAGCGTTGCTGAAAGGAGAGAAAATATGCTTTGGTTTAGAGTTCCAGAAAAAACTTACTTCAAATATGGTTGTTTACCAGTTGCATTACAAGAATTACACGATTTAGAAAAGAAGAAAGTATTCATAGTTACAGATAAAGTATTATTTGATTTAGGATACACTAGAAAAGTTACAGATGTATTAGATGAATACAAAATAGCTTACAAAATATTCTCAGATGTTGAACCAGATCCAACATTAAAAGCAGCTAAACAAGGTGCTAAAGAAATGTTAAGCTTCCAGCCAGACGTTATCCTTTCATTAGGTGGAGGATCTCCAATGGATGCTGCTAAGATTATGTGGGTTATGTATGAACACCCAGAAGTTAGATTTGAAGATTTAGCTATGAGATTCATGGATATAAGAAAAAGAGTTTACAAGTTCCCAACTATGGGTGAAAAAGCTATGATGGTAGCTGTACCAACATCTGCTGGTACTGGTTCAGAAGTTACTCCATTTGCTGTTATAACAGATGAAGAAACAGGAATCAAATACCCACTAGCTGATTACGAATTAACTCCAGATATGTCAATAGTAGATGCTGAACTTATGATGAGCATGCCAAGAGGCTTAACTGCTGCATCAGGTATAGATGCTTTAACTCACGCTTTAGAAGCTTACGTTTCAGTATTAGCATCAGAATACACTAACGGTATGGCATTAGAAGCTATAAGATTAATATTCAAATATTTACCATTAGCTTACAATGAAGGAACAACTAACATTAAAGCTAGAGAAAAAATGGCTCATGCTTCATCAATAGCTGGTATGGCGTTTGCAAACTCATTCTTAGGAGTTTGCCACTCAATGGCTCACAAATTAGGAGCATTCCACCACATACCACATGGTACTGCTAATGCATTACTAATAAATGAAGTAATCAAGTTCAATGCTACAGATGCTCCAGTTAAACAAGCTGCATTCCCACAATACAAATATCCAAATGCTGCTTGGAGATACGCTAGAGTTGCTGACTACCTAGGTTTAGGTGGAAGAACTGAAGAAGAAAAAGTAGAATTATTAGTTAAAGCTATAGATGAATTAAAGGCTAAAGTTAACATGCCTAAAACTATAGCAGAAGCTGGCGTAACTGCTGAAAACTTCTATGCTTCATTGGATGAAATGGTTGAACAAGCATTTGACGACCAATGTACAGGTGCTAACCCAAGATACCCATTAATGAGCGAAATAAAACAAATGTATGTAAATACTTTTGAAGGTGTAAAAGCTCAAGCTAAAGAAGTTAAAAAAGACAACAAGAAAAAATAATAAGTTTTAATGGATAAGAAGGTAGTTTGAAATAAACTGCCTTCTTTTTTTACATGAATCATAACTCATAATTAACAACCTTCTTTTGATAAAATGTAAAAAATGGTATGTTAGATATGTTAAAATAAACGCAAAGATAATTGTAGTTAGGTATGAGCCAAGATTGAAAGAACATATTATGCTAACATGAATGAGGAGATAAATATGAGTTTGAATTATAGTTATGTAATGATGATAGATATAAAAAATAAGCAGAAATTTATAGATTTTATTAATAGTCATGGGGAATTTAATGAACAGGATATAGTTATAAATTGTAAAATAGATTCTTCTGTTTTTAATTATTTAGAAGAATGGTATGAAGATTCTTATATAACATATTTAAATTTAGAAAGTTACGGAACTAGGATAATATATTTTAAAGGAGAAGAGGTAAATATAGAATTTAAGGGAGACGGACATTTAAAATTAAAAAGTGGGAAGTTGGTTGAAGTGATGAATGAATTTGCAGATTCATTGAAGTATTATTGGTGGTATCATGATGAGGATTAGTAAGTGGAAATATTATATATGGAGGAAGAAATGGAGAGAGTATATAAACCTTTAGATATATTAACTGATGATGAAATTAAAAAAATATTAGAAAATGGAATTGTAGAAGAGTTATTAACACTTTCATTATCAGTAGGACAATATAATAAAAAATGGAAATATGCACAAGATGTTTGTGTGAAGTTAGCTGAGCATGAGGACTCAGCTGTACGAGCTAATGCAGTATTAGGTTTAGCATATATAGCAAGAACTAAAGGAAAGCTAGAGAAACATATTGTAAAACCTATTATTCTTAGAGAATTATCAGAAAATGTAGAGTTTAGATGGAGAATTATTGATGCAATAGAAGATATAAATGTTTTTATGAAGTGGAATCTTGGAAAGAATGCGCTTAAGCATTTAGAGTAATGTAGTAAGATTAAAATTCATTTATAAATAATAAAAATAAAGTAATTAAATATTATTTAGTATAAATGGTGAGGATAAAAGTATAGTACTTATCAAAATGGAATTAAAAAGTTATTTTAAAAGTGGATTCTTAAAGAGTTCACTTTTTATTTTGGTATATATTTTAATAATATATACTTTTTAAATCTATATACATTGACAGGCGAAGTATATAAATGATAGTATATACTTAAATAGTAAAAAATACTAATTAGGAGATGAGGTAATGTCTATAACTTCCGACATAATAAGGGGGCATACAGAAACTATAATTCTAGCCAATTTAGCTAAGAATGATAGTTATGGTTATGAAATTAATAAAGTCATACAACAAAAAACTGATAATAAGTATGAATTGAAGGAGGCTACTTTGTATTCAGCATTTAGGAGACTTGAGCAAGCTGAACTTATAACATCATATTGGGGGGATCAGACAACTGGGGCTAGAAGGAGATATTATTCTATAACAAAACTCGGACTTTTAGCGTTAGAAAGAAATAAGAATGATTGGAATGAATCTAAACTGTTAATAGACAAATTAATTAATGGAGGGGATTAAAAATGTATGAGAAGTTAAATAGAGAGGTAGATGAACTTTTCAAAAACGCACCGAAAACTTCTAGAGCAAATGAACTTAAGGAAGAAGTGTTAGCAAATCTTATAGATAGATATAATGATTTAATAGCTGGTGGTAAGAATGAAGAGGAAGCTATTAAAAAAGCAATTGCTGGAGTAGGGGATATAGATGAACTTATAAGAGGGCTTAATAAGAGTGATGTTTTTAATTATGAACAACTTCAAAAGGATAAACAGAAATCAGCATTGATTTTATCAATTTCAGTAGGTCTTTATATAATGAGTGTTGTGGTTTTAATATTATGTACTTCATTATTTGATGTATCTGGAGAAATTTCAGTGTGTTTAATGCTTACAATAGATGCTGTAGCAACAGGGCTTATAATATATAATGCTAATTCTAGACCTAAATATATAAAGGCAGATAATACTATGGTAGAAGATTTTAAAGAATGGAAGTCTGCAAATACAGAAAGAAATAATATTTTAAGATCTGTAAAATCATTAGTTTGGACTTTAACGTTAATAGCGTATTTTATTTTTAGTTTTGCATTTCACGGTTGGGCTTATTCGTGGATTATATTTTTTATAGGTTTTGCAGTAGAAAGAGTGGTTACTTTAATTTTTCAAATTAAGGAGTAAAGCATATGAATAAGAATTTGAAGATAATAAATATTACGATATGGGTTATTGTTATAATATTTCTTATAGGTATTTTGATTTATGGAGTTTCAAATGGCGTAGGACGAGGTGGAAACTTTTTTAGTATTAATTTAAGAAATGGAGCTACATCTGTTCAAAAGGAAGAAATTATACAGCTTGATAAATGTGACAATATTAATTTAGATTTTTCAAGTGATGATATAATAATATCATTAACAGATGATGATAATGTTAAAGTGGTTCAAAAGTCTGGCAATAAGTTAAGTGAAGATGAGAAATTTACTTTTTCAAAGGATGAAAATACTATTAATATAAAGAGTGGAAATTTTAAAAAGGTATTTAATATTTTCTTTTTTGGAAGTTTTGATAATAAAATAGAACTTTCTATACCTAAAAAATATAATAAGAGTTTAGATATAAAAACTAACTCAGGTAATATAGAAGTTATGGATAATCTTAATTTAGATAAATTTATATCTTATCAAAGTTCAGGTGATTTTAAGTGTAGAAAAACTATAACAGCTAATGATGTTAACTTAAAAACTAGTTCAGGTAGTATTAGGCCAGAGGATTTGGTAACAAAATCATATAATCTTAGAACTTCTTCTGGAGACATTGTAGTAGGTACACTTTCTGGTTCTGGAGAATTAGAAGCATCATCTGGAAGTATAAAAATAGACTATAAGGAAATGGGTGACAGATTAAAAGCCCATACAAGTTCAGGCGATATAAAAGTAAATATACCTAAGGGTATAAGTTTTAATTTCTATGCGGAATGTAGCTCTGGTGATATAAGTACAGATTTTGATGTGAGTTATAGTAGTAAAAAGAAAAATCGAGCTACAGCTAAGCTTGGCAATGGACCTTATAAAGAGATAAATCTGAGCGCTAATTCAGGCGATATAAAGGTTTATCAAAAGTAAAATAATAGGTTAAATAAAAAAATGTAAAAGAAATTGGGTTAGTTATACTAGATTTTCTTTTGCTTAAACAAGGGTTAATGTTTATATATAGTTATTCAAAAGTTGATAATTCTATTAATGATGGAAAAGTTACTTTTGAACAGATTCTTCTCGTAATATTATTTTTTCCTTTTACAATTTTTATTGCACCCATTGTTGAAGAATATATATTTAGGGGACTTATAATTTCAAGAGCAAAAACTCAAAAAGGAGTAAAAATATCAGTGATTATTTCTACAGCAGTTTTTTTATATTACACTTTCAGGAAGGGATAAATTCAATAGCTGCATTAGCATTAGGCATTATAAATGCTGTATTTCTTTTGAAATATAACAATATAATAATATGTATAATTACGCATATTATAGGTAATATTTATACAATAATAACCCCTCTGAATATAATTAAAAGTAGTAATATTTATAGGTTTATTGGTTATATTTTATGTGTATATAGTTTAATAAAAATAATTTTATACGTTAAGAAAAACTGGGTAAATATAACTACAGATAATCCATTGATAATAAAAGATATTCTGCAGACAAAAAGTATAATTAATAATTAGAATATAGAAAGAAAAATAGGATTCAATATCTTTGAATCCTATTTTTAGTTTATCAAGTAGGTGTATTTATTATATATGTTTTTAAAAAATATATATAGTAAATAGAGGTATGGATTAAATAAAAGTGGTTTACTACGAATAAGAATGCTTTAAAATGATAGAGAAAACATAATTTTTAGTTTATATCAATTTTAGTAAGTATATGTTTAACTTGGTTTCATATTGTTAAAAATTAGCTTTACATAGATAAGGGATGAAAATATCTTTATAAAGAGTATAATTAAAATAAGCCATTTAAAATATAAATCAAGGAGTAGGTTATGGAAAAGATATATTATGAAAATCAATATATAAAAGATTTTGTTTGTGAAATAGAAGAGGTTAAAGAGGCAGATGGTAAATTCCATGTTGTTTTGGATAAAACTGCATTTTTTCCAGGAGGGGGTGGACAGCACGAAGACGTTGGCCATATTGATGGACTACAAGTATTAGAGGTTTATGAAGAAGATGGTGTCATTTATCATGTAATGGATAAAAAGCCTAATAGAATACATAAAGTTAAAGCTTCTATAGATTGGGAGAATAGATTCGATGGTATGCAACAACATTTAGCTCAACATGTACTTTCAGGATGTTTCTTTTCTATGTTTAATGCGAATACAGTAGGATTTCATATGGGGAAGGAAATAAGTACTGTAGATATAGAAGGTATATTAACAGAAGAGACTATTAGAAAGGCAGAAAAGGCTGCTAATGATGTGATAAGAAGAAATTTAAATGTACAATTTTTAACACCAACCAAGAGTGAACTTAAAAAAATAAGATTAAGAAGAGCTCTTCCAAAAACGAATGAACAAATAAGAGTAGTCGTTATAGAGGATTTAGATATAAATGCTTGTTGCGGTGTTCATCCAAATTCTACATTAGAACTTCAAGCTATAAAGATAAGGAGATGGGAAAAGCATAAAGGAGCTACCAGAATAGAGTATGTAGCAGGTGGTAGAGCCATAGAAGACTATTTTGATAAGGATAGCTTTACAAGAGAGGTATGTAGATATTTGAATTGTAGTAGTGAAGATGCTATAAAGGCTATACAAAATTTATCAAATACAAATAAAGGTTTATATATGGAAAATAAAAAGATAAAAGCTATAGTTGGTGATTATGAAATAAAAACTATGGTAGAAGAAGCTGAGATGGCTGGAGAAGCATTAATTATTAAAAATGTGTATGAAAATGAAGATACAAAGTATATAAGTAAGATTGCAAATAAGATTGTTGATGAAAATAAAGCAGTAGTATTATTTGCTAGTATAAATGAGGATAAAGTGAATCTTGTATTTATGTGTTCTAAGAATTTAAAAGGAATAAGTATGAATGATTTGTTGAAAGATGCTATAACGTTAATTGATGGAAGGGGTGGCGGAAGCAATTTTGCAGCGCAAGGAGCGGGGAAAAATAGTAGTAATTTAAATTCACTTATGGACTATGCGATTATGAAGATTAAGAATTTATTAGGATAATTATTTATATATAATTGGGGGAGTGTATATGGAGAGTTTTGAATTTATTAATGGAGGGATAGAACTTTTAGATAATGTAAAACCTTTGTGGAACAAGTTAAATAATTATCATTTAGAAAAAACAATTAGTTTTAAAAAGAAATTTACAAATATGACCTTTGAAGTTAGAATGAATAAAGTTATTAATGATAATAATTTAAAGGTAAATATAGATTTAATTAAGGATAAAATTATAGATTCATATATAGGATATTGTATGAGTACTGTAAATAATGATTTAATTGGAGAATTATCATCCATATATATCGAGAAGGATTATAGAAAACTAGGGCTTGGACATGAACTTATTACAAAGTCATTAGCTTGGCAAAATGAGAATAATGCTAAAACTAAGATTATAGGTGTTGCAGTAGGAAATGAAAATGCTCTTGGTTTTTATGAAAAATATGGTTTTTACAAAAGGACTATAATATTAGAGAGAATTAATAAGGAATTAGAGTAATAACATTATGGAGGAATATATGAGTTACTTATTTTTAGAATATGCAAAATGTTCAACATGTAGAAAGGCTAAAAAGTTTTTACAAGAGAAGGGGGTAGACTTTATAGATAGGCCAATAGTAGAAGAAAAACCAACAAGAAAAGAGCTTGAGACTTGGTATAAAAAAAGCGGTTTACCTATAAATAAATTTTTTAATACAAGTGGAAGATTATATAAAGAAATGAACCTTAAAGATAAAGTTAAAGAAGCATCAGAAGATGAATTGTTAGAATTATTAGCTACAGATGGTATGCTAGTTAAAAGGCCTATTATAGTTAAGGATGATATTGTTTTAGTAGGTTTTAAAGAGGAACAATGGGAACAAAGTGTTAAATAAAGAATATAAAAATAATAATAACCCTTGGCGCATAACTAGATTCAAAGTTATAACCAAGGGTTATAGAATTATTACAAAAAATTAAATAAAGTATACAAAAATGGTGTTTAATTAGCTAATTTAAAAAAAACTACGTTTTACAAATGGAAGATAAATAAGTATAATTATCACGACAATATATTGTGGGATGGATGATGATAATCAATATATAGATACTAGATGTTGTGGAGAGGGGAAAATAAATGGATAGAATACAAGAGCTTTGTAAGTATGCTATTTTAGATATAAAGGATGATGAAGGACTTTATACTGCTGAAAAATTAGAAGATACACTTGAACATATAATAAGAGAAAATATGACTGAGAGAGAAATTATTAATTCTCTAGTACAAGTTTCTTTGGAGCTTACATCACAGGAAGAACCGAAATGGCAATATGCTGCAGCAAAACTTTATACTTATAATCTTTATGATAAAGTTAGGGAAAATAGAGGATTAAATAAAGGAGAAGATCCTTATAGCAATCTTTATAATTTTGTAGTAGAGCTTACTGAAAAAGGATTATATGGGAAGTATATTTTGGAAAACTATTCAGAAGAAGAAATTAATGAACTAGAAAAAGTTATTGATAAGGATAGAGACTTTTTATTTACTTATAGTGGGATTAATCTTTTAGCAAAGAGATATTTAATTCAAGATTTTAATAGAAAACCTCTTGAACTTCCACAACAAATGTTTATGGGAATAGCACTTCATCTTGCAATACCAGAAAAGAAAGAAAATAGAATTTCTTGGGTTAAAAGGTTTTATGATGTGTTAAGTTCAATAAAGGCGACTATGGCTACACCAACCATGTCAAATGCTAGAAAGCCTTTTTACCAATTAAGTTCATGTTTTATAGATACGGTAGATGATAGCTTAAATGGCATATATAAATCTTTAGATAACTTTGCTAAAGTTTCGAAGTTTGGTGGAGGAATGGGAATATATGTTGGTAAGATAAGAGCTTTAGGTTCATCTATAAGAGGTTTTAAAGGAGCCTCAGGTGGAGTTATTCCATGGGTTAAGTTGTTTAATGATACAGCTATAGCAGTTGATCAGTTAGGTGTTAGAAATGGTTCTGTGGCCATATGGTTAGATGCATGGCATAAAGATATACCGGAGTTTTTACAACTTAGAACAAATAATGGGGATGACAGAAAAAAGGCACATGATGTATTTCCAGGTCTTTGTTACCCAGATTTATTTTGGAGATTAGCAGAATCAGATATAGATGCTAATTGGTATATGATGTGCCCTCATGAGATAAGAACATATAAAGGTTATTCACTAGAAGACTTTTATGGTGAAGAGTGGGAAAAAAGATATTATGAGTGTGTAGAGGATGATAGAATAGAAAAAAGAGTAATGAGTGTTAAAGATATAGTTAGACTTATTATAAAAAGTGCAGCAGAGACTGGAACACCATTTGCTTTTTATAGAGATACAGTAAATAAGACAAATCCTAATAAACACAAGGGTATGATATATTCTTCAAATCTTTGTACAGAAATAATGCAAAATATGAGTCCTATGGAAATAGAAACTACAGAAATTCAAGATAATAATGGAGATAAGATTATAGTTGAAAAAACAAAGTCAGGAGATTTTGTTGTTTGTAATTTAAGTTCAGTTGTACTTGGAAATGTAGATGTTAATAATGATAAAGAATTAGAGTATATAGTTGAAACACAAATAAGAGCTATGGATAATGTAATAGATTTAAATTATTATTCAGTGCCATTTGCAGAGGTTACTAATAAGAAATATAGAGCTGTTGGCCTTGGAACTTCAGGTTATCATCATATGCTTGCAAATAATAAAATTGGTTGGACAACAGATGAACATTTAGAGTTTGCAGATAAAGTTTATGAAAAAATAAATTTTTATGCAATAAAGGCCAGCTTAAATATAGCTAAAGAAAAGGGAAGTTATCCACATTTTGAAGGCTCAGATTGGCAAACTGGGGATTATTTTAAGATAAGAGGTTATGAATCCACAGCTTGGCAAGAGCTTAAAAAAGAAGTTGCCGAATATGGTATGAGAAATGGGTATCTTTTTGCGGTAGCACCTAATGGTTCTACAGCAACTATAGCTGGAACTTCTGAAGGTGTAGATCCGGTTATGTCAAGATTCTGGCTTGAAGAAAAGAAAGGAAGTATAATTCCTAAGACTGCGCCTAATCTATCTATGGATAATTTCTGGTACTATATATCTGCTTATAATATAGATCAGGCATGGTGTGTAAAGGTAAATGGAGTTAGGCAGAGACATATAGACCAAGGTCAATCTTTCAACCTTTATATAACTACTGAATATACAATGAGACAAATAATGAATTTATATATAGAAGCATGCAAAGCAGGGGTCAAGAGTATTTACTATGTACGTTCAAAGTCACTAACAGTTGGGGATTGTGAGAGTTGCTCAGCATAAAATATGAGAAGGAGTATATATATGGATATAAATAAAAAACCTTTATTTAATGAATTTGGTGATACTGAAACTGCTAAAAAAAGAATGATAAATGGTAATACAACAAATCTTAATGATTTTAACAACATGAAATATGGCTGGGTCTCAGACTGGTACAGACAAGCAATGAATAATTTTTGGATACCAGAAGAAATAAATCTAGCGCAAGATTTAAAAGATTATCAAAAGCTAAGTGTTGAAGAAAGAACAGCTTACGATAAGATATTATCATTTTTAATATTTTTAGATTCAATACAAACTGCAAATTTAGGTAATATAAATAATTATATAACAGCTTCTGAAGTTAACTTATGTCTTACTATTCAGGCTTTTCAAGAAGCTGTGCATTCACAAAGTTATAGTTATATGTTAGATACTATATGTTCACCAGAGAAAAGAAACGAAATACTTTTTCAATGGAAGGATGATTCTAGGTTACTAGAAAGAAACAAATTTATAGGGGATCTTTACAATAACTTTGTAGAAGAGCCTAATACAAGAAATTTTCTAAAGACGGTAATGGCTAATTATATTCTAGAAGGAATATATTTTTATTCAGGATTTATGTTCTTTTATAATCTTGAGAGAAATGGAAAGATGCCAGGTTCAGCTCAAGAAATAAGATATATAAATAGAGATGAAAATACACATCTTTGGTTATTTAGAAATATACTAAGAGAACTTAAAAAAGAAGAACCAGAAATATTTACACCAGAAATAATAGAAGAATTAAGAGATATGATGAAAACAGGTGTTGAACACGAAATAGCTTGGGGACATTATGTAATAGGGGATAATATTCAAGGTATAAACAAAAAGATGATAGAAGATTACATAAAGTATCTAGGAAACTTAAGATTAGAAACAATAGGTTTAGAAAGATTATATGAAGGACATGACAAGAATCCAGCAACATGGGTAGATTTTTATGCAGATGCAAATTCGGTCAAAACTGATTTTTTCGAAGCAAAGTCAACCGCTTATGCTAAAGCTGGAGCCTTAATAGATGACCTATAAAATAGAAGGAGTGTATCAGATTGAATTAAGATTCAATACTGATATACTCCTTGTTTTATATAATATAGATACCATTTCTATTTTTATCAGTCACTAATAATAAGATTAGCTAGTTGTGGAGTTTTTTGCAGGAATTTGATGTTTTTTATTTATGATGATATTATTATATTAAATGTAAAATAAACAAAAGAAAGGAAAAACATATGAAAAAGAAGAAAATATTATTAATTACAGTACCTTTAATTTGTATTATTGGCATAATTATTGGAGTGGTACATTATAAAGGAAAGCAGGTAGATTCAAAAAAAGAATCTAATAATAGTACTGAGCTTGCAGACAATGAAAAGTCTGATGGAGGTACTAGTAATGAGGAAGTGAAAGATAATAGTAGTGCTTCAGAGAAATCAGACGTAGATCAAAGTGATAACAAAGAAGCTAGTGCTACAACTGCAAAAAAAACGGATACAACAAAGAATAGTAAATCTGTAGCTAAAAATGAAAAGTGGATATATGAGAAGAAAGGCTATTATCTATATAAAACTAATTCAGATAAATCTAATAAAACTAAAGTAAAGACGGAACCTATTTGGGATTATAACATAGATGGGAATACACTTTATTACATATCTGCTAGTGAAGGAAGTAATGGAATAGAATTAAAGTCTCTCTATAAAGTAAACTTAGGAACAGGAGAAAGTAAAAAATTATCGGATGCAGACACTGCTAGGCTTTGTGTTGTAGGAGATGATATATATTTTGATAAAAATTGTGAAGTATTTACAATAAAAACTAATGGGACGGGCTTAACAAAGATATCTAAAGAAAAAGGGTCCATTCTTCAAAAAGCTGATAAAGAATTTGTTGTATATACGTACAATGATAAAGGTAAAACAATGCAAGCAACAGTGCCTACGAAGTATAATAAACATCAAATTGGAGCTGTAGAAGAAGTGAAATAGAGTAAGATTTTATTACAAGTGATTTTATGTAATTTTTAAAGTATGAGGTGTATCGTGATTAATTTTAAATTTAATTTTGATACACTTTTATTTTTAATTTTTATCTTATGTATTTTTTACAATATAAGTTGAGAATTGAGTTTAAATGGAATTTGTTATAGAATTTTAGTATATAAATTTAATTTATTTAAATGAATGTATTTTAGTTTAATGTAGATAAAATTATGAAATAGACATGAAATATTATAAAGAAAGTATATGGTTTTTATATTGAAAAGTAGTTGTAAATATATAGAGTTATAAATATTATGATATTATTAAAATTAAAATTAGTATGCTAATACAAGGGGAAGGAGATAGAATGAATAAATTACCGAATAAAATATATAAAAAAATAACTGATTTATGTATGTTAGGAGATAGGCTAGCTGAGAAGAAAAAATATTCAGAGGCAATAAATGTATATTTTGAAGCATTGGATTTGCTTCCAAAACCTGAAACTAATTGGGATGCTGCAACATGGATTTTAACGGCTATAGGAGATACTGATTTCCTTATGGGAAATTATGAGGCTGGAAGGGATAATTTAATAGCTGTAATGCATTGTCCAAATGCAATAGGTAACCCTTTTATACATTTGAGATTAGGACAATGTCAATATGAGCTTGAAGAGTATGATAGAGCGGCTGATGAACTTGCCCGTGCATTTATTATAGAGGGAGAAGAATTATTCGCTCAGGAGGATGAAAAATATTTAAATTTTATTAAATCAAAGTTAGAGGAGCCAGAAGGTGGTTGGTAAAAAGGAAAGCAAGAACTTATAGGCTAATAGGGAAGAGTTTAAGAAACATATTTTTTATTATGTAATACTATAGGTTGTGATATATTAATTTTAGAAATACTTAATAGTTTATGGTGGAGAGGTAATTAATTTTCTGTAATTTGAAGCTTGTTATGAAACAAGAAAATTAATCACCTCGCCTACTATATTCAGTTTATTTATTTATATCAATATTGTATTTTTTACATTTTAGAGATATTGTTCTATGGGTTAAGCCAAGCGCCTTACCAGCTCTATTAAAACTTTTATACTTTTTCATAGCTAGTGTTATAATTTGTTTTTCATATTCTTCAAAAGGCAGAATGTTCTCTTCATCAAGGTCAAAGCTTCTGTTATTATTTGCCTTTAATTTTTGCATATAAGAAGGTAAATCCTTAATGGTTATATAAGCTTCATCACAAAGGTTCATAGAACGTTCTATTATATTTTCAAGTTCTCTTATGTTTCCAGGCCAAGAGTATTCTTGAAGAGGTAAAAGCGCTTCTCGTTCTATACCTAAGATTCCTTTATTAAGTTTTAGATTTAATTTATTTATAAAGTGTTCTACAAGAAGAGATATATCTTCTTTTCTATCTCTAAGAGGAGGTAAACTTATAGATAGAACATTTAGTCTATAGTAAAGATCTTCTCTAAATTCATCTTTTTTCATCATTTCTTCAAGATTTCTGTTAGTAGCAGCTATTACCCTAACATCTATTTTTTGAGGGGAAAGACCACCAAGACTTTCTATTTCTCTCTCTTGAAGTACTCTTAAAAGTTTAACTTGCATAGATAAAGGCATATCACCTATTTCATCCAAAAATATAGTTCCTCCATCAGCTATAGTGAATTTACCAGGTTTACTTTTAGTGGCACCGGTAAATGCACCTTTTTCATAGCCAAACAACTCACTTTCTAAAAGATTTTCTGGTATAGCAGCACAATTTACCCTAACAAAAGGTTTATTTTTTCTAGAGCTGTTATTGTGAATGGCTTTTGCTATAAGTTCTTTACCAGTTCCACTTTCGCCCCTAATAAGAACGGTAGATGTACTTTGGGAAGCCTTTTCACAAATATACAGAATATCTTTCAAAGTTGAACTAGAGCCTATAATATCTTTAAAGGATGAGTTATGAGAAAGTTGTTTTAAAAATTCTTCTTTGTAGTAATTAAGTTCTTCTTCTGATTTTCTAAGCTTACCTAAAAGCTGCTTAATTTCATTTACTGGTTTAGTAGTTGAAATAACACCTTTAAATTCACCATCTATAAATATAGGATCCACATTTGAAATTACATCTAAACCTTCTTTTTTATGAAATACATTAGTTAGAGACTTTTTGTCTTTAAAAACTTTAGCTCTATAACCATTAGGAGAAGAGTCTAAAATATTTTTACCTATCAAATTTTCACTGTGGTTTGGAAAATGTTTTTTATAAGCTGGATTTATATAATTTATATTACCATGTTCATCTAAAAAGCAAATCATATCATGAGAATTTTCTAAAATTTTGCTAAACTTTTCGTTTAGTTCTTTCATACCAACTAAATCAGAAACATCATGAAAGGCAGCAACAGCTCCTATTGGTTTAGAATTCATAAAAATGGGGCTTCTATTAACCATAGTGATTTTATTATTTATATACTGAAGTTGACCAAATTGTCTCATATTATTTTTTATAATATTCGGTAGTTCTGTATTTGGTATAATATCAGTTATACTTTTGCCTATAACATCTTCATAATTTTTCTCAACTATATTTAAAGCATATTCGTTTATACTAGTTATATTGTTGTATAAATCTATTACAAGTATGCCAATAGGAAGACCGTCTAATATTTGTTCATTAGCTATTTTACTTTCTTCTATAAAAGCATCAATTTGTTCCATATTAGATGAATTGTGATTAATATGAAGTTCTATATAATCAATAAGCTCTTTTACAGCTTTTAGATCATTTTCATTATCATTTTTACTAGCTATTATTATATCATCATTTTGAATAACTTTAAGAGATAAAAGAGCGAGCATACTTATAGCTAGCCAATCTGTATAGGGTGCTTTTTTTACATAAAGATTAACTCCGTATTTAGATTTGATTTGAGATGCTTTGTTTACAATCATTGCTGCAAATCTTGTATGGAGTCCACTTGGGTTTTTTATATATATTTGTTTTGTATAAATAACAATCACCACCTATAATATTTGATAAAAAATATCAACAATAATATATTGATATTTTTTATCAAATATATTATAACATAGATAAAACTTAAATTTAATGGGGAAAAGAAGTTTCTGAATTGATATTTTTTATCAATTTGTTGATAGGTATAGACCATCTTTATTAGACTTTGTATTATTTTGTCGAAGATAACATAGAAAAAACTCGTAAAAAAATTTTTTCAAAAACAACTGTAACAAGGAATATAACTTAATTTTATGGTATAATAATTAGTGTTACATAATTAAGTAATTTATAGCTTGGCATGAAAATTGCTGTATATATTATTGCTAATTAATTATGATTTTGAAAGAAATAAAATAGTATATGAATTATTCTTATTTTGAGGAGGACTACATAATGAAAAAAGGGATTGCTGCATCAAAAGGATATGCAATTGGAAAAGTATTTATTCAAGAACATGAAGAGATAGTAATAACTGAGGAAAAAGTTACAGATATAGTCGCTGAAAAAGCAAAATTACAAAAAGCATTAGAAGCTTCAAAAGTACAATTAGAAGCTATAAAAGCTAAAGCAGAAGAATCAATGGGAGCTGAAAAAGCAGCAGTTTTTGAAGCACACATAACTTTACTTGATGATCCAGAATTCACTGGGGCTATGGAACTTGAGATAGAAAATAATCAAAGCAATGGATTAAAAGCTATTGCAGATGTTACAAATACATTTGTTATGATATTTGAGTCTATGGATGATGCTTATATGAGAGAAAGAGCAGCAGACATAAAAGACGTTTCTAAGAGAATAACTGCTAACTTTGCAGGAAAAGGCGGAGTAGATTTTGCTATAACTGAAGCTAATACTATAGTTGTAGCTCATGATTTAACTCCATCAGATACGGCTCAATTAGATAGAAGCAAAGTTGTTGCTTTCTTAACAAATATAGGTGGAAGAACTTCTCACTCAGCTATAATGGCTAGAACTTTAGAAATACCAGCTATAGTTGGGTTAAAAGATATAACTACAACAGTTAAAAATGGAGATATAGTTATAGTTGATGGTATAGAAGGTATCGCTATAATAAATCCAGATGAAGCTACTTTAGATGCTTATGAAGCTAAAAGAGAAGAGTTTTTAGCTGAACAAGAAGAATTAAAGAAACTTATATCAGTAAAAACTACTACTAAGTCAGGTAAGAGAGTAGAAGTTTGTGGAAATATAGGTAAGCCAGAAGATGTTCACCAAGTATTAGCTAACGGTGGAGATGGAGTAGGTTTATTCAGAACTGAATTCTTATATATGGATAGAGATAGTGCTCCAACTGAAGATGAACAATATGATTCATACAAATATGTTTTAGAAAAAATGCAAGGTAAGCAAGTAGTTATAAGAACTCTTGATATCGGAGGAGATAAAACACTTCCATACTTACCATTACCAGAAGAAATGAACCCATTCTTAGGCTACAGAGCTATAAGATTATGTTTAGATAGAAAAGAAATATTCAAAGTTCAATTAAGAGCTTTATTAAGAGCTTCTATATACGGAAAATTAGCAGTAATGTTCCCAATGATTTCAGGTTTAGAGGAATTTGTAGCTGCAAAAGAAGTTGTAGATGAATGTAAAGCTGAATTAAAAGCAGAAGGAAAAGCTTACTCAGAAGATATCCAATGGGGTATCATGGTTGAAATACCAGCTGCTGCAGTTTACGCTGATGAATTAGCTAAACACGTTGATTTCTTCTCAATAGGAACTAACGATTTAATTCAATATACATTAGCAGCAGACAGAATGAGTGAAAAAGTATCATATCTTTACAACCCAATGCACCCAGCTGTATTAAGACTTATAAAGATGACTATAGAAGGTGCTCACAAACACGGTAAATGGGTTGGAATGTGTGGAGAAATGGCTGGAGACGAAGCAGCTATACCAACACTTGTAGAATACGGCTTAGATGAGTTCTCAATGAGTGCTTCATCAATACTAGGAGCTAAGAAAATAATAATTGACCAACAATAATATAAATATAAATAAATATAAAGATAACACTTTATAACCCTAAATTTTGCGTGGATTGTATCCACGCCTTTTTTTTATATTTTTTTATAACTTTTTTTGATATTATTACGTATATAAAGTAAAAGGGGGCCGGATTTATGGTTTATGATGAAGATAAGAAGCTAGTACAAGAAGTACTAGCTGGTAATATAGATAGTTTCAACATTTTAATAAATAAATATGAGATGATTGTTCTAAGATTTATTTATGGAATTATTAAAGATAAAGAAGCTTCTGAAGATATATCACAAGAAACTTTTATAACTGTTTATAATAAGCTATATCAGTATAATAATGAATACAAATTTTCTAATTGGATTTTACAAATAGCAAAGAATAAAGCTTTAGATTATATAAGGAAGTTTAGAAGAGTTTATGAAGCCAATATAGAAGAATGTGTAGATTTAAAGTCTAATGAAAAATCACCTGAAGAAAGTTATGAATATAAAGAGACTAAGGGATATATAAGGAAGTTTATAGATTCTTTAGACACTATAGATAAACAAATATTTATTTTAAGATATTCTAACGAAAAAACATTTTTTGAAATAAGTGAAATATTAGATATGAAGGAGTCAACTGTAAAAAGGCATTATTATAATGCAAGAGAAGAATTTTTGAAAATTTATAAAAAAAATATAGGGGGGGAAGGTTATGGATTGTAAGGTATTTAGAAAGAATATAGATAAACTTTTAGATAATGCTATTAGTAGAGACATGGAAATAAAGATGAAAGAACACATAGAATCTTGCAGTTCATGTAAGAGAATTTATGAAGAAAATTTGGAGATACAAAAACTATTTAAAGAAAGCTTAGCTTTTGATGATATTACATTTAAAAGTTCTAGAGAGACTATAATAAAAAGTATAGATAAAGATAGGTATGGCAAGTCTAAAAAGAAGAGGGTGAAATTTAAGTTTATGAAAAATAAAAGTAGAATAGCGTTGGTAGCTACTGCTATGTTTGTTTTAGCAATTTTTCCAGTAGGATATAAGATTTATGGTAACAGTTTTAGTGCAAAAAATGAAGTGAAAAAAGAAATTGTTAAAGACACAAAACTTACTGAAAAATCGGCAAAAAATTCCATTAAACAAGATGATTTACTATTAAAAGAGAATGATATGATGAAAAGCTATAAATCACTATCTCAAGATTTTAAATTTGATGAAGTAGTTAAGTTTAAGGCTACTGAGCTTAAAGATGAACCTAAACTAAAGTTTGCAACTCCGTGGAAGGAAATAAAAAATACAAAATATGAGTATAGTATAGAAGGAAAAGGTGAAAATGCTTTAGAAGAAGGCGTAGGAAAGCTTTTTATTAAAGGTAATAGTACTTTTAAAAGCTTTGAAGTAATAAATAATAAAGCACAAAAAACACCTATTAAAGTAATAGGTGGTACAGGAAATTATATATTAGTTATAGTAGGTAATGGATATGGTACTGTAGCTCATGGAGGTGACTTATATTTAATAGATGTAGATAAAGAAATAACTACTTTGTTATATACTAAAAATAGTAATAAGCATCAAATAATAGATGGTGAGCTTAAAGAGAATAGCTTAAATTTAAAAGTAATAAAATTTGAAGATGATAGTTTAAATAATTACACAACTAATAATGAAGAGATCAACTTTGAAAATATAGCTAACAGTTATACAGATGAAAATAAACAAAAAGAAGATGGACTACTTGGCAAACTAGGTCAAAATTCGGTATACGATGAAAATATATTTAAAAATTATTTTATGGGAGATTATAACACTTATCATAAAAACAAATTGGTGGATTTTAAAAATATAGAAGCAATAACTCCAGATAAAATAATAAAATTAGATAAAGAAGTGTATAATAAAATATTTGATAAATTTATAAACTTTGATTATAAAATATATCTAATGGAAGCTAATTATAAATTTAAAAACGAAGATAAAGCAAGGCAAGGTAGCCACTTTCAAATAGTAGTAGTAGGAAGAACTAACAGTGTAGAAGAGTGGAAAATTGTAGATATAATAGAAGCACCATAAAATAAAGGCTTTAACTAGAAGGGGGGATTCTAGTTAAGCCTTTATTTAAATTTATAAGCCTAATAAAGTTTTTTATAGGCTATCGATTATGAAAAATGTCATATTTACTAAGTTATAGCTACTAAGTATATAAATTTTAAGGATTTGCTTTTTTAAAGCTATCTTTCATTTTAGCAGTGACTGCATCTGCTTGAGATTGAGTTATGACTCCATCTGTAACTAGCTTATTTAAAGCAGAATTAGAGAAGTTTCTTTGAGGATTTGGATTTTGATTGTTATTGTCATTTGTAGAGCTTGGCTTATTTCCATTATTTGTAGAATCATTGTTGTGATTTTGTTTATTTTGCTTGTTTTGATTATTAGAATCTTTGTTAGGTCTTGTTGAAAGAGCAGTTGCTACTTTATCAGATTGCTCTTGAGTTAATGTTTTATCATCAACCAAAGGCTTAATAGTATCTTGTACTCGTTTTTTCATGTCTTCAGTATTAAATTTTCTATTTCTTCCACTATTTGAATTAGCTTCTGTAGATGGTTTGTTTTCTTCTTTTGGCGCATTACTATTATTACAACCAATAAAAATAAATGTACTTGCAGATAGTGCTAATAATAAAATAAGTTTTTTCTTTCCATTTGATAATTTTAACATTTTAATATCACCTCATAAATTTATGCTAACCAATTTATATATTTATTATAAAAATATAATGTGTTTAAAATTTGGTCAAATTTTAAATTTTTTGTATACAAAAGTTGTAATGAATATATGTTATATATGGTATAATTAACATAATAAATTTACCAATTAATAACTTAGGAGAAAAAAGATATGAGTAAATCTAAAGGTATATATAAAAAAGCTATTAAAAATTTTCAGATAGGGAAAATAAATAAAAGTCTAGAACAGGTAGAGCTAGCGATATCAGAAAATATGAAGAATTCTTCAGCATTAAATCTAAAAGGTTTAATTTTATATCTTAAAGGCGATTTAAAAGGTGCAGAGTTAGCATGGAAGATAAATAAGGATTTTAATGACGATAATTTATCTAAATCATATTTAAAAGATTTGAATGATGATAGAAATAGGAAAAATATATATGAAAATTCTTTAAAGCTTATAAAGCAAATGAAGATTACAGAAGCTATAGAAGAATTAAGTATTTGTAGACAAAGTGATTTTAATGCTATTAATGTGTATAATGCTTTGAGTTTTTGTTATATAAAGAAAGGTGATTATAAAGCTGCAGAAAGTTGTATATCAAAGGTATTATCTATAGAACTTGATAACAAAACAGCAAAGGATAATAAAAAGATACTTGAAGAATATGGAGTAATAGCAAAAAGAGAAATAAATAAAAAAGTTTTTTTAATACCTATAGCATTAATCATAATATTAGGTATTGGTTATGGTGGATATAAATATTTCCCTAAAAAAATTAGTAAAGACAAGGTTGAAACAGCAAAAGTAGTAAAAACACCAGTGGAAAAACAAAAAGAGCCGCAAATAAAATTAAGCGGAGATACAGAGAAAACAAAAACTAAATTTAATAGTATAGAATTACAGAAGGCTATAGATGAAAATAGATTTGAAGATATATATAATATATTAAATAATACGGATGAAAAAGGTCTAGGTGTAAATGATAAATCTGTATATGAGGCAGGCAAGCAAATTATAAGTTCTAAAGGAGTAGAATATTTTTATAATAAAGGTAGAGAAGATTTTAAAAATAGTGATTTTGGGAAAGCTAATAAAGACTTCTTAAAGAGCTATAAGTATGTAGAAAATGGTTATCTGAGGCCACATATAATATATCTAACTGGATTAAGCTATGAGAAAAATAATGATTATGAAAATGCCCTTAAGTATTATGAGAAATATGTGAATGAGAATGAAACAGGTGATTACGTGGAGGAGGTTTTATATAAGTTATCTACAATATACTACAAAATTGATAAACAGAAAGCAAAAACTTATGCAAGCAAATTAGTTAATAGTTATCCTAATTCAATTTATAACAATACTACTTTAAAGCAGATTTTACAATAAAACAATAGAATGGTAGTTATGGAAATTTTTAAAGAGTAAGGGATTCATTTGACTAAGAAAATAAAATATAATATAATTTATAAAAAAAGATTACCCTATGGGGGTATATTAGGAGGAAAAATAATGGCTAAAAATATTGATGAACAAGAATTTGAAAATGAAGTAATAAAACAAAATGGAGTAGTAGTTGTAGATTTTTGGGCAACTTGGTGTGGTCCTTGTAAAATGATAGCTCCTATAATAGAAGAATTATCAAGTGAGATGGAAGAGGTTAAGTTTGTAAAGGTGGATGTAGATAAGAGTCCTCAAATATCAAATGAATTTAAAATAGCAAGTATACCAACTTTAAAGCTATTTAAAAATGGAGAAGTAGTAGATACAATAGTAGGATTTAGACCAAAGAGTGAGCTTGAAGATATTATTAAGAAGCATATGTAAAGAAATGAGGGAGTAATAGTGGAAAGGTATGATATTGCAATAGTAGGTAGTGGTCCTGCTGGTCTTTCAGCCGCTATAAATTCAAAAATCAGAAACAAGACTATAATAGTATTTGGTAATGATGATTTTAGTAATAAACTTATAAAAGCTCCAAAGATTAATAATTACTTAGGTTTTCATGGTATTACTGGAGAAGAACTTAAAGATAATTTTAAAAATCATATAGATGCTATGGGAATAAAGATTACAGAGGAAAGAATAAATAATATTTATGCTATGGGTGATTATTTTGCCCTTATGGTAAATCAAAAAGTATATGAAGCAAAAGCGGTAATCTTAGCAACAGGAATAGAATACACAAAACCTTTAAAGGGTGAGGAAGAATTCTTAGGTAAGGGTGTTGGATATTGTGCAACTTGCGATGCGCCTTTATATAAAGATAAAACAGTTACAATAATAGCGTATAATAAAGAAGCAGAGGAAGAAGCTAATTATGTTAGTGAATTGGCTAGTAGGCTTTATTATGTACCTATGTACGAAGGTAATTATGATTTAAGAGATAATATTGAAGTATTGAAAGAAAAGCCAGTAGAAGTTTTGGGAGATGATAAAGTAAAGGCAATAGCTTTCAAGGATCGCTTCATAGAAACTGATGGGGCATTTGTTTTAAAAGATAGTATATCACCAGGACAATTAGTACCAGGATTAAAAATTGAAGAAGGGCATATAGCTGTAGATAGATTAATGAAAACTAATTTAAAAGGTCTTTTTGCAGCAGGAGATTGTGTTGGTAGACCATATCAGTATATTAAGTCAGCAGGAGAAGGTGTTGTAGCAGCTTTAAGTGCAGTGTCTTATATAGATAGCTTAAAATAAAAAGAAAAATTGCATAAATTTAAAAATGGATAGCTCAAAGTTTTGAGCTATCCATTTTTTATATTTGGAAAAATACATGTTGGCCTATACTTTTTTTATTCTTCTTTTCTATTTGACCCATCCAAGAACATGTAGAACTTTTAGGATTGTAAAAGAATAAAGCGTTGTTTGAAGGATCTGCGCCTTTGATAGCATCTTTTACTGCTTTGTAACTATCTGTATCAGGTTCTACATTTATAACACCATTTTTAACACAGGAAAAAGCATTTTTTTGCATTATAACTCCTGAAATGGTATTTGGAAATTTAGGATTTACTACTCTATTAAGAATAACAGATGCAACAGCAACCTTACCTTCATAAGGTTCACCTTTACTCTCAGCATAAACAACTTGTGCCATAAGATGAACATCATCTTCTGTTAAGTAGATGCTTTTATTCGAGTGATTAAAAACTTCCACTACACCATCTTTTTCACCATATAAGTCTATATATTCTGAAGATACACCTCTACTCATTATATTTTTAGTAGGCTTTGAACTACTATTATTGTCAATATTTATACTTATTTTATTTTTTTCATAGGATGGTATTGTTTTTACATTTGAATCTAAAGAATAAGAAACTTTAGAATAAAATAAAACAATATTTAGAATGAAGAATGTTGAAAAAATTAATTTTCTCATGAAAATCCTCCTTATAATTAACGACTCCTAGCATAGTGTAACCATAAGAGGATTTTTAATACATTTTATTTAGAATTTTTATATGCTTCATAGCTTTCATTAAATTTATTTAGTGCTGTTTTTAAGTCTTTATATTTAGAAAAAGCATTATCTAAATGAGCATTAGTATTAGGGTCTACCTTGTCATTAGAGTTTAAACCTAGTGATAGTTCAGAAAGATATATATCGTATATAGAGATCATATCACCAAAACTATTAAAACAGTCTAGAGCATCATTTGGTACTGTTAATGAATAGTAGTTACTTTTTATTGAGTTTAAAGTTATAGTTTTATCATTGACAGAGCTAAGAATATCTTTAAAGCTTCTGTTTTCATTTTTTGCTTTATCAATAGCAGGTGAAAAATCAGAATTTAATTTAGAGAATTCCATAATACATTTATCGATACTTAGAAGAAATGTGTTTTTTTGACTGTTGTTTATATCATGATCACGATTCACCTTTAGTATAGTATTCAAATAAGTGAATATTTTAGAGAAAAAAGGTTTTGAATCATTTTCGAGATAAACCTGAATACCTGATTTTTCACAAAGTTTGTAATAAACAAGACAATCATTTTTTATACTATTAAAATTTTCAAAAGCTGAGGATAAATCGTTACTAGTTGGATTGGATAGCATACTTACTGTTTGATCATATAATCTTATATTATTATCCAATGCTAAATTTAAATTTTGGTATAAATTTGAATATTTTTTCGAAGGTTTAATAGCTTTAAGATTATTTTTTGCATTAATTAAAGTTTCTTTATTCTTTTTTAGTAAGTTAACAGATTTTATATTATCTATAATGCTATCTTTAACTGATTCGTTTAAAGATAGATTAGAAGAAGAAATTGTTTTAGCAATATCATTCATAGCTCGCAAATCTTTAGATTGATTAAAAAATATAAAATAGCAGGATAATAAAGCTGCAATAATTATTAGGCTAGTGAAAGAAATTTTAATTAAAATGTTATTTTTAAACTTATTTTTAACTTTTTCCATAAGTATCACCTCACATAATATATACTTTTATAAATATATGATGGAAATTTAATTTGCATTACTAATAATATGTAAAATTAAATATAAAAAATTAAGTTTAAATATTATAAATATAGGATATTTTAAATATTATAAATTAAAATAAATTATTAAAAGTATTAAAATTATAAAAACAGTGTATATTAACAAGTTGTTTTTTAGTGTATAATTTATAATAGGCTTATATACGGGGGTGATTAACAATGAATGAAATATTAAATATGATAATAAACACTATTAAGAATATGGATGTATGGGCCATTTTAGATATATTAGTAGTTTCTTATGTGTTTTTCAAAGGATATATGCTAATAAAAGAGACCAGAGCGGAACAATTACTAAAGGGGATAGGACTTATACTTATTTTGATACCTATAAGTATGTTATTAAAGCTTAATATGCTTAATTTTATACTTAATAAGACTATAACAATAGGAGTTTTATCTATAATTATAATTTTTCAACCTGAAATAAGAAGAGCTCTTGAGCATATTGGAAGAAGTACTTTTGAGGATTTACATGTAATTCAGGATGATGTGGAATTAGAAAATGTAATAACTGAAATTGTAACAGCAGTAGCAGCAATGGCAGAAGAAAGAACAGGAGCTTTAATAGCTATAGAACAAAGTACAGGGCTAGGTGAAGTAATACAAAATGGTACAACGTTAGATGCTAAAGTATCTTCAGCTTTACTTGAAAATATATTTGTTGTTAATACACCACTTCATGATGGAGCAACTATAATAAAAAACGATAGGATAGTGGCGTCCGGATGTGTGTTGCCACTTACTAACAATAATTCTATAAATAAAAAACTAGGGACTAGACATAGGGCGGCTATAGGTCTTTCTGAAAATTCAGATGCATTAATAATAGTAGTATCTGAAGAAACAGGTAATATATCACTAGCTGTAAATGGAAGGTTAACTAGAAATTATGATAAAGATAAACTTAAGTCTATACTTCTTAAAATAATGAGGAATAGAAGGGATAAGAGAGTTAAGTCTTACAAAGAGAAGGTGAAGATATGGATGATAAATCTAAAAAGCAAGAAATAGTAGTTAGAATTATATGCGTAATACTTTCCTTTGGGTTATGGCTATATGTATCAAATGTGGAGAATACGACTAGAGAGTATAAATTTGATAAGGTTCCAGTAGAAATTTTAAATACTGATATTTTAAAAACAGATTATAAATTAGCGCTAGTCCCTAATCAAAACTTCACAGTTACTTTAAATTTAGAAGGACCACAAAATGATGTATATAGAGTAACTAGAGATCAATTTAAAATTGTTGCCAATTTAAAAAATTATGTTCTTAAAAAAGGTTTGAATGAAATACCAGTTGAGATTGTAAATTCACCTTCTAATATAAATATAAATAAAAAAAATACAGGAGTTTTAAAGGTTAAAATTCTTTTAGATGAATATGCTGAAAAGAAAATGCCCATTAAATCTGATATAAAGCCGATTACACAACAAGGAATATATGCTGGAATTCCGGATGTAACCCCAGCTACGGCAACTGTTTCAGGGCCTAAAGAGTATGTTAATAAGGTTAAAGTGTTATCAGTAAGTGGTGAAGTTCAGAATGTAAATAAGAACATGGATATTACATTACCTATTGTGGCGGTAGATGAAAATAATAAGCCTTTACAAGAGGTGAAAGTGGAACCAGAGGTAGCAGCTGTCAGTATAAAGGTTAATAAGGGTAAGAGTGTTCCTATAAATGTTGTTACAACTGGAAAAGCTAAAGAGGGTATAACTATTAATTCGATAGTTTCGGTACCTGATAAAGTTGAATTAATAGGTGATGATAGTATATTAGATAATATAAGTAAGATAGACACAGAACCTTTAGATATATCAAAGATAACTGAAGGTGGAGAGGTAAGCATTGGTGTAAGCATACCTAAAAATGTAAAGATTAATTTGCAGGGTAATAAAGTAAAGGTAAAGATAGCATTAGTAAGTACTATAACTAAGCAGTTTGAGGTTCCAGTAACGCTTCAGGGTTTGGATACCACTTTAGATTGTAAATTAGATGTTCAAAAAGTAACAGTAAGTTTAAGGGGTGAAGAATCTGTAATTAATTCAATTAAGAATGAAGATATAAAAGCAGAATTGAATTTACAAGGTAAAAAAGAAGGAGATTATGTAATAGCACCGAATATAACCTCTGAGAAATTAAATAATGTAAAATTAACAGGAACTGTACCTGATAAAGTTAAAGTGAATATTGTAAAGAAACAATAATAAAAAAATTCCTACTTAGATAAGTAGGAATCTTTTTTGCTATTTTCTTTTTAATACTACTAAAGCTCCAGCACCAGCTAATGCTAGTCCAAATAGTAATGAAGAAGAGGCAAAAGGCATTCCAGTTGCAGGTAACTTGCCTTTTTCAGTTGCTTTTACTTCTGGTGTACTAGGTACAGTAGGTGTAGTAGGTGTAGTAGGTGGGGTATAAGGAACTCCTTGAACATTTAAATCTTTAGCTAACTGAGAAGCTAAAACATTTTTGCTATCACAACTGTAATCCCAGAACATTGCACCGCCTAAGCCCTTAGCTTTTACATAGTCCATTTTTATACTTAAGGATTTTTCATTCTCATAAGAAAGAGCGAAAACTTCCTTTCCATCCTTGTCCTTCATTGTTAAATAAGGAACTTTAGCTGTATCATCCCATTTTTGGGTAAATAAGGGATTGTTAAGCATTTTTGAGGCTATTGTTTTGTAGGTAACAAATGTATCAGCATCTAAATCTACTCCTAATCCTTTAAATACACCCTTTTCATAATCTGTAAAGTATGGGGTAGTGACTTCTTTACCACCTTGATCCCAATCTTTTGCAGGTTCTAAGGCAATTTTAGGAACCCTTCCATAAAAGGCAGCACCTAGATTTGTTTTTTCAGCAGGAAGACCAGCCTTCAAGTAGTTATTAATTATAAAGTCTGTACTATATTTATCACCAGCTACTATTGTAGGAAATTCTTTTGAATCATATAAATTAGAATTAAAATATTGAGAACCGTACGCATAGTCGTATGTCATTACATTTACATAATCAAGTAATGGGACTACCTTAGAAAATTCTGTCCATTCTTTTACAAAGTTAGCATTCGCAGCACCGGCTATTGTAAGAAGACTATCTTTACCTAATTTGTTTCTTAATTCTTGAAGTAGAAGTGTATAATTTTGTTTGTCTTCAGGGATTGATTTTATAACACCCCAACCACCGTTAACTGGGTATTCCCAATCTATGTCTATTCCATCTAGGTTGTATTCTTTAACTATTTCTAGCGCTGAATTTGCAAATTTTTCTCTATTTTCTTTAGTTGCAGCTGCATCACTGAAACCCCTACAGCCCCAGCCACCAACAGAAAGTAATACTTTTAAATCTTTATTTTTCTTTTTTAATTCAGGTATAGTTTTTAAATCTTTTTTTACTTTATCAGGTAGGTATATTGTGTAAAGTTTACTAGAGTCAGTTGGAACTTTTTGCTCATTTGCTTCTTCATTGTGGTAGATTAAACCAAAAGAATAATTTAAGTGTGTTATTTTAGTAACATCAATGTCGTTTAAGTCTCCGGATTCTTGATAAAAATAGCCGATAGACTTATAAGTTTTGTTAATCTCAGCAGCTCTTGCTGTATTTGGAGCAAAGCTAACCATAAGAGTTGAAACAGCTAAGGCTGCTATTAAGCCTTTTAAAGATTTTTTCATTAATTACCCCTCCCAAAAGTGTTTTATACGTTTACAATATAAATGTTAAAATATAACTGAAAATAAGTCAACCTGTTTTTTACATTTATTCAATAATTTTATAAGGAAAAATTTATTATTTTAGGTATTTTGTGATTTGTATAGATTTTATTATTTTAGATATGATAAAATAATGTTTTCCTAATAATTTAAGGAGGTTCAAATATGACAATAAGAATTAATAATATAACTCTTGATATAGATGATGAATTAGAATTAATAAATAAGAAAATTGCAAAAAAACTTAAAATGCCAGAAGTAGAAATAGGTAAAATAAAGATAGTAAAAGAATCTATAGATGCTAGACGTAAGAATCAGATAAAATTTAATTATTGTGTAGATATAGAACATAAAGAGGAAAGTAAACTCGTAGCGAAGCTTAATGATAAAGATGTAAAGATAGAAACTACAAAATATAATGAGGAGTTTCAGTTTGGCAATAAAAAACTTAAGCACAGACCTGTAGTCATAGGTATGGGACCAGCTGGACTTTTTGCTGCCTTGCTTTTAGCTAAAAAAGGATATAAGCCTTTAGTTTTTGAAAGAGGGGAAGCTGTGGATGAAAGAACAAAGACTGTGGAAAACTTTTGGAAAACAGGAAAGCTTAATACTGAATCAAATGTACAATTTGGAGAAGGTGGAGCAGGATCTTTTTCAGATGGTAAGCTTACTACAAGAATAAAAGATACTAGATGTGATTTTGTTTTAGAGGAGTTTGTAAAAGCTGGTGCACCAGAAGAAATAATATATAAGGCAAAACCACATGTAGGAACAGATATATTAAAAGGTGTAGTTAAAAATATAAGAGAAGAAATAAAAAAATATGGCGGAGAAGTTCACTTTAATTCAAAGCTTGAGACGGTAATAAAAAGAGATGGAAAAATAATAGGTGCTATTATAAATGGTAATGAAATACCTTGTGAAGCTCTAATTCTTGCTATAGGACATAGTTCAAGAGATACCTATGAAAGTATATTAAATAGTGGAATTCATATGATACCTAAGCCATTTGCTATAGGTGTTAGAATAGAGCATCCACAAAGTCTTATAGACTTTAATCAATATGGAAATTATTCGAATCATCCAAAGCTTAAGGCTGCGGAATATAGATTAACATATCAAAGTAAAGCATTAGAAAGAGCAGTATATTCTTTCTGTATGTGTCCTGGTGGAGTTGTGGTTGGAGCTTCATCTGAAGAAGAAAGACTTTGTGTAAATGGTATGAGCTATCATGCTAGAGATAAGGAAAATGCTAATTCAGCGCTTGTTGTTACAGTGGGACCAAATGATTTTGAGGGAAGTTCACCTTTAAGTGGAATGGAGTTTCAAAGACATTATGAAAGCTTAGCATATAAATTAGGTGGGGAAAATTATACTGCACCAGTGCAATTAGTTGGAGACTTTTTAAATGATAAAAATTCAACTAAATTAGGAAAGGTGAATCCAAGTATAGTCCCTGCATATGAATTTAGAGAACTTAAAAATTGTTTACCTCATTATGTAATAGAGACTTTAAAGGAAGGCCTTGTAGATTTTAATAAAAAGATAAAAGGATTTAGTGATGATCATGCAGTTATGACTGGCATAGAATCTAGAACTTCAGCTCCTGTAAGAATTGAAAGAAATGAAAAGCTTGAGAGTATATCACTTAGTGGGGTATATCCAGCAGGTGAAGGTGCAGGCTTTGCAGGTGGTATAATTTCAGCTGCTGTAGATGGACTTAAGGTGGCTGAAAGTATAATGAAAGAGTATGCCCAAAAATAAAATAAATACAATTTTCTGAAAACTTCGGTTTTCAGATTTTTTTTTGTTAATATATAGATATAGGTGGTTGATTTTGTATGCAAATTTGTTATAAAATTAACAAGGAGTGTTTAATTGGGTAGTTAATATTTAGGCATATTCAAAAAAATAATAGGTAAATATATTTTTAAAGGAACTCTTACAGAGTAAGTTCATATTAGCCAAATTAAAATTTGAATTCTTGCTTATAGTAGGATTATTATTTTCTTTCATATGCTTAAAAAATTAAAATAAAAAATATTAGAAGAGGTGCATGTTCTTATGAGTAAAAATTTTGAACAATTATTTTCAAGATTAAAAGAAGTTAAAGTCAAAACCCTTTCTGTTGCGGTAGCACAGGATGAACCAGTATTAGAAGCTGTAAAATTAGCGCATGAAAAAGGATTTGTTGAAGCTATTTTAGTTGGTGATGAAAACCAAATAAAAGAAATTGCTACTAAAATAGGAATGGATTTAAGTAAATTCGAAATAGTACATGAAGAAGATACACAAAAAGCAGCTTTAAAGGCAGTAGAAATAGTATCTACTGGAAGAGCAGATATGCTTATGAAAGGTTTATTAGATACAGCAACATTCTTAAGAAGTGTATTAAATAAGGAAATAGGATTAAGAACAGGAAATCTTATGTCACACGTAGCTGTTTTTGATATTCCAAGTCTTGATAGATTATTATTCTTAACAGACGTTGCATTTAATACATATCCTGATGTAGCTACTAAAGCTGGTATGATTAAAAATGCATTATTAGTTACTAAAGCTTGTGGAGTAGAAATGCCTAAAGTTGCACCAGTATGTGCAGTAGAAGTTGTAAATAAAAATATGCCTGCTACTTTAGATGCAGCTGAACTTGTAAAGATGAATGAAAATGGAGAAATAAAAGACTGTATAGTTAATGGACCATTTGCATTAGACAATGCTATATCAGAAGAAGCTGCTAAACACAAAGGAATAGAAGGACCAGTTGCAGGAAAAGCAGATATATTGGTATTACCAAATATTGAAACAGGTAATGTTATGTACAAAACATTAACTTATTTCTCAAATTCAAAAAATGGTTGCGTATTAGTTGGAACAGCAGCACCAGTTATATTAACATCAAGAGCTGATAGTTTTGAGACTAAGGTTAACTCAATAGCTTTAGCAGCACTTGTAGCAGATAGAAAATAATATTAGTTTAAATAAATTTTTAAGGAGTTTTTAAAGATGGCTTATAAATTATTAATAATTAATCCAGGTTCAACTTCAACTAAAATAGGTGTATATGAAGACGAAAAACAATTATTTGAAGAAACTTTAAGACACTCATCAGAAGAAATAGGAAAATATGATACTATATATTCACAATTAAACTTTAGAAAAGATGTAATATTAAAAGTTCTAAAGGATAATAATTTTGATATAAAAACTTTAAATGCTATAGTTGGTAGGGGCGGAATGTTAAAACCTATGGAAGGTGGAACGTATTCTGTAAATGAAGCTTTATTAGAAGATTTAAAGGTTGGAGTTCAAGGACAACATGCTTCAAATCTTGGTGGAATAATAGCAAATGAAATAGCTAAAGAATTAAAAATCCCTACTTTTATAGTAGATCCAATTGTTGTTGATGAATTGGAAGATATAGCTAGAATTTCAGGAGTTCCTGAACTTCCAAGAAAGTCAAAGTTCCATGCTTTAAATCAAAAGGCTGTAGCCAAGAGATATGCAAAAGAAAATGGTAAAGCATATGAAGATTGTAGACTTTTAGTGGTTCATATGGGTGGAGGAGTATCTGTTGGTGCTCATATAAATGGAAAAGTTGTAGATGTAAATAATGCTTTAGATGGAGAAGGTCCTTTCTCACCAGAAAGAGCTGGTAGTGCCCCATCAGGAGATCTTTTAAAGCTTTGTTATAGCAATAAATATTCAGAAAAAGAATTATATTCAAAAATAGTTGGTAAAGGTGGGTGTGTAGCTTACCTAGATACAAATGATATGAGAGATGTATTAAAGATGACTGAAGAAGGTAATAAAGAAGCTGAATTAGTATTTAATGCATTTATATATCAAGTAGCTAAATGTATTGGTGAAAGAGCTGTAACATTTAGAGGAAAAGTAGATTCTATAATATTAACAGGTGGAATAGCCTACGGACAAAAAGTAGTAGAAGGAATAAAGAGCTATGTTGAGTGGATAGCACCTGTTACAGTATATCCAGGCGAAGATGAATTACTTGCATTAGCTCAGGGAGCTATAAGAGTATTAAGCGGAGAAGAAACTGCTAAAGAATATAAATAAAATTGTAGAAAAAATATTTATTTAGTTTAAAATGTGCCCTATAGAGTAGATACTTAAAAAATCTACCCTATAGGGTTTTTATATTTATGGTTATAAAACAGGTTATGTTAATGATTTATATTATTATAAAAAATAGTAGCATATATAAAATAAATGGTTAAATATAAGTTTTTTATATTTAACTGTATTAACAAAAAATTCATACAAATTTATATTTATACATGCGAATTTTAATAAATGATATTAAAGGGTAAAAGGAATAAATAAATTGATAAAAAAAACTCTTATTAGTTAATAAATTATTTATAAAAAATCATAACGCATAACAAAAAGAATTATCTGAATAATTAAAATTATCTCACAAAAATGATAGTATTAAGATAAGTATAATGATAATAGTTTTTAACCTAAACAAATGTATTTGATATAGGCAAGGGGGCTTTATGAAGAGAATAACAATATTTTCTGGACATTTTGGAAGTGGGAAAACTGAAATAGCCATTAATTACGCTTTGAAATTAGCTAAAGAAGGGAAAAAGGTAAATCTAATAGATCTGGATATAGTAAATCCGTATTTTTGTATAAGGGAAAAAATTAGTTTTTTAAATTCAAATGGAGTAAATGTAATATCATCAGATCCACATCTAGTTAATGCTGAACTCATGGTTGTACCACCTAATGTTATATCAGCATTTTGTAGTAAAGATGAATATGTAATATTTGATGTTGGTGGAGATGATATGGGCGCGACTGCTCTTAGTCAGTATAATGAGTATTTTAAACAAGAGGATTATGAAATGTTTTTTGTGATAAATACATTAAGACCATTTACTAAAGATGAGGTCGGTATAGAGGAGTATATAAGGAGTATAGAAAAGGCAAGTAGACTAAAGGTATCAAAGCTAATATCAAATAGTAATCTTTCAGTAGAAACTGAATTAAGTCATATAATAGAAGGTTATAATGAAATAAAACTTGTTTCGGAAAGATTAAACATACCATATGGATTCACAGTAGCTAAAAGGGAATTTGAAAGTGAGTTTAAAGGTTTAAATATTGGAGAATTTTTCTTAATAGATATTTATATGAAGCCATCATGGATGTAAGAAGTAGGAGGAGAAGAAATGGCAAAGGTTACATTTAGGGAAGATAGGTGTAAGGGGTGTGGACACTGTATTTTGGCATGTCCTAAGAGCATAATTTCATTTTCAAGTAAATTAAATGAAAAAGGATATCATCCGGCTCAAATTTTAAAAGAAAATATAAGTAAATGTATAGGTTGTGCTTCGTGTGGAAGAATGTGTCCAGATTTAGTTATAACAGTAGAAAGATAGGGGGCGAAGTTATAATGGGGAAGAAGGTATTAATGAAAGGTAATGAAGCAATAGGGGAAGCTGCAATAAGATCAGGATGCAAGTGTTTTTTTGGTTATCCTATAACGCCACAAACCGAAGTAGCAGCATATATGGCTAAGGAGATGCCAAAGTTAAATAGAGTATTTCTTCAAGCAGAAAGTGAAATAGCAGCAATAAATATGGTTTATGGAGCTGCAGGAACTGGTGTGAGGTGTATGACATCGTCTTCAAGTCCAGGAATAAGTTTAAAGGCAGAAGGTATATCATATATAGCAGCATCAGAGCTTCCATGTGTGATTATGAATATTATGAGAGGTGGACCTGGTCTTGGAGGAATACAACCAGCACAAGCAGATTATTTTCAAGCAACAAAGGGATGTGGACATGGAGATTATTATTTACCAGTGTATGTACCAAATTCAATTCAAGAGATGGTAGATATAATACAAGAGGCATTTGATGTTGCAGATATTTATAGAACGCCTGTAATGGTAATGGGAGATGGTATGCTTGGTCAAATGATGGAACCAGTAGAGTTTAAAGAAAGGGTTTCAAGAGAAATACCAGAAAAGACTTGGGCAGCAAATGGAAGGGGTAATAGAGAAACACATAATGTGATAAACTCTCTATATTTAAATCCAGAACAATTAGAAAATCATAATTTAAAGTTATTTAAAAAGTATGAAGAAATAATGAAAAATGAAGTTAGATATGAGTTATTTAATGTAGAAGAGGATACTGATTTAATATTAGTAGCTTATGGAACTACATCGAGAATATGTAAAAGTGTTATAAGACTTGCAAAAGAAAAAGGCATAAAATTAGGACTAATAAGACCTATAACTATATGGCCTTTCCCTAGGGAAGCTTTTGATAAAACTATTAATAAAACTAAATTTGGATATTTATCAGTTGAGATGAGTATGGGACAAATGGTTGAAGATATTAGACTTAGTGTTGAGGGTAGAAAGCCTGTTGATTTCTATGGAAGAGTTGGTGGGATGGTCCCTACTCCAGAAGAAATTCTTACAAAGGTTGTACAAATTGTAGGAGGTGAAAAGTAATGGCTATAGTATTTGAGCCAACAAAGGCTATGTTAGATGTTCCAACTCATTATTGTCCAGGGTGTACTCATGGAATTATCCATAGATTAATAGGAGAATGTATAGAGGAATTAGAAATTTTAGATAAAACCATAGGTGTGGCACCAGTAGGTTGTTCAGTATTGGCTTATAATTATTTTGCTTGTGATATGTTTGAGGCAGCTCATGGCAGAGCACCTGCAGTTGCTACAGGAATTAAAAGAGCAAATCCAGATAAAATAGTGTTTACTTATCAAGGAGATGGGGATCTTGCAGCCATAGGAACAGGAGAAATAGTTCATGCCGCTGCTAGGCGCGAAAATATAGTATCAATATTCGTAAATAATTGTATTTATGGAATGACAGGAGGACAAATGGCACCAACTACACTTCCAGGACAAGTAACAGAAACTTCACCTTATGGAAGAGATACAAAAACACAAGGTTATCCATTAAAAATAGCAGAAATGATTGCAACTGTGGACGGTGCCTATTCTGTTGAAAGGACTTCAGTAGATAGTGTTCAAAATGTTGTTAAAACTAAAAAGGCTATAAAGCAAGCGTTTCAAAATGTAATAGATGGTAAAGGTTTTTCTATGGTAGAGGTTTTATCTATTTGTCCAACCAACTGGGGACTTAATATAGAAGAGTCTTTAAATTGGGTAAGGTCTAGTATGATGAAATATTATCCACTTGGAGTGAAAAAGCAAGGGGAGGATGTTTAATATGAAAGGTCAGGAGATTATATTTGCAGGCTTTGGAGGACAAGGAATATTATCAATGGGAAAATTTTTAGCTTATGCAGGAATGGATGCTAATTTAAACGTATCATGGATACCTTCCTATGGAGCTGAAATGAGAGGTGGTACGGCTAACTGTTCTGTAATAATAGAGGATGGAGAAATAGGATCACCTGTAGTTACTAAGGCTGATAGTTTAGTGGTTATGAATAGACCTTCATTAGATAAGTTTGAAGATTATGTAAAAACAAATGGATTAATAATATTGGACAGTGATTTAGTTACAAGGGATGTTATAAGGAAGGATGTTAAAGTAATAAAAATTCCAGCTCAAACATTAGCGTCCAACTTAGGCAGTTCTAAAATTGCAAATATGGTACTTTTAGGAGCACTTGTAGAAGAAACTTCAATAGTATCTATAGAGGAATTATTAACTTCACTTAAAGAACATGGAAAAGAAAAGTTTTTTGAGGTTAATAAAAAGGCTTTAGAGTTAGGTGTTGAAATAGTTAAGAATAACAAATAAGGAATCATTAAAATTGAGGGTTGAGAATTAAGTTGTATTTTTTCTAGAAAAAAGTATCATTTTCAATTCTCAATTTTTTTAATATATTTTTAGGTTTTCATTTCTTAATTATGATTGCATAAAACAAGAAAATTTTGGTATAATAAATATTAACATTATGTAGGAGTGAGGTTATGAGAACTTCTTTAAATATACAAAATAAACTTACAAAGATAGCAGAAATGAGTGGTGATTCATTATTTCAAGTCTTAGAGTTTGATGAATTAGCAGGTGGACATGATATTGATTCAGCTACTAAGATAAAGTTTATGAAAGATGCTAAGATTAAATTAAGACAAGTAAGAATAATACTCCATAATAGTGGAGTAAGAACAGAAGCTGGTGCGCTTAGTTATCTAAAGGGAAATATTAATATGACTACAAAGTTTGGTGGTGTAGTAAGTTTAGGAAAAAAGATATTTACGAATAAAGTAACAAATGAAAGCACATTTAAACCTTTGTATGAAGGAACTGGTGAGATATTTTTAGAGCCATCATTTAAGCATTATGCTTTGTTAGAGCTTGAAGATGATGAGATAATAGTTGATGATGGTCTTTATTATGCTTCAGAAGAAAGTGTAGAAGTTGGTGCTTCTATGCAAAAATCAATATCATCTATGATTTTTGGAAATGAAGGTGTATTTCAAACACAAATAAAAGGAAATGGTATTGTGGTTTTAGAATTACCTGTACCAGAAAGTGAAATTTTTAAATGTAGAATTAATAATGATGTATTAAAGGTAGATGGTAATTTTGCAATATTAAGAACTGGCGATATAGAATTTTCAGTAGAAAAATCAACAAAATCCATAGCTCAGACAGTAGCATCAGGAGAAGGTTTTTTAAATGTTTATAGAGGTACTGGTGAGATTTGGTTAGCGCCAACTATGAGTATATACAATAAGATAAGAGAAAATAATTTGAATTTTGAAGGAAAAGAAATGGAAACATTAGAAGAAAGTGACGATTAAATCAATAAACTATTGTATATATTAATTTAGAATAGTAATATATTATTAGGGAAATAACAGAGTATGTGGAGGAGAATTATATGGATATTAAAAGTATAGTTGTAATTGTTTTTATGAGCTTATATTTAATTGGTGGAGCATATGCTATTTATAAGAGTGAAAAGTTTAAAGAAAATCAATATAAATAAAATTTTAATAGAGAGATATTTAAGCCATTGATTAAGTAAAAGGTATTACTTAATCAATGGCTTTTTTAGGGTTAATAACTTTTAATATAGTAAATACTACTTAAGATGATATGTTTGAATTTTTATATGGAGGTAAATATGAAAATTGTAAAAGAAAATAAAAGTCTTAGGAGTAATTTTTATAAATATTACATAATAAGTTTTTCATGTTTATTTTTATTTACTATGAGTATATTTTATTTTATAGCAAATAAAATTTTTTATAATATAGTTTTAAACAATGCAATTGGAAGAACAAATATTATGAGTGAAGATATAGATATAATTATAGAAGCGGCTAGTAAAAATTATCTTAAAAGTGTTGATGATTATATGATTAAATTTATAGTTAGAAAAAATGTTGATTTGAATAAAATTATAAATGAATTAAAAGAAGAGGCTATTGATAATAAAGTTCAGATAAGTATGCTAGATGAAAAAGGTGACTTAATATATTCGAATAATAATGAAGATATAAATAGACTAAAAAACAATAATATTATAAACCAGATCAATGAAGGAGATGAGTTTTTTTATTTAGATATAGATGGAGAGGAGTATATTTATCATATTATAAATGTAAAAGATAAGAATATAACTTTTATAAGTAGAATAAAGAGAAAGGATTTAAAAGAATATATATTAAGAGAATATTTAAATGTAAAAACTCCTGCCTATGCAAACCAAGAAGAATATACATATGTATTGGATACACAAGGAAATGTAATAATCCATCCATTTTATTCGAATAGGAATATAAATGATTTGAAAGATTATAGCGGTAATTCAGTGCTTAATCAAATGGTAAAGAACAAAAATGGCATTATAAGATATAAAATAAATACTGATACAGCTATAAAAGATGAAAAAAGAATTACACAATATAGTTACATTAAGGAGTTTGATTGGATAGTTGCGACATCTATATCAGAAGAAACAGTAATAAATAGAAATGTAAATGTTATAATAACTTCGGTTTTAATGGTTTTAATTGCTTGTTTTATAGCTATAGTGATTATAACTTTCTTTGCAATTAAAGAAATCAGAGATAGAATTAATTTTTTAGATAATGAAATAAATGAATACCTTATATTATTAGATCATAACTCAAAAATAAATTATAAAAGTAAAAATGAAATATATAGATTAAAGGAAGCATTTGATGTATTAATGAAAAAGAATAAGGAATATTCAGATTCATTAGTAAATAAAAATGTTGAACTTGAAAATGAGGTAAGTAATAGAGAACAGATAATAAAAAATAGTCTATTAGATTTAAAAGAAAAAAGTTTAAGAGAAGAGAAGATAAGGGAACTTTCTAATTTTCTTCAAAATTGCTATAGTGAAAAAGAAATTTATGAAGTTTTATCATATACATTACCTCATATATTTGTTGGAAGTAGTGGAGGGCTTTATATTAAGAATGCAAAGAAAATATTAATAGAAAAAGTAAGCTGGGGCAATTTAAAGTTAGAGGAAACAGTGAGATTTTGTGATTGTTGGGCTTTGAAGACTAATTATATTTATTTTAGAAGTGCTGAGCATAAGCCATTATGTAAGCATTGTATAGATGATATTAAAACCTATATTTGTTTTCCTATATTTGATGAAGGCAAAATAATAGGACTTTTAAATATTGATTATAATTTTGAAATGAGTTCTTCAAAAAAGGGAGAGTTTAGAAGATTATCAGGTATTATTTCAGAAACTATTGCTATAAATATAGCTAACATAAGGATAAAAAAGAAGTTAACAGAGTTATCTACAATGGATTCATTAACTTCAATTCTTAACAGAAGATATTTAGAAGAAGTTATTAAAAATGATAGGATAGATAAAAACACTGCTTTATTAATGATGGATTTAGATGATTTTAAAAAAGTTAATGATAAAAATGGGCATGTGGTAGGCGATCAAATACTTGTGAAATTCTCTAAATTAGTTAAAATGGTTTTAGAAGAGGATGCTATATTTTTAAGATATGGTGGGGAAGAATTCCTTATAATAATAAAAAATGTAGATAAAAGTAAGGCTATAGAATATGCTCAGAAGATAAGAAAGAGAGTTTTTGATTGTTTGAAAATTAAGGAATATGGAGTAGCTTGTACTGTAAGTATAGGAATGATTTATAATACTAAAGAGAATCAAGACATAAATATGCTTATAGAAAAAGCAGATAATAATCTTTATATTGCAAAGGGACAGGGGAAAAATAGGGTAGTATATAGTGATGAAGATTTGAAAAATAGTAATTAATATGGTATATTTTATAATAATAAAGTGTTAGAACATATTATTATAAAAGGTATTGTTAGGAGTTTATGAAAAATGGAGAATTTTAATTCCAAATTACAAAGTAAGGAAATGGATTATTTTTTTAATGCTATTTTGCAATTAGAAAATATGGAAGAATGTTATAGGTTTTTTGAGGATGTAGCAACAATAAATGAAATAAAATCTTTAGCTCAGAGACTTCAAGTTGCTAAAATGCTAAAATATAAAAGAACATATAATGAAATTGCAGAGGTTACAGGGGCATCTACAGCTACTATAAGTAGGGTAAATAGGGCTCTTAATTATGGAACTGATGGATATAATATAGTATTAGAAAGGCTAAAAGAAAAATAATACTATTGTTAATTTATACGCAATTGACTATAATAATTAATGAATGAAAAAGTAAAGATTGCAAAAGAGAGGTAGTTACTATGGCAAGATTATTCGGAACAGATGGTGTTAGAGGTATAGCAAATACAGAACTAACAGCACAGCTTGCATACGATTTAGGAAGAGCAGGAGCTTATGTATTAACAGAAGGAACGCATAAACCTAAAATAATAGTTGGAAAAGACACTAGAATATCAGGAGATATGTTAGAATCAGCATTAGTATCAGGAATACTTTCTGTAGGTGCTGAAGCTGTATGTGTAGGAGTAGTTCCAACTCCAGCAGTAGCACATCTAACAAGAGAATATGGAGCAGATGCAGGTATAATGATTTCAGCATCTCACAATCCTGTAGAGTACAATGGAATCAAGTTTTTTAATGATAAAGGATATAAATTATCAGATGAGTTAGAGGATGAAATTCAAAGAGTAATAGAGAATGGATTCAAAGATGTTCCATCACCAGTAGGTGAACATCTAGGAAGAAGAAGAAGAGAAAAAGCGGCGCTTGAAGATTATATAGAATTTGCAAAACAAACAATAGCTGTTAATTTAGATGGACTTAAGGTTGCGTTAGATTGTGCCAATGGTGCTTGCTATGAAGCAGCTGTTCAAGCTTTTAGAGATTTAGGAGCAGATGTTTTTGTTATAAATGACAATCCAGATGGAACAAATATTAATGAAAGCTGTGGATCAACACATCCAGAAGAACTTATGGATTATGTTGTTAAAAAAGGCTGTGATTTAGGTTTTGCATTTGATGGAGATGCGGATAGATGTTTAGCTGTAGATAATAAAGGAAAACTTATAAATGGAGATTACATTTTAACTTTATGTGCAAAACACTTAAAAGAAATAGGTAGACTAAAAGATAATACTTTAGTTGTAACAGTAATGAGTAATTTAGGCTTAATGCTTGCTTGTGAAAAAGAAGGTATTAAGAATATAATAACTAAAGTAGGAGATAGATACGTACTTGAAGAAATGGTTAAGGAAGGATATGTACTTGGTGGAGAACAATCAGGACATATAATATTCTTAGAATACAACACTACTGGAGACGGACTAGTTACAGCACTTCAAATATCTTCAATAGTTAAGAGAAGTGGAAAGTCTTTAAGTGAATTAGCTTCAATAATGAAAGAACTTCCTCAAGTTTTAGTAAATGCGAAAATACCAAACAACATGAAGAATATTCATGAAGAGGATGCTGAAATAATAGCTGAAATAAAGAAGATAGAAGAAGCACTTCATGGTGTTGGAAGAGTTCTTATAAGACCTTCTGGTACAGAACCGTTGGTTAGAGTTATGCTTGAAGGGGAAAACCAAGTAGAGATAGACAAAATGGCTCATGACCTAGCTAAAATGATTGAAGAAAAAGCAAATAAATAATATTAAATTCCTAGTGGTATAATAACTACTAGGAATTTTTTTCGGGGTGCAATACGAGGGGGAAAGTTGATTAATTTTCTTGTTCCGTCGCTGGCGCTCCAAGTCACCGAAAATTAATCAACTTCCCCCCTTCAAACACAGAAAAAAATTACTTCTATTATTAATTTAAATTGTTTATAAGTTTTAAAAACTAGAATCTTTTGTATTATAACTATAAGAAATATTTAATGGAGGTGAAGGTTGTGGCGGAATATAAAAAGCCTTTGAAAGAAGAATTAAAGAGGAAGTTAACAGAGCTTCAGTATTTGGTTACACAAGAAAATGCTACTGAAAGACCTTTTGCTAATGAGTATGATAAACATTTTGAAGAGGGGATATATGTAGATATAGTTTCGGGAGAGCCGTTATTTGCATCAGGTGATAAATTTAATTCAGGGTGTGGATGGCCTGCATTTTCTAAGCCAATAAGTAGAAAGTTTATAAAAGAAAAGGCGGATTTTACTCATAATATGCATAGAATTGAAGTTAGGAGTAAAAATGCAGATTCACATTTAGGGCATGTATTTAATGATGGTCCAGAAGAGGATGGGGGACTAAGATATTGTATAAATTCTGCATCTTTAAGATTTATACCTAAAGATAAAATGCAAGAAGAGGGATATGAAGAATATATTGATCAAATATTGTAATCAGATATTAGAAAAGAGGAGCGAAGGCTCCTCCTTTTATTAAAATAATATACCTATTAAAGATGCATTAAATAGAGTAACTAATGTTCCAGCAATAAGGGCTCTTATGCCAAGCTCACCAATTTGAGATTTTTTATTTGGTGCTAATCCACCAATACCTGCTACTTGAATACCTATAGCAGCAATGTTTGCAAAACCGCAAATAGCATAAGTTAATATAATTCCAGTTCTTTCAGGAAGAGTATTAAATACTTCTCCTAATTTTATATATGATATAAATTCATTTAAAACTATTTTTTGGCCAAGTAAATCACCTGCAAATAGTATATGTTCTTGAGGAATACCTATAGCAAATGCAATTGGCGCAAATAATCTTCCAAGTATCCAAGAAAGACTAAGTGATGAAAATCCGAATAATCCACCTATAGATCCAAGAATAGCATTTATTAAAGCTATACCAGCTATGAAAGTTAAAAGCATAGCACCTACATTTAAAGCAAGCATTAAACCTTGAGAAGTACCAGCTGAGAAAGCTTCTATTGGAGTTTTAAATTCTTTTTCAGAAGAAAGTTCTATAGAACCAGCAGTTTCAGCTATTTCAACTTCAGGAACTATTATCTTACTTATTATTATAGAAGCAGGAGCTGATATAACAGAAGCTATTATAAGATGTTTTGCAGGAATACCAAGAGCTGCATAGCCAGCTAGAGCTCCTACTGATATAGAACCCATACCAGCAACCATCATTGTAAATACTTCAGATTTAGTCATTTTTTCTATGTAAGGTTTAACGAATAAAGGAGCTTCTGTTTGACCAACAAATATGTTAGCAACAGCAGTCATTGTTTCAGCACCAGAAGTACCAAGTAACTTTTTGAAAGCAACTCCTAAAACCTTTATAACTTTTTGCATTATACCATAATGATAAAGTAAGCTCATTATAGCCGAAATGAATATTATAGTAGGTAGTATTTGGAATGCAAATATAAAACCTATATTAGGATTTTCATTATTTAAAAGATTACCAAAAACGAATTTTGTGCCTTCAGTTGTAAATTTAAATAATTGATTTACACCAAATCCTATACCTTGGAAAAATGCTTCAACTACAGGAATTTTAAAAATTGCTAAAATAAGAACAACTTCTAAAGCTACTCCAGTAGCAACCATTTTGTAGTTAATTTTTTTCTTGTTATCAGATAATAAAAAAGCTAAAAATAAAATTAAAATTGCGCCTAAAAAACTTATTATTTTCATTTTTTTCTCCTTTGTTTATAATTTCAACCGATTATACCATAGAAAGTAGACTTTTGCTCATCTGTTGACTTCTAAGAGGTGAATTTAGTTATAGTTGATATTGATTTCACAATTAGTATCCTCGAATTTATATATTTTATTAAGTAAGCGCTTTATTATTAAATTAATAGAGGAATTGTTACTAAATAAGTTAAGTGAAAGAAAGTGTTATTTATTATATTAATAAGGGTAATTTTAAATAGCCAAATAAAAAATTTAAATTTAAGTTTTTGATCCATATATAAATTAGTCTTAAAAAATCAAACCAAAAGTTAATTTTTGGATTCTTTAACGGTATATAAGTATTGATTTTGGAAGCATAAAAATAAGCTAATAAAGAGATGATAAGTGATATAGTGGTATAGACATATGGAGGATTAAACAACAATACAAAGATATATAGAGGTATAGAGAGGAAAATGAACTTAATGTTCGAAAATAGATTATTTTGCCTTAAAATAACTAAAAATACTGGACAAAAAAATTTTTTGTGCTAGAATAAAGAGTGTTCAAAAACAAATTATCTTCATACTATATAGTATAAATTATAAAAAAGGAGATGATTTATGTCTTAAATCAATTTAATATTAATCAAAATTTAATATTAAGCGCCAGAACTAAAGTTGCTATTAAAATCAAGGTTTTAGGGTAAGAGCTAAAATTAATTTTTAGAAGTTCGCCTCATAAAATCTTGATCTTAATATAGATTAATAACAATTACTTTAGTTGACGAGGATGGGGAGTATCGAAATTTTCGGCGGGTGCCCCACGGTATCGCACTACCGTAAAACATTGGCAAAACTAAAAAGTGATTTTTAGAACAAATCCAATGCGGTGTTAAAACCTAATCAAACTAGGGGTTTTTGAGTCCCTAGATTTTTTATACCCTTTTTTAAGTTTTAGAGAATAAGAATGCTTAAAAAGTGGGGAAAATATTAAGAATAAATAAAATGTTTAGAAACGAAAGGAAGAAAAAAGTATGTGCGGAATAGTAGGATATTTAGGAAATAAAAAGGCGGCGCCTTTATTAGTAGAAGGATTATCAAAACTTGAATATAGAGGATATGATTCAGCTGGAGTTGCTATATTAGAAGATGGAATGATAAATGTAAGTAAGTGCAAAGGTAGACTTAAAAACTTAGAAGAAAGACTTAATGAAAAGTCTTATAAAGGAAGTATAGGAATAGGTCATACAAGATGGGCAACTCATGGAGAACCGTCAGATGTAAATTCACATCCGCATACCAATAGTGATGTTACTATAAGTGTAGTTCACAATGGTATAATAGAAAACTATTTAAAATTAAGAGAATGGTTAACTGGTAAAGGATATGAATTTTTATCAGAAACAGATACAGAAGTAATACCAAATCTTGTAGATTATTATTACAAAGGAGATTTATTAGAAGCTGTAATGAAAGCAACTTCAAAAATGGAAGGTTCTTATGCTATAGGAGTTATATGTAAGAATGAACCTAACAAATTAGTAGCTGTAAGAAAAGATAGTCCATTAATAGTTGGACTTGGAGAAGATGAATACTTCATAGCTTCAGATATACCAGCTGTATTAAACCACACAAGAGATGTATACCTATTAGAAGATAAAGAATTTGTAGTTATAGATGAAAAAGGAGTAACTCTTTATAATGAAGAAAAAGAAGAGATTACTAAAGAAGTTTATAAAGTAACTTGGAATGCTGATGCAGCTGAAAAAGAAGGTTATGAAGATTTCATGCTTAAAGAAATTCATCAACAGCCAAAAGCTATAAAAGATACAATGACATCAAGAATAAACTTAGATTCAAAAATAGCATTAGATAAAATAAATTTTACAAAAGAAGATTTAAATAATATAGATAGAATATATATAGTAGCTTGTGGTACAGCTTATCATGCAGGGGTTGTAGGAAAAACTGCTATAGAAAGATTAGCAAAGATACCAGTTGAAGTTGATATAGCTTCAGAATTTAGATATAGAGAACCACTAATAACAGAAAAAACTTTAATAATAGTAGTAAGTCAATCAGGAGAGACTGCGGATACTTTAGCAGTATTAAGAGATGGAAAGAACAAAGGAGCTAGAGTTTTAGCGGTAACAAACGTTGTAGGAAGCTCAGTATCAAGAGAAGCAACTGATGTATTATACACTTGGGCAGGTCCTGAAATAGCAGTGGCATCTACAAAAGCTTATGTGACTCAACTTATAGCAATGTATATAATAGCATTATATTTTGCAGAAGTTAAGGGAACATTAAGTAATGAAGAAATACTTGAGATAAAGAAAGAAATGTTAGAGTTACCAGAAAAGGTAGAAGAGACATTAAAGCATAAAGAAACACTTCAAAAATTTGCGTCAAAAACTTATATGGAGAAAGATATGTTCTTCCTAGGAAGAGGATTAGATTATGCAGTAGCTATGGAAGGTTCATTAAAGCTTAAAGAAATATCTTACATCCATTCAGAAGCTTACGCAGGTGGAGAACTTAAGCATGGTCCTATAGCTTTAATAGAAAAAGGAACAGAAGTAGTTGCTTTACTAACAGATGAAAATTTAAGAGATAAGATGGTATCTAATATTAAAGAAGTTGTAACCAGAGGAGCAAAGGTTATGGGAATAGCGCTTGAAGGTGATACTGAATCAGAAAAATCATTAGATTCAGTTATATATATTCCAAAGACTTTAACTATTTTAACTCCAGTGATTTCAGTAATACCATTACAATTATTATCATATTATATGGCAAAACAAAAGGGCTGTGATGTAGATAAACCACGTAATTTAGCAAAGTCAGTTACGGTAGAATAAAAATAAAAACTATGGTCTTTAAAATGTTGGTTTGAAAAAAAGTTTGATTTATTGAAAAAAAGATTGATTCTTTGGAAAAAAGTTTGATTTATTGAAAAAAAGTTTGAATGGAAAATATTGCTAGAAGTATACTGTAATTAAGATGTGTAGTATACGAATTAAACTAAATGGGGTGAATTTGTATGAATGAAGAATTAGTAAAGTTATTAAACGAGTATAAAGAAACTGAAAGATGTATGGAAATGGGAATGAATTGGTTAAATGAGAAAGAATATGCTAAGGGAAAACTAGATATAGTTAAGACTATAATAGCAGATCTTGAAAGATTATCACAAAAAGTTTAAATATATATAAATAATTAAGGAGCTACACATTTCAAGAGAAATTGAAGTGTGTAGCTTTTATGGCTAAGTTATATATAGCTAGTATAGCATCGTTAAATTTAGTTCAATATTAAAAAATGGTTAGGAATGGGGTTTGTGGGAAAATGATATTGTTATTAAACAATTCGAACTGTAATAGAGGAAATTATGAAACAATGTATGAGAAATAATGTGTTGAAGTGTTAACTCGAAAATAATAATTTTAGTGGTGATACATAAAATGTTCATTATAAAAACACAAAACCACCTACTTTCAGTAAGTGGTAGTTGATTTGTAGGATATTTGAAAGTTCTTTAAATACTAATATACATATAAGCTTGATTGTTTCATAATATAACCGAGGTGTAGTGTAATTTCTAGTATTTATATTATTTTATAGCTTTTATTTTTAGTCGATTAAAGCTTTTTTTTATATCTCCGTATAATTCTGTTATTAAAATATCGTTCTTATTTAGGATATCTAACCATTTTAAAAATAAAGAGCTATCTGCATCATCTTTTATTTCATTGAGAGATTCAATAATTTCTCCGTTAGCAATAGCAGTTGCCGTTTTTGGAAAGTAAGAAGCATCAAGGAAATATAAATTGACTGTATTGTTAGAGCCTCTTTGACCTCTACCTACTAATTGTCGTATATCTACTAATGTATTTGATGCAATAGAATCCTTAATGCTAGATGGTAAGTTAGTATAGCTATAGCATATTTTTAAGTGTATTGATGTTTCATTTGATTGTTTTAAACATTCTCTGAAAGCTTTTTTATCATTCTTACTTTTATTTAATGCATATCTAGTGATAATTGAATTCACATAACTAACATTAGTTGCACTATTATTGGGTGAAGGAAGAATTCTATTTAGGACTAAAATATTGTGTATGTAACTTGAATTCTCACCATCAGCTTTCAGTATATTATAACCTCTATTTATTACAGCTCCAATAACTATAGCTATATCTACAGCCTCATTATCTAAGTTACTCAAGTTTTCAATATTCGAAATATTGAGTACTTCAGTGGCATCTAATTTTTTATTGTTTTGTATGGTGCTATTTGTTAGTATCTTTATATTGTAACCTTTATGTTTTAGACATTTTATTTCTTCGTATACAGTATACGCATCATCGTAGCTTGAACAGCTAAACAAAGTAGCTTTTCCAAACTTTCTTGCATCTTCTACAAGTGAAGGTAAAAAATCTCTAATTAGAATTCTACATAGTTTCTTAATGTTAAATTGTCTTTGATTTTTACTTGAAGAAATATTAACTGCAGAGTTATTTAAACCTTCAGTTAATATTACAGGGGTGAAAAACGTATTAATTGTATTATCATTTTCAGTCTGTAATTTGCTTTTAATTAAATAATCTACAGGATATTTTATTGCGTACAATGAAGAGTTTTCTTCAAATGCTGTGGCACTTACAAAAAGAACAGGGGTTGCAGGAATTTCATATGCTGAAGCTATATAATCTCTTGTAGTATATAGGATTTCTCTTCCTAAAATCGAAAAATCTTTATATATTAATAAACCTTCCTTATCCCATTTTTCAAGAGAAAATCCTGTTAATATCCAAGCTAGAGATTTGGGTAAATAAATCGACTTTAGAAGGCTATTTGAAGGTATTTCATGTCTTTCTTTATCTATAAAAAGCAAAATAGTTGGTAAAAATATATTAGTATATTTTATATAACTGTCAATATGATTTATAAAAAGTATAAAGTTATAAAATTTTATAGCTTTATTTTTATTGTACTTTTTGTTGTTAATGTAAGTAATAGTATATTTTTTCATATATTTAGATTTGATAAAACGATTATATTGCTTGTTAAAGAGTTCAATATTATTCTCAATATTGGTACTTAGATAATCAATATAATTAAAATTTAACTCTTCTTTTAGTTTATTATCTTGAAGATAGTTCATAAAAGATTGGGCAAACTCAATTGAATAATTTTCTTTACTATTATCATAATCATAAATTATATTACCATCAGCATCATGTATTTCTTTGATATAAGTATTACAATACATACTGATTAAATTAAAAGTAGTAAATGTCTTTGTACCAACTAGTTCTTTTATCATTTCATCTTTATCATTTAAAAGGAAGTTGTTGCATGCCACATCAATAAAAGCGTCAGTTTTAGCTGTATCTATAACTTTATGATTATGTAGAAATGGTATAGAACCCATTTTAGTTCTATCAATTGTACTATATAATCTTATAATATTACTTATATAACTATCATTATACAAATTAGCATTTTTGGAATATATTTGACTTTCATATATTGCAGCATTATCAAAATTGACTTGAATCAAGTCGGCTTCGTCGACAATAATAAAATCAGAAATAGCATATGCAGTTTCTATTAAACTTCGATTATATCCATCAAATGAAGCATTCACAGAAGAATAACATAAGTTATACGATGTTGTTATTAATATGTTTGAGTTTAAAAATTCTCTTGTAAGGTTGTGGTAACCACATGTAATTTTATGTTCACATTTTTTACAATTATAAGAGTGACTACTTGTTTCTTCAGCATTTGAAGAAATATAATTATTAAGACAAGTACTATCTAGATTACTTATAACACTTTCATTCCTTTTTATTGTTTGGAATATATTTAAATCGTTATTTGCATTCATTTTTGTCTTAATAAACTCATCCGTATATTTATTTCTATCATGGCCTACAATTACTGAGGCTTTAAACCCCATTTTTGTATATTTTTCTTTAATTTTTATTCCGTCGGCATGTTTTGAAGTTAAAAATAGAATTCTCTTGTTATGCTTTGCTAGTATGAAAACTATAAAATCAATTAATACAGTTTTTCCACTTCCAGTTTTTCCACACAAGTGAGTAATTTCTTTGAGTCTTATTATTTCTGATTCAATTAATTCGTTGTCTTTTAGAGCATAATATATTAGTTCGTTTAATAATTGAGTTTCAATATATTTAAAGTCTTCATTTCTTTGAATTAAATCCTTAATGTAAATTTCTAACTTATTGCTTAGAACTTCGTTTATTAAGTCATAGGATGTTAATGTTTCATTTTTTTTATTATTAATAATAGAGTTTATAGCTTCTTCAAAATCTGTGGAGTCTTTAGACTTTTTGGTTAATCCAATAGTATCCTTTGAGTTAAGAAGATTTACGTATATATTAAATCTTTTTTTATTGTAATTATTCAATGATAACTTAATAATACCCTTATCAATAATAAAGAGCTTGTAATTATTAACTCTATCATTATTATTTTTAAAATACCAATTTATTAAACGGTTTGTTTCTGTTTTACCTTTATAATTACCTAAGTAAATTAAAGATATATTAATTATATTTTGTTGACTTACGTTATAATTAGTAAAATTATGGCTTAAACCGCTGAAGATATAGCCAATATCTTCTTTTTTAAATTCGCTACTAAGTATTAGGTATACAGAAGTTAGTAATAGTTCAGTATATATGAAGTTAGCTTTTAAAATAAAATAATTGTTATCTTTATATGGTAATAAAGGAAAGTCTTTTTCAGAAAAATTATCTAAAGTATCAAATCCTTTTATATTTTCGGAAGCATTCTTGAAAACAATATCATTAAATGTTTTTCTTGCCACTATATCACTCCTTTAAGATACTGAAGAAGAGTATCTATTGAATATATTTTATAACCAAATGCTTTTAAATCAGACATAGAATTATAAACCCTTGAAGGAACTATAATAAGCCTATTTTTGTAATGTGGCTTTTTATCTAACTCTTCTTTTAAATAAGCTGGAATTTCATAAGCCTTTGCATCTAGAAATAATTCTGTGTCATTAATATATACTTTTATATCACCTTCAAGTTCTAGAGAAGGAAATAATTCATATTTATATCCATGTTTATCTAAGGCATCTTTTATTTCAATTTCAAGTCTTGTTGGTAATACGATATCTTTATATGCTGAAGCTTCAGCTACTAATAGATTGTTTGAAGCTTCAATATATAATGTTTTGTATCCTTGGCATTGTTTATGATATTTAAAAGAATTAGAGTCATTACCTATTAGGTAACCACATCTTTCACATATACCAATTTTGTCTTTAGTAACATTTATGGTTTTGTAATTGCTCTTTACATAATCAAATATAAAATCTCTATCTTTCTTTGATATTGTTGGTAGTTTTGAAAGTAGCTTTAATTCGATACCATCTTTTATATTTTTAAATATGTTTCTATGGATAATAGGATAATTTGATATAAATAATCTTGTATTTGTATAAATAATTTGCCCGTATTTATGATTTTGGCAGAATTTATATAGCTTATCAAAACGAGTTTCAGCTCTATTATTAAGGGTATCTAATATTTCAAATAATTTAATATTTACTATATTATTATCTAATAAGGTAATATCAAGCTTTGAAGTGTTAATATATTTCTCTATATTTTCAACATTCATTTCAGAGATAGTAGTTTCATTAAGATAGTTAACAAAATGAAGTATATTAGTAAATTTTATTGTTTCATGTTTATACATTACAGAATATAGATTTTCTATGCTGAAGCTTTTTTTATTTGAATTTAAAAGCATTTCTAATAAATCATCAAAATATTCAATTGTAGTCATTGTAGTAACTCCTCTCTATTAAAAATATTTACTAAAGTATGTTAAATAATTATAGAAACTTGTTTCATTGCAATGTATTTCGGATGTTAGTCTAAATCGTGACAATTTTATTAATGAAGCTAGAGAGATTTTATCCATTTTGTTTTTTATGATTTTTATTCCAAATGCTCGCCTATCTTGATACATTCCAAATGCTCCATTAACAATATTATCATCAGGTTTGTTTTTGGTTTTTCTCTTCATAAAATTAACCAATTTACTACCATAAACTAAAGATTTTCTTTGGGACTGTGTTTTATCTCCAATTGAAACAAAGGTATCATTAGTAAGTGAAAATAATGTTGGAGTAAAAGTTAAATCATCATTAGTTGCATTTTTTACAATTACTTCGATATCTAATAAATCAATTTTTACAACATTATCTGAAATAGAGATGATTTTTTTTAATAAATCAGAATCTGTTTCTTTGAGTTGATTACCTTCCAAAAGAAGTATTTTTTCTGTGTTATCATTTTTAAATATATCTAAAAGATTGATTAATAAAATATTTTCTATTTCTTGCATATTACATTTTTGAAGATCAAAAGTATAGTTTTTTAAATTGTAAAAGTTAGTATATATCTCATTTATACTAACAAAATTAACAGGTGTATTTTTTAAAACTGGTGATACTTGAATAGATTTCTCAGTAATCTTTATTATAAAAGGTAAAATAATTCCTTTACGCGACTCGCTTTCTACAAAAGAAAAAGTATATACTGTTTTTTCATCTAAATACGTTAATGCATTATAGAATCCTATGCATTGGAGTAATTTACACAATCTTTGCTTCAAATTATTTATATTCATTGTTGAAGGTATAATAAATTGATTAATAAAACCTAGTTTAATAAAAGCTTGTCTTATTATTTTTTTTGCATCTGCTTTATCAGATATCATTTCTAATTCAATTAAAAATAAAGAGTTAACAGGTATTTCTCCAATAACTTCAGTAATTAGATTAGCTCTATCATCAACAGTTTCACCTTCATAGGTATCATTTAGTATATAATCGCTACATATATCAATAATATTAATAGTAATGGCAACATTATTATTAAAGGTTACAACGAAAATATTTTCATTGGGGGATTCGACTTTTTCGTAGTTAGTAAATAAACTTTCAGTTTCTGAGGTTGATGTAAAAAGTTGATTTATAAGTTTAATTATCTCACTATTATTTTTTCTTATAACATATAGATTGAAACTATTGTATTTACCTTTGTAAGAAGATACCAATAAATCTATTTTGCTACCATTTCGTGCTGTTTTTTTTATTTCTGAAGGATAAACTACTTCAATTTCAGATACAGAATCAATGATTTCCAGACCTTTAATATTTTCTACGATGAAGTTTGAAATATCCAGTTTGTCATTATTATGTAGACTATCACTTACAAGGTTTTTTTCTTTAATTGATCTATATTGATTGTGTAATAAAAACATATCATTTCTTGAGTTAGTATCTTTTAAGAAATTTTTAATGTCATTAAATGTAATATTTGTTGTCTGTTCTAAATTTTTAATAATTTCTCTATATTCCCATTTAGGAAATATATAAATGATATCATTTTCCGATTTTTTAGTATAAAATTTAACTGATATATATTGTTCACCATCGAAAATGTAAAGCGTTGAATTTTCATTTTTCCCATAATGAATTTTTTTTATTAAATCAGTTTTTTTACCAATTTCATGTTCATAGCTATCAAGGATTACTTTTGTTCCAATAATAATATTTAAATAAAGCTCAGAATTTCTTACCTCTATTTTAGGTGTAATAAATAACGCATATCTTTTTAATTGATTATTATAGTTATAAGCTTCAATGATATCACTTACAAGTTCATGTTTGCCATTATAAGAAGGGTAAAAAGAAATTTCTTTGGCATTTTCTATAGCTTCAGCACATGTTCCTATCCTTACCTTTTTGTTTAAAAAATGTTTCATAAATAACATCTTGATTAAAGTGAAATTTTTGTTGTTTATAAAAGTATTTTTTGTTGCTTCTCCTTTATAATCTAAATCTATATTAAAATTAGTAGTTTTTAAATTTTTGGTTTCTAAATGGTCTTTTAAATCTTTTTTGAATTTATCTTCAATATAATCTGTAACTGAAGTTGATAAAAGCCATTTTATTCTTTGAATCTCTTCTTCATTTAAGGACTTATCACAAAACAAAAGTGGATTTGCATTATCAATATCAGATATAAAAACTCTATATGGTGATATTGAATTAATTTTATAAGGTATGTTTATTAGATTTTTGAATTTCCAATCCTGGCGTAAATCTTCCCAATTTTTATTAAGTACATTTGTATGAAATTTAATTATTTCAAGTATACTTTCTTTAAGTTCTCCATTTATTGAATAAATATTAAAAGTATTATTTTCTAAAAAGGAATTTGTTATTTTGTAAGATAAAACTTGAATTACTTTTTTTGACATCTTATTGCCTCCTTAATATCTTGAGAGTTAATAATGAATATATTTTTATTTATGTAAATATATAGGCATGAAAAATGAAGTAAAAAGCCTTTAAATACTAATATTACTAGCATTTAAAGGCTTAAAAAATTATATTACTTGAATTTAAATTAATAATTTGTTATAATAAACATATTAATTAAATATTGGTAATAAAGAAGTTCTTTCTAACAAGCTTTTATGTGCTAACTACGCATAATGGTTTTGGCCTATAAGATATAGTTCGAAGTATATACTATAGGAGTTGAAAGGCTTTTTTATTTTAATGTTTTCTATATAATAGCATATATGATAAAAATTATCAAATTATATAAATATATATAATATAGAAATTATAATATTTTTATAAATTAATAACTATAGATTAAAATATACTTTTATTATATTTATTAGAGATATTCCTATTATTAACTGAAAAAGTTTGAATAGTAAATATTGTTAGAAGTATACTATAATTAAGATGTGTAGTATTAAAATTAATAGTAGAATTTGTATGAATGAAGAATTAGTAAAATTATTAAACGAGTATAAAGAAATTGAAAGATGTATGAAAATGGGGATGAATTAGTTAAATGATAAGGAATATGCTAAAAGAAAATTAGATATAGTTAAAACTATAGTAGCAGACCTTGAAAGATTATCACAAAAAGTTTAAATATAAATATAGATAAAAATAATTAAAGAGCTACACATTTCAATAGAATAATTGAAGTGTGTAGTTTTTTATTTTAAAAGGGTGAAAAGTATGGCTAAAAGAAGTAGGATAAACAAAATTGAAAAGTTAATAAAGGAAGGCAGAGGGACTGGAAGGTTAGGAGAATATAAGCCTTGGATATTAATTCAGGATGTATCTTCGAGTGGAAGAAGCACTAGATTAAAAGGGATAAAAACAAAAAGACAACATGATTTTTTATCTGACATGGAAACAAATTATTTTTACATATTAGAATATGCTGATAGTGTAATAGACATAAGAGAACAATATCCACTTTTACCAATAGAAGAAACGTTACAAATAGCAAATGAGTTAGGAATAGAGCATCCTAAAAATCCAAGGACAAATGAATATATAGTTATGACAACAGATTTTTTTATAACTCAAAATAATAATTTGGATTTAGCAAGAACAGTTAAGTCTAAAGATGATTTGTGTAATAAGAGAGTGTTAGAAAAGTTTGAAATAGAGAGAGTTTATTGGGAGAGAAAAGGTATAGATTGGGGTATTGTTACAAATGAGGAGATTAATAAAACTGTAGCTCAAAATATAAAATTCTTCCATTCTTATTATGATATAAGTAATTTAGATGTTTTTATTGATTTAGATGAAATGGAAATTCAAGATATAATTTTAGAATACATTAGAAGAATATCTGATACTAATATATCAATTAGAGAGATATCTAGGGTGTTTGAAAATGATTTGAGTTTACTAAAGGGAACTGGAATATCTGTATTTAAATATCTATTAGCTAGAAAAGTTATTGAAGTTGATATAACTAAGGAGATAGATATTAATAAATCAATGGATATAAGTCTAAAAGAAAAAATAGTAAGTAAGGAGTTTAATATATCGTGATTTTAGAGAATATGGTTTTAAAATATATTAATGGTGATGAAGAGCGAATAAGAGTAATTTATATAGATAATGAAAGAGAAAATGTTTATTATGTGGATATTGATAAAGATTCAGATATGCCTAAGTTAGGAACTTTTAATAAAATAAATGAAGAAATAGAAAGTAAGATACTTATACCAGTAAGTGATCCTTATTTAAGAAATATAGAGGAAGATAGATTATCAGAAATAGAAAAAGAAAAAAGAGATGCTAATTGGAAAATTATAAATGATACATGGAATACAAATAAATTAGATATAGTAGATGAAATAAAAAGACACAAAATATTAAGACAAATTTCCAAAGATTATAGTATTAATATATCAACACTAAGAAGAATGTTTTGTAGATTTTTTCAACGAGGGATGACAAAGAACTCCTTGCTTTCTGATTATAGAAATTCTGGAGGAAAAGGAAAAGAAAAAAAACTGAAGGAAAGTAAGGTTGGTAGACCTAAAAAGCATATTTATGATGATAATTCAAATGGAATAAATATAACAGATGAAATAAAACTACAGTTTGAGGTTGCTGTAAACAGGTATTATAGAAAGGCAAATAAAATAAGTATAAAAGAAACTTATGAATATATTCTAAAAGATTTTTTTTCAAATAAGGTTATGGAAAATGGAGAATATAAGTATAAAGTTTGGCCTATTTCGCAAATTCCAACTTATGATCAGTTCTATTACTGGTTTAAAAAGAATGAAAACATAAAGAAGGATATTATATTCAGAGATGGGGCTAAACAGTATGAACTTACAGCTAGACCTATTTTAAGCAATTCTACTTTAGAAACAGAAGGACCAGGAACAAAGTTTCAAATAGATGCAACTATAGCAGATGTTTATTTAGTGAGTGAGTTAGATAGAAGTAGGATAATAGGGAGACCTGTAGTTTATGCAATTATAGATGTGTTTTCTAGGCTTGTAACTGGTATATATGTTGGATTAGAAGGACCATCTTGGATAGGAGCTATGATGGCGCTTGATAATATGGTAGCTGATAAAGTTGAGTTTTGCAATAAATATGACATAACTATAACAGAAGATGAATGGCCAGCAAAACATCTACCAGAAATAATAATATCTGATAGAGGTGAAGGCGAAAGCTATTGCGCTAAGAATTTAATAAATAATCTAAATGTGAAATTTGAAACTACACCTTCATATCGTGGAGATTTAAAAGGAATTGTTGAAAGGCATTTTAGAATATTAAATACTGAAATAAAACATAAAGCACCAGGAGCTATACAAAAGGAATATAGAAAAAGAGGAGATGAGGATTATAGATTAGATGCTACACTTACATTACCAGAATTTACTCAAATATATATAAATTTGATATTAACTCATAATAGTAAAATTAATGATAAGTATCAAATTACGAGGAATATGATGATAGATGGAGTCATTCCTATACCATTAAACCTATGGAATTGGGGAATAGAAAATAAGAAAGGTAGATTAAGAATTGTAGATAGAGAGAGTTTTAGAATTAATGTATTACCAAGAGATAATGCAACAATATCTAGAGCCGGAATAAAGTTTAAAGGATTATTTTATGGTTCTCAAAAAGCTATAAATGAACAGTGGTTTTTAAAAGGCAATGGAAGAAGTATAGAGGTAATATATGATCCTAGAGATATGAATAATATATATATTCAAAATGATGTTGATAATACATTTGAAACCTGTTATTTACTAGAACCTAGCAAACAGTATAGTGATCTTATTTTAGAGGAAATAGAGTTTAATTTTAACTATATTGCTAGGTTAAAAGCTATGGAAAAACAAACTCAAATACAAAATAAAATCGATTTGGATACTGAAATAAATGAAATAGTTAAAAAAGCTAAACAAGAAAAGAATGAGGTAGCTACAGAAGTTAATAGTAAAAGTGCAAAGATAAAAAATATAAGAAATAATAGAGCAGTTGAGAAAGAAATTAATAGAAATAGTGAGGTTTTTATATTAGGCGAGGAGCTAAATTTTAATAATAAAGGAGAAGTTATAGAATTACCAATAATTAAAGATAATGAAATTAGTAATAACTCAACAAGTAAATCTAGATTAATTGACAAGTTAAGAAAAAAGAGGGATGAGAATCGTGAAAAATAATGAAAATATTATAATTCTTAAAGGTCTTGTAGAAGATGCTGTTTATAAGGAACAAGAAATAGTTGAATATGCTAATAATCCTCTTATAGAATCTTTGCCTAATATATTCACAGAAGATGATGTAATCAATAAATTTAGTGTTACTCCAATAATTAGTAGAGCAGATAAAAATAAACCTTCAAACTTACGATACCATATTATTAAAAGGGCTAAACATTTCATACAACCATTACCAGTTCATTTTATAGTGGAAAGACGCTTATCTACTCTTATAAGGAGAGGATATTTAGCAAGAAATCCTTTAGATAAAAGCTATTTAGAACGATTGCGAATAATAAATGAAATTAGAGATGAGAATGTATATGAAGATAGAATATTGAAAGAAAGAATGGTTAATATACGTTCTACAGCAGATAGTATGGCTATAATAGGCATTTCAGGTATAGGGAAAACTACAGCAATAGAGAGATTGTTGCTTATGTATCCTCAAGTAATAATGCATACAGAATATAAGGGAGAACATTTTAGTAGAACTCAGATTACATGGTTAAAAATAGATTGTCCTTACGATGGAAGTTTATCAGTTTTATGTAAAAGTTTTTTTAAGGCAGTGGACGATTTACTAGGAACTAGGTATTTAGAGAAGTTTGGTTATTCTAACAGAATCACATCTAGTATGATGCTTCATATGACTTCTCTAGCAAGTATATATGGAATAGGAGTCCTTGTAATAGACGAAATTCAACATTTACTTAATTCTAAAAACGATATGGATGAAATGCTAAACTTTTTTGTTACATTAAGTAATACAGTAGGTATTCCAACTATATTAATTGGAACGTCTAAAGCACAGAAAATATTTGACGGCAATTTTAGACAGGCACGTAGGGCTACAAGTGAAGGAACTATAATGTGGGATAGAATGGCCAAAGATAGTGATGAATGGGAACTTTTTCTAGAGTGCTTATGGGATTATAATTGTTTAAAGCAAAATACTGAATTAAACCAAAATATAGCAAATGCTTTTTATGATGAATGTCAAGGTATTACAGCGGTTGCAGTGAATTTATTTATATTAACTCAGGAAAGAGCGCTATCTGAGGAGAAGGAAGAAATAACTGTTGAACTTATAAGATCTACAGCAAAAGAAGATTTGTATACAATTCAACCTATGATAAAAGCACTTAGAAATAATAATATCGAAGAAATACGAAAATATGATGATATAATTATAAATTTAGATAATCTATCCTTAAATTATAAAAGAAATATTGAATTAGAAGGTAAAATTCAGGAGCTATTTAAAGAGCGAAAAAATACTATTGAACTTAAAAGAAGAAATACAGTAGAAAATTTAGCTATTGAGATATCTGAAATTGGTATTCTTGATGAACTGGATAATGTAGAAATAAGAAAACAATGTGAAAAGATAGTAGAGCAATTACCAGTAGAAGAAGAATATAATAATATAAAAACTAAGGCGTTGAAGGTGTTAATTGATTTAAATGAAAAGAAAAAAATAGATAAAGATAAAAAGGAAAAGTATATTAATCAAGAAGGATTGATATTTCTATATGAAAAGGCAATTAAAAGTGAAAAACATCCATATGATGTTTTGAAAAAAGAGGGATATATTAAAAATCCAGTGGATGAATTTTTAATGGTTAAATAATAATTCTAAAAAGGGGAATGGGCGGTTTTAAAATGTATATAAAGGAGAATAAACTATGTTACATTTTTTTACTGACCCTTATAAAAACGAACTTATATATTCATCAATTGCAAGATATCACTATTATAGTGGAAATATAGATTATAAAGATACTTTAGAGGAGTTATTTGGTAAGAGAAGTATTATACCTAGTTTAGAAATAGGTAGCAATATAGAACAATTAGCTAATAATTTAGGAGAGAAGTATACGGCTGAAAATATAATCATGAAGCATACTGTATTTCCGTATTATAGTCCATTTCTACCAACTAAAAGAAAGACAGAACTTTTAGATGAAATCAAATATAAAGATGGTGGTGGGTTATACACCAAGATAGGAATGGTGGCTGGGAGTATATGTAGAAAAACGTCAATTTACTATTGTCCTTGTTGTGCTAAAGGTGAAATTGAAAAGTATGGAGAAGTTTATATTCATAGAGAACATCAACTACAAGGAGTTTTTATTTGTCCACATGATGGTGCAGAACTAAAACAATATTCTGTGGATAAAACAAATTCAAGCAGGATTGAATTCATAAGATTGAATAAAAATTTATTGGAGTTTAGGAATATACAAATTATAAATAATAAACAGTATGACAAGTTATATAAATTAGCTAAAGATGCTTATTATTTATTGGAACATGATTTAAGTAAGATATCAAAAGAACGGTTATTAGATAAATATAAAGATATTCTTTATGCTAAAGCTTTAACTACAACAACTAAGAGAGTTAAGCAACAAGATTTATATGAAGAGTTTATAGCGTTTTATGGAAAAGAATTTTTAGATTTAATGGAATCAAATATAGATAATGATGATGAATATAATTGGCTTAGAGTTATAACAAGAAACTTAAAAAGAACAGTACATCCTATAAGACATTTGTTATTAATAAATTTTTTAGATGGTGACATAGAACACTTTTTTTCAAGTTTTAAAGATGAGTTTAAGCCTTTTGGTAAAGGGCCTTGGCCTTGTTTAAATAAAGCTTCTAATCAGTATAGAAGAAATGTTGTAACGGATTTGAAAATAACAGAGGATTATAAAACAAGAGTTCCAGTAGGAACATTTAAATGTGAATGTGGTTTTATATATTCAAGAAAGGGACCAGATAAAACAAAGGATGATAGATATAAAATAGGTAGAATAAAAGCTTTTGGTGTGGTTTGGGAAACCAAGTTAGAAGAGTATTTAAAAGATGAAAGATATAGTTTAAGAGAGTTATCAAGGCTTATGAATTGTGATCCTAAAACTATATTGAAATTTAAAGAAAAGATATTAAATTTCGCTATTAAAAAAGACGGCGAAGTTGAAAAAAATAATAAGATAATTTATAAGAGTGAAATTTATAAATCAAATTTATTGAAATATATAGAGGTAAATAAAAATGCTACAAGAACAGAAATACGGAAATTATGCCAGAAAGAATATATGTATCTATATAGGCGTGATAAAGAATGGCTATACAAGCAGCTACCATCTTTAAAAATGAAAGAAAATAAGACAAAGGTAGTTGATTGGAATAAGAGGGATAGAGAAATATTAACCATATTAAAAGCTACTTATAATAAGCTTATAAATGATAAAAATCCTGTAAGAATAACTAAAAACATTTTAGGTAAAAAGACAAGATTGCTTGCAGCATTGGATAAGAATATAGACAAATTGCCTAAAAGTAAGGAATATTTAAACAAAATACTAGAAACCAAGGAAGAATTTCAGCTTAGAAGGTGCAAAAATATAATAGATTCTTTAATAAACAACAATACAGAGATAAGACTTTGGGAACTTCAAAGAAAAGCTAATGTTAGAAAGAAAGATTTTACTATTATAAAGGATAAAATATTAAATTATATAGAAGTAAAAGAGAGTGGAGAGAAATATGAAAAAGAAAGCAGCTAAAATAACAAATTGGCCGTTTGAAAAGAGTGAAAAAGCAATATTAATGTGGCTTGGGGAACCTTTTAAAAGAGAAAATAAGTGGATGGTAAATACATATTTTAAGGTAGATAATAGGAGAGAAAGAATAACACTAGATTGGTCCAATATACATTTTTTATCTATAGATAAATGTTACATTAATGGAGATTTAAATAATGGAATGAAACTAGAAGAACATGAGATTATAGATATAGATTTAACTGGTATTAAAGCAGAATATATAGAAAAAGATTGGAGTATATGGGGAAAGGGTTTTAATGATAAGCTTAAATCAAAGACATTTAATTTTATTAAAAATGGAGTTTTGTATAACGTACCAACAATTGAAATAATAAGAGCTATTTTGGCTCCTAATAGATTTTTATTAAATAGAATAGTTGAGATGAATACATTAGAAACTTATTTTGGTTATAAATTAAATGAAGGAATATTGGATATACAATTTTATGAAGAATATAATAAGGCTTTATTAACGTTTGAAAGGATATGTCATTTGGCTTGGATACTAACAAATGAGAATATATCAAGAATGTTCTATGGTATAGGACAAAAGCTTTGGTATTCAGGAGACTTAAAATTTGATTTTTTATTTGATAACTTTAATATAAAAGCTAGAGTTGAAAGAAGAGAAAAATATATTAGAATACTAGAGATAGTAGGTTTAAATAATAAAAGAATTAATGTTAATAAAATAGAAGTACATCATCCATCATTAGAAGAAACAGAACTTACAGATGAAGCAAAAAAGAGGGTTTATATACATAAAAATGATCAAAATGAAATAGGCTTAAATCCAAATATACAAGGAGCTACTAAAAGTTTTGATGCGCTTAATACACAACTTATTTCTCATAACTATGAATTGATTCCGAAGATAGAAAAAGTTAAAACAGGCAGAAAAATAAGAAGAAGTAAGCAAGATGAAGATACAAAAATACATTTAACAAATAATGAAAAGATTAGAACAACAGCAGATGAAGGTGGTGAGGAAGTTGTTAGAGGATTAGAATTTACTAATATGCAATTTATTAAAAATGAATCAGTACTTGAATTGAATGAAATCATAGAAGTATTAAAGCTATTAGAGAAAAGAGGTAATATAAAGAAAGTTGAAATAATGCTTGGGGAGTTACCAATAAGTAAAAATTTCTCATGGTTAAGTGATGGGATAACTAGGCGTAGATATATTATAGGTAAAATAATAATGATTGACGGTAGAGAGTGCTTTTTATTAGATGTAGAAAGGGAGAAGAGATCATTATCGATGATACTATTAGTAAGTGACAAAGTAGTTGATTGGAATAAGATATTATGGAGAATGCTATTTGGATTGGTTAATGAAAATGGTAAGTGGAGTAGGATTAAGTTAGGGGGGATTGAGCGATTAGGAGTAAAAGTTATAAGAAAGAAACATATTAGAAAGGATATTTATAATAAAGAAATAAGTATATATAAGGAATTATAATTTTTATTAAGATAAAGATATAGGTTTTTCAACAAAAAAATTAGTTTATTCACTAATTTTTTTGTTTATTTAACTTACTTTAATAACATAGATAAAATAACTCTTAAACTAAAAATCCTATAAATAGTAGTTACATTAAAATATTGTTATAGTTTTTTATAAGGTAATTATAATAGCAATGGTTAGGCTTTTTAATTATAAGGGATTTTTTGAATATATATAAGGGAATAAATTGGTGAAATCTACAAAAATTTGTAGTATACTAGTATTAGATTTAACCAAAATAGAATGACCAAAAGTAATTAATTTATTTAATGTTAAGTTTATTAATAAATTAATTATATATATTAAACTAAAAGTTAGATTCACATTTTAAATTAAATATATTGAGTATAGTTTTAGTGTTAATTTAAAAAAAATCATATAAAAACCTTATATAATATATATTTAATAATATGGTAATTCTTCGGATGAAAGTATAAATGTATAAGAACGTATTAATAATATAATATTGATTTATGTGTAATATAGTAAAATGTTTATTCTAGAATATACAGAAAAATTAGGAGGGCGAAATACAGTGAGTAAAAATAATGTATCACTTTTTTCTTTAAAATATATAAAAGTATCACGTTTTTCATTATATGCAGGAGAACCGCAAATTTATATTGATTTTAATAAACCTATAGTTTGCTTAGCCGGTGCTAATGGATTAGGAAAATCAACATTCTTGAATATAATAGGATTTTCATTAACAGGACTGGTGAAAAGGCCTAATTATAATTTTAAAGGTATTAGTGATATAAGGAAAATGAATTATTCAGGTGAATATTTTAAAGGTAGAATAAGACAAGTTGATAGTGAAATATCAGAAGTAGAAGTTTCTTTAGAAATAGGTGAAAATATAATAAATATAAAAAGAAGTTTTGCAAATTCAGGAGAATTTTTGAGCTGGCGTTTAAATAATGATGAAGAAAATTTTGATGAGAAAAAGTTTGAAGAAAAAATTATAGAATTAATGGGATTAGATAGTTTTGAACAATTTATATTTATAGTTCACTATCTTCTTATGTTTGATGAAAGTAAGGAAATGGTTTTCTGGAATACAAATATACTGACAAATGCTATAAATTTATTGTTAGGTATTGATTCAAAGTATGCAGCGGAAGCAGATAGATTATCAAGGTTGATAAATCAATATGATTCAAAATTTAGAAATCTCTCTTGGGATATAACAGAAGCAAGAAGGTATATAAATAAACTTGAAGCAGAAAAAAAACCTTTATATAATAATTCTGAGGATATGGAAAAATTAAGAGAAGATTATATGAATTTGAAAGAAGAAATTGAAGAAATTGAGAAAAATATAAATAATATAAAGAGTGAAAATACGTCTGTAAAATCATTACTTTCTAATATGAGTGCTAAAAAATATTCTTTAAAAAGGGAATTTGATGAAGAATATAAAAAAATGTTTAGTCATATATCAGGAAAAGAAAAAATCCTTAATAATAATATAGTTATGGAATTATTGGAGAATGAAGAATGTCCTATATGTGGAGCAAATCATATAAATGTAGATAGAGTTAGAGATTTTATAGAGAAAGAAAATTGTCCATTATGTTTATCTGATTTACATGAGAGTAAAGTAGAAGTAAATACAAATAGATTAAAAGAAATTGATATTGAATTAAATAAAACAGAAAATGAATTAAAGAATCTATATATAAGTAAAGAAAAATTAGAAATTGAATTAAATAATAAGATAAAAGAGTATGAAGATAAACAATATAAATTATCAAAAATAGAGGTGGATCCTATATTTGTAACAAAAGACACAAGTGAGAATGTTGGAGAATCAATTGATTTTTTAATTAAGAGTAAGTATGAGTTTATAAATATGCTAACTAAAGAAAAAGACGAAAATAGAATAAAGAGAGATGAGGCAAAAGCTGAAGCGCAAAAACTAAGGAATCTTGTAACAGATAAATATTTAGAGATTCAAGGTGAGTTTATACCGATATTTAGTGGTCTTGCAAGTGAGTTTATAGGATTAAATGCAAATTTAAGATTACAAGAGATTACGACATATCATAGAGCTGAATATAAATATGTATTAGAATTAGGAGATTCAGAAAGATTGTATGAGCATCAATTGTCAGAATCACAAAGATATTTTATAGATATTGCATTAAGGATGACTTTTATAATTTATGCTAGTAAAAGAGGTGAAAATAAATCAGGAATATTATTATTAGATACACCAGAAGGGTCATTAGATATTGCTTATGAAACAAATGCTGGAAAAATGTTATATGAATATGCATTAAACAATATGCAATTAATATTAACTGCTAATGTTAATAGTTCAGGACTATTAAAAGAATTATCAAAACTATCAGGTAGTCAAAACTTTAAATTAATAAGAATGATAAATTGGTCACAATTAACTAATGTACAAGAAAAAAATTTAAAACTCATTGAAGATGTTTTGAACTCATTGGAGAATGGTATGGAGGAAAATAATTAGATGAACTCGGAGGCTAATTTTGATATACTATATATTTTAAATAGTTTAGAAAATACTTATGATAGTATAAACATTGTCGAAATACAAAATATATGCTATTTATCGTTATTGGTGTCAGTATTTGATAAAAATCCAATAAGTGATTGGGGATATGAATTTATATATGATAATGATGAACCATTTTCATATGCAATTATAAATGAAATAGAAGATATGATGAAGTCTGGAACAATAATTAAAGAGGATAAAGAAAATTATAAATTAGGTAAAGAAGCTAAGAGGATATTTGGATTTATAAATAACTTGGAGGAATTTTCGAAAAGAAAAAAATATCTACAAGTATCTGCTGATGCTGCGTTGGTTATTCCAATTCCTGAATTTATGAACTCGATGAATTATGAACCGCTCATTGCTTCAAAAAGAAATTTATTTGATAGAGAAGCTTTGGGCTATGGAATTTCAATTAACAAATTATATGATCATTTTGAAGGGATAAGAAAAATAATTGGAGTAGAAAATTATGATTTATGGGCCGTATCTGTATTATGGTTAAAATATTTAGAAGGAATATCAAATGAAATGGAGGAAGAAAAAAAGTGAATTTTGAATTACTAAAGAGTCAATATGAAAATCTGTTGGTTTTTAAATTGATGAATAAAATACCTAATAAAGATTGTACTAATTTAAGAAAATTAATTAGGTTTTTAAAAGAATTTTATATGAAATGTCCTCCAGAACAAATTGATAATGATTTTACAGTTATTATGAGTGATTATGATTTTAGTAAGAATGGATTAGATAAGAATAAATTTTTCGATACACGAAAAATAGACTTATGTTCAACTATAAAGTTTCCTTGCGTAATACAAATTTATAAAAATGGTAATATTGGAATATGGAATGAGCAAACAATTGACTTATCTCAAGTAGATTTAAATGAGAGTATATCATATGAATTGAAAGATAATGAATATATATGGATTGATAATGATAAAAACCTAGTTGAGGCATCAGCGTTGAATACAAGAAGTTATTTTTCTAGTCCTACTTATTGGGACTTAGATGTTGCATTAAATAATTATTATTTAAATAATGCAAAGAAATCTGTATGTTCTAAAGTAGCAAATTCGTGGACAAACAGTAAAAGAATTAGATGGAAAAATGCACCGGAATCAAATTTGAGAGACTCATTATGGGAATATTTAAGGGCTACTCTTAGAGGTGTCAGCGAAATAAAAAGGGAGCAAAATGTTAATTCTGAAAACCCTATTGATATAAAAGTTATATGGAATTTTAATTTTGCTAGAGCATTAATAGAAATAAAGTGGTTAGGGGTATCTGTTAATGAAGATGAGACACGAAAAACATCAGATTATACAAATCAAAGAGCAGTGGATGGTGCGAATCAATTATGTGATTATATTGATGCTTCAAAAGAAGAAAATAACGAATTACACTTCAAAGGGTATTTAGTTGTTTTTGATGGAAGAAGAAGAAGTGTAAGAAATTTAACAGAAAATCAAATATCACTTGCAGATGCTAATTATTATTTAAATAAAGAAATTGTTAATATACCTGAAAAATTTAAGGATTACAAATGTAGTATTAATAGATTTTTTATCGAACCTGGTATTGAAAAAAGAAATTTTAGTAGCTAAAAGGTACATCTACTAAACTATAGGAATTAAATACAAAGTTTAGTAGATGTAGATACTTTTTTTATCACAATTACAGATTCTCTCAAAAAAGGAATGTTTTCTTTTTGTTGACTGCTTGGGTTTATTCTTCTAGCTTCTCTAATTTCAATTACAGTAAATCCTGACTTTTCAGCTATTTCTGCGATAATTTCATCTGTCTTGATCTCTATATTATGGTAGGCTGAGTTTGCAACATTAAAAAATATTAATCCATCTTTTTTTACTTTTTTATATAAAATATCAAAAAGTATGCTCATATCTTCAAAATATCCTTCAATCATATTAATTAAGCCTTTATTCCAAAAATCTGATTCGTGCTTTTTTAAATTTTCAATACTATTATTTAAAGTTTTTATGCCTATATTGTTACTTTTATTCCATTTTACTTGTACATGTGAACGAATTGTATTTTTTCTAAGATTTTTAACATCATCATCATTTTTTAAATAATCTAATAATCGTAATTCTATCATATATGTATCAGTATAATCTCTTGAATTTAAATATGGTGGAGATGTTATAACTAAGTCTATACTATCATCATCTACTCTTTTATTTAAATTTTTTCTTACATCGCCTAAATAACATTCATTATTATTACTTAGTAGTTTTTGATTTTTTTTATAAGTATTAATTAATTTTATATCAGGTAAAAAAACTTCTTTTAACTTTACTAAAAATTTTTCATGAACTTCTTTTCTGGTTATATGTTGTTCTTTCCACTTTTTTTTATATGATATACATTTACCATTTCTATATACATTACTTATTTCCAGTAAGATAGATGCTAATGCTATAGTAAAAAGTCTTTCGTATTTAGAATTATTAAATTTACTTATTGAATATTTTATATCTAAAATGCCGTTCATTGTATCTTTATCAAAATTCCATTTATCTAAGCCATCTTTTTCAACAATTCGTTTGGAAGCATTAAGATTTACTAGTGCACAAATGTTTTCAACAGGATTATTTAGATATTCTTTTATTTTTGTATAATATTTATTAAAACTTTCAACTGTATAAGAATTTGTTAACTTAACTTTTGCTAAGTTATACATAAAGGGACTAACCTCAAAAGATTTGCACTCTATTCCTAACTTTTGTAGTTCCAATGGTGTTGTTCCACTTCCGCAGAAAGGTTCAAGGCATAAAGACGGAAGACAAGAATTAATATTTTTATATTCATCAATTATAGATAATATAAATTGTTTAGAATAACCTTCTACAAATGGATACCAGCCATGAATATATGTATTTTTATTTCTATTAAATTGCATTATTGAACCATATTTAGTAGTATAGTCTACTATTTTAAATTTTTGAGCCATTGTACTAAAGCCTCCAATACATTTATTCAGGAATAATAACTCCTAAATCTAGGAGTTATTATAATTAAAATATGTTACTTAGTATTCAAATTAAATTATATATTAAAATTTTATAATGGGCAATATAAATATTAGTATGTTTATAATAATATAGGTTTTAAAATTTATTTATATTATATAATATCTTGATATATTATTATAGATCTATTTTCATGTATAGAAATATTAATGAATTAAAGATGAGTATAAAAGTTAGCATATAATATAGAGTTGAACAGAATTGATTATCTAAATACTAATTCCTTTATTTTATCCACATTTATATTAACATCAAGGGCTTTATTTATGAAATAACATATATTGTTGTAGATTTTGAACAAAGTTGTATCATTTTAAATAAAGTCATATCAAGATATCTTTGCTAAATAAAAAATACCGTTTATTCGTTTGAATAATACGGCACTCCACATTTACTACAATTTACGTAGATTATCTTTAAATTCCTTTTTTATTGCTTTATACTTTTCTTTATACGAACTCTTTAGTGGGTCTTTTTCTTTTTTTATAGCTAACAGAAATAATTCTTTAAATTCCTCCATTTTAGCAATAATCAATGGTTGCATTTTGCTTTTTACTTCTTCGCTTTCTACTATAAGGTCATCTAAGCATATAGCTAACCATTTCATACAATTTATCTGATATATTGCATCCATTGAAGTAATAGCTATTTCTTTATTTTCTCCATTAATCCAATTATAGCTATCCGATAGTAAATAATCCCTGCCTTCTAGGTATTCTTGAATTTCTATAGAATCATAATGTTGTTCTATCATTTAGCTTCCCCTCCTATATTCTTTTCTATAATTATATCATTATTTACATATTAAAATAATATTTAACTGATAATACCGTACTATTCAATTTTCAAAGATCAATATTTATTACATCATATTTTCATTTTTTGAACAAACTTTATTATAAAATTTAAAGTTAATATTATTAAAAACTTATAGTTTGATACAACTTTGTTATAAAACCAATGTTTCTATTTACCATATTTAAAGCATTTATAACATAAATTTTGATTAAATTTTATTCAAAATCTACAATTAAGGGCAAGTATCTTATTTTTAATACTACTTATAAAGCCCCAATTTGATTTTGAAACTACTCTTTGGCTTAGATAGATGTGAAAAAGAAGTTTCAATTCTTCGCTTATATTTAAAAACTAACCGTCTAAAGGTTTTAGGAAATTGAGTTTTACTATATCCTCTTTTTATAGAAATAAGAGTTGTATGTTTTTCAGATTTTAATTCATGCGCAAGAGAATTACCGACATATCCATTATCTCATATTATTATTAAATTAGATATATTATTTGTTAGTTATCATATTCGTGCCCTATCATCTACATCAGCTGATGTAATTGAATAGTTACAAATATACCAATCAAGTGCTACTAATGCATGGAGTTTAAATCTATAATATGTCTCTTTTTTTGCTATACATCTTCCATAAGATGCATCTGATTTAAAACTTTTATGAAAACGGGCTCTGCCAAAATGCTATACCGTAATAGGTATAATATCAATTAGTTTATATTTTTCATATTGATAGTTTAGTTTACGGATTATTTCTTTACTTATTTCTTCAATAACTTTAGATAAAGATTTTTAATTCTATGAAATCTCGTTCTTGTACAAAAATTAGGAAAGAAGCTTTTTAAATTACTAGCACGACAAGTTAAATAATAAAATAGTGTATAAAATTCAAAATAATTGGATTATTTGACTTTATTGAGAATTTATTTACCATATAAGTGATAATGTGATAAAATATACTAAAATACATAAAATTACAGGGGGAAATATGGAATCATTACTTCAGTCAACATTAACTGCAATGGGAACCAAAATAGTATGCGAATTAACATGGAATATTTTAAAATCAGGATCTAATAAAATAATAGATAGTTTTAAGGGTAAATTTATGAAAAAATACGATATGAGTGAAAATCAATGCATTGATTTTTTACAAGATATAACTGATAATCAAGCGATTAATCCTAAAAAACCATTTACAGAAATAATTAGTTATTATGAAAAACATACAGATAAAGAGTGCCCATATGAATTTAAAGAAGAATTTCAAGAATGGATACAAGAGAACTATGAGGAATTTAAGAAAATAGATAATAAACCGGCACAACAACAATCCTCAATAGTTGTAAATGGTAATCAATATGCAGATAGAGGAGGGAGTATTCAATTTATTGCAAATCAATATAATAATATTGAAGCTGTAAGAAGATGAATATACTAAAAAAAGAGCCAGATGGTTTAACCATTTATAATCCAATTGCTAAGGATAAATCTAATATGAATATAATAGCTAACCAAAATAATTATTATGAAGAAGATTATCTTTATAATAATTTTCTTAGTATATGTGAAAGTAGAAATGAGGAAGTATTAAATGAAAAATATAATATTATAAAATATATTATAAAGAAAGATACTTTAAAATCAGTTATTAAAAAAAAAAGAATTGATAAGGATATAGTATATAAGCAAATCTTTGAGAAAATTATTTATTGTATAGAAAATGAGGTACAGTATAAAGATATTATTGATAATATAATAGATGATGGATATAATTCAATAATATACTCCATAGTTGCTATTGCATTAGTTTTTCAAAAGTATATTGAAAACACAAATACTATTTTAATCAACAATATTCACAATATATATTGTGAATTATCTTCAACTACATTGAATATAAAATATTCAAATAAAATAAAAAATAGAAAAGAATTGAGGGATACTGAAGAAGTTGCTAGAAACTTGCAGAGTGATTTGAAAAAGATAACATATATAAACAATTTTCATAGCATATATAATTTTAATGATGTTCAAATAAATAATTTTAATTTAGATGACATAAGTTTTATTAATGAGGAAATTAAATATCGTGTAACTACAGGTATTATACCAAATTTAATTAAACCTTTGTATGGAAATAAACCAGAATGTGGAGCTAGAGAGTTAATACAAAATGCTACGGATGCATGCAAAGAAAGACTAATTAGAGAGCAATATAAAGCTAGAATAGACATTAATTTTGATGATGACTTCATTATTATTCGTGATAATGGAATAGGAATGAATATAGATATAATAAGAAATAATTATTTTTGCGTCGGGAATTCAAGCAAGAAAAAGTACGGTAACTTAGTTGGACAATTTGGAATAGGGTCGTTAGCAAGTTTTTTGTTAGGGCATAAGGTTCTTGTTAAAACAAGAAGATATGGTGAAGATAATATATTAAGGTTTGATTATAAATTAGAACAAGATGAAAATAATGACAGTATTATAGATATTTTTATAGAAAAAGATAATAATTTTGATTTTGGAACTGAAATTAAGATATTGCTAAATAATAATTTGAAAAATGATAAAAAATCTTTATTATATAAATTGAAACTTAAAGAATGGTATCTGACTTCAGAAATACAAATTTATATAAATGGACATAAAAATGAATCAATAGATGATACGGGACTGGAGTGGATTAATTTCAAATCAGAAGATGATAATTTTAAAGCAGAATTCCTTTATTCAAGCTCAGAATCTCAAAGTAAACTAAATTTAGACAAAAAAATAATTTATAATGGAATTCCATTATCCGAAAACTATGATTTAACAGATGAGGGAGTGTATCCTGTAAGTATATCTAAATCTCCATGTATTAATATAATAGACATTGGATTAAAGAAAAAAATAGAGATAAATCTAGAGAGAAGCAAACTTACCAATTTTGAATATTTGAAATGGGATTTAAAAAAAGCAATTTATAAAAAAGAACTTCAAGAATTAAAGGGAAAATCACCTGAATTAATAGATAAAAGTAACCTCATAATGAAATATGTGTATAATGGACAATTTATAAAAAATATACCGATTATTTATTCGCGCATGGGAGCAGCGTTATATAGTATTTATACTAAATGTATTTTGTATAGAAACGATATAAAAAAAATCTTTATATTATATAATTGTAGTAATATATCTTTTGAAGATTTAAATCAAGACTATGCATACATTTTTTCAAATCAAGTAGTAACCAAGAAATTTATTGGACAAAGATTACTAAATTCAGATGTTAAGAGTATGTGCGTATATAATTATTTTATGGAAAATTATTTTTTTTCAGCAGATAGTTGGAGTAATGGATTAAAAACAGAAGCTTTAGTATCTATATATAATAATTATGGATACAATATTCAAGGAAATTCTAATTTATCTAAATCTCAAGTTTGGGATGAGCATAATAGAGTAAAATTAACTATGAGAAATAATATTATGAGAAATAGTCAATATGGATTTTGTAAAATAAAAGGACAAGAAATGCTAGATTTGGAGTTGGTAAGAAAAATATTTAGTAACAACAAACAGGCATACATTGAGTGTAGAGATGTTGTGAAATCTAATATTGTAAGTCTTGAGGATTCTTTTGATAATTATTATAACAGCATTTTTAATAGTTCTTTATTTGTGTGGAAGTGGAAGTAGAGCTAAATACTGTAAAGATGAATTGTAGTATTGATTAGGTAAACAATTACTAAAATTATATGATGTCAAGAGAACCTTTTTCAAAAATGAATAATAATAAAAGCTCAAAGAACTAATTTTTAAATCAAACTTTTTAAAAAATTAGTTCTTTTATTTTGAATTTTGGAATTATGCCTCTATTAAATAAAACAATATAATTACCTGATTAATTATAAGTAAAAAAATCTAACGGTTTCTTTAAATCTATAAGCAGTACAATATCATTTGTATCAATCAATTTATATTTTTCTTTTTCAATTATTTAAACTCCTATTCTAATAATTTATATCCATTTTTTATAAATTCTTCATCACCAAAACATCTGTCATTAGGTTCTGAATATCCTTGAATATCTTCTTTCCATTCTTCTTCACTAAATATTGCTCTATCATATCCGCAACCGCATTCTGTATGGGATATTACTTGTTCATTGCACCTTATACATATAATTATAGGTTGTTGATAATTTTCTTTTTCTTTTAACCATTTAGAATTTTCATCTACAAATTTTTTTACTTCTCTATCTGTAGAAGAAAGAAATAATAATGCTGTATCATTACCTAATTTAGTGATTATAAAATTTATCCTTTCTCTTCTATTTCTAAATTCCATACTATCCTCACATTTATTTTTATAAATATTTTTATAAAATTATTTTTATTAATTTTTTTAATTTAATGTTTAGTATATATTTTTAATTTATTTTCTAATTCAAACTTTTTTTCAAAAATAATATTTAATAAAATTTTTTTATCATTACTTCTATTCAAACTTTTTTACAAAATATTTAATTTTAATTTACGAAGTAAAGCCATTTAGAAGTCTTATTTGAATCAAACTTTTTTTCAAATCTACATAAAAATAATTTATGAGGTGAAAAATAATGAAAGATGAATTAGTAAAATTATTATCAGAATACAAGGAAACTGAAAAATGTATGGAAATGGGTATGGATTGGCTAAGTGATAAAGAATATGCTAAAGGAAAATTAGATTTAGTTAAAGTAATAATAGCTGATTTAGAAAAGTTATCAAAGGAAGTATAGAGCTTAAAAGTGATAAAAAAGCTACACATTCAACTTGGGATGTGTAGCTTTAGTTATATACGCTATTTTACTAAAAGAGTTTGAGTATAATGGTGGTAATTTATAAAAATTATTTTAATTGAATTTTATTTTGAACCTATAAAAGTAAATTTCATATTTATAATTGTTAATTTATAACATAAATGTTATAATAAGAATAAGAGTGTGAATTGCCAAAAGGAAGGTGGTGAAATCATCTTATGAAAATGAATTTAAAAGACAAAATGAATTTAATAGTTATAAGTTTTTTAGTATTATGGGTTGGATGTATTAGTTTTATATCGATATTTGTAATGAGAAATAGGATAGATGATGCAAAGTATGAATACTCTAAGGTAAATATCGATACTATAATGACTAAAATTGATACTAAAATAGAGAATTTCGAAAATGATAATAATGAATTAGCTAAAAAAGTTAAATTAACTAAAAAAATTGAAGTTAAAGATCTTTTAGAAAAAGATATACAAGCATTTTATGTTATGGACAAAGAAAAAAATATACTTTTTAAGACAACAGCGTCTGATGAAAGTTTGAATAATTTAGATATAAAATTATATTATATAGATGGTAAAAGTAGAACAGGAATTACAAATATAGATGGATATCCTGCTCTTGTAAGTATGACTAAAGATGAAATGGAGAAGGTTTACATATCTGTATCTATATTAAAACAAGGGAATTTAGATGATTTCAATATTAAAGATAGTGAAGGGTACGGCATATTATTTTTAACGAAAAATAATAATTTGTTTCTAGAAGAATTAAAAGATGTAGGGGTCAGAAAGCGAGAAAAAGTTTATGCTAGGGTACCGCTAGGCACAACAAAGGTAATTTCTAACTTTGTAATAAATGATTACTTTAATAAGCCTACTGTAAATGTTAATTATAATTTTGATAAACAAGTTGGACCTTATATAACTAAGATAGATTCAAATTTCTATATGGCTATAGGTGCAATAAATGTAATTTTCTTAGGATTATTTATTTATTTATTAAATCTAAAAGTATTTAGTAGGTTGGAAAAAATACAACATGAAATAGATAGGCTAGATGAATATAAAACAAATAAAGGAGTTCATAATGATGAACTCAAGTCTTTGGAGGAAAATCTAAGTAGTGTAATAAATTCATTAGCTGGTTATAAAGAACAGGTAGATTTTTATTCAAAGTATGATAATTTGACAGGGCTTATGAAGAGAGAAATCTTTATATATGAAGGAGATCAGTATATATCAGAACATGAAGATGGTATAATAGGATTAATATATATAAATTTAGATGGTTTTTCAAATTATAACAACAGCTATGGATATTTAAAAGGTGATGAAATACTAATAAGGGTTGCAAAGATATTAAATGAGAATATAGATGAGAATTCATTACTTTCTAGAATTGGTGGTGATGAGTTTGGAATTCTAGTTAAAACTATAAAGTCAGAAGAGTATATGGAGAAGTATGTAAAGGACTTGCTTAAGCTTTTAAATGAATTTAAGATAAATGATGAATATAATCAATTTATTTCTGCAAGTGTAGGTATATGTGTAAAGGATAGTAAAGATACTACTACTTTTGAAATGTTAAATAATGCTTATTTAGCTATGATTAGTGTTAAGGAAAGAGTTAAAAATAGTTATGAATTCTTTGAAGATTTTTTAAAGAATGAAATAACTATAGAAATGATGCATAATGGAATAAAAAATGGAGAAATACAATTGTATTATCAACCTAAGGTTAATTCTATAACTAATAGGATAGATGGAGTAGAGGCTCTTATAAGGTGGTTTCATCCAATTAAAGGGTATATTCCTCCACCTAAATTTATTAAAGTTGCTGAAGAAACTGGTTATATAATAACTTTGGGAGATTGGGTACTTAATGAAGCTTGTAAACAGATAAAAGAACTAAATGACAGATTTAGTACAGAGGTTAAAGTTGCAGTTAATGTATCGTCAATACAATTTATGCAAAATGATTTTGTAGATTTATTAAAGCAAGCTTTAACTAAATGGGATTTAAATGCTAGATATTTAGAGTTAGAACTTACAGAGAGTGTAGGGGTTTATAATTCTAGAGAAGTTATAAGTAAGTTCGAAGAAATTAATGAATTAGGAGTAAGTATAGCTATTGATGATTTTGGGACAGGTTATAGTTCATTTAAGTATCTTCAACAATATAAAGTCAATACTATAAAAATAGATAGAAGCTTTGTTCAAGATATCGAAAATGATAGTGGAATAGTCAAATCTATAATAGAGTTATCACATAATTTGGGCTTCAAAGTAGTTGCTGAGGGGATAGAGAACTTTGCTCAATCCCAAAAACTAAAGCAATTAGAATGTGATTATTTTCAAGGATTTTTCTTTTACAAGCCGATATCAGTAAATATCCTTAGTGAAATCATAGAAAAGTATGAGCTTTTAAGATATTAAATTTATCATAAACCAATTTTAAAGTTTTATAAGGGGTGGAGTCTTTGGAAACATTAAGTGAAAGAATAAAGTTTGCTGAGAACCTTAGAGAAAGTGGTAAATATTATGAATCAATTGAAATTTATTTAAAAGCTAAAGAGGATTGTGTTCAAAAAAATTGGATTAATTTTATTATAGGAGATATCTTTTATATTATAGGAGATTTGGAACAATCTAAGAAGTATTATATTAAGTGTTTAGAAAATGGAAATACTGGGGATAGTTTAATTTTACATCTTGGACATGCATTGTTAGATGGAGTTATAAAGGATGATTATCAGGGAGCTTTAGTTGAGGCTTATAAAGAATGGATTGATATTTATTACAAAAATAATGTGGAAAGACTTTATGATTTTGTAGATATTGATTTGGAAGATATGACAAGTTATGACTATAAATGTTATATTGTAGCGAAAGAATATATAGAAAATAATGTATAGATAGGAAGATTTAAATGGATAAAAAAGAGTTAAGAAAACTAATTAAGGAAAAGAGATTGAATTTAGATAGAAAAGAAAAGGAATTATCAGATATAAAAATAGCAGAAAGCTTTTTAAAGAGCGCTTATTTTAAGGAATGCAAAACTATATTTATGTATGTAAGTATGGAAGATGAAGTTGAAACTAAGGAGATTTTAAAAAAAGCATTAGAATTAGGAAAACATATATATGTACCTAAAGTGGAAAATACACAAAAAGTTATGAAGGCTTTGAGGATAAATAGTTTATTAGATTTAAATGAAAGTGGTGTTTTTGGTATACTTGAACCATCAATAGATAATGAAGAACTTAAGGAAGAAGCTGATATAATTTTAGTTCCAGGTTTAGCATTTGACTTAAGTGGTGGAAGGCTTGGCTATGGTGGTGGGTTTTATGATAAGTTTCTAAAAAACAGTAAGAGTAGTAAAAGAATAGCACTATGTTACGATTTTCAAATTGTTGATGAAGTTCCTATGGAAGAGTTTGATGAAAAAATAGATTTTATAATTACAGAAAATAAAGTAGAAAAAATAATTAAATAAACAAGAAAAACACTTGAAAAAAATTACAGAAGGTATATAATTAAATTAAATAACTTAATAAGATCTTTTATCAAGAATGGTGGAGGGACTGGCCCTTTGAAGCCTGGCAACAGCTAGCAGTCATAAGCTAGAATTGTGCTAAATCCTGCAGATTAATATCTGTACTTAAAGGTATAGAATCTTTTTATATATTAGAAAGATTAATCTGAGAGATAAGAAAAAGCTTTGACACTAGCGTTAATAGAGTCTTAAGTAGCTATTTTTCTATCTCGGAATAGAAAAATAGCTTTATTTTTTATATTTCGAGAGTAAGGGAACTGCACACTGTTACACTTGTATAAAGGATGATAATTTTAAATTTATACAAATGTTAGGAGGTAGCGGTTTTGATAAAAGTAGGAGTTCTTGGTTATGGTGTTGTTGGTACAGGTATAGTAGAACTTATAGATAGGAACAAAGAAAATAATAATTTAAGAGGAGTTATTATAACATCTATATTAGTCAGAAATAAGGAAAAGCATTTAAATAAAAAATATTTTGATCTAATAACAGAAAACGCAAATGATGTTTTTAATGAAAATAATAATATAATAATAGAATTAATTGGTGGTATTAATCCAGCCTATGAATATATAAAAAGAGCTTTAAAGTCAGGAGTAAATGTTATAACTGCAAATAAAGAATTAATAGCAGAACGTGGAGATGAGTTGTTTAAATTAGCAAAGCAAAATGGAGTATCGTTAAAATTTGAAGCTTCTGTAGCGGGGGGAATCCCTATTATAAAACCGATGGTAGAAATGCTACAAGGAAATAAAATAGAAAGTATTACTGGAATACTTAATGGTACTACAAATTTTATATTAACTAAAATGTATGAGGACGGATTAGACTATAATAGTGTATTACAAAAAGCTAAAGAACTTGGTTTTGCAGAATCTAATCCTGATGCAGATGTTTTAGGATATGATGCATCAAGAAAACTTTCAATACTGATGACATTAGGATTTAATAATAGAGTTGTATGTAAGGATATAAAGATAAAAGGTATAACAGATATTACAACAAAGCATATAGCATATGCTAAAAATAAGGGGTTTAAGATAAAATTAATAGCTAAAGGATATAGAGAAAAAGATTCTGTATATGCAGCTGTGCAACCTATGCTGATAGATAATGATTCTATGCTATACAATGTTAATAATGAGGTTAATGCAGTAGTAGTTAATGGTGATGCAGTAGGGGAACTAGCATTTATAGGTAAAGGTGCTGGAATGTTACCAACAGCATCAGCAGTTTATGGAGATTTGCTGGATATATTAAATGATAGGAATACTATAATTAATAGTTTTAATTCAGAAGTTGCTAGAGTCAACAATCTAGTAGATAATGAGTTAAAAGCAATTTTAATAATAAAGAGTGAAAGATATGAAAATGTCTTGAATGAGGTAAAAAAAGAATTTTTATATACTGAAATTATAGAAGAAAATGAGGAAGAGTTAGCTTTGTTAATAAAAGCGTGTAATGAAGAACAGATAGACAATTTAGTTAAATATTTAGAAGTTAAAGATAGTAACATTGATGTAGTAAAATATTTAACAGCTTAAAGTTAAAGATAATAATTCAGTAGACCTGAGTTATTATCTTTTTATGCATTGGGTTAAATTCTTTAATGTTTAAAACATGTATTATATTGTTTAGAAAAAAATTAAAATTATCTATATAAAATTAGACTAAAATGTGAAAAATGATAAGGTAAATGTGAAATAGTTATAGTTATGTTTTGAAAATATATAGAATAAAGTAAAAATGTGATACAATGAATTTGATATTAATTTGATATAATAATATAATTAAAATTAATATAATGTTAAATAAGGGGGGCTAAAAGGTGAAATTTAATGAATTTAAGTATGAAAGACCAAATTATGAAGAATTAAAAGCTAAGCTAAATAGTTTAATCAAGGAGTTTGAAGAGTCAAATGAAATTGAGGAGGCAGATTCTAACTTAAAGAGGATAAATGAGGTAAGAAATCATATAGTAACATTAAAGAATATAGCATATATAAGGCATACTATAGATACTACAAATGAATTTTATGATAAAGAGAAAGAGTTTTGGGATATACATGAACCTTTATTTGAAGAACTTAGTTCAAAATTTTATAGAGCTATCACTTTGTCTAAATTTAGAAAAGAATTAGAAGTTAGATATGGAAAGCAATATTTTAATATAGCTGAGTTTTCATTAAAAAGTTTTTCACCAGAGGTTATAGAAGAATTGCAGTTAGAAAATAAGTTAAGTTCTGAATATGTTAAACTTATAGCAACAGCTAAGATAATGTTTGAAGGTGAGGAGAGAAACTTATCAGGGTTGATTCCATTTACTTTATCATCAGATAGAAATATAAGGAAAGCTGCGAACGAAGCAAAGTATAAATTTTTTGTAGATAATGAATCTGAAATAGATAGAATTTATGATGAACTTGTTAAAGTGAGGACTACAATAGCTAAGAAATTAGGATATGAGAATTTTGTAGAGCTTGGTTATATAAGAATGATGAGAAGTGATTATAATCCAGAGATGGTATCTAAGTTTAGAAATCAGGTTGAAGAGTATATTGTACCTGTAGCTACAAAATTGTATAATCGTCAGAAAGCAAGATTAGGTCTAGAGAGTTTAAGTTATTATGATGAAAAATTTGAATATTTAACAGGTAATGCTGTGCCAAAAGGAAGTCCAGAATGGATTGTAGATAATGGAATTAAGATGTATTCAGAGTTATCCAAAGAAACTAATGAATTCTTTAAGTTTATGGTGGAAAATGAATTAATGGACTTAGTAAATAAAAAAGGTAAAGCAGGTGGTGGATACTGTGAGTATATACCAGATTATAAATCACCCTATATATTTTCAAATTTTAATGGAACAGCTGGGGATGTAGATGTACTAACACATGAGGCTGGACACGCATTTCAATGTTATCAATCCAGATGGATAGAAATGAATGAATGTAGTTTTCCAACATCTGAAAGTGCTGAAATACATTCTATGAGTATGGAGTTTTTTACATGGCCATGGATGAATTTGTTCTTTAAAGAGGATGAAGCTAAATATAAATTCTCACATTTAGGAGATGCAATAAAGTTTATACCTTATGGAGTTTCTGTGGATGAATTTCAGCACTTTGTGTATGAAAATCCAGAAGCTACACCAAAAGAAAGAAAGGATGCCTGGAGAAGAATAGAAAAGAAATATTTGCCACATAAGAATTATTCCGAATGTGATTTTCTTGAAAGAGGGGGATGGTGGTTCCAACAAATGCATATATTTGAAATAGCATTCTACTATATAGATTATACTTTAGCTCAAATTTGTGCATTACAATTTTGGAAGAAGGCTAATGAAAATAGAGAACAGGCTTGGGATGATTATTTAAGACTTTGCATAGCAGGAGGAACAAAATCTTTCTTGGAATTAGTGAAAGTTGCAAATCTTAAATCTCCTTTTGAAGATGGATGTATAAGCTCAATTATAGGAGATATAGATAATTGGTTAGAAGCTGTTGATGATAAAAAACTTTAGAATAATTAGAAGAATATAAGAGAAATGAGATAGCAAATGCTATCTCATTTTAATCTTATTATTTTTCTTTATTTTCAATTTCTTTTACTATTCTATCTACAAATGTATCAAGAGCTATAGCGCCTTCTTCTCCATTTTTTCTGCTTCTTACAGATACTTCATTGTTTTCAGCTTCTTTTTCACCAACTACAACGATGTATGGAGCTCTTTCAAGTCTAGCTTCTCTTATTTTGTAACCTATTTTTTCAGCTCTATAATCAGTTTCAACTGATACACCTTTGTTCTTTAAGGCTTTTGATACTTTTTCAGCATAATCATTATATTTATCAGAGATTGGAAGTATTTTAACTTGTAATGGTGAAATCCATAGTGGGAAAGCACCAGCATATTTTTCAATAAGCATTGCTATAGTTCTTTCGTAACAACCGATTGATGATCTGTGAATAACAAATGGTATCTTCTTTTCACCATTTTTATCAATATAAGACATTCCTAATCTTCCAGCTAAAGCAAAGTCGATTTGGACTGTGAATAAAGTATCTTCTTTACCATGAACATTTCTAAATTGAATATCAAGTTTTGGACCATAGAAGGCTGCTTCGCCCTCAGCTTCAACATAGTTAATGTTTAAGTGGTCTAAGATAGTTCTCATAGTATTTTGAGTAGATTCCCAAGCTTCTGGATCATTTATATACTTTTCAGTATTATTTGGATCCCATTTAGAGAATCTGTAAGAAATATCTTTATCTATTCCAAGTGTACTCATAACATAATCTATTAAATCAATTACGCCTTTAAATTCATCTTCTATTTGTTCAGGAGTACAAACTATATGACCTTCAGCTAAAGTAAATTGTCTTACTCTGATTAGACCGTGCATTTCTCCAGAAGATTCTTTTCTAAATAAAGTAGAAGTTTCATTATATCTTATAGGAAGATCTCTATAGCTGTGTTGTTCAGCATTATATACAGTGAATTGGAATGGGCAAGTCATAGGTCTTAAAGCCATAACTTCAGCATCTTTTTCTTCATCACCTAAAACGAACATACCATCTTTATAGTGGTCCCAGTGTCCAGACGCTTTAAATAAGTCATTCTTAGCCATAAAAGGAGTTTTAGTTAATACATAACCTCTTTTAGCTTCTTCATCTTCAATCCATCTTTGAAGAGTTTGGAATATTTTTGCGCCTTTAGGCATTAATAATGGAAGTCCTTGACCTACTTTTTCATCTGTTGTAAATATTCCAAGTTCTCTACCTAATTTATTATGATCTCTCTTTTTAGCTTCTTCTAAGGCTTCGATATGAGCATCTAAATCAGCTTTCTTTGTAAATGCAGTACCATATATTCTAGAAAGCATCTTATTCTTTTCATCACCTTTCCAGTAAGCACCAGCACTTCTTAAAAGTTTAATAGCTTTAATTGACTTAACGGATAAAAGGTGTGGACCTGCACAAAGATCTACGAAGTCACCTATTTTGTAGAATGATATTACTTCATCTTCACCTAAGTCGTTTATAAGTTCTACCTTATAAGGTTCATTTTCCATAAGTTTTAATGCTTCAGCTCTAGGAAGCTCAAATTTTTCTATTTGAGGATTTTCTTTTATTATTTTTCTCATTTCATCCTCTAATTTTTCAAGGTCAGTAGAAGTAAATGCAACTTCCTTATCAAAATCATAGTAGAAACCATTTGCTATAGAAGGTCCTATAGCAAGTTTAGCTTCAGGGAATAATCTTTTAACAGCATAAGCTAATATATGAGATGTTGTGTGTCTAAAAGCATCTTTACCTTCTTGTGAATCAAAAGTACAAATGCTAAGTTCTACGTCTTCAGAAATTATAGTTCTTAAATCACAAACCTTTCCGTTAACTATACCACAGCAGGCATTTCTAGCTAATCCTTCACTGATACCTTTTGCTATATCTAAAACAGAGATACCAGCTTCAAATTCTTTAACTGAACCATCTTTTAAAGTTATTTTTATCATAATAAAACTTCCTTTCATTAATACTATTTTTATTGATATTTTGTGTAAAAATTTAAAATAAAAACTCTCGTCTCTTTTCAAATTTGAAAAGGGACGAGAGTATAAATCCCGTGGTTCCACCCAAGTTCACTTATATAATATAAGTCTTAAATAATCGTAACGTGATTAATACGGACTTTATTAGAGTCACTCAGAGGTGGTTTTCAGCTTTATATAATTTAAACTACTCACACCAAATGTAGTTCTCTCTGAAAATTCAACAAAAGCATACTCTTCTCTTCATAGTTTTAATTTAATTAATAATTCAAATGTAAACTTTATATTATATTTAATTATAATTACATTAGTTTTTAAAGTCAATAAGTAATAATAAATAGTTAGAAAATAAAAGAATTTATAATAATTTATAAATTTTGGTGTATAATTAGATTAAGAAAACTCTTATTTGCTTAATTATTTCAGGTGAAGTGGATTAATTTTCTTATTCCGTCGCTATGCTCCAAGTCGTGGAAAATTAAACCAATTCACTATTACGAACGTTAAAAAAGCTTTTAAAAGTTTAACTTATAAAATAAATTTATAAGTTAAACTTTTTAATTTAAAATTCATATTTATTTATAGTCTTAGGAGTAAGTTTGAGATACAAAATTAAAATTTAGGTTCTCACTTAAAGGAGGTGAATAGGAAATGGATCATATTTATATGTTGGTTTTAGCTTTAATTATATTAGCAGTAGCTTACAATTATTACAGTGAAAGAAAATTTTATATAGGGAGAGGTAATGAAGATATACTAAATTATCTAAAATCTCTAGAACATTGCAATAATATATCAATTATAAAAACAAGAGTAATAAAAGATAAGAAGCTTGTTATGTTTAAAAAAGAGAATTTGCTTGGAATAGTTGTTTTAGGTAAGTGCAGAGACGAAAGATATAAAGTAGAAAAGATTAAATATAGTAATGGATCTATGGCATTAGAGTGTTATAAAAATAAGAAGAATAAATATATTGTGGTTTATGGATTTAATGGAAGTAATAAAATTCATAATATAGGGTTTAATATATCGGAGAATTTACAAAGGCTTAATTTATATGATGAAGAATATTTTTTCAAGGTATGGCCTATGGATAAAGAAGAAAAAGAGTATGATATGCTAAGTTTAAAGGCATATGATAGTAAGAATTATGATATAACAGATAAATTGGAACCAATAAAGTCAAATACATCAGAGGAAAATCATATGATATTTTCAAATTAGTTCTGAAAGCATAAAAGGGATAAGCTAAGCTTACCCCTTTTATAATTCTCATAGATTTGGTGTTCTAAGTGATTTTGTAGAATTTTGGGTGACTCAGAACTTATTGATGAATCAAGAAAAGTCTACAAGAGTACTTTCTATGTTATCTTAATCTCCAAATTATCGTATTGGTATGAAGCCCTTCAATATTTATAGTTTCAACATTTAGGAATTCAATTCCAAGCTCATTTTGATGGACACTTAAGAAACCGTTTAAGCCTATACCAGTTGAGTTCGGAGTGTATGGCGAACCAGTTATTTTTTCTATTATTTTAATTGTTGATATTTGAGAATGATCCTTATTAAGTTCAATTATAGCTTTTTTCACCTCTTCTAATAATGCATCATCTAAGTTTTTCAAAATTACCATCCCCTCTAATTTTACCTATAATACACCATATAGTAATTTATTAAATAAATAATTAACTTATGACTAATAAAAGAAGAAAAATAATAAAATAAATAATGTAAAAGTATTGCTTTTTAAGATAAAATATGTATAATAGAATATGTAAGATGTGCAGGTGTGGCGGAATTGGCAGACGCACTAGACTTAGGATCTAGCGCTTTACGGCGTGGGGGTTCGACTCCCTTCATCTGCACCAATTAAATTAGAAAAAATATGCGGAAGTGACTCAATGGTAGAGTGTCACCTTGCCAAGGTGAAAGTTGCGGGTTCGAATCCCGTCTTCCGCTCCAAAAAAAGAACAGTTTATAAACTGTTCTTTTTTTATTTGTTAATAATTTTAAAAATTCTGTAACAAATTTATAAAGAATATAATATATTATTATATGGATAGCTTATTTTAACCTGAAAAAGAAATTAATCAATAATTTACATATAGCAAAAAATGACATATCAAATTGTAACATGTATCAAAATGTAATATAATCTAATTAGAGGATAATAATTAAATTAATGGTGGGGATGTGATTTATATGCACTCAATCTATAATTCATTAAATTATTGGGAAAAAAAGTTTAGAGCTAATAAGACTATAAAGGCTAAAATATTTAATGATGAGGAATTAACCCATAAAACAGTATATCTTCATTATGTAGTATTTAACAGAAAGTCAGGTATAGAAAGTGTGTGGATGCCATTGCCTAATGTCACAAGCTTATTAGGGTTTATTCAATATTGTTTTTTACCAGAGGCTTTCTATAAATGGTTTGAGGGAAAAGATAGTGTGGTGAAAAAAATTCCAGACCTATCAGTAGATACTATAGTATCTCTAGCTGCATCAAGTGGCAAAGTGGATAAAGATGAAATTCAGCAAATGAAAAAGCAAGTAGCAGAAATAAAGGCTATGTGGAAATTGCCATCTAAAGATCTTATGCGAAAAATTAAAGTTTTTGCTAAAGAGTTTAATAGAAAATGGATAGGCAATAATAGTGAATTTCTTTATTTAAACGTATACAAAAATTCTGAGGAACTAGGAAACTTTGTTGTGAATACTAATATACAAACAGATTTTTCAAAATCATTTGAAGAAAAGATAGGTTTGTCAGAAAGTGAATGGTTAGATTTGTGTAAGAATCCTTTGAAAGATAAATCTACACAAGAAAAGTTTAAGAATATATTATACAAGCATTTAAGTGATGTAGTTTAATAAATACTAAAGCTCTAAATAGAAATATTTAGAGCTTTATATATTAAAAAATATAGAGAAAAATACACAATTATATTTATAAAATAAGTGGAATCAGATATTCAATTTGTTTTTCATAAGCAGGAAAAATTATGTTGACAAAATAATTTTATGTATATATAATATGTTTTGTTAGTAAATGCGTTTTTAGCTCAGCTGGATAGAGCAACGCCCTTCTAAGGCGTGGGCCGGGGGTTCGAATCCCTTAAAACGCACCAGACATGGTGAATGTAGTTCAGTTGGTAGAGCGCCAGATTGTGGTTCTGGTTGTCGTGGGTTCGAGTCCCATCATTCACCCCATATAGGGATATCGCCAAGCGGTAAGGCAACGGACTTTGACTCCGTTATTCGTAGGTTCAAATCCTGCTATCCCTGCCAGAAAAGTGTGAAGTAGTTCACACTTTTTTTTATATGAAATTAGCAATAACTATAAGCTAGCTAATTGCTTATAAATTTAATCTTGTAACTATTTTAAAAATCCATATAAATATTTACATTAAATAAACAATGTGGTAATATGTAAATAGATTTGATGCTGGGGTATCGCCAAATGGTAAGGCAACGGACTCTGACTCCGTCATCTGTAGGTTCGAATCCTACTACCTCAGCCAATTTTTAAAAAGTTTAATTTACTGTTGACAAATTTAGGAGTAGATTATATAATAATAAATGTGTTAAGTGACACGAAACAAATGTGCGGGTGTAGCTCAATGGTAGAGCCCTAGCCTTCCAAGCTAGTTACGTGGGTTCGATTCCCATCACCCGCTCCATATATGCACTATTAGCTCAGTTGGTAGAGCACCTGACTCTTAATCAGGGTGTCCAGGGTTCGAACCCCTGATAGTGTACCAAAGACTGTGAATTAGTCACAGTCTTTTTTTTATACAAATTTATAAAATTAGTTATGAGTATAAATGAGAAGCCATCAATGCTCAAGAGATTACTAATATTTATATTTATAGTTATAAACACAGGTTTATTAATACTTTATGACAAAATTAAAATATATTAATTAAGTAAATATTTTATCGAAAACTACGAAAATAAAATAAATACTAATATAGTGGGGCGTTTTATATGAAGTTTGATATTAAATATAAATTTAAAAATGCATTAATAATAATAATAAATACGCTATTCTGTTGTTTTTTATATTTAATGATAAAAGATTATTTCGATAAGGTAATTACTGGCATAGTAATAATGATAGTAAATGCGATGTTATCAATTTTATTGACTATAAATGTTATAAATAAAGCAGCTATTAATGCAGAGAAACTAAAAGAAGAAGCAAAAGATGTAGAAAAGTATATAACCGAAAATAAAAATTTAGAAGAGCATGATAGATTGAAAAATGAATTTTTATCATTAGTATCCCATGAACTTAGAACCCCTTTAACAGCAATTCTTGGATTTACAAAAATAATAAAAAAGAGGATGAGTAGAACAATAATTCCATTCATAAATGATATTGCTGAAACATATGAAATAGATGATGAAAATATAAAAAAAGTTAATAGGAATAATAAAAAAATATTAGAGAATATAAATATAATGATTTCAGAAGGTGATAGATTAACAGTGATGATAAACAATCTACTTGATATAACCAAGTTAGAGGCTGGAACCTTAGATTGGAATTTTAGCATTATAGATATAAAAAATATTATAAATAAAAGTATTTTAGCCACATATTCTTTGATTGAAGAAAAAGAAATTGAAATTTTAGATGATATAGAAGGTGATATTCCCAATATTATAGCTGATGGGGATAAGATATTACAGGTATTAATAAATATAATTTCAAATGCAATTAAATTTACCGATGAAGGTACAATAACTATTTCTGCAAAACAAACTAAAAATCAAAAAATTATCATAAGTGTTAGTGATACGGGCCTAGGGATAGAGGAGCAGTATTACAAAACAATATTTGATAGGTTTAAACAAATTGATAATGCAATAAATAAATCTAAGGGAACAGGACTAGGATTGTGGATATGTAAAAGTATAATTGAAAAACACAATGGCGAAATTTGGGTAGAAAGTGAATTTGGAAAAGGAAGTATTTTTAGTTTTACTATACCAATGAAAAATGATATTGAGGGGGATTTTATATGAAAAAAATTGTTATAGTAGATGATGAGATATATATAAGAGCCTTGATTAAGGAAACTTTAGAAGACTTAGAGGAGGTAATAATATTTACTGCAGATGATGGGGAAAAGGGGATACAACTAATAGAAGAAAAAAAGCCAGATTTAGTTTTATTAGATCTAGTTTTGCCTATTTATAATGGTTATGAGGTTTTAAATCATATAACTGAAAATGATTTAGATAAAGATATGAAAGTTTTTTTATTAACAGCCAAAGGGCAGGATAAGGATAGAGTTACTGGACTTAAGTTAGGTGCGGACTATTATGTTACTAAACCTTTTGATCCAGAGTTCTTATTGCAAAAGGTTTGTGAAGTTCTGAATTTGAATCTGAATTAGAATATTTATTAAATTAACTTTTTTTATAATATGAATTAATAAAAGGCCTACTCGATTTAAGAGAGGCCTTTTAAGTTACGTTAATAGACAAATACTTTGAGCTGAAATGCCCAAACCTGAGCCTGTAAAGCCAAGCCCTTCTTCAGTAGTTGCCTTTACATTGATTTTGTCTATAGAAATATTTAATGCTAGTGCAATGTTTTTCCTCATAGTATCTATATAAGGAGCCATTTTAGGTCTTTGAGCAATTATAGTAGCATCTATATTTTCAATAGAGTACTTATTTTCACAAAGAAGCTCTGAAACCTTATTTAATAATTTGATACTAGAAATTCCTTTGTATTGTTCATCTGTATCAGGAAAATGCTTTCCTATATCACCAAGGGCTGCAGCTCCTAATAGAGAGTCCATAATTGCATGAAGCAATACGTCTGCATCAGAATGTCCTAAAAGTCCTTTTTCATAAGGTATAGTAACACCACCTAGAATTAAAGGTCTGTTCTCAATTAATTTATGAACATCATATCCTGATCCGATTCTCATTTTAATCATCTCCTATGTTATAATCTTTATAAAATATATTAACATATAAGAATAATTAAAACAAAGTAAACGTTTGCTGCAGCTATAATATTTTTCTTGTGGAATTTAAATTAGTATTAGATTTATTAGACGATTTAAAGAAAGTGCCTATTTTGTAGAAAATATTTTTTATAAAATAAAATCTAGTTTTAGTTGATTTTTTTCTATTTGTAAAATCTACATAGATAATTTTATTATCCATAAAAAACACCCCATATCTTAAATGTTTTATACTACTATTATATCACTAAATATATAAAAAATTAACATATTTACAAAAATAATTTAAAAGGTTTGATATTAATATTCATTAAAAGTTTTTTTATTAATATTTTTTTAAAAGTAATAAAAAATATATAATTTTAATAGAGATATAAAGTAATTTTAATATAGAAATTATAAAATAGTATATGTTATAATAAGTCATATGTTATAAAAAAGAATAAATTATATTTTTGATTATTTTAAGTAATATGCTTAAAATCACAGTTTTCAATTGGAGGAAAAAATCCATGAAAAATAAAATTATAAATATTATTGGAATAGTTTTAATAATAGCAGGTATTATTCTTATTGGTATTACAGGCTATAGAAAGTATGAAACATATCAAAAACAAAAGGCGCTAAAAGAACAATTTGAAAAATCTATGAAGGATTTAGGTGATAATAATAAAAATAAAAAGGAAGATGAAGCATCACCAGATGGTAGACCAGTAGGTCAAGATATAAAAACTATAGCTATGCTTGTAGTGCCTAAGTTAGATTTAAATGTTGCAGTTGCTGAAAGTGTTGATATGGATGTTTTAAAGTATGCAATAGGACATTTTCCTAATACTGCAAAACCTGGACAACCAGGGAACTTTGCATTAGCAGGTCATAGAAATTTTACTTATGCAGAATTTTTTAAGAATTTAGATAAATTAGAAAAGGGCGATGATCTAATAATAAGAACGAAAGAACAGGAGTATAAATATAAGGTCACTGAAAAATTTATAGTTGATCCTGATAAAGTTGAAGTTTTAGATGAAACAAAAGATGCTACAATAACTTTAGTAACCTGTACAGAAGGAGCAAAACAAAGGTTAATAGTTAAAGGAAAATTAGAAAAATAGACTTAGGGAGACCAGAGTCTATTTTTTTAAATATTTAATTATGTGATAAGAATAGGAGAAAACTTTTATATGAGTGAAATAATTTTTGAAAGAGATAAATACATATTTAAAAGTTCAAATAAACTTAAAGTAGTGAAGAATAATGATATTAATGGAAGAGATATATTTTTTTTTGCTAAGGAACTTAAGTTATATAAAGTAAGTTTAGAATCTTTAGTTAATAGTAGTATTACAGATGATATGAAAAATTTAAGTTTAAATATAGCATATTATTTATCAAAAGATAATTCGCTTTTTGAGAAATTCAGTAAAAAAAGAGAATTACCCTTTAATGAGTTAAGTAAGAGTATCAAAATTAGTAAACTTCAACTAGAAAGAATGAATGATTATATAATTGCTTATTCGTTAATAATAGGAAATGAGAATTTCAAGAGTATTAATGAATATGTTAATATAGGCATAAAAGAAGATAATAATGAATCTGATATTAATATAGAAAAAGACATATATAGTGGAATAGTTTTAAAAAATAATAAAAAAAATAATATTATTTTAACAGCTAATGGTGATTTCATAAGTATAAATAGAACAGAGAAAGATAGTTTAGGCCGTGAAATAGTTGGAAAGGAAAAGAAGGGATTAAAGCGTTATAAAGGGAAAATAATATTATTATTAGTTATATTAAGTATGTTGATTGGCGTAATGATTTATAGATATACAAAGTCAGAATCTATAATAAGAATACAAGCAACTTCTGGTATAAAAATAGAGGTAAATTGTTTTAATAAAATAATAAATGTAACGTCTGAAACTGAAAAGGGAAAGATGCTTGCAAATAGCATAAATGTAAAAGGTGAAGATACTAGTGAGGGAATAATAGAAGCCATAAAGTATATAACAGAAAATAAAATGTTTTTAGATAGTGGAACTGGAATGAATATAATAATAATAGGTTCACCTATAAAAGATTCTGATTTGCAAAAGGCTAAGGAATATATAAGATATGAGGAATTAAAGATCAATATCAATAATTCCGGTGAGCTTGTTGATATAAAACCCCTTACTAAAGAGGAAAAGGAAGCGAAAAAGCAAAAGGAAAAAATAATAAAAGCTAAAGAAAAAGAGAAAAAGGAACAAGAAGATAAGATAATAACTATTGAGAAGCAAAAAAAATAGAGGTTAAGAAGCAAAGGTGCACTAATAATGGAAAGTAAAAAGAATGGTAACAAAAAAGTAAAAACTACAAATGTTAAACAAGAACGTATAATAGTACATGAAGATAAAGGAAGTACTACAAGACTAAATAAGTATATAAGTGAATCTGGTTTTTGTTCAAGAAGGGAAGCAGACAAATTAATAGATGAAGGTAGAGTTACTATAGATGGTTCTAGGGCTGTAACTGGAACTAAAGTTTCAATTGGGCAAGTAGTTAAAGTGGACGGGAAAACTATAAATAGGGTAGACGAATTAGTATATATAGCACTTAATAAACCAGTAGGAATAACATGTACCACTGAAGCTAAAATAAAGGAAAATATAGTTGACTTTATAGGACATGAAAAGAGGATTTTTCCAATAGGAAGACTTGATAAAGATTCGCAAGGACTTATTTTTTTAACTAATGATGGAGATATAGTAAATAAGATATTAAGAGCCGGTAATAATCATGAGAAAGAGTATATAGTTACAGTAGATAAACTTATAACAGAAGAATTTTTAAAAGGTATGGCAAGTGGAGTTCCTATATTGGATACAGTAACTAATAAATGCTTCATTAAAAGAGAAGGTAAGAAGGTTTTTAGAATTATATTAACACAAGGTTTAAATAGACAGATTAGACGAATGTGTGAGTATTTTGGATATAATGTAACTAAACTTGAAAGAATAAGGATAATGAATGTAAAGTTAGGTAACTTAAAAATAGGTAATTGGAGAAACCTAACTAAAGAAGAGCTTAAAGAAATAAATAAATTAATAGCTAAATCCGTAAAAATAGCTAAATAAAAAAAGACCTAATAGGTCTTTTTTTATTTAGCTATTTTAAGTTGACTTATAGGATTTTCGGTAACTTGGAGCCTTAAGGCATGACAGGAAAGTTATTTAAGTAGATTTTTTTATTTGTGTGTTTTGCTAATTTTTGATATAAATTGAGATAGAGTATAATTACCACCTATATATAAGCGGTCTATATTATAGGCATTATCATGCTTATCTGCAAGCCCTCCAGCTAAATTAAATCCTAGTTTATAACCAGCTTTTTCGGCAGCTATTCTTGTATTTGGATTATATTTTCCAAATGGGTATGCTATATAAGAAACAGTTTTTTTTGTTATTTTTTCTAGAGCTTCTTTAGAATTAAGCATAGTTTCATATTGTTTATCCAAGTTTAAAGTTGATAGATTGTCATGCTTTTGAGTATGACTTTCTATATCTATACCATAGTCAGACATTTCTTTAATTTGCTCTTTTGTAAGGTAAAGATTATCTTCTATACTATCAGATATAACATAAATAGTTGCTTTGAAGTTAAATTTCTTTAATATTGGAAATGCATTTGTATAATTATCTTTATACCCATCATCAAAAGTTAATACAACTGATTTTTCGGGAACTTCTTTTTCTTCTTTCAAAAATCCATAAAGTTCATCCATAGTTATAGGAGTATAATTATTTTCTTTTAAATAATTTAATTGTTCTTCAAATTTTTTAGGCGATAAAAGAAGATCGTTATTAGTAGACTCTGAGATTGCATGATAACAAATGACTGGAATACCAATATCTTTATTAGTAAGGGTTAAGCCTTCAAAACGGTTTTCAGATATGGCGATAGAAGGTTTATCCTCTTTAGAACTTATAGTATTTGTAGGATCATTAGTTTTTGTTGCTTTAATATTTTTTTCATGGATCATGACTATCACTATAGAAACTACCAAAAAAGTACATATAAATATTAAAGCAGAAGTTGAGTTTTTTTTCATTATATCAAACCTTTCTAAAATTATTAACTAACAACATATTTGTATTATTTGACTACATTTATAATATTATACCATAGTAGTATTGATAAATAAAAAAATAAATATATATGTTGTAATATGATTTCCAAAAATTAAATTTAATATTATATTTATTTTGTGTTTAACAAGTGTATTAATATAAATGTAGGTTTCAAATTGAAATATATATATTTAGTTTAGAATAATACGTATAATTATACTTAAATTAACAAAATACTAAAATTTTTTAAGTATGAAACTATATTTTATTTTTAAAGTTTAAATAAAAAAAATAAAACAAAGAAAAAAATACATAAAATGTAAATTATACACATTATCCACATAGGCTTGTGGATAACTTTTTAATTTATAGGAAAAATCGAGATTACTATAGTTAAAAAGTTAATAATATTAAGATTTTAGAGTGTTAAAGACAGAAATAAATGAATAATTGATGGTATATTAGGGGAATAATAAACAAAAAGAATGTTTTATGTGAGGGAAGAGAAAATATGAGAAAACGAAAGGTTATATTACTTATTGTTTGCATTATTTTATTAATATCAACTAATGGTTTTGCTATAGATGATAAAAGTATTGATGTTAGAGTTACAGTAACTTCAAAGGAAATAAAAGAAGATTTAACCTATATACATCAAGATGTAACATATCCAGTAGTAAATATAAATAAGTATAAAGAAGCTCAGGAGAAAATCAATAAAAAAATAGGTGGAGATATTGAATCCTGGAGGGTTGATCTAAATAAATCAGCAAAACAATATGAAAATGATTATAAAGATATACAAGGGGAATTAATACCTTTTGAAATTGTAAGTAAATATAAAGTAGCTCTAAATAAAGATAATATATTAAGTATACCTGTAGATTATTATCAATATACCGGTGGTGCGCATGGATTAACTATAAGAAATGGATATAATTTTGCAGTAAATACAGGAACTTTATTAAGTTTAGGAGATTTATTTAAAGATAACTATAATTATATAAAGATAATAAATAATAACATTAAAAATCAGATAGCTAAAAATCCAGAAGAGTATTTTGATAATGGGGCCGTGTTTAAAACTATAAAGGTAAATCAAGATTTCTATTTAACAGAGGATGCCTTAATAATTTATTTTCAACTTTATGAAATAGCTCCATATGTAGGTGGTATAAGGGAATTCAAAATACCATATTCAGAAATAAAAGAGGGTTTAAAATATCCTATAACTTAAAATAGTTATATATTTATCATGACTAATATAGTAGAATATATTTATTAAATTTGGTATATGAATGGAGAAAATTTAAGAACCAAAAAATAAAATGGTTATAAAACGGCGGATTATTTAATAATTTATCGTTGGGGGAAAAGTAATGAAATTAAAGAATTATAATGAATATATATTACTTTTTAAATTAGTGGCTATTATTTTATGTATATATTTTTACATAAATGACATTGCACTTAAGGCTGATATAGGAAAGCTTAAAAATAGTATGTATATATTATCTGTATTAGTATATATATCATTGAATTTAGGTATAGCTATAGTAAGTGACATGAAAGCTAAAAGAAATATAATTAGCGGAACATTAATATTTATAGTGATAGTATCTTTATTTGTAGAACCAGAGTTGGCAATATTGATGTCCTTAAATATTTATGATTTTATATTTATAAATAAAAATAAATATTTAAGGATGTTCATGTTAACAATATTATCTTTATATATAGTTCCATATATATATTGGCCAATTTATATAGTTATTTCAATTTGGGCATTTTTATTATATTATATTGTAGAGAATTATGTAAAAGGAATGGACAAACTCTTAAGCGAGAATGATGATTTAAGAGAGTTAAATTTTAAAATTGAGAAAAAATTATTAGAAAGAAATAATTATGAAAAGCAGATAGCATATACCTCACAGTTAGAAGAACGAAATAAGATAGCGCAGCAAATGCATGATAAATTAGGTCATACCTTAGCTGGTGGAATATTTCAATTAGAAGCAGTAAAACTTATTATGAATAGTATGATGAAAACTAATAATGAGGTTGAAAATGAAAAATTTAAACAAGGAAAAACAATGCTGAGTTCTACTATAAATTTACTTAGAGTTGGTATGGATGATATAAGAATGACTTTAAGAGAAATAAGACCTGAAAAAGAAGTTTTAGGTATAAATAGAATAAGATTGATACTAGAACAAGGGGTTAATGGGACTGGCTTTAATTCTAATTTAGTATTTAATGGAGATTTAGAGGTTATAGAATATAATCAATGGCTGATTATAGGGGACTGTCTTAGAGAATTTATAACTAATTCTATAAAATATTCATCAGGGAAAAATATAAATGTAAGCATATATATACTTAATAAGCTCATAAAGGTTGAAATAAGAGATGATGGAAAAGGGTTTATTAATTTGAAGAAAGGTATGGGGATAACAGGGATAGAACAACGGGTTATTGAGGCTAATGGTAAGGTAATAATAGATGGAAGTAATGGATTTTCATTAAGAATACTATTTCCAATATATATAAAGGGGGAAAAACAGTGATTAAACTTTTAATTTGTGATGATGATATGTTAATAAGAGAAAGCCTTAAAATAATACTTGGTATGGATGAAGAGATAGAGGTAGTTGGAACTTGTGAAAATGGAAGTGTTGCTTCAAAATTCATAGTAGAGAATAAAGTTGATGTAGCACTTTTAGATGTTAGAATGCCAGTTATGAATGGAGTTGAAGCTACTAAAAACATAGTTAATAAAAGTGAGACGAAAGTAATTATACTTACAACTTTTGATGAAGATGATTTTATAAAAGATGCTATAAGATATGGTGCTAAAGGCTATATACTTAAAAACACACCTCCTGATAAAATAATAGATACCATAAAAATGGTTCATAAAGGACATAGTGTTATCCAAGATGTAGTATTAGAAAAATTAAAAAATAATATGGATGATAGTTGTGAAAAAATAAATAAAGATAATTTTACAGAAAGAGAAATTGAAATTATAGAATCAATAGCTGAAGGATTATCAAATAAAGAAATAAGCTCTAAGTTATTTATTTCTGAAGGAACAGTAAAGAACTACATATCTAATATATTAAATAAGACTGGGTTAAGTCATAGAACTCAAATAGCTATTTCATATATAAAAGGCAACTTCAAGTAAAATAGCAAAAGAAGTATAAGTAAAATATTATTTATAAGAGTTATTTAGAATATATATAAATCCACAAAGTTTTAGATGAACTTTGTGGATTTCTTTTATCTTTTTTTAGGTTCTGCCCCATTTGCCCTGAAGCCAGGACCATCTGAGACAACCCTACCTATTTTTGTTATTTTTCCAGTTATACAACCTCTACAATGAGATGGCGTATCGCCAGTGCAGATTTTTCCTGGATATAAAGCATAAAGTTTTCTATATTCACCTTCAGTAACATTAGGCATAACTACATTAGCACCACATTGAAGGGCTATAACTCTACCATTTTTATCTAGTGTTTCCATGGCTGTAGTAGCAGGGATATTTATATCAGGTAAAAGTAGTCTAGTAAGTGCCATAACCTTTAAAGATAAAGTGAAATTTCCACCCTCAGCATCGCTAAGTGGTGTATCTTCATTAGGAATAAAAGGTCCTATTCCTATCATATCAGCATCTAAATTCTTAAAGAAAAGAATATCATCTGCTAAAGATTCAATAGTTTGGTTTGGAAGACCCACAAGGCTACCACTGCCAACCTCATAGCCTAGTTTTCTTAAGTCACTTAAACAACGTTTTCTTTCATCATGACTCATGCCTGGATCAAGTTCTTCGTAAAGATCCTTATCTGTAGTTTCTATTCTAAGTAAGAATCTATCAGCGCCAGTTTCTTTTAGTATTTTATATTCTTCGAAACTTCTTTCGCCGATACTTAAAGTAAGAGCAACACCTAAAGCCTTGATTTCTTTGACTATTTTAGTTAATCTTTCTACTGTAAAGTAAGCATCTTCACCACCTTGAAGCACTAAAGTTTTATAACCATAACTTACAGCTTTCTTTGCAAAATCTAAGATTTCATCTTCTGATAATCTATATCTCTTAAGATTTTTATTGTCACGTCTAAGGCCACAATACATACAATTCCTTTGGCAAATGTTTGTAAATTCTATAAGACCTCTTAAATGAACAAAATTTCCTAAATATTTATCCCTGACTTCATCAGCAGCCTTAAATAACTCTTCATTTATATCATTGTTTTTTAGAAGTAAAACTAATTCTTCCTTAGTTAAACTGTGGGTAGTTTTGGCTTTTTCAATTAAATTTAGCATAATTAGAATCCTCCTACGGGGAAATGTTATTATTTAATAATTATATAATGAAAAGTGAATAAGGGAAAGAAATAATATATTCTAAATTTTATACGTATCCTAAATTCTACTTTTTTCAGCATAGGATTGTAGCTTTTTTACAAGTGATTTATTATAAATCAGTACATTTATTAATTTATTAGTTAAAAGAAACACTTCAATAATTATTAGCAAAAAATAGTGTGACTAAATTATTCACCAAGTAACAACATTATACATAAAATGGAATATAAACAATTCATGGAGTTGAAGGCATCTTGCTTTATGCACTTATTTTAGCAGGAGGGAAAGGAACAAGACTGTACCCATTATCAAGATCAAGTCAGCCTAAACAATTCTTAAAAGTAGTAAATAAGAAAAGCTTCTTGGTTAATACAGTTGAAAGGGTCACTCCGGTAATACCCAAAGAAAATATTTATGTAGTGACTAATAATGATTACCAAGAGAAGATAAGAGCAGAGTTATTAGATATAAGGGGCGAGAATATATTTACTGAACCTGCTAATAAAGAAACTGCTTTATAGTCAACAATGGTCATTTGTAGAACGGAATAGTTTAATGAGAAAAACAGTAAGTATGTTTAATGATAGTTGGCTTATTCTAAAAGAAGAGTATGTGAGGCAGTTTGTTTATATAATTATATAAAGTGGAGTATTGGAGAAGTGAGTTTTTCTTTCAATAAACTTTTGAAATTTGAACAAGTTGATATCTTGTTAGCTTTGATGTAAAATATAGGTAATAATTAAAAGTATAAAGTTATAGTAATAGATGATTCACCTTGGATTCTAATTGTAACCATTTAATTGGTAGATTAGATGATTAAGAGAACATCTATGATAAGAAGTTATTTTCAAGAAAACTATAATAACTGATATTAGAGAAAGATATTTTACCTACATCAGTTATTATAAGAAAAAAATAATTTTTATAAAGGTGATTGTATGAGTTTAGAACATGAATTTTTTCTTATTCCTAAAGATTTAAAGTTAGAAGATTGCTTTGACTGGTATTCAGAAAATAGATATACCTGGAAAGATAAAGTAGGTATTGATGATTCATTAATTAGGTATATCAATGATACATTAAAATGGATCCCTTCTTTAAAACAGGGAAAAACTAGTGAATTCTATGGCTTAGATTATTATGGAGAAACTATAATAAACTATTCAGGAGCTAAAAAATTATATCAGGTTATACTAGCGTGGATTGATATATTTTCAGCTGCACCAAGTAAATTTAAATTAGCTAGTGAGCTAATATGGGTAGAAGAAAATGAAACAGATGGATATTGGAAACGGGAGTATGTTGAGTATGATAGGGAATTAGTAGTTGAGAATTTTAAGAAGATTTCTCAATTCGCTGAGGTTACTCAGCAGGGTAATAATTTTATACTTCATATTGGAATTTAGGATATATATTATGAGTTTAAATTAGGTTTTATAGTGTATAATAAAATTTTGTTATCATAAATATGTAACATTATATGACGACTATACAAAGTACATAATGGAGGGGTATATGAGTAGATGCTTTTATCATTATTGAAGTATTAATTCGGTTAAATCATTTTCTGTTTTCTTGAGTATTATTAATTTATCAGAAATGTCTTTGTTAGAGTTATCATCTAAATATAAATTTACATATTTAGTTTGAGATTTTATATTTTCCTTAAGCTCATCTTTAGTAGTATTTAATTTAGAATTAATATTTCGAGTGCAAATTTTTATATAATTATTAAGTCTAAATTCATCTAATAGATCATTTCTAAGAAAATTATTTAATCGCTTAATAAGCTTATTATAACTAATCTTGACATCTGAGCAGTTAGTACATATATATGAGGTATTTGCTTTATGTAATAAGCTAGAACAGTTACCACAAAAAACTTTTCCTTTAAATAAATCTTTTTGTATAGTTTTTAAGTTATCATTAATCTTTTTTTCAGTAACACTTAAATACTTACAGATTGCCTCAAACCAAAGGTTTTCGTCTATAATAGCATCTACGTTTTTACAGTTAATAAAATTATTAAAAGTAAACTCTAGTGGTTCATTAATAGCTGTATCTATTAAATAACCATTTATAAACTTAAAAGCTGGTTTAAAAAACATTTTTCCACAGTAAATAGGGTGTAAAATTAAATTTGTAATCTTTTCTGTGGAAAGATTACAAATGTTTTCATCCAATAGTTTAGTTCTAAGTTGAGAAAAATCTAAAATGTCATCTTTATCAACATAGATTTGAAAAATATTTTTTATCATATCTACATAAGTATTATCTGGGTAAAAATAAGAACGTTCTTTATTTTCAATAAAAATCTTTTCTTTTATAAATCCAAATGGAGCTAAGCGGGCCTCATAATAGCCACTTTCTCTTTTGATTTTTCTACCATTAGCTGTTCTTATAGCAATGTTATTAGGTTCAAGTTCACTAACAGCCATTAATATGTTATCTATAAATGAAGATAGAGGAGAATCATCAGCGACCATTGTATCTGCTGTATAGTGAAGTTTAACACCATATTTTTTAAATTTACTTTTTAGTATTAAGAAGTCTTTAGATGTTCGAGCAAGTCTGTCTCTTCTATATAGTATTAGATTTTTGAATTTGCCAGACTTTGCATCTTGAAGTAATTTCTCAAGTTCTGTACGGTTATGTATATCATTTTTCACAGCAGACAAAACCTCAGAGTATTCTTTAAAAATTAATAAATTATGTTCATAAGCATATTTCTTAGCTAGACTTAATTGTGTTTCTATAGAACAACCTTCACTATTAAGATTAGATTTTCTAGCATATATAGCTGTGTAGTTATTCGCTTGTGTTGCCATTTTCAACATCAACTCTTCTGGCTCTGGAATTTTTATTATCATCTAAAGACCCCTTATTAAAAATATTATCTAATAAAAGGTTTATTACAAATTGGTTAAATTTATTACTTCTAAGACCTTCTTCGTTTAACATAAATTCTATATCATTATCTATCATGAAAAGACACCTCCTATAAAATAGAGTATCCATTAATAAATTGAATATTCATTTTGTTAAATAAAAAATGACTAAGATTTTTCTTAGCCATTTTTAGAATTAGATTTAATTAATTCATATAAATTATTTATTGTTTCGTAAAGTAAAATTAAATTTTCATTACTTGAGCTGCCAGCACACAGTAAATAGAATAGAGAATTATATTGTTCTAGGTGTTTTAAATATATTTCATATAGCTTTTCATCAGTAAGTTTAATAGGGATAGATGTATTATGCTTTGAAAAGTTTATTACAAAGTCTGTTTTAGGGAAAATCACGTCTAAGGGAATAGCAAGTTCCTTTACCAATTTGTTTAATACATCTAAATGGAAAGTATCAACCTTAGCATTTTCTATATTATTTAAAGTACCATCAGATATTTGTAACAAAGTACTCAATTCTTTAGTTGAAAGTTTTCTTGCTTTACGTCTTTCATTAACAACTTCACCTAGCTTTTTATTTATATTAGAAATACCAATCACCTCCATATAGCTTGATTATTGACTCTAATAAAATTAAATATTCAACTTATTGTGACATATAGAAATTTAATATAAAAATGGCTAAGTAAACATAAAAAATAGAAGGTGAAAATTCTAGGTTTATTATCATATAAAGATAAAAGCTTATGTATTAATAAGTAAAGCAATAATTAGGAGAATTAATTTGAAAAATAAGGAGATAGAAGTAAGCTTTATATATGGTAATGAGGATTTTGAGAAAATAATAAAAGAGATAGTAATCAGAAAGTTGAATATTTATAAAAATGAATTAATTAAAGAAAAAGGGATAAGTTATATAAGAGAAGAATCATCAGAGACTCCTATTATTATAAACAGTGGGAGTGAAAGCAAATGAAGAAAATATGGAATATAGCTATATATGCTAGAGTTTCTACAGATAAGAAAGAACAAAGTGAATCTATACCAGCTCAAGTCGATAGTCTTAAAAAATGGGTTTTAGATAAAAGTAAAACTGATGTTGAAAGCATATATAATCTTGTTGAAATCTATGAAGATCAAGGTTTTTCAGGTTCAAATTTTGAAAGAGCTAGCTTTATAAAAATGAAAGATGCTATAGAAGCAGGAAAGATAAATATGGTAGTTACAAGGGATTTATCAAGATTTTCACGTAACTACGTTATGGCTGGTTATTACTTAGAGGATTATTTTAAGGTAAATGGAATTAGATTTATTTCAGTTCTAGATAATGTAGATACAAATAATGAATTTGATGATATTATACCTTTTAAAAATATATTGAATGAGATGTATGTTAAGGATTGTTCACGAAGAATAAAAGATGCATTAAAGCAAAGAATGCTTAGAGGGTCAAGCATAGCTAGTAAGCCACCTTATGGGTATAAGTTTGATACTCTGTATGAAGGAAATGTTAAAACAATAAAGTTAATACCTGCAGATGATATAACGACAGAAGTAGTTAAAGATATTTTTAAATATTATTTAAGTGGCTGGGGAGCAGGTAAGATAGCAACTGAACTAAATAAAAGAGGAATAGAACCACCGTCAGCAAGAATAAAAAACTTTGCAAAGTCTAAGTTTGGATTATGGAATGCAAATACTATTTTATCAATCTTAAAGAATCCTAAATATGGTGGGTATATGGTACAGCAGCGATTTAAAAAAGTAAGTTATAAAATAAAGAAAGTTAAAACAACTGATAAAGATCAATGGGTTTTGGGTGGAGAATTTGAAGGGATAATAGATAAGAATACATTTAATGAAGTTCAAAGATTAATAAAGGTTAGAGCAAAGAAAAATAGACATAAAGGGGAATTACATTTGTTTTCTACAGTTCTTCAATGCGGGGACTGTGGAGGAAGTATGTGCTATAGAAAATCCTATGAAGGCTATAAGTGCTCGAACTCTCAAAGAGGAGGGGGAAGGTGCACAGCACATTCTGTGAAAGAAGAGTATTTAAAATCTATTTTAAAAGAGGAGCTAAAAAGATTAGTTGAGGAAAAGATAGATAAAGACAAGCTGTGCGATGATATTAATAAAGAGCTTAGTAAGGAAAATAATGATGATAAGGAACTTAAAAATATAGAGAAAGAACTAAAAAAATTGGATAAAAAGATTAGTATTATTTATGAAGATAAATTAAATGGTGTTATTAATGAAAGAAACTTTAAAGGGATAATAGCTGATATAGAAAGTAAACAAAAAAAGTTAGAAATAAGAAAAGAACAGATAATTTCTAGAATAAATGATACTAGAAAGCAAGAAGAGATTTTTGAAAGTTATAGAGGATATATTGATAAAATATTGGAATTTGATGATTTTGATAGAGAAACTGTTGAAAAAATTGCTAAAAAGATTGTGGTATTAAAGAAGGATGGAAAAAATAAACTAGAAATATTCTTAAATTTTAATAATTAATTTCAAACTATATTACACTATATTATAAATGATAAATATTTTATAAAAAAAGTGGTGTGGGAGATATAATAATTTATTTTTATAATGAAACAATATATTGAAATAAATGTAAGATGCAATAACTATATTAACTTTAATTAGTAATGGAACAAAGAAAAAAATGTCGTTTTATAAGTGAATTTGAGTTATTGTAAGTAAAAAAAGTAAAAGAAAACACTTGAAGGGTTAAAATGTAAATATTACAATTAAAAGGTAAAGAAGTTTAAGGGGGAATTTATATGAAAATTAGGTTGAATAAGAAGTATATAGCTTATTTGCTTGTAATTGTATTATTTATACAGTTATTACCTGCTAGAATGGTTCTAGCAAATGAGAAAACAAAGGTTGGTAATTGGAGTGAATATACACTTTTATCAACATCTGATTCGACATTAGAAATTAGTACTTCAGAGATGCAGATGAAAGGTGATATTCATTCAAATGGGATTTTTAAATTCTCAGGTTCTAAATTGAATATCAATGGTAAATGCGAAACAAAGGATAAAATTGATGCAAGTGGTTCAATAATTAACATTGATAATAAAATTGAAGGGACAGAAAATATTAAAGTACCAGATTTAAGTGGTGGGATAAAGCAAAAAATATCAAATAATGCAGATGTAATAGATGGAAATAAACAATTAAATAATAAAACCATAAAAGTGGACAAACCTATAATAGTACATGGTGAAATGCAAATTAGTGGATCATCTTTAAATATCAAAAGTTATATTATGGCAGATAAAGACATAAATATTAAAGCAACTAGTTTAAACCAAGATGTATCCGAGAAGCTTGTTATTTGTTCAACTAATGGAAATATAAATATTAATACTACTAAAGCAAATTTTAATGGTATTATTTATGCACCTAAAGGTACTGTAACTATAAATAGTTCAAATTTTAATTTAAATGGTAGAATAATTGCAGATAAGATTATATATAGAGGTAGCTTATTAAATGTAACGAGTAATAATGATGATTTAAGTTTAATTGGTGGAAATATTAATTTAGAAGACGAAGATAATGATGGATTACCAGATATTTATGAAAATGATATTTTAATTTCTGCCATGTTACAAAATGGAGTACAATTACATCATCCGCTTGCAAATGAGGATTATGACAAAGATGGACTAACAAATTTAGAAGAATACAAGCTAGGAACAAATCCTGGATCAGCTGATACAGACGAAGATGGAATATCAGATTATGATGAAGTAAATAAATATCACACTAATCCTAAACTTTATGATACAGATGGTGATGGAATGGGAGATGGGACAGAAATAAAAAATGGTCTCAACCCATTAGTTAAAGACTCCGATGGAAATGGAGTTATAGATTCAGAAGAAATATTAACACAAAAGTTAATAGATTCAAAATATAATGGATTGGATATTTCAAAAAGCTTAGTTACACCACAGTTAACAATTAAAGGTAAAGGAGATTTTAGTAAGGAAATTACTATAAAAGATGTTAGTGAAAATAAAAAATTTACTAATATTCATAGTATGGTAGGACATCCTTTTGAAATAGAGCATAAAGACTCATTAAAATTTGATAGTGCTGAATTGACTTTTAAAATAGGAGATAATGTATTAAAAAGTCATAAAATAAAAAATTTAAAATTAGCTTACTATGATACAGAAAAAAATAAAATTGAAATTTTAGAATCAAAAGTTGATGAAGAAAATAATACAGTATCTTCAGTAGTAAATCACTTTAGTTATTACTTTGTTATAGATGAAGAAGATTATTATTATGATATTGATGTATTAAATAGCAATAGTAAGATAGAAACTGGAAAAGCTGATGTTGTTTTTGTAATTGATACTACTGGTTCAATGTCTAATGCTATAAGTAATGTAAAAAATAATATAAATGCAGTTGTAGAGGAATTAAAAAAGAAAAAAGTAGATATTAGATTGGGATTGGTAGGATTTAAGGATATAACTACAGATGGACTATACTCCACAAAAGATTATGGATGGTTTACAAATGTAGATGATTTCAAAAATTCAGTAAGTGACTTATATGCAGATGGTGGTGGTGATTGGGAAGAATCATCTGTAGATGGGCTTGATGTAGCTAGGAATAAAAATTTCAGGGAAAGTGTGTCAAAATATATAATATTAATTACAGATGCAGGTTATAAAGAAGGTACAGCAAATGATCCATCTATAACTATGGATAAAGAAATAAAACTTTTAAAGGAAAATAATATAAGTGTTTCAGTTATTACTAGTAGTTCTGCTAAAAAATATTATGAGAAGTTATATACTGAGACTAATGGTATAATAGCAGATATTTATGATGTTTTTGCTTCTATTTTACACCCTTTAATTGAAAAAATGTCTTCGTTATCAAATGATGGAGCTTGGATTAGACTTTCAAATGGGAGTATTGTACACTTAGCCAAGGATCCAGAGTTGGGAGATTACTCTGTAGATACGGATAAAGATGGTGTACCAGATTTAATAGAATTGAATAGACAAGAAGAAATATACTATGGTGGATCAGGGAATAAATCTTATAAATGTTGGACATTCAACTCTAATCCAGCAGTTAAAGACACAGATGGGGATAGCTTAGATGATTCAAAAGATATAAATCCAACTAAATATGATATTTGTATAAGCGAAAAAAATAATAATAATATAACTTTCAATAATGGCGATAAATGGATTATGTTTGGACACGATATCTATAGTTTTAGATCAGATATAGCCAAAATAACAAGAGGGATAAAATCAGAGGATGACTATGAAACTTTTACTCATAGTGATATGTATAAAAATTTGCAAAAGCTTTTAGAAAATAGAAAAACTAGCTGGAGTAAAGAAGAGGCGGCAATAATTGCTACATTTGATATTAACGGAGTAAGGGATTATCTAACTGTACAGAATAAAGCTATTGTTAATGATGTATTTAAGATACTTACAGGTAAAAACCCTCATTACTATAAACACGAATGGTTTAATGGATGGGTGGATAAGGGAGAGACACCAATTGAGGAAAGTTGGATAGATTTCTTTACTGGCGATGTTAAAACAGATGCAGAAGGCACATTAACTATTTATTATAGTATTGATTTAAATAAAGTGCTAAAAGATGTTGCATTTGCAGGTATTATAATAGGTGCATCATATTTGGCTGCTGGAGAGATTGCTTTACTTGCAGAAGGAATTGAAGCATTTGGTGCATGGAATGCACTTACAATGTATAGTAATGGTGGAAGTACTTTATTACAAAATAATATAAATTATTTAAAAAATATTGAAGATGCAATTCCAACTTCAGAAATTTTATATTTTAGGGGGACTACAGTTGGATATAAAGGTAGTTCAGGATTACAAAGAGTGAGAATAACTCCTGTTTCTACAGATCCGGTTGTATCAACCGTTTTTGCGACAGAGGCAAATAATTATGGAAATGGAGTATTATATATTGCTACAAAAACAGATTTAGAAGGAATAGTTATAGAGGAGGGAAATGTTATATCTGTATTAGAAAAAGAAGTCGGAATAAATCTACTTCCAGAAGAATTTGCCAAAAAGGCAAGTATCAATTTAACACCAGAACAATCTAGAAGTATTTTAAGATCTATGGGGATTGATTTACCAAGTATAATAAGTGATAAGACCCAATTAAGTTATGTGTTGCATAATACACCACGATTATCAAATGAACAATTAATTGAGTATTATAAAAAAGTGTTAGAATTAGTAGGAGATTAGATAATATGAAGGAAATATTTATAATTGAAGGAGTAGATATAAGAGAGGGCGAACTATATTTAATAGGGAGAACTATAGAGGATTTTAATAAAGAGGATATATTATATTTAAAAAATAATAAAACAAATGAGTATAGACAAATAAGAATAACAAAAATAATAGCTTATCGTAGAGAATTTGATGAATTATATTCTGGGCTAACAGCTGGAATTTTTATTAAAGGGCAATATGATAGTTTTGATGGATTTGATAACTACTTATACTTAAATGATAATTAAAGGTATATTAAGAGAACACTTAAAATAAATAAGTCTATAAATGAATTTTAGAAGTAATAATAGAGTGGTATAAAAATAAAAGAATATACCGCTCTATTATTTTTGTAATATATATAAGTTCCAATTAACTTTCTACATTAAAACAATTCGAAAATATAGGTGACTCTAATGTTATAGATGTAGATTATTTATTAGAGCATATATATTTAAAATGACCAATATAATTTACAGTGCAACTGCCACATGCATAGGTCTTTCAGCAGTTAAGCTTTTAAAGAAGGACAAGGATGCTGTGATGATTGTATTGCCTTCAGATCATCATATAGAAGGAGAAAAAAGTTATTTAGAAACTCTAGAGCAAGCAGTTGAAATTGCTGATAGAAGAAGAGGCATTGTAACCATAGGGATAAATCCTACAAGACCAGAAACTGGTTATGGTTATATTGAAATGGGGGAAAGAATTTCTGGAAATATATCAAGCTTTAAGGTTGCTAGGTTTACTGAAAAACCAAATCTTGAAGTGGCTAAAGACTTTCTATTAAAAGGCACTTATTTATGGAATAGTGGAATGTTTGTATTCCGCGCTGATGCAATTATTACTAAACTTGTACGCTAATTCTTCTATGCTTTTAGTTGAGTGGGAGGTAGTGTTTTTTCATTGTTTAAATCAGCTATTTTACATCATCCTTTATGTTTTTGTTATAGTTTAAGTATTTCCTTAAATTATAAAATAATTCAATAGCGTAATCTATTAAATAAAAATACAGTAATAAATGGAAATTGAATTTGTGTAGTGTTAAACTTAAAATATATTATTTAAGAGGTGATTAGATGTCTCAAAAATCTACTAAAAATAATTATAAAGAAAACTTTCTTAATATTTTAGCTGAAGTAGAAGATACCTATTATAAATCTCAAGAAATTTCCACAATAAGAAGGTTTATTGAAGAGTATAATCCTACAAATGATTTTTTAAAAATATGTTTTTCGCGGAGTGGTGGTAATGGTATAGAATTTAAAGATAGAAACCAAGATTTTCGAGATAAAATTGCAATATATATTTGTTTAAATACCGATGTTACAGTTTCACCACTGCTTTTAAGTGATCTGATTCAAGAAACCGGTAAAGCTTCGCGAGATTCTTGGGGTGCACCTGAATATTTATTTTTATTATCTGAACGTCTCCTAAAGGAGACTGGTGGAAAATATATTGAAACCTTTGGTGAAATGCTTTTTAGTAATATGGATACATATGGAGCATGTATTGGTATAGATTTTAAAAATATAGATATTTTAGGTATTCTTGATGAACTAAAACGAAAGGAACAGAAGGATAAGCTTATATTAGACTTAATAGAATACTTTGAAGCGCAGTTGTAACTTATTATAATAAGGTATTTTTAAAGGATGTGTAAAGAATTCAGCATACTTTGTAGTTCGAATTGATTAGATAGCTTATGTATACTATAAAAACACAATATATACAACCTAGTAAATTAGAATGAAGTAACTAAATTCAAGGAGGGATATAATGAAATTATGCGTTAAGGAAGCTTATTTAACAATGGTTTGGTTTATTGATTCATTTTATTGTGAAAGTAAAGATAATGACTTAGGGGCCTTGCTTGGCGATTTAAGCCCTAGCACATTTCTAGATTGTATATCTGCCGACCCAGCAGCTTGGGATATATGGAATAAAATAATTAGTAAATTTGACTTGAAAGATAGAGAATATAAATATGTCAAAGAGGATGAACTGTTAAAAATCATTGAATTATTTCTTAATGATTTTGCTGGTAACTGTTTTGAATTAGGTATCATATATGAAAATTTAGGATTATTAAGTAATAATAATTTTGATAGTGAACTATTAGAGAGGTGGAACAAGGCAATTAAAAAGGGAAAAGAAAAGCACAGTGAGCATTTTTATGGACTGAAATAGATATTAATTATATTGGCATTTTCCCATAGGTTATTTAGGGTTTGAATAAAGTTTAATCAAAATTAGAGTTATAAGTGTCTAAAATATGTTAAATAAAAATAATAGTTTTAGAATAAAGTTGTATCAAACTTATAAATTTTTTAATAACATTAACTTTAACTTTTATAATAAAGTTCGTTCAAAAAATGAAAAAGCTAATAAATATTTATAATTTATTGTGTTTTTAAATTTTAGTATAGATAACATGTATATTTTGTTTGTACCAGGTGCTGGAATATATAATATGTCTTGAAAATATAGAACAATCTTTTTATGTCATATTGTTAATCTACTTTTTGACTACAATATATATTCCTGAAATTACAATTCCAATAACTCCAATAAAATAAGCTATTTTTAGAGCAACATTAAATGAATGTTTTATATTATTATTTAATATAGTATTGTTATTTACTATAGATACTAAAAATGTTAGTAATACTAAATATAAAAAGGAACATACAGAGCATAAAATTAATTTTTTTTTCATAAAAACCTCCTATAAAATATATTTAAAACATAAAATTACATTTTGGTAATAATACCCTCAACTTATCTTTTAATAAGTTCATTTTTATAATATGTTTTTAATACATTTTCACATCTATTCAAGAAAATAAAATATCTATTAATTGAATCTAACAATAAATCTAATTTAGCGCCATTTGAAATGTTAATTTCTAAATCATCAATATCATCAATATATTTATTTAATATTGTTATAGGGTGATTTATATTATAACAAGTATAGTCAGTAGTTTCTTTAGCATTTTTTATAAATGAATTTATGTTTAGCATAATTTATATTTAGTAGGATAACTCTACTAAAATACCTCCTTAATTTACATTTATATATATTTACTAATAGTACTATTGTAATATTAGATAAAAATGTATAAAATCCTTCAAGAGATATAAGTATTTTCATATGTGGGGTAGAAGATTTAATAGTTTTCTACCCCTTTAACTGTAATGTAATATTGCCAGTATCACCATCAGCAAATACCTTATTAATAACAGAAGATATAAGCTTCCTTTTTTCATCAATATCACAGCTATCAACAAAATCTGTTATATGTTTGAGCTTAGCTATTAGATTATCATAGTTCACAGTTTTATTTTCTTCTTTACTTAATTTTTCTTTTAGTGTAGTAAGTTTTTCTTGTAGCATTGTATTTTCTTTAGTTAGTTCAGTTATTCTATCCATAAATATTTTAGCTGTAGTTTGCTCTGATGTCATTGAAACATTAGTAATTAGGTTACTTATCATAGCTTTATTTTGAGTTATTGAATTAGTTATTGCTTGAATTTCTTTATTTGCATCAGAGTTTAGAAGGTTTTGTTTGTAGTTTTCAACATATTTTATTAATAGGTCTTTATTTATAGACAATTCCTTGAGTTTTTCTATTGCTGCTGCATCTAAATCAAGGCCGTTTATATTCCTATTAGCACATCTTGTTTTTCCTGAGTTATGTTTTAAGCTACACATATAATAAAATCTCTTTTTGTCTATTTTAGCATTAAACTGACCATAGGCAACTCTCATATAACTTTCACATTTAGCACATCGTATTAATCCTGATAATAGGGCTGAGTGAGAAGTACCAATATTGGGAGCTTTACTTCTATTTGCAGCTAGTTGTTTCTGAGTAGAAAGCCATTTTTTAGAATCTATAATACCTTCATGATGAGAAATAACGTAAAGCCAATCTTCAACATTTCTATAGCCACCATTTTTACCTATTTTCTTATTATAAATTAAAATACCATTTATTCCATTAGGGGTTCCTCTAACAGATAATCCCTTGTTTTTAAAATGTTTAATTATACTATTATCAGCCTTAACATATGCAGGATTACTTAGTATATAGCTTAAAGTATTTTTAGACCAATCCTTACCACGTCTTGTCTTTATATTATGGGTAAGTAGATATTTTTCTACTTTGCTTAAACTACCTAATTCTAAGTATAAAGAGTAGATCTCTTGTATAATTTTAAGCTCATGTTCTACGGGTGATAGGATACAATAACTTCTTTCTTTACCACCTTCATCAGTAAAGGAAACTCGTTCGCTTTTAAACCCCATAGGAATCTCACCACCAAGCCAATTACCTTTCTCGGCTAAGGCATACATATTGTCTCTAACTCTCACAGAAATAGTTTCACGTTCAAGTTGAGAGAATACACTACATATAAGCATCATAGCTCTTCCCATAGCGTTTGAAGTATCAAATTGTTCGTTAACTGATATAAATGATATGCCTAAGAGTTCTAGTTCACTAACTAAGGTAGAAAAATCAGCTACATTTCTACTTATTCTGTCAAGCTTATAGCAGATTAATAAATCAAACTTCTTTTCTCTAGCACCTTTGAGCATTTCTAAGAATTTAGGTCTATCTGTATTCTTGCCAGAAAAGCCTTCATCTTTATAAATAATATAATCATCAATACCTATATTAGCAAGATAGCCTATGCATAGCTTAATTTGATTATCTATAGAATCACCTTTTTCAGTTAACTTAGATTTTCTAGCATATATAGCAGCTTTCTTCATATTAAATCACCACCTAAGTCATAGATCAGTTTTTATTTTTTCTATGAATTCATCTATAGCTTCAATAGATTGAGGTAGTTTTGTAACTAATATTTGAGCTAAGGCCCTTGTAAATTCATCATTCAAAAAATCAGGTTCCTTTGGTGGAATAACTGTAATATCTAAATTAACCTTTGGATATTGGTTAGTCATATTTATCTCCTAAAACATATTGAATCACATTATAATATATTCAGAAGTAAGTTGATTAATAAGTATTTATTTTGAAATAAGAAAAGTTTCAATAGATTTTGTAGTTATTCGAAAGATTAGAAAAGCATTTGTTATGAAGAGTGATTTTTCATGAAATTACATTATGTAGCTTTGCAGCATTAATTAGATTTTTATGAAGTAATAGGAGTAATGCTGTGTCAGAGAAAATATCTTTGAAAGAATGTGAAATTTATACATCATTTGGGAAGAAAGAAGCTTATAATAAGTTTTTTATGTTAAAATAAGGTATTATATTAGTAGGATTGTATGAAAGGGGATTATTTATGAAACGAAAAAGATTTATTATTTTAATTCTTTTAATAATTTTTTTAGGCGTAGTTACTAGCTATTATTTACATAGTAAGAATGAAGAAAAGTATAACAAGATACTATCTAGTGCTGAAAAGTTTGAGAAAGATGGAGAATTCGAAAAGGCTGAAGAATTATATAAAGATAGTTTGAAATTAAAAAATAATAAGGTTGTGAGTTCTAAATTAGAAGATATTAATAAAAGCAAAGAGAACTTAAAAAAATTAGAACAAGTTGAACCTATTGTTAAAGAGAACAAATTTGACTATGCATTAGGTTCATTAAATGCTATAGTTGATAATTCAACATATGTAATGGACAAGGTTGATGGTAAAAAACAAGAAGTTATAAAATTAAAATCTGAATATGAAGAGCTAATAAAAAAACAAAAACAGGAAGAAGAAGACAGAAAGAACAGAGAAGCTGAGGAACAGGCTAAACAAAACGCACAGATAAAGCAGAATGCAAGTGTTAATAATCAGAAGAATAATAGTGCTACATCTAATTCGGCTAAAACTACTTCAAATAATTCAAAATCGAAATTGAATTTAAATATTCCTTATTATCCACCTATTAATAAGGCGTATATCTCTTGGGACAAAGCTGTATATATAGCGGTTGAAGATTTTCTAAATAAAAATCCTAACCTTACTCAAAATGATATTGCATTTTATGACGAGTATGGATCAACTACTACTGTAGATGGAAGTTATTGGATTACAATATGTGAAGCTTCCACAAAGAAAGATTTAAGTAGATATGAAATACAACCTACTTGCGGTGGCTGCGTTGCTAAAATTCGTACGCCTTAACAACAATAGGAATTATTTTTTATATTATTATAAAATTAAAAAGTTGATAGCAGATAATCTATCAGCCTTTTTTGTAGAAGTTTAAAATATTTTATTCATTATAACGTTCAATTTTAATGACAAATTTAGAATTTGGTAGATAGCATACATGATACTTTTTTCCTTCAACTAAAAAATCTGAAGAAGGGATGCCATCAATTGAAAACTTTATACCATCAATAATAAACTTTGTAGAAGAACCTCTCCCTTTATGTATAGAAAGATTAGTTAACTTACCATCAACTGATGGATATTCTGAAGTAATAATTTTAGGTATATCTTTGTAGTAATCTGGAAGAGTTGATATACAAAGATAAAATATTAAGCTTACACCAGCTATAGCTAATATATATACTGTGATATTAGTTTTGATTATAGCTTTATTTTTTGACTTTGTATTCATAATCAAGCTATAGATTGTAATTAGCAACATAATTAATAATACAATAGAGAAAAAACTATGAAAAGTGACTGAAGCTCCAAATGCTATTTTACGATTGCTTGAGAAAAGAAAAGGAAAAGGGAGAACAGATAATATAACAAGGATTGCAAATATAATACTAAATTTCTTGTTTCTTTTATACAACATTTTTCTATTCATAAATACCTCCATAAATAATAAAGCAAATATCGAATATACTACGATAAACCTAATGAAGTTAAAAATATGTTATTCTTTAATCTTATAATTAATTTTAAATATATTTTATATTTAGATATTTGTCCTGCTTTCAAATGTAGCAAGTATATTAGAGTTAGACTAAGTTTAAATGTAGTTATTTTATAATTAATCTAGTTTTATTTTTATGATTTGCAATTATACCTTTATATATGATAAGAATAAAGGCATAATTGCTATCTCCATTAGGGTTAAATTAAAATATATTAAAAGTTAAACCATTTATTTATAACATCAACTGTTTCTTTGCTAGGATAATACATTTTATCTGAGTTGTTATTGCCAACTGCGAAAAACGAAAAACCTAAAAACCATGGTTCAGCTTCATAGGTTATTCTATATGCTTCGAAACAGTTAGCTTGTTCTTGATTATTTATTTCTGTTGAAGCATATGGGTTCCAAGGGTCAATAGAGGCTTTTGTTGTCCTTGGAAAACCTAATTCTCCGAAAAAGATAGGCTTTTTCCATTTATCATAAAAGTTTTTTACCTGTGTCTTTATTTCTTGACCTCTAGAAAATTTTTGAGAAGAAATCAAAGACTTGGTAAGATTCTCTACTGTATTTACATCATTGTTAGTTAATTCGAAATATGATGCAATAGATATAAAGTCTACTTTTGAAAATATTTTATTGTTTAACTTTTGATTATATTTTTTATTAAGCTCTTCGACTTGTTTTTTTGTAGCCTCATCAGTCCAATTAGCTGTTACCCATTGACTAGTTCTATAAGTAATTAACCCTTTGTAATAAGTTCTAGAGAAATCAGCTAAATCACAAAGATTATCCTCCATATCCTCTAAATAAGAAAAGCTTGTACCAACAACTAAAGCATCAACTCTATAAGGAATAGCTATCTTATCTATCAATGGTTTTAACGCATTATTCTTCCAGTTTGAAAAGAATTCTTCTTTATTAGTTGGATTAAAGTCGGTTTCTGGTTTGCTTCCATTTGCAATCCATGGATAAGGTTCTAGAATAATATTTATTTTTTTCCCTTTAAGCTTGTCTAAAAGCCATTGAGCTCTTTGAAGGCTGTTGTAGTCTACACTAACATTACTTGACTTTATATCAGGTATATTGATAACTATAGGTAAATTTATAGTGTTTAATTTTAATGTTTCAATATCTTCTAATGCCTTCTCTACTGAATAGTCTGTAGCTAGATTTGCTGACTTAATTTTTGTATTAAATTCTTTATTTAGAGTTTTACCCTCTCTCTTGTTTAGAAAATTATTTATCCATCCTCTGCTAGTATAATTTACTGAATATAAATAATACCCACTCCCAACAAGTATAAAAAATATTATACAACATAGTATTGCAAATTTCTTTTTCATATAGTCTCCCCCTACTTTATTAAATATCTCTAAGTTATAGTAACATATTTATTCAATAAATTACAATTAATTCTATTGGTGAGTTTATTGATAAGGATATTTTAAATTAGTTTATATGAAGGATAGAATGCTTTTAAAAGTGTTCTATCCTATTTTTTAGCGTAGACAGATAATATATTTAGAGATTATGAGATTAATAGGTTCTTATTTTAAAATAATATAATGTTTGTCATACGAGCAGATGTAATCCTAAGAGAAATAGAGAAATATATCCCTAAGATGTATAAAAGTTTAATGGAAATATATAAACACTTAGGAGAGATAGATGAAGAAGAGGTTATAAGAGAACAATATAACTTAATCGATGGAATCTCCATAGATTTTGGAGTTATGCAAAAGACGAGAAAAGCTTTTGTTATAAAGAGTGATTTTTCATGGGATGATATAGGTAGCTTTACAGCATTAAGTAGATTTTTAGGAAGTAATAGGAGTAATGCCGTGTCAGAGAAAGTATTTTTAGAAGAATGTGAAAACTGTGCAGTATTTGGCGAAAAGAAAAAGCTTATAATAGGTTTTGGAGTTAAAGACTTAGTGATAGTTGATGCAGGAGATGTAATACTTGTGATGGACAAAAACAGAGATCAAGAAATAAAACACCTATTAAATAATTTAAGTGAACAAGAAGAATATAAGGATTATCTATAAAATTTTAGGCTAAGCAAGTATATTAAGTAAGCATAAAATTTAAATAGATCCTTTTATAAAAATCTCATGGTATAAGGTATACCATGGGATTTTTAAATTGTTATTGTATTTAGGTCTATGTTAAATATTTCTTTCAATTTATTGACAAACTCTTGATTATTTTCAATTTTAGTTTTACTTTGAACTCCACTTTGGGTTATAGATAAAGTGTCATTTTTTAATGAAATTCTGGCTTCCTCAGTAGAGATAGCACAAATTTTATTATTTACAAATGGTGATGTAATTGAAGCTTCAAAAAATGCACAATAAGGTTTAAAATCTTCAATTTGTCTTTCTTGTAATGAAAATAGATACTTGGTTTTGTAGTTATTTCCGTCAAGAGAATATAATAATTTATAACCCCAATCTTCATGGGTAATTATTTTGAAGTACCCAACTTTATCCTTTTGAACTTCATTTATACTAAATTTCAATGGTTCAAAAAAGTTTTGTTCTAAACCTACATCAAAGAGCCAATTTTCATTTTGCAATTCTACCATTAAAAAGTTATGATCAAATAGAGTGCCCTTATCAGATACTTGTCCAGATAAACATTTCACATTAAATCCAATATATTTTAATAAGCGCAAGGCCAATCCATTTAATTCATAGCATACACCACCTCTATGGCCATTTATTATTCTATTTAGAACTTTATCCGCATCTAATTCAATTTTTTTATTATATACTATATCTAAATTATCAAATGGTATATGTAACAAGTGTTGAATATGTATTTTTTTTAGTGTTTCTAAATCTAAATTAAGATTGTTATGGAAATTAATTTTTTTCAAATACTCTTTTACAAACAGTTCCTTATCCAAAAATATTACTCCCTTTACATTTTTTATATATTAAACATATTTTATCATAATTAAATATTATTTCAAATAATTCTATGTAAAATTTTGTGATTTTGGGGAATATATTAAGATTTTGTGTTATTAAAATCAAAAAAGTTATTTTAATAAGAAATATTTAAATGTTTATTATTTTTATTTAATAAACATTTTAATATAAATTCTAAAAATAAAATATATTTTAAATAATATAAATAAGAACAAAGATATAAGTGTAAAGTAATAATTTATTTAATAAAGATATTGTGATAAAATATATTTTGGATTAAATGTAGAATATTAGAAGAAGGGTAATGTATGAATGTTAAGCAAGTTTTAGAGATTTCATTGTCAGCCGGGGAAATCCTTTTAAGTAATGGAGCAGAAATTTATAGAGTTGAGGAAACTATTGAGCGTATATGTAAGGCTTATGATTTAGAATGTGAGTGCATGGCAACACCAAAGGGTGTTTTTGTTTCTGTTATGGATGAGGAGGATGAAAAGGTTACTTCACTTAGAAAAGTTAAAACAAAACATGTTGATTTATATAGAATAGAACTTATTAATTCATTTTCAAGGAATCTCCAAGAAAAAATACTATCCTATCAAGAGGCAAAAAATATATTAAAAGATATAGAAAAAGCACCTTATTTTAGTTTTCCAATAAGATGTTTAGCTGCATATATGACATCTTTTATATATGCATTATTTTTTTATGGGACAATTTGTGATGCCATTGTAGCAGGAATTATAAGTGTAGGAATTTATTTTATATTAGAAAGAATAGGGCCAGCAGGATTTTTTCAGCTATTTGTTTCTGGTTTTATTATAGGAATTTTAACTTTAATATGTAAGTCATTAATTCCATTTGTGAACAAGGGAAATGTTATTACTGGAGTAATAATGATATTAATACCTGGAGTAGCACTTACTAATGGAATTAAAGATGTTATTTATGGTGATTTTATGTCTGGTATTGTTAGATTTGGCGAATCAATGCTTATAATAATAGCCGTAGGAGTTGGAATTGGTGTGGCGTTAACTTTTGGAATGTGGGTGGGATTATGATAAAGCAAATAGTATTAGCATTTTTAGGGAGCGTATTTCCTGTCATTCTTTTTAACATTGATAGAAAAAAGATAGTATGGGCTGGGCTTTGTGGAGTAATAGGTTGGACAACCTATCTTGGGGTTTATAGTTTTAATAAAAGTTCTGTTGCAGCCGCTTTTATAGGTGCGTTTATGGTAGGAATATATAGTGAATTTATGGCAATAAGACTTAAGACACCTGCTATAGAATTTTCAATACCAGGAATATTTCCGTTGGTTCCAGGAATAACAGCATATAATACTATAAATTGCATAGTAGAGGGACAATATTCTTTAGCATACTCTAAGGGAATGCAAACTATAATAGTTGCAGGGGCAATTGCTTTTGGAATAATGCTTTCTTGTACAACCTATAAGTTTGTAAAGAGAAAAATAAGATTATAAAAAGGAAGTATTTTAAATAAATCTCATGGAAATAAATATATCCGTGAGATTTTTCATTATAAAAAATTCAATTATAAAAGAAAATTTACTAGGAATAAAAATATTAATAAGACTAATACAAAGATAAGATTATATTTTAAAAATAATGAAGAAATTATAAATACAATAGAAGGGGAAAGTCCAGTAAAAATTGAGATGATTAATTATCAAGAAGAATAATATAGATTAAGATTTATACTTGTTGTAAAAATAAGTAATATAAATAATTATTTGACAATCAAAGTTTTGTAAGGTAAACTAATTTGTAGAGAATTGAATAAATGGTTTTAAATTCAATATGTGGTAAAATAATATAAAATTAAATATATTTAAAATTTAAATAAATATTTTGAATATATTTATAAAGTATAAATAATTAATATTTGTTTTATGAATGGGTGCTTTAAATAGATTTGCTGTTTATTAATAAATTTTGTATTTTGATGTTAAAATCCTTTATATTTGTAGTTAAAACCTTATAATCTTAATGATTATAAGGTTTTATAATATATTAATAAATTATAAAAGAGGGGGATTCCATGATAAAAAAGAAGGTTATTTTATTAACCATATTAACTACATTAAGCGTAAGTGCAGTTAATGTTCAAGCATTAGAAGCTTTACAACAGCAAACGAACTTAGCGGTAAATACAAATGATAATAAAAACATATCTAATCAACAAACATCAGATAAGAGCTTAACAACAAATAATCAAGGGATAGCTAATAAGGAGAATAAAATTATAGATAATGTTAAGCAAACACCAAATCAAGACTTTGTGAAGAGTCAAGGAGCACTTACAAATGACAATAAAAACTTACCTATTACCAAATCAAGTACAAATGAAACTAAAAGCTTATCTAAAACACAAACTAATACAAATCAAGTACAAACCCCAGCTAAGAATGAAAAGGCAAATGTACCAATATCTGAGCTTGATAAAAATACATTAGTAAAAGATGTTCCAGAATTAGTAGAAGAATTAGAAGGTCAGACTTGGCTTTATAGTGCAATTGGTAGTTCTAGTAAATATACTACTGAAACACAAGAAACACTTACTTTAAACGATTTAGAAACTTATGATACAATTAATGTTACATCAAGTAATATTCCCCCTTTATCCAAGATACCTAAGATTGTAGGTAGAATGCAAAATTTAACTTATTTATGTTGTATATCAAATAGTGGAACATATAATATGTTTACGCCTACACGATACTTTAGTCCTAACGGACAGTTAGTTTCTATTTCAGAAGAAATAAGTAAATGCCAAAAACTAGAATGGATAGACCTTAGATGGAATAATTTATTACATTTTCCCAAAGGAATAACTAAGCTTGCTAATCTAAAGTATCTAAATTTAGATTATACTGGTGTAGCATTTACCGAGCATTTACCAGCTGAGCTTGTTAATCTTAAAAATCTAAAATTTTTAGGTTTATCAGTAACAGGAATAACTGCTGAAGATATAAAACTATTAAGCAATTTTACAGAATTAGATGAATTACATTTAACTGCTAATGCTACTTTAGACTCTATAGAGAATATATGTAAAATAAAAGTGAAAAAAGCGATTGCATTTGATAGAAATAAAATTTATGGAGAAGGTTCGGAATTATTGAAATATCCTTCAGATTTATCAATTGTATGTAATTCAAACAATCTTCATTTTACAGATGATGATGTATTAAAGATATCAAATTCAGATGATAATAAGCCAAGAACAGTTCATAGCAATTTCTTTGAAAATAATAAACCTACTAATCAAACTCATTTAAAAATGGTAAGTGCTTTAAAGGATAAAAAAATCAAAAAAGGTACTTCTATAGAAGATATTAAAAAGATGTATTTATCTTCAATTAGAATACCTTTATATAGAGAAAATAATACTACTCCAGAGAAAGAAAATTTTGATGTACATTTTCAAGGAAGTCCTTTTAAGATAAATATTCTAGACAATAGTCTTTTCAATAAAGAAGGTGTAGCAATAAATGAAGGGACTTTTAAAGTAGGTGGTTCTTATGAAAATTTGAAATCTAACTTAATAGAAGATTCTTTTGAAGTAATACCAAATATAACTACACTTACTATTAATTATGTTGATGATAAAGGTAATAGTCTTTATCCTTCAAAAACAGTTTCTAAAGATTATGGTTCTAAACTTAGGATTATACCACAAGAAATAGATAAATATACTTTTAAAAATGTAGATGAACCTTCAATGTTACAAAATAATGAGTATACATTTGGAAATGAAGATAAAACTATTAATTTAATATATGCAAAAGATATTCCAGGAGTAAATAAAGCACCAGTTATAACTGGTATCGAAGATTATATATTGATAAAGGGAGAAGCTTTTAATCCATTAAAAGATTTAGAATTAAAGGCTATGGATAAAGAAGATGGTGATTTAACTAAAAATATAAAAGTTATTAAAAACACAGTAGATATAAATAATTCAGGAGAATATGAAGTAGAAGTGTCAGTTACAGATTCTAAGGGAGCTGCTTCAACATTTAAAACAAAAGTAATTGTTAATGAAAAGAATGTAGAACAACCTAAAACTCCTGAGCAAACTAATACTACTAATAGTAGTAATGCAAGTACTACGACTAATATAAGTAAATTACCTACTACTGGATCACCAATTAAAGATGCTACAGCAGTAATAGGGATTTCAAGTTTACTTTTGGGATTATTTTTAAGAAAAAGAAAATAAATTTTAAATTATAATGAAAAAAGTTCTAAGAAAAATCTTAGAACTTTTTTTATTATAATTTTCTTTTTCTAAATAACATAAATCCGCCATATCCGCCAAATATTAGGATTCCCCCGCCTACAGGAATAGCTACTTTAGCAGAGATATTTTTAAAGTAAGAATTTGATTTATTATTGTTGCCATTATTTGAGGCTTTTTTAGCATCTTCTTTTGAGCCTATAGTAAATTTGTAAACTGCTTTACTCTTATTAGATAACTTATCAGTTGCAGTTATTACTAATTCATAATCACCCTTTTCACTTATTTCTTCTCCATTATAAGGCTTACCATTAAGAGTCATTTCAATAGTAGCATCCTTAGAAGCAGAAACTTTAGGTTTTACAGGTTCAGTATAGAATTTACCATTTTCTAAACCGTCGACTACAATTTGAGGTAGAGTTGCATCAAGCGTAAAACTAATACTTTTAGTACTTACATTACCAGCAAGGTCTACAGCTCTAACTATTAAGGTGTATTTTCCACTTTCTGTTATATCTCCTCCAAAATAATCTTCTCCATTTAGAAGAGAATTAATTAATGCACGAGCGTCATCAACACTGATTAAAGGAGTTAACTTTCCACCATTAACTTGGTTTTCAAGAATACCCTTGATTGTTATTATTGGAGCAACTGTATCAATAGTAAATATTATTTTAACTTCTGTTCTATTTAGAGCTCTATCTACAGCAACTAAAGTCAAGATATAATCACCATCTTTAGTTAAAGTAGCACCATCATAACTAGAACTATTAAGGGATGCAGTAAGCTTAGCTGTAATATCATCTACCCTAAAGCTTGGAGTGACATTTTTATTATAATATTTATTATTAATTACACCGTCTACAGTTATTACTGGAAATACAGTATCTAATATAAAGCTCTTTTCAAATTGAGTGGTGTTACCTGCGTAGTCACTAACTGTAACTTTATAGTTGTGTTTTCCGTTTGAAGTTATAGTTGATAAAGGATATACAGAACCATCTAAGCTTATAGTTCTAGCACCTATATCTTCAGAGTTGGTATCACTAACACTAATTTGAGGAGTTATATTGTGATTAATATAATATTCATTATCTTCAGAACAGGAATTACCATCAAACCCATTTACAGATAGCGATGGACGAGTTCTATCTACTACAACTGTATAATTATAATTTGAAGTATTATTTGCTTCATCAGTTAGACTAATAGTAATATTATAGGTTCCTTCTGCAGCTACAAGTTCATTAGGGATATAATCTCCGGACAAATCATAAGTTCTATTATTTATAGTAGCTTTCTTAACTATATTAGAATTACTAGTGTAAGTATCAGAACTATTAAATCTAATGTTAGGAGATTCAGCATTTGAATAATAAACACCATTTACTATTTTCCCATTGCCAAGATTCAAGCTCAAATTAGATAATGTAGGAGCCGTTCTATCAACAATAAAATTAAAGCTATCATCACTAGATTTTCCTACAAGTGAATTAATGTTGTAATTAAATGTGTATATTCCCTCTGCGGCGCTATTAGTAGGTAAAGTAAAGGTTAAATTACCACCAACAGCTTGCCAATCAAAATTACTAGTTAGGAAATCATTAGTAACATTAATACCATTTCGAGTAAGAGAATATGATGAATTAATAAAGCCTGCAATGTGGCTAGCTACATTCACACTAAAAGTTAAGTCTGTATTATAGTGTTTACCCCTTATAAAACCTGTAGAGCCAGAAAGTGATGCGTTAATATTGGTATTATCTACAGTAAAAAATTGATTAAATGAAGAGGTAGCATCGCTATTATTAGAGAAATCTATAGCTGTACTTTCCACATAATAATATCCATTTCCAGGTAAAGGCATTGTGAACATATAGCCATCACCATAAGGTTTTAAATTATTAGAATCTATTTCAAGAAGACGGCCTCTATCAATAACATCTTTAGTTGGATTATTTGAAACTGTATCTAAATATCTAATTTTTAACCTTTCAATAAAGGCTTGTTTGTTTAGATTACTGTCATTAACTTTTATTTCAAAGTTATTGCAATTATTAAATGTAGTAGCCCTAATATCTGTATTTTTAGTTATATCTGTGCCAGATACTGATATATTATTTTGTGGTGCTTCTGAATCAAATATGAATTTGTAGTTATTATTTGTAGATGAGTTATCTAATAGGTCTGTTACACTAAAGGATAAATCTATCTTACATTCATTACGTTTAGTTAATTGAGTTTTTAATCTCTCTATTTCCTTACGGAGCTCTTCATTAAACTTGTCTGCAGAGCAAGAATAACTGGTATTATTTAAAGTATATCTTACAGTTAGTTTAGTATTAGGGGTTAAATCCTGTATCTTAAATTCAGGAATATAATCTTTCTTAGTATAGCACTTAATACTATCAGTAGGATTTTCTTTGTTCATAGTATATATTGGATTATTCTCTAAGCTTACGGTAGGAGCCTCATTATCTACATAAAGTTTGAAATTAGATTTAAACTTATCAGTATTCAAAGTGTTTCCGCATGTATCAATACAATTCACTGCTACATCATAAATTGTATTTGCATTAAATTGCGCAGCAGTAAGCATATCAGTAGTAGAGTCATCAGCAGCTATTTTATAAAAATTAGGGTTATCTTTAGTAGCAATAGAAATAGATTTATTTAATTTAGTAGCATCAGGAATACGAGTAAAGGACGTAGAATTATCTTTAAAATTAAATTTTAAATTTGAAGTATTATCTTTAATATACACATTATAATCTTCGTCAATTACAGGTTGATTTAGGTTTTGATTATCTTTAAATAAATCAATAGTATAAGAAGGTTTTTCAGCATCATAAACAAAAGTAAAGCTTTGACTCCCTGGCTTACAATTTGACTTAGGCTGAGCAGTTAAGTTGACAGTATAAATACCTGATTTTAAAGAGTTTGTATCATTAACTACTAATTTGAATTTAGAGCAATAATCAGAATAACCAGCAGATTTTAAAATAAATTCAGAAGTACAATCAGTTTCAATATCATCTTTACCATTAGCTCTAACTACCTTAAAGTTAGGATTTACTATTTTATTACCATTGCTATCTTCAGTTAATAATTTTGAATAGTTATCTAATATATCTATATCTATATTAGGAGTTTCATTTATATATTTTTCTTTAGTGTCAGCTAAAGAGATTTCTTTAGCGTTAAGTTTAGTTTTTATCTGGGTTTTTGTTTCTATTGCAAAACTACCATTTAGTTTTACAGCATCATCTGAATCGAAAGTAGCATTTTTAAACATGTCAGTAGCTTGAATATTAAAGTTAGTAAGTCCATCACTTAATGAAGCTAAGTTTTGGTCTTTTTGTAATGCTAAGATTTGTTCAGTATAGCCATTATATTTTAATGTTTTAAAGTTAGATAATATATTTTCAATACCTTCTTTATTGCTAGAGGTTAAAGTTTTTAGACTTGATTTGTCTAAAAAGTATGATACATCTTTACCAGAGCAAGTTCCTAAAACACCATTAATCTTTAATGCCGGTGTAATATTAGTATTAAATGAATCATCATTTTTCATTTCTTTAAAATCTTTATTAGAATCCAAATAACCTAATGTAATCTTAGGTGCTGTAACAACAGCAACTTTTACAGTGTAAGGAGTTTGATTTCCACTTAAGTCTACGAAGTAGGCAGTAATCTCATATATACCTGGATTGTTTTTATCTATTGTTTTAGTTATTTCTTTAAAGCTTTTAGTTGTTTCATCACGTTTAATATCAAACTTGTCAAAGGTTATTTCTTCAGTATCACTTAATACTTTTTTTATTTCCACAGTACCAGAAGCAAGATAAGGTTCATCTACTTCTATATTAAAGCTGTTTTTATTATTGTTAGTAGTAGCTTTATTAAAGCTTATATTTAAATCAAGTGAAGAATCAAAAGCATAAAATGATTGGGTTGATTCATTTGGTAAATTACATTTATTGATTAAGCTGGCGCTATTATTTTTAACAACTGGTTTAGTTTTATCAACTATCAAATCAAATTTAGTAGAAAGTTTATTAGAGCTTTTATCTAATGATTCGATATTTATATTATACTTACCCTCAGGTAAAGTTTGTTTTGTTGTAGTTATTGTTTTAGAAGTAGTAGAGTTACCATTAAAGATAGCTTTACCCTCAGAATTAGTTATAGTAACAGCATTTTTATAATCATAATTTGGGTTGTTATTTTTAGCATAAAAACCATCTGAATTATCATGAAAATTAAATTTAATACCTATATTATCATTTGATGTATAAACAGCATTTTCATAATTGGTAGGATTTTCATTGTCACCTATACTTCCATCCTCATTGAACTTGAAATATTCAACACTACAAGTTGGAGCCTCTTCATCATAAATAAATGAGAAGTTTGAAGTAATATCATTTTCACAATAAGAAATAAAATGAGCATTAACCTCATAATAACCTTGAGTTAAATCTGAGTTTGGGTTAGGTTCTAGAGTGATTTTTGGTGTAAAATTAGAAGTACTAATTGTTTGTTTAAAATCACTAGTAACATTATGCCGAGCTCCATTTTTATCTACTTTTGTGATAATTATATTGGTACAATCAGGATCTAAATCAGAATAGTTTTTATTTATTGTAAAATCTATCTTTGGTAAAGATTGAATAAAATTATTTGAGTCATCTTTAATGTCAATTTGCTTATCTTTATTAGTTTCTTTATCTTTTAAAGTAAATGTTGTATTTATTTTTGGTTTATTAGATTCAATAGAAAAATAACTATTTAATACATTAGAAGAATTATCAAATATATCAGAGAGTTGAATATTATAACGAATACGACCATCCTGTAAATTTATTAATTCACTATTGTCGATATTAGCTAATTTAAAATAACCTTCTGAATAGTTATCACAAACAAATTTTAAATTATCCTGATTATATTTAGTTTGATTATAAGTTTCATCAGTTTCAATTAGACTAAATTGATTAAACTTAGTTAAATAACCACATCTTTTGTTATCACTATCTAAATTATAGCCTAGTACACCTTTTACTTTAACTACAGGATTTATTAAATTTTTTAAAGAAGCCCTTTTCTTTAATGGTTTAAACTCACCGTTATCCAAATAACCTAATGTTATTTCAGGTTTTTTTAAAACAGCAAGTAGAACTGACTTTTCTAAAGGTTCATTACTAAAATCATAAATAGTATATTTGACTTCATATATTCCAGAATCTGATAAAGAAATACTTGGTATTTTGTTGTTTTCAAAATCTTTCTTGTAAAATGTTTGTGTTTTATAATTTGTTTTATCATTATTTGAATTTACTTTATTAATAGATACAGAAACCTTTGATAAATTAACTTCATCTATTTTTATATTAAAATTATTATCAACATCTGTTTTGGTAAATGTATCTAAGGAGAAATTTAAGTTAACGTTAGAATTAAAACTATAAAATGAATTTTTTTCAATTTTATCAGCATCAGCATCGACATTAGGTAATAATCCTTTATGTTTTAATAAATATTCATTTGTACTAGCTTGAGGTTTTAAATTGTCCACTACTAAATTATATGATGCTGTATTAACTTGATTAAAAGAATCACTTGCTAGGATATCTATACAATATTCACCATCGACTAATTTTAATTTCTCAAAATTAATATTTAAATTTTTATGCTCATCAAAAGTTAACATATCAGGAGATAATTTGATACTAGAAGTAGTATTGCTATAGTTTAATATGTCAGCATATAAATCATTATAATTAGGAGATTTCTTTTTAGGATAAAGAAATACAGCTACTTCATCGGCTTTAATTGCCTCTTCAAATCCTTCTCTTTTTTCAGGAAGAATATAAGAGTTAGGATCAAATTTAGTAAAAGTATCAGTAATATTAACTTTAAACGAATTTTTATCCTTTTTTAAATAATACTTATTATCTTCAGTATTGTAAGTATAAATATCATTATTCTCGCAAACTTTTATTATAGGTGCATTAAGATCTACTGAAAATTTAACAGGTGCAGAGGTAATAGTACTATTATCTCTTAAATCAGTAGCTATAGCTTTTATAACATAATTGCCTTCATTTTCTTTAACAGTATCAAGACTGATTTCATTTTCTAAATCGTTAGCTTTATACAATTTATAAGTTAAAGACTTTAAATATTTAGCGTTAGTTTCAAAAAGCTCTTTTTCGTTTAATGATATGACTTTGTTGTTAGTATCAGAGGTTATTTCAACTTTATTAACTATAATATTAGAATCTGATGGTATTTTTGAATTAACTTGAAAATCGTTATTGTCAATAGTTATATCTTTGGAAATGATGTTTGATTTGTTGCAAGCATCATCGTAAGATATTACTTTTAGACGATAAGTACCATCAGTTAATTTATCACTATTTTTTAATAAATTTTTAAAATCAAAAGAACCTTTTAGAGTATTAGTATTATAATCGTATTTAGTTTTTAAAGTATCATTCTTAAGGCTAACTTTAGTATCGTTAGCAGTAATATTAGTAAGTTCAAAATATATAGTATTGGCAGTAGGTTTTGCCAAATTTGTATCACTATTTATAATAGGAATTTCCTTTATATTAGAATCACTTCCCTCATCACTATAATCAAAGCTTAAATCTACAACACTAAGATCTGATTTAGAAGGTTGAGGTGAAGGATCTTTAAAGGTTAAAGTTGGTGAAATTGAATCAATAAAATAATTTACATTATAATTAATATCTCTATTAAAGGAGTCTGTATAGCTTATCCCAATATTAGGTATATTATTTTTTATATTAGTGAAAATAATATTATTTTCTTTAACAGTATAATTATATTTGCTAATATTTTTAATTTTAAGTTTTGAAGTGTCTATTTTTTCATCAGTATTTAAAAGAGATATAGTAAAACCAGAGTTTGATGCAGATATTATTTTATAGTTGCTATTATCTATTTTAATAACTGATCCAGAATAATTAGAAAAATCAACATTATATTTGTCTTTAGGTATATCAACAGTAAAATTATAGTCAGCAGCATAATTAGCTTGATCTGTAGCTTTAACAGTTACTTTAGTACTTGATTTGGTTAATTTTAAGTTTAGATTGTTAGTTAAACTATCGTTTAATTTAAAATCATTAGGTAAAAGGTTATTACCCAAGTCATCAGTTATCTTTATATCTTTTAATTTCTTATTTGTATAAATATTAATAGGAAATGTACCTGTTTGTTTATCATCAAATTTTATTGCATCATTATTATATATATCTACAAAATTATATGAAGGAGTATTTTCAGGATGATATTTTATAGAATCTATAGTTAAAGGTGTTTTATCATGAGTGTATTTTTTTGTGAATTTAAATGTAGAATTATTTTCGGTTGATACTCCATAGAAGCTTAAATTAAAATCATCTTTTCCATAAGTATCTATTGCAGCAGAATTATGAGATTTATCTAAACGAAAACTTTTACCATCATCAGTTTTGATCTCTATATAGTCATTGTCATTTTCAATTTTAGGAACTGTAAGATTAAATATAGAGTGAGTAATAGTATCAAAATTACTGTCATTTAATGTTTCATCATCAAAAGAAATTGGAATAATGTTGTTTAAGTTAACTTCTTTTGAATATATTTGAAATAAATTGTCACATGTATATAACTTAACAGAATTATTAGTAGTTTTAGTATCTACCTTAATGTTTTCGTAATTAAATGAACTAGTATTTTTTTTCGTAGGTATTTTTAATTCATTATTAATTAAAATTCTATTGTTATTTTCAATATAATTTCCATTTATATTGAAGCTTAAATCAACATTCAAGTTCTTATTGTCATCAACAACATAATCCTTCTTTATATTAGAGAAAGTAGAAGGTGTAGCAGTAGAATAGTTGAAATCAATATATGTTGAGGTATTATCTTCATAGTTAATAACAAGCGATTTTATAGCTTTATTGTTATTATTATTGAATGTAGAAGATGAATCAATATCTAATGGAAGTACATACAAAAGGTTAGCATTTATTTTGTTAAACTCAAGAATATTTCCATTTTGTAATAAAGCATTTAATTTTGTAATGTTTTTCTTAGGTTCTAAAGTGAATTTAAAATTGTTATATATTGATTCAAATGGAACATCGTATTTATAAAGTCCGTTTGTTATTGAAGTTGGAGTTAATGGAAAGTATGTTTTATCATCAGTTGCTAATAGCTTAAGATTAGAGTCTTTATCGACTGTAGATGTTGAGCTTCTTATGTTATTAAAAGTAGTTGTATCCTTATTTTGGCTAGCAATACTAGCCGTTGTAGCTGAATTAAGTTGTTCTAATGGATGGCTAGTAGTAATAAAATTTTTATATTTATCATCAGTAGTTTGATTGTTTTGTACATTAGTTTGATTATTAGTTGTAGTATCAGCAAAAGCATAAACTGTAGTTAAACTATTAGAAGTAAAATAAGTTAATGCTAAAGCTAAAGTAATAATGGTTTTAAGTTTTTTTCGGTTCAATGAATTTTCCCCCCCTTAGATTCTTCATATTATAAATTATAACTATAAATACATAAAAATACAAATAAGTATTTAAAAACAATATACTTAACAAAATGTAAAAGTTGTAATAAATAATTATAAATGATAAAATATTAAATAAATAATATTTTATGTAATAATTTTTGGGATTTTTTATTAAATGGAGGAAGGAAATGAGTGAGGTAAAAGGCAAAATAATAGATGGTAGGTATAAGATAACTGATATACTTGGTAGAGGAGGTATGAGTATAGTATATAAGGCTATTAGTCTAAATTTGGAAAAAGAATGGGCTATAAAAGAAATAACTTTTGACAGTAATTCAGATGTGGATTTTCTTGCAGAGCCTAATATACTTAAGAACTTAGATCATCCAGCGTTACCTAGAATAGTGGATATAATAAATAAAGATGAAAAAATTTACATAGTACTTGATTATATAGATGGAACTAATCTAAACACATTATTAAATCAATGTACTTCGTTTCAAGAAGATAAAGTAATAGGATGGGCAAAGGAAATTTGTGATGTTTTAATTTATTTGCATAATCAAAAACCAAATCCTATTATATACAGGGATATGAAGCCAGGAAATCTAATGCTAAATAAACAAGGTCATATAAAGCTTATAGATTTTGGTATAGCAAGGGAATATAAGGAAAACACAGAAGCGGATACAGTTGTAATAGGAACTAGAGGATATGCAGCACCAGAGCAATATGGAAATCATCAAACTGATCAAAGAACAGATATTTATAGTTTAGGGGTAACTCTATATCATTTATTAACTGGGAAGGGTCCAAATGATCCACCTTATGAACTTCTACCAGTAAGATCAATAAACAATAAGTTTTCAGAAGGAATAGAATATATAATAATTAAATGTACCAAACAAGATCCTCATTATAGGTATCAAAATGTAGAGGAATTACTTGAGGATTTAAATAATATAGACAAGCTTAGTGCAGAATATAAAATACAAAAAAGAAGAAGTAAAGGTAAATTTTTTATAGCTTCTTTAATTATATCAATTTTATTTGTAGGTTCAGGAATATATAAGATTAATAGTGTTAAAACAGGTGAATATTTAAATGTATTATCAGCAGGTGATAATAACAAAAAATCTAAAAAATATGATGTAGCTATAAGTAAATATAACGAAGCTATAAAACAGGATCCAAAAAGAGATGAAGGATATTTAAATGTTGCAAAATTATATTATGATACAGCACAATTTGATAAGCTTATAAATTATTTAAAAATAGAAGCACCTAAAGAAAATGAAAAAATAACTAAAAATGAGGAATATTCATACCTTTTAGGGTTAGCTTGCTTTGCAAAAAGTGATTATAAAGGTTCAGAAGAGAATTTTAACAACGTAAAGAGTAATAATTTCGATGGAATAGAATTCTATAGAGCTATATCAAAAGCTCTTAATAAACCAGGAAATTTATCAAAAGATGATGAAGCTACTAAAGTGGTTTCAAACTTAAGACAATATATAGAGCAGCAAACAGATGCTGCAAAGAGGGTAAGAGGATATATAATGTTATCAGATTTATATGCTGCTAATGCTCAAGTTTTTGATAATAATATTGATAGTCAAATAGAATTATTAGAAAAGGCTATAGCTCAAAGTGAGGATAAGAGTAATACAGCTCTTTATGAGAAACTAGCACAAGCTTATAATGCAAAAGCTTTTGCTGTAGCAGATGATGAGACACAAAGAAATAAATACTCAAACTTAGCACTTAATAATTACAAAATATTGGAGAATTTAGGCTATGAAACATCCTCACTATATTACAATATAGGGAATATAGAAAGGACACTTAAAAATATTGAAGAAGCAGAATCTTATTATAATAAACTAGTAAAAAAATATCCTAAAGATTTTAAAGGTTATATGGGGCTAGCAAAATTGAACTATGATAGAGAATCAAAAAAAGATGCTGCCTCTAGAGATTATTCAAAATTTGTCGAGAATTATAAATTGGCAGAGCAGAATAATTCAGCTGAAAATAATCCGGAAATAAATAACCTTAAAGTATTATATAAGGAAATCCAAAAGCAAGGATATATAAAATAGGAGGTATATTATGAGGATAGGAATGGCACTTCTAGTAGTTGGAATAATAGGAATTTGCGTATCTATAGTAGGAATATGTATTTGCTTTTTTTCTAAAAGTGTATGGATAACTAGCAAAAAAAATGATATTAAAGTTAAGAGTAAAAGTAAGGAAAAGTCACAAAGAGGTATTAAAATAGGAAATAAAATTACTACAAATCAAGTGATAAGTAATGATACATCAAGTCTTCAAGATGAGTATTCAGATGGGACAGAATTATTAAGTCAAGAATATGAGGACCATATTTCAGATAATAATTCAGAAGGTACTGAACTATTAAGTGAGGAAGAAGGTACTCAGTTGTTAGAAAATAACTCAGAAGAAACAGAATTATTAAATCAGGAGTATGAGAAACATATTTTAAGTAATGGTTCAGAAAATACTGAATTATTAAGTAAGGAAGAAGGCACAGAGTTATTGGGGCAAGAGTATGAAAAGTATAATTTAAATAATAGTGGAGAAGATACTGAGTTGTTAAAAGAAGAAGAGGGAACACAATTGTTAAATTAAGTATATAAGATATTTTAAAGTTACATTTTTTATTTAAACATAAGGACAAAGATAAAAAGCTATGAGGTATAAGAATAAGGCTATTACTTCATAGCTTTAAATGGTTAAAAATGAAATATGAAATGTATTGAACGCAAAGGGATTAAATGGTAATATATTTAAATAAAGGGTATAATGGTAAATTTATAAGGGGGTATAAGATGGCTAACTTTAGAACTAATGTGAATTTTGATAGTAATAAGAGTATAAGAATGCACATTGTTAAGTTATTTTTTTATATTATAAGTATTATTTCAGTAACAATGATACTTTTGCAAAGAATAGGTACAAAACTATTTTTAAAATACAAACTTGATGATTTAGATAATATAACTAGAGAATCTTTAAACCAGAATATAGATAGCTCTTTAAATTATATAACTATTTTACTTATTGTAGTAACTATAATTCTTATAGGGACAGGTTTGTTTATAGTCTGGAAGATATTTGGAAAGTCAGCTAGATTGTTAAATGGCTTAAGAATGCATATAGATTATTTAAGTCATGGGGTTTATCATTATTCAATAAAAGAGAAGTATTTTAAACGTCAGGATGAGATTGGGGCTATTTGTAGAGGAATAGATACAATGCAAAAGTTTACAGTGCAAATGTTAAATGATATGGCAAATTGTAATGATATTATGAAAGATCAATCAAATAATTTAACCAATATTTCTAGTGGTTTAAATAGAACTACTAATACAATATCAAGTTCAATAAAACATATAGCTTGTGGTATATCAGGTGAAACTAACGATATAGAAATTATTGTAAATGGTATAAATGAGTTTAATGAATTATTAAAAGATGCTGTTTACGATATAGAAAATGTTTCAGAAATGGTTAAAAATATTCATAAAGATGCCACTGAGGGAAATGGTTATATGAATGATTTAATTAAGGCGTTAGAAGGGTTTAATAATAATTTTCTAACTTTTGTTAATGTACTCGAAGCGATGAGTGCTAATATAAAAAAGGTTAATGATATATCTGAACTTATAAATAATGTAGCTCAGCAAACTAATCTTTTAGCGTTAAATGCAGCAATAGAGGCTGCAAGGGCAGGTGAGGCTGGAAAGGGATTTACTGTAGTTGCAGAGGAAATCAGAAAGTTATCTGAGAAAACTAAAGAATCCTCTATATCAATAAATACACTTATAAATAATGTACTTATAAGTTCTGATAATCTTAAAAATAAAACATCAGAAATGAGTACAGAAATAGAGAAGCAAAAACAAAGTATGTCTAAATCTATAAAAGCATATAAATATATATCTGAATCTGTTTCAGAAGTAACCCCGAAAATTATAAATTTAACTAAAAGCTCTAACAAGATATTAATTAGTAATGATGAAATTATAAGTAGGATACAAACCTTGTACTCTGTTAATCAAGAAATCTTTAGTACAACTGAACAAATATCAGCATCAGCTGAAGATACAAGTATATCATCCGCTAATTTGTTGAATTGTGTAAATGAACTTAAAAATATTACTGAAATTAATAAAGATTATATAAATAGATTTGAGTTAGTTGGACCTAAGGAGGAAGAATAATTTATGGAATATATAGAAGAGGGTGTTAGGAAGGGGTATGGTAAATTTAAGAGTTTAGAGACAAGTATATGGTTTGCATTAACTTTTTTATTTACTTATATACTTTTTAAGTTAACTAAGCTTATAATAGCTGGAGGTGCTTATAAATTATTATTACCAAAACTAAAAGGAGATATGATTTATTATTCCTTTGGAACTGGACTAATTGCTGAAGTAGTAGCACCTATAATTTTATTCATAGCAGCTAGCTTTTGGGCATCATATTTGACAGATAAAATATTTTTTTGGCTACATTATATTGAAGCATGGGAGTATTTTTTTGAGTATAGAAGTAATAGAATGTTTTATCATATTAGTTCTAATATTATATATACTACAATAACATTTTTGGTTCTTTTTATAGGATATATAGGTATATTAAAATTTAATTATGTTGCTATAACTACTGAGGAATTCAGTCAAAATATCTTAAATATAGAAAACAAAATAATTAAAGTATCAGAATTAGACAAATTTGATATTCGTTGTAGGTATTCTTTTGATCCTAAAGAAATATTTGAACATTCTGTTTTAGATAGTAGAATTGAAAAGGACAATATAACTTTTCAGCCTATGTTAAGAGGCGAAGAACTGGGTGGTATATACATGTCAAAAACAGAAGATGAAGTCTCGAAAATGTTTTTTATGATGGCAAAGAAAAACAATAAACCAGTAACTTATTCATTTGATATAAAAGGACACAATGATAAAAATAATACAGTAATAGAGAATATATCAAAAGATGCTTTAAAAGAAAAACTATCTTTTGTATCTTGTAAGAAATGTTTAGAGAAAATAGATAATGAATTAAAAAAACAGTAAATATTAAAAAAGGGATTATCTTGATTGATAATCCCTTTTAAAAATGGTAATTCTTTTAGATAATTTGAGCCTAATCTAATTGAATTACAGAGATTGAAGCAGTAACAACATTAGAAGAATCACTTGTTGTCTTATATTCTAGTTGTAATAATCCGCCGCTAGTTATTATAACTCCACCGGAAATTGAAACGCTAGTCTCACAAGCATAGGCAGAACCAGAATTTACAAAACTACCTACTACATAGTAATTATTCAATAATAATAAACCAGCTATATTACTTTCGGTATTTGGAAGCATGCTTCTTAAAATATATGAAACATAGTAACTATGACCATCAGCAAGGTTTATTTCAGTTGAGTTATCTTCATGATAAATATCACTACCACTAATTGCTACTGTATCTAGTGGTACTAATTGCCCGTCACATAAAACAACTCCAGCTCCTCCAGCATCTGTGAATTGACCATGTTGTGAAGTACTTGGATACCCGCATGGACCTTGAGGACCTTCAGGACCTACATCACCTTTTGGACCTCTAGGACCAGGACACCCAGGTTCACCTTTTGGACCAGGGCACCCAGGTTCACCTTTTTCGCCTTTAGGGCCTCTAGGACCAGGGCAACCAGGTTCGCCTTGAGGACCAGGACAACCAGGTTCACCTTGAGGGCCAGGGCACCCAGGTTCACCTTTTTCACCCTTAGGGCCTCTAGGACCAGGGCAGCCAGGTTCACCTTTTGGACCAGGACATCCACGTTCACCCTTAGGACCTTCATGACCAGGGCAACCAGGCTCACCTTTTTCACCCTTAGGACCTTGAGGGCCTGTAGGACCTCTAAAACCTCTAGGCCCCTCACAACCGTGTTCGCCTTGAGGACCTTGAGGACCAGGTATACCTTGAGGGCCACGACAACCATGTTCACCTTGAGGGCCCATAGGACCTGTAGGACCCATATGACCACAACATCCTGTAGTACCTCTAGGACCAGTAGGACCTATAGGACCCTGTATTCCAGGTACTCCTTGAGGACCGCGATGACCAGGTAAGCCTTGAGGGCCAGGTATACCTTGAGGACCTTGAGGACCTTCAGGTCCGGTACATCCTTTAGGACCTTGAGGGCCTTGTGCCCCTTGAAGTCCAGGAAGACCAGGTAAGCCTTGAGGACCTTGAGAACCTGTTATACCTCTAATACCCTGAGGACCTTGAGGACCTTGAAGTCCAGGAAGTCCCTGTACACCTTGATGTCCTCTTTCACCTTTTTCACCTTTAGGACCTTGAGGACCCTGAGGACCTTGAGGGCCAGGAAGACCAGGAAGTCCTTGTAGACCATGAGGACCTCTTTCACCTTTTTCTCCCGTTTCACCTTGTTCTCCTTTTTCACCTCTAGGACCATGACAGCCAGGTTCTCCATGAGGACCTCTATCACCTTTCTCTCCTTTTTCACCTTTCTCTCCCTTTTCACCTCTAGGACCAGGGCATCCAGGTTCCCCATGAGGGCCTCTATCACCTTTATCCCCTTTATCCCCTTTTTCTCCTTGAGGACCAGGATAGCCAGGATCACCTTTAGGACCTTGAGGACCAGTTGGACCTTGAGGACCAGGACAACCATGTTCACCTTGAGGACCAGGATAGCCAGGAATTCCTTGAGGACCAGTTACACCCCTCTCTCCTTGAGGACCTTGAGGACCTTGAGGACCATTGTGTCCAGGTTTTCCTTGAGGGCCTTGAGGACCAGTTGGACCTTGAGGACCCATTAAACCACGATCTCCTTTATCTCCTTTAGGGCCAACAGGGCCCATATGACCATCTAATCCATTTTCACCCTGAGGACCTTGAAGACCTGGTTGGCCTTGAGGACCACGTTCACCTTTTTCGCCTTTAGGACCTTGAGGACCAGGGCATCCCTTAGGACCCTGAGGACCTGTAGGACCAACACATCCTCTTTCTCCTTTAGGACCTTGAGGACCTTGAGGGCCTGGAGGGCCTTGATGTCCAGGGCAACCTCTATCTCCTTGAGGACCTTGAGGTCCCATATGACCAGGTTCACCTTTTTCACCCTTATCACCTTTGTCTCCTTTAGGACCTGGAGGACAAATTGGTGGACATGGACATGGAGTAGAATCTTCATAGTGAACTACTAAATATGGAGTATATTCATCTCTGCTAGAAGAAAATGTTATTGATTCTCTAGCGGATGCACCAATTAAGCTTATGCCATAGTTTGTATATAAGTTGTGTGACCAATCCTTAACTAAATCTGTAATGTCTATTGATACATATTCATTTATATCAGATGTTAAGATAGAAGCAGAGTATTTGGTCTTTTCAACCTGAGGAGCGCTAGCCCATGTTACTGTGTTGTAATCAAAGTCTTCAAGGTTTTTATATACATTTAGTTTGAATTTACTTGAAGTTCCAGAACAATGAGTAGCTTTTAGGTATAAAAATAATTCTGCTTTTATAATTTTGTCACAGTCATCAATAGAGGATAAATCAAATTTTAGTAAAGATATAAGTGTATCGTTGATAGTATTTTTAATAGTATTGTCACCAACTATTAAGTATTCTAGCTTACTAAAATTTGAGCTTGAATAGTAGTTAGATATAAAAGTATCATTTTTAATAGATATACGAGTAGAGTCCAAAATACGCACCTCCTGTAAAAGTAAGAAATATAATAAATTTACAATTTCATCATACAATATATAGTATTAATATAAATTTTATTTGTTACTTTGAATTGTAAAAAAAGTCAAAGTTTGCAAAATAATATTGGCTTGTAATTTTAAAGCTTAAAAAAACTATAATTTTACCTTACATTAAAAAATATTAATGATAAAAAATATAATAAATTAAAGCTTAACAAAAACATAATAGTTTGTTATCATTGAAAGTATGATAAACGCAAAATAATATATAAAATTAGGAGATTGAAGTGGAAATTTTTACTGAAAAATCGATAAAGAAGTGTACTGGAACTGTAATGCTTAAACGTGGTGAAAGCTTATATGATTATGGATCAGTTTCTGATTTAAGCAAGATACAGACTTCAAGCGACATAGAAAAAATAACTGCTACTGTATATGAAGGTAGAGATAAAAAATTTGGAAACAATATAGAAATGGAATTGGATTTTAAATCAGGTAATATAAATTATTTCAAATGCGATTGTGTTGATTTTATAAATTTAAAAGGAAAAAAGGCGTGCAAACATATAGTGGCAGCCTTTTTAACTTATTTAAAGCCTAAATCTAATAATGAAGAAAAAGTATCTTATACACCTAAAAATAACGAGGGAGTAGAGGATTTAGAAGCAGGTTTGGATTCTGATAAAAATACTAATAACATAAAAGAAATCAAGGAAAATGAAAAAGAAGTTATAAGAATAAAGAATAATTTCATAATAAATAATTTAGGAAAAGATATATATATATCTTTAGAGTTAGAAGAGAATAGGTCTTATAAAGTAGATAATATACTAGACTTTCTTAATTCATATAAATACAAAAATTATTCAGTAAGTTGTGAAGATGGTTTTGTTTATTCACCAGAAATATTTGAATTCAAAGAAAGAGATACTAAAATTTTAGATATAATATCATCTAATTTAGGAAAAAGAAGCACATTAAATGATAGTGAGTTGAAACTTGAATTAGATGAATTTAATGAAATAATAAAGCTTTTAAAAGATAAACATTTTAAAATTCATTACAATGGTGGAACATATAAAAGAGCTAAATTGTTACAAGAAGACATTCCTTTAGAATTTATTATTAATAAAGATTTTAAAGGTGTTTTTATGCTTAATCATATAGATGAAATTCCTTTAGATTTACTAGATGAAGGTAAGTACTACTTCTATAAAGGAGATATATATGAACCTTCTCAAAATCAGATAGAATTATACAAACCATTACATAAAATGTTCTCAGAACAAAAAAAATCAATAATTACACTTACAGAATCTACAAAGTACATAGAAAATAGTTTTATACCAAGGTTAAAGGATATAAGTGCTAAAGTTTTAGTAAATGATAATAAAGATTCTATAAAGAAAGAGTTAAATGCTATAAAAGAAAATGAATATTTTAAAACTTTTATACATTTAGAGAAAAAGTTAACAGGTTTAGCTGTAAATCTTAAATTTCTTTACGATGATGTAGAGTTTGATATATTTAGTAGTGATAAATTTAAAAAAGCTGAACTTATAAAAAATAGACAGATAGCTAAGGAAAGGCCAATAATAAATGTAATAAAAAATATGGGCTTTGAAATGACTAGAAATTATTTTTTAATGGAAGATGAAGATTCTATAATGGAATTTATGCTTTATTATTTCAATAGCTTAAGTAAGTTTGCTACTGTTACATATGGAGAAGAAGTAGAAAATCTTAAATTATATAACCCTTCTGAGTATAACGTTAATATAGGCATAACAGAGAGGGGAATGCTTGAATTTAGTTTTGATATAGAAGGTGTAAATAGGTGGGAATATAAAGATATATTTCATGCTATGGAAAATAACGAAACATACTATAGAACTGAGAAGGGAAAATTCATATACCTTAGAGATGGTGGACTTATAAGTGTTAATAGACTTATAAAATATATGGATACAGAGAGTTCGTTTGAAAGAGATAGATATTTAGTTTCTTCAAGGCATAATGCTTTTTATGTTGAACAATATTTAAAAGAAAATGAAATGTTTTATGTTAAGAAAAATGCAGAATATAGAAGATTGATAGATGCTCTGGACAATTCAGAATCTAAAGAAGTTATATTACCAGAAAAATTAGAAAAAACATTAAGAAGTTATCAAAAGGTTGGTGTAAAGTGGATAAAAGCCTTAGCCACTATGGGTTTTGGTGGAATTTTGGCAGATGAAATGGGACTTGGAAAGACTCTTCAAGCAATAGCATTTATAGTTAGTGAAATGGAAAATATTAAAAAGTCTAATAAGCCAGCTATAGTAATAGCTCCAACTTCATTGATTTATAATTGGGAAGGAGAAATAAAAAAATTCGCGCCAGAACTTAAAACTTTAGTTATTTATGGAGCAAAAAGAGAGCGGGATGAAGTAGTAAAAGCTATTACGGATTATGACATTGTAATAACCTCTTATGCTGTTATAAGAAATGATATAAGTAATTTTCAAAATATAGAATTTAGTTATTGCTTTATTGATGAAGCACAGCAAATAAAAAATCCTAGAAGTTTAAATACTAGAGCTGTAAAAAAGATAAATGCTTATTCAAGATTTGCGTTAACAGGAACCCCAATGGAAAATTCGCTAGTTGAATTATGGTCTATATTTGATTTTATAATGCCAAGTTATCTGTTATCTCAAAAGAGATTTAATGCTAAATATGAAGAACCTATAGTTATAGGAAGAAATAAAGAAGTTTTGGGAGATTTAAAAAAGCATATTACACCTTTTATGATGCGAAGATTGAAAAAAGATGTGCTTAAAGATTTACCAGAAAAAATAGAAAGTACAATATTAGTAGATATGACTGAGGAGCAAAAGCTAGCTTATGCCAATTTTGTAAATAAGGCTAAAAATAATTTATCTGTACTTGCTAGTAGCGATGGGATTAAAAATAGAAAAATACATATATTATCTGCAATGACTGGGTTAAGACAAATTTGTAGCTGCCCTAGTGTGATGCTTGAAAATTATTCAGCAAGTAGTGGTAAATTAGAAGTATTAGATAATATTTTAGATGAATGTATATCTAATGGACACAGAATACTTATATTTTCACAATTTATAGGTGTGCTTAATGAAATTGCCAATTTACTTAAAAATAAAGACATAGATTATATGTATTTAGATGGAAGTACAAAGAGCAAAGAAAGATATAGACTTGTTGAAGAATTTAATGAAGGGCGTGGAGAAGTATTTTTGCTTTCACTTAAAGCCGGAGGCTTTGGACTTAATTTAACTGGGGCAGATACAGTTATACATTTTGATCCATGGTGGAATCCTGCTGTAGAAGAACAAGCCACTGATAGGGTACATAGGATAGGTCAAAAAAGTAATGTTGAAGTTATAAAACTTGTAGCTAAAGGAACCATTGAAGAAAAAATATTACAACTTCAAAATAAGAAAAAAGAAATCATAGAAGATGTTATTTCTAAAAATGATTCTCAAGATTTAATAATATCAAATCTAACAGAAGAAGAATTAGAAGATTTATTTACGTATTAAAGCAAAAAAAGTGAGTGTGTTAAAATTATATATTTTTAACACACTCACTTTTTTGTTTCTTATCTTTAATAATCTAATATTACTTTATTATTGATTTATATAAAAATATAAACTATAATTAAAGCAAACGGTTGCATAAATAGTAAAATAAGTTACATAAAAAGACAAAAAAATAATGCTTAGTTGCATAGAATGATAATTAGAGGAATATATATTAATGCAAAAGATGCATTGATAATGAAAATTTAAAGAGTTTGGGAGTGTAGAATATGAAAAAAATATGGTGGAAAGAAGCAGTTGCCTATCAAATATATCCAAGAAGTTTTATGGATTCCAATAATGATGGAATAGGTGATATTAAGGGAATAATATCGAAGTTAGACTATTTAGAGGACTTAGGCATAGATGTTATATGGATTTGTCCTATGTATAAATCGCCAAATGATGACAACGGTTACGATATAAGTGATTATAAAGACATAATGGACGAGTTTGGTACTATGGAGGATATGGATGAGCTTTTAGAGGAAGTTCATAAAAGAGGAATGAAGCTTATAATAGATTTAGTTATAAATCATACTAGTGATGAACATGAATGGTTTGTTGAATCTAGAAAATCTATAGATAGTCCTAAAAGAGATTGGTATATATGGAGAAATGGAAAATATGGTGCAGAGCCAAATAATTGGGAAAGTATTTTTGGAGGGTCAGCTTGGGAATTTGATGAAAGAACTAAGGAATATTTTTTACATTTATTTTCTAGAAAACAACCAGATCTAAATTGGGAAAATAAAGAAATGAGAAATGCTCTATATGAAATGATAAATTGGTGGCTTAATAAAGGTATAGATGGATTTAGAATAGATGCTATAAGTCATATAAATAAAGAAAAAGGTTTAAAGGATATGGAGAATCCAAAAAAATTAAAATATGTTTCTTGTTTCGAAAAACATATGAATGTACCAGGGATACACAAATATTTAAAGGAATTGAAAGAAAATACTTTTGATAAATATGACATTATGACGGTAGGAGAAGCAAACGGTGTAAAGGTTGAACATGCTCTTGATTGGGTAGGTGAGAAAAACGGCAAATTCAACATGGTTTTTCAATTTGAACATTTAAATTTATGGTCTACAGATAAAAATAAAAAAGTAGATATAATAAATCTAAAGAAAATACTTTCTAAGTGGCAAAATGGACTAGATAAGGATGGGTGGAATGCACTTTATATAGAAAATCATGATATTCCTAGAGTTACTTCGACTTGGGGAGATGATGAAGTTTATTTAAGGGAGAGTGCTACAGCATTAGCTACTATGTATTTTATGCAAAAAGGAACACCTTTTATTTATCAAGGACAAGAATTAGGTATGACAAATGTCAAATTTAACACCATAGATGAATATAATGATGTAAAAAGTATAAATATGTATAATGAGATGCTTAAAAGTGGAAAGACCATTGAAGAGATTATGCAAAATATTTGGGCAACATCTAGAGATAATTCACGTACACCTATGCAATGGAGTGGGCAAACAAACGCAGGATTCTCCAAAAAAACCCCTTGGATAGGTGTGAATCCTAATTATAAAGAGATAAATTTAGAGGTTCAAATAAATGATGATAAATCAGTATTTAATTATTATAAAAAGTTAATAAGTCTTAAAAAAAGTAATGAGGCATTAATTTATGGTAAATATAATTTAATCATGGAGAATGATGAAAATGTATATGCATATACTAGAGTATTTGGAGAGGAAAAGTATATTATAATATGTAATTTAACTTCTAAAGAAGCTAAATATACTTATGAAAATATAGAATTAAAATTTAATAAACTTATATTAAGTAATTATGATATTAAAAAACACAATGTTTTAAAGAGTTTTGTTTTAAGACCATACGAAGCTAGAATATACAAAATTTAAATTAAAAAATCCCCCGTCCATTTTATGAACGGGGGATTAAATTATTTTATTCCGTGAATTTTTCCCTTAAGAGCTTTTAGACGACCATTAACGTAACTTTTTAGCTTTTCCTTATCATCTTTTATATCGTTAGGAGCATTAGCAACTATGTTGGCTATATCAGGTTTAGAAGCTTTAATTTCCTTACCTAGTTCATGAGCTAAATGTCTATTTTTTACTGACCAGTATGCATCATTAAATTTATAAACATGTCTCTTGTTATAATAACCTTTTTCGATACCAAATTGAAATAGATCAGCTGCAGCCTCCAATTCCTCTAAATCTTCACAATCTAATGTTTCTTCAATTAATTTTTGAAATGTTTTCATAAAATTCACCTCTTTAAGTCTAGGTATTAATATTTTAATCTTATATCTATCACAATATACAGTGAAATTTTAATTATATTTTAGCAACAGATACAAATATAAACTAATCGATAATTTAGTATACCATAAATATTTAATTAAATACAATTTAAAGAAAATTCGAAAAAATAAAATGTTAAAATTTAAAATCAACTGGTCTAGACATATAGATAGAAGATAAGTGAGATAATAAGAGATTTTATATTAAATTTGTATAAAAATAAGCTATAAATGAATTATTTTGATATAATGTTAATTTTTTTATTTTTTTATAAAATGATATAATAATATAGAAAACAAATAATGAATTTTATTAGTAAGAGAGGAATTGAATTTATGAAAAAAATATTAATGATATGTAGGAAAACTGGACAAGCAACAATGTTTCAAAAAGCAGCAGTTGAATATGTAAATGTAAATAATGTAGCAATTGAATGGCTATTTGCAGATGAAAATCAATATAATCAAACAGTGGAAGAAAACAATGTTGATTATGTATTGCTTTCACCAGAAATGGTGCTTTTTGAAAGCAAAATAAAAGAAAGTTTAACAAGTAAAGGAATAGAATTTTTTAATGTTAAACCAGCAGATTTTGGGTTAAGAAGAATTGAAAACATATTAAAGGTTTTAAAACCAGTTTTAGAAAAATAATTTTAGGAATAATACTCCTACGTATTTATATAGATACATAGGAGTTATTTCTATTTAAATAAATTTTTTGTTTTTTGTTTTATTTTAGGAAACACTTTAATAATTTGGTGATATATTAAAAAATTCAAAATGAACTTTATTAAATTTCTAGAGAATTTCATTTTGAATTTTCTAGTGGGCTTATATAATTTTTGACGATTTGGATTTAATCCATATGAGTAAGAAAATTATATAAGCCCACTTTTTTAAAATGTGATATAATTTATAGGGTAAATTTTTTGTATTACGGCAAAGAATGAAAGCTAAGATTATTGATTTTATGAAAATGCTTTTACGGAGTACAAAGAAATGTTACAATTAGGAGTCAGAGAATAAAAGTTAATAAAATGAGGTGTAAATATGAGTGGCAAAGATGTAGTTAATTTAGTAGAACAGCAGGGCAGATTAAGTGTACTTAGAGAAGGCGAAAAAGTACTAGCTTCAGACTTGATAACTCATATGGATTATGAAATAGAGGATAAGTGTTTAGTTACTGATGCTTGGGTGCTTTCAGAGGATTTGTTTAGTGAATATGAAGTCTCTTTAGTTGTAGATTTAGGAGTTAAAAGAATAAAACTTTCAAGTTGTACTTGTGATGAATATGAAAAACATAGTATTAAGAATAATACGTATTGTTGTAAGCATATAATGGCTACAGCTTTAAAGGTAGCAAAGCAGTTAGGAAATTTTAAAAATACTAATGAAAAGCCAAGTTTAAGTAAAAATATTGAACCTATAGAAGAAAAAGGTGAGTCATTATTAAAGGATATATTATTTGAAAAGAAGCAAAGAGAAAATCTAAAATATGAAATTATAGTTAAACGTAATAAGCAAGGATATTTAGGAGAAATAAAAATAGGAATAGATAAACTATATATAGTTAAAGATATTAGGGAGTTTATTCATTGTTATACCTATGGAGAAGATTTAAATCTTGGAAAAGGCTTTTGCTATAATTCATGGAAATATAAAATGCCAGTTAGACTCAAAGAAATAATAACCTTTATAAATTCTTTAAAAGAGACAGAGGATATAGGAGAAAGAATTTTTGAACTTAACAAACAAGGTCTTATAAATGGGAAAAATTTTGTTATAGTTCAAAGTAGACTTAAAGATTTTTTTAGTATATTAGAAGGGGATAAGGTTTCGTTAGAATTAGAATTTGGAAAATATAAAGATGTTAAGATTGAAAAAGAAAATATGAACTTATTATTTGGCATAGATGAGAAAAAGAATAACGTTGTTTTAACATACAAAGGTAGCGTACCAAAACCACTAAATACTAAAGGGGATGTATATTTATTTTCTAATAAATTATACTTATTAGATTATAAGAGAGCTATAGACTATAAAAAATTATTAAAAGCATTAGATAAAGATAAAAAGATATATTTTTCAAAAGATAATTTAAATGTTGTTTTAAATTATCTAGTTCCTATAATCAGAAATATAAATTCAGAAGTAGAAATAACTAGTAAAATAAAAAAGAAACTTATAAAGGAAGATCTTAAGGTTGAACTTTATTTTGATATAGATAAGCAAAAAAATATAAGTTTAGATATTAAGTTAGTATATGGTGATTATAAAATAGGCTTAAATGAGACTACAGTTAATAAACCAATATTAAGAGATATGACTAAAGAAGATAACCTTATGAATTATGTTTATAGTTTAGGGTTTGAAGAGTCTTATGATAAACTATATTTTACAGGTAGTGATGAGAAAGTATATGATTTTTTAACACAGGATATAATTACTTTAAAGGAATATGGTGAGGTGTTTTATTCTCAAAGCTTTAAGAATATAAAGCTTAATAGAAATATTTCACCTAAATTTAAAATTAAATCTAAGGGGAGAAATTATTTTGAATTTTCCTATGATTTAGATGGAATAGATAAAATAGAGGTTAATGATATATTAGAAGCATTTAAAAATGAAAAGAAGTTTTATAAGCTTAAGGATGGTGATCTTTTAAATCTTCAAGATAAAAATATTTATAATTTTTTAGATGCTTTAGATAATGTTACTTATGGTAATGATGTAAACAAAGAATCTTTAAATATAACAGCAGAGAAAGCTGTATATTTAAGTTCTATAGCTGAGGAAGAAAATTTGAATATCGAAGGTGATTTACAAGATATAAACAAGATAAAAGAAAAACTTAAAAATTTAAATTATGAAGAAATAGTTAGTCCTAAAAATCTAAAGGCTGATCTTAGAGAGTATCAAAAGCTTGGCTTTAAGTGGTTTAAAACATTATCACATTTGGGGTTTGGAGGAATACTAGGAGATGAGATGGGACTGGGTAAAACTCTTCAGGCTATAAGTTTTATAAGTAATGAAAAAGATAAAAATACATTAATAGTAGCACCAACTTCTCTTATATATAACTGGGAAGCTGAATTTAAAAAGTTTTCACCAAATACTAATATATTAGTTGTTAATGGTAATAAACAATTTAGGAATGAAGTTATAAAAAACTATAAAAATTATGATGTAATAATAACTTCATATAATCTTTTAAGAATAGATTTTGACTTATATAAAGATTTAAATTTTCATAATTTCTTTATAGACGAAGCTCAAAATATAAAAAATCCTACATCTAATATAAGTAAGTTAGTTAAAGAGATAAATGCGGAAAGTAAATTTGCATTAACAGGAACTCCAATAGAAAATTCTATTTTAGAACTATGGTCTATATTTGACTTTATATTACCCGGGTACTTATATAGTGAAAAGAATTTTATGAACAGATTTGGAAATAACATAAGAAAAGATAAGAATATGATAGTTGAATTAAATAAGATGATAAAACCTTTTATTCTTAGAAGATTAAAGACTGAGGTTATAAAAGAACTACCTCCTAAAATAGAGAAAAAGCTTATTATAGATATGTCAGAAGAGCAGAAGAAGGTTTATGCTGTTTATGTAAATGAGGCTAAAGCTGTGATAGAACAATCCATTAAAGAAGAAGGCCTTGCAAAGAGTAAGTTTAAGATTCTTTCACATCTTACTAAACTTAGGCAATTATGTTTAGATCCAAGTTTGGTTATGGAAGATTACAAAGGTGAAAGCGCAAAATTTGAAGCTCTTAGAGAGCTATTGACACAAAGTTTACAAGCAGGGCATAAAATTCTTGTGTTTTCCCAATTTACATCAGTACTTTCAAAACTTAAAATTATATTAAACGAAGAGAAAATTAAATATTCCTATTTAGATGGAACTACTAAAGCTGAAGATAGAATTAGGTTAGTTAATGAATTTAACGAAGGAGAGAATGCAGTTTTCCTGATATCACTAAAGGCTGGCGGAACAGGATTAAATTTAACTTCAGCAGATGTTGTAATACATTTTGATCCTTGGTGGAACCCTGCTGTTGAAGATCAAGCTACAGATAGAGCACATAGATTTGGTCAAAAAAATGTAGTTGAGGTTATAAAACTTATAGCTAAAGGCAGTGTTGAGGAAAAAATAATAGAATTACAAGAGGAAAAAAAGGAAATAATAAATTTAGTTTTAAATGAAAGTATACAAGGAACTGAAGGTTTCAAGAACTTTAGTGAAAAAGATATTCTAGATATATTTAATTAACTATTAATATTGCTTTTAAAGATATAATTACTAAAATTGAAAGTATAGAGTTTGATATATTAGACTATGTACTTTCAATTATCAAATATTTTTTTATGTATCTATAAAGTTTGGATACAATATGATAAAATGAAACTATAATGTTTGTAAAAAATGGTTATAAGGAGATTAATCCTATGGATGATAAAATTGTTGATTTCAATGAGCTTAAGAACAAGGCTAGAGATAAGGATATAGAAAAATTTGAATCATATATTTATGATTGTTATTATGCATTTGCAGAAGGCAGATTAACTATGGCAGACTTAAATAAAAATATAAGAAAATATATGGATGATAATAATATATCAGAAGAAAAGTTTTTTAATATACAAAAAGAGATGATGAAAAGATATGGTCTAGATGTGGATAGTTTAGAGGAACAAATGAAAGGCTTTGGAATTAATATGGGGGGGCTTAATGTTCAAAAGGATTATGAGTCTATTAGAAAGAATCTAAGCTTTAAGGAAAAATATAAAGGTAAAATTATTGAAAGAAATATAAGTCAGTATAATATAAAAAATGAATTTAATGAAGTAGAAGTATTATTAGAAGATAATAAGGTTATATTAAAAAGTGAAGGACATATAGATCTTAAAGATGTTGAATTAAATGAGTTTTTATGTTCTTATAAAAAAATTGTTAATGACGAAAAATTAAATATAAGTATTTGTGAAAATACTAATAGTTATGATTATTAATACTTAAACGAACTGTAGAGCTTTGGGAATAAAAAATTAAGAGACAAATTTAATTTTTATTATTTATTATACTTTGAATGGTATATTTAATTAGCTTAGAAGAATAGATATGTTAATATAATGTCAGTGAAGAATAAATTTCATATATATGAATTAGTTCAATATTATAATTTTATAACTTTTATATTATAATCTTCTCAAAGCAAGAATAAAAAATTTGTGAGGTGTATGCGTATTGTTAATGAATACTCATAAGATTATAGCTCAAGGTGTAATTACTAATTTAGAATTAAATAAAAAAGTTTTAATAAATGATAAACATTTCATATGGGGAAATTTAAAACCAGATATGACATCAAAATATAAGCTTGTTAAGCATTATAAGGATGAATCCTTCAATCTTATATTAAATAAAATAGATTACTTAAGTAGTTTAAGCTTTGATGATATAAGAAAATGGTATCCAATGAGTAGCTTTAATCAAGAATTAGGCGTTATATGTCATTTTTTATGTGATTTTTTCTGCATACCTCATTATGAGAGATGGGAATTCAAACATAGCATGAATAAACATATAAAATATGAAAGAGAACTTGATTTAGTAGCCAAGGAATATCTTGTGAAGAATGAAAGAGAGATTATTGTAACTGGAAGAACAGCTAAAGATTTTATAGATAAGCTTCAAGTAGAATATAACAGTAAAAAAGATTATATAAATGATTTAGAATATGCAAGTTATGTTTGCAATTCGATTGTAAATTATATTTTAGATAATGTTATTTATAATAGCAATGTGATTGTTTTCTCAGCAGTGTAGCATTAGCTACACTGCTTATCTTTTATGGTAAAGGGGAGTCTTTATGAAAACGTATGTAGCTTTTGATGTAGGTGGAACAAAAGTTAAGTTTGGAATAGTTGATGAGGTTGGAAATATTTTAGAAAAAGGCCAATATAACACAAGAGCTGAGAATTTGGAAAGATTTATAAAGGATTTAGAAGATATAATAAATTCTTATAAAAGAACATATAAGATAGAAGGTATAGCTATAAGTATGCCAGGAGTTATAGATTACAGGACTGGAACACCATTAGTTTGTTACTCTATCAGAGTTATTGAAGGAGTCGGTATTAAGGACTTGTTAGAAAAAGCTACGGGGATTAGGGTGGAGGTTGAAAATGATGGTAGATGTGCAGCATTTGCAGAAAAATTTAATGGAAATGCTGTAGATTGTGAAGATTTTATATGTCTTACTGTAGGAACTGGTATAGGTGGAGGAATATTTTTAAATGGTAAGCTTATAAGAGGTCATAATTTCAAAGCCGGAGAAGTTGGATATATGATAAATAATGGTATAAGAGAAGAGAATAAAGGTTCTGAAATTTGGAGTAATAATGCATCTATAAGGACATTAGTTTTAAAGTATAAAGAATATAGAGGATTAGATAAAGAATTAAATATTGAAGGAACAGAGGTTTTTAGTGTTGCTAAATTTGATAAAAATATACAAGCTATGGTTGATAAATGGTATAAGAATTTGTCATATGGGATATTTAATCTATCAGCATCACTTAATCCACAAAAGGTATTAATAGGTGGAGGAATAAGTAATAGGGAAGATTTTTTAGACAAACTCAAGCTACATTTAGAAAATATTGAATGGTGGAATGAAGTTTATACAACTGTAGATTTATGTAAGCATAAAAATGATGCTGGACTTATTGGGGCAGTTTATCACTTTAGAAATGTTTAAAACTTTTTTTAATTTTGAAACTGTATAAGTTTTCAAAGTCTTAAAATTTAAGGCAGAGAAAGCTTATACAGTTTTATTTTGTTAATAGACTTATATTGGCTATGAAATGAAAGGAAATAAATTTTTTACGACTTAAAATCTATAAAATAAATAAAAAATATATTTCTTTTTGTTGACACAAATTGAAAGTAAGGAATATAATATAAGTGAACATATGAACAGTTATTCATATGTTGCAAATGGTTTGCATATGGAGGGGTAACAATGAATGATAATAAAGTAGAAAATTGTAATTGTACTATCATCCATGAGGATATAGTAAATAAACTTAAGGATGTTTTACCACAGGAAGAAACTTTATATGATTTAGCAGAACTTTTTAAAGTTTTTGGAGATTCAACAAGAATAAAGATTTTATGTAGTTTATTTGAAGCAGAAATGTGCGTATGTGATATGGCAGCATTACTTAATATGACTCAATCAGCTATATCACATCAACTTAGAGTACTAAAGCAGGCAAGACTTGTTAAATTTAGAAGAGAAGGAAAAGTAGTTTATTATTCCTTAGATGATGAACACGTAAAGCATATATTTGATGAAGGTTTAAATCATATTATGGAAAAGTAGAAAGGAGGGTGTATTATGAAAAATATTAAACTTTACCTTGAAGGAATAGATTGTGCAAATTGTGCAGCTAAAATTGAAAATAAAATAAATAAATTAGAAAGTGTAAAGGAAGCTAGTTTGAATTTTGCAAATGGAGCACTTGTAGTAGAACCAGTTGAAGCTGACAATAAAGAAGAGGTTTTAATTCAAGTTAAAAAAATTATAAATAAACTAGAACCTGATGTTATTATAAATAATAAAGAAATTTCTACTACAAAGAATCAAATATCAAAAAAAGTAAAACTAAAAAATAGTAGTATAAATGATGAGAAAAGAATAAATGACCTAAAGAAGGTACAGATTAAGAATTTTAATACAACAAAAGAAAAAAATGAACATGAGCACAATCATAGTCATGAACATGAACACAGTCATAGTCATGATAATAGCGATGCTCATAGTCACAGTCACGATCATTCACATTCTCATGCACATGGAGATGGTAAAATAGATAAAAGTAAGATAATAAGATTTTCTATAGCTGTAATTCTTTTTATGGTAGGATTTATTTCTAAATTAGATATAAAAATAGAATTTGTAATATATTTAATAAGTTATATATTGGTTGGTGGAGATGTTGTTTTACAAGCGTTTAAAAATATAAGAAAAGGAGAAATTTTTGATGAGAATTTTCTTATGGTAGTAGCAACTATAGGAGCTTTTGCAATAAAAGAGTTTCCAGAGGCAGTAGGAGTTATGCTCTTTTATCAAGTTGGAGAAACTTTTCAAGATTTAGCTGTAAACAAATCAAGAAAATCAATTGCTGAATTAATGAATATAAGACCAGATTATGCGAATTTAAAAACTGCAGATGGTGAAAAGGTAGTTTCTCCGGAAGAAGTAAAAATAGGTGATTTAATAATAGTTAAAACTGGTGAAAAAGTACCTCTAGATGGAATAGTTGAGGAAGGAAAAGGATTTTTGGACACTTCAGCACTAACAGGAGAAAGTATTCCAAGAGAGATTGAGGTAGATGATGAAGTATTAGCTGGTTCTATAAATAAAAATGGATTGCTTCAAATAAGGGTTACTAAAAACTTTGCAGAATCAACTGTAGCAAAAATATTAGATTTAGTAGAAAATGCAGGTAATAAGAAAGCTCCTACTGAAAAGTTTATAACTAAGTTTGCAAGATATTATACTCCAATAGTAGTAATAGCTGCTTTACTTTTAGCTATAGTACCACCTATATTTATGGAAGGTTTCACTTTTCATGAATCAGTGTATAGAGCATTAGTATTTTTAGTTGTTTCATGTCCTTGCGCATTAGTTATATCAATTCCACTAGCTTTCTTTGGTGGGATTGGAGCAGCTTCTAAAAATGGTATTTTAATAAAGGGTGGAAATTATTTAGAAGCTTTAAAAAATGCAGAAGCTGTTGTATTTGACAAAACAGGAACTTTAACAAAGGGAATTTTTAAGGTAACAAAAATAAATGCAGAAGCTGATTTAAATGAGGATGAGCTTTTAGAGCTTGCAGCTTATACTGAAAGTTATTCTAATCATCCTATAGCTATTTCAATAGTTAAAGAATTTAAAGGTGAAATTAAAAAAGATTTAATAGAAGATTATTCAGAGATTTCAGGTAAAGGTATAAAGGTTAAGGTATCTGGAAGACAAGTTTTAGCAGGAAATAAAAAGCTTATGAAGGATTATGGAGTAGATATACCAGATACTGATGAAATAGGAACTGTAGTTCATTTTATTTTAGATAATAGTTATGTAGGTAATATAGTTATAGCAGATGAAATAAAAGAAGATGCTAAAAAAGCAATATCTATATTAAAGAATATAGGAATAAAGAATACTGTAATGTTAACAGGTGATTCAATAAAAGTTGGTGAGGCTGTTGGTAAGAGTCTTGGACTAGATAAGGTTTATGGTGAATTACTACCTCAAAATAAAGTTGAAAAACTTGAAGAAATATTCAATAATAAAACAGAAAAAGGCAAAATTATATTTGTTGGAGATGGTATAAATGATGCCCCTGTACTTGCGAGGGCAGATGTTGGAATAGCAATGGGTGGATTAGGTTCAGATGCAGCTATTGAAGCAGCAGATGTTGTAATAATGAATGATGAACCATCTAAAATAAGTACAGCTATAGATATAGCTAAGAAAACTAACATTATAGTATGGCAAAATATAATATTTGCACTTGGAGTAAAAATTGTAATTTTAGTACTAGCATCCTTTGGAATAGCAACTATGTGGGAAGGTGTATTCGGAGACGTTGGGGTTGCATTAATTGCAATAATAAATTCTATGAGAGTTTTAAGAAAGTAAGATTACTATTAAAAATAATGAGTCGATATATTAGGTTAGTCGATTCATTATTTTTTTAATTATATATATTGTATTTTGATTGCTACAAGTTAAATTTAATAGTGCATTTATTTTATGTTTAACAATTAATTAAGATAATTGCAGATTGTAAATTGCAATAAATATAAATGCACTTTACAAGAATTTAACATTAGACTGTAATAATTTACAATATATTTATCATATTAATAGGAAGTATAGAAAATAAGGCATGGAGGGGGATATGCTTAGTTATATGCTCTTAATCTTATTAGTGCTAGGAATTATTTTCTTTATAATAGGGGGAAATAAAGAGAAAACCATAAAATGGATGGGGGTGCTATTTATATCAGTATATTTAGTATATACTATTCCAAGTTTAATAATTTTACATTAAATTAAATGTTGATAATATGAGAAATTATATATTAATAAATAGTAAATAATAGACAAATTTTCTTGTATTCCATAAATAAATATGGTTATTATTAAATTAAAATATAAAATTCAAAAAATAGAAAAATTATATTGTTGACATTAGTCGAAATTTTTCGTATAATCATTTACGTTGAGAATACTTTCAGGCATAGGGAGTTAGTAAAATATTAAATTTTACTAGATTGTCAACATTGTTATTGAAGCTTTTCATCTAGCTTTGAATTTACTTGTGAGACTTATGTATAACGTGGGTTGTGTTATACATAAGTCTCATTTTTTTAAAGTGTAATTTACCATATATTAGTATGGTTCTTTATAAATTGAATTTTTATTTTTAGATTAAATCTTTGAACTACTTATTTAATCTCATTTTTATAAAATATAAAAAGATAATTAATAATCTTTTCAGCTTGTTTTATAGATGATTAAGCGTTTGTAGGTGGAGTAAATACTCTAGTTGCTAATTCATCATCTAACATATAAAGCGCAGCTGGATTGGCTTCAACTCTTCTAAGTTTCTTTATTAAAGAGTTAAAAGTATTTTCTTCTTCTACTTGCTCATCTATAAACCATTTTAACAAACTCATAGTAGAGTGTTCTCTTTCTTCAGCAGCTAAATCAGCTAGCTCATATATTCTTTTAGTCACTGCCTGCTCATGATCATATCCTTTTTGAAATACATCTAATAAATTTTCATATTCAATTTGAGGCTGAGGAATTGCTTTAAGTTCTACAAAACCATTTTTTTGAAATATGTAATCGTAGAATTTCATAGCATGAAAAAGTTCCTCTTGAGCTTGCACTCTAAAAAAGTTTGCAAATCCTGTTAAATCTATAGATTCAGCGTAAGAAGCCATAGCTAAATAAGTGTAAGATGAATAAAATTCAAAATTGACTTGATTATTTAATGTGTTTAATAAATTTTTGCTTAACATAATAAACCTCCTAAAGTTATATTATAAAATTTAGTTATTTGTAATTATTATATAATAATTAATATTATATAATTATTGTTAATTAATATTATAATAGTTATTTTACAAATAATCAAATGTTAAAGAATAATATTGTTAAATATTTTTACAGAAGAAAAATGATATCAAGATAATATAATAAATGATATTTTTAGTATTAAACAATTAATTAAAAATATTATAATATATATGTTGCAATTTAAATTTTATATTTAATCAAATAGAAATAATGAATATAACTTATATATCTAAAAAAAATTTGAGATTAAACCGCTGAGAGAATAGTACAACTTATATATAATAAACAATAAAGATTTTATACAGTAAAACGATAAAATTTGGAAGGTTTAAATTTAGGCTAGGGGTGAATAATATGATTATATATTTTTTATTAGCAATAATGATATTTTTAATAATTATTGAAGTTATAACAGTATTATTTAAATTAACAGGTTTAACGGAAGAAAAAGCAAGATTTCAAGTTATTTCTCTTTTAACAGGTGTTGGGTTTACAACTAAAGAGTCAGAACTTATAACACAACATGATACTAGAAGACATCTAGCACAAGCAGTTATGTTGTTAGGATATGTAGGATTGGTTACGGGTATATCTTTCTTTGTTGATTTTATAAAAAGCTCAATATCTTTTGAAAATGTAATAGTAGTAGTAATATGTGTTATTCTCCTATTTTTAATTTTCAAAAATAAAGCTTTTATTTCTTGGTTTGACGATATAGTAGAGGATCTTATAGTGAAGAAAAGAAAAGGATTTAAAAGTTCCAATAAATTATATAAATTAGTTACAAGAGCAAAGGGATATGGTATTTTTAATGTGTTTATAGATGAGAGTTCTCCACTTATAGGTGTTAGACTTAGAGATTCAAATTTAAAACCTCATAAGATAATAATTTTAAATATAGATAAGGGAAATGATTTTATAGGTTTTGCTAATAGTCAATATATAATTGAAAGTGGAGATAATATACTTTTATATGGGAAAATAAGTGAAATTGCTAGAGTGTTTAACTTAAAAATTTAGGAGTTTATAAGCATTGATTTGTATTTTTATAATAATAAATTGTTTATATTAATATAAACAATAGGAATTTCTATATTTTGTTTGACGAAAAGGATGTTAAAATATAGATTAAGTAGTTGAAAATATGGTAATATATATAATGGAACATAATTTTAAAATTTTAGATTTAATTAATTTATATAAAAGTTGTTCAGTGAGGAAGTAAGTTCGAATAACCAAACTAAAATTTGGCTTAATAAAAATGGAATTCCTACTCATATGCATTCGTAGGAGTAAGTTCGAATAGCCAAATCTAAGATTTGGATTAGTAAAAAGGAAACTCCTACTCATTACATTCGTAGGAGTAAGTTCGAATAACCAAATCTAAGATTTGGATTCTCACTTAAATACAAGAAGAGGTGAAAGAATGGAAAAGAAAAAGAATATATCAATGGCGGTTATAAAAAGGCTTCCGAAATACCATAGATATTTAAATGAATTAATGAATAATGATGTTGATAGAATATCGTCTAAAGAATTAAGTGAAAAAATAGGTTTTACAGCATCACAAATACGTCAAGATTTAAATTGTTTTGGGGATTTCGGACAACAAGGTTATGGTTATAATGTAAGAGAACTATATAACCAAATAAGTTCTATATTAGGACTTAACAAAAAATATAATACTATAATAGTTGGGGCTGGAAATATTGGCCAAGCAATAGCAAATTATAAATTTGATAGATTAGGTTTTAATCTTATAGGAATATTTGATGCAAATCCTAAATTAATAGGAATAAAAATAAGAGATGTAGGTATACAAGATATAGATGAATTAAAGACTTTTTTAGTTGAAAATTCAGTAGATATAGCATTCATATGTGTGCCAAGGGTTAACGCTCAAAAAGTAAGCAATGAACTGGTAGTAAACGGTGTAAAGGCAATATGGAACTTTGCTCCAGTTGATTTAGATGTGCCAGAAGATGTAACTGTTGAAAATGTTCATTTAAGCGAAAGTTTACTAACTTTGGTATATTTGTTAAACCAAAATGAAGAAAAATAAATCAGAAAATTTAATTATTTAAATGTAAAAAATAATTGCAAAAGGTTTCACGATAGATTATAATCGTAATTGAAGTGAATGTAATCACTTCAATTATTTTCATTATATTTGTTAGGAAATTAACAAAGAATTAATATTTGTATCCAATTTTATTCAATTTTGTTACTTAGTTTAAAAACTATAGGGTTAATATAAGGAGGATCAACTAATGGAATTAAAAAATGTTATTCTTGAAAAGAAGGGTAATGTAGCCACTGTAACTATCAATAGACCTAAAGCTTTAAATGCTTTAAATTCTGATACTTTAAAAGATATTGATGCAGTGCTAGAAAATTTAGAATTAGACAATGAAATCTATGTAGTTATTTTAACAGGAGCTGGAGATAAAGCTTTTGTTGCAGGTGCAGATATTTCAGAAATGAAAGATTTAAATGAAGAAGAAGGAATTGCTTTTGGTACATTAGGTAATAATGTATTTAGAAGACTTGAAAACTTAAACAAACCAGTTATAGCTGCTATTCCAGGTTTTGCTTTAGGTGGAGGTTGTGAACTTGCTATGGCATGTGATATTAGAATCGCATCAGAAAAAGCTAAGTTTGGTCAACCAGAAGCAGGTCTTGGAATTACTCCAGGTTTTGGTGGAACTCAAAGACTTCCAAGAATAGTTGGAGAAGGAAAAGCTAAAGAACTTATATATACATGTGACATAATAAAAGCTGATGAAGCTTTAAGAATAGGATTAGTAAACAAAGTAGTTGCACCAGAAGTTTTAATGGATGAAGCTGTAGCAATGGCTACTAAAATAGCTAGCAATGCTCCTATAGCTGTTAAGCTATGTAAGGATGCTATAAATAGAGGAATGCAAGTAGGAATAGATGAAGCTATAGTTATAGAAGCTGAAGATTTCGGAAAATGTTTCTCATCAGAAGATCAAAAAGAAGGAATGACTGCTTTTATGGAAAAAAGAGCAAAGAATTTCCAAAATAAATAATAGGAACGTGCAATAAGGAGGTATCGTCAATGAATTTTGAGTTAACAAGAGAACAACAATTAGTGAGACAAATGGTTAGAGAATTCGCAATAAATGAAGTGAAACCAATTGCTGCTGAAATTGATGAAACAGAAGAATTTCCAATGGAAAATGTACAAAAAATGGCTAAGTTAGGTATGATGGGTATTCCATTTAGTAAAGAATATGGTGGTGCCGGTGGAGATGTATTATCATACATCATAGCTGTTGAAGAATTATCAAAGGTTTGCGGAACAACAGGAGTTATAGTTTCAGCTCATACATCACTTTGTGGTTCAGTAATAAATGAATTCGGAACTCCAGCTCAAAAAGAAAAATACTTACCAGATCTTGCAACTGGTAGAAAAATAGGTGCTTTTGGATTAACTGAACCAAACGCAGGAACTGATGCTGCAGGACAACAAACAGTTGCAGTTTTAGATGGTGATAACTATATATTAAACGGAAGTAAAATCTTCATCACAAATGGTGGAGTTGCAGAGACTTTCATAATATTTGCTATGACTGATAGAAGCCAAGGAACTAGAGGAATATCAGCTTTCGTAGTTGAAAAATCATTCCCAGGTTTCTCAATAGGTAAGAAAGAAGATAAGCTAGGAATAAGAGCATCTTCAACTACAGAACTTATCATGGAAAACTGTATAGTACCAAAAGAAAACCTACTTGGAAGAGAAGGAAAAGGCTTTGGTATAGCAATGAAAACACTTGATGGTGGTAGAATCGGTATAGCAGCTCAAGCTTTAGGTATAGCAGAAGGAGCTTTTGAAGAAGCTGTAAATTACATGAAAGAAAGAAAACAATTTGGTAGACCATTATCAGCATTCCAAGGATTACAATGGATGATAGCTGAAATGGATACTAAAATAGAAGCTGCTAAGCATTTAGTATATAAAGCTGCATGCTTAAAAGATGCAGGACTTCCATACACTGTAGAAGCTGCTAGAGCTAAATTATTTGCAGCTGAAGTAGCTATGGATGTTACTACAAAGGCAGTTCAAATCTTTGGTGGATATGGATATACAAAAGAATATCCAGTAGAAAGAATGATGAGAGATGCTAAGATAACAGAAATCTACGAAGGTACTTCAGAAGTTCAAAAAATGGTTATCGCAGGAAGCGTTTTAAGATAATTTAGGGAGGGCACGATTAATGAATATAGTAGTTTGTTTAAAACAAGTTCCAGATACTACAGCAGTTAAAATAGATCCTAAAACAGGAACTCTTATAAGAGATGGTGTTCCATCAATAATAAATCCAGAAGATAAGCACGCTTTAGAAGAAGCTTTAAGAATAAAAGATGCTAAAGGAGCAAAGATTACTGTAGTAAGTATGGGACCTCCTCAAGCACAAAATGCTTTAAGAGAAGCATTATGCATGGGTGCTGATGAAGCAATATTAATAACTGATAGAGCATTTGCTGGAGCAGATACACTTGCAACCTCAAAAGCTTTAGCAGGAGCTATAAAGAAATTAGAATATGATATAATATTTGCTGGAAGACAAGCGATTGATGGAGATACTGCACAAGTTGGTCCAGAAATTGCAGAACACTTAGGAATTCCACAAGTAACTTATGTTCAAGGTGTAGAAGTTAAAGAAGATGGATTATTAGTAAACAGAGCTTTAGAAGATGGTTATGAATTAATCGAAGTTAAAGCACCAGTATTATTAACAGCTATCGAAGAATTAAATAAACCAAGATATATGAACGTTGCTCACATATTTGATACTAAAAACAAAGAAATCACTATATGGTCAGCTGATGATATAGATGTAGATAAAGCGGTTTTAGGACTTAAGGGGTCTCCAACAAAAGTTAAAAAGTCAATGACTAAAGAAGTTAAGGGCGCTGGAGAACTTATTGTTAATAAGCCAGTAGATGAAGCTGTAAGCTATGTACTAGGAAAATTAAAAGAAAAACACTACATCTAAGATTTAGGAGGTATTGATGATGAATATAGCAGATTACAAAGGCGTTTGGGTCTTCGCTGAACAAAGAGAAGGCAAATTACAAAAAGTTTCACTAGAACTATTAGGTGAAGGAAGAAAGATAGCTGATAAATTAGGAGTTAAATTAACTGCTCTTTTATTAGGTCATAACATAGAAGGTTTAGCTAAAGAATTAGGAACTCATGGAGCTGATGAAATATTAGTTGTTGATAATGAAGCTTTAGCAAACTACACAACTGATGGATACACTAAAGCTATATGTGAATTAGCTACTGAAAGAAAACCAGGAATACTTTTCATAGGAGCTACTTTCATAGGAAGAGATTTAGGTCCAAGAGTTGCTGCTAGACTTTCAACAGGTCTTACAGCTGACTGTACAGTTTTAGATGTTGAAGTTGAAAATGGAGATCTTTTAGCTACAAGACCAGCATTTGGTGGTAACTTAATGGCTACAATAGCATGTCCAGAACATAGACCACAAATGGCTACAGTTAGACCAGGAGTATTCTCAAAGGTTGAAACTTTAAATGCTGATTATAAAGTAGAAAAAGTAGATATAACTTTTGCAGAAGGTGATATCAGAACTAAAGTTGTTAAAGTTGTTAAAGAACATAAAGATATAGTTGATATATCAGAAGCTAACATTATAGTATCTGGTGGTAGAGGAGTTGGAAGCAAAGAAACTTTTGCTATGCTTCAAGAATTAGCTGACGTATTAGGCGGAACAGTTGGAGCTTCAAGAGCTGCAGTTGAAAAAGGTTGGATAGAAAGAGATTACCAAGTTGGTCAAACTGGTAAAACTGTAAGACCTACAATATACATTGCATGTGGTATATCAGGAGCTATACAACATACAGCAGGTATGCAAGATTCAGATATGATAATTGCTGTAAATAAAGATGCTAATGCTCCAATAATGAAAGTTGCTGACTATGCTATAGTTGGAGATTTAAATAAAGTGCTACCTCAAATGATAGCTCAAGCTAAATCAATGAAGAGTGCTGAATAATTCGAATAAAATGAGAAGAAGTTTCCTTTAAGTAAGAATCTAAATTTTAATTTAGTCATTCGAACTTACTCATTCGAATGAAATGAGAAGGAGTTTCCTTAAAAATTATAAAATATATGGGGATGAGAAAGTTGAGATGTTTATATAAATTAACTTTCAACTTTCAATTCTTAACTTTCAACTAAAAAAATGGAGGGTATAAAAATGGAAAAGATATTTGTACTTGGTGCAGGAACAATGGGTGCTGGAATAGTTCAAGCATTTGCTCAAAAAGGTTATGAAGTTATAGTTAGAGATATAAAGGAAGAATTTGTTGATAGAGGAATAGCTGGAATCAACAAAGGTCTTTCAAAATTAGTTGCTAAAGAAAAAATGACTGAAGAAGTTAAAGAAGAAATACTTTCAAGAATTTCTGGAACAACTGATTTAAACTTAGCTGCTGATTGCGATTTAGTAGTAGAAGCTGCTGTTGAAAATATGGAAATCAAAAAACAAATATTTGCTGACTTAGATAAGATCTGTAAACCAGAAACTATCTTAGCTACAAATACTTCATCTTTATCAATAACTGAAGTTGCTGCTGCAACAAACAGACCTGATAAAGTTATAGGAATGCATTTCTTCAACCCAGCTCCAATAATGAAGCTAGTAGAAGTTATAAGAGGAATGGCTACTTCTCAAGAAACTTTTGATGCTGTTAAAGAATTATCAGTAGCAATAGGTAAATCACCAGTAGAAGTTGCAGAAGCTCCAGGATTTGTTGTTAACAGAATCCTTATCCCAATGATAAATGAAGCAGTAGGAATTTATGCAGAAGGAATAGCTTCAGCAGAAGATATAGATACAGCTATGAAACTAGGAGCAGCTCACCCAATGGGACCTCTAGCTTTAGGAGATCTTATAGGCTTAGATGTTTGTTTAGCTATCATGGATGTTCTATACAAAGAAACTGGAGACTCTAAATACAGAGCTCACAGCTTACTTAGAAAGTATGTTAGAGCTGGTTGGTTAGGAAGAAAGACAGGTAGAGGATTCCACAACTATAACGCTTAATACTAATTAAAGTAATTAATTAAATAAACGATAAAATTAATGGCATTATGAATATAGAATTGATTCATAATGCCATTTTTGGTGTTATAAGTTTAAAAAATTAACTTTAATTTTAAGGAGGATTTCATAGTGGAAAATGAAGAACTGTACAACCTATTAGAGGATGGTGAGATAAATTTACCTTCTGAAATGGCATTAGTTTTTAGAAAAAATTCAAATCCAATTAGTTATGAAGATGTAGTTTCTAAATTAAAAGAAAATAATACTTTTGATAATGTTATGTTACAAGTTGATGAAAATGGAATACAAGGAACAATTTCTGTAGATGATGTAGAGTATGATATAAGGATAATGTTAGGTGCTTCAATTGATGACATGATAGATTTAGAAGCATTAACTGTAATGAATAGAATTACAGAAGAAGAAATAGAAGAAATAAAAGAATCAAATATGAATGTATATACTAGCATGAAATTTAATGAAGTTTCCGATAAGTCTTATTTAGTACAACTTAAGATAATGGCAGCTATTTCAGATGATTATGTTGCTTTAGTAGATTTAAGTGCTTGTAAGATTATATCAGGTAAATGGGTAAGAATGACTATAGAGACTGATGTAGAACCTTTAACTAAGTATTTATATACAATACATGGTGTGTATGACGAAAAAAAAGGGAAGAGAAGTTATTGGATGCATACACATGGTTTACATAGATGTGGGTGTGTAGAATTAGAGGTATTAAATATAGATGATTTAGCTACTGAACATCAAAGCGCATTAAATACTTTTGCTGCTAGATTTGTAGAAGAAGGAATGATAAAAAGAGGTGAAGAAATCTCAATAGGATATGCTGGTGATATGTATTTAGGTTATACTTGGTATCCATGGGAGCAGGCTTTAGATATGATGTCTAAGAAAAAATCTATATTTAGCAGAAAAAAGAATTTCTTAGGAGATATACAGGATAGAGATGAATTTCATAGTCAACCATCAGGAATATTATTCGCTTGTAATGAGGGAAATATTGCTGAAGTTACTGTATTCAATGAACTATTAGTTAATAATCCAATTTTCTTTTTAACTAATAGAGAAACTTATAAGATGTCTATGATAGCAAAAAAGAGATTTAATTATTTTAGTGAGTTATTCAATAAATATAAAAATGACGAAGAAAATTGGAGATTTTTATTTAAAGCAGGAATACCTACAAATTTAGATAATGATGATATAGATGCAGAGCATTTATGGTTTATACTTGAAGGAATAAAGGATAATAACCTAATAGGAAGACTTATAAATGAACCATATCACATAGCAGACATGAAGGTAGAAGAAATATATGAAGTAAGTATTGATAAATTAACAGATTGGTTAATACAAAGCACCAAAGGCGAATTTAGTCCAGATACTATTTATAGCTGTATAGATCAATAGATTCTAAGATTTAATACAAAAAGTGATTGCATTAAGTTTATTATTTTGCAATCACTTTTTATAGTCTTAAAAATATATTATTTTCGTCTACTTCTTCTTTTACCTATTAATCCCCTTAGGGTAACTCCCATACCAGCAGCAGTTAAGCCATACATAAGTATAGTATAATAAAGACTTACAGGTCTAAATGAAATTCTAAGACCAAAAAGAATCCCAAGAAGTATAGATATAACGCCAAATATTATAAGAAACCAACCTAAAAAAGATGTATCTTTATAAAAAAGTATTATTATACCTATAAGCAATGGTAATAAAACTAATCCAAAAGGTGGATTAAAGCCTAACATTCCTCCTAAATTAAAGCTAGTGTATATTGTAGTATTTTGAAATATTAAATAACAACCTACACAAAACATTATTAAACCGATGAAAAAACTAGAAAAACTAGGCCCTTCATCATAATCATCTTCAACATCAAAATTTGATTTTCCCATAGATAACCCTCCTCAAACCTATATATGTAAATTATAACACATATTAACTTGTAAGTATCTTAAGTTTTAAAAAAGATTATCTATAATTTATAACCTTTTAGCGAAGGTTGAAAATGTGAATTTATCAGGTCTATGTCTAGATTCAGTATATTCAAATAATAAACCATCTTCAAGATAAACATAGTTTTTTATTATAGCAACTAAATTATAATTTTTTAAATCTAAGTATTTTTTATCATATTCAGAAGCAGGCTCTATTGAAATTATTTTTTGAGCACCTGCTATTTTTAAGTTTAGAGAACTTTCTATATATTCATATATAGAATTTTCAGCAATCTCTTTAGTTAAATCTTTAAGAATATCTTTAGAAAAGTAATTTATATCAAGAATAGTTCTTTCTCCATCTATATTCCTAGATCTTAAAATATGAATTACTTCAGAATCTATATTAAAGTTAGTTTTTTTAGATAGTTTTTCATTAATTTGGATAGTTTCAAATAACTCTACCTTTGTAGAAAAAGTTATTGTATTACTTAGAGACGCTTCTTTAAAACTTTGTAATCCACCAACAAGAAATTTTAATTGCTTTTGTTCTAATACAAATACTCCTTTACCATGCATACTAGTTACAAAACCTTCGAAGGCTAATTGACTAATAGCGCGTCTAACAGTATTTCTACTTACATTAAACATTGTTGTAAGCTCAGTCTCAGAAGGTAATTTTTCACCTGGCTTGAAGTCTAAATTTAGGATTTTGTCTTTTAAATAATCATATATATCAGTGTATTTAACGCCTTTCATAGCTATTAATATCCCCCTAATAGTTTCAAATAATATGGTTAATTATAAGTATAACATATATAACTTTTATCACAAAATTATAAAAAATAAAAAAATTTATAACTTGTTTAAACGAGTTATTGACATACTTGTTTAAACAAGTTATAATGTAATCGTAATCAAAAATAATTAATAAGGGGCGATAAATTGTGGGTAAATTTAAAAATGAAGCAATTGAGTTATTAGATTTAGTTGGTGGCAAAGAAAATATAGCTAGTGTTTCTCATTGTGTAACTAGATTAAGATTCGTTCTAAAAAATGAAAGTATAGCAAAGGCAAAGGCTAAGGAAATTGAAAAATTACCAACTGTAAAAGGTACTTTTACAAATGCAGGTCAGTTTCAGGTAGTTATAGGACAGAGTGTTGAAGCTTTTTATGAAGATTTAATTGGGGTTAGTGAATTAGATATTCAATCAAAGGAAGAAGGTAAAAAAGCTGCTCAGGAAAATATGTCACTTATTCAAAGACTAGTAGCAGGACTTGCTGAAATATTTATTCCTATATTACCAGCCATAATAACTGGTGGACTTATATTAGGTTTTAGAAATATAATAGGTGATTTAGCTATATTTGGAGATGGTACTCAAACTTTAGTTAAATTATATCCTGTATTAGGCGAAGTTCATAGTTTCTTATGGGTACTAGGTGAAGCAATATTTCATTTTTTACCAGTAGCTATAACTTGGTCAACTGTTAAAAAATTTGGTGGTTCTGAAATTTTAGGAATAATATTAGGTATAACTTTAGTTTCTCCACAATTACTTAATGCATATGGTTATGCAGAGGCACTTCAAGCAGGCAAAGTTCCTTTCTGGAATTTTGGATTATTTACAATTGATAAAGTTGGGTATCAAGCACAAGTTATACCAGCAATTTTATCAGGTATAGTACTTGCAAAATTAGAATTAACCTTACGTAAATATATACCAGATGTACTGAAATTGATAATTATACCATTTACAACTTTATTATTAACTATGTTATTATCATATATAATAATAGGACCAATTTCTCGTGAACTAGGTAATGGAATAGCATTTGTATTTAATTATTTATTAACAGGTCCATTCAAAGTTGTAGGAGCAATAATTTTTGGTTTATGCTATGCACCATTAGTTATAACAGGGCTTCACCATACATTTATAGCAGTAGATTTACAACTTATAGCAAATGGTGGAACAATGATTTGGCCTTTAATTGCATTAAGCAATATAGCTCAAGGAGCTTCTGCTGTAGCGATGTTAGTTTTATATAAAAAGAATGATAAAATCAAGTCAATAGCTGCATCAGCAGGAATATCAGCTTGGCTTGGAGTAACTGAACCAGCTATGTTTGGAATAAATTTAAAATTTAAATATCCATTCTATGCTGCAATAATAGGATCTGCTACTGCAGCGGTAGTAGCTATAGTTTCAGGTGTATTAGCTAATTCAATAGGTATAGGAGGATTACCAGCATTCTTAGCTATCAATCCTAAATATTGGGTTCCTTATATAATAGCTATGATTGTTGCTGTAGTAGTACCTATGGTGTTAACAGTAATATTTTATAAAAAATTTGACAATGGAATTCAGGGGTAATTAACTGCTATAGGGAGCGCTATGTTCCCTATAGCTTGATATTTTTAACTAACATATGAATAATTTTAAGGTAGGTGCAGATTTATGGAAAATAATAATTGGTGGAAATCTTCAGTTGTTTATCAAATATATCCTAAGAGCTTTAAAGATAGTAATGGCGATGGTATAGGTGATATAGGTGGAATAATAGAAAAGTTAGATTATTTAAAGGATTTAGGAGTTGAAGTTTTATGGCTTACTCCAATATATGTTTCACCACAAAGAGATAATGGTTATGATATAGCTGATTATTATAATATAGACCCAAGATTTGGCGATATGGAAAAATTTGAAGAGCTTTTAGATTCTGTTCATAAAAAAGGAATGAAACTTATTATGGATATGGTTGTAAATCATACATCAACAGATCATAAATGGTTTAAGGAAGCTCTAAAAGGTAAGGAAAATCCATATCATGATTTTTATATATGGAAACAAGGTAAGGATAATAAAGCACCTAATAATTGGACATCCAAATTTTCAGGTTCTGCTTGGGAATATGTAGAAAGTTTAGATAGTTATTATCTTCATTTATTTGATAAAACACAGGCAGATTTAAATTGGGAGAACCCTAAGCTAAGAGAAGAAATATTTAAAATGATGAGATTTTGGATGGATAAAGGAGTAGATGGGTTTAGGCTAGATGTAGTCAATTTACTTTCTAAAGATAGTAATTTTTCTGATGATGATTATATAACACCTAATAGAGATGGTAGAAGATTTTATACAGATGGACCTAAAATACATGAATACTTACAGGAGATGAATGAACAAGTATTTTCAAGATATCCAAGCAGTATGACTGTTGGGGAAATGTCGTCAACTACTATTGAAAATTGTATCAGATATACAAATCCAGAGAATAAAGAGCTTAGTATGACTTTTAATTTTCATCATTTAAAGGTAGATTATCCTAATGGTGAAAAGTGGAGTTTGGCACCAGTAGATTTTAAGCTTTTAAAAGAAACATTATTTGATTGGCAGGTTGAGATGGAACAAGGCAATGGATGGAATGCAATGTTTTGGTGTAACCATGATCAACCAAGGAGTTTATCTAGATTTGGAAATGATACAAAATATAGAGAAGAATCAGCAAAAATGTTAGCAACTATGATACATTTAATGAGGGGTACACCGTATATTTATCAAGGTGAAGAAATAGGAATGACTAATCCTAACTTTGAAAACATAGAAAAGTATAGAGATGTAGAATCATTAAATATATTTAATGAATTAAAAAGCAAAGGTATGGAAGAAAAGAACATTTTAGATATTCTGATGAGCAAATCAAGAGATAATTCTAGAACACCTGTACAGTGGAATTCTTCTAAAAATGCAGGGTTTACTGATGGAGAGCCTTGGATTGAAGTTAGCAAAAACTATAAAGAAATAAATGCAGAAGTTGAAATGATTAAAGAAAATTCAATATATAAACATTATAAAGATTTAATTAGTTTAAGAAAAAAATATGATGTGATTTCTATGGGAACAATCAAAACTATTATGTTAGAACAGGATAAAATAGTTGCATATATAAGGGAATTTAAAAATGAAAAAATGCTTGTAGTATGTAATTTTTATGGAGAACAAGTAGATATATTTTTAGATATGGATATAAATAAGCAGCAATTTATTATAAGTAATTATGATTTTTGTAGATTACAAAAAGAGATGACTTTAAGACCTTATGAAGCTTTTGCAGTTATGATTTAATAAGTAACCGAAGTTGATTTTTTAATAATAATTAACTTCGGTTTTTATTATATATATATTGTAATATATATTCTACACTATAATTTTAAAATTATTAACAATTATTCTTTTTTTGATAATATTTGATTAAATGTAATATTTTATTGAACATATATATTAATATTTGAGGTTAAATAAATAAAATTTTTATATGGTATTATTGGATAATCAAAATATTTGACTATAATAAAATATTCGTGATAGTATATAGATTATTAAATAAAAAATTTAAAACAAAGGATAGATTATAATGATAAAAAACAAAAGAAAGATATATGGAATAATAGTAGCAATTATAGTTCTAATTTTAGTATCTATTATAGCTATTTCGGTTTATGTAGGTGTGAACTTAACTAGGCCAGAACGAGAAGAAATAAAGGATAATCCAAAAGCCTATGGATTAAATTATGAAGATATTAATTTTAATAGTAAAAAAGATAATACACTACTTAAAGGTTGGTATATAAGTGCTCAAAACAATGGACAAACTATAAAAAGTGATAAAACTATAATTTTTTCTCATGGTTATGGAGATAGTAGAGGTCTTTATGATATTAAAGTAATAAACCTTGCAAAAACATTAGCTAGTAAAGGATATAATGTACTTACATTTGATTTCAGGGCGTCTGGGGATTCAGAAGGTAACTTTTCATCTATCGGTGCATTTGAAAAATATGATTTATTAGCAGCTATTGATTTTGCTAAAAAGGATAAAGGTGCAAAACATATAGGATTAATTGGATGGTCTATGGGAGCAACAACATCTATATTAACAGCATCAGAAAGTGAAGATGTACAAGCTGTAATAGCAGATAGCCCTTTCTCGAGCTTAAAGCCATATTTAGAAAAAAATATGTCATATTGGTCAGGACTACCTGATTTTCCGTTTACAAAAATAATTTTAAGTACTCTTCCTTTAATAAGAGGTATAGATATAAATGAAGTAGATGCGATAAAAGCAGCTAAGTCTTTAGGAGATAAAAAGTTATTTCTAATTCATAGTAAAGATGATAAAGCTATACCTATAAAAAACAGTGAAGATATTTATTCATGCGTAAATAATAAAGAGAATGTAACCTTATGGACTACTGAAAAGGCAGATCATATAAGATCATATTTACTTTATAAAGATGAGTATGAGAAAAAAGTAGTAGAATTTTTGAACTCTAATATAAAATAGTTAATAAATATTTTTAGATTTGGAACTCCTACTTATTATAGGTAGGAGTTTTTTTACGTTTGTCTAGGCTTGACCAAGGATTTTGAATAGCGGTATACTAGATTAAAATAATTAAATTCATGAAAGAAGGTGATTTTTTGTTTAAAAAATTTATAACATATTATAAACCGTATAAAAAAGTATTTATTTTGGACTTATTAGCTGCATTTTTCGTAGCTGCTTGTGATTTGTTTTATCCTATGCTCACAAGAAATATTATGAATGATGTGGTACCTAATAGAAAGTTAAATACATTAATTGTATTTACTATAGTCTTAGTTATTTTATTTATAATAAAAGCAGGTTTAAATTATTTTATGCAATATTATGGACATGTTATAGGTGTTAGAATGCAAGCAGATATGAGAAAAGAAGTATTCACACATCTTCAAGACCTACCTTGTACTTATTTTGACAATAATAAAACAGGAGTAATTATGTCAAGAATAATAAATGATTTAATGGATATTTCAGAGCTTGCACATCATGGGCCAGAGGATTTATTTATATCTATAGTTACAATAGTAGGATCCTTTGTAATCTTATTAAATGTAAATGTTCCACTTACAATAATAGTTTTCGCTTTTTTGCCAGTACTTATTTGGTATACAATTCATAAAAGACAACAAATGTTAGATGCATTTTTGAAAACTAGAGAAAAAACTGGTGATGTTAATGCTGGCTTAGAAAATAGTATTTCAGGTATAAAAGTAACAAAATCCTTTGGAAATAAAGAATATGAACTTCATAAATTTAATGAAAGTAACAATATATTCAAAGATGCTAGAGAATTTGCGTATAAATCAATGGCTGAATATTTTTCAGGAATGTTTTTATTTGTAGATATACTAGAACTAGTAGTTTTAGGGGCTGGAGGATATTTTGCTTATCAAGGTAAGATTAGTTTAGGTGATTATGTAGCATATATACTATATATAAAAATGTTACTTCAACCTATAAGAAAGCTTATAAACTTTAATGAGATGTACCAATCTGGTGTTACAGGCTTCCAAAGAATTATGGATATAGTAAATGAAGATAAAGAAAAAGAAGTTGATAATCCTAAAGAACTTAAAGATGTTAGAGGAAAAATAGAAATAAAGGATGTAAGCTTTAGGTATGAAGAAAAAGAAAGTATATTAGAAGATTTAAGCTTAAAGATAGACGCTGGTAAAATGGTGGCTTTAGTTGGACCATCTGGTGGGGGAAAATCAACACTATGTAACCTGATTCCAAGATTCTATGATTTTGAGCAAGGAGATATATTAATAGATGATGTAAGTATTAAGGATGTTTCTCTTAATTCTTTAAGAGATTCTATTGGTGTTGTTCAACAAGAAGTATTCTTATTTACTGGAACTATAAGGGACAATATTTTATATGGAAATACAGAAGCTACAGAAGAGCAGATGATAGAAGCTGCAAAAAGAGCAAGCCTTCATAACTTTATAATGAGTCTTGAAGAGGGGTATGACACCTATATAGGTGAAAGAGGAGTTAAACTTTCAGGCGGACAAAAGCAAAGAATATCTATAGCAAGAGTATTTTTAAAGAATCCACCAATACTTATTTTAGATGAAGCTACTTCAGCTTTAGATAATGTAACAGAATATGAGATTCAAAAATCTTTAGAAGAATTAAGTAAAGAAAGAACTACTTTAGTTGTAGCACATAGACTTACTACAGTTAAAAATGCAGATGAGATTGTAGTTCTAACAGATAAGGGGATAGAAGAGAGGGGAACTCATTCAGAACTTGTGAATTTAAATGGAATATATGCATCCCTTCATGGAATGTATTAATTATATTTGAATATTATATAAAGGAAACTCCTTCTCATTTCATTCGAGTGAGTAAGTTCGAATTACCAAATCTAAGATTTGGATTCTTACTTATAAGAGATATTAAGTTAACCACAGAACTAATAATTATAATATTAGTTAGTTTGGAAAATGATAAAGATTTAAAAGTAAAATTAACAACAAAATATCTTTTATAAAATAAAATTAATAAATAATAAAAAATATTCATATTAAAGTTGAATTTACAAAAGATGGATTAGTATAATAGAAGTATGATTATTTTTATAAGGGGGTACAAAATTTGTATAAGATAGTAAAAAAAAGTTTGTTAGCAGAAAATATATATCTTATGGATGTATATGCACCAAGGGTTGCAAAAGCAAGTAATCCAGGTCAATTCTTAATAGTTAAGGTGGATGATATTGGGGAAAGAATTCCACTTACAATTTGTGATTATGACAAAGAAGCAGGGACAGTTACTATAGTATTCCAAACTATGGGGACTTCTACAAAGAAAATGGCAGAGCTTAAAGAAGGGGATTTCTTTAGCGATTTTGTAGGACCTTTAGGAAGAGAATCAGAGTTAGTTCATGAGAGTCTAGAAGATTTAAAACAAAAGAATATATTATTTATAGCAGGTGGAGTAGGAACAGCTCCAGTTTATCCACAGGTAAAATGGCTTCACAATCATGGGATTAAGGCAGATGTTATAGTTGGATCTAAAACTAAGGACATGCTTATACTTGAAAATGAAATGAGAGAAGTAGCAGGTAACTTTTATATAACTACTGATGATGGATCATATGGACAAAAAGGGTTAGTTACAACTGTACTTAAGGATTTAGTAGAAAATCAAGGAAAGAAATATGACTTGGTTGTAGCTATAGGACCTATGATAATGATGAAATTTGTAACTTTATTAACTAAAGAATTAAATATACCAACAGTAGTTAGCTTGAATCCTATAATGGTAGACGGAACAGGTATGTGTGGGGCATGTAGAGTTACTGTAGGAGGAAAAGTTAAATTTGCTTGTGTAGATGGACCAGAATTTGATGGACATCTTGTTAATTTTGACGAGGCTATGAGAAGACAAACTATGTATAAGACAGAAGAAGGAAGAAAAGTACTTAGGGAAGTTGAAGGCGACACTCATCATGGCGGATGTGGTCAGTGCGGAGGTGATAATTAATGGATAGATTTAAGAGAGTTCCAGTTAGAGAACAAGATCCAAAGGAAAGAGCAAAGAACTTTAAAGAAGTATGTCTTGGATATAATAAGGAAGAAGCATTATTAGAAGCTCAAAGATGTTTAAATTGTAAAAATCCAAAATGTGTTTCTAAGTGTCCAGTTAATATATCAATACCTGAATTTATAAGTAAAGTAAAGGAAGGGGATATTGAATCAGCAGCTAAAGTAATAGCAAAATCTTCAGCACTTCCAGCAGTATGTGGAAGAGTTTGTCCGCAAGAAAGTCAATGTGAAGGGCAATGTGTTTTAGGAATAAAAGGTGAAGCTGTATCAATAGGTAAGCTAGAACGTTTTGTAGCAGATTGGACTAGAGAAAATAATATAGACTTAACAGAAAAGGTTGATAAGAATGGTAAAAAAGTAGCTGTTATAGGTAGCGGTCCTGCAGGTTTAACTTGTGCGGGAGATTTAGCTAGGATGGGCTATGATGTTACTATATTCGAAGCTTTACATGAAGCAGGCGGAGTTTTAGTTTATGGTATACCAGAATTCAGACTTCCAAAAGAAACTGTAGTTAAGCATGAAATAGAAAGCTTAAAGAAATTAGGAGTAACTATAGAGACTAATGTTATTATAGGTAGAACTGTAACTATAGATCAGCTTTTTGAGGAAGAAGACTTCAAGGCTGTATTCATAGGTTCAGGAGCAGGTCTTCCAAGATTCATGGGAATACCAGGAGAAAATGCTAATGGAGTGTTCTCAGCAAATGAATTCCTAACTAGAAATAACCTAATGAAAGCTTTTAAAGAAGGATATGAAACTCCTATAAAAGTGGGTTCTAAAGTAGCTGTAGTTGGTGGAGGAAATGTAGCAATGGATGCTGCAAGAACTGCATTAAGACTTGGAGCAGAGGTTCACATAGTATATAGAAGAGGTGAGTCAGAACTTCCAGCAAGAATTGAAGAAGTTCATCATGCAAAAGAAGAAGGTATAATCTTTGATGTATTAACTAATCCAGTAGAAATATTGCAAGATGAAAAAGGCTGGGTAAAAGCTATGAAGTGCGTGAAAATGGAACTTGGGGAACCAGATGCTTCAGGAAGAAGATCACCAAGAGAAATAGAAGGCTCAGAATTTATAATGGAACTAGATACAGTAATAATGTCCCTTGGAACTTCACCAAATCCATTAATATCTTCAACAACTGAGGGCTTAGATATAAATAAGAGAAGATGTATAATAGCTGAAGAAGAAACAGGGTTAACTTCAAGAGAAGGAGTATATGCTGGTGGTGATGCCGTAACAGGGGCAGCAACAGTAATACTTGCAATGGGTGCTGGTAAAAAAGCTGCTAAGGCTATAGATGAATATTTAAATAAATAAAAAACATAAAAAGTTCACAGAATAAACTGTGAACTTTTTATGTTTAATTTGAAATTAATATTTACTAATATTTATTATCTGATAAAATTAAATATAGAAGAAAATATAAAGAAATTAGGTGGTAGAAATGGATTTTGAAAAGATAGAATACTGCGAAGATAAGGTTATTATAAAAAATGCAACAAGTTTTAATATAAAACAAACCTTTGAATGTGGTCAATGCTTTAGATGGGAAAAACAAGACAATGGGAATTACATAGGTGTGGCTTATGGTAAGGTATTAGAACTAGAACAAAAAGATAACGATGTTATAATACATAATACTAACAAAGAAGACTTTGAAAATATTTGGTTTAAGTATTTTGATTTAGCAAGAGATTATAATGAGATAAAAGAAGAATTATCAAAGGATGAGTTATTAAAAAAGGCTGTAGAATATGGTTATGGAATAAGGATACTTAATCAAGAACCCTTTGAACTTGTGATATCTTTTATTATATCAGCAAGAAATTCTATACCTGTAATCTCAAAAACTATTAAGAAGATAAGTGAGAAATGGGGAAAAGAAATAGAGTATAAGGGGAAAAAATATTATGCTTTTCCAACAGAAGAAGAGTTTTCAAAAGTAACTGTAGATGAAATAAGAGAAACAGGAGCATCCTTTAGAAGTAAATATATTTATGATACTGTGGCTAAAATTTATGAATGTAATAATTTAAAGCAAGGTAAATCTAAAGAGGAGATAGAATCATTAAGAGCTAGTGATGAAAGATTAAATTATGATTTAGAATATATATATAATTTAAGTGATGATGATTGTCATGTGGCACTCCAAAAATTTATGGGAGTAGGAGCTAAAGTTGCTGATTGTATAATGCTATTCTCCATGGAGAAACATTCAAGTTTTCCAGTGGATGTATGGGTTAAGAGAGCTATGCAGCATTTCTATTTAGCCCCAGATGTATCATTGAATAAAATAAGAATTTTTGCAAGAGATAAATTTAAAGAGTTATCAGGCTGTGCTCAACAATATCTTTTCTATTATGCAAGAGAAAAAAATATAAAGGTTTAACCTCGAAAAATGTAATAATTTTGATTAAATTGACGTTATAAATTTAAAAAAGTTGTGTTATAATTTAATGGTAAAATATTGGGGATGAGGGGAGATATTTATGAACTTTCAATTTGAAACACAATTAAAAAAATTAAAACATGAGGTTTTAAAAAGTGTTGCTATACTTGCAAGAGAAGATAAGGTTACTTTAGATGAACTTGAGAAGATTCCTTATGAAATAATAAAAGGGGATAAGGCAGAATATAGATGTTGTGTCTATAAAGAAAGAGCTATAGTTATAGAAAGAGCAAAGCTTGCAGCAGGATTTTTGGCAGATGGTGATAACAAGGAAGTTAACCTTAAAGATATAAAGGATCATGAGCAAATAATATATGTTATAGATGCGGCTTGTGATAGATGTCCAATTAATAAATTCGTAGTAACAGAAGCCTGTAGGGGATGTTTAGCACATAGATGCAAGGAGGCGTGTCCTGCAAATGCTATTACTTACATAGGGGGAAGAGCTTATATAAATCAAGAACTTTGTAAAGAATGTGGTATGTGTAAAAAAGCATGTCCTTATGATGCTGTATCAGAAGTTATGAGACCTTGTAAGATATCTTGTCCTACTGGTGCTTTGGATGTCGATACAGATAGTAGAAAGGCAATGATAAAAGAAGAAGAGTGTGTTAATTGTGGTAGATGTATGTCGGCTTGCCCTTTTGGAGCTATATCAGACAGAAGCTTAATAGTTCCAGTAGCAGCCGCTTTAGAGAAAAAAGAAAATATATATGCAGTTGTAGCGCCAGCAATAGTAGGTCAATTTGGTAATAATGTTAGTTATGGACAAATAAAAGCAGCACTATTAAGTTTAGGTTTTAAAGATATGGTAGAAGCTGCTTGTGGTGCTGATGCTGTAACAGTTCATGAGAGTAAAGAATTTATAGAAAGAATAGAAAATGGCGAAAAGTATATGACAAATTCTTGTTGTCCAGGCTTTTTATCATATATAGAAAAGAAATATCCAAGTGAAATTAAAAATATATCAAATTCAGTGTCACCGATGATAGCTACAGCAAGGTATATAAAAGCTAAGCACAAAGATTCGAAGGTCGTATTTATAGGACCATGTACAGCCAAAAAATCGGAAGCTGTAAAAGAAGCAATTAAAGATGCAGTAGATTATGTAATAACTTTTGAGGAACTTTTAGCTTTATTAGATGCTTTTAATATAGAAACAGCAAATATAGAACCATGTGAAGTAAATGATGCTTCAATATTTGGAAGAGGCTTTGGTGCTCATGGTGGATTAACAGAAGCTATAAAGAATTATACAAGCTCAGAAAATATTAAATTAGAATTTAAGCCAGTAAAAGCTTCTGGGGTAGAAATCAAGAAATGTATGACTCTAGCAAAAGTGAAGAAACTACCAGGTAATTTTATAGAAGGTATGATGTGTGATGGTGGTTGTATAAATGGTGCAGGTACAGTAACATCGGCTATGAGAGCAAAGAATATATTTATTAAACAAAATTCAGAGGCTACTAAAAAGGCAGTAATAGAGAATGAAGCGCTTGAGGAGTTTGAAAAAATTAATCTTGATAGAAAGTAATTTTTAGAATCAATAGTTCCTTCTGTACACTTAAACAAATGGAATAAGTCACTTTCTATGAATACCATATGAAGTAATATGTGAAAGCTTTTTAGTTTTAACTAAAATTATATGAGTTATAATATGAATGGTAAAAAAAGTACTCGTTAATTAATGAGTACTTTTTTCTTTATGTAGATAATTTTAAGAACTATAGCTTCACATAATAAAGTGGAGATTATAATTAAACCATAGTTCATAAAAACATCTTCAGGTAGGGCTAGTATTATAGGGTCTGTTGAAGGATCAAATATCCAATAGTTATTTGAAAATAAAAGTCTATGAAAAGCATAAAAAAGTTCGGTGAAGTCAAAAAACGTAAAAGTGATTAAGGTTAAGGTAAAACAAAGAGTTATATAAAAGAAATAATTAAAACTTTTATAATTCTTAGTTATTAATTTTTTTCTAGATTTTAAGATAAAGAAAATTTTTATTACTAAAATCAAGATTAATAGGCTATATATAAATATAAAGATATTTTTTACATCACTAAAATGAATTTGCCCTCGTTTAGACATAGAAAAATAAGAAAATTTTAAATTATGTATAAAAGGAGATTGTAAATAATTTATTAAGGTTTTAAATTCTTGTTTAAGCTGTAAAGAAGATAAACCAGTAGCTGCTTCTAAATTATAATATCTTATAAAAAAACCATATATAGGTGTTAAGTTTAATACTGAAATGACAATAACCCCTAAGGAGAATAAGAATATTAATATTGAACTTACAAAAATTTTTAAGTTTTTCATTAATTAAAAAATCCTTTCTTGGCAAAAATATAAATATATCCTATATTATTATTGACCAAATTTCAAACTCTAATAATTAACAATTAGTAAAAAATAGTGAAAAAATTAAAAAAATAGAGTAAACTTAAGAGAGCGGATAATATTTTCATTCAATAGCAATTATTGGCCTAAAAAAAGAAAAATAAATTTGTTATTCTAGTTGAATTAAATCCATGTTTTGGCTATTATAATAATTGTATTAGCACTCTTTATTAATGAGTGCTAACAAAATGAAAATAATATATAAATATAGCTTTAATTTAAAGGAGGTTTTTACTTATGAATATTAAACCACTTGGAGACAGAGTAGTAATTAAAAGGTTAGAAGCAGAAGAAACCACTAAAAGTGGTATAGTGCTTACAGGTACAGCAAAGGAAAGACCACAAGAAGCAGAAGTAGTAGCAGTAGGACCTGGTGCTATAGTAGATGGCAAGAGGATAGAAATGGAAGTTAAAGTTAAAGATAAAGTTCTATTCTCAAAATATGCAGGAACAGAAGTTAAATTTGATGGTGTAGAATACGTAATTTTAAAGCAAGATGATATTTTAGCAATAGTAGAATAAGAGGGAGGTTTTAATTATGGCAAAAACAATTATGTTTGGAGAAGAAGCAAGAAGAGCAATGCAAGCAGGTGTTGATAAGCTTGCTGATACAGTAAAGGTTACTTTAGGACCTAAAGGAAGAAACGTAGTTTTAGATAAAAAGTTTGGATCACCACTTATAACAAATGATGGTGTATCTATAGCTAGAGAAATAGAACTTGAAGATGCCTATGAAAACATGGGAGCACAACTTGTAAAAGAAGTTGCAACTAAAACTAATGATGTAGCAGGAGATGGAACAACTACAGCTACACTTTTAGCTCAAGCTATAATAAGAGAAGGATTAAAAAATGTGACTGCTGGTGCTAACCCAATGTTAATTAGAACTGGTATAAATCAAGCAGTAGATAAAGCAGTAGAAGAAATAAAGAAAATATCAAAACCAGTAGCAGGTTCAGAAGATATAGCTAGAGTTGCTGCTATATCAGCTTCAGATGATACTATAGGTAAACTTATAGCAGACGCTATGAAGAAAGTTGGTAATGAAGGTGTTATAACTGTTGAAGAATCAAAATCCATGGGAACTGAACTTGATGTAGTTGAAGGTATGCAATTTGATAGAGGATATGTATCACCTTACATGGTTACAGATACAGAAAAAATGGAGGCAGTATTAGATAATCCATATATCTTAATAACAGATAAAAAGATATCAAATATCCAAGAAATACTTCCAATACTTGAGCAAATAGTTCAAGCAGGTAAAAAGTTGTTAATAATAGCTGAAGATGTAGAAGGCGAAGCTGTTGCAACTTTAGTTGTAAATAAATTAAGAGGAACATTTACTTGCGTAGCTGTAAAAGCACCAGGATTTGGAGATAGAAGAAAAGAAATGCTTCAAGATATAGCTATACTTACAGGTGGTACTGTAATATCAGAAGAGTTAGGAAGAGACTTAAAAGAAGCTACTATAGATATGTTAGGTCAAGCCGAAAGCATTAAAATAGGTAAAGAAAGTACTACTATAGTAAATGGTAAAGGAGACTCTAAAGCAATTCACGATAGAGTCCACCAAATAAGAACTCAATTAGAAGAAACTACATCAGAATTTGATAAAGAAAAGCTTCAAGAAAGATTAGCAAAACTTGCTGGTGGAGTTGCAGTTATAAAAGTAGGAGCAGCTACTGAAACAGAACTTAAAGAAAGAAAATTAAGAATAGAAGATGCTCTAGCAGCTACAAAGGCAGCAGTAGAAGAAGGTATAGTACCAGGTGGTGGAACTGCTTATGTTAGTGTTATAAATGAAGTAGCTAAATTAACTTCAGACGTAGCAGATACTCAAGTTGGTATAAATATAATAGTAAGATCGCTAGAAGAACCTATGAGACAAATAGCTTACAATGCTGGAGCAGAAGGTTCAGTTATAATAGAAAAAGTTAGAAATAGTGAAGCAGGTATGGGATATGATGCCCTTCATGGTCAATATGTAAATATGTTAAAGGTTGGTATAGTAGATCCAACTAAGGTTACTAGATCAGCACTTCAAAATGCAGCATCAGTAGCATCAACTTTCTTAACTACAGAAGCAGCAGTAGTTGATATTCCAGAAAAGAATCCTCCAATGCCAGGAGCTCCAGGTATGGGAATGGGAATGGATGGAATGTACTAAAATCAAAATTTAAATTTAATTAAATAAAAAATTTAACAAAAAAAGTAAGGCTATAGCCTTGCTTTTTTTTGTTTTAGAATACATAATATAATTGATAAGAATATGAAAAATTTTCATTAATTATAAGATAATTGTATGTAAAGGAAATTTTGCGAAAAATATTTGGCTATAGAATTAAAATTTAATCTTATTTTAATTTTTTAATGTTGAAATCAAGAGATTACTTTAAATATGTAATAATGAAAATTTAAAGACATATATTAAATGTGGAGGAAGGACAATGATAGATATTTTTATATTTATAATTGGAGTAGTAATAGGAAGTTTTTTAAATGTATGTATTTATAGAATACCAAATGAAGAATCTATAGTATCTCCACCATCACATTGTGGTAGTTGTAATCATAAATTAGCAGCTAAAGACTTAGTACCTATATTTAGTTATTTGTTTTTAAAAGGGAGATGTAGATATTGTAAAGAGAAAGTTTCTATAAGATATCTATTAGTAGAATTATTTACAGGTATTGTATTCTTAGCTATTTATGAAAAATATGGACTTGCACTAATAACAGTAAAATATATATTAGCCGCTTCTATAATGATAGTAATATCATTAATAGATTTTGATACTACAGATGTATATCAAGAAGTAACTCATTTTGGTATAGGGGTAGCTGTTATCTTCGATGCTATTGAAATATTTAAATATAATGGAGATTTTAAAAACTATTTAATAGCAGTACTTATTGCAGGAATTACTTTTGGAATAATAGTTTATTTAATATGTGGAATGGGTGCTGGAGATTTGGATATTGCATTAATAGGTAGTTTATTTCTAGGATGGAAGTTAACAATATTTATGATATTAACCTCGTTTATTTTGGGTGGCATTATTGGAGTAATTTTAGTACTGTTAAAAATAAAATCAAAAAAAGATTATATACCTTTTGGACCTTATATAGGAATGGGATTTTTACTAGCTATTTTTATAGGGTCAACAATAATAGAAAAGTATTATTCATTTCTTTTATGATAAATATGGTAAATAAATGTCGATAAGTGAAAAAAAATAAAATAATGAATTTATTGTAAATAAGGTATTTGATTGATATACTTTAAGTATAGAAAGGTATAACTTGGTATTACTAGATTATGAGTAAGGAGCAATGTGACTTATGAGTATTAGAAAAAAGCGTTTAGGTGATTTACTAGTAGAAGAAAAGAAAATAAACTTGCCTCAACTTCAAAAAGCTCTTAAAAGACAAAGAGTAGAAGGGAAAAAATTAGGTGAGATTTTAGTTGAAGAGGGTCTTGTAACCCATGAAGATATTATAAATGTTTTAGAAAAGCAGTTAGGTATAGAACGTGTTCAATTAGATATGATAGTTGTGGACAAAAGGGCTGTAAGACTTATTCCTCAAGCCATGTGTAAGAAACATGATTTATTTCCTTATGAAATAGAAGAAAATATTATAAAAATAGCTGTAGCTGATCCCTTAAATATTTTTGCTATAGATGATGTGGGAATTTCAACTGGACTTCAGGTAAAGGCTTATATAGCTACTAAGGAAGAGATAACACAAGCTACTGAGAGGTATTATTCTGGTGAAAATGTAATAAATGCAGCTGAAGAATTGTCTAAGGAAAAAATGCATACTGCTAAAGAAGAGGAAGAAGAAGAAGAAATAGATGACATTAAGAATGCACCAGCAGTAAAGATGGTTGAGTACTTGTTTAAAAATGCAATTGAACAAGGTGCTTCAGATATACATATAGAGCCTTACGAGAATTATATCAGAATAAGATATAGAGTAGATGGACAACTTCAAACTGTATCAACTTTAAATCGTGATGCTCTAGGTGCTTTAGTTACAAGAATTAAGATATTAGCTAATCTTAATATAGCAGAAAAAAGGATACCACAGGATGGTAGAGTAATGACTAACATAGGAGATAAAGCTGTAGACATGAGAGTTTCCATCCTTCCACTTATAACTGGTGAGAAGGTGGTAATCAGAGTTCTAGACAAGGACAACTATAAGGTAGATAAAAAGGATTTAGGATTTACGGAAGAAGAGCTACAAAAAATAGATAATATTATAAAAAGTCCATATGGAATAATACTTGTTACAGGACCTACAGGAAGTGGTAAATCTACTACACTTTATACTATATTAAGTGAATTAAACAAAGAAGACAAGAATATAATTACAGTAGAAGACCCAGTAGAGTATTCTTTAGAAGGAATAAATCAAGTAACAGTAAACAACAAAGCAGGGCTTACCTTTGCATCAGGGTTAAGATCAATACTTAGACAAGACCCTGATATAGTAATGATAGGTGAAATAAGAGACAATGAAACTGCTCAAATAGCAGTAAGAGCATCTATCACAGGTCACTTAGTGTTAAGTACACTTCATACAAATGATGCTCCAGCATCTATGGTAAGACTTGTGGATATGGGGATAGAAGCATATTTAGTATCTACAGCTGTTTCAGGCATTGTAGCACAAAGACTTGTAAGAAAAATTTGCCCTAACTGCAAAGTGGCTCATGAAGCAACTGCTTATGAAAAAAGGGTTATGGGAGTAGCCGAGGACAAGCCTCTTACAGTTTATAAAGGTGAAGGGTGCGTATATTGCAATAAAAGTGGCTATAAAGGTAGACGTGGTGTATATGAAATAATGGAAGTAGATAGAGAGTTAAGAGAACTTATTTTACACACTCAAAACTCTGATAAGATTAAGGACTTAGCGGTGAAGAAAGGCATGAAAACATTGTCAATGAGATGTAGGGAGCTTGTATTAGAAGGTATAACTACAGTTGAGGAAATGATTAATATTACATTCCTTGGAGAATAAAAATGAGAAGAGGGAAGTAGATGGGAAAGTTTAAATTTAAAGCTATGAGTAAGGCTGGTGAACGTTCAGAAGGTGTCTATGAAGCAACTTCAAAAGATGAAGTTTTAGCTATGATAACCTCTAATGATTGCTATCCTTTATTAGTAGAAGAGTTAAACGAGGGGACAAAAATTGAATTTGGTAAAAATTCAAGGATAAAAACTAAGGACTTATCAATTTTTTGCCGACAATTTTCAACTATGATAGAGGCTGGTGTATCTATAAGTTATGCAGTTAATATACTAGCAACTCAATTACCTAATAAAAGACTTAGGGACATATTAAGTAAGATTGATGAATCTATAAAAAAGGGAGAAAGTTTATCTTCGTCTATGAAAGAACATCAAAATGTCTTTCCTCCACTTTTAATAAGTATGATAGAGGTTGGAGAAGTCAGTGGTACATTAGATACAATTCTTAAAAGAATGGCTGTTTATTATGAAAATGAAAATAAGTTAAATGGTAAGGTTAGAAATGCTATGATATATCCTGCAATATTAGCGATTTTGACAATCGGAGTTGTTATATTAATACTTACTATTTTAATGCCTATGTTTGTTAGTATGTTTACCGAATCAGGGGTGCCACTTCCATGGACTACAAGATTTACATTAGCTTTAAGTTATGGAATAAGAGATTATTGGTTTATAATTTTTCCAGTGATAATAGCTATTGTTGTAAGTATTAGGTATTATTGTACAAAAAATGAAGACGGGATAATGAAATATAGTAGTTTTAAGTTAAAATATTCAATATTTAAAAGAATAAATCAACAATTAGTAGTTTCTAAATTTACAAGAAGTCTTGCAACTGTTCTATCAGCTGGTGTTAGTTTAATGCAATCCTTAGATGTAGTAGCTGGAGTTGTAAACAATAAATTAGCTGAAGCAGAAATAAGGAAAATAAAAGAGAGGATACTTAAGGGTGAAGGATTATCTGAGCCTATAAAGGAAGCTGGAGTTTTTCCTCCTATGTTAGGCTCAATGGTAAAAATAGGTGAGGAATCAGGTGCTTTAGATGATATATTGGCAAAGACAGCAGACTTTTATGATGACGAATTAGACAGAGCAGTTCAGGCTTTTACAGCAATGCTGGAACCTATAATGATAATTATAATGGGGGTTGTAATAGGTTTTGTAATAATATCTATGATGACACCGATGTTTACTATGTTCCAAACAATTAAATAAGATTTATAAGGCTAAGCCTTTTAAATACAAAAAATATTAAAATATAGGGGGTCTTTTATAATGATTAAAAGAACAAAAAATAACAAAAAGAAGGGTTTTACCCTAATCGAACTTATCATAGTATTAGCAGTACTTGTTATAATTGCAGCAATTGCTATACCGAACTTTGTAAATGTAAGAAAGAATTCGGAAACTAAAGCTGATAATGCGAGTATTGAGCAAGTTAAGAGAATTATATTAACAGAAATATCTGATAGAGAAATAACTGGTTCAGGAAAAATTGATTATGTTCCAAGTTCTAAAACATTAACACCAGCAGCTAATGGTGTTACAATTAGTAATCCTCAAACAGTTAAAGATGCACTAAATCAAGTTAAAGAACCAGCAGATAAGACTAAGACAACATTTGAAATAGATGTACAGTCAAATGATGTTAGTGTTAAATTAAAACCATGATATAACTATATTTAAATAAAATAAGTGTAAGGTTCTAAGAACTTTACACTTATTTTTAGAAAAGCCATTTTATTTGAAAGGGTGATATTTTTGGAAGAGAAGGTTGAAAAAAAGGGTCTGACCTTTAAAGAAGCTGTTACTGAAGAGAAAAAAATAAAAAAAGCTTCTAAACCTAAAAGGTCTGTACAAAAATCTATTAAGTTAGTTTCTATAGACATAGGAAGTAAATTTACTAAGATAGTTGTAGGTGAGAAAAGAAAAGATATTCTTTATATAAATAAGGTTATGAGAATTAAAACGGCTGAAAACTCTTTAACAGATGGTACTTTAGTTAATGGGGTCCTTTTAGGTAAAAACATAAGAGCTGTTTTAAATAATCAAGGTATTAAGGTAAAGGATGTAGCTTTTACTAATAATTCTACATCTATAATAAATAGAGAAGTTACAGTGCCTAAGGTTTATGGTGATGAGTTAGATACTTTAGTTAGGTATGAGATTCAACAGTTTTTGCCTATAAACCTTAACGATTATATACTTCAGTATTCAGAAATAGAAGAGGTTCAAGAGACAGAGGCAGTAAGGAATAGGTTAATTGTAGTTGCTTATCCTAAGAGAATAGCTAGATCTTATTTCGATATGGCAGCTAATATTGGATTAAAACCAAATGCTTTGGATTTACACAATAACTCAATAAAAAAGTTATATGATAATTGTAATGCAGTAAATGGAAGTTTAAAAAGTGTACAAGGTACCACATTGTTTATAGATATGGGAGCTGAAAGCTTTGATGTATCTATAATGCTTAATGGAAAGCTTGAGTTTATGAGAATAATGAAAACAGGCGGGAATATAATAGATAATAAAATAGCCGATAAGTTTGAAATAAATTTAGAAGAAGCTGAAAATAAGAAAAAAAGTGAAGTAGATTTAGGAAGTTTTGATTTAAATAATGAGCTTAATGAAGTAGTAAAAGAAACAGTAAATGAATGGATAGAAGAATTAAGAAGGATAATACAATTTTATGCCAATAAAAACATAGGAAATAAGGTTAGTAAGGTTTATCTTTACGGAGGTACCTCTAATTTAAATGGGTTAGAACAATACATGGAAAAGAAATTAGGTATAGCAGTATCTAAAATATCATCCATTGACAATATAGATATAGATAAAAAGATAAAAGTAGATAATATAGAAGATTATTTAAATGCCTTTGGGGCATTAATAAGGCTTTAAGGTGGTGAAGTTTGTATGACGGATTTTAACTTTTTTGAACCCTATTTAGCCACCAATAAACCTAACAGTAGTGTTAAATGGGTTGCAATAGCAGGAGGAACTATGACAGCTTTATTCATAGTATCAACCTTAGCTGTAAATAGTTATCAAATAATGAAGTTTAATAATGATATAAAAGATACAGAAGCAAAGATAGCAGATTCTGCTTTTCAAATGAAGCTTAAAAAAAGTGAAGATTTATTAAAGAAAAAAGGAATTTTAAATAAATATGATCAAGCTTTAACCTCTATAAATTACAAGGTGAAAAATAGAGCTATAGTGACACCTAACTTTATGGTTAATATTAATGGAGCTATACCAGAAGGTGTATTCTTTGATTCAATAAGTGTGGAAGGTTCTGAACTTTCGATAACAGCAAGGAGCAAAACAAGAAAGGCTATAGGAGAGTTTCAACATAACTTAAAAGGTGTAAGCTTTATAACTAATGCTTTTGTAGATGGTATAGCTTCAGATTTGGCAGGTTCGGCTACAGAAGAATTCTCTTTTACAGTGAAATGTGATTTAAAGGAGGATTTCAGTGATGAAAGTAAATAATAGGGAAAAGGTATTATTAATAGTTTTGTCAGTAATAGTTATTTGTTTCCTTTATTATAAATTTGTTTTTATGAAGCAAAGGGTAAAAGTAAATGATTTACTGTCACAAAAAATAGCTTTAGAAGATGATTATAAACACCTTAAAGAAAAAGTAGAATCACTTTCTAAATATGAAACAGATGTAAAAATTGCAAATGCAAAGATTATGGATAAATCATTAAAATTTTATCCAGTAGTAATGCAAGAAAAATTAATATTAGAGATAGATAAGCTTTTAAAAGATTCTAATGTAAAAGGTAATCTAAGTTTTTCAGAAGCCACAGTTAATGATGTAGAGGATAGAGCTAAAGGTGATGGTAAAAATAAGAGTAACAACTCAAACACACAAAAACAAGGTGAGGATCTAGGTAAATTAGCTAATGCATATAAAAATAAAGCTGATGAAAATAAGAAACCTAAAAATGATGACAAAAATGCAAAGCCAGTTTCTGTGGAACAGATGAAAACCACTTTGTCCTTTAAAGGAACTTATGAAAATGTAGCAAAGTTTTTAGAATTAGTAAATAATTATGAAAAAATAATAGCTTTATCTAGTCTTTCAGTAGCTAATTCTGGACCAAGTCAAGTTTCGGGAACTATAACTTTAGAATACTATGCTATACCTAAGCTATCTGATGAAGAAGCTGAATATATGAAGTGGACAGAAACAGGAAACTATGGGAAAGCCAATCCTTTTGCGGGAAGTGGAAAGGCGCCTAAAACCGTAGAAGATGCAACAAAAGCTCAAAATGATTTTGTTATGTCTTTAAGAAATGTTAATTCAGATATACCTGCATTTATGATGGGTAAGGCTAATGATGCTAATAGAACAAGTTATATTTATAATGATACAAACAAAGCACAAAACATAGAAATAACAGTAACTAAGAAGAATGATAAATATTATTATAAGTATAAAAATGAAAAATCAACTTATCCTACAAATTATAAGGAGCTTGGAACAGAGTTTACGCCAGTAGGTGATAGGGTAGTGCTAAAAGTTATATCTACTGAAAGAATGGATGTAAATGATTCAGTTTCAGCTGTAATTTCTGTAGTGAATGAAACAGATAAGAGCTTTGAAGTCGTCATAGAAAATGACGATAGAAAGTTACCAAGAGTAAAAGTAGAAGGAAAAAAGGGTGCAGTAACCTATACTAATAATTAGAGGGGGCTGTATTATGAAAAAAAAGAAAAAAGGTCTTACTCTTTTAGAGGTGGTAATAAGTCTTGCTATATTTGCTATTTTACTTATACCATTAGCAAATCTAATTTTAACTTCAGTAAAGATAAATAGGGCAGCAGAAGAAAAACAACAGGCAAAAATAGCAGCTCAAAAATCAATGGAAGCTTTAAAACAAGTTAAAGATTTAAGGTTAGCACCATTACCTTTAACTTTAGCAGATGGAGAAAAACTAACTTCTACACCAAATGCAGGAGAATATGACTTTAAAGCTACCTATGGAGAATATAAGGTAGATGGAATTATAAAAAAAAGTAAAGATATAAATGTAGATAATGGAAATCAAGAAAAATTTGATATTTTAAATAATAAGGTTAAGAATATAATAGCTATTACAGAAAGTGATGCTTATTATAAATTTGGATTTGAGTATCAAGTTAAGAGTTTAAGTTCAAATGATATAAACTATTTTAAAGGACTTACAAAAATTAATTTTCCTACTCCAAATGAATTAAAAATAGATATCAACGAATCAGATGTTGTATATATAAATAATGATAGTACCATTATGAATTTGGATACTCCTTTAATAATTTATTTGGTTGAAAAAAGAAATAGTTCTAATAAATTAAAAATAGAATTTACTAATAAAGGTTCTAAAAATGAGGTATATATTCTTAGAGAAAATAATATAACATATGATGAATTTAAATCTTCTATTGAAGAAAATGTAAAGCCACCAGCAACTACTGGAGAGATTAGAGTTTCCCCTTTAGATGTTTATAAAAATATACCTATTGTTAATAAACTTCAAAATAATGCGGTATATTCAGCAGAATTCAGTATATCTAAAAAAGGAAAAAACATTGAAACTATTAGAAATGATTTTAATGATTTTTAAGGAGGTGTGTATATGAAGAAAACTAAAAAAGGTATGTCAATACTTGTTGTAGTTGGATTTTTAGCTGTCCTTGCGATTCTTGGTGTGTCTATACTAGCTGTAGTCGGAGCTGATTATAAAATGAGGATGGATGAAAATAGAAGAATAGAAAACCTCTATGCAGCAGACTCAGGCTTAGAAATAGCGCGTGGAATTTTAGTAAAACAATTTAGTGAAGCCACTAAAGCAGGCAATGCAAGTATTACAGATAAGAGCAAAGCAAATGATGAGTTTAAGTTAGCTTTTAAATCTTACTTAAAAGACAATCTTACTAATAGTTTACAACATTCAGATTCTAACCCAAATCCTGAATATGATATTTTGAAAGAAAAAAGAAGTTATATAAAGAATTTAAGTATAGAACCAACTATAGCTCAAACAGTTACTGAAAATGGAATTAAAGTTTTGGATATAACTAAAGGTGAATTTGATTTAAAGTTAACTTCAAGTTTTACAGATAAAACTAATAAAGAAAGAATAGTATCAGTAACTTATGGTATAAAAGTACCTGATTATTCAACTATTAGTTCTTCAGGACTTCCTTATCCTCATAAATCCCTTTATACAAATGTATTTTCAAGTGATGGAGATATTCTTATTGATGGTAAAGGTGCTGGCTCAGTATTTGTAATAGGAAATATGTGGGCTAAGGGTAATAAGGCCAGTGATTCAGATATAAGAAGTGATATAAATAATAAATATCAAGGTGGTATAACTATTAAATCAGCTCCTGATGCTAATATAGATTTTTCAGGAAAATTAAGAACTGCTAGTACTTTAACAATTGAAGATGCAAATGTCACTGTAAGAGAGTCATCAAAAGTTGGAGGAATAAGCGGATTAACAGTACAAGGGCTGTATGCTGAAAATTTAGTTGTAAAAAGAACTAATGAAAATTCAAGTGGTGTGGTAGGATTAACAACGTTACATGATCAGGCTAATAGTATAACAGAACCTAATAAAGTTAATTCATCGGCATATGTATATAATGATTTATTTTTAAAAGGTGAAAGAGTTCAAGCTACTTTTAATGATTCTTATTATGGATTAAATAATATGTCAAAGGCTAGACCAACTCAAACTTATAGGCAATCAAGTTCTATAATTTTTGATTCAAAAGTATATGGTGATAATGGAACAAAAGTAACTTTTAATCCTAAAAAAGAGTATAGTAACAATAATTCTAAATATAAAAATGATATATTGTTAGCTGGTGTTGGATATTTAAAGACAGATATAGATAAACCTTATAAAACGGCTGAAAGTGTAGGCTTTAAAGGAAATTATGAGACGTACACTAAACCAGTTGAAAATGGTATATATGAGTATGTAAATCCTGTACAAGTTATAACTGAAAAAATAGAAAAAGATAGCAAAGGAAAAGATGTAAAGAAAAAGCTACAAGGTGAAGATACCACAAATGATTTAGCTAAATTTTTTAAGGAAAACTATAATAAGGAAACATATAAAAATTTCTCAAAAGGAATACAATTCAATACAATACAAAAAAGTGAAGACTTTGTTAAGAGTACTTCTGCATTTAACTTAAATAATACAGGTGCAATCATATATGGTGATGAAGCTACCTATAAGGCTCCTGAGCCTATTATTGATACAAAGCTAGATGATCTTCAAAAAAAGTTTGCATTAGAGGTTTTCGGTATGGAAGATTCTTCTGGAGCAAAGAAGCCATCCACTACTAATGACTTTTTTAATGCTAGAGTTTATAGATCAGTAGAAAGTCAATTAGATTGGGATAAAATTGATGGCTTTATAAAGGATGGATTTAATAGTGCTGATATCTTGGAAGGTTTTTATGATTACAATAATAAATATAGGGTTAGTTACTTTAAAAATGAAAATATACTTTTAGTATTGAACAATAATAAAAATGAAATAAATCTTGATGGATATAGATTATCCTTTAAAGATAATATTACAAATAAAGAAATAAATAATATAAATGATATTAATGCTAAGTATAAGCTTGGAAATAAAACTAATCTATTTATAATAACAAAGGGAAAGGTTAATATAAACAGCGTTCCTTCCGGAGATTTTAATCCGTTGATTATGGCTGTAGGAGATATTAATCTTATAAATGGAAGTAATTTAACAAATAAAAATTTATGTAATTATAATGATGCATATAATGATTTTATAGAAAGAAACTTTCAGTTGAATCCTATAAGCGGCATATTTACTACTAAGGATAGCTATGAAGTAAGTGAGTATATAGATTATAATACTTTTATAACGAAGCAAAGATGGCATATTGAAAAGTAGGTGATTTTTAGTGAAAAAAAAGGGTTTTACATTATTGGAGCTTATAATAGCATTGGGGCTTACTGGAATAATAATTGCTGTTGTATTTGCTTTTGTTGCATCAAATCAAAGACAAGTTAAAAAAATAGAGAAAAGATCAGAAGTGCAATTTCAAACTCAAGAGGTTAGTTCTAAAATTTCAAATCTTTTAATGCAATCAGTCAGAGTTAAGGATATAAGTTTTGATCCTACTTCTAATAAGTTTATGAATTTAGAATTGTTATTTGATAATACAGATAAAGAAAATCCTATATATAAAACAATAGAATTAAATGGCAAAGAATTAAAAATTGGAAATGTTAAATGTAGTGATTCAATAAATGATATAGTATTTTATTGTAAAGATGCAAGTGGTAATTATGTAAATATAACTTCAAGCAATAAGAGTTCTATTGAATTAGATAAGATTGAATCTTTAAAGTTTGTAGTAAATTTTGAGTATAAAGAAGAAAAAGGTTCAATTAATAGTGAATTAAATATTAAGAATCATAAAAGTGTTTATGAAGAATTACTTGATCAAGTTCAACTGTTTAATGTAACTATAAGGAAATTTGATTTGAAAAATTCTGAATTTATAAATCTTAATAATGATGAATTCACTATAAAAAACAAAAAGAATAATAATACTATAAGAGTTTATACCTTTGATAATAATGGAAAGAAAACCTTAAAGGTAACCTCAAAAGTGGCTAGTAATGGTTCCGAAACAACTGTTGTTATAGCTTCTAATTTAAAGGATTTTAACAATACTGCGCCACCAGGTAATCTTGCAAATATAAAGAGCTTTAGAATTAAATTTACTATTAACAATGAGAATAAGCAATATGAAGTTGAAAGTGATAGTTTTAATTTAGGAAGTTAGACCTTCTAAGTAAACAGAAAGGAGGTAAGTATGAAAATAAAAATAAATAATAAAAGAATTTTAAGTATTATAGTAGTATTTATTTCAGTAATTTTATTTGGGGGATGGATTGTAGCAAAGGCAGTAGGTTCCACATCTACGGTAAATAAGGTAACACCTAATCTCACTATAGCCTCTGATAGTAATGAATATAATATATTTCAAAATCAGGTTGGTGAATTTAAGTTTACAGTTAAACCGGAGCCAATTCCTAAAAACTCAGTAGACAAGGCTAATAGAGATAAGCATATAGTATTATTAGTAAATACATCAAGATATATGGATGGGACAAAATTTTCAGAGCAAATAACTTCTGCAAAAGAATTTCTTAAAAAATTTAATGGAGATTCAAAAACAACCTTTTCAATTATAGAATTCAATGCAGTTTCTAAAATTAAATCAAAGAGTAATGAAATCTTTAAAGATTGTAGATATAGCTCGGAAGAGGCATCTAAGTTTTTAGATACTTTAACTATTAATAATAGCTATGGAGAAAATATAGGAGATGCAATAAGGACTACAAGGTTATTTTATAAAAATAGTGGAATAAAAGATAATGCTAATATAGACAAATATATGATAATGCTAACTCCAAATAAACCATCAGTTTTTTCCCATAGTCAATTACCATGGGATTCTGATTCAAAAAAGAATAGGCAACAAATAGGAGAGACGAAAATTTGGAATTGGGCTCCTGATAATGTTAAAAATAAATGTGAGTATTTTAATAGTACAAATTCTGATGAAATAAGTGGGACGTTTTGGAATATAGAGTTAGCTCAGTATGGAGATGGAACTGATCCAAAGGGATACGCAAAAGAATATGCTAATATGATGGCACAAGAATTAGTTACTGATAATATCAAAGCTTATTTTGTAGGATATTCAAATTCTGTTGATAAGACTACTATCTCTGATATAGCAAATAAGGCTAATGGAACTCTTTATTTTGCAAATGATGCAAATGAATTAGTGAATTTATACAAGGCAATTCCAGATGTTATAACATTAGGCTATGATGGAAGTGGAGCAACTGTAAAGATAAACGTTCCAGAGGGCTTGAAAGTATATACCCCTGTAGCAGTGGGAAATTCAGCAGTAGGATGGAATTCTAGTGCTACAATAGCTCTTCCAAATGTAAATTATAGATTAGATGGAGATAATTATGTAGCTGATCCTATTAAGGTTTCTGTTAAATTTAAAGCAGAAAAAGCAGGAGTTTTTGAAGATATAAATAGTAATGGTCAAACAAGTAATATCTTATTAACTTATAATAAACTAGATGGAAAAGCACAAGATGTTCTTATGGACTCTTCTATTAAAGTTAATGTAATGAAATTTAATCCAAGTGTAGCTATGGTAGCTAGCCGTAAAAGTGCTAATAATAATGGAGATACAGAAACTGTTCAAATTGGTAGTGCATATGATCTTAACTATACGTTAAATGTTAAATCTTCTGATCCTGCTAATGTACTTGATAATGCAGTTACAGCTATTAAGAATAAGAAAATAGTAGTAGCCATTGATAGCAGTATAACAGATAAATGCAAAGCTGATTTAAATATGTTTGTAGATAAAACCGTAAATTCAAAAACATCTTTAGCTATAGTTCAATATAGTGATATTGCTGAATGTTTAAAAATAGATGGAAAATCTTTTTCTAATGATATAGCAAGTATTAAGAAAACTATAAGTTCATTGCAAACAGTAACTAATAAAACTAGGAATACAGGAGATGCTCTAAGGGTATCAGCTGGAGTTCTAGCTGATGGAGATGAAAATAAGAGTATTTTACTTATAAGTGGAGGGAATCCTACAAGTTATGGAAGTACTGGAAGTGATAAATATAATGTGAAATTTGATGAGAAAATAAAATCGATTTCTATTCCAGATACAGATGGATACTCCCTTGAATATGCGAATTTAATAGCAAAGAATATTTCAGAGAGAGATGACTTGCAAATAAATCTTTTTGGGATAAATAATAACTCACAGGAAACTAATCTTAATGAAATTATTACTAGTGGAGCAGGAGAACTTTGTGCGTCGTATACCTCGTTGTTAGGAAGAATAGATGCAGATCAAGTTCTAAAAGGATATTTGAAACCAGTTTCTTTTAATTCAAATCTTAAAATGGATAATGAAGAGGAGGAAAATAAGGCTTATAGATGTGCAAAGATATATTTTGCTAATAACAATGGGAATTTAAGTAGCCAAGATACAATTAAGTTAGCAACACTTAGATTCACTGGTGAAGGTTTATACAAGCTTCATAATAGTTCTAATCATGAAAATGAAATGGCATATATGATAGGAAATGAACAGAAGTGTACAGCAACTCCTATGATGCAAGTTTTGGCCATAGATAATTGCAAACAAGCTATTGGATTATATACAAATTCAAAAGAAATTAGTAAAGTAGATGATAAGCCTAAAGTAGATGATGTAATTATATCTAGGTCTGATAAGACATTTGACATAGCAAATAAGAGTTATTTTCAAAGTGGAACAATCATACAGACTACAGGAAACGATAAATATAGTTTTATGATTGATATAGCAGGATTGAATTATATAGGAAGAGGTACAGATGGGAAACCGGAAATTACTATTAAATTGTTAAAGATTGAAGAAAGAAAGAAGCCTGATGGAACAACATATTATCAGATTCAGGATGAGGGTCTAGGGCAAGAATTAACTAATAAAAATCCAGTACTATTAGATAATACAGGGAGTTGTAAGTATTTAATCACTGTAAAAGGTAAAATAGATGTTCCAGGATATACTGAAAATAATTTATATAAAATTACTGTTCATAATAAAATTTTATTAAATAATACTATTGTTAAGGATGGGGCTTTAAATATTAATGTAGTTAAGAGTCCAGATTTATTCTAAAAAATAAGAGAATATTTATCAGAATATCGTTTTAAAAAACAATTATATATCTTCTTATTGTTAATAAGATCATTTTTCTCTTAAGAAATAACAAGATATTAATAAAGGTGAAGACTAAGTTAAATATAAAAAGGTTTAGCTTAGTCTTTTATTTATGGTTATTGATATATTTTCTATTATAAAGAGAAAATATATTATTATTAGACTACGTTAAATATAATGATTAATGAGTTTTTCCTTTCAGAATAATCAATAGTTATAATTTATTTTATACATGAATTAATTCAAAAAACACGCTAAAAAGCGAAAGAATATATTCTTTTTTAAAACGCAAATGCAAGTTAAAAATCATTTGTGTAAATGGAGAAAAAATATAGCTTATTCTGTTGACAAGCTTTATTATATGCCCTATAATAAGTTTTAATATAAACGAATATCCCTCGTATATACCTTGAATATGGCAAGGAGTATCTACCGGAAACCATTAAATTTCCGACTATGAGTGGCTTTGATGTGGTGTAGAATTTTCTATGGCGTATTAATTTCACTTATGGAATTAATACGCCTTTCTTGCATAAAAATAAAAAAATGCAAGAAAGACTTCAAATTTTATAAGTGCAAGCTGCTTTTATATAAGTCTCTGGTGGATAAACTTTCCGGAAAGGTTAATTATTTGAAGGTTTTAAATTGCTTTCAATGAGGGAACAATAACTTTTAGGAAAGTTATTTTAATTTACATAAAAAAATATATTCATAAAAAATAAGTTTTGGAGGAGTAAATATGGCAAGAATATTAAAAACAGCTTACACATTTGACGACGTTTTATTAGTACCAAACAAATCAGAGGTTTTACCAAATCAGGTAAGTTTAAAAACTAAACTTACAAAATCAATTACTTTAAATATTCCACTTCTTAGTGCAGGTATGGATACTGTAACTGAATCTAAGATGGCGATAGCTATAGCTAGAGAAGGTGGTATAGGTATAATACACAAGAATATGTCTATAGAAGCTCAAGCTAAAGAAGTTGATAAGGTAAAAAGACAAGAAAATGGAGTTATAACAGATCCTTTCTTTCTTTCTCCAAATCACACTTTAAGAGAAGCTAATGAACTTATGGGACAATACAGAATTTCTGGTGTTCCAATAACTGAAGAAGGTAAATTAGTTGGAATTATTACAAATAGAGATATATTATTTGAAACAGATTTTGAAAGAAAAATATCAGAAGTTATGACTAAGGAGAATCTTATAACTTCAGGAGAAAATACTTCTATTGATGAAGCTAAGGAAATACTTAAGAAGCACAAAATAGAAAAGTTACCTTTAGTAGATGAAGAAGGTTATTTAAAGGGCTTAATTACTATTAAAGATATAGAAAAAGCTAGAGTATTCCCAAATGCAGCTAAAGATAATAAGGGTAGACTATTATGTGGTGCAGCTGTTGGAGTTACAGTTGATATGATGGAAAGAGTAGATGCATTAGTTAAGGTTAAAGTAGATGTTATAACTATAGATACTGCTCATGGACATTCAAAAGGAGTTTTAGAAGGAGTTAGAACTATAAAGCTTAAATATCCAAACTTGCAAATTATAGCTGGTAATGTTGCTACAGCAGAAGCTACTAGAGATCTTATAGAAGCTGGAGCAGATTGTGTAAAGGTAGGTATAGGACCTGGTTCTATTTGTACAACAAGAGTTGTAGCAGGTGTTGGGGTACCTCAATTAACAGCAGTTATGGATTGTGCTGAAGAAGGAAGAAAGTATGGCGTTCCTGTTATAGCAGATGGAGGAATTAAATACTCAGGAGATATAGTTAAAGCACTTGCAGCAGGAGCTACTGTAGCTATGATGGGTTCTATGTTTGCTGGTTGTGATGAAGCTCCAGGAGCAGTAGAAATTTATCAAGGAAGAAGCTATAAAGTATACAGAGGAATGGGTTCTTTAGGAGCTATGGAAAAAGGTTCTAAGGATAGATATTTCCAAGCAGGAAATAAGAAGTTAGTTCCAGAGGGTGTTGAAGGAAGAGTTGCATATAAAGGCTTCTTAGCAGATACAATATTCCAACTTATCGGTGGTATAAGATCAGGTATGGGATATTTAGGAGCAGCAACTTTTGAAGATTTATATGAAAATGCTAATTTTGTAGTTCAAACATCAGCAGGATTTAGAGAAAGTCATCCTCATGATATAAATATAACTAAAGAAGCTCCAAACTATAGCGTAAGTCAATAATATGAATTAAAATAATAGAATGAGAGATTGAGAATGATTAGAAAAATTCAAAAATAATTTTCTATGAGTTCTCAACTGTCAATTATGAATTTCAGTTTTTAAAAATATATACATAAATTAAATCAAAATAAGGTGGAGGTCTAAGTATGAAGAGAGATTTGATACTTGTAGTCGATTTTGGCGGACAATATAATCAACTTATAGCAAGAAGAGTAAGAGAATGTGGTGTGTACTGTGAAATAATCCCTTATCATTATAGCTTAGAGCAAATAAAAGCTAAAAATCCAAAAGGAATAATATTTACAGGCGGTCCAAATAGTGTTTATGGAGAAAATACTCCAAAGATAGATGAAGGTGTATTCAATTTAGATGTACCTGTACTTGGAATCTGCTATGGAGATCAACTTATGTCATATATGCTAGGTGGAAAGGCGGCTACAGCTCCAATTAGTGAATATGGTAAAAGTAATATAAATATAGATTCTTCTTCAAGACTATTTAAAGGTATTGAAAAAGAAGAAATATGCTGGATGAGTCATACTGATTATGTTGAAAAAGCACCTGAAGGTTTTAAAATAACAGCTTATACAGATGTATGTCCAATAGCTGCTATGGAAAATGAAGAAAGAAAACTTTATGGAGTTCAATTCCACCCAGAAGTTGAACATACTCCATTTGGTCAAAAGATGCTTCAAAACTTCATACATGATATTTGTGGCTTAGAAGATAACTGGTCTATGGCTTCATTTGCGGAAGAAAAAATAAAAGAAATTAAAGAAATAGTTGGAGATAAGAAGCTTATATGTGCTTTATCTGGTGGAGTTGATTCATCAGTTGCAGCTGTTATGGTTCATAAAGCAGTAGGTAAGCAATTAACTTGTATATTTGTAGATCATGGTTTACTTAGAAAAGATGAAGGAGACCAAGTAGAAAAAATCTTTAGAGAAGGTTTTGATATGAATCTTATAAGAGTTAATGCTCAAGATAGATTCTTAGGAAAACTTGCAGGAGTTTCAGATCCAGAAACTAAGAGAAAAATAATAGGTGAAGAATTCATAAGAGTATTTGAAGAAGAAGCTAACAAAATAGGTGATGCTAAATTCTTAGTTCAAGGAACTATATACCCAGATGTAGTTGAAAGTGGAACAGGAACTTCAGCTGTTATAAAGAGTCACCACAATGTTGGAGGACTTCCAGAAGATATAGACTTTAAGCTTATAGAACCATTAAGAGAGTTATTTAAAGATGAAGTAAGAAAAGTTGGAGAAGAACTAGGAATACCTCATCACTTAGTTTGGAGACAGCCATTCCCAGGACCAGGTTTAGCTATAAGAGTTTTAGGAGATATAACTGAAGAAAAACTTGAAATAGTTAGAGAAGCTGATGCTATATTCAGAGAAGAGATAGCAAATGCAGGTCTTGAAGGTCAAATATGGCAATACTTTGCTTGTCTGCCTAATATACGTTCAGTAGGAGTTATGGGAGATGAAAGAACTTATTCACATACTGTAGCTTTAAGAGCTGTAACATCATCAGATGGAATGACTTCAAATTGGGCTCATATACCATATGAAGTTTTAGATAAGGTAAGTAGAAGAATTGTTAATGAAGTTAAGGGAGTAAACAGAATTGTTTATGATGTAACTTCAAAACCACCAGCAACTATTGAGTGGGAATAAACTAGAGTTATGATAAATTAAGGTTTTAGAAGGTTTGGTACTGCTAAAGGTACTGCAAAGTAGGTTTTGATTTTAGGGAAATTTTCCGTATATCAAAGCCTACTTTATTTTTATGTTTTTGGTTATCTTGTAACTTAAATTTAACTATACGGAGGGTTACATAATGGCTAAAACAAAAGGTTATAAAATTGGAATGGTTAACAAACAAGGAATGTTATTCAAGGACTTGTGCGAGATGTATTTTAAAAGGTGTGAAGCAAATGGGGTATCACATCATACCACCAACGGATACAAGAATATCTTAAAGTATTTCTATGAGTATTTACAATATAAAGGTGTATCAGAGGAGTTTTATTGCTATGAGTTTACTGCATATACTTTTGAGGATTTTAAGGTACATATAAAACAAGTAAGGAAAGTTAAGGATATTACAGTTAACAGTTATATCAGAAAACTTACACCTATGCTATCATACGGAATGGAGTTAGGATATATTGAAAAGTTTCCGTATTCATATGTTAAACATCAAGAAGTATTCAAAGATATTTACACAGAAGAGGAACTGAAGTTGTTGCTTAAAAAACCTTCTAAAGAGGATACTACAAACAGATTTGCAGAGTTTAGAAATTGGGCAATAATAAACTTCTTATTAGGTACAGGGATAAGGGCATTAGAATTAAGGGAGTTAAAAATAAGTAATGTAGATTTAAAAGAGGGGTTAGTAAATCTTTCTCATACAAAGAATAGAAAACCGAGACAAGTACCAATAAGTAATGTGTTGCACAAAGTGTTAGTTGAATATTTACAAGTAAGAGGTGGTACACCAAATGATTATTTATTCTGTACCTCTTACGGAGATAGAATGCCAAGGACTACATTACAAATGGGTATAGTTAAATATGCTAAAAGGAGAGGTGTGTTCAGATATTCACTACATCTATTCCGTCACACATTTGCTACACTTTTCCTTAGAGAAGGTGGCGACATCTATACTCTTAAAAGACTGTTAGGACATAGTAGTTATCGAATGACAGAATATTACTTACACCTAGATGGTAAGGATTTGAAATGTGCTACTGCATTTAATCCGTTGGATAAAATTAAGGTGGAAAACACAATGATTAAAATGAAATAGTTTTCTGTTTATAAGAAAGATACTACGCTTATTATACTCTATATATAAAATAAGTCTTTATGACATATATTATCACTTGTAAAACCGTTGGAAATACTCATTCTAGAGGGGGATAGGGTAATTTTGAAGGGGTAAAAATATGACTTTCCTTAAATGCAAAACCGTAAATTTTCCATGCACTCATACCAATGATACAAAAGAGAAGGATTTAAATATCCCCCTCCTTAAAAAATAGTTCCATATGAGAAATGATTAATTACAGGTACATCAAAAATTCATTTTACACCTCGTCATAGTTTAATTTCATTGTAAAATATGCATCATCATCATGATTATCAACGTAACAGCAAACGAAAAACTGATTTGATTTTGGAATATAGTGACAGTGTATAACACAACCTTTATAAAGTTCTTGCGAGGTTTTTAACAAGAACCTCTTCTTAGCTTTTATATCTTCTGTTTATTTCCATTTAACTCACCACCTTGTTTTTATCTTTATTTATTTTCTAAGTTAGTTCTTTATCGTTTATGGTTACTTTTACATTTTCTTTTACTACCGTTTCTTTAGGTTCTATATCTTTACTTCTTTTTTAGGTTTTGTGTTGAATCTAAGTCCTTTATTAGCTGAAAGTTGAGACGGTATAATTTCTTTTACAAATATTTTGGTTGGTTTATTCTTTCCTTGGTCAATCATTTCCCATAAGCCCCAAGCTTCTAATTCTTTTCTAATTTTAACAGCCTTTTGACTAGCACAACCTAAGTCCTCCATCACTTGGTCTACAGAATAGAAAATAAACTCTTGTTGATGTGTGTAGTCATACCACTCGTTTAATTTAGATAATTGAAGCCTGTCCAAGCCCCAAGTATAAAGTAACTTAGCATCACTAGATAAACCTTTGTAAGTTATTTTTTTAAAAGCTTTTGGCATTTTAGCAAATAGTTGACTTTCCTTTTGTAAAATGGGTTGGTTATCCATTGATATCCTCCTTTCGTTTGTAAATTTTATCTCATACCTACTTAACAAGTGAAGTTGTTAATATGGGACATTTTTAATGGTGTTATACTAATCTAGTCATAAGGGTAATATGGGACAAACGATGGTTTTTGAATAGTGATTATAAAAAGTCTGAATAGTGATTATAAAACTATGAATTGTGATATTCACTATCGAATAATACTTAATTAGTAAGACTTAATGATAAATACTTATATTTACCTGCTAAGGCAGGTTATTACTCCGTTATATAGATATTAAAGAATCAATCCGTTATAGAGTAATTAATAAATAGTGGATAAGAGTTTATATTAAAGTGGGCTAGACAGGATGCGATTTTCGTATACCTCGCCCTTTGTATAAATGAATAACGGACATGGAATATCAAGTAATTAAATTAAATAAAAGGTTAGTTTGTATGAGAAAAATGGGATATTCTATTAAGATTTGAATTTTTGTAATAATATGGTATAATTTAATCAATATATTGATTCGACTTTGTAAAATTTTGCGAATTAATTGCCTTACTTGGAGGTGTTTTTATGGATGATGATTTATGGTATTGTCCTGCTACTGAAAAAGAAATTGATTGGGGACTATGTTGGGAATATTGTTTTGTAGATATAGGCGGACCTATTGATACTGCTTATGAACTAAAGAGGTGGATTGAAGTAACAAAGAAGTTTAATGATATTAAAGAATTTCATAAGGTATGTGAAAAATGTATTCATTGTCAATGGACAAATTAGTTCACAACATTCTTTTATTGCGAAGAAGTAGAGTTTATTTAGGTATAGGACTTTAGTATAAGAATAACTAAATGATATATATAAAGAATTATTTGCATATAGTTATGGATATACTTTTATTGAAATAGGTTAAATGGAAAGCACTCTATCATTGGATATAGAAAGGTTTATTAATAGCTTTAGCTTATACAGAAATTATAAAAATAGCCTTGCTATCTAATAATAGGTAGTAGGGCATTTTTATTTTAGTTACACATCTTTCAGTCAATCTTGTCTTATACGGAATGCATTAGTGAAGGCTAGATGTGTCCTTAATTAGATTTGAAAAAAATAAAAATGAACCCTTAATTAAAATCAAGAATTTACTATATATTAATGCCTAAACATGACTGGCAAAATTTATTAAATACCCCCCACCTCTTACACATTTACAATACCTTTGAATCATATAATGTTGGATAGCATTAAACTGTTTATCAGAAGTGTACTTATAACAAATATATTAAAGTAATGCAGATGTGTTTGTTATAAGTTATTTTATGAATTTATAAATAAATGTTTGTATAAATCATTGATTCTAAATAAACACTTTAGTATACTATATACATCTAGTAAGTTATATTAAAGGAGTTGTTATAGTATGAATATTGGATATGTAAGGGTAAGCACTGTTGAACAGAATGATGGTAGACAAGTTGAAGCATTGGCTAAACACAATATTGAAAAGTGGTTCAAGGAAAAGGTATCAGCTAAGGATACTAATAGACCACAGTTACAAGCTATGTTAGACTTTGCTAGAGATGGAGATACAATATACATACATGATTTTTCTAGACTTGCTAGAAGTACAAAAGACTTGTTAGAACTTATAGAGGTGCTTCAAGATAAGGGCATTAACCTAGTTAGTAACAAAGAGAATATTGATACCTCTACACCAACTGGTAAGTTGATGCTTACAATGATAGGTGCTATAAATGAATTTGAACGTATGAACCTTTTAGAAAGACAAAGAGAAGGCATAGCATTAGCTAAAGCTGATGGGAAGTATAAGGGTAGAAAGGAAATTGGTTATCCGTCTAACTGGGAAGATGTTTATAACCAATGGAAGACTAGAAAAATTACTGGCAATAATGCTATGGAATTACTTGGACTTAAGCGTAATACATTCTATAAATTGGTGAAGGACTATGAACAATAAGTTTGTAGCCCTTTTTTATTTTGTAGTTGTCCCATTCCGTTTACTCAGCTTGTTATCAAAGCATAAGGGTTAGATAAATCCCCTTAAAAAATGATAAAAAGGTGGAATGAAAAAATGAGTAAAGGTATTTTAGAAATGAACAATGGAAACAACAACAATAATGGTGGTGAAAAGAAAGAAACTGCTTTAAGATTCTTAAAAGAAGGAGAAAGCCTTATAGTAGGAATCCCTTCAATAAAAGAGTTCTACTTAAAGCAAATCGTTAGTGTGTATGATTCAGTAATCAATACTCCTGTAATTCTTCCGACAGTAGTTGAGAAGATTGAGAAAACACTGTATGACAAAGTAGTTAAGGAACTTTGGAATGACTACAACGAGGTTAAAGGTGATGAGGTTACGAGAAAGAAAGTTCTTAACAAAATTAATGCTTTAAAAAGACAGGACTATGTTTACTTTGGAATGAAAGACATCAACACTGGTGAGGACATCATCTTATCAATGGGAATCAACTTAGAAGAGGGTAGAAGGAACAAAGCAGGAAACAACTTTTATCAAGCTATTACTAAGATGGAAAAGCATTTAAAGAAGTTCCCATTAGAGATAACTAAAGGTAGCATGGGTGCGTGGACAATACTTCCGTACATGGAAGATTTAACGGATAAACAAGAAGTAAATTTAAAAGCTACAACAGAGATTAGAGAAGAAGTTTATACATCAGTATTCTTCAAGTCAAGTGAAGAGAAACAAGCTTCTGATGTAAGAAAGTTTGGAAAGAAATTTGGATTCAATGTTGAAAGAGTAGGTATTTCAGCAGACGAACCTTCTAGGGAAGAAATTAATACATGTGAAGAGAATTATTGCTTCTAATTAGGGAAAGGGGAGAAAAGTCCAAATACCAATATAACGGAACACGAAGATTTACTTGCTTATACATTTTCACACACACATTTTAATAATGTTGATGTTGCTAGGAATAACAGATTTTAATGTAAGTGCTATTAAGAATAAAAGAACTTGGAGGTAAGTTACAGATAAGTTAGCACTACAAGCAAATTAGGCTAGGGAAACCTAGTCTTTTTTATGCCTTGAAGTATCAGTTATAACCTTAGGGAAGCCTTATATAAGACTTAGAAAAAGCTTATAATAAATCTGCTTTTAATTTTGGCTATGTAAAAGAATAGTGTGTTGAAATAGCATATATTTCGTATGCAAGTTTATCCAAAAACTATATAATATACTTAATGCACAATTGTTTTAAATACGAATCATGTGAGGTGATATTAATGAATAAATTGAAGACACCATTAGGTTTTATAAAAATATATAAGGATGATATAGAGATAGAATATAATGCTATAAGATTGGAAAATAATTCAGCTATATTTCCTAATGTTGATGGCAGATATAGAATAGCAGTAGAATATGAAAGTGATAGTTTACCACATTTAATTTGTTGCATCATTGATGACATGAATTATAGCAAAGTTAAATGTTTTCCTGAATCAGGAGAAAGACTGGAGTGCCAAGCTTTTTATCAAGGAGGGGTAAAGTTATCAATTGGAATAGAATGCGATACTGGGTACTTTGATACTGGAGAAAGAATTGGTAACTATGATTTTGATAGCAAGTATCTAGAAAACGGAATAGGATACAACATATTACCAACCACCGAATCTCATGAACTTGTTTTTGGCATAGCTTGGATTAATGATTGTACCGATGAAAATGATTTGCAAACGTGGTTTGGGGCAGACCCAACACTTATGTAATTAATTGGGGAAATTGAAGTTCTAATAATTTGTAATATTTATTCATGGTGACTCAGTAGAAAGGTATTTTAAAAGGTGATTTTAGATGCTATTAAAAAATTTATTGTATCTTCTTTTTAATTTGTGATAAACTTACTGTAGTTACAAGGTAGTTATTTTTGTAATCAAAACCTACTACAGCAATTACATACAAACCACCATTCTGCTAACATACTGCAAATACAGGGACTTAGGGGAGTGGGAAAGTTAGTACAAACTATTTATGATGTAACTTCTAAACCACCAGCAACTATTGAGTGGGAATAAAATAAACATAATAAATTTAATAGAATAGATGATTTAAAGACATATTAGATAAAGAATTTTAATTCTTTATCTAATATGTCTTTTTTATTTTTGAACATTAAAGGAAGTATTTTGAAATTTAAGCAAAAGATGATGTTGTTAAAATTTATTTTATATTAATTCTTCACATATAACCTTGCATTTTAATCCTGTAGCCTCTTTATCATCTATCCACATTGTATAAACTAAAAAATCTTTACTAGTAATTTTATCTAAGTTTGATAGGTTTTCTATGACATATATATTATTATCCTCACACAATTTGTCAGCTGGAGTATGTTCCTCTCCTTGTCTTATACCTGCAGTATCTATTCCTATAAAACTTACTTTTCTATGGCATAATTCTTTGATAAGTTCATGAGAAAGTTGTGGATGATTTTCAAAGTATTCTTTAGTGCCATAGACTTTCTTTATTCTATCTGTTCTAAATATTACGAAATCACCTTTTTTTATATTCTCTAAATCTATATCATTTTTGTTAATTTCTCGTTTTTCAGAAAATGCTGTTGTATTAACCAACACTCCTCTTCGTTTAAAATACTCCAATGGAATTTGCGATTTTAAGTATGTGTCTAAATGCGTACCAACATGGCCCATGGCTATATGCTTATTTTCTTGACGCCTTAACCAAGGCTCAATCAACTCCATTTTACATTTTGTTGTTAAATCTATAATCATATTATCAACCTCTTTCTTTAATTAATTCACTTAGATATTTGTTGTAGTCTTCCAAAAATTCATTTATTATCTTTTTTTTCGTTATATCTATGCATTTGAAAAACTTAAGCTCGCGCTCTTCCCAATCTCTGTGCGATTTTTGATGGGAGTTATATATTTCAAGCCCAGCAGCTGTTAATTTATAATAAATTTCTTTTTTGTTTTCATCGTTCTTATAACTTTCAATTAATCCGTTTTTTCTTAATTTAGATAGGATTTTACTTACAGCGCTTCTTGTTAGTTTGAGTTCATCGGCAATTAAAACTCCATTAAATTTCTCTTTACTCCCAATAAGATCTATTGTATGAACCTCTGAAATGGAATAAGCATTAAAAAGCTTTGAATCTGTTAAAATACTTAATTCGTTTTGTTTTTCGTAAATATTTTTAAATAAATTTAATATTGTTTCATCCATTATAATCAGCTCCTATATTGTTTCCTTAGTCAACAATATTATTGTATTATTTATTGTTTCCTTTGTCAACAATAAATAATTAGACTGAAGTACTAATGAGAATTAAATTAGTAATGATGAATTTTTTAATATTAAAGATACTTTTGAAATTCATAGATAACTCCTAATAAAAGACCGGATAAGCTTATAATTTTTCTAAAGAAATTCTAATTTTCATACGGTAAAACTTTTGTATTTTAATGAGAAATAATATATATAATTTCAACACAAATTTTTACATATTAAATAATAACGTTAAAAAATTTTTAATGTTAAAATTATCTAAATGAAATTTTTTAACAGGAAACTTGTAACAATTTTTAAAGAAAATAATTGGCTAAAGATAAGTTATATTTTAATAATGGCTATTTTAAAGGGATTGGACGATATAGATAAGAATGATTTATCAAATAATAAAAAAATATGTAAAAATATTAAAGGATGTATATTTACAAAGTATTTGTTAAGATATATAATAATAAATAACAAATTTGAATTGTAAATTGTTTAAAAAAACACTTTTTTATTAATAAAATGATTTTGAATGATTATATTGTAATAAATTTCATATGAAGTGGCATAAAATAAAATATTCAAATGTTTTTAAATTAAGAAAAAGTGAAGAATTAAAAATAAGATATTTAATGATAAAAACCAGCATAAAAATATATAGTTGGTAAAAAATATATATAAAAAGTTTTAGGGGGAAAATTCATGAAAAGAAAATTGGTAACTATGTTATCAGTAGTGATGGTAGCATCAACAATATTTACTGCATGTGGCAAAAGTGGCGAAGCCGCAAAGGAAACTAAAAAAATTGACAAAAAATCATCAGAAAAAAAAGAAGCTAAAGATCCAGCTAAGCTTCCACAGACGGCTAAAAATAGAAAAGATACTTTAATAGTAGGGGTACAAACACCACCAGGAAATTTTAATCCTATATATGGGCAAACTGTAGATGATCAATATGTTGTAAACTTAGTTTTTGATTCTTTAACAGCAAATGATAAGGATGGAAATCCAACTCCAAGGCTTGCTGAAAAGTGGGACCTTACAAATGGAGATAAGACTTATACATTCCACTTAAGAAAAGGAGTAAAGTTCTCTAATGGCAATGACTTTACTGCAAAAGACGTAGCTTTTACATATACTGCTCTATGTGATCCAAGTTATGATGGTCCAATGGGTAATTATGTAGAACATATAGATGGTTATGAAGAATATAAAAAAGGGAATGCAACAGAAGTAAAAGGAATTAAGGTTATAGATGATAATACTATTTCATTTACAATGAAGGAAGTATATGCGCCATCTATGGATGCTTTTGGTTATGGTGTAGGAATTATGCCTAAGAGCGAATATGATTTCCCTAAAGGTAATATTCAAAAGTTAAAAGACAAATTTTTAACACCTGTGGGCTCAGGTCCTTATAAATTTGTGAATTTTAAACAAGGACAAGAGGTTAATCTTACAAGAAATGATAATTATTGGAATGGTCAACCTAAAATAACTAATATCATATTAAAAAGTACAAATGCATCTACACAAATTCAAGAATTAGTGAGTGGTGGTGTAGATATAGATAGAATTCCAGCAAGACCAGAAAATATTCAACAATTAGAGGCAGCTGGATTTTTAGAAGAACAAATATATCCTAAAAATGGTTATGGATATATAGGTTTCAACTTAAGAGATAAAAAATTTGCTGATAAAAAAGTACGTCAGGCTTTGACTTATGGATTTGATAGACAAAAGTTTGTAGATACTTATTATAAAGGTTATGCAGATGTATGTCATAGCGCAATAAATACAGTATCTTGGGCTTATGAAAGTAATTTAAACGAATATAAGTATGATAAGGATAAAGCAGAAAAACTTTTAGATGAAGCAGGATGGAAAAAAGGATCAGATGGTATAAGAGAAAAAGATGGCGAAAAATTCAAAATAAAATGGCTTACTTATACAGGATCTAAATATGTTGATACATTAATACCTATACTACAACAAGATTGGAAGAAAATAGGGGTAGAGGTTGTTCCAGAACTTGTGGAATTTGCAACTTTATCATCAAAGGTAACGGACAAAAGAGAGTTTGAATTGTGTAATATGGCATGGGCAAGTTCCTTAGATCCAGATCAATTAGGTACCTTTGGAATCCAACAAGATGTTCCAGGTGGATTTAACGCTGGTGGATTTAGAAATGAAGAAAGTGATAAGCTTCTTAAAGAAGGAATAGCAGTAACAGACAAAGCAAAGAGAAAAGAGGTTTATTCTAAATGGCAAAAATTAGTTAATGATGAGCTGCCATATATTTTCTTAGATTCATCAAAAGAAATGTTCTCAGTAAGTTCAAAGGTAAAGAATATGGATATATCTACTTATGTAAATTGGACTATGAATATAGATAAGGTAGAATTACAATAGCAAATAAGTAATGATAAGAAAGCCTGGAAGGAGGTTCCAGGCTTTATTTAAAATAGGGGGGTTAGTATGAAACAGTATATCATAAGAAGAGTATTACAAATAATACCTACATTAATAGGTATATCTTTGTTTATATTCATAATATTTGCATTGGCGCCTGGTGATGCGTTATCAGCTAATATGGATCCACATATGAGTGCTGAAAGAAAACAAGAAATAAGAGCACAATATCATTTAAATGAACCAAAACATGTTCAATATTATTATTGGTTAAAAGGTGTAGTTAAAGATCATACATTTGGGGAATCTTTTTACTACAAAAAACCAGTTACAGCTGTAATGCATGATTTTATCGGAAATTCATTTTATTTAGCCTTAGCTTCGCTAGTTTTAGGAGTTATAATAGCCGTTCCAATTGGAGTTGTGTCGGCTACCAAACAGTATTCGGGATTCGATAAATTTTTCACGGTATTTGCACTCATAGGTATTTCATTGCCATCTTTCTTCTTTGGATTATTATTAATAAAATGGCTTGGAGTTGATTTGCAACTTTTACCATTCTCAGGTATGAGAACAGCAGGAAGTAATTATACAGGAATTGAAGGATTTTTAGATGTATTAAAACATATGACATTACCATTAATAGTATTAACTTTAGGTAGTGTTGCGGGGTGGATGAGGTATACTCGTTCAAGTATGTTAGAAGTTATAAGACAAGATTATATTAGAACAGCTAGAGCTAAAGGTCTTAAAGAAAAGGTTGTTGTGTACAAGCATGCGTTGAGAAATGCTCTTATACCAGTAATAACTTTATTAGGATTTTCAATACCAGGATTATTTTCAGGAGCTACCTTAACAGAAACTATATTTAACTGGCCTGGTATAGGACCAGTTCAATTAGCAGCTGTTAACAATAGAGATTATTATTTATTAATGGGATTAAATATGCTACTTGCTACATTAACACTAGTAGGAAATCTTATAGCAGATGTGTTATATGCATTAGTAGACCCAAGAATAAGATTAAAGTAAGGGGGAGCTTTCATGAAAAAGGACGATAAAGTTATAGAAAAAAAAGAAAAGATAGAAAGTCCATGGACCGTAGCCTGGAAGAGACTTAAAAAGAATAAGCTATCAATGGCTGGTTTATATATAATAATAGCCCTTATTTTAATTGCAATAATAGGGCCTATCGTTTATCCACAAAGTTGGGAGACAACAGATTTAGTGAATACTTTTGCAAAACCATCATCTGAGCATTTATTAGGTACTGATAATGTTGGTAGAGATGTACTTGCAAGACTTATGTATGGTGGAAGAATATCCTTAGCAGTTGGGTTTATAGCAGTATCAATTTCAGTTGCAATAGGTACTATTTTAGGAATTGTAGCTGGTTATTATGGTGGAATAGTAGATACTATAATAATGAGAATAGTTGATATATTTTTATGCTTCCCATTCTTACCACTTTTATTAATGGTATCGGCAATGATGTCGGATAATAGTGTAGCACCAGATAAAAGAATGTATATAGTTATGGTTATAATAGGTGTTTTAAGTTGGCCGAGTCTTTGTCGTTTAGTAAGAGGACAAATATTATCACTTAGAGAACAAGAATTTATGCAAGCTGCAGAAGCTTTAGGGTTAAGTGATAGAAGAAAGATGTTTGTTCATTTATTACCAAATACTCTTGCATCTATAATAGTTTCAGCTACATTAGGTATAGGTTCAGCTATCCTTACTGAATCAGCATTAAGCTTTTTGGGTCTTGGAGTTACTCCTCCTACACCAACTTGGGGAAATATGATACAAGCAGCTAATGATGCATATGCATTACAATTTCAACCATGGCTTTGGATGCCAGCTGGAGTTTGTATATTCTTAACAGTTATGTCTATCAATTTATTTGGTGATGGTTTAAGAGACGCTCTAGATCCAAAACTTAAGGTGTAGAAGGGGGAGATTGATTATGGCTAAGACATTAGTGGAATTTAAAAATTTAAAAACCTACTTCCATACAGGAGAAGGTGTTGTAAAAGCAGTTAATGATGTTAGTTTTAAAATAAAAGAAGGCGAAACAGTTTGCGTAGTTGGAGAATCTGGTTGCGGAAAATCTGTTACTGCCATGTCACTTATGAGACTTATACCAAATCCTCCTGGAAAAATTGAAGGCGGAGAAATATTATTTCAAGGTAAGGATATATTAAAGCTTAGTGAAGATGAAATGAGACATATAAGAGGAAATGATGTTTCAGTTATATTCCAAGAACCAATGACTTCTTTAAATCCGGTATTTAGGATTGGAGATCAGATTTGTGAAGCTATAATACTTCATCAAAAGCTAACTAAGCAGGAAGCTGAGAAAAAAGCTATTGATGTACTTAAGATAATAGGTATACCAAGGGCTGAGGAAATTATGCAATGTTTTCCTCATGAATTATCAGGTGGTATGAGACAAAGAGTTATGATAGCTATGGCTGTATGTTGTAACCCTAAACTTTTAATAGCTGATGAACCAACAACAGCTCTAGATGTTACTATCCAAGCTCAAATACTTGATTTGATGAGAGATATTAAAAAGAAGCTTAACACTTCAATAATGTTTATAACACATGACCTTGGAGTTGTTGCTGAAATGGCTGATTATATAGTTGTTATGTATGCTGGTAAGGTAATAGAAGAAGCTCCAGTAGAGGAATTATTTAAAAATCCACTACATCCATATACTAAGGGACTTTTAAAATCAAAACCAGTTTTAACAGAAAAAGCAGATAGATTATATTCAATACCAGGACAAGTTCCTTATCCAATAGGAATGCCTGATAATTGTTATTTTAGTTCAAGATGTGATAAATGCAAAGCTAAATGTAAAGATGTTCAGCCTGAACTTAAATATGTTAATGATAGACACAAGGTAGCTTGTTGGCTTTATGAGGAGGGAAAATAAATGAATGATGATGTAGTTGTAAAAGTTGAGAATTTAAAAAAATATTTCCCTATTAAAGCTGGAGTTCTTTCAAAGGTAGTAGGAAATGTAAAGGCTGTAGACGGTGTTTCTTTTGAAATAAAAAGGGGAGAAACATTAGGGTTAGTTGGAGAGTCTGGTTGTGGTAAATCTACTACTGGTAGAGCTATATTAAGATTGTTTGAAAAAACAGAAGGAAATGTTTATTTTGAAGGTAAAGATTTATTTGCTTTAAATAAAAAAGAACTTAGAAGCATGAGACCTAAAATGCAAATGATATTCCAAGATCCTTATTCATCTTTAAATCCAAGATTATCTGTAGGTGAGCTTGTAGGTGAAGCGTTATTGAGTCATGGATTATGTAGTAAGGAAGAAGTTTCAGAAAAGGTTGCTCAAACCTTAACAAGATGTGGGCTAGCTCCATATCATATGAAAAGATATCCACACGAATTTTCAGGTGGACAAAGACAAAGGATAGGTATTGCAAGGGCTCTTATATTAAATCCAAGTTTTATAGTTGCAGATGAGCCAGTATCAGCTCTAGATGTTTCTATCCAATCACAAGTTATTAATCTTATGATGGAATTGCAACAAGAAATGGGATTTTCATATTTATTTATCTCTCATGATTTAAGTGTTGTAAAACATATTTGTCATAAGGTTGGAGTTATGTACCTTGGAAGCTTAGTGGAACTAGCACCAAAGGATGAATTATATGACAACCCACTTCATCCATATACTAAGGCATTACTTTCAGCAGTACCAGTACCAGACCCAACAATTAAAAGAGATAGAATAATTCTTAAAGGAGATATTCCATCGCCTGCAAATCCACCTAGTGGATGTAAGTTCCATACTAGATGTCCTTATGCGACAGAGAGATGCGCAAAGGAAAATCCAGAGTATAGAAATGTAGGAAATGATCATTTTGTAGCATGTCATATTGTGTAGAAAAATAGATAATACAAAAAAATTCAAAATAAGACCTCCTATGCTTAATAAGGCTACGGGGGTCTTATATTGTAAAAAAAGAAAGATATTATTCAGTTGATTTTTTTTATGTAAAGAGTATAAAATAGAACCTAGAAAGTTGGAAGTTAAACCAAAATTTAATTTAATAATTATTTGCTTAATAAATTATACTAATAGTATGATATAATAACTCTAGGCTTATTAACAAAATAATAGTAAAATATACTTTGTATTTTTTAATTGTTATTTTTTATACATGCCTTAGACCTTAATGTTATGGGGTGTAATTATGTTTAGATATGATCCATTGGAAGAAAAGCAGAAACAAGAAGAAAAACAATTATTTGAAGATATAAAAGATAAAGAAAAGCCAAAGTTCAAAGACTTAGTGGCTATTATGGTTGCTCAATATTTGATAATATTACCTATGTTAGTTATAGGTATTGCTATTTTTGGTTTAATACTTTATTTATTAGATAAGTTCTGGCTTAGTTAATAAGTTCTCTTCAAGACCCTTATTGGGCCTTATTAGATAAATATATTTTTTTGGAGGTTTATTTTATTATGAAAAAAGGATTATCAATTGATTTATCAAAAGCTGCTCCTTATTTAAAAGAGCATGAAGTTCAATATATGGGAGAAACTGTTAAGGTTGCTCATGAAAAATTGCACAATAAAACAGGTGCTGGAAACGACTTTTTAGGATGGGTTGACCTACCAGTTAATTATGATAAAGATGAATTTGCAAGAATAAAGAAATCAGCTGAAAAAATAAGAAAAGATTCAGATGCTTTAATAGTTATAGGTATAGGTGGATCATACTTAGGAGCAAGAGCTGCTATAGAAATGTTAACAAACAATTTTTATAATAGTTTAAGTAAAGATAAGAGAAAATCACCAGCTATATTCTACGTGGGAAATAATATAAGTTCAACATACATGGCAGAACTTTTAGAAGCAGTAGAAGGTTTAGATATAAGTGTTAATGTTATATCAAAGTCAGGAACTACTACAGAACCTGCTATAGCATTCAGAATTTTTAAAGATTATATGGAAAAGAAATATGGAAAAGATGAAGCTAAGAATAGAATATATGCTACAACAGATGCAAGAAAAGGAGCTTTAAAGTCTTTAGCTGATGCTGAAGGTTATGAAACTTTTGTAATTCCAGATGATGTTGGAGGAAGATTCTCAGTTTTAACAGCAGTTGGTTTACTTCCAATAGCAGTAGCTGGAGTTAATGTTGATCAAATAATGGAAGGAGCAGCTGATGCAAGAGAAGAATATCAAAATCCATCTTTAATGGAAAATGAATGTTATAAATATGCAGCAGCTAGAAATGCTCTATACAATAAAGGTAAATCAATAGAAGTTTTAGTTAACTACGAACCATCAGTACATTTCTTTAATGAATGGTGGAAACAATTATACGGAGAATCAGAAGGAAAAGACAACAAGGGTATATTCCCAGCAGCAGTTGACTTCTCAACAGACCTTCACTCAATGGGTCAATACATCCAAGAAGGTAAGAGAGACCTATTTGAAACAGTTATAAATGTAGGAAAAGCAAAGAGAGAAATAGTTATAGAAGAAAGCAAAGAAAATGTAGATGGATTAAACTTCTTAGCTGGAAAGACTATGGACTTTGTTAATAAAAAAGCTTATGAAGGAACATTACTTGCTCACAATGATGGAGGAGTTCCAAATTTAGTTGTTAATGTTCCAGAATTAACTCCATACTACTTTGGAAGAATGGTATACTTCTTTGAAAAAGCTTGTGCTATAAGTGGTTATATCTTAGGAGTTAATCCATTTGATCAACCAGGAGTTGAAGCATATAAGAAAAATATGTTTGCTTTACTTGGAAAGCCAGGTTTTGAAGATTTAAAAGCTGAATTAGAAGCAAGATTATAATTTAAATTAATATTAACCTCAGAAATAGCTAAGTGGTTAGTTGTTTCTGAGGTTTTAAATTAATGAAAATTAGAGTTGAGAATTGAGAATTGAGAATTGAGAACTGTGCATTATTAATTTTATGAACTGGTTCTCAATTTTGAATTTTTAATTCAAATGGAGGTGCTTGCATTGAAAATAGTAGTAGATGGTGACGGATGTCCTGGGAAATTATTAATAGAAAAAGCAGCTAAGGAAGAAAAAATTGAAGTAGTTATATTTTGTGATATAAATCATTATATAACTTCTGAATATAGCACTATAAAGTGTGTAGATGCTGGATTTCAAAGTGTAGATATGTATGTCATGAATGAGACAAAAAAGAATGATATAGTAGTAACTCAAGATTTTGGTGTAGCTGCAATGGTTTTAGGAAAGAAAGCTTTTGCTATAGGACCTAAAGGGTATGTTTTTGATGAAGGTAATATTGATAAATTATTATTTGAAAGGCATATATCTCAGAAAGTTAGAAGATCAGGCGGAAAAACTTCAAGTCCTAGTAAAAGAACATCAGAGGATGATGATAGACTTTATAGAAATTTAAAAAAATTAATAATTAAAGCTAAGGAATTAGAGGTATAAAGTGTAAAATATTCTTACACTTTTTTCTTTATTGAAGTATAATTATTATATGTAATATCTTCAAGGATTAAAAGGGTACATAAAATCAAAAAGCTTCAAGTTTGTACTAATTGCTTTTATAACATGGATTAAGGTTGGTAATTAAAAGGGGAAAATATAAAAATATAAAAGATGTATTTACATAATATGGTAAATGTAATATAATTTTTATAGGGTTAGTTATTAATTTGATAACTAGTTATAGGGTTCTAAATCTAAAGGTTAATTTGTAAATTTATTTAAGTAAGATAAATAAACGATATTTTTAATGAATAAATTAAGGCTTAATATTAAAACTCTATAAAATTATTAAAATTATATTTTAAATATCAAGTATGTACAAGTTGTAATTAAAGATACTTGTTTACAATATATCTAAATTATATTTTAGTGGAGTAATTGAGAAGAAAATGGGGGGCAAAATGATGAAGGATTTACTATTAGAATTAGATAAAAGTAGTCCTCAAGAATTAGGACAAGATATTATTATAGAAGCTAAGTTTGATAAAGCAGGATTACTATATAAATTTTTAATTGGCAAGGACGGTATGTGGGAAACTCTTGAAGATTTTAGTGAATATTCAAGAGTTGTGTGGACGCCTAAAGAGGAAGGCGAATACATGATACTAGTTCAAGCAAAAAACAAAAAATCTAAAAAGCCTTTTGATTATAAAGGTACAGTTAGCTATATTATAGGAAATGACTCTGATAAATTAATATCTAATATATATATAGATAAGAAGAATTTAAGTGTCGGAGAAAAATTATCCTTAGAAGTTGAAACTACTAAAGTTCCGTGTATGTTCAGATATTTGATTAGCTCAAAGGCTGGATGGCAGATAATAAAGGATTATACAGTAGAAAATAAAATAAATTATACAGTAAGAGAAGGGGGAGAATTTGAAATTTTGGTAGAATGTAAAAAACCAGAGTCCTCTAATAATTTTGATGATTTTAAAACTATTAAATTTGAAGTAAAAGATGTAGATAAGCCGGAAATTACCAATTTTAAATGCTTAACTAATGATCTTTTAGTTGGAGAAGAGCTTGTTTTTCAAGTTGATGCAAAGTATTCAGATGATAGAACTTTGTTGTATAAATTTGTAAAGTTGAATCCTGATGGAAAGGTTTATTGTATACAGGATTATTCATCAAGACGGATGGTTACTTATACAGAAAAAGAAAGAGGAACTTATAAACTATTATGTTTAATTAGAGATATGTATTCAACTAGAGAATATGATGATAGAGCTATTATAGTTTATGAGGTTATGCCTTATAATAATATAGAAATTCAAAGTTTTACAACAGATATAAGCTCACCTCAGGTTAATGGAACAAATGTTTTATTAAAGGCAGTAGCAGAAGGTGGAAAGAATCTTTTATATAGGTTTAAGATAGATGGTAATTATGGGGAAGATTCAGGATACACAAGAAATTCTAGTTATTTATGGACATCTAAATATGAAGGTGAATATAGATTAATAGTTGAAATTAAAGATGAAAGCTTTAATGGTGAATATGAAGCAAAAGCAGAAATTGAATATGTTATTGAAAAAAAGTGTAATAAGCCAGTTAAGATTTTAGATTTAGTTCTAGATAAAAATAAAAATTATCTTATAAATGAGCCAGTCAATATAAAAGTCATTGCTGAGGGTGGTACAGATTTAAAATATGAATTTTTAGTTTACAAAGATGAAAAAGAAATAGAAAAGATGAATTATGGAAATGCAAATTGGGTTAATTTTACACCAGAATCAGAAGGACAATATAAATTTGAGATAAGAGTTAAAGATAAATATTCGCAAAAAGAATATGATGCACATTCAATAATTCATTTTAATGTTAAAGCGTATATACCAGGAGAAATAGAATATATTTTAGTACCATCTAATGGATATTTTTTAGTTGGAGATATTATAGAAATAGAAGCTATAACTCAAAATACATCTGAAGTGCTTATGAAGTATGTAACAAAGATAAATGATCAAATTGTTGAAGAGACAGAATTTATACAAAATAAGAAAATGATTTTAACACCAAAATGTGCAGGTAAGTATATAGTTGAAATCTTTGCTAAAAACAAAAAATGTAAAGAGGGTTTTGATAGTAAGAGGGAAGTCAAGGTTTATGTTAATGAAGCTCCGCCAATAACAGAAACCAAAATAATATGTGATAAGAAAACTTTTAAAGTAAATGAAGAAATTAATTTTTCAGGTATTTGTCAAGGTGGCAAAGAAGTATGCTATGAGTATTATTTAATGCAGGGTGATAATTGGAATCTTGTACAAAGATATAGTAGAAAAGATTATTATGCTTTCAGACCATTTAGAGCAGGGACATATAGAATGCTTTTATTAACAAAAAGCTACTATAAAAAATCTGCTTATGAAGATTATGATAATTTTGAATTTATTGTGGAAGAATAATAGAAACTCTTCTTAAAAGTATTAAACTTTTAAGAAGAGTTTTTTTGTTAAACTATAGAAAAATATATACTATTTTAATAGTTTTAAATTTAAATAAATATAATTTTTGTGGGTACTATATAAAGTGATAGAAAAAAATGTTTTTTTGTAAATGTTTTCGTGGAAAAAAATGAATATTAGTGATTAAATATATTAAGAAAATATTAAAAAAGTTATTTTATTTAACAAAACTTAATATATTCTTAACATAAAGAGTTTATTATAAAGATGTTGTCCAAATTATTATATATATATTTAGGAGGAATTTATGTTTAATTTATCACCGAAAAATGACAAGTTTTTTGACTTATTTAGTGAATTTGCAGAAATAATAGAGGAAGCTGCTAAAACTTTAAATGAATTAGTTGAAAAACCAGAACAAAATGCAGTACATAAATTTGAAGAACTAAGAGATATTGAACACAAAGGAGATAAAAAGTTACATGAAGTTCTAGAAGAAATAAATAATAGCTTTATAACTCCGCTAGATAGAGAAGATTTATATGTTATAGGTAAAGCCCTTGATGATGTAGTTGATAACATAGAAGAAACTGGCGGAAGATTTATGATGTATAATGTTGCACATTCAAGAGAAAATGCTAAAAAGTTTTCTCAATTTATAGTTCAGGCTTCAGTAGAGTTAAAGAAGTTAATGGTTGAACTTGCAAAAATGAAAAATTCAAAAGAATTTTCAAATTTAATTATTGAAATTAATAAAATAGAAAATCAGGGAGATGTTCTTTTTAGAGAATCAATAAGAGAATTATTTGATGGAAAGACTAAAGAAATAGACATAATTATTTGGAAAGATATATACGAAGTTCTTGAAAAAACTGCTGATTCATTTGAAAAACTAGCCAATATAATAGAAGGAGTTGTAATGAAGCATGCTTAATTCTGTTATGATTGTTACTATTGCTGTAGTTGTTTTAGCATTAGTGTTTGACTTTATAAATGGTTTCCATGATACTGCAAACTCTATAGCTACATCAGTAGCTACAAGGGTTTTAACAACAAGGCAAGCTATCATTATGGCGGCTAGCTTGAATTTTTTAGGAGCATTTATAAGTGAAGGTGTTGCAAAAACCATAGGAGCAGGTATAGTTGATCCAAAAGGAATACCGCAAATGGTTATATTAGCAGCTTTAGTTGCAGCGATTATATGGAATCTTATTACATGGTATTATGGCATTCCTAGTAGTTCATCACATGCTTTAATAGGTGGATTGATAGGTTCAGCTATGACATATGCGGGAACAGCTAAAATAGTATATTGGTATTCATTCTTTACTAAGATAGTTTTATGGCTTTTTTTATCTCCAGTTATAGGTTTTATAATGGGGTATTTAGTTATGGTAGCTATCAATTGGATGCTTAGAAAAACTAAACCAGCAAAAGTTACAAAAATATTCTCTAAGGCACAAATTGCTTCAGCAGCATTGATGGCTTTTAATCATGGTGGAAATGATGCTCAAAAATCTATGGGTATTATATCTATGGCACTTTTAAGTGGAGGATTAATAACTACATTCCATGTTCCAGTATGGGTTAAAATAAGTTGTGCTATAGCAATGGCGTTAGGAACATCTGTAGGTGGATGGAAGATAATAAAAACTGTAGGTGTTAATATGGCAAAGCTTACTCCAGTTAATGGTTTTGCAGCAGAAACAGGAGCAGCAGCTATGATATTTACAGCAAGTATGTTACATGCACCAGTTTCAACAACTCACATCATTTCAGGATCTATAATGGGTGTTGGAGCTTCAAAAAGATTGTCATCAGTAAGATGGTCACTTGCGAAAAATATAGTAATGACTTGGTTTATAACTATACCTTCAACTATAATAGTTGGGGCATTAGTAACAGCAATAATAAAGTTATTTTAATAGATAATCCAAAATTTAATTTACTTAATGGAATGTAATTTGTAAGATTTCTCTTACAAATATATTTAAGTAGAAGTTTTATATATAGAAAATTTAATTATTTAAAATTAGATAAAATTAGAGCTATTTCTTGTTATTAAGGATAGCTTTTTTACGTTTTCTTAATTTTTAAATTGATTATAAAATTAATTATCTTTAATAAAGAGTAGAGTAAGAAAATTAAATTTTAGTGTTCATTATTTTGTAAATATGTTTTAATATAAGAGTCTTTAAAAACGTAATTTTTTAATATATAATAAGGCATACTAAATTATAAGGAGTGTTATACTTTGGAAAGATTAGATAAGGTTTTATCAAACCTTGGTTATGGAACGAGAAAAGAATTAAAACAAATAATAAAAAAGGGTTATGTTAAAGTTAATAATATTATAGTTAAAGATAATGGGCTGCAGATAGATCCAGAGAAAGATATAATTCATGTTAATGATGAAGAAGTAATATATAGAGAGTTTATATATCTTATGATGAATAAGCCTGATGGAGTTATATCTGCAACATTTGATAATAGAGATGAAACAGTTATAGATCTTTTATGTTATGAGCATCAGGTTTTTGAACCATTTCCAGTAGGAAGACTAGATAAAGATACAGTAGGATTACTTTTATTAACTAATGATGGAGATTTAAATCATAAATTAATATCACCCAAATGGCATGTAGACAAAGTTTATTATGCAGAAATAAATATGCCAATAGATGAAGCTGATATAAAAGCTTTTAAAGATGGTGTGATTTTAGATGATGGTTATAAGTGTATGGAAGCTGAATTGGAGATAATAGAAAATTTACAAGATTCAGCAAGAGTCAAAGTAACCGTACAAGAAGGAAAGTATCATCAAGTCAAGAGGATGTTTGAAAGCAGAGGTAAAAAAGTTGTTTATTTAAAAAGAACTAACTTTGGTAATTTGGCTTTAGATGAAAGTTTAGAAGAGGGTGAATATAGAGAACTTACTCAAGAAGAATTAGATATACTTTATTCTAATTGGGAATAATTCCTATAATAAAAAAGAAAAAAACTTTCATATTTGTAGTAAAATAATAGATAAATTTCATTTTAACAAAATATTTATAATAATTTCTATAAAAAACTTGCATTTTTCAATTAAATTTAATATAATATGTCTGCAAGGATAAATAAAAGGATTAAATAGCCCCCTTTTTATTTATTGCTTATTGCTTTAAGCGCAACCTGGCCCCAAGGGTTGCGTTTTTGATTTTTTAAACCCTTTAAACCCTTTATAAAAATGCAGGAAGAACGTCATAAAATCCTGCATTTTTTGCTTTTTATGAATTATAAACTATAAATGAATGTTATAACGGCTTAAACTTATTTTAAATAATAAATTTAAGTCGTTTTATTATGTATATAAAGTTATTAATCTATTAATTTTAATATTATGTTTTAGGGGGAAGCCATTATAAATATATAGGAGCCTATAGTTAATTTGGAATAGTTCTACTTATAGAAAGTTTAAGAGTTGTACTATTACTTTTTTATTATTATTTAGATATAAGTAATAGTAATATGATATAATATTCTTTAGCAACAATTATAAAAGCTAAGCCTTATTAAGGTTTTGCGATAAGAAGGAGTGATTGTATGGATTTAAAAAGCTTGCTTAACAAAGAACAATTTGAAGCAGCAACAACTATAGATGGGCAGGTACTTATATTAGCAGGGGCAGGTTCTGGGAAAACAAGAGTTCTAACACATAGGATAGCATATATGATAGGTGATAAGGGGATAAAATCTTACAATATATTAGCTATAACATTTACAAATAAAGCAGCTGCTGAAATGAGAGAGAGAGTAAAGGCTTTAATTGGAGATGAAGCTGATAATATGTGGATATCAACATTTCACTCCACTTGTGTAAGAATATTAAGAAGAGAAATAGATAAAATAGGATATAAAAAAGATTTTACAATTTATGATTCTTCAGACCAAAAGACTTTAGTAAAGCATGTTATGAAAGAATTGAATATAAATGAAAAAGATATTGATGGTTCGGAAATTCTATCAAATATAGGTAAAGCGAAGGATAAATTGCAAACAGCAGCTCAATTTAAAAGAGAATATGAAACTGACTTTAGAAAAAATAAAATAGCAGATGCTTATTTGCTTTATCAAAAGAAACTTAAAGAAAATAATGCATTAGATTTTGATGATTTAATAGTTAAAACTGTAGAATTGTTTAAAACAGTACCAGAGGTACTTGAATTTTACCAAAATAAATTTAAATATATAATGGTAGATGAGTATCAAGACACTAATAAATCACAATATGAATTTATAAAATTATTAGCTGCAAAATATAAAAATATATGTGTTGTGGGTGATGATGACCAATGTATTTATCAATGGAGAGGTGCTGATATTAGAAATATATTAGACTTCGAAAAAGATTATAAAGATGCAAAGGTAGTTAAATTAGAACAAAATTATAGATCTAAGGGAAATATATTAGATGCAGCAAATAAGGTTATAGCTAACAATACAGAAAGAAAGAGCAAGGTACTAAGAACAGAAGAAATACCTGGTGAAAAGGTAAGGATATATAGAGCTTTTTCAGATACTGATGAAGGAAAATTTGTAGCTTCAGAAATTAAAAAATTAAGAGAGGCTGATGAATTAAACTATAAAGATTTTGCTATACTATATAGAACTAATGCACAATCACGTATATTCGAAGAAGTTTTTAGACGTAATAATATACCATATAGGATAATTGGTGGGCTTAAATTCTATGATAGAAAAGAAATAAAGGATATTTTAGCATATTTAAGAGTTGTAGTAAATCCTGTAGATACAATAAACTTAAGAAGAATTGTAAATGTTCCTAAGAGAAGTATAGGAGATGCAACTATAGAAAAAGTTCAACAATATGCATCAAGTATAGAAGATAGTCTTTATAATGCATTATTAGATGCAGAGATAATTCCTACATTAACTGCGAGAAATATAAATTCTATACAAAAATTTACTGAAATAATGGAAGATTTAATTATGATGTCAGAACAACTTTCAGTTTCAGAGCTTATAGAATATGTACTTGACAAAACTGGTTATATGAAGTCATTAAAAGAATCTAAAGAACTGGAAGATGAAAGTAGAATAGAGAATTTAAAGGAATTAGTTTCAGATGCTGTTGATTTTGAAAAGAATAATCCGGAAGAGAAGTCTCTTGCAAATTATCTTGAAAAAGTTGCATTAGTGCAAGATGTAGATAATATGGATCAAGATGCTAATTCTGTACTTATGATGACAGTTCATAGTTCTAAAGGTTTAGAATTTCCAGTAGTATTTATGGTTGGTATGGAGAATGGAATGTTTCCAAGTTCATCTTCTTTTGAAAAAGATTCAGAAATGCAAGAATCAAGAAGACTTTGTTATGTTGGTATAACAAGAGCTAGGGAAAAACTTTATATGACATCATCAGAAATTAGAAGAGTTTTTGGAAGAACTGTAGCATATCCACAATCGGATTTTATATCAGAAATACCATCAGAACTTAAAGAGTATGTAAATGCACGTAATACTAAACCTAAAACAAGTCAAAATATGTTTGCTAAGGATTTAGGACCTACAGCAAATCCACATAGCTTAAGAAGCAGTATGGGTTTGGGTTCAAATAATCATACTAAGAAGGAAACAGCTGCAGATGCTCTTGAAAAATTAAAAGATATAATAAATGAAGGTGAAAACAAAATGCTTACGGCAGAAGAAGCCACAATGGGAAGGAAAGTTAAGCATAATAAATTTGGTGTAGGTACTATAGTGAAAATAACAAAAGAACCTAATGATGTTAAACTTATGATAGCCTTTGATAATCAAGGTATTAAGAATTTGATGCTTAGTTTTGCACCTTTAGAGTTATTATAATAATAAAAACACCTACTAGGATTTATTTGTAGGTATTTAATTAGATAAGCAGCTATGATAAAGTGGCGTAGTATTTTCTAAATAGGATATAAAGCTTCATGTAAAATAGGAGGATATATGGATAAGATTAAAAGAATTGAGGAGCTTGTAAAAAACTTAAATGAATATGCTTATGAATATTATGTTTTAAGTAATATTAAAGTTTCAGATAAAGAGTATGATGAGCTTTATTATGAATTAGTTTCATTAGAAAAGGAAACTAATTATATTTTACCTTATTCACCAACTCAAAGAGTAGGAGATATTGTTCTACCTGAGTTTAAAAAGTATACTCATAAAGCTAAGCTTTGGAGTTTAGATAAGGCGCAAACAGTAGAAGAACTTACAGAATGGCATAATAGAAATGTTAAATTTGTAAATGAATATAATAAAGTAAATACAGAAAAGCTTCCAGAATTAAAATATGTAGTTACTAAAAAGTTTGATGGACTAACATTAAATCTTTCTTATAATGAAGAAGGAATAATGATAACTGCAGCTACAAGAGGTACAGGTTTTATAGGGGAAGATGTAACAGCACAAGCTAAGACTATTAAATCTATACCATTAAAGCTTAATACAAAAGATTTCTTCGAAATACATGGTGAAGCTATAATGACAAAGGAAGCCTTTGATAAGTACAATTTAACAGCTGAAACGCCACTTAAGAATTTAAGAAATGGTGCAGCAGGAGCACTTAGAAATTTAAATGTTAGAGAGACTGCAAAAAGAAATCTATCAGCCTTTTTTTATGATGTTGGATATAATGAAGGTGAAGGTTTTAAAAGCTATATTGAGATGTTAGATTTTATAAAACAAAAAGGTTTTCCTGTAGATGATTATATTAAATTATGTACATCAATAGATGAAATAGAAAAAGAAATTGAATATATAGAAAATATAAGATTTGATTTGAATTATGATATTGATGGTATAGTGATAGCAATAGATGATATTAAGACAAGAGAACTTTTAGGGAATACTATAAAATTTCCTAAGTGGGCAATAGCTTATAAGTTTGAAGCACAAGAAACAACAACAAAGCTTTTAGAGGTTGAATGGAATGTAGGAAGAAGCGGTAGAGTAGCACCTACAGCAATTTTAGAGCCTGTAGATCTTGGAGGGGTTACTGTAAAAAGAGCTACACTTAATAATATGGATGACATAAAAAGAAAAGGTGTTAAGCTTGGCGCAACAGTATTAGTAAGAAGGAGTAATGATGTTATACCAGAAATAATGGGAGTAACAGAAGATAGTCTAGAGGATGCTCAGGAAATACCTCTACCAACAGTGTGTCCAGCTTGTGGGGGGCACTTAATACAAGAAGGTGTTCATATATTTTGTGAAAATACTTTAAGCTGTAAACCACAAATGGTTAAGACTATAGTTCATTTCGCATCTAGAGAAGCTATGAATATTGAAGGTTTTTCGGAAAAAACTGCAGAACAATTATTTGAAAAGCTTGATATAAAGGCTATATCAGATCTCTATAAGTTAGAGACACAATATGATAATCTATTAACATTAGAAAAGTTTGGTCCTAAAAAGGCACAAAACTTGTTAAATGCAATAGAAAATAGTAAGGTATGTAAATTGCCTGCATTTATATATGCATTAAGCATTCCAAATGTGGGTGTAAAGACTGCTAAAGATTTATGTTCAAGATTTAAAAGTCTTGAGAATTTAAAAAATGCTAAATTTGAAGAACTTATAGAAGTTTCAGATGTAGGCGATATAGTTGCAAAATCCATAGTGGAATTTTTCAAAGAAGAAAGAGCAATTGTTACTATTAATGAGTTATTAATTCTTGGTGTAAAACCAGAATATGAAGAAGTAGAAGTTAAAGAGAATCCGTTTGAAGGAAAAACCGTAGTAGTCACAGGAAGTCTTGTTAATTATTCTAGAACTAGCATAAAGGAAAAACTAGAAAGTTTAGGAGCTAAAGTTGCTGGAAGCGTAAGTAAGAAGACTGATTATGTTATAGCTGGAGAAGCAGCAGGCTCTAAGTATGAAAAAGCTAAAACTCTAGAAATAAAAATATTATCAGAGGAAGAGTTTGAAGGTATGTTAAATGGATAATTTAAAAAAAATAATACAGTTATTGAGTCTTATAGCAGCTACTATGACAAGTATAATAATTATATGTACCTTACTTACAACCTATCAGTTTATATATATAAGTCAGGCGTTTAATTCTTATTATATGATAAAATTAGGCGTAGGTATAACTATGATATTATGGGCAATTAGGTTTTTATTTCATGAAAATGGTAAAGCTAAATATACTTATAGTATAATCTGTGCAATAATAGCTTGTTTAGCATTCTTTTTTATGCATACTTATGTAAAATAAATAACAAAAATCCTTAGCTTTAAAAAGCTAAGGATTTTGTTTATCATCTTGTAATATGCTATTAGGTGGTTCTATATTTTCAGAGTTAACATTTTCATTAGAATTATTACTAGTACCGGATGTTAACGAATTGTTTTTCTTTACTAATAAATAAATATTTTGAGTAAGCTTTTCTAATAAATAATTTTGGTAGCGTGCTTGAGCATAAAATTGGTTTGCTAAAATAAAGCCCCACACAGCCACAAAGATTAAAGTAAGCATGAAAATTATACCTATAATTTCTAATACTAAAATCATATGTAATCCTCCAAGATATTAATAATTTAAATAGATTATACCATATGTATATAAATATTATAAAGGATTAAGAGAGAAAAATCTAAAATAAAATGTTTAATATTTTTCTTATATGTCAATTATAAGTAATAAAGTTATAATTTATTTAGGAGAATTCTTATGAAAAAAAAGTTGATGGTTTTAATAAGTATATTACTTTTAGCTACAACATTTATGTCTTGTATTACAATAAGAAAAAAGAGTAATGAAGAAGATGAAAGTAAATACATAATATATGCAACAACAGCTATGCCAAAATCGTTAGATCTTAATGAAACTGGTATTAGAGAAAATGATTTAATTTGTTCATTATTTGATGGTTTGGTAGAAATAAATGAAGATGGAACAATATTGCCTTCAATAGCTAAAGCTTGGGGGTGTACACAAGATGGTATAGAATATACTTTTGTAATAGATGATAAAGCTAAATGGAGTGATGGGAAAAAAATAAAGGCATCTGATTATGTAAACTTCTTTAAAGGCATATTAGATAATCATAAAAATTTAGACTTTTACAAAGAATTATATTGTATTTATGGAGTTCGTGAATATATAGAAGGTAAAATTGCTTTTGAAAAAGGAGTAGCAATATCAGCCCCTAGTGATGATAAACTTAAGTTTAGAATGAATTCTAAAAATGATGGATTTCTAAAAATGTTGACAGAACCTAGATATAGGCTTAGAAATTTAGATGATAAGCTTAAAAATTATTCTAAAGAGTATTCTAGCATATTATATACAGGCGCATATAGAATAGAGTATGTAGCAGAAGGAGATAAGGTAAGAGTTGTACCTAATGAGAACTATAATATAAGAAATCAAAGACTAATACAAAATCTTGAATTTAAACTTACACAAGGCGATGAGTTAGGTTTTGCAGCATTTAACACTAGTAAAATAGATTTATTACTCAATCCACCTGTAGCGTCAATTAGTAAAGTTAAAAATAACAGTGGTTTTAGTATTTATCCAAGTAATTCATTAGTTACGTTGGTATTTAATGAACAAAATAAAATAGCATCTGATTTGGAGTTTAGAAAAGGAATATGGAAAGCATTGATGTGGGAAGTTTTTGATTCTGACCTTGTGAAAAATAACTTTAAAGAGGTTGCATTAGGAGATTTTGTAAGAAGAGAAAAGCCAGACAAATCTCTTATGACAAATTCAAATATAACTGATAATAGTAAACAAAAAGAAATTAACAAAAAACAAGCAAATGATATATTTGAAAAATTAAAAGTTAAATCAGGTAAGCTTAATTTAATAGCAGTAGATAACAGTGAGAGTAGAATTTTACTAACTTTTATTCAAAAAAAATTACAAGAGAATAATGGGTTGAAAATAAATATTAATTTTTATAATGAGCAAGAAATAAAAAATGTTATAGATAGTAAAGAATATACTATGTATTTAAAAACTTATGATGTTGATTCTAACAATATAATAAGCTTTTTAAAAGAGTGGAACAAAGGTGAAAATACTTTAGGAGGTTTTTCTGATTCTTCTTATAGTAAGGTTGTTGGAAAATTAGATTCAAATAGTAATAAAGCTGAATTGATGCAAAATATAGCAACAGCAGAGGGAATATTGAAAGAGAAACTACCATTTATACCGCTTTATTTCAATAATGTGGTTTGGTGTAAATCAGATAGAATAAAAGATATTAGCTTAGATGGTAACGGGAATATATTATTTAAAGATGTTGAAATGGAATGAAAAAATACTAAGCTTACAGGATAACCTATAAGCTTAGTATTTTTTAATGAGTATCTTTTTTATTATCAACAATAACAGTATATTCTTCAGTAATTTGGTTTAAAGATCTAAAAGCGTTTTGTTCATTTTTAGAAGAAAGTTCTTCCCTAGTTACTATATCCATTGTCTTAATAAGAGAATTTAAACAATTTTCTTTTATGAAGAATAATATAAGATATATAATAAGCATATTTTTACTACTATCAAATGTATTTCTACCAGATAAGAAACATTCTTTTTTCTTAGAATAGATAATTGTTTTGTTAAATACAGGAGCCATTCCATTAACATCAGAGGAAACTAAATTTGGCATTCTAAACATAGTTTCTTCTAACAAATCCTCAAATTTTAAAGAAAAGTTAGTATAACGTTCTATGGAATCTAAAGATGGAGCTTCAGGCCATGAAACTACCATGCCTGAGTTAACAAAAAATTGTTTGTAAAGATTACCTAGGGTTGTTTTTAATTCTTTTGAAGAATCTATATGCTTATCATACATATGAAGATTTAAATAGTATAAAGTTACTTCAGAACTTGTATATTTACATTCTTTTTTATCATCACTATTAAAGAATATTCCATTTTCAGAATCATAAAGTTTTCTATGATTAGCAGTAATATCTTCGAAATAATCTTTAAAGGATGAAATATTAGTATTTTTATAAGATAAAAGTAAATTTAAAGCTGTAAAACATGATAATTCTAATTCATCAGTAGAAAGAGGCGATTCATTGGATTTAGATATTAAGAATTCACTAATGTCAATTAAAAATAGTTTACATTCATTATTAGGATAATACTTATACATCACATTAAAGGCAAAACATATTTTAGAACATTCTTCAAAAGAAAGATTGTATATTTCTTCCTTATAAGAAACAAACATATTAAGTATATCTAGTGAAAAGATTTTGAAGTTTTCAGAATCCTTATCTAAAGGGCAAGTTATAGAATATAAATAATAAGTTACCATCATAATAGCTTGGTCTGAAAATTTAAATTTTCTATCCTTTTCAACTAAATTATATTCACTACTAAGAGATTCATTGGAATTTTTCTTATCTACAAATATGCCTTCACTATTTCTTAAATATGAAGAATAAAAATCTAATTGTAATTTTGCAATGCTTTTATAAAGGTTAGCAAATGAATGAAGTTCTTCATTAATGTTTTTAAATTTATCATAGTAGCTTGTTAGCTCTAATAAAGATAATGTCATTAAAGCATTAGGAAAACAAAGAATCTCTTTCTTAAAACTATCTTCCTGCCAAGCTTTAGAATGCTTGACAGAATAAATTTTAGGAGTAGCTTTTTTGTAGAGACATAAAAGTGGAGAAAAATCTTTTAATATGTTAATATCATTATTGGAAAGAAATTTTTTTGAACTTTTAGATGAAGTAACAATTCCGCATTTAGATTCTAAAACTATGTGTTTAATAGCTTCTCTAGATAGAAAAAACAATTGATTTTCTATTTCTTTAGTAGATAAGGAATTCATTCTAAAGAAGGGTCCTATATATCTCAAGATATTCACCTCATAAAAGTAATATTGATATAATAATATGAGAATTTTATGATAATAAGACCTTTTTTAGAATATATAGAAGGAGATTTTTTTATGAAAATTGGTAAATTAAATTGGACAGATTTAAAAAATCTGATAAACAGAAATAATACAGTAAAAAGAGAAGAGGTAAGAATAAGAAGTGGAATAGGCGAAGATTGTTCGGTTGTGAATTTTGGAGATTATGAATGTGTAATATCAACAGATCCAATAACAGGAACTACTAAAGATATAGGTAGATTAGCTGTGCATATTAATTGTAATGATATAGCTTCAAGTGGAGTGGAGCCACTTGGAATAACTGTAACTATATTAGCACCTGAGGATGCTACATTAGAAGATATTAATAAAGTAATGCAAGAAATTAATGAAGAAACTACAAAATTAAATGTCGAAATAATTGGAGGTCATACAGAGGTAACTTCAGCTGTAACCAGAATGGTTGTATCATGTACTGTATTTGGCAGATGTATTAGTGGAAAGGCTGTTGCATCATCAACTGCAGAGGTAGGGGATGATATAATAGTTACTAAATATTTAGCTTCTGAAGGAACAGCTATACTTGCTAATGATCATAAAGAAAGATGTGAAAAAATATTAACTACTTCTGAATATAATGAAGCATTAAAAATGATAAATAACATAAGCGTTGTAAAAGAAGGTGTTATAGCTGGTGAAATTGGTGTTAATTCAATGCACGATATAACTGAGGGAGGTCTTTTAGGTGCATTATGGGAGGTATGTGAAGCTTCGGATGTAGGTTTCGAAGTTAATTATGATAAATTACCTATTAAAGATGTAACTAAAAAGATTTGTAAGGAGTTTAATATAAACCCTTTAAAACTAATATCTTCAGGAAGTATGCTTATGACAAGTAAATATGGTAAGGATATAGTTAAAGAATTAAATAAAAATAACATAAAGGCTGATATAATTGGGAAAATTACAGATAGTAATAAAGTTATGATGTATAATGGTGAAAAAATATATATTGACGCACCAGAAACAGATGACTTATTTAATATAAAGTAATAATTCTTGGAGGGAGATTGTGTTGAGAGGTCAATCAAGAAAAAAAGATCAAGTAAGACCAGTTAAAATAACTAGAAATTATACAAAATATGCAGAAGGGTCAGTTCTTATAGAAGTTGGAGATACAAAAGTACTTTGTAATGCATCTATAGAAGAAAAGGTACCACCATTTTTAAAAGGCAAAAGTGAAGGATGGATAACAGCTGAATATAATATGCTTCCAAGAAGTACACAAACTAGAAAAGTAAGAGATATTTCAAAACTTAAGATAGATGGAAGAACTATGGAGATTCAAAGGTTAATAGGTAGAGCTTTAAGAACTGTAGTAGATTTAAAAGCTTTAGGTGAAAAAACTATATGGATAGATTGTGATGTAATACAAGCTGATGGAGGTACGCGAACCACAGCTATAACAGGTTCATTTATAGCATTGGTAGATGCTGTGAATAAATTACATAAGGAAAATCCATTTAAAATATACCCTATAAGAAATTTTGTAACAGCTATTAGCGTTGGAATAGTAGATGATGAAATTTTATTAGACCTTTGTTATGAAGAGGATTCTAAGGCAATGGTAGATATGAATATTGTTATGACAGATGAGGGAGAATATATAGAAGTTCAGGGGACAGGTGAACAAAAGTCATTTTCTAGAAATACTTTAAATGAATTATTAGATTTAGCTGAAAAAGGAATAAAGCAAATGATTCATATGCAAAAGGAAAGTCTTAAGATGGATTCACTTTGGATTGGAACAGGGGGAGTTATAGATTAATGAAGAAGGTAATAGTGGCATCGAATAATGAACATAAGGTAAAAGAAATAAAAGAGATTTTAAATAATCTAAATGTAGAGATAGTTTCATTAAAAGATGCAGGAATATTTATTGATGTTGAAGAAGATGGGAAAACTTTTGAAGAAAATGCATATAAGAAAGCTAAGGTAATAACTGAATATTTACTTGAAAATGGAGAGAGTAACTTTATTGTTATGTCTGATGATTCTGGACTGGAAGTGGAATGTTTAAATGGAGAACCTGGTGTGTATTCGGCAAGGTATGCAGGAGAACATGGAAATTCAGAAAAAAATAATGAGAAATTATTAAATAATTTAAGAGGCGTAGAAAAAGAACAAAGAGGAGCAAGTTTTGTTTGTTCAATTGTTCTAATAACAGATAACTTAGAAGAAATAAAAGTAGAAGGAAGAACACATGGTGAAATAACAGAAACTTATAGTGGATCTTCTGGATTTGGTTATGATCCTATATTTTTTGTAAAAGATTTTAATAAGACTTTTGCTCAAATGACGAGCAAAGAGAAAAATTTAATAAGTCATAGAGGAAAAGCCTTAAATAAGATTAGGGCTGCTTTAGAGAATTTTCTAAAGTAAGAATAGATATAAGGGGGAATACTATGGTTGTAGCTGTTGTTAGTGATACACATAATTTTACTAGCTTTATGGATAAGGTAAAAGCAAGGATACAAAAAGCAGATATGCTTATCCATTTAGGGGACAATATAAAGGATTTATATTATATTGCTGAAGGATTTAGTGGGAAAATATATGGAGTAAAAGGAAACTGTGATTTTGATACAAAAGAATTGAAAGAACAGATAATAGAGATAGAAGATAAAAAATTTCTAATAACTCATGGTGATAAATATGGTGTAAAATATGATCTTAATAGAATCTATTTAAGAGCATGTGAACTTGGGGTAGATGGAGTAATGTTTGGACACAATCATATTCCAAGTATAGATGAAAATAATAATATTTGGCTTATTAATCCAGGCAGTGCTTCTTTACCAAAACTATCTAAGCATACTATGGCGTTTATTGAAATTGAGAAAAATAGACCAATATATCCATATATAATAGAATTGTAATTTCTGTCCTTAATATTTAAATAGGAGTTATAATGAGAAAAATATATTTTTATGGAAGTAAATATACGATTTGTTTAATAATTAGATAGAAAAATTAAATCATAATATATATTGTAATATGATTTTTGAAAATAAATATTCTGAAAATTCTTTAATGTTTTAAAATTTAAACTTTAACAATGTTTAAGCTTGAATTGTAATAAAACATAGTGGTAGTAAGACTTGACAGAGTTTTCATTGGAAATAAAAAAAGGTGTTGACGAAAGAGTTTATATCGTGTAGAATAATCTTTGTCGCTAAGAAGTAACAGCTTAGTAGGCAGCAACACTTCGGGGTGTGGCGCAGATGGGAGCGCGCGTGGTTTGGGACCATGAGGTCGCAGGTTCAATCCCTGTCACCCCGACCACTTAAGCGGGTGTAGCTCAATGGTAGAGCCCTAGCCTTCCAAGCTAGTTACGTGGGTTCGATTCCCATCACCCGCTCCA
>NZ_FQZB01000007.1 GCF_900141845.1 Clostridium cavendishii DSM 21758 | reverse complement strand
TATATATGATTCTAATTAGCTATTTTTAACTAAAAATGTTTAGTTGTTATTATTTCTTAATAAATTTGTTTTTTATGTAGAATATTAATTAGAACATATATACTAAAGTTCAAAGCAAATTAATATTCTATATATTACATTTCACATTGTTCAATTTCTACTGTGAAAGCACCACATTTTTCACAAACTATTATAGATACTATATAACTATTATCAACTTTTCTAATCTTTACTAGGTTTCCATAAGTATTAGATTCATATTCAGGGGATATACTACTAACTATATATGTATCATTCTTAGTAAATATATAAAAATGATATTCTAGAAACGAAAATTCTTTAGCTTTCTCCTCTTTACCATTTAAACATTCTTCACAATATGAACCATAATATTCTCTAGAAAACTCTATATTTTCAGCTTTATTTAGTATTTCTAAAATCTTATTTAAATTAACTTCTTTAACTTTTCTTTCTTCATCATTAAAAAAAGCTACGCATTTTTCATCATTTAATTCATATTCTTTTTCATTGAAATTAAATTTATACATATCTAATCACCTCTAAGTACATTATACAATCTATATTATTATTTACAACCAAATTATTCTTATACATTTTTTGTTATTTAACCCATTTGTGGTTGACTTCTTCCTACAGTTGTAATACAATAAAATTATAACGCACTACAATTGTAATCCAATTTAAAAGGAGGTCTAATATGAAAACTTATCCTAATATTTCTGATGCTGAATGGGCTGTTATAAGCACCTTATGGGATAAAAGTCCTTTAACATCAACTGAAATCATAGAAAAAGTTTCAAAAACCAATGATTGGAACCCTAAAACTATACACACACTTATAAGTAGACTTGTTAAAAAAGAAGCAATTACTGCTATAAAGGAAGGAAATTTTTACAAGTATTCTCCTAATTATACTAAAGAAGAACTTAGTAATCACGAAACAAAATCTTTTTTAAAAAAAATTTATAATGGTTCATTAAATATGCTTATTGCTAATTTTATTAAAGAAGAAACTTTAACTAAAAACGAACTTGATGAACTAAAAAAAATATTAAAAGAAAATAATAAATAGGCTAGGTGTATAATATGCTTCAAGTTTTATTTAATATAATTTTAAATATTTCTATTACAGCTTCAATTGTAGCTTTAATAATAATTTTATTAAAGTTACTTTTCAAAGACAGATTACCGCCTTCTTGGCATTATTATATTTGGCTTTTATTAATTATTAGACTTTTAATTCCTACTTCATTCTCAAGTAGCTTTAGCATATTTAATTTAAACATTCCTTCATACAATTATATATACTCTAATTTAAATCAAAATGAAAAAAAATTTATTCTTCCAGAAACAAATTTAACTGCTAATGATAAAACTTCAAATTCAGATAAAATTACAGAAGACAATCCTATTCCTCAAATTACTGAAAAATCTATTTTAATAAATTTTTTTAAAGAAACTAATTTCATTACAATAACTTGGTTTGTTATAGCTTTAATATTGCTAACTTATTTTATTTTTTCTTATTTTACATTTATCAATAAAATAAATAATTACTCTAAAAATCAGAATATTAAAGTTTTAAATATATCATGTAAAATAAAGAAAACCTTAAAAATAAAAAGAAACATCCCTGTTTATTTTACTAAACTAATAAAAACCCCTTGTATAGTTTCTTTATTAAAACCTAGAATACTAATTCCTAAATGCTATCTAAATATTATATCTTCTAAAGAGCTTGATTATATACTTATTCATGAACTTACACACTATAAGAAAAAAGATTTATTCTTAAATTGGATTTTTACATTGCTTCTCATTATATATTGGTTCAATCCTATTATATGGTTTTGCTTTTTCCTTATGAAAAAAGATTGCGAACTATGTTGTGATTTTAATGTTATGAAAAAACTTAATGGTAATGAACGTATAGAATATGGCGAAACCTTAATCAAGATAGCAGAACTTTCTGCAAATAATAAAAATGAAATGCTAATACCTGGTATGGCATCTATTATAAACAAAAAAACTTTAAAAAGGAGAATTCAAATGATACCAAAATTCAAAAATTTAAAAATACTAACTATTTGTCTTGCTATTTTTGTAACTGTTTTTACATCACTTATTCTTTTGACTGACAAAAAAGTTATAAGTAGCAATCAATCCATCGAAAAAACTTCTACTTCAAATGAGCTTTCTTCTAATACAAATGAACCTTCTAAGGAAAATCCTTCTTCAGAAGAATCTAATTCAAAAAAAGAAACCGCTAATAAAAATAATGACTCAAATAATAAAAAAGATTTTGCTTCTAATACTACATCTAAAAATAATACTGATACTCAATCCCCTAAGGACAAAAATGTAGTTTCAAAAAGCACATCAAATAAAGAAATATTCTTTGGTAATTGGATTATAACTAAACATTTAGCATCTGGTCCTGTAACAGCTTTAAGTGATAATGATATAAATAACGTCATTGGAAAAAAATTAAGCTTTTCAGAAGAAAAATCAAGTTGCTTTGGCGAAGACATTTCTTCACTAAATAATATAATTAACAACCCTGTTTATAAAAAATCTATTATATCTAAAGATAATTTTGCAGCTGGTTATCGCCAACGTCTTACATTCGAAAAATTAGGTATAAGTAGCGACTCCATTACTGATGTAACTGTTACAGACCAAAATGAAAATAGCTGTTACTTCTTTATAAAAGATAATAATACATTGATTTTATCTAGTGGTGGAGTGTACTTTCAACTTAATAGAATATAAAATAAAAACTATTCCTCAAAAAATTTTTGAGGAATAGCTTTTATTCGTCTATTTTTATTCCATTGTTGTTCCTCTAAAGTATACAAAACCTAAAGGTGATTTTTCTATATTCTTTACATTCTTCTTTATAGCAGTTACATTTGTATAATAGTATACAGGAATTATTGGCATATCGTTCATAATCATATCCTCTGCTTCATGCAAAATCGCAGTCCTCTTAGCTGGATCTATTTCAGCTTTAGCCGCATTTATAAGCTTATCATATTCTGGCTTATAATATCCTGAGTTATTATTTCCATTTTTAATTAAAAATAAATCTAAGAATGTCATAGGATCATTATAGTCAGCGATCCATGACGATCTTGCCATAACATATTCCTTCTTATTTAAGTTATCTAATTGAACTTTTCTTTCAACATTTCTTAAAGATATATCTATACCTAAATTTTTCTTATACATATCTTGTATTGCTTGAGCTACATTTTGATGTCCTTGCCCATTATTGTAAATCACTTCAAGCTTAGGAAATCCTTTGCCATCAGGGAAACCAGCCTCTGCTAATAATTTTTTAGCTTCTGCTACATCTCCTTCACCTTTATAATAATCCTTATTCTTAAATTCATTTTTTGTACTATCTACTATTCCTTTTGGAACAAAAGTAGTTGCTGGAACTTCTCCTGCTTTTGTTATATTCTCAACTATTTCTTTTCTGTTTATAGCTAAGTTTAATGCCTTTCTAACTTTAACATCTTTTAATACCTTTGCATTAGGATCCATTTTTTCTGCATTTGGTGATATATTAAGTGAATAATAGTAAGTTCCTAGATATGGACTTAAAACAGCATCTCCACTCTTTATTAAGTTTTGCTTTTCATCTGCTGGCAAGAAATCTGTAGCATCTATTTGACCTGAATTAAAGCCTGCTAATGAACTTGTTTCAGTATCTATAACCTTATATTCAATTCCATCTAGTTTTATAGCTTTTGCATTCCAATAATTTGTATTCTTTTCAAAGTTTATAGAATCTTTTGCTTTCCATTCCTTAAGTTTAAATGCACCATTACTTACATAAGTTTCTGACTTTCTTGTCCATCCCTCTTTATCCTTTTCAACCATGTCTTGTCTTATAGGCATATAAGTTGGAAATGAAAGTAAAGATAAGAAATATGCTGTTGGGTTTTCTAATGTTACCTCTAATGTATTGTCATCTATAACCTTAATACCTACATCTTCTTTCTTAGCCTTTGAACCTTTCCAATCTGGATTTTCACTATTATTATAAGCTTCTCCATTCTTTAAATAATATAATTGAGTAGCATATTCTGATGCTGTCTTTGGATCTAATGCTCTAAGCCAAGCATACTGAAAGTCCTTAGCTGTAACAGGCTTACCATCTGACCATTTAGCATCCTTTCTTAAGTTAAACTTATAAACCAGCCCATCTTTAGAAATTTCCCACTTTTCAGCTACGCCTTCAGTAACCTTATTATTTTCATCTACATTTATTAATCCTTCAAAGGCATTTACATCTACGGTTCCACCTTCTACTGAGTTATTTAAGCCTGGATCTATAGTTTTTGGTTCAGCTCCTAGATTATATCTTAGAATTTTAGGTCCTGCTGCCTTCTTCTCTTCTGCTTTACCACAACCTGTAAATGCTGTACCTAATATTGCAACCCCTAATACAGCTGTTATAAAGCTTATTTTTTTTCTTTTTAACATAAAAATTCCCCCTTTTTATTATTTGCTTATTACTACTTGATTCTGATTTTAATCCCCACAGTATAAGCTTATCCTATAGCTAATTCTCACCTATAATTAAAACAAATGACAAGCTACACTTCTTCCACCTTCAACTATTTTAAGCCTTGGTTCCTCTATTCCACATTTTTCTTTAGCATATTTACATCTGTCCTTAAACCTACAACCAGGCTTAGGATCTATAGGCGATGGTGTTTCACCTTGAAGTATTATTCTTTTATTTTTTTCAGCTAAATTTGGATCTGGTATTGGTATAGCTGATAAAAGCGCCTTTGTATATGGATGTAGTGGTTTATTATATAAATCATTGCTTGAACCTATTTCTACTAGTTTTCCTAAATACATAACTCCAATTCTATTAGAAATATGCTTAACCATTGATAAATCATGGGCAATGAATAAATAAGTCAGATTTAATTTTTCTTGCAATTCTTCTAACATATTTACTATTTGAGCTTGAATTGAAACATCTAGAGCTGATATAGGTTCATCACAAACTATAAAATCCGGATTAACTGCAAGTGACCTTGCTATCCCTATTCTTTGACGCTGCCCACCTGAAAACTCATGTGGATATCTAGCTCCGTGATCTCTATTAAGTCCTACTGTATTTAAAAGTTCTAAGACCCTTTCTTGCCTTTCCTTTTTCCCCATAAGCTTATGAATCTCTATAGCTTCACCTATAATGTCACCTACTGTCATTCTAGGATTAAGTGATGCATATGGATCTTGAAATATCATCTGTAATCTTTTTCTATAAGGTACCATTTGCTTTTCACTAAGAGCTTCTATATTTTTTCCATCATATATTATTTGTCCAGATGTTGGTTCATAAAGTTTCATTATAGTTCTTCCAGTTGTAGTTTTACCACAACCTGATTCACCTACAAGTCCAAGAGTTTCACCTTGCCTTATATGAAAAGATACATCATCAACTGCTTTAACAAAGCTTTTTTCCTTTGCAAACATACCTGTTTTTACCGGGAAATATTTTTTAAGATTATTTACTTCTAGTAATACTTTCTTCTCTTGCATCTAAAGCTACCTCCTTTGGTGAAACTATTTTTATATTACACATATTATGATTTAACCAACAAGCTGCTTCATGTCCCTGTGATATAACAAAAGTTTCAGGTCTAATCGCTTCATTACATACCTTCATTGCATACTCACATCTTGGAGTAAAGGGACATCCCTTTGGTGGATTTAAAAGATCTGGTGGCGTACCTTTTATAGGTATTAATTTATCCTTTATATCTGACTTAGCATTAGGTACACTTCTTAAAAGCCCCAAAGTATAAGGATGTTTTGTATTATAAAAAATATCTCTCTTTGAACCTGTTTCAACTACTGTCCCACCATACATAACTACTATTTTATTACAAATATCTGCAACAACCCCTAGATCATGAGTTATAAGTATAATAGACATTCCAAGTTTTTGTTTTAAGTCTTTTAATAGTTCTAATATCTGAGCTTGTATAGTAACATCTAGTGCTGTAGTTGGCTCATCTGCTATCAATAACTTTGGTGAGCATATAAGTGCCATAGCTATCATAACTCTTTGCCTCATTCCACCTGAAAATTCATGTGGATATTGGTCTAATCTTTTTTCTGGACTAGGTATTCCTACAAGTTTTAGCATATCTATTGCTTTTCCCTTAGCTTCTGTGCTATTTATTTTTGTATGTTTTATTAAATGCTCTATAAGTTGCTCCCCAACTTTTAAAACTGGATTTAAAGATGTCATAGGATCTTGAAATATCATTCCTATTTCAAAACCTCTTATTTTTTCCATTTCCTTTTCTGTATAACTACTTAAGTCTTTACCGTCAAATATTATGTTTCCTGTTTTTATTTTCCCATTTTCTGAAAGTAATCTCATAATACTCATCATTGTAATGCTCTTACCACTTCCAGACTCTCCAACTATACCAAGTGCCTCCCCTTTGCCTAGTGTAAAAGAAACATTCCTAACAGCTTGCACCTCTCCTACATGTGTATAGAAAGATGTACTTAAATTATTTACTTCTAAAAGTTTATTCACAATATCATCCTCCTATTTTCTCATTTTTGGATCTAATGCATCTCTTAAGCCATCTCCAAACATATTAAAACCTAATATAGTTAAACAAATAGCTATAGACGGATATATAAGCTGACTTGGATAAAGAGCTATAGTTTGAACCGCATCAGATGCTAATGTTCCCCAAGACGCCTTTGGTGCACTCATTCCAAGACCTATAAAGCTTAAGAATGATTCTGTAAATATTGCCTGTGGTACCATAAGTGTTAAAGTTACTATAATAGAACCCATACAATTTGGTATTAAATGTCTAATTATTATTCTTTTTGGTGATGCTCCAAGTGTTCTAGCTGCAAGAACAAATTCCTGCTCCTTTAAAGCTAAAATCTCTCCTCTTACTATTCTTGCCATACCCATCCAATAAGATATAGCAAGAGCTATTATTATACTTTTCATACCACTACCAAAAATAAGCATTAAAAGTATTACATATATCATCATAGGTATTGAATAAAGAACATCTATAATTCTCATCATTATATTATCTACTCTTCCTCCAAAATATCCTGAAATACCACCATATAAAACTCCTATTACTATATTTAAAATACTAGCTACATATGCTACTGTAAGTGATATTCTAGCTCCATAACATATTCTTGCAAATTCATCTCTTCCAAATGTATCTGTGCCAAACCAATGCTCTAATGAAGGACCTTGATTCTTTATAGCAAAATTTTGGGTACGGTAATCATGTGGATAAAATATAGGTGCAAAAATTGCTATTAATGTTATTACTACTACTAATATAACCCCAAACATTGCTACTTTATTATTCTTAAGCCTTCTCAAAACATCTTGTGCATATGTGAGCGTAGGTCTTGCTATGACCTCAGCATTTTTTTCTACTTCTGGAAGAGGCGTAAAAAGCCCTTTTGATAATTCCATTTTTTCTTCCCCCTTTTAACCTCTTCTAACTAACTTTTATTCTCGGGTCTATAATTCCATATAAAATATCTACTATTAAGTTACACACTACTAAGAAACTACTAAAAAATACTGTTAATCCCAAAGTTAATGTATAATCTCTACTACCTATAGATGTAACAAATTCTTTACCTATACCAGGAATACCAAAAATGCTTTCTATCACAAAGCTCCCTGTTAATACCATAGCCACAATCGGTCCTGTGTATGTAACTACAGGTATTAAAGAATTTCTTAAAGCATGTTTTACTATTACAGTTTTTCCAGACATACCCTTTGCTCTTGCTACTCTTATATAATCTTGTCTTATAACCTCAACTAAACTTGATCTTGATAACCTAGCTATGAAGGCCATATTATACCCAGATAAAGCAATTGTTGGAAGTATGTAAGAACTTGCTCCATTCAACCCCAAAGCTGGTACAAGATTCAACTTAACTGCAAATATATACATAAGTATTGTTGCAAGTACAAAGCTTGGCACCGTAACTCCTATAGTTGATATAATCATAGTTGCTCTATCTTGCCATTTATCTTGCTTTATAGCTGCTATAATTCCCATAGCTATTCCTATAATTAATGAAAATAAAATAGAAACTACCCCCAGTTTTGCTGATGTTGGAAAATGTGTTGCTATAATCTCATTTACAGATCTTCCATCATAATACATTGATGGTCCTAAATATCCACTCGCTACACTTTTAAGGTAAGTTGTATACTGCTCTCCTAAAGGCTTATTCATTCCAAACTTTGCCTCTAAATTCATTTGTACTGATGGTGGTAACTTTTTCTCCCCTGAAAAAGGTCCACCTGGTAACAATCTCATTAAAAAAAATGTAATTGTTACAACCATCCAGATTGTTATTAAGCTGACTACTATTCTTTTTAAAATATATTTAGTCACGCTACCCCTCCCCCTTTTTATATTAAAATCTAAAATGTTAATTTAATATATAAACATATAATATCATGCTATTTTGTTAAAATCAACTAAATTTTATATAATTTTTATCAGTTTCAAACCTATTTATTTAACATTTTAATTTATTTATTATTTTTACTTTTTTATCATTCTATGTATTCGTTTACTTTTTTTAACTAATATTTTTCGAAATAAATTTTATTAAATTATTAAAACCTTCATAGTTTTAAAATTTCCCTCATAAAAATATATGAATTATTAATTAAAAATTGGGGGTGGAAATTATGAAAAATAAGTTTCCAAAAATGTTTATTCCATTATCGATCGTATGTTTTATAGCAATAATTACTACCATGGTGTGTGCTATAAGTTATAATCTTCATAAGGATAAAGTATATTCTAATGTATATCTCGACGATATTGACCTTTCAGGTCTTAAAGAAACTGAAGTAAAAGATATAGTAAAAAAACATTTTGATGATAAAATATCAAACAACAAATTTATATTTACTCATAAAAACATCAAAGAAACTAAAAGCTTAAAAGACCTTTCCATAACTTTTGATACAGATACTATGATTAAAGATGCTTTAAGTAAAAATAAAAGAAATAATTTTTTTATAGATAGTTTTAATTATCTATCATCAAATAAAACTAGGATTGATTTGCAAATTAAATTTAATATAAATAAAGATTTATTAACTGAATTTTGCTCAAAAATTGACCAAGAACTTAATAAAAATAAAAAACTTTCTAAAATAGAATTTTTAAACAATAAACTTGAATATAAGATAGGCGATCCAGATTTGTCAGTAGACTTTGATGAACTTTCAAATTCAATAAGCACTAAATTGAATGACTTTAAAAACAATAATAATACTATAAACTTAAAAATTAATGAAGCTAAATCCCCATTAAGCACCGATACATTCTCCAAAATGACTATAATAGGAAGTTATAAAACTAAACTACCTAACGCAAATGTAGATAGAACTAATAATATTAGATTATTCATGAATAAGTTAAGTGGTACTATTATAATGCCAGATAATGTTTTTTCTTGTGATAAAACTGCTGGAAGACGTGAAATGCAAGATGGTTATAAACCTGCACCTGCTTTTGCTTCTAATAAAGTAGTTGATTCAGTCGCCGGAGGTATATGTCAAGGCGTTAGTACAATTTATAATGCTGTACTATATGCAGACTTACAAATAGTTGAAAGAGCTCCTCATGCTATGCTAGTTACTTATGTTGAAGCTGGAAGAGATGCAACCATAGCTAGTGGACAAATAGATTTTAAATTTAAAAATAATAAAAAAAACCCTATAGTACTACAATCCTATGTTTCCAATGATGGTTATGTAGTAGCAAATATTTGGGGAATTAACGAAAACCCTAATAGAGAAATTAAAATAGTAGTAAACCATCCCTCTACTTTAACTTCATCAACCTATAAGCAAACCTATGAAAATGGAAAATTAATAAAATCAGATCATCTATCTTCTGACAAATACAATGCTCATTAAGAAATTCTTAGTTGTTTAAGTAAGCTCCTATTACCAAATTAAAAATTTGGATAGTCACTTAAGGACTAATTAAAAACATAAATTTAATGTTTCTAATTAGTCCTAAAATTTATATTATATGATTTTGCCTTGGCTTCCCTATAAAGAAAACAGCTATATTTCCTGGCCCTCCATGAGTTCCAACTGCTGGGCCTGTATAATTCATTATTACATCTTTAACTTTTTTCTCTTTAAGTATAGCATCTCTAAGCTTTAATGCCTCTTCTTCACAATCACCATGACTTATAGCCAATATTTGCTCTTCTGGATTTTCTATTTTTTCTAAAACTATCTGTGCCAATTGTGATATTGAGCCCTTTCTTCCTTTAGCCTTTTTAATTGCTATAACTCGTCCTTCACTATTTATAGTTAAAATAGGCTTTATATGTAACATTATTCCTAGAAATGCTGCTGCAGTGGAAAGTCTACCACCTCTTTTTAAATGATGTAAATCATCTACAGTCATATATGTATTAAGATTATCTCTATTTTCTATTATGTATTTTTCTATTTCTTCAATAGATTTTCCCTCTTCTTTTAACTGAACAGCTTTCATAACTAAAAGACCTTGACCTAAAGATGCAGTTAATGCATTTACTATTGTTATTTTTGCATTTTTAAATTCATCTAAAATCATTTCTTTTGCTATATTAGCACTGTTTTCTGTACCACTCATACCTGTTGATACACAAATATATAATATATCTAAGTCTTTTTCAATTATTTCTTTGAATTTTTCATAAAACTCATTTACGCTTGGTTGAGATGTAATAGGAGTTTCACCCTTTCTTATAGCATTAAAAAAATCCTTATATTTTAACCCTTCTCCTAAATCATCATTATATGTTGTCCCACTAAAGCTACAAGTAAGTCTTGCAAATTTTATATTTTTTTCTTTAATATATTCTATAGGTAAATCACAACATGAGTCTGTAAAAATCTCAAAGTTTGTCATTCAGTTATCTCCTTCTTTCTTCTTAAATAACTATTAAATCCTCTATGAACTTAATTGCACATTCATTCTATCAGCATATATACTATTAAGCAATAATATTTTAAACTTTTATATATATATTTTTTTATTATTAATTATTTACAACTTAAGTCTAAATTATTTAATTCTTAGCGCAACCTTCATCTAAATTATGTTACAATTATACATATGTATTTATAGGGGGGTTTTTCTTGAAAAAATTTATATACTTTTTAATATGCCTTACTATCTCTTGTGTTTGTACTTGTACTTATGCATATTCATATTCTGAAAATGAAAATAGGTTATCTATTGATTATAGTATTAATAGTAATGCTAATATTACTTTTAACGAAGGATATCACCTAGAAAATGGTTGTCCATCTGATAAGATAATTAGACGTATCCCTAAAATAAAAGACACCTTTATTAATATAAAAAAAATTGATGGTTCTTTAAAAGATGGTACAAAGTTTGAAGATATTACTTTTTATCCTACTTCATCATCTAAAAATTTTTATGAAATAAAGGAAACTGATAAATTTTATGAGATAACGCTACATTGTAATGAATATTATAATCTAACAAATCTTTATATATATTATGAATTTTCTGAAGGAGTTACAATATATAATGATGGTGCATTTTTTGAAAACACATTATATGATAATAATATTAATGACATAAAAATAGATGAATTAAGCATTGATTCACATGCCTATAAAGATAAATATTCTCATCAATTTAAAGGTATTTGGGTAAAAAATCTAACTATTTCTGATAATTCTATTTATAAAGATTCAATAACAAATTATTTTAAATTAAAAAAAGACTCAAAAGTAGATACGCTTATACAATTTGAAATAAATAAAAATAATGATCATGATATTAAAAACTATCCTAAAAAATCAGGTGAAAATAAGCTTTCTACATTAGATACAGCATATGGTCAAAACTTAATTCCTAAAGCTGTATTTAAGGCTGCTGATAAAGAATTCTATTTTTCAAAAATTAAAGATACTTTCTTGTTCAGACACTCATTTGCTATTATTCTTTTCGCTATAATTGTTATAATTGTATTTATAATAAATATACCGAAAAAAAAGAAGATTTTAATTGAAAACAAAACATCACCTAATATAAACTATAATAAAAATATAATTAATAATTCTACTAAAAATAATAAACTAAAGAAAAATAATAAATCAAAAAATAACAATGCTAATTTTAAATTTCCTTCAAACATAAGTCCAGCTTTTTTAGCTATTTTAAGAAATTCTCCTCAAGAAGATCTTTTATTAATAATATTTTTGGATTTACTAAGAAAAGGATTTATAAATATAGATCCAAACGAAAACTTTGATCCAGTATTAAATCCAAATGGAATTTCTGAATATATAGTGACTACTCATAGCGTTGATTGTGAATTATTACCTCATGAAATAGAATTTTTAAAAGGATTAACTGATTTAGAATCTTTAGGAACTACTTATCTATGTGATTTGAATAATCTTAAAGCTTATAACTTATTTAATTCTGTTGAAGAAATCTGTACAAATGACTATAAAACTTTTTTAGCTAATAAAATTAATGATAGTGACAAATTAAGTATTATAAATAATAAGAAACTATTTATTGAAGATTGGAATAACTTCTCAAATTCACTTTATCAATATACATCAAATGATTTATTAAATCCATCTATAAATGATTTAGAAAAACTAAATATTTATTCTTTTGCTTTAGGGGTTAATAATACTTCTAGTGATATAAAGCAAATATTACCGTATACTTTAAATGGACTTTCTAAATATTTTGACTCCATTTTAAAAGATCTTCATGTATATAATCAAAATTCAAATTATAAATCAGTACTTGATTATATAATTTATACATTTAAGCACTAATTATTTAAAACCTACAATTTTCTGACTAATTTGTAGGTCTCTTTAACCTCTTATGAATTTATATTTAAATTTAAATTCTTTTCTAATAACAAAATTAATTAAATCTTAACTAAATAATAAATACTTTAAATTTAGTTGAAATAATATTAAAATTAATCTATATTATAATATGTACAAAGTAATACAATAAAAGAGGTAATTTATCAATGAATATTTTTTTAGTAATTTTAGGATACCTTATGGGATCTATTCCCTCGGGGTATTTACTTGTTAAATATAAATATGGAGAAGACATTAGAAATCTTGGTAGTGGTAATATAGGTGCTACAAATGTAAAAAGAAATTATGGCAAAACCACAGGAACTCTAATTATGATATTTGATATGTTAAAAGGTCTTTTACCTGTTCTTATATCGGACCTACTATTTAGGTTGGATATTGTTAATGGTAATAAATCCTTAGTACTTACACTTGTTGCATTAGCAGCTATTTTAGGTCATAATTATACTATTTTTTTAAAATTTAAAGGTGGTAAAGGTGTTGCTACAACTGTAGGTGCTTTTGCTTATATATTAACAATACCTACCTTAATAGCTTGCGCAACATTTTTGATTTTAAAATTTTTTATCAAAATAGTTTCTATAAGGTCTATATGTTTAGGTCTTGCTCTAGTATTATCAACCTATTTCTTTAAATTTGATATGGAATTTTTTTATGGTGCTTTGATAGCAGCCTTACTAATAATTGTCCGTCATAAACAAAATATTAAAAGATTAATTAATGGTGAAGAAAAATAGAGAAATGACATTCACGTCATTTCTCTATTTTTTATTTTTCTATTTTTATAGGAGCTGCTATTGGGCAAACTTCTAAACAAATATTGCAATCAATACAACGTTCTTCATCTATAACACAGATTCCATTTGCCTCGTATATAGCTTCTGCCGGACAATTTGGTACACAAGCTCCACAATTTAAACATACATCTTCTATTTTATACACTATTATTCTCCTTTATAATAATAATTATCTACTAATTATTATAATCGATAAAGTGTATTATATAAAGTGTATTATGATAATTAATTATTTACTTACTTTATATATTTCAATTTTTTTAGCTGTTGCTTGTGGAGGAATTGATTTTGTCATTGCTGGATTCAAAACTATCACTACTCCATCACCTTTAATTAAATCTGTTTTATTAAGCTTTTTTCCAGTTTTATCCACTATTAGAGTTTCATTATTTATATTTACCAAGACTTTTTCTTTATAAATTGTATCTGATTTTATGACCCCTTCAACGACAATCTTATCATTACTTGTACCTACATCTAAGATTTCGCCTATTAAAAGAATATCACCTCTATCCATAGCATAAGCAAATACTCCAAGTCCCATAATAAAAAATAATGTACCTACTATAATTTTTTTAATCTTCATTTTTGGCCCTCACTTTCACTTTATTATCAATCATAATTCGTTCTAAAATTTTATATCTTTTAATTCTTTAATCAAGCCCATCTTCCGAAAGCTCAGGAATATTCTTTGTTTTTATTTCTTTATTATCCTGTGCTGATTGACTTTGATTTAATACTTCATTCTCACTCTTCTTTTCTTCTTCAAGCTTTCTCTTTTGCTCTGTAGCTTTATTTATTATATACCAATTGTCAGGAACTCTTATATTTGATAAATCCTTATCTGGATACATAAACTTCATAAGTTCTTTTGTAGTTTGTTTAAGTTTTGGTATAACTACCCATTGTGAATCTACAAATGTCATTATTCCTGTGTTATCTAGCGGAATACGAAAATTTTTTAATTGTATTCCCTGCATCATATAAATTGTATTTGCCATTTTTAAAATATATCCGCTCTGCATATCACTCCTTATAAATGGATACATCTTACTCAGTAATGTTGGATATTCTGAGACATTCATTTTTGTAACCTTATCTAAAACTAAGCCTATCACTCTTTTTTGCCTATCCATTCTTTCAAAATCGCCATTACCAACCTTTCTAATCCTTGAATAAGATAAAGCCTGCTGACCATTTAGTTTTTGCATACCCGAACTATTTATAAGAGTCGCCTTATTACCATTAACCTCTTTTATATATTTATTAATTTCTTTTACCTCATAATTTTTTATTTCTACTTCTATCCCCCCTAAAACATCTATAACCTCTTGAAACCCTTTAAAATCTATAATCATATATGTATCTATATTTACATTAAAATTATATTTTAATGCTCTTTTTAATAATTCTACACCACCTAAACTATATGCAGCATTTATTTTGTTATATCCTTTACCAGGTACTTCTACCATCGTATCTCTCATAACAGAAGTTAATTTTACAGTATTACGATTAGGATCTACAGTTGCTATTATTATTGAATCTGTCCTAGAATCAGAAAAATCATTTTTTCTACTATCTACTCCTAATAACAATATATTTTTACAATCCTTTTCCACTTCTATATTATCATTAAGCTTATTTACTACTAATTCCTCTTTAGTAATTTTACTCTCTTCCCCATTAAACTTATCTTCTTTAAATGGTTTTATTGCAAAAAGAGAAGCTCCTATTACTAAAGTTAAAATAATTATTATCCACATTATATTTTTAGATCTTTTTCTTTCTTTTTTCCTAATCATATAAATAACTCCTCTTTCCAAAAATATTTCCAATACATAGTATCACCTATTTGCATATAAAAAAATTCATATTTTTATAATTTCTTGTTTAAAAATATATAAATTCTTATAAAACTAAAAGATGGATTCAATTATATGAATCCATCTTTTTTCATTTAGCCTAAAGTCTACGCTTTCTCCTATTAAAAGAGGTATTTAAAGGACTTAATCATTATTTTTAAATATCCTTTTTGTCTACTTATCTTTTATATTTGCGTTATCCACATTACTATTTTGTATATTATCAGTTTGCTTCTGATTGTTATCCACAGGCTTCTGTTCTTCACCTATATTTGGCTTGTTGTTTTGATTGTTATTTTGATTTGGCTGCTTATTATCACTTGGTTTATCTCCTGAAGTATTATCAGTGGCTTTAGGCTTGTCTTCTTTATTTTCTACCGGCTTTTTATTCTCTTCAGGTGGAATAATTAAAAAGCTATCGTCTTTTACTTCAGGCTTTTTATTTTCTTGTAAACTGTTTCTTTTCTGCTCCTCTGCCTTATTTATTATAAAACTATTATCAGGCACTCTTATGTCCGATAGATCCTTATCCGGATACATAAACTTCATAAGCTCCTTTGTTGTTTCTTTGAGCTTAGGTATAACTACCCATTGTGAATCCACAAAAGTTATTATTCCTGTATTATCTAATGGAATACGAAAATTTTTCAATTCCATACCTTGCATTTTATAAATTGTATTTGCCATTTTTAATATATATGCACTTTGCATATCACTTCTTATAAATGGATACATTTTAGCCATAAGTTCTGGATATTCAGAAACATTCATTTTCTTAGCCTTATCTAAAACTAACCCAACAACTCTTTTTTGCCTGTCCATTCTTTCAAAATCACCATTACCAACTTTTCTAATTCTTGAATATGATAGCGCTTGTTGCCCATTTAATTTTTGTATTCCTGGCTCTGCTATAAATGTTGATTTATCTAAATTAACTTCTTCTATATATTTATTAATTTCCTTAACTTCATAATCTTTGACTTCAACCTCTATTCCACCTAAGACATCTATAGCTTCTTGAAAGCCTCTAAAATCTATAATCATATATGTATCTATATTTATATTAAAGTTATATTTTAATGTTCTTTTTAATAACTCTACACCACCTAAGCTGTATGCAGAATTTATTTTATAATAACCTTTACCAGGTACTTCTACCATAGTATCCCTCATAACAGATGTTAACTTTACAGTATTACCATTAGGATCTACTGTTGCTATTATTATTGAATCTGTTCTTGAATCTGAGAAATCATCTTCTCTACTATCAACACCTAAAAGAAGTACATTTTTGCAATCCTTTTCTACCTCTATATTGTCATTATACTTATTTAAATCTTTTTCCTCTTTAGTAACTTCTACTTTCTTACCTTTAAAATCATCTTCTTTAAACGGTTTCATAGCAAGTGTTACTATAAGCAATACCATAAGTACTATAACTATTAACGATATTATAGATTTCTTTTTATTTTGTAATAGCTTTTCTTTAATTTTTTTAACCATGTAAACCTCCTTCTCATTTCTCATTAAGCTTAGCTTTTACTACCTTCTAAATCTTAATTTTTTTATTTTCCTACACATTTAAACATTCTACATTTTTAATATATTATATCATATTCAAATATAATTTTAAGCAAAAAGCCATCAAAATTTTATTTTGATAGCTTTTTATCTTTTTAAAATTAATTAATACTTTTATCTTTTACCTCTTGTTTTTGTTCTAGAATTTTTAACATTGGATTTATTATTAGTTTTTCGTTCTTCTCTTACTTTATTTTTACTTGTAGGTTTATTTTTCCCTTTATAAGAATTAGAAGACTTTTCAGCACCAGAATTTTTATTATAATCTGTTCTTCCATCTCTTGGCCTTATAAGGCACTTCTTTCCAAAACCTATCAAATCTGTTCTTCCAGCCTTTGTTAATGCTTCAAAAACTAATCTATAGTTCTTAGGATTTCTAAATTGAAGTAATGCTCTTTGCATTGCCTTTTCTTCTTTTGTTTTTGGAATATATACTTTCTCCATAGTTAATGGATCTAATCCAGTATAAAACATTGCTGTTGATAATGTTCCTGGAGTAGGGTAAAAGTCTTGAACTTGTTCTGGTTGATAATTAATATCTCGTAAATACTCAGCAAGCTCTATTGCTTCATTTAATGTGCTACCTGGATGACTGGACATTAAATAAGGGATTATATATTGTTTTTTACCTAATTGCTCATTTATCTTAAAGAATTTTTCTCTAAATCTATCATAAGTTTTACCTGATGGTTTACCCATATATTTCAAAACATTTGCAGATACATGTTCTGGAGCAACTTTCAACTGACCACTTACATGGTGCTCTACAAGCTCTCTAAAAAACTTATCATTTTTATCTGCCATAATGTAATCATATCTTAAACCTGAACGAACGAATACTTTTTTTATCTTAGGTAACTCTCTTACCTTTCTAAGAACTTTTAAATATTCGCTATGATCTACATCCATGTTTTTACAAGGTGCTGGATATAAACATTGCTTGTGCTTACAAGCTCCATGAGTTAATTGCTTTTTACAAGCAGGCTTTCTAAAATTTGCAGTAGGTCCACCTACATCATGAATATACCCCTTAAAGTCTTTAAATTCAGTTATGTCTTTAGCCTCTTGAACTATAGACTCTTCACTTCTACTTTGAACAATTCTTCCTTGGTGGAATGTTATAGCACAGAAGGAACAGTTACCATAGCAACCTCTTGAACTCACTATACTAAATTTAACCTCTTCAATTGCTGGCACTCCACCTAATTCTTCATACATAGGATGATATGTTTTTTGATAAGGAAGTGCATATACTTTATCAAGTTCTTCTCTAGTTAATATCATTTCTGGCTTGTTTTGTACTACATATTTATTACCATGCTTTTGTACTATAGCTTTACCTCTAACAGGATCTTGTTCTTCATATTGTATTTTAAACGCTTTTGCATATTTAATCTTATCTTCAGCTACTTCATTAACTGATGGTATTTCTACATAATCATCATAAAGTTCATCTAACCCATCTACCGTATAACAAGTGCCTGGTATATATCTTATATACTTAGCTTCAAACCCATTATTTAAGTTATCTGCTACTTGAACTATTTGTCTTTCACTCATACCATAAACTAATAAATCTGCTCCACTATCTATAAGCATTGAGTTTCTAACCTTATCACTCCAATAATCATAATGAGCAAATCTTCTAAGACTAGCTTCTATTCCCCCAATCACTACATTTACATGCTTATAAGCTTCCCTTATTTTATTACAATATACTATGGTAGCTCTATCAGGTCTAAGTCCCATTTTTCCACCTGGAGAATAAAAATCTTTTTCTCTTAATTTCTTACTTACCGTATAATGATTAACAAGTGAATCCATGTTACCACCATTAACTAAAAAACCAAGTCTTGGTCTTCCAAGCTTCTTAAAATCCTCTGTACTATGCCAATCTGGTTGAGCTATTATACCAACCTTATAACCTGCATCTTCTAGCACTCTTGAAATAATAGCTGTTCCAAAACTATGATGATCAATATAGGCATCCCCTGTAACTATAACAAAGTCACATTGCTCCCAACCTAGCTCTTCCATATCCGCTCTACTTACTGGTAAAAATTTATTTTCTAACATCTTTATTACACCTACTTATCAGTTGTTAAACCTTATTTTAAACTTAATTGCATACTTTTTTGATTATATCATTATTTATTGAATTTAAAAATATATTTTAAATGAGAATCCAAATTTTCAATTTTGTTATTTGAATCTACTCCTACGAATATATATATAAGTAGAAATTTTTTATTTACAAGCCTTAATAATTATATTTTTTACTAATTAAATAATTTTACTTAGTATGGTTTTTTCATCTAAATCATAAGCAATCCAAATTTCTATATAAAAATAACAATAGTAAAAATTTCACAAAATTTATTGTTCTTTTTTATAATAGCTATAAATACTTAGCATAGACATAAAAAAAGCTATAAGAGCAAGCTCTTATAGCCTAATCATTCAATATTATCTATCGAATCTTCTGTTGTTGTTTTGTTGCTTTCTAGCTCTTCTACAATCAACGCATCTTGTTGGTTCATTTTCGAATCCTTTTTCTTTGTAGAACGCTTGTTCTCCTTCAGTGAAAACGAAATCTTTACCACAATCTCTACATACTAAGTTCTTATCCATAATAATTTCTCCTTTTTAAAGATTTAATTTCGATGTAACTAATCCTTAAATGGAGAAAGTTAAAATCTACTTAATCTTTATCTTTATTTTTTGTATTGCTACTCACTTATAATAACATAGGTTTTTATATTATGCAACTATTTTTATATTTATTTTATATTTCAATAAATATAATTATAAACTTATATCTAATTTTTTATATTTTCTTTTTAAAATTCTATTTGTACTAAGCATAGGAATAACTAATAATATGAACCATATAAAAATGCAAATACAACATACTATTCTATTTTGATAAACTCCATTTATAAAAACTTCTTTTACATAATGCTCAAAATAAAAAGATATTGAAAGTATTAGCATTTGTATTATAGAACATTTAAATATATATTTAGGCATCATATTATATATTGTATACTTATCTTCTTCATCAATTATTTGACTTCTATTTATCTGCTTAAAAAACTCCCATTTCTTTTTATATTTAATTGTAATTCCATCTAATATTGTAGCTAATGTTATTAATATCAAAACACCACTTATACTTTCTAAATTTACAATTTTGAATTTCATTAAAATTAGAATAATGAATGCTATAAAAATAGTAAAACTCATAACATCTCCACTCCTTACAAGTTATATAATTTATTATTTCATATTAAGTAACTTTTTGGAATAAAAAAATTATGAATTATACATATTACATATTGAATTGTCGTTTTATATTAATAAATTACTAATAAAAAATTCTATTTCTTCTGAGTTTAAGCTTACATCTGCTATACATCCATGTCTTTTATCTAACCTTTTATTAGTATGAAAATCAGAACCTGCTGTATAAAAACAGCTTTTGGCTTTTGTCAAAACTTTAAAAAACTCTGTATCCTCAATAGAATTCCTAAAATAAACAGCTTCTATTCCATCAAAATCCATATTTAAAACTTCATCTTTTATTTTTGAACTAAGTTTAACTGGATGCGCTAATACAGCAACTCCACCAAAATAATGTATCAGTCTTATTCCTGTTTCTGCAGTTATTCTAGGTATTTCTGTATCTATTTCTATTAAAAATTTCTCATTATATAACTCTTGCAATTTCAAATTTTTTTTACTTTTTATTAAAGCTAAAACTTCTTTTAATTCTTTATTCTCACAAGCACCACCTTTAAAATACCCAAGTACATGTACTTTTTCACCTTTATATCTTGTAGATAACTCCAAACCTTCTATAACCTTAATTCCTAATTGTTCTCCAATTACTTTAGCTTCTTTAACGCCCTTTAAAGTATTATGATCTGTGATACTTATTATATCTAAATCTTTCTCTTTAGCTAAATTTACAACTTCTTCTGGTGTAAGCTCCCCATCTGAAGCCGTTGTATGCATATGAAAATCTCCCTTTTTATACATAAGTTTTCTCACCTTGTATTAATACACTTATATAGTATGAAAATTATTCTCAAATATGTACTACTAAAACTACCTTTTTCTTATCTACCTTTTTACTTATAACAAAAAAACACTCACATTACTGTAAGTGTTTTTATCAATCTAATTAATTATTATAATAAAGACTTTCTGAAGCATATTCTGCATCACATGTTATATCTATTCCTAGTTTTCTAAAAGTTTGTTCATCATTGCTACTTATTATTGTAGTAGAGTGTGCTTGACCTCCTTTTAACATAGGCAATTTTTCCATAGCCACTTGAGCTGTTGGATTAGTAACTGCGCATATACTAAGTGCCATAAGCACTTCTTCACAAGTTAAAGCTGTACTTTTACTTCCTAAAGTTTTTGATTTTAAATTTATAATTGGTTCTAATATAACTGGAGATATAAGGTGTATCTCATCAGATATTTTAGCAAAATGCTTAACTGCATTTAAGATTACAGCAGCTGTTGCATCCATAATTTCTGAACTTTTCCCTGTTAAAATAGTTCCATCTTCAAGCTCTAGAGCAACTACTGAACAAGTTTCATGTTTTTCTGCATTCTCATTCAACTTTGAAGCATATTCTCTAGCTGGTATAACAACTTTTCTATCTGATTCTTTTAACTTAAGTTCTTCCATAATTAATTTTGCTCTATTATAAGTTTCCTTATCAACATAACCTTTTTTATACTCAACGTTAGTTTTAAAACATCTTCTTATTATTTCTTGTCTAGAAGCTTCTTTAACTATTTCATCATCAATTATTCCAAATCCTACTCTATTCACACCCATATCTGTTGGTGATTTATAAACCGACTCTTCACCTGTTATCTTTTCAATTATTCTCTTAAGTACAGGGAATGTTTCAATATCTCTATTATAATTTACAGATACTTTATTATACGCATCAAAATGGAATGAATCTATCATATTTACATCTTTAAGATCCACAGTTGCTGCCTCATAAGCTATATTTAAAGGATGTTTTAAAGGAACATTCCATACTGGAAAAGTTTCAAACTTAGAATATCCTGCAACTTTTCCTCTTTTATTTTCATGATAAAGTTGACTTAAGCAAGTAGCAAGCTTCCCACTTCCTGGTCCTGGAGCTGTTACAACAACTATTGGCTTAGTAGTTTCAATATACGGATTTTTTCCATATCCTTCATCACTTACTATAGTGTCAACATCTGTTGGATACCCTTTAGTAGCTTCATGCTTATATACTTTTATACCTCTTCTTTCAAGCTTATTTATGAATACAGTAGTAGCTGGTTGTCCACTATATCTTGTTATAACTACACTATTAACTTCAAGGTCATAACCTCTTAAATCATCTATAAGTCTTAATACATCTAAATCGTAAGTTATACCAAAATCTCCTCTTATCTTATTTCTTTCTATATCACCAGCATAAAGACATATTATAATTTCAGCCTTATCCCTTAATTTATGTAATAATTTTATCTTCGCATTTTCATCAAAGCCAGGCAAAACTCTCTTTGCATGTAAATCAAATAATAGTTTTCCACCAAACTCTAAATAAAGCTTATCATAATTGTTAACTCTTTCTAAAATGAATTTTGATTGTTCTTCAAGATATTTTTCATGATCAAATCCAATTTTCATACTATGCACCTCTTTTTTAATATATAAAAGGAAACTCCTATTCACTATCGTTCATATGAGTAAGTTCCATTAACTAAATATAAAATTTAGAATGTCACTTAAAAGTTATATTTTTTCCTTTTTATTTAACAATTTCACTATATATATTATACATATAAAAAATATAGATTAAAGTAATTTATGAAATTATTTTTCATATTTTTTTATCACTTGAATAATTTCACTATTTACATATATTTTTACTACTACCAAATTATTCTTGCTAGATCATATAATAAATTAAAGGATGGGTATATAAAATCCCCATCCTTTAAATGTTATTAAATAAAACTCCTATTCATTATCATTCATAAGAGTAAGTTCGAATAACCAAATTAAAAATTTGGATTCTTACTTATTTATTAACCACGTATTCTTGAAACAGCTTTTTTCCAGCCTTTATAAATTTCTTCTCTTTTTTTGTCTTCTAAGGTTGGCTTAAAAGTATTATCTATATGCCAAAGATCTGCTATCTCCTGTTTGTCTTTCCAGAAACCTACCGCAAGTCCTGCAAGATAAGCAGCCCCTAGAGCTGTTGTTTCTGTAATTATAGGTCTTGTAACCTCTTTTCCTATTATATCTGCTTGAAACTTCATAAGAAAATTATTTTTACTTGCTCCACCGTCAACCTTAAGGCTTTTAAGTTCATAACCCGCATCTTCAGCCATAGCTGTTATTACATCTCTAGTCTGAAATGCTATTGATTCTAAGGCTGCTCTTATTATATGATTTCTATTAGTCCCTCTTGTAAGCCCTAATATAGCTCCTCTTGCATACATATCCCAATAAGGTGCTCCTAGACCTACAAAAGCTGGTATTACATATACCCCAGCACTATCTTTTACCTTTGATGCAAAATATTCAGTATCAGTTGAATCATTTACTATTCTAAGCTCATCTCTAAGCCATTGAACTACAGCCCCACCAACAAATACAGAACCTTCTAAAGCATACTGAACCTTGCCATCTAATCCTATTGCTATTGTTGTAAGTAATCCATTTTTACTTTCTATCATTTTATTTCCTGTATTCATTAGAAGAAAGCAACCTGTACCATAAGTATTTTTTGCGCACCCTTCTTTAAAACATGCTTGTCCAAATAAAGCTGCCTGTTGATCTCCTGCAATTCCTGATATTGGCACCCTTATGCCACCCTTAACCCCTAGGTTTGCATATCCATATATTTCAGAAGAGTTTTTAACTTCTGGAAGCATTGATTTTGGTATATCTAAAACTTCTAAAAGCTTATCATCCCATTTTAATTCTTTTATATTATATAGCATGGTTCTTGATGCATTTGTATAATCAGTAACATGTACCTTTCCATTTGTAAGCTTCCAAACTAACCACGTATCAACTGTTCCAAATAAAAGCTCACCATTATCTGCTTTTTCTCTTGCACCCTCTACATTATCCAAAATCCATTTTATTTTTGTAGCTGAAAAATAGGCATCTACTACTAATCCAGTATTTTTCCTGACATAATCCTCTAATCCACTTTTCTTAAGCTCATCACAAATATCAGCAGTTCTTCTACATTGCCATACTATAGCATTATAAACAGGTGTACCAGTATTCTTATCCCAAACAATAGTAGTCTCTCTTTGGTTTGTTATTCCAATAGCTGCTACATCCTCCTGAGTTATATTATTTTTAGCCATCACTTCCTGAAGAACACCATATTGAGTTGCCCATATTTCCATAGCATCATGTTCAACCCAACCTTCTTTAGGGTATATTTGCCTAAATTCCTTTTGACTTATCCCAACTATATTTTGTTCCTTATCAAATATTATTGCTCTAGAGCTAGTTGTTCCTTGATCTAATGCTATAACATATTTATCCATATAAACCCCTCCTAATATCCTCTTTCATATCTTCATTTATATAATATACATTGGTAGAAATTAAATTAAGCCACATAAAATTAGCCGAAGCAATTTTATGTGGCCCTTACTCTAATTCTCTATTGAGCTACATAAGTGGTTATTCAAATCTTTGATTTAGAAATGTGAACTTACTCCTACAAACGATAATAAATATGACTTACATTTAAAAATCATACGTTAGAAGTCAAGTAAATTTTATTTAAACCTATTTCTTTTTTGTAAACGTTTATCTGATTGTATTATCTCACTTTATATCTATTTTGTCAATTAATGTTTAAACATTCTCTAATAAGATGAAAAAAGTTTTTTGACGAATTTTTCTAACTCGTCTTTATTCTCTTCAAAAATCTCTTTTCCTATTTCATTTAGTGCTTTTAAATTCTTTTTAGTACAATCATCCAAACTAAAGCTATTAATTCTCTTTTTATCTAAGACTGTCTGTATTCTTAAATAATTTTCTTCCTTATTTTTATCTTTAAACATAGTTCTCATCTCATAATCTACAGTTTCTGATATTCCACTCATAAAAATATGAAATATAGGTATAGACCATTTAATAGCTCCCCATTTTTTAGCTTTTTTAAACTTATACGGAAAGGTATCTATTCCTGTCCCGATAGATAACATAAGAACATTATTCATATCTATGTTACTTACTAACTTATTAGCTTCTACATAGGCACAAACACTTGGATTATTTGCAAATATTCCTCCATCTGCTAAAACATATTCATCATCAGCCAATGAACTAATATTAGCTACAGGAAAATATATCGGGGCAGCTGATGTAGCCCTTACTACATCAGTCAAAAAAAAATCTTTTTCTAAATTCTTTTTTGCACTTATCATATTAAAAAACACAGCATTTCTTTTTTCAATATCATAAGCAGTAATAAGGCATGGTTTTAGAACCTCACTGAGCTTTACCTTACCTAAATATTCCTTAAAATTATCCTCTATATTACTACCTGCATACTTTGGTCTAAGTAATCCAAATGCTGACCTTAAACTGTATCCCATGGACTTTTTAAATATATAAGGTGCTTTTTCATTTAATATATCCAAAACTTCAATCGCTGAAAATTTAGGTCTTTTGGGATTGTTTTCATCTGGACATAAATACATAGCCGTTAATATACCGCCTATGCTTGTACCAGCTATAATATCAAAGTAATCAGAGATTCTAGCCTCTTCTCTTCCAATATGCTTTTTAATAAGGTCTTCTACCCCCACTAAAACTTGACTTGGTATTATACCTCTAACACCACCACCATCAATGGAAAGTATTCTTATAGGTCTCAAAATTATCACCCTTTTATTTTAAAGCTTCCATATATAATATTCCTATATTGTAAAATTGCTTATTATTTTTTGTGTTATTAAATATAACCTATAGAATGTATTTTTAATAATTAACTGACTTCCTACGAAACTCGTAGGAAGTCAAGTAATTATTCTTCTGTGAATTCATCAATGTCTATAATTAAACCATTTGTTTTTACTTCTATTTTCTTTGGAAGATGCAATTCTATATTCATTCCATCAAAATCACCACTTACTTTTGAAGTATCTATATTAGGTACTGAAAATGTCTTTGATATACTTCTACTTTCTTGGACACTAATAAATACAAAACTTGAGCTTGCACTTTTGCTCTTACTAATAACGGTAGATACGGTTATGTTTTCATCATCTTCATTATAATTTATATTTATATCCTGCTTTCTAACACCTGGTAACTTTCCATAAATTAAATACTTATCTTCAAATTCATCCATTCTTAAAAATGCTTCTTCATTATTTACTACTCTCCCATTGTTAATACTAGGAAGTCCTCCTCTCATAGTTATTCTCCTTAAAATAATGCTTCTATAATATAATTATTAATCTAATAAAAATTTGACACAATAAAAATAGTATTTATTAAGTAAAAACTTATAATAAATATTTCTATTATAACAAATATTTATATATCCACCCTTCATACTTAAAAATATTTTTATATACTTTTATATATGATATAATCTAAAAGTCATTTAATAATGACCTTACTTAAATTTTTATCTATGGAGGCAAAAATGGATTTTATAGCTATAGATTTTGAAACTGCTAATGAAATGAGGCATAGCCCTTGTTCTTTAGGTATAACTGTTGTTAAAGATAATAAAATTATTGAAGAAAAGTACTGGCTTATCAAACCAAAAGAATTACGTTTTACTCCAATGAATATAATGATTCACGGAATAAGACAAGCCGATGTTGAAAATGAAAAAGAATTTGATAAGTTATGGCCAGAAATAAAACAATACTTTAATAATACTCTTGTAATTGCTCACAATGCTTCTTTTGATATAAGTGTTCTTAGAAAAACTTTAAATCTATATAATATTCCTTATCCAAACTTTAGTTATTTGTGCACTATGGTTATAAGTAGAAATTTCTTTCCTAATTTAGAAAATGCTAAACTTGATACAATAAGCACCTATTTAGGATATAAGTTTGAACATCATCATGCTAGTGCAGATGCTACTGCTTGTGCAAATATTCTGATTAAAATAATAGATGAGCTAAAGCCCTCTGATTTAAATAACCTTTCAGAGCTATTGAATATAAAGGTAGGCTATATCAATAAAGATGGTTATAAAGCTTGTGGTAAACTAAACAAAACCTCTAAAACTAAAAAAAATATTGATGATTCTACTTTGTACTCAAAAGGACCTATATCCTTTCTCAGAGAAGTTAGTGCTTTAAAAACTAATTATTTTAAGAATAAAGTTGTAGTTTTTACAGGTGCTTTACCAAGAATGAGTAGAGGCGAAGCTATGTCTATTATTAGAAGATTAGGCGCTACAACAGGTGGCTCAGTTACAAAAAAAACTGACATTTTAGTAATTGGAGGAAAAAATTTAACAAATCTTTTACCTCATGAAATGAGTACTAAGAGAAGACGAGCTATGGATTTAATTTCAAAAGGACACCCTATAGAAATCATAACTGCTGATGATTTTTTCAAAATAATTTACTCAACAAAATAATCACTTATGCTATTCTTTATAGCATTATATTAATTTTAAGTATTTTAACTTTTTAAATAATTTCATATAACCTTTTACCAATATAAGTAAAACAGCTATAGAAAGATTATATTTTTTTATCTTTCTACAGCTATTTTTTATATAATAAATTTAATTTCCATTTTATACTAATTTATTTAAAAGTTCATTACTTCTTTTTATAAATGCATCCATTTCATCTACATTTAATTCCTTATTAGATATCAGAGCTAAATCTAATATATGATTACATATAAAGTTTACATCTTCTTTTTTAGCTTCATCTTCTGAAAGACTTATTAATTTCTTAATAAGATTATTATTTTTATTTATAACTAAAGTCTTTTCTTCAGTAAACATGCCCGGCATTTGCATACCACCAAACATTTTACTCATTTCAGACATTCTTCTTGATTCTTCTGATATCACTATCATAGCTGGAGTAGCTTCATTTTTAAGACTTTCTATTGAGAATTTAGCTATTTTTCCATTTAATGAATCTTTAAATATTCCTTCTAGTTTAGTGTTTAAATTCTTAGATTCTTCACTATCTTCATCCTTTGATTTTAGTGTTTCAGATATATCTGAATCTATTCTAGTAAACTTAACTCCACTTTCATGAGTCTCTAAAAAGCTTATGAAATGGTTGTCTATAGTTGTATCTAATATAACAGCATTTAAATCATATGCTTCAAACATCTTAATATATTGAGATTGTTGTTTCTCATCTGAAATATAGAATACCTTATTTTCATGTTTTTCTTTACATTCTTCAAGATACTCCTTAAGCGTTACATAATCACCTTTCATTGTTTTAAAAATTAAGATATCCTTTATCTTTTCATAGAATTTCTCATCTTTTAAACATCCATACTTAATGAATACTTGTATATCTTTCCAGAAGTTATTGTAGTTTTCTCTATCATTCTTAAATAATTCAACTAGCTTATCCGCTACCTTTTTAACTATATGTTTAGAAATCTTCATTACATCTCTATCTTTTTGAAGGAAACTTCTTGAAACATTTAGAGGTAAATCTGGGCAATCTATAGTTCCCTTTAATAATAATAAGAATTCTGGAATAACTTCTTTAATATTATCAGCCACAAATACCTGATTATTATATAACTTAACTTTACCTTCTACTATTTCAAATTCATTATTAAGTTTAGGGAAATATAATATACCTTTTAAGTTAAAAGGATAATCTACATTTAAATGTATCCAAAATAATGGTTCATTGAAATCCATGAAAACTTTTCTATAAAACTCCTTGTACTCTTCATCAGTACAATCCTTAGGAGCTTTTGCCCATAAAGGAGCTATATCATTTAAAGGCTTGATTTCTTTATCCTCTTTTTTCTCTTCATTTTCATTTTCTAAATATATTTCTGTTGGTAAGAACCCGCAGTATTTATTTATTATTTCTCTTACTTTATACTCTTCTAAAAACTCTTCACTTTCCTCATCTATAAATAAAGTTATAGTAGTTCCTCTTGTAGTTCTTTCTTCAGAAGTTGTAAGTTCATACTCTGTACCACCATCACATACCCAAGTGATAGGTTCTGCACCTTCTTTAAAAGATAAGGTATCTATTTTAACTTGTTTTGATACCATAAAGGCAGAATAGAATCCTAATCCAAAATGACCTATAATATCTTTGCTATCATCCATTTTATCCTTATATTTTTCTATGAAGTCTTCAGCTCCTGAGAAAGCTACTTGGTTTATATATTTTTTAACCTCTTCCTCAGTCATACCTATACCATTATCTATAAACTTAAGAGTCTTATTTTCCTTATTTACAGAAACGGTTACTTTAAAACCTTCATTAATATCGCCGCTCACTTCACCTAAGGTAACAAGTCTCTTATACTTACTGATAGCATCACAGCCATTACTTATAAGCTCTCTAATAAATATGTCCTTATCAGAATATAACCACTTTTTAATAATAGGAAAAATATTTTCTGTATGGATTGAAATATTACCATTTTCTTTTATCATAAAATCACACTCCTTTTTCATAAATAATTGTATAAAATTGATTTTTATTTGTCAATATTTACATAAGTCTCTAAAATAAATTTAAAGCTTTTAAAATATCAGCATTGTAATTTGCTATTAATTTTTTAGGAAAATCTACTTCTTCTATAAGATTTATGCAATTTTTAAAATCTGCTATTTCATAATGTATGTGAGCGTCACTACTAAGTATAACTTTAACATCTTGTTTCTCACAAAGCTTTAATAATTGAATTAAATTCTCACGAGCTCCAGCTCTATAGCTATCTACTTTCAACGAAGAGTTATTAATTTCTAAAAGCACTCCTTTTTTCTTCGCAGCGGCTACTAATCGTTCATAATCTAAAGGAAATCTACTATCATCTGGATGTCCTATAACCTTTACCTTTGGTATATCCATAGCCTTTATAACAGCATTCGTACACTCCTCTTTATTCCCACTCTCTATACAAGGTGTATGCAAACTTGCTATAGCATAATCTAAATTAGATAAAACATATTCATCCACATCTAAATTACCATCAAAATCAATTATATTTGCTTCTATACCTTTAAGCACTTTAACTCCATAAATCACTTTAGGTAAGACCCTCAAGTTGTTAAAATAAAATGTATGTGGCCCACCGGGCATATTAGGTCCATGATCTGATATACCTATTACCTTTAACCCCTTATTACTAGCTTCCCTTATGTTTTCATCTAAAGTACTGTAAGCATGGCCACTAGCTAATGTATGACAATGTAAATCAATTAAACTATCCATTTTATTACACCCCTTCATTTGTTATTTATATAGTATTCCTACTACTTTATATAAATTATAACATATACTATTAACTTCCCTTCAATAAAATCTCTATTTTCAAATAGTAACATTATACTAACTATACCCTTAAATAGTAATCGAAATCTTATAAAAGTTTATATTATTATCTGCAGAAATACTCTATTATCTCTTTAGGTTTATTAAAAATAATTTCACAGTCTACCTCATCATACTTGTCCATAAATCTACAATGAGCAAAGTCCATATTTATAGCAGTAGCTGCTTTACAATCTACAAATGCATCACCTAAATAAATAGCATCTTTTGGTTCCACTTTTGCCTTCTCTAATGCTTTTATTAAAGGATCTGGGTTAGGCTTGTGTTTATCTGTATCTTCCTTACAAATCCAAATATCAAAATATTTAATTAAGCCTCTTTTAATAAAATCTTCTTCAAGCTGACTATGAGTTTTAGATGTAACTATTGCCAAGGAAAATTTTTTATTTAGTTCCTCTAGCATTTCACAAATTCCTTCAAAAACATAGTTATGATGTGAATTTTCTCTTACTTTACCCTCCCAATAACTCCAAACCCGAGAGATTTCTTCCTCTTTTACATTTAGATTCCTTAAAGCTTCATCACCTGGTATACCCATATACTGTCTTACATCCTCATCAGTATAACTTTTATTATAAAGTTCATTCATAGTTATTTTAAGACCTATTGTATTTGATACTGCTGTCTCAATTAAAGTTCCATCTACATCAAAAATTATAAGTTTCTTCATTTTATAATTGACCATCCTTTTCTACTAATTTTATCTCTTCATTTATCAAATCTAAAGTAAGTTTACTTATACCTTCAATACCAAATTTATGGCTATCCTCTATAGTTAATAATTCCATTTTGGTATTTGGATTATTTTTCTTAGTTTCTTCTACAATATCATATATTAATTTATACCTAAATTCTTCTCCACCTAGTACTATATATTTAGGATCTATTAAACATGTTGCTGCTGATATTATCTTAGAAATCAAATCTACATAATCACTATCTTTCAATTCCTTAGTCAACAAATCATTAACATAAGAATTATTAATCTTCATAAACCCAATTTCACCTGCATAATTATAATTTCCTCTAACTAAACTACCATTAACTATTACTCCTGCTCCCGCTCCTATTCTAGTAAAGTGCATGTAAATCATATTAAGCATTTTAAAATTATCTTTGTTTCCTTTTATATATTCATTCAAAAAACCTAATGCTACAGAATTTAAATCATTCTCAAGTATAACCGGCACACTATACTTATCTTCTATATATTTTTTTATATCTATGTCACTTAAATCTTCTAAGTATAATCCACTTAAATATCCACTATCTTTTACTATTCCAGGAACAGCCATTCCTACAGCTTTTATATTATTATATTTTTCAAAAAGCTTGTCTAAAAGTTTTTCTAATAAATTACTACTTAACTTTTCTTCTATATCCAAGCTTTCCTTAAAAATTTCTTCTCCAATAATATTTGATATATTGTACCATAATTTTCTTCCTTCTATATACATTATCAATATACTTTTTTTATTTATATTTAAAGAATATCGTTCAGCCCTTCTTCCACCACTGGATTCATCTAATCCATCTACTAATATTTCTTCCTTTTCTAAAAGTTCTGATAATATATTTCTAACTGTAGTATGACTTATACCAGTATCACTTACTAGTTCTGCTCTAGTTGCAGTTTTTCTCTTTTTTATAGCATTTAATACTAAGTTTATATTCACTCTTTTTAAATCTTTTGGCTTTCCTGATTTATTTATCATATTTTCTCCTTTGTTTAAACTGTTTTCTCTACTCTACATGGATTTCCATAAGCAATTGAATTACTAGGTATAGATTTTGTAACTACACTTGAAGCACCGATAACCGAATTATCTCCTATTTCAACACCTGGCAATATTGTAACATTACCACCAATCCATACATTATTCCCTATCTTTACCGGTCTAGAAAATGTTTTATAGGGCGCTTCTCCATTAGATATATCTTTATTTATTCTTTCCATTGGTCTTAACGGATGAGATGCTGTATATATTTGGACATTTGGTCCAATTAAAACATTTTCTCCTACAGTTATCTTATTACAATCTAAAAATGTACAATTAAAATTAATAAAAGTATTTTCTCCTATACTTATATTTTCACCATAATCACAATAAAAAGGTTTTTCTATCCAAACCCCATTTTCTATACTACCTAATAATTTTTTTAAGATACTTTGTTTTTCATCCATTTCATAAGATGTAGTCTTATTAAAGTCATCAATAAGTTTACGAGCTTTGTGATACATTTCTATTAATTCACCATCTCTTGTATTATAAAAATCTCCAGCAATCATTTTCTCCTTTTCAGTCAAAATCTCTCACCACCATACTTTTATTATAAACTTTTAAAAGTTTATGACAAAAGTATATCTCTTTTTAAATTCTTAGTCAATATTTCTGTGTATAAATTTAACAAAAACTTTGTATTATATGAATCTTAATTACCTTTCTACATTAAGATTATTCAAAATCATATAAATTATTTTAAGTGTTATATATAAAGATTATTTGTTAGAACCTATATATTTATTTAATTATAAAAAACAATCTTATATAATTTTCTAAGACCAGTTTGAATTAAAGTCATTGAAAATTATATAAGATTATTTAAATTTTTGATTTGAAATATTTTAAATCCACCTAATTTTTAACAAACTACAATATTTCAACTTCTGTTTTAATTATATTTCTTCCTTCATAACTTCTAAAATATTTCTTTTTATCTTTAAAAATTCTTCTGTCGTTAAAGCTTCCTGTCTGTTGTTATGAGGCAATGTAACTTTTATATTCTCTAGTACAGTAGCAGGCTTTTTAGATATTATATATATTCTATCTGAAAGAATAATGGCTTCATCAATATCATGAGTTATAAACAATATTGTTGAATTTACCTTTTTTCTAAGATTTAAAAGCCATCTTTGCATTTTAGTTCTTGTTATAGAATCTAAAGCTCCAAAAGGTTCATCTAAAAGCATAATATCGGAAGATGTAAGATATGTTCTATAAAAGTTAGCTCTTTGAAGCATTCCTCCAGATAACTGTGAAGGATACTTGTCTTCAAATCCAGCTAAACCAAACTCTTCTATACTCTCTAATACTAAAGCTTTAGCTTCCTTTTTATGTTTTCCTTTTAAGACTAATGGCATAGCTATATTATTCATTATGGTTTTCCAAGGTAACATCATATCTTTTTGATACATATAACTAATATCTCCATTTACCTCTAACAATCCACTATCCTTTTCCATTGTTCCAGCTATAATATTGAAAATTGTACTTTTACCACTTCCTGATGGACCTAAAAGGGAAACAAGTTCCCCTTCATTAACCTCTAAATTTATATCTTTTAATACCTTTAAATTTTTAAAACTTTTATCTAAATCTTTTATTAATATTTTATTTTGGTAAGAATTCATTTGTAAATGCATCCTTTGCTTTTAATTCTTTAGGTATTAATTTATTATCTAAAAGGAATTTACTATAGTTATCCCATACACTTTCCTTCATTTCTCCCCATCTTGGACTCTCTGCTTTATATTTATCTTTTAAATACTTTTGACTTTCCATAACTAAGGCTTCATTAAGTTCTGGAGAATTTTTAAGTAATACTTTACCTGCATCCTCTGGATTTTGTATAGCATATTCATAGCCTTTAGAAGTTGCTTTTAGAAACTTTTTAACTAGTTCCGGCTTCTTATTTATTGTCTCTTCATTGGCTATTATTATAGGTGTATAGTAATCCAATGCCTTATTTAGTTTACCTATTTCAATATAATCTAAATCTATTCCCTTTTGTTTAGCCTCTATTCCTGCCCAGCCTTCAAAAATCCAAGCAAAATCTACATTTTTTTGAGTTGCTGCAAAGAAATCATCGCTTCCTATATTAACTATTTTTAGTTTATTAAAATCTCCGCCATCTTTCTCCATGACTGCTTTTAATATAGCATTTTCAGAAGGCGACCCCCAACCACCATAGGTCTTTCCTTCAAAATCCTTTGGGGTCTTTATTCCTTTACTTTTAGGTGCAGCAAAACCTGATGTATTATGTTGTATTATTGTTGCAACAGCTTTTATAGGCAAACTACTTTCTGATGTTCTAGCAAATGTTACATCCTCTTGATAGCTTATACCAAAATCTCCTTTATTAGCTGCTATAAGTTGGCTTACTGCACCTTCTGAAGGTTGAACTATTTCTACCTCTAAGCCTTCATCTTTAAAATATCCCTTATCTTTAGCAACATACAGTCCTGTATGATTTGTATTTGGGGTCCAATCTAGAATTAGCTTTACCTTCTCTAAATCCTTAGTAGATGCTGCTTTAGAATCATCTTGTTTCTTTGTACAACCTGTTATTAAAATACTTGAAACTATTGTTAATGCTATTATGCTTAAAAGTTTCTTTTTCACTACTTTCACCCTACCTTTTATTATTAATTTTTTTCCAAGGTGTAGCTATTTTTTCTATAAATTTTATAAAGTTAACACATATTATAGATAAAACTACTACTATTATTATTGCTGCAAAAACCTTGTCCAAGGCATATGCGGACTTTGCTCTAACCATATATATACCTAACCCTTTTTCTCCTCCAAGCCACTCTCCTATAATTGCTCCCATTATAGAATAAGTAGCAGCTATTCTCATACCCGAGAAGAAATTTATAAGTCCATAAGGTAATTTTAAATTAAAAAATATTTGTATTTTATTTGCTCCCATAAGCCTGAAATGATTAATATATTCTTCATCTACGGAAGCCATTCCATCAACTAAACTGATAACCATAGGAAAAAAACATACCATAACTACAACTATTACCTTTGGCATTATTCCAAAACCAAACCATATTATAAATAATGGTGCTAAAGCTATTATTGGTACTGTTTGAGACACTATAATTAATGGATATAGACATTTTTTAATTAAAGTAAAAGCATCCATAATAATAGATAAAGCTAGTGATAATAAAATAGCTATTAAAAATCCTAGAAAAGCTTCATACATAGTTATTTTACTATGTTCTAATAATAAACCCGAATCCTTTATTAAAGCTTTCATAATCACACTAGGTGATGGAAGTATATAAGCTTTTACTCCATTTATATGTACTATAAGCTCCCATAATATTATTAGCAAAACAAAAAATATTATAGGTGCTATTCTACTTCCTATATTTCTTAACTTTTTCATCTATTGTAACACCCTCTGGTTTATAATCTATTTTCACAACTGAAGCTATCCTATAAGCCCCTTGCTCTACACAAATATCCTGTGCAACTGAAACTATATCTAATAATTCCTTCAAATCACCCTCCATAGTAGTTTCCATAGGTCCTACCTCATACTTAACCCCCGTAGAAGCTATATATTCTATAACCTTATCTACTACTGGATATACTTTTTCTGGTTCTACTAATGGTATTACTTGTAAGCTAACATTTCCTAACCTCATATTTTTTTCCTCCTTCTCTCATTAAAACAATAAATAGTTTATTTCTTCCCTAAACACCTAATAAGTATAATTAAAATTAACCCAGTAAGTCCAACTACCCAAATTATAATTTATATTTTTACTTATAAAAGTAAAAAAAAGCTATACCAATTAACGGTATAGCTTTATAGCTTTTCTTGCATAAAAACTCCCTACGTTGGCATTATCCAAATCAGGTTAAGGGTCGAGATAATATCTCCTCTCAGGCGTGAACCTCCCCTGTATATTAAATTATTTGATAATCTTTATCATCTCTAGTTTAGACCCATTTGCTAAAATTGTCAATGCTTCTTTGATTTCAAAAATTTCTTATAAACCTGTAATTTAAATACTAAATTGTTTTAATGAAAATAAGGTACTAAAAATCTTTAACATATTTTCAGTACCTTAAATTTATATAATCATATTATTTTTTTCTTCTAATAACAACTACTCCTAGTCCTATAAGACCTAATGCTAATAGCGCAACATTTGTTGTATTTACATCACTTCCTGTTTTAGGCAATGAGCTATCTCCATCTTGCTTTTCTGCTATTACATATTGTGAGAAGTGAGGAGTTAAGAATGTAACCTTGTTTCCATCAACTTTAGTTTCCATTATTTCAAACTTCTTAGTTTGTTCATTATAATAGAATACTGCTAGTTTATCTTTATTTAATCCTTTTAATTCATCATCACTTAATGTTATTGTTATTTCTGCTTTTCCATCTTTGAAATTATGAATTTGAGTTTCCTTATCTCCATTTTTCACAATTAAGTCAAAGCTGTATACTTTTTTAACACCTTTTAAGTTCTTAACTATATCAGCATTGTCTATGACCTTGCTTCTTAATACTACAGTTGAACCTGGAACTAAAAGCTCTTTATCTATAGCTGAGAAAGGAAGGTTTATAACAGCATCTTTAATATTCACTTTAATACTACCTTTACCATCTCTCATTTCTTCAGCATTTCCTATTTCAATTTCAGTTACATTTTTGCTATCTAAATCTTTTGCTTCAATTACATTTTCAGCATCTTTATTAGCTATTTTATTTACAACAACTTTATTATTTTCAAGCTTAGATTCAACTTTTGCTTGTTCTTTATTTTCAGGTTTAGTTGGATTTACAGGTTTACCTGGATCTACTGGATTAGTTGGATCCACTGGTTTGTTTGGATCCACTGGATTACTAGGATCTACTGGATTACTAGGATCTACTGAACCCCCTACTGCTTGTACATCAGCCCATGTTAAAGCTATAGCATTTGATGTCTTACCATCTTCTGATGCTTTAGGTTGTAATTTTCCTTCATTAACTGCTTTTATTAAAGCTGCTCTTTGAGCTGGATCCCAATTGTTACCTACTATTGACCAATTGTTATCACATTCTGGAGTAATAACTCCGCTTTTAACATCTACTATATAACTTCTTAGTAAGTCTCTTATTCTTCCGTCATCGCCCATTTTATCTTCTGATTTGCATATCAATTTTGCTTCACTCTTATCACTGAAGATTGTTTTAGCGCCCATTAATTGGCTCTTTCCTCTATAATCATTTACTGCAAGAGTTAATTTCATATCATCAGTTATTTTTGTTCCATCCATCTTTGTTAAGTTTAGTATTCTATTACCAACATTTTTAGAAATATCAATTTGATATTTAACACCTGTAAACATATCATAGTTGTAACCTGGCATTTTAGGATTAAATGATACTGTTAAGTCACCATCTTTATAAGTATTATAGTAACTTGATGACCATTCCATATATTCTTTTAATTGTTTTCCTGTAACTTCAACTACATATAAAGTATTATCATATTTGTATATTAAAGAAGTACCTGATTTAGTAATATTACCTTCCTTAATATTTGCATCTCCCCTAAATGCAGCAGCTGCAGCTACATCTATTTTCTTACCAGAAATTTTTTCTCCATAGTACATTTGAACTTTGTTTATTAAATCAATCATAGCTGTTGGAGCTACTTGTGATTCTGGTATTCCCTTTACTACATCTTGTGGAACTAAATCTCCACCTTTAAGTTGTCCAATTACTATTTTTGCATCTTGTTTAGCAATTTCATCATATTGTTTAAATAATTCAACAAATTCTTTGTCTTCTTCAACATTAGCCAAATTTTCTAATCCAAAAGTTTTATTTGTTAATTGGTATTTACCATCTTTATTAGCAAATGTTAAATTTAACTTTCCTAAGTTTTCTGCAAACTTACCGTTTTCTACAATCATAACTCCATTTTTAACAGCTTCATCATATTCTTCTTTAGTTACATTTGTAGAATTTATATCCTTATCTAAAGCTACATAAGTAATCTTTCCAGTTTTATCAGTAATAGAACCATATGCTTTTCCTTTATAAGCATAATGCTTATCTATAGTTATATGCATGTGTGCAGCTATTATTGTTGATAATTCCGGACACTTACTTGCTACAGATATAACACCTGTTTCAGGTATATCATACTCATCTTGCTCTCCCATATGGAAAACTCCAACCATAGTATCAACTTTTCCTGTAAGCTCTTTTATAGCTGCTTGAACTTCTTCTACTGCACCTGTAACTTTATAATCTTTTAAGTTAACTGAATCCCATTTATTTATATTAGGAGTTGTTATTCCTATAAAACCTATTTTAACTCCATCTCTTTCTACTATTTCATATGGCGCCGCTATTCTTGTCTTACCATCAGTATCATAAAGATTTGCACAAAGTACTTTCGCATTTGAAGTCTTTATAAAATTCTTTAATGTTGGTATTCCATAGTTAAATTCATGATTACCCAATGTCCATATATCATAACCTAATTTGTTCATTCCTTGTATCATTGGATGAACTGGATACTTAGTCATATCTAAGAATAATGCTGCTGAATTATCTTGTACAGCATCTCCAGCATCTACCAATATTGTATTTTCATTAGTCTCTCTTAGCGCTTTCACTTTAGTAGCTACTTTTGCAAAGCTTCCCTTTGGATTAGCCGAATCTGTTGCATAATCCCAAGCTACCATTCTGTTATGAAGGTCAGAAGTAGCTAATATTTGTACATTTTTATCTGCATTTTCAACTACTTTACCTACTTTTATTCTACCATCCACCGCTGAATCTATAACTCCAGTCTCTTTAACTGCATCAGCAAATACATCTCTTAATAAGCGATGTGTTTTATTGATTGATTCTTGAATTGTTTTATCACCAAAAACAGTAAGATTACTAGCTGTACCTGTTGATAAAAAGTCTGAAGTAGCAAGAACTAATTTTTGATCAGCTTTTATTGCACTACCATCATCCTTTGTAACCTTAGTTATTCTGTTACCACTTGGTCTACTCATATCATATTCAAATTTAGCACCTGCTATTTGAACTCCACTTGCCTTACCCTTTTCAGTATCAGCAACAGATTGTTCAAGTAAAGTTTTGAATTGAGCTCCTGTTAATTCAAGAGTTACTAATTCATTATCAAATGGCATTATATTAAACATTGTACCTACTGTAATCTTTCCAGCTGGTATATCTGCTCTTATTCCTCCATTATTTTGTATTGCAACATCTGCCTTAGTTGCTTTCTTTGTTACTTCACATGCCCAATTACCTAGTTGAGAATCTCCATAGTCTCCTTTAAAACTTCTATTTAAACCTTTAGTTGTACTTCCTATTTCAACTGCAAATTTAGGGGCAACTTGTGCTACAGCCTCATCAACTATAGCTCTTGCTTCTGGATCTTCTTCTTTTGCTTTTAATAAATTATTATAGTTTGTTTTTGGAGCTGAAAATGATAGAGTGTTATCAGCCTTAACTGTCATTTTCATGTCTACATAACCTTTTCCATTAGAACTTGCTATAACAACTGGTCTTTCCTTACCATCCGCATCCTTGACTATCATATCCTTTTGCCAATGGGAATGTCCACCAAATACAGCATCAACTCCCTTTAACTTATTAACAACCTTTGTAAGAGGAATTTCTTTTGGGTCATCTCTCTCACCTTCATGAATAGTTAATATTACAGCATCTGGTTTTTCTGCATCTTTAACTTCTTCAACTGCTTTGTTTATTTCTGTTGCTTCATCTTTAAATTCGTAATTTTCAACTCTGGATTTTAAAACTATTCCTGGAGTATCTGTACTAATAGCACCAACTACAGCTATTTTAACTCCATTTTTTTTGATAACTTTATATGGTTTGTATGGTCTTTCATTCGTACCTTTTTTGTACATATTAGCACAAAGAATTTCGTATTTTGCATCTTTCATTGTTTCATCTTTTATTGTTTCTAATCCCCAGTCAAATTCATGATTCCCAAGTGCAGTAACTTCCATACCTAGTCCACTCATTACTTTTTGTACTGGAACCCCTTTTAATATGTTTGATTCTGGAGTACCTTGATATAAATCTCCACCACCTATTACTAATGTTCCTTCAGGATTACTTTTTTGTACATCTTTTACTGCTTTAGATAAAATTGCTGCTGTTTGAGTAACTTTATCACCCTTCACATAAGTTAATTGTCCATGGAAATCTGTTATTCCAACTAAGTCAATAACCTTGTCTCCTTTTTGAAGTTCATCAGCTCTTACTAGTGTTGAAAAGCCTGGTGTTACAGTATAAGCTGTCATCATAACTGTAAGTAACGCACCTGTAACCCTTTTCATTTTGCACATTTTTCTCATGTTTTTCCCCCTTTTAATCTCCTTATATTAAATATAAGGTAATATTAAAGCGATACATCATACTACTTTACAAATTATTACTATAATACATATATTATCACTTTATGGTAATATACCGCTTTCACATAATTATATACCCCAAATACATCTTTGTAAACATTATCATCAAAAATTTATGACATAAAAAAAATTCACAACTAAATTAATTTTAATTTAGTTGTGAATTTTAAATTATTTATTTAAATCAACATCTATAAATTTATCTTCATAAACCCTATAAATCTTATCAATATAACTACCTTTATGTCCTGCCTTAAACCTTATAGAATATTTTTTGCTTTTCCCATCGAATTTATAAAATTTTAACTTATGTTCTTCTTTATCTAAATTTTCATTTATATATTTTCTTGATTCCTCACTAAAACATGATTCTTCTGGATATACTTTATTTTTATCATCAGATTTAATTAGAACTAAGCTATTTAATAACTCAAATCTTAAATAACCTTTAATTTTAACGTTAACCTCTAAAAAATCCCCCTTATCCTCAATAGATTTAATATCTAAACCTCCATTCTTACCTTCATATAAAGGAATATCCTTTTCACCTACATCAAACTGATCATATTCATGAGAATTATTACCAAATATCTCTAATTTATCACAAGGGATTATTTTAATTTTATTTGGTATTTTATTTTTCACTTTATAGGACCAAGTATAATTTTTCTTATACTGCCCCCCATTCCACCATTCACAAAAATCTCCAGTAGCTAAAGGTAATATTTTATTATCTTCATCTACTACAATATATTTTATACCATACCAATCAAAATTCTGCTGTCTATCACCTAATATTTTCACAGTTGAATCATTTATAATCTGCTCCCCTTGAACTTTTAATTCTACAGGAGAAGCTTCTACCTTATTAACTTTAAAGTCTGCAAATTGTAATTTTCCATCTTTATTTACATCCTTAACTATAGTTTCCTTAGCTATTTTTTCTCCATCTACATTAATATTAAAATTCCATTTTCCTTCCTGTTTTGATATATTATTAATATTCCACTTAAAATTAAAGTTTTTTGGTAATTCTTTTTCAAACCTTAAAACTAGCATGTTTCCTGACCATTTCTTGTTATCATCTTGAACATCATGACCTTCTCCAGATATCCACCCATACTCAGAAAAATTTTTATCATTTATAAGCATTTTTTCGCCCCATATTCCAGGCTTTTGCTTTTCATTTTTCTCTGACGCTATATCATAAAATAACCTTATAGTATGAGAGTCCGCCATTATACATTCTATATTAACTTTATATCCATTATCCTCTATACTTTTTTCTATAACATTTGTATAAAGTTCTACCTTTTCAGGTACATCTCCTTGCTTTTCAAATTTTTTCATCAAGTCTCCAAATTTTGCATAGACATCAAACTTAATTCCAACTGATATTAATGTAACTAAAGTAATACTTGCCACCAATACTGCCTTTTTGAAGTTAATTTTTGTCTTTCTCTTTTCTAATTTTATTTTTTGCTCTTCTTGATTAGTATCATTCTTTATTATATTTAAAGTATCTTCTAGCCTCTGATGGACCTTCTCGCTAACTTCAATATTATTCTTATTCTCTTTTATAAGCTTGTCTAACCTATCCATTTTTTAAACCTCCCTTAGCATTTGATAAAGATTTTGTCTTGCTCTTGATAGTCTTGATTTAACTGTGCCCTCAGATATTTCTAAAATATTACCTATTTCTTCTACTGACATATCTTGATAATAATAAAGTTCTATTATTATCTTGTGTTTAGGCGATAAATTTTCTAAAGCTCTTTTTATATCTAAGTTTTCATATTTATCATTGCATTCTATAAATTCAAAATCATTCTTGTCTAATACTACAAGCTTAGAATTTTTTCTTAAAATAGCATTACACTCATTAACTATAATCTTAAGTAACCAGCTTTTAAAAACATTTAAATTCTTTAGTGTGTTTATATTCTTGTAAGCTTTTAATACCCCTTCACCTATAGCATCAGCCACATTTGCTTCATCCTTTAATATACACATTGCTATAGCATTCATATCTTTTTCAAAGTACCTTATAAGATAGCAAAAGGCATCCTTATCTCCTTGTATAGCTTGTGCCACATAATCAACAATAGTTTTTTCTTTAGTATCTATATCTATTTTTCTATTTAAAAACACTCTATTTCCTCCCTCTTATTGTCTTTTCATTAATAAGATGTATTTCTCCGCTATTTGGTTCCATATTCTTTAAATAAAAAAAGTTAACCTACTATTTTCAGTTAACTTTAATCCTGTTATATTAAAAAATTATATACCACTTTTACAATCAATTCCTATATATTTACTACTTTGAGATACATTAAGTATTATATATAACAAAACTTATATTAATTTTAACCTTTGTGATAAAATCTAAAACTTTAATCTCATGACATCTACTATATGTGTTTTTATCTTAAATTTCATATTAACTTCTTTAATTTTTGTATATCCTAAGGCAGACCAAAATTTAATACCATTATAATTATCTTCAATTACTCCTATTCTAAATGAAGTTGCCCATGCAATTAATGCTTCATGTACCATTCTTCCTAATCCATTTCTACGTTCCTTTAGTTCAATCATCATTAATCCGATCATCCATTCTCCACTAATATGATAATCTTTTATAATATCAACTATGCCCACCAACTCGTCAAACTTATATATTCCTAAAACAAACTTATCTTCATAATTTTTATTTGGTGGCAAAGCCGTAAACACTTCATCTATTTCTTCTTTAGATGGTACTATTCCATCATGTAATATATAATAATCTGAACACTTCTCACATAACTCTTCAACAATCCGATTCTCAGTTTTAAAAAGCTGTTTAACCATATATCCATACTTCAAATTAAGATTTTGCATAACAAAAAACTCCAATATTCTTTAATTTTGAGTTAAAATTGCAATTTAGCACTTTACTCTTTTACCCAATAACTTCCACAATCATTTGACCTATCTAAAAAACCATATTCTATTAATGCTCTTCTAATCGTTGCATAATCCTCATATATTCTACTCAAAATTCTATTTACTTCTTTTTCTGAATAAACCTTATCTTTTTGAAAATTTGCTTTTATAACTTCTAATACTATTATCTTCTTCTTTTCCTTTGATGGATAGTTTTTTAAACTTCCATTTGTATTTATATAGTTTTTTATAACCTCAGCCTTTTCTTTATCTGTTATATTGAATCTATCATCTAAAGTGGTTGCACTTTTATGAGCATCACATATATCAGCCTTTTCTAGCTTGGTTATTTTTTTATTAGTATTTTCAGCTAATAATTCCATCATAGTTAAAAATAATTTTGCCTGTTTTTCCTTTTCTCTTAGTTTATATCTGTGATTTCTTATAGTAGATGGTGCTAAGCTTAACATAGTTGCTATCTCCTTATCCGAAACCCCTGCTGCCATAAGCTTTAAAACTGATTTTTGTATTTCTGATATGCCAGTAAAACTAGAATTCATATTTAGTAAATACTCAAGCATTGAACTGTGTTTTTCTTTTATGTGGTGTTCTACTGTTTTTTTAGCATCATAAAAATTCTCTTCTACACTGTAAATACGTCCACATTCAAAAGTTTCATTACATATTAGACAAGTGAGTTTTTCTTCATCTTTTACATAACCATTCTTAAGATCTTCTATTCTAGCATTCCAAAAAACCTCATTACCTTTTTCCTCCATAAATACCCCTCTTTTCTTATATGATTACTATATCACTATTATAAAACTTTTCTCCATATTTGTCTATGTATAAATAAACTTTTCTCTATTTAGTTTACAAAAACAATATAAAACATTTATAACTGTTTGCTAAATTACACTCATTATGTATAATTTATTAAAATGCTTAATTTTCAAAATATTATGAAAAACAAAGGTTTTCAATGAATCTTGTAGAATATATACTTTAGGAATATAAAAAATAATATCCTTATTTAAATTTATTATTTTTTATATGCATTTTATCAAAATAAATATATTCTTGGAGGATTAGTTTATGAAAAAGAAAGTAGCTAAAAAAGATTCTAAAGAAATCGAACTTGAAAAGGCTAAATTACTTGAACTAGAAATAGAAAAAATAATCTTAACTGATTTACAAGAAACAGAAGAATTAGATATTTCGAGATATATACCAAAATATCCAAATGATTTAGTAATGAATATATTACATTCACTTCAAAAAGATAAGGGTTGTATAGAAAATATTAAATTTGCTACAGCAGGTGGTAAGATAACTATTTATGATAATAAAGCTAAAATAACTTTTAGAGGAGAACGATATTTAAATACATTATAATAGTGATTAAATTATTCTTTTAAAAGAAAAAGAACTCACAACTATTAAAATTGTGGGCTCTTTTTTATCTTTCTAAGTATTGCTTTCTATTTTTTCACTAAAATTCAAGACTATTATTCATATATTTAAAATTCTCTGCTTTTTAAAAACTTTATAATATAACTTAAAGTATAAAAATCTCTATCTATCTCTCTTTCAATAATTCCTAAACCTTTTATAAGCGCTTCTTCATCAAAATGTTCTAATAAAATCATTATGTTAAGTAAATTTATGCCATCATCCTTAGTATCAAAAATTCTTGAAGTTTTAACATACCTGTTTTCCATAGCACTTTTAATAGAAGCTTCTAGAGCTTCACTTATGTTAATCTTTGGCATTCCTTCAAAAACTCTAACTTCACCTTGTTTAAATTTAAGATTACGTGCTTTGTTAATATCTGTTCCAACAAATATAGTATTTTTAAATTTAGCATCTTTAAACTCTACACCATCTAAGTTAACACCTTCAAACACTGTATTTTCAAACTTAGCAGCTTTAAATTTACTTCCTTTTAAATTGGTTCCAATAAATTCTGTCCATATAAAACTAGCTCCATAAAAATCACATGATTTAAAATGAGCACCTCTAAAGGTTGAAAAATCAAAATTTGAATTTGAAAAATTGCAATTATAGCAATTACTTCTTCTAAGATTCTTATACATAAAATTCTTATTTGTCTTTTCTATATTATTATAGTTAAAATTACCCTTAACACTATTATTTCTAGCCATTTTTACCTCCAGTAAAACTTAGTATTTATTTATCTAAGTTTCATAGTATAGTTAGCAGAATATAAAGTCAACATTTTATCCCTTATTTATTATTAGTTTTAAAATAACCTTTTAATATGTGCAAATATTAACTTAAAAGATTATTAAATTTCTTTTATAAATAATATATATACTATAATATGATTTCTAAAAAATAAATTTAATATTGCTTTTATTTTGTTTTTAACAAATATATTAAGGTAAATGTAGCTTCTAAATTACACCATATATCTTATTCACTTCTAATATTATCAACTATACTTAAATTCCTTAGTTTTCTAAGCGAGCCAATAGTACTCAATATACATATAATTATCAGAACAATTATGGTTATTAATGAAATTAAGGTTAGTTTTCCATAATCCTTCTGGTACATGAACATTTGAGAAAGATATGAAGGTAATGTACCTAGTATTAAACCTAAGAATGATGCTAAAACTCCTAAAAATGCACCCTCTAATAATAACATTTTATTTATTTGTTTACGAGTCATTCCTATAGCCCTTAATGACGCTAACTCTTTTTTTCTTGCTATAATACTTGCATTAAAAGTATTAACAATATTAAGAATAACTATAACTAATATATTTATCTCAAAATTAACATCCCAACACAAAGCTCTATTAACACTATTTTTATAATCTATCATTTTTGAATACAAATCTATATTACTATCATAATTACTAGATGCATACTCTTTTATACCTTTTAGAGCTTCTGTTCTGTCTCCATTTATATTTGTTTTAATATCTAAATCTCCCACCACATTAATACCTAGTTTATAAAAGACATCATTAGATGTTATAAAAGTTATATCTTCTGTTAAATTTTCTGGTTTTCTAGTATTAATTGCATTTCGTAAAGCATCCTTGGCTACTATACCAATTACAGTAAATTCTTTGAACTTTGATGTATCAACATGCCCACTATTAAAATACTTTTTCATATCTTCTCCTATAGTAAAACTTTGGCCTATAGGTATTTTTATTTTATCCCCTACTTTTACATCTAATATTTTTTCAACATCGTAAAAATAATGATTTATTCCAGCTTGCCCCATATTTGCAACAACTTCTGTAGTACCTGAATTTACAATTATTATACCATCATTCATCAATTTACTATAATTAAGCTCCCCCTCTTTTAAATTACTTTCATATACTTTTAATGTATTTTCATCCACCGCTCTAAATATGCTCTTTACTCCATAATAGTTTTTATATCCCCTTTCAGGTTGACCCATGTCCGTAGTATGACTACTATAACTTTCTAAAATTCGCTTATTTAGTTTATTTTCTTCTATTGGTATACCAATAGAAATTGTTTTATCAACATACACATCTTCAACTCCTGAAACCTTCTTTAAATTTGACATATCTTCATTAGAAAATGACCTATTTATTCTTGAATATTTAATATCCCAATTGTTTGAAGGCATAATGCTAGACTCTTCTATTTTGTATAAAAATATTTGAGAGAAGAAAAACATTATAATTATCATACTTAAAGCTATAGATTTTAAACATGTCTTATTTCTTTTTTTATTTCTAGAAAGATTTTTATAAGATAATTCTCCTTCTATATTAAATATTTTATTTATTTTTTTAATATCATTCACTTTATCTATTTTAGAATCATCTATTAATGTAGATTCATTCATAGATTGTATAGGAGATAATTTTGTATCTTTAAATAAAGCTTTATTTGCTGCTAACATCACAATAAATAATATGCTTAATGGAATAATTACAAAATAGCTTAAAGATATTGAAAATTTTATAGATGAAAAATCTAATTCAAATAATTTACACAAACCAAAAACTAACACCCTTGTATTTACTACACCTAGCACTAATCCTACCGTTATCCCTATTATATATATAATAAATGCTTCATAAAAAATCAATTTACCCAATTGCTTTCTAGTTGCTCCAACTGCTCTAAGTATACCGAACTGTTTTAAGCGTTCAACTATTGATATATTAAAAGCATTATATATAACTCCGAATACAAACAAGCAAACAACAAATATTATAATTACTCCACCTACTGCACCTAGCCCACCACCAGCATTTTTTACTGAGCTATAATCTGGCCATTTAACTTGAGATTGTATTGCTCCTTCTTGTAAATAATCTGGCACTACAACTTTCGGTATATACTTTATTCCTAAATCTTTAGATATCCCATCTTCTAAATACATGTCAGTAAACTTTAATGTTCCAAGTACGTCTAACTTATCCATTGATTTAATTTCTTCATCTGTCAATCTAGTAAACATAGTATTTGCCTTATTCTTATACTCTTCTGGCGATTGAAAAATACCTACTATCTTATAACTTTTCTTTTCTTTTTTTTCTATAATCGATTTAATATCATAGCTACCTTTGTGTTTAGATTTAAATATCAAATCATCTCTCGAAACCTGACCAGATAGAACATCAAAGTCAATATTATCTCCAATCCTTCTCCCTTTTCCTATTGTTTCTAAAACAAAATTATCAATAAGAATTTCACTACTATTTTCTGGTTTTCTACCTGCTATAATATCAAATGTGAATATATTATTATAAGCATCATTACCTAGCGCTAATACATCATAATATTGATTTTCAAAATTATTCTTAACCTCTGAAATACCTATTTTTTTATAAACAGCAGAATTACTAACTCTTTTATCATTTTTCAAATTTTTAATCTGCTCTTTACTAAGATTTTCAAATTTAACATCATAATAGCCTACAGCCTTTTTTAATGCCTCTTCTGATGTATTACTTTCAGCTCTATAAATTATACTTGTAGTTGTCATAATAACTGTTCCTAATATTATGCCTATAATGCATACTAAAGTGTTCTTTCTATTATTTATTAAGTTTCTATTAGCTAATTCTAGATAGCTTTTCATAATTATTACTATTTGATCCTTTCCTAAAATACTCTTTAATTTTTTTATTATATTAATTTAAACAATTAGATTAAATTGTCCATAATTTACCCATTTTATATAACACTCTCTACATTGTTATATTTATCACCAACAATTTCTCCATCTGCTATCCTTATTATTCTATCTGCTTGTCTTGCTAAATTTAAATCATGTGTTATAACTACTAACGTTTGATTAAACTTCTTTACTGATAATTTTAGAAGTTCTAATATTTCTTTTGTATTCTTTGAATCTAAATTTCCTGTAGGCTCATCTGCTAATATTATTGAAGGTTTATTTGCTAATGCTCTACCTATTGCAACTCTTTGCTGTTGTCCCCCGGATAGTTGAGATGGTAAGTGACTTTTTCTTTTTTCTAAGCCAAGTACATTAATAAGCTCTTCAATATAATTATAATCTTCTTTCTTATGATCTAATAAAACAGGTATTAATATATTTTCTTTTGCATTTAAAACTGGTATAAGATTATAATATTGAAAAATAAATCCAATCTTTCTTCTTCTAAGAATAGAAAGTTCATTTTCTTTTAAACTATAGATATCCACACCATCAATATATACCTTCCCACTAGTTGGATTATCAACCCCACCTAGCAAATGTAAAAGAGTACTTTTACCAGAACCACTAGGGCCTACTATAGCTACAAACTCTCCTTTATTTATACTTAAGTTAATTCCAGTTACAGCATTAACTTGTGCTTCATCTTTTCCATAACTTTTAACTAAATTTTCAGCTCTTAGAACCTCCATTTTACCCTCCAAATATAATATTTATTAAAAATTTCAATTATTTTTAATTCTTATACAAACATTTTACCATTTATCACGTATTTGTTGATATTCATTACATTATTGTAAAACAATTGTAATTTTTTCGTAACTTTTATACTTTTACTTATATTTATTTTTTATGTTTATTAATTAGAGTATCTACTCTTGATTTCCTTTAACATCATCATAATAATAACTTCTTCAAGAGATAATTCTAACGTACTAGTTAATATATAGTTTTTTATATTATTCAATTCAAATAACTCCATCAAAGTTAGAAAAAGCTCTAACTTTGATGGAGTTAAAATAAAATTTATTCCTCATTCCTAATATTATCAACTATACTTAGGTTTTTAAGCTTTCTAAGTGGAATTAAAGTACTCAAAACACATATAATAATTAAAGCTATTATAGTTAAGCATGTAATAATTACTATCATGCTAAAAGTGCTTTTATTAAAATTATTCATACTCATTTGTGATAAACATGCTGGAAATGAACCAAATATTAAACCAAATACAGAAGCTACTATTCCTAAAAATATAACTTCTAATAACAACATATTATTTAACTGTTTTTTTGTTGTTCCTATAGCTCTTAAAGCTCCAAATTCCTTATTTCTTATTAAAATATTAGCATTAAAAGTGTTCATTATATTAATAATAACTATTATTAATATATTTATTGCAAAATTTATATCCCAACATAAACTTCTAGTAACACTATTATTGTAATCTACCATTCTAGAATAAAAATCTGTATAACTATCATAATGAACTGATGCAACTTGTCCTATTCCCTTCAAAATATCTTCTCTATTTAAACTTTTATTAGTTTTAATAAATAAATTACTTGTTGTATCAATTTTCTCTTTATCAAAAACTTCATTTGCTGTTATAAATGTTACATCATGAGTTAGGTTTTTAGGATTTCTATTACTCATATTATCTAAAAATACATCTTTATCTACTATAGCTAATACTGTAAATTCCTTAAAATCCGATGTATCATTATTAAAATATTTTTCCATATCAGAATAATTATTAAGCTTTTCTCTTATAGGTATTTTTAACTTATCGCCTACCTTTACATTTAAAATATTTTCCATATCATAAAACTCATAATCAACATTAAATCCTCTATTAATTGCTTGATTAGTTGTACCTGAGTTCACAATTATTATTCCATTATCTTTCAATTTATTATAATTAAGCTCTCCTTCTTTTAAATTAGATTTGTATAAATCTAACGATTTTTCATCAACTCCTCTAAATAAAGTATTCAAAGCATAATAATTTTTATAACATCTTTCAGGTACATTAAAATTTTTCATATAACTTTCAAAGCTAATCATCACCTTATTATTAACTTTATTTTTTTCAATTGGTACTCCCAGTGAAGTTGTTTTATTAGAATAAACTTCTTCTACTCCTTGAATTCTTTTTAAATTAGAAATATCTTCTTTAAAAATTGGACTATTTATCCTTAAATAGTTAATATCCCATTTACTTGAAGGCATTACATTTACCTTTTCAACTTTATAAAATGAAACTTGACAAAAAAAGAATAATATAATTACCATACTTACTGATATAGATTTTAAACACTTTTTATTTCTTTTTTCATTTCTTGAAAGATTCTTATATGCTAATTCTCCTTCTATATTAAACATTTTTTTAATTTTTTTAACCTTTTTATAATTTTTTGTTTCATTCAAATTCTTAATATTTAATAATGTAACTTCGCTCATAGATTGTATAGGTGATAATATACTATCTTTAAATAAAGCTATATATGCTGCTAACATCACAATAAAAAACATTATAACTATAATTATTATTAATTTAAATAAACTTAATGACACATTTATATAAGAAAAATCTAAATTTAAGACCTTACTAAAAACAAATAATAATCCCTTTGTATTTATTATTCCTAGCATTATTCCTATTGTTATTCCTATTATACATTCAACAAATGCCTCATAAAAAACTAACATTCCCAATTGCCTTCTTGTTGCTCCTATAGCTCGTAATATTCCAAATTGTCTTAACCTTTCAGCTATGGATATATTAAATACATTGTATGTTACTCCAAATATAAATATACCAATAACAAACATTATAATTCCAGCACCTAGAAAACCTAATCCTCCATGTGTTTTTTTCACACTTGTATAATCTACGAATTTGATTTGAGAATCTATATTTCCTTGTGGTAAAGGTGTAAATTTTGTTTTAGGTATATACTTAATCCCTAAATCATCAGCTATACGTTGTTCTGGTAACAAAACCTGTAAATTAACTAATGCAAATAAATCTAAGCTATTCATAGAATTAATATCTTCAGCATTTAATTTAGTAAACATATTAATTGCTTGATTGCTGTATTCCTCCGGTGATTGAAAAATACCAACTAATTTATACTTTTTCTTTTCTTTTTTTTCTATAACTGATTGTATCTTATAAGATTCAACAGCAGACATTTGCCTTTTCATTTCATTATATATATAATTATTATTTAAATCATTAGCTTCAACTTTACCTGTTAAAATATCAAGTTCAACTATGTCTCCTATCTTTACTGAACTTTCCATGTTTAAAGCAACAGCATTCTCCATAAGAATTTCATTTCCATTTTCAGGCCTTCTTCCAGCTATAATATCAAGGTTGAATACCTTATTATAAGCATCCTCTCCTAATGCTAAAACATCACAATATTGCTTAATATTTCGTCCCTCTATTTCAGAAACTCCTACTTTTTTATATATAGCCGTATTACTAACTCTTTTATCTTTTTTTAATTTCTCAACCTGCTCCTTGTTAAGATTTTCAAATCTAACATCATAAAACCCAATAGCTTTTTTTAAACTATCTTGTAATGTATTATTTTCTGCTTCATAAATTATACTAGTAATAGTCATAATAACAGTACCTATAATTATTCCTATAATACATACTAGAGTATTCTTTTTATGTCTTATTAGATTTCTATTTGCTAATTCTAGATATCCTCTCATAATAATTTTCATCACCTTTGCATAAAATTTTTGTGAATATCCTTTATATAACTTATTGTATATACTATATTTTCTGATATTTAATTGTAGTCATTTACAATCTTACCATCTTCTATTCTTATTACTCTATCTGCCTCCTTAGCTAACTTTGGATCATGTGTTATAACTATTAAAGTTTGATTAAATTTTTTCACTGATAGCTTTAGAAGTTCTAAAATTTCTTTTGAATTTTTTGAATCTAAATTTCCCGTAGGTTCATCTGCTAGTATTATCGAAGGCTTATTTGCTAGTGCTCTACCTATTGCTACTCTCTGTTGCTGTCCTCCTGATAACTGGGAAGGAAGATGATTTTTTCTGTCTTGTAATCCAAGTACATTTATAAGTTCCTCAGTATAACTTTCATCGTGTTTTTTATGATCTAATAAAACAGGAAGTAATATATTTTCTTTAGCACTCAACACAGGAATAAGATTATACTGTTGAAATATAAAGCCTATCTTTCTTCTTCTAAGGATAGAAAGTTCACTCTCTTTTAAGCTATATATATCTATTCCATCAATATAAATTTTTCCTTCGGTTGGATTATCAACTCCTCCCAATAAATGTAATAGAGTACTTTTGCCTGAACCGCTAGGCCCTACTACAGCTACAAACTCTCCTTTAGTTATAATTAAATCAATTCCATTTACAGCATTAACTTTAAATTCGTCTTTTCCATAACTTTTAATCAAATTTTCGGCTCTTAATACTTCCATTTTGCTCTCCTCCTTTGTCACTATTTAGTGACAATTTTATCTTACCTTATTTTTACTATTTTGTAAATACACTTTTAGAATAATTTATAAAAACCCACTTAAGTTATTATTTTTTAACTTAAGTGGGTTTAAAATCTACTGCTTTTATTCTTCATTTCTAATATTATCAACTATACTTAAATCTTTTAGTTTTTTGAGTTGGTAAATAGTAGTTAAGATACATATAATAATCAAAAAAATTGAAGTTAAAAATGTAATTGTTATCAGTATTATATACATATTTTTATCCTTATTATTCATACTTAATTGAGAAAGATATGCTGGGAATGCTCCAAATATTAGTCCAAAGCATACTGATAATATTACTAAAAATACATTTTCTAACAATAGCATCTTATTTAGTTGCTTTTTAGTTGTACCTATAGCTCTTAAAGCCCCTAACTCCTTTTTTCTTAATAAAATATTTGCATTAAAAGTATTAATTATATTAAGTATAACTATAATTAATATATTTATTTCAAAGTTGATATCAAAGCATAAAGTTCTATTAGAAGTATTTTTATAATCTATCATTTTAGAATAGAAATCTGTGTAATTATCATACTTAATAGTTGAATAATCCCTTATAGCTTTTATTGTTTCACTTCTATTTTTATCTTTATTAGTTTTTATAACAAGCTCATCATTACTATCATTATTTATTTTTTTGAAAGATTCCTTTGATGTTATAAAAGTTACATCTTCTGTTAGATTCTCTATTATTCTATTATTTACTTTATTCTTTAAAGCATCCTCATTCACTATGCCAATTATAGTGAATTCTTTGAATTTTGTTTTATCAAGTTTCTCATTTTTAAAATAATTTTTAATATTTATCTCTTTATTTGCTTTTTTCTCCAAAGGTATTAATATCTTATCTCCTACTTTTACGTCCAATATTTTCTTTATGTCATAAATTTCAAATTGAATTTGCTTATTAATAATTCTTGGGAATGCTGTTGTTCCTGAGTTTACAATTATTATTCCATCATCCTTAAGCTTATTATAATTAAGCTCTCCCTCAATTAAATTATCTTTATATAAATCTAATGTATTTTCATCTGCTGCTCTAAATAAAGTTTTTACTCCATAATAACCATTATAATATTTTTCATTTGATTTACTCATTTCACTATAACTTTTAAAACTACTAATTAAATAACTATCTAACTTATTTTTTTCTATTGGAATATTTAAAGAAAACTTCTTATCTATATATAATCCATCAACACCATTAATATTCTTTAAATAAGAAATGTCCTCATCTAAAAACTGTCTATTAACACTTGAATATTTAACATCCCAATTACTTGATGGGACTATACTTGCTGTCTCAACTTTATAAAAAGATAACTGACAAAAGAAAAACATTACAAGAATCATACTTACAACTATAGCTCTTAAACATATCCTATTTCTTTTTTTATTTCTTGAGAGATTCTTATAAGACAATTCTCCTTCTACATTGAATATTTTACTTATTTTTTTACTAATTTTAATTTCATTTACTTTAACACTATTTAATAAACTTAGTCCACTAATATTTTGTATTGGCGATAAATTTATATCTTTAAATAACGCTTTATAAACTGTTATCATTACAATAAAAAATATAATTATAGCAATAATTATAAAATTACTAGCATATAAGGAAACATTAATATATGAAAAATCCAAGCCAAAAATTTTAGCAAAAATAGCTAAAACTACTTTTGTATTTACTATACCTAATATGAAACCTAATATTAATCCTAGTATATATAAGATAAATGCTTCATAAAAAACCAATTTTCCTAATTGAATCTTAGTTGCTCCCATAGCCCTAAGTATGCCAAATTGTTTATATCTTTCACCTATTGAAATATTAAAAGCATTATAAATTACTCCAAACTCAAATATTGCAATAATAACTATCACGATTATTGGTTCCAAATTTTTTATTGACTTATTGTAATTTTTTGTAGAATAAAAAAAATTATTGTTTGAATAACCTTGAGATATATTCTTAATATCATTCTCTAAATAATTAATATAAAAATCATTTACCCTAAGGTTTTCTTCATATACACCTGAAAATTCTAATAAAACAAATACATTCATCTTAATCATTTCATTAATATCTTCATCTGTCAATTTAGTAAATATATTATTCGCCATATCCTTATATTCTTCTGATGATTGAAAAATTCCTACTACCTTATAAGTTCTCGTATCTTCTTTCTCAATACCAGGTAACCCTACAGAATTTTCTCTCATAAACTCAATTGTGGAATTTTCCTTTATAAGTTGATCACGTATATTTTTATTATTTAAAGATTGACCTAAAAAAACCTTTATTTCAATATTATCTCCAACCCGTACTCTTCCATCTATATTACAAGCAGCAGAATTATCAATCATAATTTCATTCATATTTTCTGGTTTTCTTCCAGCTATAATGTCAAAATCAAATATCTTATTATAGGATTTATCATCTAATCCTAACAAATTATAATATTGATCAATTCCTTTTGTTTTAATCTCTGAAACACCTATTTCTTTAAAAACTGCTGCTGTATCTACCATTTGATGACCTTTTAACTTATTTAATTGTTCCTTATTAATATTTTGAAATATTACATCATAAAGTCCTGTAGTTTTTTTTAATTTCTCAGATGCAATTATCATTTCACTATTATAAATTATATTAGTAGTAAGCATAATAACTGTACCTAGCATTATACCTATAATACATACTAGACTATTTTTTTTATTTCTTATTAAATTCCTATTAGCTAATCCAATATACCCCTTCATCCCTTTTTCCTTCCATAACATACAAACTTAATATGCTTGTATTATTTAATTAACTACATTCTCCTTAAATTATATATTTTTTTGTATTAAATATCAATTTTTAACAATAATCTCATTATTAGTAATGTTATTATTTATTCTATTATTTTTTGTAATTATAAAGTCTTTAATATAAAAAAACTACACTAAAACTCTTCAGTGCAGTTAATATTACTATCTATTGTAACTATTATATTTTGTCTACCTTTTTCTTAAAAATAAGGAATTTCAATAACAAACTCGGTTTTGTACTCTATATTTTCTTTTAAAAATATTATTCCATTATGTTTTTCTATTATCTTTTTACTTATAGAAAGGCCTAACCCTGTTCCGCCTGTACTTCTTCTTGAAACATCTCCTCTTGTAAATGGTTCAAATATTTTTTCTTTCAACTCATCAGATATTCCAACTCCATTATCAGCTATTATGAGCTGTATCTTCTCTTCTTTCTCAGTTAATTGTATCTTTAATTTGGTTTTATTTTTATTATACTTCAAAGAATTAGCTATTATATTAGAGATAGCTCTAATAATTTCAAGCCTATCAAACTCAAATACTATCTCTTTTTCTGGTATATCTACATCTAACTCAAATTCCTTATCTTCTATCTCTTTATAAAACTCAGCCAATAATTCCCGTAAAACTTCTGTAAAATCTTCTGATGATTTGTGAACTTCATATCTACTACTATCTAATTTAGTAAGTTCATGAAGATTGTCTATAAGTTCTGTTACTCTTCGTGACTTATCATATATTATACTTAAATATCTTTCTTGTTTTTCTTTCGAATCTACCACACCATCATACAAAGCTTTAGAATACCCTTGTATTGATGTTATTGGAGTCTTTAAATCATGAGATATATCTACTAAAAGTTGACTTTTTAAATCTTCAACTTTTTTTCTTTCCTTCTCTGAAATCTCTATTTTTTCGGCCATAAAATTAAAGGCATCCTTTATATCTGCAAACTCATTATCCGCCCTAAAATCTATTCTTGCCTTATAATCTCCATTAGTCATTTTCTTAATACCTTCAAGTATTTTTCTTAGTGGTTTAACAATTCTCCTAGATGTAATAAATGCATATATAAATAATAAAAATATCAATAGCACTATAAATAATAAGAGCATTGCAGCTATTTTTAATCCTATCCTTTCTACATATTTATCACTTAATTTACCTTCCATGGTAGCATCTATAGTTATTTCAACAGAATTATAAGGTAACTTAACTAAACAATAATACTTTTTATTATCATTATCAAAACTTATTATCGAATAATAAAAATCACTACTTCTTTTTAATTGATTCCTATTGTCACTTAAAAAATTTATAAACTCTTCTTCTGTATAACTTTTCTTAGTGTCCTTTTTATTGCCTATAACATAAATCAAATTTTTATTTTCATCTAAGATTTCTACCCAACCACCTATAGACTTTATAGTAGTTGCATCTATATTTTTATAATCTTTATTTACTATTTCTGAAGCCATGAAAAATTTTTGTGAATCTTTTATATACTCTTCTGAAGTAGTCATCCTTACAATTTCGTAGACTATAGTACCAACACCAAAACACAAAATAAAACTAATAAAGATAAAGAACAAAACATATTGTCTAAGCGTTGTAAGATAAACTTTTCTGAATTTTCTAATGAATTTTTTTAAAGCTTTTAATATCATACTATTACCTCTTACTTGGGAGTTTCAAGTTTATACCCTATTCCTCTAATAGTTTTTAGATATACTGGATTTTTTGAATTATCCTCTATCTTATCCCTTAGCTTACTTATATGAACCATTATAGTATTATCATCTCCATAATAAATTTCATCCCACACGTGCTCAAATAATTGTTTTTTAGTAAAAACTTTATTAGGATTATTCATTAAAAATGATAATAATTTGTATTCTGTTGAAGTTATATTTACAAGCTCGTCCTTTTTATAAAGTAGATAGGTTGTATTATCTAACTTTAACTCTCCAATTTCTAAAATACTTTTTTCTTCTACTCTTTCATTAAATTCATAAAATCTTCTAAGTTGAGCCTTTACTCTTGCCGAGACCTCTAAAGGATTGAATGGTTTAGTTATATAATCATCTGATCCAAGCTCTAATCCAAGAATTTTATCACTTGCATCATTTTTAGCTGAAACAAAAATAACTGGTATTTTATATTCTTTTCTTAGCCTTTTTATAAGTTGATATCCATCCATATTAGGCATCATAATATCTATAAGTGCTATATCAACTTTTTTATTTTTTAATATATCTAAGGCCATTATGCCATCATAAGCTTCTACTACTTTATATCCATCCTTTTCTAAATACAAAGCTAAAAGCTCTATTATTTCCTTTTCGTCATCTGCAATTAAGATTGTTTTGCCCATACTCCTACCTCTTTTTCAAACTCTATATTAATATTCGAAAAGCTTAAAATATAATCTTTTAATATTTTATTATCTTCTAATGAAAGCTTATCTATTTCTATTTTAAATGATTTGTTATTTTTATCAACAAGTTCTATGTTTTTATTCATTACTTTGCACTTATAAACATCATTAACATGTATTATTTTAGTAACTATACAATCTTTTCTTATTATAATCTCATTATTTAATATTTCCACATAACTTCTATGTCTTATGTTTATTAATCTTAATATGCCTTCTATCATAAATACAGCATTAACTACAGCCAGTATACCTTCTAAATATACTCTAACCCTTGACACATCTACTTTATTTAAATTGATGATAAAAAGCATCCCAATTAAAATCATAAATATACAATATTCAAGAACCCCTATCCTTAACTTTTTTATAGCTTTCTTAGTAACATTTAACTCAATACTCCTCATAAATACCTCCAATATTAAAACTTAAATTATCTCCATATAAACATCTTATTTCTTCTCTCTTTCAATTCACTTAATATAATCTTAAAATCACCTTAAAATAACAAAATTGCACAAAAGCTATATTTAATAACCTTTGTGCAATCTTTTATAATCTTTAAATACTAATGCCTATTTAAAAAATTGTTTCCTTAATAAAATTACTACTCCTAATATACTCATACTAATAGGTATAACTATATTAATACACTCCATACCTGTTTGAGGTAATAATGCAGTTATTTTATTTGCTGTTGGGTCCGCATTTTTTGCTAAAGTGTTACCTCCCTCACCTATGCCTTCACCATAAAGAAAATTACCACCTGTAACATTCTCTACTTGAAAATTCTGACTAACAGTAATTATTCTTTGGGTATCAACATCTGCAGAATAAACGTTAAAAATAAATTCACTATTTATAGGATTATTTTTATTTGCTATACCATTTGTATAAATGCTTTTTATAGCATTTTCTATATTTTTATTGTCGCAGGTAATTTTATTTATATCAAATTTCTCAATATATACCCAAATCGCTACTTGAGTAGAAAAATATGCTTCCTCCTCTGAACTTGTTCCTAATTCAGTAGGTCCTTTAATTGGATATCCCTGAATTATTATTGATTTTATTGTATTATCAACATCATTAGTTAAATAAAAATCTTGTCCGCTAGGATAATTTTTATTTATATCTAAACAATATGCAATTTTTCCTTCAGCTAATATTAGCTTAGATGTAATAGAATAATCACCATACTTTACCTTAGCTATATCATTTCCGAATGTATTTATTTTTATAGGTTCAGGAGTTAAACTAAATGTCTTAACACTAGTCCCCCACACATTAACAATTAAAAATATTATAATAAAAGTAAGCAAACGACGTTTTTTCATAAAAGCACACTCCTTTACTATATTATTTTTTCTAAATTCTGAAAAAATATTCACTAAAAAAGCAATTCATACAAATTTTCTTACTTCCTCGCTAATCTAAAACTTATATAAAATTTATAGTTATCAATATTATTAAACTAGAAAAAATAAGACTACAGCTAATAACTTAACTATAATCCTACTTTCTATCAAATTTATTTTATACTACTTTTTATCACCAAATGCTTGCGATAAATCGTAAATTATATCATCAATATGCTCTATTCCTATTGATAATCTTATAGTATTAGGCTTAATACCTGATTCTAAAAGTTCACTTTCACTCATTTGAGAATGTGTTGTACTTGCTGGATGTATTACTAATGATTTAACATCCGCTACATTTGCAAGTAGCGAGAATATTTCTAATTTATCAATAAACTCCTTTGCTTCCTTTTCCCCACCTTTAATCTCAAAAGTAAAGATTGACCCTGCTCCATTTGGAAAATATTTATTATATAAATCATTATACTCACTTTCTTTTAATGATGGATGATTTACATTTTCAACCTTAGGATGATTTTTTAAGAAATTTACCACTTTTATAGCATTTTCTACATGACGTTCAACCCTAAGTGATAGTGTTTCAAGTCCTTGCAAGAATAAAAAGGAGTTAAATGGACTTATAGTTGCCCCTGTATCTCTAAGTAGTATAGTTCTAGCCTTAGCAATATATGCAGCTTCTCCAACTGCCTTAGTAAAGCTTATTCCATGATAACTAGGATTTGATTCTGTTAATCCTTTAAATTTTTCTGATGATCCCCAATCAAATTTTCCTGAGTCTATAATAACTCCACCTATAGATGTTCCATGCCCACCTATAAATTTAGTAGCTGAATGAACCACTATATCTGCCCCATGCTCTACAGGTCTAAATAAATATGGTGTGGCAAATGTATTATCAACTATTAATGGTATTCCATGCTTATGTGCAATCTCTGATACTCTTTCTACATCTATAAGACTTGAATTGGGATTACCTAAAGTTTCAATAAATACTACCCTTGTGTTTTCTTTAATAGCATTTTCAAAGTTTTCTGGATTATCTGCATCAACAAAAGTTGTACTTATACCAAAATCAGCTAATGTATGTGCAAATAAATTATACGTTCCGCCATAAACATTTTTTGCAGAAACTATATGTTGTCCTGCATGAACTATATTTTGTACTGCATAGGTAATAGCTGCTGCTCCTGAAGATGTAGCCAGTGCCCCTATGCCACCTTCTAATGCAGCTATACGCTTCTCAAAAACATCTGAAGTTGGATTCATTAAGCGAGTATAAATATTTCCACCCTCCCTTAAATTAAATCTTGCTTCGGCTTGTGCCGAATTCTTAAAAACATATGATGATGTTTGATAAATTGCTACAGCTCTTGAATCTGTTGCTTGATCTGGTACTTCTTGCCCCACATGAAGTTGTAATGTTTCAAATTTTAATTTTCTTTTACTCATTTTTTTGCCCCCTTTATAAAACATATTATTTCTATATGATTAGTATGTATTAAATACTACACTGTATTCCCAGTTAAGTCAATACAACTATTACAATTTATTCCTAAAGATATAAAAAACGCAAACACTATGTAAATCATTTCCTTTTATTCCTCTATAAGTATATAGTAATGTTATATACTTATCATTTTAAAAGGAGAGATTTTATGAAGAATTTATTTGATTTAACCGGAAAAATAGTCGTTATTACTGGTGCTTCTAGCGGAATAGGCGTTCAACTCGCAAAAGCATTTGCACTTCAAGGTGCAAATGTTGCCATAATAGCTAGGAGATATGAAAGACTCGAAGTCTTAGCTAAAGAACTGGAGAAACTTGGCGTTGAAAGCTTGGCTGTAAAATGTGATGTCTCAATTGAAGAAGATGTTAAAAATGCAGTTGCTTCTATACTTAACAAATTTAAAAAAATAGATGTATTAATAAATAATGCTGGAGTAGCCTCTCTGGGTTCTGTAGACGAAATTTCTGAAGAAGAATGGAACAGAGTTATTGATACAAACTTAAAAGGTATATTTTTAATGTCAAAGTATGTTGTTAGAAATATGAAAGAAAATTCTTATGGAAGAATAATAAATACTGCTTCTGTTTGTGGTATAGTAGGTAGTAAAAACGTACCACTTCATGCATATAACGCATCTAAAGGTGCAGTTATAAACTTAACTAAAGGAATGGCAACTTCATTAGCTAAATATGGTATAACAGTAAATGGAATAGGTCCAGGCCTTTTTAAATCTGAAATGACTGAAAAAACATTATTTAAACCTGAGAATTTAAAAATATATAATGCTGTTTGCCCTATGGGAAGACCAGGAAAAGAAGGCGAATTAGACGGAGCTGCAATTTATTTTGCTTCTGATGCTTCTAGTTATACTACTGGACAAACAATTTTTGTAGATGGTGGATTCACATCTATATAAATACTTTTAAAAGGCTATATCAAAATTTATTTTATTTGATATAGCTTTTTAATTTAAAAACATTAGTTATATTCTAAAGCTAATAGCTTTTCTATAATTCTATTAAATATATAAATACTTCATAATAGCTTAACTTTCTTTTACTTATTATCTTACCAATTTTGTTTAAACTATAAGATTTATATATTAAATTTTTTGTAATCAGCATCTTGTTTAAAAAAATATGACATTAATGCTATTCCATCAGCTCCAGCATTTAGAACATCTTTATAATTTTTTTCATTTATTCCACCTAAAGCTATTATCTGACATTTTACATTATTTTTTAATCTTCTTATATACTCAATTCCCTTTGGCTCTAAACCTTCCTTACACTTTGTCTCATATATATGAGATGCCAAAATATATTTTGCACCTCTTTTATCAGCTTCTATCCCCTCCTCTAAAGTATGGACAGAAACGCCAACCTCCACAATTCTATTAGGATTATAGGATAAAAACTCTTTAAAAGGTAAATGTATTGTATTTTCCTTTACCCTATTAAATACATTTAATTTAGAGTTAATTATTAAATTACATTTTGGATTAATACTTTTTTTAACTAATCTATATAACTCCTCAAATTCAATGTCCGCTAAATCTTTTTCCCTTAATATTATATTATTTATTCCGTTATAAGAAGCTTCCTTTAATACAGCTAAATATTTTTCTTTTATCGCTAAATTCCTATTAGTTATTAAATAAATCATTTATAATCTAACCCAATCCTTAAAAATAGGCTGATATCCACATTCTTTTATTAATTCCTTAACCTCTTCTGTACTACTTTCGTCATTTATATCAAATTGAGCTGTACCATGCTTACTTAAAGTTCTACCCCCTATTTCAGTAGAAACTCCAGCACTCATCTTTGTAACACCTAACGGAATTAAATTCCTTCTAATTTCATTACTTTCTCTAGTAGTTATGTTTATCCCACCTTGAGGATAAAACAACTTATAAGCCAACATAACTTGTACTAAATTTTTATCAGTTACTTCTTTTATATCTTTTAACCCACCCGCACAAGGCCTAATCCTAGGTGGTCCAAATGATAACTCTATATAAGGATACTTATTTACTAAATATCTTCCATGCATAGCTACAAAAAATGCATCTTGCCTAAAATCAGCAAGTCCTAAAAGTGCACCAAGTCCAAGACTCCTCATTCCAGCTTCTGCCCCTCTTTCTGGTGCATCTAACCTATTTTTAAAATCCTTCTTTGGACCACTTATATGAACTCTATCATAAACCTCTTCATTATAAGTTTCTTGATATACTGTAAGACCTTCAACACCAGCCTCTACAACTTCCTTATATTGTTCTGTTCTCATTGGATAAACTTCTATTGATATAGATGGAAACATATCTTTTAATACTCTTACACTATCAGCTATATAACTAACTGGTGATTGGTACTCACTTTCTCCAGTTAATAATAATAGATGTTTAAAGCCTTCTTTTGAAATAGCTTCCCCTTCTGCTCTTACTTCGTCTAATGTAAGTTTTCTTCTCTCTATCTTATTTTCAATATTATAGCCACAATAAGAACATTTATTTATACAAAAATTTGATATATACATAGGTGTGTACAAAAGTATTGTTCTTCCTGAATATTTTAGAGCAAGCGCTCTAGCTCTTTGAGCCATTTCCTCCAAGCATTCTTCTGCTTTTGTTGAAAGTAAATTTAATAAATCAAACTCATTTAAGCTCTCTGAGTTAATACTTCTTATAACATCTTCTTTTGTAACCTTATTAAAATATTCATTAAAATTAAAATCTCTATATTTACTTACTACTTCATAAAAACTCATACATATCACCTACCCTAAAAATCCTAAAAGTGGTGATGAAGCATTAGCTTCTTTAGATACTAAACCAAACTTTGAAAGATACCCTAAGCGTCCACCATCAACTGCCATTTTAAAAGCTTTTGCCATATTAATTGGATCTTTTGATGATGCTATAGCTGTATTTACTAAACAAGCTGCCGCCCCCATCTCCATAGCCTCCATAGCATGAGATGGCTTCCCAAGTCCAGCATCTACTATTATCGGGATATCAAGCTCATCTATCATTATTTGTATAAGTTCTTTTGTCCTCAAGCCTCTATTACTTCCTATAGGTGCTCCAAGTGGCATAACAGCTCCTGCTCCAGCTTTGATTAACCTTCTTCCAGCATAAAGATCTGGACACATATATGGTAATACTATAAATCCATCATCAGCTAGTATCTTTGTAGCTTTAATAGTTTCCTCATTGTCTGGCAATAAATATTTAGAATCAGATATTATCTCAATCTTAATCCAATTGCCACACCCCATAGCTCTTGCTATTTTTGCTATCCTAATAGCTTCTTCAGCATTAGTAGCTCCTGATGTATTAGGAAGTAATATAACATCCTTAGGTATGTTACTTAATACATCTTCATCTTTATTATCTAAATCTACCCTTCTTACTGCTAAAGTAATAATCTCTGCTCCACTACCTTCTAAAACATCTTTTATTAATTTATTAGATGGATATTTTCCTGTTCCTACTAATAATCTACTATTTAATTCAACACCTGCAATAACTAATTTGTCATTCATCATTAAATCTCCTCTTTTCCTAAAATTATATTAAGAACCATGTTCGCCATATGATTTGCACAAATTATAACCCTAGGAGCCATAACCCCTACAGTATCACTTATTCCATTCTCAAAATCTCCACATAAATAAAACTTATCTCTTACCTTCTTAGTAGTAATTAAATTTGAAGAATAATATCCTGCCATACCTGATGCTGCGATTAAATATTTATCCCTCATTCTAGTAAGTACATAATTAGAAAGCATAGCCTTATTTTCAGGAACATCAAATGCCTCAACAATTATATCTACATCTTTAAAAATATCTTTTATATTTCTCTCATCTATCTTTTCTACTACCTCATTTACTTTTATAAAAGGATTTATTTTATTTATAATGCTTTTTAATACCTTGACCTTAAGGTTACCTATGTCGCTAATAAAGTACTGTTGCCTATTCAAATTTGAATGTTCTATAATATCAAAATCTACAATAGTTATTTCTCCTACACCTAACCTTGCAAGTGAAATAGCAATATTAGAACCCAATCCACCAGCACCTGCAATACCAACTTTAGCCTTTTTTACTTTCTCAGTAACCCCTTTTGTATTTCTTGCATATATTAGTTTTTCTAACTTCTTTTCATCAAGCCATTCTCCTTTTACTTCTACCTTCAAATTTTTAACCTCCTCCAACAAAAGATATTACTTCAATTGTATCTTCATTTTTAAGCTTTACACTACTAAAACAAGTCTTTTCTACTATTTCTCTATTGACTTCAACAACAACTCTGGAAGAATTTATATTATACTGTTCTAAAAGTTCTTCTATAGTAGTCTCTTTTTCAAGTTCTATATTTTTTCCATTCAATCTCATAAAAACGCCTCCTTTTCACTAAAATTTTAAAAAATGCTATAACACTGCTTTAAGTAAAAATCCAACTTTTTAATTTGATTATTCAAGGTTACGTGAGAATCCAAATTTTAATTTGGTTATTCGAACTTACTCATTCGAATGAAAGTGAGAAGGAGTTTCCTTAAGTTCAAATTAACATGAGAAGGTGTTTCATTTAATATAAAAAAGCCTAGCAAAATAAATTTGCTAGGCTTAATTACGCTAAAATAAAAAGTACAATAATACTTTATTATTAACTAAAAATCGCTTCCCTTCGTTAGCATTATCTAAATCAGGTTATAAGAGTTAGGAAAAGTTCCCTCTCAGCCGTAATAGGCACCTCTAGCATTTATTTATTTACATTTTTATTATACTCCTTTATTTAAAAATTACAATATAAGTTTTATAATCCTTATATTTCCTAAATAACTATATCGAATTTTTCTTATCTTTGATATAACTTTTAATTTATATTATATAAATCTAATTATATTTTATATTTTTTAGTCCATTTGCAATTTTTCTTGGTATATGCTAAGACCTCATCATATATAACTAATAAGTTTTCTATTTGCTCATCCTTTGCATCTAAATTTCCATATTTACTTTTATTAAATGCATTTACTAATGGTTTAATATCTAAAAAACATTCTGTAAAAATACGAAAAGCATATTGATTTGGAGTTTCATAACTTTTAATATCATAATCAATTAACTTTAGAATTAATAATGTTTGCATAAAAATATCTTCAACAGCTTTATTTTTCTCCATATTAAAGAGTTTTTGCCTCCAAAAATGTCTCTTTAAATTTATAAATAACTTAATTAATAATAATATAATTAATATTGCTAATGGTATACTTGCTATTACAATTAATCCTATTAATAAAACCTTATAAAATGGAACTTCTATTCTTTTCTTATTATTTTGTATGTTACTCTTATTATTCTTATCATTTTTATTAATATCTTCTTTAATACTAGCTGTAGGTTCAAACTTCATCCATCCATAACCCGCTATAAAAATTTCTGGAAATGCATGAGCATGCTCACTTCTTATCACATAGGTATCTAATAATTTATTCTTTTCACAACAAACAAAGCCTTCTGTATACTTTGATGGTAGTCCTGCTGCTCTTGCTAAAATAACCATAGCTGAAGCAAATTGCACACAATAACCGGTTTTACTATCAAATAAAAAATAATCAGTATAATCTCTATTATTACTTATTTTTTTAATATCTAGCTTATATTTAAATTCTCCTGATGTTAAATATTTCTCTATTGCCAGAGCCTTATCATAATCTGATGTTTTATCCTTTGTAATTTTATTAGCTAAATCATATATTCTATTAGGTAATTTAGATGGAAGCTTCCTATAATCAACTTGAGCTTTTATTATTTCCGCTTTATAATTATTAATTTCTTGCTTTTCAATTGTATTTAAATTTAATGATGATAATGTATTTAACATTTCAACATATTCTTGTAAATTAATATTTTTTATAAACTCAAACTCCCTTGAATCTTCATCTAACATTTGAGAATAATAACTAACACTATATTTTTCATTGTTATTTAGGGAGCGTTTCAAAAAATACATATCTTGATTATTGGTATAAATTTTTTCGTTGCTTCCCTCTAAATTAAAATCTATTATTCCTAATGGATTTAATAAAACTTTCATCTCATAATCATTGGTTCTAATATTTGCAACTTTTTTTACTTGAGGTATAGATGGTTTATTTAATATATTTTCTAACTTCGAATTTTTCTTTTTAAGTTCTTCAACTTTTTTACTATCACTCAAAATTTTCATAATGAAATTTATATTGTTATCATTTCTAATCATTCCATTAAACACATAATTTTCTTCTAATAAATCATTACCAGTTTTCCATTTATTATTCTCATATTTATCAAAACTCTGTACTCTAAAATAGATAGGTTCTGAAGCTTGTACATCAAATAAAATTTGGCTTTTATTTTTAGAATTATTAGGTGTATTTATATTGCTTCCTCTTTTTGATCCTCCAGAATTTGGACCATCATTCCTTTTACTATCGCCATTATTACGAGCATCATCATTATTGTTACCATTAGACGGCTGTTTTTTCTCTAAAAATGAATTTGGATTTGATAGCTTTGGAAACATATCAGGTTTAGGAATAATTAAAGCTATAATACTTAATATTATTAGAAATGGAATTATAGCTTTATAGTAACTAGCTTTTTTATTATATACAGTAACATTTTTTTCACTACCTATATTTCTAGTAAACTCTATAAATAACCCTATTAAAAATATTAAAAACATAATAAAAGCTAAACTTATTATATGTTTTGTTCTAGCTGAATATATAGCTAACGGAATAATTGAGATTAATATTAATACAACTCTTCGCCTTCTTATTTCTGTAAAATAAAATATTATAGATGAAAAAAAGTGTGTAGAAATTAAAAATGTTCCTATCCAATAAGCTATCATACCGCTATTATCATTTTGAACATCCTTAATCCAACTAAGATATCCTCCACTATAAGTATCAGCTGCCAAATTTATTATTAAAAAAGCTAAAAATAAATATACTATTGATCCTAGCAAATAGAATAAACCACTGTACTTCTTTTTTTGAGAAATTTTATTTAATACTATAAAAAGTATAAAATTCCAAACTATAGCTAAAAGTAAGTCTACTAAAAATACTGTCTGAAATAGTGCATTTAGTATAAGACAGGTACAACTTACTGAAAAAAGTAGTGGTATTACTTGCTCCTTTATTTTATTTATACTATTTTTCATAACATATACATCCTCTTTTATTTATATAACTATATCTTCTAAGTTAATAGGAACCTCATCTAAGCTTTGTTCCTCCATTATATTTATTATATTTCTTCTTACACAAGACTCCTGTATAAACATCTTATTACTAGACTTTATCCATATTGTATTGATTTGAGTATTAAAACTTTCACACTGATTAATTAAATCACTTAATCTTTTGTCTGGATATCCTGTAAAAACTACAGCCTCTCCTCCAGTCATAAATTTTATATTTCTACTGAATTCACTTATAGGTAACCTATTTTCTTTACTATTTTTTGATTTATCTAAAAATTTATATGTTGCTAATTTATATTGCATACTACTAATATCATTCTTATCTTTAATATTAAATGTTTTCCACATATCATTTTCAAATAAATAAATTTCCACATTATTTTTATTCTTTACAATAGAATCTGCTACTGATATTAAAAACTCTAACGTTCTTTCCTCCACAATCAATATTTCTTTATTTAAAGTATTGTATACTTTTGAATTTTTTTCATTTCCATATCTCAAACTTCCACTTGCCTTAATTGCATATTTGCAAGGATCTAGAATTAATACCCTCTTTTTACCTATAGACTCAATGCTTTTTCTAACCATTAATGTATTTCTCTTTGCTGATACCTTCCAGTTAATTCTACGCAACGAATCCCCTGGTATATATTCTCTTAATTCATAACCTGGTTCTCCTATAAGATCATTTACTTCATGTTCTTCGCCATCACCTCTAAATTTTTTAACATTTATAAAGTTAAATAGCTCTTTATTAGTTTGATTTACATCAAAAATTCTAGGCATTACTGTAATATCTCTTCTAAATTCATCTTTATTTAAATAATTTAACAACGGAAGCTTTAAAATTCCTAAATAGTCTTTTAAAACAATAGTTCTTATTCCTATATTTCCTTTTCCTCTTAATGCTCCTCTATAAGGCATTTTAAATGTTATAGTTTCGTGAGGTGCTATGGTACACCTTAATACTTCTGATTTGAGCAATTCCAAATTCAAGGACTTAAAAAAAACTATATCTATAAAAGGAATTGGCATAATTGAATTGTTCTTTATAGTTACATTTACCTCTAATACTTCATCCTTTTCAATATCAACATTAGGTATATACGTATAAATTTCTATTTTTCTTTTTACTATTAAAGTTAAAATTATAGATATAATAGGTGCTATGATAAACATCATTGCTATTATTATAGCTACTTGTCCACCTGCTATATAAGCATATATAAACAATATAAATACTATTAATATAAAAATTACAATATTTCCCATATTATTCCCTCTTCTATCAAATCACTAAATTTGGAAGATTGGTACTTCTACTATTTTAAGTACTTGTTTAATAATATCTTCTTGACTCATACTTTGAGACTTTATATTTGAATTAACTATTATTCTGTGTGCTAATACTGGTACTGCCATTTCTTGTACATCATCTGGAAGAACAAAATCTCTGCCTCTTATAAAAGCCAATGCCTTAGCAGCTCTTAATAAACTTAAGCTACCTCTAGGACTTACCCCTAATGTAATTTCTTTAGCTTTACGAGTAGCCTCCACTATATCTAAAATATACATTTTTATAGAATCACTAACCTTAACTTCCTTAACCTCATTTTGAAGCTTTATCACATCTTCCTTAGTGATAACTTTATTTAAAGTAGTTAGTGGATTCTCACTTTCAAATCTATCTAATATTCTCTTTTCTTCTGACTTATTTGGATATCCTATAGATAATCTTAAAAAGAACCTATCCATTTGTGCTTCTGGTAAAATATAAGTTCCATAACTTTCTATAGGATTTTGTGTTGCTAAAACCATAAAAGGTTTAGGTAGCTTATATGTAACTCCATCAACTGTAACCTGAGCTTCTTCCATTGCTTCAAGTAAACTTGATTGAGTTTTTGAAGAAGCTCTATTAATTTCATCTGCAAGTAAAAAGTTACACATTGCAGCTCCCTTTCTATACTCAAAGCTTCCATTGCTAGGATTATACATTGAAAATCCAACTACATCTGATGGCATAACATCTGGAGTAAATTGTATTCTATTAAAATCACCATCTAAAGTTTTAGCTAAAGTTGCAACTGTTTTTGTCTTACCAACCCCAGGAACATCCTCTATCAAAACATGTCCATCATTTAAAAGAGCTATAACTATTTTTTCTAAAACATCTCTTTTACCTACAATTACTTTTTCCATGTTTTTAATTATATTTTCAATAATACTATTCATATTTAAGCCTCCATAATAAATTAATTGCTGTATCGCTAAATTTAATAATATCATACCTCATTTTATCAGTAAATATTTTGTGAATTTATCGTCATTTTCCATTAATTTTCATTATACCCTTCTATATAAAAAAGGTATAGGATATATAGTCATATTAAACTATATATCCTATACCTTTATTACTATAGATAATAACGATAACCATCTTTTATTGTAATATTTACAATCTTAAAATTATAAATATTTATTATGCATATCTTTATATCTAATCAAAAAAACCTATTTGAGTAGAAGTATAAACCTTATCTTTTCTATCAGAAACCTTATCCTTTAAAGTTAACTTTCCAATAATAAAACATGATTTTTTATCATGTACCATTATATTTTTACTTACAGCTTCCTCACTATAGTTTGCATAACAATACAAACACCCATGCCTACAAGTGTTATAAGCCCCCATATCAACACTTTTTACACATCCACAAATTTCTCTCTGATTAATATCTTTTGGAATACTGACTTTACTACCAATAATCTTTGATATAACTTTATCATCTATACATTTTCCATGCTTTATATTAAATTTATATAAATCAATATCTTCTGAACAAGATTCAATAGTTAATCCATACTTTGATGCTATTTTAGATAATTCACTTGCCATTTCCTCCATGTCTAATTTTGTAATAACTTTAACATTAATTCCTCTTAAATTACGTTCAGTCTTCTTATATAAATCTAAAAAGCTAATTACACACCTATCAGTATACTTACTTAACTTATATGCTAAATAATCAAACCATTTATAATGATATTCTTTATTAAATACATCTGTTAATACAATCGGATCATATCTCCATATAACCTTCTCCTTACCTATAGCTTTAGATAATTTTATAAAAGTTTCTATAAGATATTTTTTTGAAGGTACATTTAATTCTAAACTTGTATCATAAGAGTTAAGAGTAAATTGGAAATAATAATTATAAGCTTTTAACTCATTAAGTTTATCCATCATAGGTCTTGGATTCTTAGTCCAAAACACAATACAATCTACTATAGCAGGGCTTAAGCTTACTCTGCTAACTTGATTAGGACTCATCGGATTTCTAACCATAAAGTAACCTTCTTTGATTCTTTCAAAAAACCACTCACTATAAAATGCAGGTATATCAGTTCTTCTACTTGCACTTAATATCATAAATATCACCTATTTCATCTATAAATTATATTCATAAATTTTAGTATTATATGAAATTATAAAAAACTTTTGTATAAAGTATATTATACCTCTCTTTTCTTTCTTTGTATAAGTAGGCATTTTCTGTTGTTTCTTCTTTAGTTAATAGATTTTCAAATCCATCATAAGAATATTTATCTGTAACTTTACCTGAATCATCTGCTAAGGCTCTTACATTCTTTATTCCATCAAATAAAGAATATCTTGTTCCATCTGCTTCTGTTATTTTCTTTCTGCTTCCAGCAGCTCCAAGCTCTATTGCTTAACTATCTATAACTTTTCCATCTTTATCTGTTATAGTTTCTTTTACTAGTCTATTTAAAGTATTGTAATCATACCTAACAGTTATTCCATTTGGATAAGTTAAAGTATCTCTATTTCCGTTATTATCATAAGTGTATGAAGTAACTTTATTATTACTGTCTGTTACATTTGTTAATCTGTTTAATAAGTCATATTCATAACTAATAGTACCATTCTTAGTGGTGATTTTCTTTAAACTTCCTTTAATAATCTGCCTCCACCATTATACTTTGTTTTAAATGTTGTTTTATCTGAATATGATATTTCACTTAGGTTACCATAATCATCATATCTTTTGTACAATTCTATAATAATAGGTTTATATTTTTTATTTTCCTTAAAAATAAAGAAAACATGGCATAAATACATACCATGTTTTTTATTAATTTAAAATATTACCATTTTAGTCTTTATCCATCTCTTTCCTTACTTCTCTTATAAAACTTCTTATTTTTCTTAAATTCTTATCAAATTCTTCATCACTATTCAATCTTTTTACAATAGCACTTCCTATAATAACCCCATCACAATGCTCTTTTACTTTATTAACACTCTCCTTAGAATCAACTCCAAAACCTAAGAAGCATTGATTATGTGATGCATTCCTACAAAATTTCATGTAGTCTATTAAATCATCAGTAAGTACTATACTCTTTCCTGTAGTTCCTTTTACTGAAACACAATAAGTAAACCCTCTACTATCTTTAACTATTTTTTTTATTCTATCTTTTGAAGTTGGTGCTACTAACGGAATTAATATAACATCAAAATTATTACAATAAGTATTCAATTCTTCTCTTTCTTCTAATGGTATATCAGGGACAATTATTCCATCTACACCTACCTTCTTTAAATTATTTATAAATTTTTCTACACCATAACAATAAACTATATTGTAATAAACCATTACTACTAACGGTATATTTGAGTCTTTTCTTATATCTTCTACTAGAGAAAATAAATCCTTTGTCTTAAATCCACTTTTTAAAGTATTATAATAAGCCTGTGATATTACAGGTCCATCTGCAAGTGGATCTGAAAAGGGCACTCCTATTTCTAAGATATCAACCCCTTCTTTTTCTAAGTTTAAAGCAAGTTCTTTGGTACCATTTAAAGAAGGATATCCAGCTATTATAAAAGCAACTAATGCCTTTCTATCTTCAATTTTAAAATTCTTTAATTTACTTTCCACTCTATTCATTTTTTCCCTCCAAATACTCAAAGATACTTTCCATATCCTTATCTCCTCTTCCAGAAATATTAACTATAATAATATTATTAAAAGACCCTTTATCTCTTAATTCTTTGCTAAGTTTTATTGCATATGCAACTCCATGAGCTGATTCTAATGCTGGAATAATTCCCTCTGTTCTTGTTAAATAAACTAATCCATCTATAGCTTCATCATCTACTACCGAAGTATATGTTGTTCGCCCTATCTCTTTTAAATAAGCATGCTCTGGTCCTACACCTGGATAATCAAGTCCTGCCGATATAGAATAAGCTTCCGATATTTCTCCATCTTCATCTTTTAGAACATAACTTAACATACCATGTAATATTCCCTTTTCTGCCTTACTCATAGTTGCAGAGTGAAAGTTTGTATTTACTCCTTTCCCTCCACCTTCAACTCCTATAAGTTTTACCCCCTTATCCTCTATGAATGGATAAAATATTCCCATCGAATTACTTCCACCACCCACTGGAGCTATTATATAATCTGGAAGTTTTCCTTCCTTAACTAGTATTTGAGCTCTTGCTTCATCACCTATTATCCTCTGAAAATTTCTAACCATAGTTGGATATGGATGTGGTCCAAGTACTGAACCTAATACATAAAAACATGTATCCACTTCTTGTACCCAATATTTTATTGTCTCATTTACAGCATCTTTAAGTGTCCTTGAACCAGATGTTACTGGTACAACCTTTGCACCTAATAATCTCATTCTCTTTACATTAAGAGCTTGCCTTTTTATATCCTCCTCCCCCATAAATACCTTACATTTCATTTTATATTTTGCTGCTACTGTAGCTGTTGCCACACCGTGTTGACCTGCCCCTGTCTCTGCTATAACACTTTTCTTGCCCATTCTCTTTGCTAAAAGCACTTGTCCAATAGTATTATTAATTTTATGTGCTCCTGTATGATTTAAATCTTCCCTTTTTAAATAAATCTTTTGTCCTAATTCCTCTGACATATTTTCAGCATAATATAAAGGCGTTTCTCTTCCTGAATATTCTTTTAATACACTTTTATATTCTTTTATGAAATCTTCATCTGCTAAAGCTTTTTCATATTCTCTCTCTAATTCTAACAATGCATTCATTAATGTTTCTGGTACATATTGACCACCAAATTCATTAAATCTTCCCTTTATATTTAGATTTTTCATAACTTCTCACCCTTTCAATGAACTTTTTCAATTTAAAATAATCTTTCTTAAAATATCCTTCCTTATTTAGTTCTTCTACTCCAGAAGAAACATCAACACCTATTACATTTGATATAGCCAAAAAACCTACAACATTATCAGGATTTAATCCTCCAGAAATAATAAATTCTTTACTTGGATTAAATCCTTCATCAAAATTTATAACTTTTCCACTTCCTGGTTGTGGCCCATCAAAAATCATTTTATCAACGTTATAATGTTCATTTATTCTTTCGCCCTTTTTAACACTTACCGCTTTCCAAATTTCTCTATTTAAACCATTTAATCTAATAATATAATCATTATCTTCTTTACCATGAAGTTGTATAACATCTAATCCTACTACTTTTGAAACTAAAATCACCTCTTCAATTGGTAAATCTTTAAATACTCCAACTACTTTAATATTTTTATTTAATATATCTTTTAACCTTATAGCTTTTTCTATCGTTACCTTCCTTTTACTTTCTGCAAATACAAAACCTATATAATCAGGAGTTAATTCATTTAAATACTCAACTTCAGATTCTTCAGTTATTCCGCATATTTTTATTAACATTTATTAAAAACTCTCTTATTTTATTTTTAAATTCTATATTATTTATATTCCTCATAAAACATTCTCCAATAAGTACTGCATTTGCTCCAAAGTTTTTAACTTTTTCTATATCTTCTAAAGTTTTTATTCCACTTTCTGAAACTATTATCTTATCTTTTGTAATTTTATTTATTAAATCTCTAGTAGTATTTATATCTGTTTTAAAGGTCTTTAAATTTCTATTATTTATTCCAATAATATCCACACCACTATCTAATGCTATTTTTAATTCTTCCTCATTATGAATTTCAACTAAAGCTTCAAGATTAAGCTTTTTTGTTAATTCATAAAAGCTTTTAAGCTCTTTTCCTAAAACTGCTACTATTAACAAAACTGCACTTGCCCCTAATATGCTAGCCTCATATATTTGATATTTATCAATTATAAAATCCTTTCTAAGAATAGGCACATTTGATGTGTTTTTTAGTTCTTTTATATATTCATCCTTACCTAGAAAATATTCTTCTTCGGTCAAAACTGAATATGCCTGAACCCCCATTTTTTCATATATTTTTTTTATTTCATCTATATCAAAGTTTTCAACTATAATGCCTCTTGATGGTGATGCTTTTTTAAACTCACCTATTATAATAAAATCATTCTTTAAAAATACTTTCTTAAACTCATTTGTAAAATCTTTATTCATATTCTCTGATTTTTTTATTATCTCTTCCATACAAATAAATTTTTTTCTTTTTTCTATTGCAACCCTCTTTTTATCAACAATTTTATCTAAAATCATAGCTCTTTCTCCTTAATTGAAGCTTACAAGTTCTAGATACTTATCATAGACTTTTCCTGAATCTATTAAACTTTCTGCTAATACCTTACCTTCTATCAATGAGTCAACCTTATTCCCTACATAAAGTGCTGCTGCCGAATTTAAAACAACAACATCTCTGCATGGACCTTTTTCTCCCATTATTATCTTTAGAATTATTTCACCGTTTTTTTCAGCATCCCCACCTGATATTTCTCTTAATCGTCTCCTTTTGAATCCAAATTGCTCTGGAGAAATGGTATATTCTTTCATGCCAAACTTACCTACTTCACACACCTTTGTCTTTGTAGTTATAGTTATCTCATCTAATCCATCTTCTCCATGAACTACTAATGCTCTATCTAGACCTTGAGCCTTCAAGACTCCACCTACAGTTTTTAATAATCTTCCATCATATATGCCCATTAATTGTCCCTTCAAATTGGATGGATTTATTAGTGGTCCTATAAGATTAAAAATAGTTCTAGTCCCTATTTCTCCTCTTGCCTTTGCTACATTCTTCATCGCTGTATGAAAATTAGGTGCAAATAAAAATGCCATTCCAACCCTCTTTATTGCCTCTGCTCCTTTTTCAGCATCAAAGTCTACTGGTATATTCAACTCTCTAAGAACATCAGCACTACCACATTTACTTGATATCGCCCTATTTCCATGCTTTGAAATTTTAATTCCTGCTGAAGCTGCTATTATTGCTGTAGCAGTAGATATATTGAATGTCTTACCTCCATCCCCTCCAGTTCCACATACATCTATTAAATATTCACCTTCTATATTAACTGGTATCATATTACTTCTTAATGCTTTTACTGCTCCTAATATCTCATCTGTTGTTTCTCCTTTTACCTTAAGCCCAACTAAATATCCTCCTATTTGTGAAGATGTAGCCTCACCTCTTATTATTGAACTCATAACTTCTTTACTCTCTTCTTCTGTAAGATTTTCTTTCCTTGCTAATTTATCAATAATTGCCCCTATCTCCATGACATATCTCCTCCACAAAATTCATTATTATAAACTTTCCCTTTTCTGTAAGAATAGACTCTGGATGAAATTGAACTCCATAAACATCATATTCTTTATGCTTTATAGCCATAATTATATTATCTTCAATTGTTTCACCTATGATTTCTAAATCCTCTGGTAGACTTTCTCTATCTGCAATTAATGAATGGTACCTAGTAACATTTAACTTCTTTCTTATTCCATTAAATAAAGGTCTGTTCTTCAATTTTATAAGTGAAGTTTTGCCATGTACTATTTCTTTTGCTTGGATAACCCTTCCTCCAAATACTTCTACTATAGCTTGATGCCCTAAACATACACCTAGTATTGGTATCTTAGACGAAAATTCTTTTATTATTTCCTTCACCTGTGGTATGTCTTTAGGCGCCTTTGGTCCTGGTGAAATCACTATTCCTTCCGGCTTTAAGCTATTTATTTCTTCAATAGTAATACAGTCATTTTTGACCACCCTAACATCTATATACTCCATTAAATATTGATAAAGATTGTAGGTAAATGAATCATAATTATCTATTAAAAGTATCATTTTATTACCTCCATTAAAGCTTTTAACTTATTTTCAGTTTCTTTAAATTCCTCTTCAGGAATTGAATCTTGTACAATACCAGCTCCAGCTTGTAAATAAGCTATGCCATCCTTAAGCAATAAACTTCTTATACATATACACATATCCATATTTCCTCCATAAGAAAAATATCCAACTGCTCCAGCATAGAAACCTCTCTTCACCTCCTCCAATTCCTCAATTATTTCCATTGCTCTAAGCTTTGGTGCTCCTGAAAGGGTTCCTGCTGGAAAAATAGATACAAGAGCATCTAAACTATTTAATCCCTCCTGTAACTCCCCTTGAACAGTAGAGCAAATATGCATTATATGTGAAAATCTTTCTACCTTCATGGACTCACTAACATTTACCGTACCAACTTTACTAACTTTACCTATATCATTTCTTCCTAAGTCTACAAGCATTATATGCTCAGCTCTCTCCTTTTCATCCTTTAATAATTGATTTTCTAATTCTAAATCTTCTTCCTCTGTCTTACCTCTTTTTCTACTACCTGCAATAGGATTTGTTATTACCCTTCCTGCTTCAGTTCTAACTAAACTTTCAGGGGAAGATCCTAAAATTGAATACTCCTTAAACTCTAATAAAAACATATATGGTGATGGATTTTCTTGTCTTAGGTTTCTATAAATTTGTAGTGGATTCTTTTTTGTCTTAATATATGCCCTTCTTGAAATCACTACTTGAAAAACATCCCCTTCTCTTATATATTTTTTTGCTTTTTTTACCTTTTCTAAATATTCTTCTTTAGAAGGTGAATATGACACATCAGTTTCTGAAAAATCTTCTACTTGTCTTTTACTAGAATTACTTAAATATTCATATTGATTTTTATGCATTTTTATAATATCTTCATAACCTCTTTTTTCTCCATTTAAAATAGTAGTTACAAAATGAACCTTATGCGTAAAGCTATCATAGCAAATATAATCTTTAACAATAAAAAATCTAATATCCTCAAGTTCAAAATCCTCCTTATTATTAAAACTAAGCTTACTATGAAATTTTGGTAATATATCATAAGCTACAAAACCTACTGCTCCACCTTTAAAAGGAAAAGGATTGGTACTTTTAACAAATTCCTTATTTAAAATCTCACTCACTTTTTCTATTTTTCCAATATACTTCTCTACTTTTTCTCCAAAAAATGAATATCTACCAAACCGCCCCTCTTTGCTTCCTCCTTCTAAAAGAAATTTTTCTCTTCCATTTAAATTTGAGTACAATTTTATAGGAGTAATTTCATCTCCTCTAAAACTACTTACTAACGAAAAACTTTTCTCTTCATTCTTAAGTTTTTTAAATTCTTCGCAAGATAAATTGACCATTTACTTTACCCCCTTTTTCTTTTTCCATAAATAATAAACTTTTGTCTTAAAAACACTTAATACTTAAGTGAGAATCTAAATTTCTAATTTATTAATTTGAATTTATTAATTCAAATGGATATGAAAAGGAATTTCCTTCATAAAAAAAGAGCCACTTCATCCTACATTGGGACGAAGTGACTCGTGGTGCCACCCAAATTCAGTAAAATAAATAAGTGTACTTGCATAAAATTTCTTACTTCTTTTTGTATATTTCAAATAACTAAAACTCTTCATAAGTCTATGCTATATTACAAAATTAAATAAAAAACACTTCATCCTATAACTAGGACAAAGTGTATTCTTTGCTATACCACCTATGTTTTTACACTATCTCAGGTACGGAAATTTCTTCGATACCCTGTCTTTTTAACGGTAGACTCTCCGTATACCCCTACATATCGGAATATCCTTTCAAAGACCCATTCAATAATGACTACAGCATCCCTTCTCACCACTCGGGATTCTCTTTAGCTAAATTTCATTATCTACTATCTCTTTTCAAAAAGTTTATTTTTTATTTATTTAATTATATTACTACTGACCATATTCTTCCACATTTGTTTTCCCTTAAATTTATCTATTTATTAAAACTATATTCTTATTGCTCGATAATTATCCAAATATATCCTCAAATCATCAATTATTAATTTTATTACTTCTCACATTTAATAATTAATTGAATAGATTCATCTTCTTCAAACTTCCCCTTATTAAATCCTCCAAAAAATTGTATATTCTTAAACCCTACTTTTTCTAAACTAGGTCTTAACTCTATATGTGTAATTGGTAATAACTCTACATCATTTTCTAAACTCTCTTCATCATTAATCTTAAGTATAGTATTAAATATTATTTTATCATCTTTTTTCTTATAATTACGGATAAACTCTATACCTATTTCTTCATTTTTTATAGTTTGTAAACTCTTTAAATCAAACTTTAAAATCCTAGCATAATTTATAATTTGAATAATCAATATACCCTTATCCTCAAGCTTATCCTTCATCAATTGTAAAGCCTTTTCTATCTCCTCTATATTATCTAAATGAACTAAAGAGTTTCCTATACAAAACATCCCTCCAAAGCTTTCATTAAACACCTCATCAAGCTTAAGTATATTTCCTACTTTAAATTCTACATTAACCCCTTCTTCTATAGCTTTTTCTTTAGCTTTTTCAATCATTAAATCATCTAAATCTATCCCTTTAACATTATATCCATACTTGCTTAAACCTATAGTATATTCGCCACTTCCACAAGCAATATCCAAAACTTTTTTATTCTTGTCTATATTGTCCTTTAAAAAATTTAATGTAACTTCTGACATTGGAAATATATATTTATAATACTTAGAAAGCTCATCGTAAAATTTCATAAATTAAAAATCCTCCTTAAGTGAAAAGCCAAATATTAGATCTTGACTTTCAAAATTAATTAAAACTACTCCTCAAAAGCATTCCTATTTGCAAAAACTTATTTTACTTATTTATTATAATCTTAATTATATCAATTTATTAAAAATCATAAAAATATTTTCTATAATTAACCCTTAAAATTAATTATTTTTTATTTTTAAATAAATCTGAACTATACCAACTAATATTTGAATATGCTTATTATAGTATTAATAATTAAATAGGAAATTTAATATGTATAAATCACTACCCGATTTTTTTATAGTTCAAATTTGCTATATTAAAGAAGATGTTTTAGGAATCAAAATTAATAATCTATATGAATATACCTATAATTCTATAGACAAAAATAGAAAACAAATAGTAATAGGACTTTCTTTACCTAATCAAATAGTACCAAGATGGATTTCAGACAAACAATTTTTAGAAAAATATGTTAGTACAAAGGATATTACTTTGAAAATAGAAGATGCCAACTCTGATCCAGAATTACAAGCTAAACAAGTAGATAATTTAATCTCTCAAGGTATAGATGTATTACTTTTAGCTCCCTTAAATGCATCGACTGCATATGAAATTGTTGAAAAAGCTAAAAAAGCAGGTGTTAAGGTAATCGCTTATGATAGACTTGTACTTAATAGTGATTTAGATTTATATGTATCCTTTGATAATACAAAAGTTGGAGAACTTCAAGGCAAATTTCTCATTGATAATGTTCCAAAAGGTAATTATATTATTCTATCTGGCGACCCTAATGATAATAATTCTAAACTATATAAGGATGGTGCAATGAAATATATTCGCCCTTTAGTAGATATAGGCTCCATAAAAATAATTGCAGATCAAGAAATAATTAATTGGGACCCCCAAAATGCTTATGATATAGTAAATAATATATTAAATTCTAATAATAAAGTTGATGCCATATTAGCTCCAAATGATAATACAGCTAGTGGTGTAATTAAAGCATTAGAAGAACATGGCTTGGCTGGTAAGGTTGCTGTAACAGGTCAAGATGCACAATTACCTGCAATCAAAAGAATAGTAGATGGCACTCAATCAATGACAGTTCTTAAGGATGTTAGAGAACTTGGTAAAGCGGCAATAGATTCTTCTATAAAATTAATGAATGGAGAATTTATTGCTACTAATGCAAGTATAAATAATGGTAAAATAAACGTTCCTACAATATTTATTTCTCCTGTACTTGTAACTAGATCCAATATAACAGATACCCTTGTGAATACTGGCTATATAAAAGTTGATGAAATTTACAGGTCTTAATTATATTCAAATTTAACATAGGTATAATTTGAACTGCTTCCTGTCAATTAGAAAGGGAGCAGTTTAATTTTATATATTATTCCGAGTTTTGATTTTAAAAATTTTATCAAATATTGTCAATAAAAATATTCTTAAATATATCAATAAGTACTTATATTTTACATATTTTTGTAATACAATTATTTTGTACACTACAATAAATTTAATTATATTATATGGAGGTATAATATGAAAAGTAAAAAGTTTATTTCCGTTATCAGTGCGGTGGCTTTTTCGGTATCACTTCTTCCATGCTTCTCTACAAATGCCTTTGCTGCACAAAACACTTCCCAAACTAAAGATTCATTAAGTACACAAGAATCAAAAAAAGTAGACAGAAATGTAATTGCTTATTTTCCTGAATGGGCCTTTAAACAAGACTCACACAAAAATTATACAGTTGATAAAATGCCTTGGAGCAAACTAACTCACATCAATTATGCCTTTGCTAACGTTAATCAAAGTACCAATAAGATTGATTTTGGTGATAAAGAGGCCGCTATTGAAAAGGTTTTCCCAGGCCAAACTGATGCTTTCCCTTACAAAGGACATTTCAATGTACTAAATTCTTACAAAAAAAACTATCCTAATGTAAAAACTATTATTTCTGTTGGTGGCTGGACTGATACCACTGGTTTCTATAAAATGGCTACCACTCAAGAAGGTCGTGATACCTTTGCTAATAGTTGCGTTGACTTTTTGAAGACCTACAACTTTGATGGACTAGATATAGACTATGAATATCCTACCTCAGTTTCTGAAGCTGGTAACCCAAAAGACTTTAAAATCTCTGAACCTTTAAAAAAACAACTTTACGGTGATTATGTAGAATTAATGAAAACTTTAAGGACTAAACTTGATGAAGCTTCTGTAAAGGATAACAAAAAGTATACTCTTTCTGCTGCTGTGACTGCTTCAGCTTGGATTCTTGGTGGTATGGGAAAAGGAGAATACTTACAATATCTTGATTTCGTCAATCTAATGACCTATGATTTACACGGGTCTTGGAATGGTTATGTAGGACATAACGCTGCACTTTATGCTGATTCTAGAGATCCTGAAACTTCCCAAATAGGCTATCCTTATTTAAATACAGATTGGGCAGTTAAATATTATGAAGGTGCAATTTCCCCTGATAAGATTAATATAGGAATCCCTTATTATACTAGAGGATGGAAAAACGTTAAACCTTCAAGTTATCCTGGTGGACTTTATGGAGAAGCTTGGATAAATAAAACTCCTGGTCATGAACTCGGCGATGGAGCTGTAGGAATTGATAATATTTGGGCTGACTATATAGATAATGCTGAAGAACCTGGTGGATCTAATCCATTATGGCATGTAAAAAATCTTTTAAAAGATAAAAGTCTTGGCTATGTAAGATATTGGGATGATGTTTCTAAAGTTCCATATGTTTGGAATGAAAATAAAAAGGTATGGCTAAGTTTTGAAGATGAGCAATCTATGCAAGAAAAAGTTAACTATGTTATTAATAAAAACTTAGGTGGAGTAATGATTTGGGAAATTGATGGTGATTACTCAACTGATAGTAATGGTGACTTTACAGTTGGTGATACCTTAACATCTATAGCTAAAAACAGTTTTGATAAAGCTGGACAACTTGTTGTGAATCCTAAAACTAATACTTTACCTACAGCTAAATTTAATGTAGGAATAGAAGATAAATTTGATCATCCTTTTAACGAATTTAAATTGTATATTCAAAACGACACTGGAAAAGCTATCCCTGCAGATTGGAAACTTGAATTCGACATACCAAATTCTGTATTATTAAAGAGTGCTTGGGGATATGACTATAAGACTGAAGTTAGAGGTGACCTTATTCATTTTACAGTAACTCCTGGTTGGCAAGGTGCCTTACCAACTGGAAAGACAGTCTTATTAGATGGTGAAATGATATTAAAAACTTCTGGTACTCCTCAAAATATGGTATTAAATGGTTATGCGTCAGAATATGAAGTTGGAAGTTCGGTAATTATAGATGATAAAAAACCTGTCACTCCCTCTATAACAGCATCTACAACTTCATCAACAGATGGTAATTACACTGTTACTCTTAATTTACCTGACAACCACAAAGGAACTGAATATAAAATTTATGAAAATAATTCTGTAGTTAAAACTGATAAATTAACATCTAATAATTCTACTAAAATATCCTATGCAGCGACTAACAAGACACCCGGAAAATACTCTTACAAAGCTGAATTAATAAATAATTTTGGTACATCTGTGTCAAACTCTATTGATGTTTCAGTATCAAATTCTCCGCTACCTAAACCATTAGCCCCAAAACTATCTAGTAATACATCAAGTTCTAATAATGGACAATATACTGTAACACTTGACCTACCTGCTAATCATAAAGGAACTGAATATAAAATTTATGAGAATAATTCTGTAATTAAATCTGATAAACTTTTAATAGATACCGCTTCTAAAATTTCACTAGATTTAGCCAATAAGGATAATGGAACCTATACCTATAAAGCCGATTTAATAAATTCTGCTGGTTCTACATCATCCAATTCAATATCAGTTGTAGTTAATAAAACACCTATAGATTCTAACAATAAATTAGATTTCAAGGTAACTTCCGATTGGGGTTCTGGTGCCAATATATCTTTTACAATAAAAAATAATTCTTTAACCCCTATAGATAATTGGGTTTTAATTTTTACATTTGATAAAAAGATAACTCAACTTTGGGATTGTAACTTTAAAAGTTTAGGTGGAAATAAATATCAAGTTACTCCACCTTCATGGGCTAATTCATTAGCTCCAGGAGGATCCTATACTTTTGGTGGATCATGTGCTGGAAATGTTGGCAATATAAAACCTGCAAATATCACTATTAACGGGTTACCAGTAACTTATTAAATTTAATAAATCAAATCAAAATCGCCTCTATCTTAAAAAAGGATAGAGGCGAAAATTAATTTATACTATTTCCATAAAGAAGCTACACTTACAGGATCCCATCCCTCTAATGATGTATGAGATACAAGACATGTATAATTCTTTCCTTTATATGAAACTACATCTCCAGCTTTGTAATCCTTACCAACAACCCATGCATTTGCATCTGGTTTTACTGGATCTGTTGGGTTAGTTGGATCTGTTGGGCTAGTTGGATCCGTTGGCTTTCCTGGATCTACAACTGGTGGTAAATTATTCTTAAAGCCATTATATATAACATCTGTTAAGGTACTTCCCTTTGATGGATAATCACCTGATAATTCCCAAGCTATTATTCCACCATAATTATTTTGTTTAACATAACTAACTTTTTCCCATAAACTTATTTCATCTTCATAGGTATACATTTCACCCTTAGATTCACTATACAAATATGGAACCTTTGAATATGGATCTCTATATTTTTTAAAGCTTGGATCATTCTCTAAAGTTGATTTAAGATAATAGAACGGATGATTTCCTGCTGCTCTACCTCCATCCCATATTCCTTTTGCACCACCAGTAGCAGTTGCAAAAAGTCCTGGTAGATCTTTTATAGGACCATCATTTTTAACACCTGTCCATCCTCTTGAGTAATATGGTGATCCAACTATTAATTTATTTTTTGATATTCCATAAGACTCAAATTTCTTCATTGCTGCATCTACATTATAATTTTCCTTTATTAAAGGACTTGACGGATCATATGGATTTTTATATAAAGGTGATTGATGCCCTGTTTTGTTCTCCCATGCTCCTCTCATATCATAAGTCATTACATTTATGAAATCTAGATACTGAGCATATTTATCGGGTTCTGTTTTTTCAATCTTATCTTGTCCACAACCTACAGCTGCAGTTAATTGATATTTTTTATTATCAGTTTTTGATGCACTATCTAAAGATTCTCTTAAACTCTTCAAAAGTAAAGTAAATGTTTGCTTTTCACTTTCATCAGCTTTTGGAGTTCCTTGATCATTAGGATTGTCTACTTTATCTCCATCTCTCTTGAATGTTGGATATTCCCAATCTATATCTACTCCATCAAATCCCCATGTTCTTATAAATTCAACTGCACTATCTGCAAATACTTTTCTGCTCTGTTCAGTTGCAGCTGCATCATGGAATCCACCTGACTGAGACCAACCTCCTACTGATATTAGTACTTTAGTATTAGGATGTTGTTGTTTAAACTTTTTAATTTGTCCGTAGTTTCCCTTATATGGTGAATCCCATTTTTCTCCAAAGCTCTTTTCTGTTGCTGCAAAATTATCAAATATTGCAACTTTACCATCTTTTATTGTTGCAAATGCATAATTAACGTGAGTTACTTTATCCCAAGGTATGTCTGAAACTTCATAGCCATTATGACCTGGATATATTCCCCATTCTGGAAAATATGTCACTATTCTTTTGCTATTTGTATCTACTTCGCCTTTTGTTTCTGCTTTTGCGGTGCAATTAATTGGTATTATCATCATTACTCCCAATACACCTGCTAAAACTTTTGCACAGTTTCCTTTTAAAGAATTTTTGCGCTTGATCAATTTTCTTTCCCCCTTATTTTTCATGAAATTTATTATTATTTGTATTTAGAAGTTTAGGCCTTTAACTACTAAATACAATTCAATAATCTTTTTTTAGCGCTTTTTAATGTCATTTTTTTACATAACAATGTTTAATTATGCATTTATCATCATATATCCATATAATAGTATATAAAGATTTATTTTACAATACTTTTCCCTCATTTTTTATAACGTTTTCAATTTTTTAAATTAATTTTTTTTTCAGTGTCTTTAGTTGTCTTATAATTAGATTTTTTATATAAAAATTCTAACTATCTAATGTCAATTCTAATTACTTATAAACCTTACTTTAAACATAAATCAAAAATATAATTATATTCCAAAATTTTATTATATTTACAAACAAAAAAACTATTTATATCAAAAAATATTAAAAATATAGTGTAAGAAATTTATTAAAAGCACTTAACACTACTTTTAGATAAAATAATATTTATGAATTTAAAAGACTGCTTAAAATTTAAAAGCAGTCTTTTTTATTATATATATTTTCTATTATTCTTACTTATAACATTTTTATTTTTTTCTTATTATATAATTTTTTTAATCTTTCTCCAATTTATTATAAGAAATTCGGAATTAATTCAACTTTATGAAGTAACTATTTTTTTGAATATATTAGTAGATATTATACAGCAAAGTCCAAATACCATTGTACATATTCCTATACTTATTAAATATATATTACTCAAATTTTGATTTAGAAAGTCTCCTTCCATCTTAATAGCAAAATAACTATGAACAGCGCCTACTACTAATGGAATAATATAAAATACTACAACTTCTTTTATAATAGATTTCGTAATGTCTTTTTCTGATACACCTATACTTAGCAGTATTTTATATTTCCCCCTGTCTTCTGTTGCATCACTATATACTTTCATATATATTATACTTGCTGTAACCAATATAAAAACTAAAAATAAAAAAGAACCTATAGCATAAATAAATTTGAGCCACTCTATATTTCCCAAATCTTTTTCTCCATAATATATACCTGTTGTCTTATTATTAACTACTGTTTGCAGTTCCTTTACCACCTTTTGTAAGTTTGTTGAATCTTTTAACCTAACTCCATAAAAATTAATTGTTTGTGCTGTTTTTCTTAGTTTCTCATATTCTTCATTATTAACAGCAATCAAACTGTTATCCAACGCTGTTCCAAAAACCTTACAATTTACTTTTCCATTAATACTGTATTTATTATCGCTTATATATATTTGAGGCAAAAAATTTATTAAACTTATTATAGTTCCAGGTTTTTGTATATAAATACATCCCTTTTCCTTAACAATATTTCCACTTAAATTTTTAACAACTTCATCTTCTCCATTAATTTTAAGTATCCTAATAAGTTCATCATATTTTATTACTAAGATATCATCTATTTTAAAATTAGTGTCAGTTTTAATCTTTTCATTAATAAATAACGCTTCACTATAAACAGTGTCTTTTACTTCATTGTTTTTAGAAACTATTTTTAATATATTATCCTTATCTATTTTTTCAAAAGAAGGAAAAGATAAGGTATATAAGGTCATATTGCCTCTTAAATGATCATAAGTACTCTTCATAGAAACTGCTGTTCCTAAAACAGTCGTTGTAGCTGCTATTATAATTGCTATAGTTGCGTATGTTGTATAGTTTTTTTGGAACCTATAAGCTAAATTATTTATTGTTATTATATTTTCACCCTTATATAATATAGTTTTTTTGGTAATTAAAAAATTAAATATTATAGGTATCACAGCTGCAAATAATCCATAAGTTCCTATTACTATTAAAACTGTAACAATTACAATATATAACATACCTTTAGTTGATAAATAGTATCCATATCCAATAAACGCTATTGATATAACTGATAAGAGATATATAAAAAGTCCTACCTTAGGCATTTTTTCTTGTTTCTTATTAGCATTTAAAAGGTCAATTATTCTACTTCTAACAATATTTATAAAACCTTTTATTGTTATTATTAAAAATATGGTCATAAAAATCCATATAGTATCTATTATAGCCCTTGGAGTTACATCAAAAGAAACATCCAAGTTATACCCTGCAACCTTTAAAACAATTACTTGAAAAAATTTAGAAAGCACAATTCCAAGCGTTGTACCTAATAGACAAGAAGTTAATCCTATAAAAGTTGTCTCAAGAAAATATATCTTTCCTATCACATAAGAATCTAATCCCATAAAGGCATATATACCAATCTCTTTCTTTCTCTTCTTTAAAAATATATTTGATGAATACCATATGAAGAAAAACATGAAAACTAATAAAATAAAAGTAATTACCTTCAAAAAATCGCTACAATGCTCACTATTTATTTTATCTATATACTTTATTGTATCTCCATGCATTAATACTAAAAAATTACTTAATATAACTACTGAAAATACCATTGATATAAAAAACATTGTATATACTTTTATGTTATTTTTGAAATTATTATAAGCTATATTAAATATGCTCATTAAGATGCACCTCCTATGGAAGCTAACATATCTATTATCCTTCCATAAAAATCCTTCCTGCTATCTCCTTTATTAAGTTTGCATTTTATATTTCCATCATTAAGCATATAAACTTCATTTGTATAGCTTGCTGTTAAAGGGTCATGGGTAACCATTATTATCGTTGCTTTTTTTTCAGTATTTACTCTGTTTAAACACTCTAATAAATCTGAAGACGCTCTTGAATCTAATGCACCTGTAGGCTCATCTGCAAATATTATCTTTGGATTTGTAATTAATGCTCTGGCGGCTGCCCCCCTTTGTTTTTGGCCTCCTGACAATTCGTAAGGATATTTTTTCAAATGTTCCTTAAGACCAAATATTTCTGCCATTTCAATCACTCTATTTTCAATCTCTCTAGTCTTGTTTTTCCCTAATGCTAATGGTAGTGCTATATTATCCATTAAATTCATATTGTCTAATAAATTATAGTCCTGAAATATAAAACCTATATTATTTCTTCTTATTTTTGATAATTCTTTATTTTTTATATTTATTATATCTATACCATCTAATGTGATATTACCTTTAGTAGGTTTATCAAGTGTAGCCATGATATTTAAAAGTGTAGTTTTCCCAGCTCCTGATGGCCCCATTATAGAGATAAAATCTCCCTCTTTAACCGTAAAAGTTATATTATCTAGCACTTTTGCTCTAAATCCTTTTATCCCATATTCTTTAGCAACATCCCTTATTTGTAATACTTCCTTCATAAAATACCTCCTAAATTTGAATCTACTTATATTTTAATAGGTATCCAATTTAGAATCCCTCACTTAAGATTACATTTAAAGCCTGTATGTTACATTTTTGTAACTTTAAGATAATCAGATATTTTATAAAAGTAAATCTTAAATTCTGTATATTTATCCTTTTCAGAATCTACTTCAATCTTATGTTCTAATTTGTTTATAATTTTTTTAACAAAATATAAACCCATTCCTGTTGATTTATATATTTTATTTCTTCCGTTACTACCTGTAAAACCTTTATCAAAAATTCTTTCTAAATCTTCTCTTTCTATTCCTATTCCATAATCTTTTATTACAAGCATAATGAAATCCTTGTCTTCAATACAATAATATTCTATTTTACCATTCTCCTTAGAATATTTTATGGCATTATTTATAATCTGCTCTACAACATATGTCATCCACTTAGAATCCGTATATACATTATAATTTAAATTTTTTAAATTTACTTCAATATTATTTTTTATAAGAAAAAAGGCACTATTTTTTATTGCTTTCTTTATTATCTCTTCTATATTCTCTAATTTAATAAATATATCTTCTGATGATGCTGTAGTTCTACTTCCATACATGACTGAATTAACTAAAAAATTTATTTTTTCTACCTCATTTTTAATACTTTTATTTTGTTCAATATCAGAAACTCTATCATTTACTATATTTAACGCTGATATTGGTAGCTTTATCTCATGGACCCATTTTGAAATATATTCTTCCATATCTTTTAGTGCTTCTTCATAATTAGCGCACTTGTCCATATAAATTTTATCTTTATTTATAATTACATTTCTTATAATTTCCTGCTCCAAACAAATGTCTCTTACATCTTCTTCCTTTATATCTTTCTTATTTAATACAAGTTCATACAATTGTTTATATTTCTTAGTCCATCTACTATATTCAATTATATAAATTCCAAAATATATGATTGCAACAATGAAGTCTATATATAATATATCTTCTATGCGTTCTTTAAATGAATTCAACGAGAATAAATATATATTTGTTACTAAAAATATACTTATAAAACTTAAAATATTTAACTTAGTTTCTTTTATAAACCTAAATAAATTCATTCCACCATATAACCTGCACCTTTCTTAGTCTTAATAAAATCGCTTATTCCAATTTCCTTAATTTTATTTCTTAATCTCGTAATATTAACTGTTAGAGAATTATCATTTACAAATTCATCATCATTCCATAAACTAAGCATTAAATTTTCTCTAGATACTATTTTTCCTCTTTCTCTAATAAGTAATGTTAATATCCTAATTTCATTTTTAGTTAACTCTATTTGCTTTTCACCATATTTAAATATACCTTTTTCTATATCAAAAATAATATCGTTATAATAAATAATATTATCTGTATTAACGTAATCATAAGCCCTTCTTAATATTGCATTTATTTTTGTGATAAGAACTTCAATAGAGAATGGCTTTGTTAAATAATCATCCCCTCCATTATTAATTCCCATAATTAAATCCATATTTGAATCTCTTGATGATAAAAATATTATTGGAACTTTAGAAACACTTCTAATCTTTTCACACCAATAAAATCCATCATAGAAAGGAAGGTTTACATCAATAATTACTAATGCTGGTTTATTAATCATATATTCACTTAATATATTACTAAAATCATTTATTAATATAACTTTAAAGCCCCATTTTACCAAAGATATGGAAATCTCTTTTGATAAATCAATATCATCTTCTATCAATAAAATATCCTTCATATTTATTTCCTCACACATTTAAAACTTATTTCACTAATTATAACATATTAGTACTTATAAATTAGTTGGGGAACATTAAATAAAATTTATTTATTTTATTTAAATTATGTACACATTTTATAATTACTACATACTATAAAATTAGATAGGTGATATACTTAAAAACGCCTATATTGTTAAATTGAGAGGAGAGAATCTAAATGTATAATGATTATAAGAAACCTTATGATAAATGTAATACTGAGTATCCTTATCAAGAAGTAGAAAATTATTATGAATCTAATGAATATGCTTCATATGAACATGAAAAATGTAATCCTAGACCATGTCCAGAAAAACCATGCCCACCTAAACCTTGTCCTCCTAAACCTTGTGATTGTGAAAAATATGAAGATGAAGCTAAAAGATATTTTGCTGAAGGCTTAAATTTTAAAAAACAAGCTGAAGGTATAGCTGATAGAGCTAAAGAAACTGAAGCTAAGGCTATGGAATATAAGAAATATTCTAAAGAATATCTTCTAAAAGCAGAAGAATTATATCGTCAAGTAGATAAATTATATGAAGAAGCTGATAAATATGGGTTTGAAGCTGCTAAATATAATAAGAAAGCTTTAGAATGTTATAAAACTAGTTGTCATTGTTTTAAAGAATGTGATGAATTAGCTCATAAAGCTGAATTTTTATATGCTAAAGCTAAAGAACTTCAAGCTAAAGCTAAGGAACTTTTGGGACATGCTGAATATTACGAAAAAGCTGGTCATGATTATGCAGTAAAATCTCATGAATATAGCATAAAAGCTAGTAAATTATGGAAAGAATATACTGCTCTTATATTTGAATCTGAAAAATTATTTGATAAAGCTGAAATGTTTATCAAGAAAGCTATTGAATGCTACAAGCACTCTCACAAACCTGAGCCTCCTTGTAGACCTGAGCCTCCTTGTAGACCAGAACCTCCTTGAAAACCAGAACCTCCTTGCAGACCAGAACCTCCTTGCAGACCAGAGCCTCCTTGCAGACCAGAACCTCCTTGCAGACCAGAACCTCCTTGCAAGCCTCGTAAACATTACTGCTGCTAATATATTTTAGTTATTTATTAGACTTAAATTTGAATACTATTCCTTCTATTAGGATTTATATAGAATAGCAAATAAGCTATTAATTATTGAAAATTCAATAATTAATAGCTTTCTCTCTTTAAATTAACTATAGGTTTAAAGAAACTATTCTATACAGTGCATATATCTTTCTACGTTTTCACCTTCTACCACAAATGCTTGACCTTTTGAACAGAAAATAGAACTTGATGTACATTCTATGTCTGCTTTCTTATTATAATTTTTATTTTGTATAATCTCATCTTCATTATGGCATCTGTCGTAGCCTGATAACTTAAAAGATATTTTTCCTTTACCCCTTGTATTATTAATAAATTCCATAGTATAACTCATAAATTTAGATACGGGGCCCCTCCCACGTATTATAAACTTATTTTCTACAATTTCTGGTTCTTTAAAACTTCCATTAAGTCTTTGAATATCTGAAATTATTTTCCCTATATAATCTACATCAGCCTGTATTTTAAAATCATAATAAGGTTCAAGTAATATATTATTAGCTTTCTCTAAACCTTGTCTTAAAGCTCTAAAAGTAGCTTCTCTAAAATCTCCTCCACTTGTATGCTTATTGTGAGCTCTTCCAGTTAATAATGTTATCTTTATATCAGTTAGTTCAGACCCTGTCAATATTCCACTATGTTCCTTTTCAAAAATATGTGTCCTTACAAGATTTTGATTTCCCACTGCCAAATCATCTACATGGCACTTATTTGAAAAAACTATTCCGCTTCCCCTTTTTAAAGTTTCTAGCTCTAAATGTACTTCTGCATAATGGCCTAGAGGCTCAAAATGACCATATCCTATAACCGTATTCTCTATTGTTTCCTTATAAATAATCTCACAAGGAGCAAATTCTACATCCAAATTAAATCTTTCTTTAACAACCTGCTTTAATACCTCTAGTTGAATAATCCCCATAATATGAACTTGAATTTCTTTTGTCTTTTCCTGCCAAATTATATTTAAGCCTGGATCCTCTTCCTCCAAAAGTTTAAAATATTCTAAAATGTTTTTAACATTTAGCTTACTATCAAAAATAACTTTAGAACTTAAAGTAGGCACCATTTCAAAATTTGGTTTATAGTTTATGTTTCCAATACAATCCCCTATTTTAGAGCTATCTAATCCTATAACTGCAAATACATCTCCAGCAACTACTTTTTTAACTTCTTTATACTTAGTTCCATTATATATTCTTATATTATTAATTTTTCCTAATTTGTTATCACCATAAATAATCTCTTGTTTTATATTTAAACTACCTTTTAATGCTTTTATAAAAGTAAGTTTATTTCCTATATCATCATGCCTAATTTTGTATACTTTCCCACCAAAACCTTCAGCTTCAGAATAATCAGTATAAGTTAATTTATGTAGCTTATCTAAAAATTTATCTATACCAATGTCCTGCAAAGCCGAGCCACTAAAACATGGAAAAACCTTATTTTCTTTAATTAAAGCAATAAATTTGTTAAACCATACTTCATAACTGTATTTTCCTTCAATATAATTTAAAAAAAGTTCTTCATCACGTTCTGCAATAAACTCAATAAGTTCCTCATTTATTACACTACTAAACTCATTAGTTATAGAACAAACATCCTTACTTAAATTATCCTTTATCTCACATAAAATTTCATTTTCAGTTAATATTGCACTGTCCATCTTATTTATAAAAATAAAAGTTGGAATTTTATTTTTTCTAAGCAATTGCCAAACTGTCTCAGTATGTCCTTGTACACCTTGAAGAGCACTTATTATTAAAACCGCATAATCCATCGCTTCAATAGCCCTCTCCATTTCACAAGAAAAATCTATATGTCCTGGAGTATCTATTAAATAATAGGTTGAATCTTCATATTCAAATATAGCCTGATCTGAAAAAACAGTAATTCCTCTTTCCCTTTCTATGCTATGACTATCTAAAAATGAATCCCTATGATCTACTCTTCCTCTACTCCTAATACTATTGGTATGATAAAGAACCTGTTCTGCGAAGGTAGTTTTTCCAGCATCTACATGTGCTAATATTCCTATTGTCTTTCTCATATTTAATCACCCATAATTATTATAAGACATATTTTAAAAAATAATAGATAAATTTATTTTCATCTCCAAATATTGTATTATTTACTATAAGTAAAAAACCTTTAGAAAAGTCTTTCTATACTAATCCAAAGGTTTTTTACTTATTTTACACTTATATTTCCAACTCCAGCTTTTATATCAAAGGTATATTTATTTTCACCTGATGTTTTTGCAGAAATATTTGTATTCCCTAATCCACCAGCAGCCTTTATATCTACTGGCGAATTATCAGGAATATCTATTGTTGAATTTCCTACCCCACCTGCAATCTTAAGGTTACCACCAACCTCTTTTAATGTTATTTTTGTATTTCCAACCCCACCTTTTATATCTATATTTCCATTCTTTTTCTTTAAGTTTATATCTAAATTTCCTGCTCCACATTTAATATCTAAGTCATTAAATATAATATTATCTATATTTACATTTCCAGCATCAGCTTTAAAATCTATCTTTTTGACTTCTAAATCGTTTATTTTTACATCTCCTGCCCCAAATTTAAAACCTATATTTTCTTTATATGCTTTTGGTATTTCTATATCTATTTCACTATTATTATCTCTAAAAAAACTAAAATCCTTATCTGAAAAATTCCACTCTGAATCCCATGAACCATAATCAAGGTCTTTTTCTTCTATAGTCATAGTACTTCCACTTTGCTTAGAAATCACATTATCATTTCCATCATATATTTTACCTTTAACCCTTATTTCATCTCCATCAGTCAGAACAATATTAACATCTGATCTTCCTATAGCTATTCTCAAATCATTAACGTTATTTAATTTAAAACTTTTATCTATTTCCTTAATATCTTTACTACTAATTTTTGAAATTTTAGAATTTTGTCCAATATCAAAATGTACATCACATCCTGTTAATGTAACTGCTGATAATACTAATAATACACTCAACACTTTCTTTATTCTCATTTAAATCACCTCTTAAATATCTAATTTTTTCTCTAATTTATTTACTGAAAAAACATAAAGTACTACTATAACTATTATAGAAAGAATAAAATCACAAATACCAAACCTTATCTTATCTGCTGATAAATACCATTTAGGTAATATTAAAGTTATTATATCGGTAACAATTTTTAATACAATCAAAGCTATAAACGTAAAAAATATAGTTCCTTCTGAACTGCTTGTATAACAATCTACTATTATTATTATCAGTGTTACTATCATATAGAAAAATAAAAACTCTATAAGCATATATATATTTAATACTGATACACTATTTAATGAATTTATTAAAGCTATTTTTATAGCTGCTACTATATAAAAAGGAAGATTTATAATTAAAAATTCCAAGTATTTTGATGTTAAAAATTCTACCCCTTTGATATTAGTTGTGAAAAGTAATCTTCCTCTCGCTTTAGATATATTGCTGTAAAATCCCTTTATACATAAAATAGTATTTATACCTAAGATTATTGCAAGTAATGGTGTCGTTACTAGTACTGTTATATTATTAAATATTAGTTTTCCACCACCCCTTATTGTTGTTAAAACGAATGTGAAAATTAAGAACTCCAATATATAAAAAATTAGATTTTCTCTTAACCCATATTTCATCAACTTAATTATATTTTTCATCTTCTAATACCCCCAAATATCTTTTTATATATATCTTGTAAGGACATACCATATTTTTCTCTCAAATCATCAGCTAAACCAAATTCACAAATTTCTCCATCACAAATGAACATCACTTCATCAAAAATCCTATCTAATTCTCCTATATAATGGGTTGTTATTATCATTGAACTTTCCTCATTAATATTTTTGATAATTGTATCTGCTATCCTTTCCCTTGCTACTATATCAACTCCTGATATAGGTTCATCTAAAATATAAAGCTTAGTTTCTCTACTTAAAGTTAAAGCAAGCTCTAATCTTTCCTTCATTCCCTTAGAAAGTTTACGTACCTTCATTCTTTCATCCAAACTCATAAATTCCATAAGTTCCCTGAATTTTTCTTCACTAAAATCTTTAAAGAAATCTTTATAAAAGTTCATTGCATCTTTAACAGTCATCCAATTATAAAGAACATTTTTTTCTTGTAAATAAGATACAAAATCTTTAGTCTTACTTGATACTTCTAAACCATTAATTTTAACCGAACCACTATCCTTCTTGCAAAGATTAGCTATAATATCTAAAAGTGTTGATTTCCCTACTCCATTTGGTGCTAATATACCTAAAACCTTTCCTTTTTCAAGATTAAAACTCACCCCATTTAACACTCTTTTTCCTCTATAACTTTTAATTAGTTCTTTAACCTCTAATACAGAATCCATAACTAAACCTCCTCATACTTATTACTTATAAATTCTATAAGCTCATCTTTTTTAAAACCCATATCCTTTGCTTCCTTTACAAATCTTAATATAAATTCCTTAGACATATCTTTTCTAAACTCAGCCATAACCTTTTTATCAGATGTTACAAATTTACCAACACCTCTTTGAGTATAAATAAGATTTATGTTTTCTAGTTCAGAATAGACTCTTTGAATTGTATTTGGATTCACTCTAAGTTCTGATGCATACTCTCTAACTGATGGCAATTTTTCTCCCTCCTTAAGCTCATTGCTAAGTATTTTCTTCTTTATATAATTAAATATTTGAAGATATATAGGTTCATTTGAGTTAAACTCTAAACCCATAAACTCATCTCCTTTCAGTATCACTGTATTAATTAAATAATACAGTGATACTCGCTATTGGTAAACCCTGTAACTTAACCATTTATACTTATTTTCTAATTTTATACAAGATTAACTTTATATTTCTAATTTTTTCTCAAAATTACACGTTTTTTCTTTATTTTTCATTCTAAAGAAAACTCGCTATTTATAAGAATGTTTTTAAAGGATATGTTCAAATAACCAAATCGTAGATTTAACTTTCCTATTAATCTTTAATAGGAAAATCTAGAATTTGGATTTTCACCTAAAATAATAACGCTTAATAATTTATTTCTAAATCATTAAGCGTTATATGTAATTTCAAATTAATTTTTTAAAATATATTTGTCACTTTTAACTTTTTATTATATATATCTATTCATATCTCAAAGCATCTATTGGGTCTAAATTAGCTGCCTTCTTCGCTGGATAAATTCCAAAAAATATCCCTATAGCAGAAGAAAATAAAATCACTCCCAAAATTGCAATTATAGAGATTGCTGGTGCTACTCCCACTAAAATTCCTATAATTTGTGAAGCTACAATACCTAATATTAACCCTATAATTCCTCCAATTAATGATACAATTGATGATTCAGTTAAAAATTGAATCAATATTGTTCTTGTTGTTGCACCTATAGCTTTTCTTATTCCAATCTCCCTAGTTCTTTCAGTTACAGATACAAGCATTATATTCATAACACCAATTCCTCCTACTAGAAGTGAGATAGATGCCACGGCTGCAATAAAAGTAGTAAATATACCTAAAATATTATTCACTTGTGTTAGTTTTTCCATAATATTTTGTGTTTTATAAATATCTCTTCCCTCATTATTATGTCTACTTTCTAAGATATTTATAGCTACTCTAGAGGCTATATCTGAATCATCTTTTGAAGTAGCTGTAAATGTTATAGATGATATTTTATCAGCCATAGGATATATTATTTTGAAAAAAGTTATTGGTGTTGTTATAAATGCTACATCCTTTTGAGGTCCCATATTTATACTTTCACTTACTCCAACTATATTTATAGTTTTAGTTATACTATCTGAACTTAGCTTAATATTTTTACCTACTACATCTGAATAACCAAATAAATCTTTAGCTGTATTCTCATCAATTACTGCAACAGCTCTACTATTTAGCACTTCATCGCTATTAAAAAATCTCCCATATAATATATTTGTATTATTAACTTCTAAGTAATTTTCCGTAGTACCTGTTATACTAGCAGTTTTACTCTTGACATCTGAAAAAACCTTACCTCTTTGTTGGTTTGTAGGTATTACATATTTTATTGTATCTACTTTTGTTTTTATTGATTCCACATCTTTTAATGTTATATAATCATTTGAATTTGCATTAGTCGTATCTACTGTAATATTTATATTATTAGCTCCCATTTTTTCAAACTGATCTAATATACTATTCTTTCCGCCACTACCTAATGAAATTATCGTTATAACAGAGCTTATACCTATAATTATTCCAAGCATAGTTAAAAAAGAGCGCATTTTATTTGATTTTATGCTATCCATAGCCATTTTAAAATTTTCAAATATATTCATTTTATTTACTCCTATAGTCTAATTCTATCTTCTACGTTTTTGTCTTCTACAACTTCACCATCTTTAAATCTAATAATCCTTTTAGTATATTTAGCTACATCTGGTTCATGAGTAACCATAATTATGGTAGCTCCCTCATCATTTAAATCTTGAAATATCTTTAAAATATCAAGGGTAGACCTTGTATCAAGATTTCCAGTTGGTTCATCTGCCATAATTATGGTCGGCTCATTTACTATAGCCCTTGCTATTGCTACCCTTTGTTTCTGACCACCTGATATCTCATTAGGTTTATGATTAAGTCTATTTCCCAAACCTACCTTTTCTAAAGCTTTTATAGCTCTTTCCCTTCTTATCTTTGGACTTATACCTCCATAAGTCATAGGTAATTCCACATTTTCTAATATATTCATTCTAGGTAAAAGATTAAAGGCTTGAAACACAAAACCTATCTCTTTATTTCTTATACGAGCTAATTCATCATCCTTAAGTAGTGATATATCTTTATTATTAAGCACATACTTTCCTTCAGTCATCTTATCTAAACAACCTAATATATTCATAAAAGTAGATTTTCCAGAACCTGAAGCACCCATTATCGATGTAAACTCCCCTTTAGAAAAATTAAGATTTATTTTATTTAGAGCTTTAAAATTAATCTCTCCACTATCATAGATTTTTTCTATATCTTTAACTTGAACTACGTAATTATCACTCATTTTATCACCTACTTTACAAGCGTTCCATTTTGAATTACATCTGTTGGATTAAGAATAACCCTACTTCCTTCATTAACACCTTCTACTTGAACTTCAGTTTCAGATCTAACTTCCTTTTTAATCTCTTTTTCTACAGCCTTATTATTTTCTACAACATAAACAAAGCTTTTTCCATTTTTATCTGTTTTAATACTTTCTGCTGGAATTTTAATAACATTTTTCACCTCATCTAATAATATATCTACATCCGCATCAAACCCAACTTTAAGATTGGGTGCATTCTCTATTAAATCTACATCCACTTGAATTGTAGCCTCCCCTGAAGCTACCGTCTTAGAAACTTCTGCTACAGGATAAATTTTAGAAACCTTTCCACGATACTCATTTGTAGAACTCTTAACTATAGCAGATTTATCTAACTTAACCTTATCTATATCATATCTCCCTACTGAAATAGTGACTTTAAGGTCATTAATTGTTTGAACTACTATTGCAGCTTGTTGTTGAGTTCCAACTCCTCCTTCTAAAACATTTATAGCTGTAACAACTCCATCTACATCTGAAACTATATTTCCTGTGTTCTTTGCTAAATTCTCTTTTGCAGTATCTAAAGCTAATTTACTATTCTTTATAGCATTATCAGCCTGTTGCATTTTTTCATTTGATATTGGTTGCAAAGCATCCCTTTGTTGCATTAAAGAGTTTTTTTGCTGAACTAAGCTATCTCTTTGTTTAATAATTGAATCTAATTGTGATGATACTTGATTATTATTTGGCTTATTTAAGCTAGTAATCTGATTATTCAAGTCATTTATACTTTTTGTCAAATCACTTATTTTATTATTTTTATCATTAATATTTATAGTCATTTGATTACTTTGATTAACTAAGTCCTGTTTCTGAAGAATGGCATTGTTATACTGTAATTCTGCCTGTTTTACAGGTGTATTTAAATCTTGTATATCATAAACTACTAGAATATCCCCTTTTTTGACTGAAGCTCCTAATTTAAAATTAATTTTAGAAACCTTTCCTTGTGGTCCAAAATATTCCTTAATATTCTTTGATTTAATAGTTCCCGTAGTTGATAAGTAAGATTTTATATCTCCTTTACTAACTACAGCAGTCTTAACTGACTTATATTTATTTTTATTTTTTGCAATCATCGACAAAGAAAATATAATTCCTAAAATAACTATTACTATAGTCCCTATAATCATTTTTTTCTTCATATGTACTCCTCCATAAGCTTTTTATTAAACCTCTATACTTTTATCATGACTTTTAAAATTAATCTTATACGAAAAAATATACTAATTTATTGTTAATATATAATTGTTTTGCATTTTATAATAATATGCTTTTATATTTTTTTGACTTAAAATTAACTTAATAGTAATATAGTAACTGGACTAAAAAATTGGACTTATAAATTTTTCTTATTTTTTTGTGTAAATTATAACTTTACATAGATTTTATAATCCAATTAAAGGTACTAAAGTTAAAGAAAGGATATATCTATATGTCACCAAAATTATTTAAACTAATCAGAGAAAATAATATCTCTAAAGAACAAATCATTAAAGATGTTGTAGCTGGAATTATAGTTGCTATAATAGCCTTACCATTATCTATTGCACTTGGTATTTCTTCTGGTGTATCTCCAGAAAAAGGTCTTATAACCGCAATAGTTGGTGGATTTATAATATCTCTTTTAGGAGGAAGTAGAGTACAAATAGGCGGCCCTACCGGTGCTTTTGTAGTTATTGTTTATGGCATTATTCAAGGTTATGGAATCAATGGACTTATTATAGCTACCTTAATGGCTGGTATCATTCTAATCCTAATGGGAATTTTAAAACTCGGTTCAGTAATAAAATATGTACCTACTACTATAACAGTAGGCTTTACTAGTGGTATAGCCATAACATTATTATCTACTCAAATTAAAGACCTGTTTGGACTTAATATAGCTAATGTCCCTGCTGATTTTATTCCAAAGTGGAAAGTTTATTTTTCTAATATGAATACTATTAATCTTCCCACTTTAATTGTTGGCCTTTCTTGCATTTTTATAATAGTTATTTGGCCTAAAATTAATAAAACTATTCCAGGTTCATTAGTTGCACTAATTATGGCTACACTAGTGGTAAATGTTTTTAATCTTCCTGTTGAAACTATAGGAAGTAGATTTCAAAATATATCTTCTACTATTCCTATACCACATTTAGTATCAATTGATTTAAGCACTATAAAGGACTTATTCAAACCAGCATTAACAATAGCAATTTTAGCAGCCGTTGAATCATTATTATCAGCAGTTGTAGCAGACGGTATGTGCGGCTCAAAACATGATTCTAATATGGAGCTTGTAGCACAAGGTGTTGCTAATGTAGGATCGGCTTTATTTGGAGGCATACCAGTTACTGGAGCAATAGCTAGAACTGCTGCCAACATAAAAAGTGGAGGTAGAACTCCTATTTCTGGTATAATTCATGCTATTATATTGTTTTTAATAATGCTATTATTTATGCCATTTGCTAAGCTTATTCCAATGACAACCTTAGCAGCTATATTAGTAGTTGTATCTTATAATATGAGTGGCTGGAGAAGTTTCAAAGCTCTACTTAAGGCACCTAAAAGTGATGTTATGGTTCTATTATTAACCTTTTTCCTTACAGTAATTTTTGATTTAGTTATGGCAATTGAAATAGGTATGATAGTTGCAATGTTTTTATTTATGAAAAAAATTGCGGATACTACTAGAATAAGAGATCTTGCAAATGAAGATGTTTTAGATGAAAATCTTTCCGAAATGTTAGATAACGCCAATGATAAAATTTTAGTTTATCAAGTAAATGGCCCATTATTTTTTGGAATAGTACAAAATTTCATGAATGTTATGGACGAGGTTAAACCTTCAGCAGAGGTACTAATTTTAGATATGCGTCATGCTCATTCCATTGATGCATCAGCTATTGAAGCTTTAAATACCCTTCTTGAACGTTGCCAAAAATATAATATTAAACTTATTTTAACACATGTAAATAAATATCCTATGAAAATTCTAAAAAATATGAACTTTATAGACAAGCTTGGAAAAAGATACATCTATGAAACTAAAACACAAGCTATTAATGCTTCTTATAAATACATAACAGAACTTGGGATGTAAAATTTAATATTAAAATTTATATTATTCTAACAATAAAAAGTACATTATGTTCTATTGCATAATGTACTTTTTATTATGTTAACCTTATCCTTATTATAATTATAAATTAAAAACTGGAATTAATATCAAATTCATTAATTTGATAACTATAAAATTAAATACTATTAATAATATAGCCATTATTACCATATTAATGCCATACTCTCTTTTATCTTCCATATTTGATACTTGTCTTGCAACTTTATAAATATAATATCCCATATTTATTAATTGTCCTACCCCAACGATAAAACTTAATGTTCCATATTTACCAACACCAAATCCAAATGATTCTATGATCTTATACTGACAATAACTATTTATTATAGCTAATACAATTAATATTACCAAATAAATTATTAAGTCTTTTTTATTCTTCATAATATGGTTTACTATTCTTAATACTTTTTCTTGCATTTTCATTCCCCCTATAATAATGCATATAATTTTTATATTATGCTGTTATTAGCATTAACTTAATTTTATATAAAAAAAAACATTATGTCAATTATTTCTATATATTGTAATAAAACTAATATATAGAAATAATATATTAATTTTATTTTTTATGGAAACTCAATATTGATTTTTATTATGTTTAATTCTTTATGTTTGTAACTTAAATTAATTTTTCCCATATATTGTAATTGTCAAATGTATTTTACTAAAAAATCTAAAGTGCTTGAATAATTTTATAGTTAAATATAATAAAATTAAATATATATATTCACCTATTTCTATAAAAAGTAAAAATTTTATTTTAATAATTATATTGACAAAGATTAGTTTTCTTGCTATTCTATTTTTGTTTAGTATAGAGTTATTTTGTGTTTACTAATACTAAACTTTTACGCAAAAATTTTTTATTCATAGGAGGTTACATGAGTGAAGCATTTTTATTAAAGAAATATTTATCTGTTGGATGGAACTAAATTAAAATTTACGGAGGGATTTATTATGAATATTGAACAATTGGGAAGACATATTTTAGTGGAATATTATAACTGTGATAAGGAGATTCTTAAGAATCATGAGATTATTGAAAAATATATGAAAGAAGCTGCTGTTAGGTCTAATGCAACTATAGTCACAAGTTGTTTCCACAAATTTAATCCCTGGGGAGTCAGCGGTGCTGTAATAATCCAGGAATCACATCTTACTATCCATACATGGCCTGAATATGGCTACGCATCTGTGGATTTATTTACTTGTGGTGATAGCGTTAATCCATGGATTGCTTTTAAATATCTTGAAGATGTTTTAAAAGCAGAAAGAAGTGAATCTACAGAAGTTGCTAGAGGTTTAGTTGATAAAATTGTAAACTTTGCCAATGGCGCTTATAATAATATGGAAATAAAATTTAAAATGGAGGCTTAGGAAAGATGGCTGATATGGAATTATGGTATACAGAAAACCAAACTGACAACGTAAATTTTTCAATGAAAGTTAAAAAACACTTATATTCAGCTCAAAGTGATTTTCAGAAAATAGATGTTTTGGATACTTTTGAATTTGGTAGAGTTCTAGTTATAGATAACTGGACAATGATAACAGAAAAAGATGAATTTATTTATCATGAAATGATAACTCATGTAGCAATGGCTACAAATCCTAATATAAAAAATGTACTTGTTATAGGTGCCGGTGATGGTGGTACAGTAAGAGAATTAACAAGATATAAAACTATTAAAAACATAGATATGGTTGAAATAGATGAATTAGTTGTTACTGCTGCTAAAGAATTCTTACCATTTACAGCAAATAAGTTAGATGATTCTCGTGTAAATTTATTTTTTGAAGATGGTATAAAATTTGTAATAGGTAAAGAAAATCAATATGATTTAATAATAGTAGATTCAACTGATCCTATTGGTCCTGGAGAAGGTCTTTTTACAACTGAGTTTTATACTAATTGTTTTAAAGCGTTAACATTTGATGGAATATTAATAAATCAATGTGAAAGTCCTTATTTTGATAATAATGCTAAAGAAATGAAACGTTCTTTTAATAAATTACAAGATATTTTTAAAGTATGTGAAGCTTATCAATATCATATGCCTACTTATCCATCAGGTCATTGGATTTTCTGCTTTGCATCCAAAAATTTACATCCTATAAAAAATTTAGATGCTGCTAAATGGAATGCTTTAAATTTAAAGACCAAATATTATAATACAGATTTACATGTAGGTGCATTCGCTCTACCTAATTATGTAAAAGATATTATTCATAAATAAAAGTTTATTTTTCTCACTTTTTTACCATAAAAAGTATATAATAAAATATACTTTTTATTATAGAGTTGATGTTAAAACGTACACTTATAAAAAGTTTATATTTTAGCATCAACTCATTTTTAATTTATAAATACAAATATAATCATATATAACTTTAAAGGAGGTAACTATGAATTATATTACTATGATTTTTGATATAAAGCATTCACGTAATTTATTAAATAGAAATGAAATACAGGAAAATTTAATTAAAGTTATAAAAAAATGTAATCAACTATTTAGCGACATAATATTATCACCATTTTTAATAACACTTGGTGATGAATGGCAAGGATTACTGAAAGGAGATAGTGATTATAATGAAGTAATAAAATTTTTCAAAAATAATTTACCTTCTGATATTAACTTTTATACAGGTGTTGGCATAGGCTCTATTACAATAAATAATTTTGAATTAACAGTAAATCAGTTAGATGGTCCTTCCTTTCATCTTGCAAGAAAAGCTATAAAATATGCAAAAAGAAACAATTGTGATTTAGTTATTTTTATAAATGAATTATAAAAATAAACTACGAATTATTACTCCTCCAATTATAGCTGATATAAAACTTATTAATGTTCCTATAATAAAATATTCTGCAAAATTATCTTCTGAAAGTTTTTTCAATCTAGCTAATGATTTTGCCGTTAATACAAATCCTATCATTGATGGATAATTTATTATGATACTAATTAATATAAATATCCTTTCTAATATTCCAATTGTAAAACCGCCATTTTTAGCTTCTGATAAAAAATATGCTATAATTTCTCCATTTTTATTTATAATTGAATTTTTATTATTTTCATTTATATATACTTGTTTTTTAGATAAATCTAAGTTTTTTATAAATATTTTTATAAATATTCCTGTTACCCAAGTAACTATAAAAAATATAGAAAGTGTTAATAATACTTTTTCCAAAAAATCTATATTTTTAGGATAATCTAAAAGTTTATATCCATATATGTTACCTAGTTTATTTAAATTAGTTTTTAATGTTACAAATATTATAACTAATAAATGTAGCAATTGATCTACTCCAAATACCATAATATTATTTTTGAATTTTTTACTATATAAATATAATAAAGATTTTATTTCATCAATTATAAAATGTAATATTATTATTAATAAACTCTGCCATATTTTAATTGTAATAGCTTGTCCATATAAATAATATATAAGGACTATAAGCCCATATATCCCCAGGAAATGAATTATTGAATGAAACAAATTCCCTTTTATAGTTTTTTCTATTTTATTTTCACCATCAGGTAATTTATCAGGAAATCTATTAACTAGTATTGATTGACCTTGAAAAACAAAATCAAAAATAATATGACTTAAAATACAAACCAAAAATATTTTAACATCCATACTAACTCTCCATTAATAATTTTGTATATACCTTTATTAAATTTGCTATAATTTGTTTATTATAAACAGTCAAAAAGTAATTTGATGCTGTTAGTTTATGAGATGTACTTGATTTAGACATATTAGGATATAGTTTTTGAATTTCATTATATGTTCCTAATTCTTCATAAAGGTTAATTACCTCTATTTGTTTTTCTGTAAACTTACTTTCTATCATTTCATTATTTTGTATAAGAGCATTAATAATATCAACTATATTTAATTCATCTTCTATTGTAACGGCAACTTCCATTTGTGCTACATCATAGCTATTTGATACATTAGTATTCATAATATACTTCGGATTACCAATCAAAATTACTCTACAATATTTTGTATGAATTTCTTTATTATAAAATCTGTTATTTGTTTTTGCCATAGTTATAGCTTTTCTAGCATGGATAAAAGCCTCTCCATCCATTTCTCTTGTATCGTTAGATTCATTTGTACTTATACTCCCAACACCTATTCCACAATAAATTTCTATTTTTTTTGATAATAAAAATTTTTTTATTTCATTAACTAATTCATAGCTTTTATTTGTCTTCCTTAAAACTAATTGCCATTCATCTCCTAATGTAAAAGTTATAGGTGCAACTAAAACATCTTTATACTTTAAATTCAAAGTACTAAAATATTGCTTAATCATTTGTTGTATATTTGCTCTATCCTTAATTTTTCTAGATTTTACTATATCTATATTTATTACACTATATACTTTCATATGCCTTACCTTTCTAAATTTAATTTACTATAAAATATCTTTCCTTATTTTATAACCTTTTAAATATATTTTATTAATTCACTAAACTTAATATTATTAATACTATTCTACCACAATAAACTGCATACTAAAAAATTAAGCTTTTATACTTAAACATCACCTTAATTATTATTGTTAAAATCACTTTTTCTTAAATATAATTGCCTATAATGCCTCTAAATATACTATTATTTATTATTAACATATAATTTTTACATATATATCAATTTATTTATTAATTTATTTATATATTTTATAATTATCAATTCTCATTATTTAAAAATTCGGCTTAATTTTAAAGTTACTAATTATTATTTGTTTCTCCTTATATACTTTTATTTAAAATTAACTATTTTATAAAAATAGTTTAAAACACAAGCAAAACCTTCTAAGTTTTTGAGCTTAGAAGGTTTGTATTATTTATATTATTCGAAAAATTCTCTTGGGTCAACATATGAAAGTTTTAAACTCTTTGCTACTGGCTCACAAGTAACATGACCTTTATAGGTATTTAATCCCTTTAATAAACAGTGATCTTCTCTTAATGCTTCTTCTACACCGTTATTGGCAATCTTTAATAGATATGGAAGTGTAGCTGATTCTAATGCTATTGTTGAGGTTCTTGGTACTGCTCCAGGCATATTTGCTACTGAATAGTGTACTACTCCATGTTTTTCATAGCAAGGGTTATCGTGAGTTGTAACCCTATCTATAGTTTCTACTGAACCACCCTGATCAATAGCTACATCTACTATTACAGCTCCCTTTTTCATCTTCTTTACCATTTCTTCTTTTACTAATTTAGGTGCACTAGCTCCCATAACTAAAACTGCTCCAATTAATAAATCAGCCTTTTTAGTTGATTCAGAAATATTATGCTCATTACAAATTAGTGTTGTAACTCTACCTCCAAATACATCATCTAAATACATCAGTCTACTTTTATTAACATCCAAAATAGTTACTCTAGCACCCATACCAAGTGCCATTTTAGCTGCATTAGTTCCAACAACTCCACCACCTATAATAACTACTTCTGCTGGTGCAACTCCAGATACTCCACCTAAAAGTATTCCCATTCCTCCTCTATATTTTTCAAGGAGATTAGCTCCAACTTGTACAGACATTCTTCCAGCAACTTCACTCATAGGTACTAATAAAGGTAAACTTCCATTATTTAATTGAACTGTTTCATAAGCTATACCAGTAACTTCCTTTTTTAATAACGCTTCTGTAAGCTCTCTATTAGGTGCTAAATGTAAATAAGTATATAAGTTTTGACCCTTTTTAAATAAATCATATTCTTCTCTCAATGGTTCCTTAACTTTAACTATAATATCACTCTTATCAAACACCTCAGTATTTACTTCTGCTATTTTAGCTCCTACTTTTAAATACTGTTCATCAGTAAATCCACTTCCAAGACCAGCTCTAGTTTCTACTATAACTTCATGACCATTATTAACTAGCTCACCTACTCCACCAGGAGTTAACCCAACCCTATTCTCATTATTTTTTATTTCCTTTGGAACACCTATTATCATAATAATCCCCTCCGAGTAATCATTTACACTTATACTAGAAATATACTACTCACAAAACTCATAGTCAATTTTTGAATTTTATTTATTTTCAGAATTTTTAGTATTTTATCAGTTCATTTCATTAAATTTTTCTTATTTTTTTTAATATTTAACAAATTTTAATTAATAAAAAAAATTTATTTTTTAATTTTTATGTTGTTTTCTCTATTTAGTTATATATAAATATAATAGTTTTATTGTATTTTCTATGGCATCATAATGTGTTCGCTCCATTCCATGAGATGCATGCACACCAGGTCCAATAAGCGCACCTCTTATATTATTACCTGCATTAAGTGCAGCAACAACATCTGATCCATACATAGGATATATATCCACAACATAAGATAGATTATTTTTCTTGCTTAGATTAACTAAATCAGTTACCATATTATAATCATAAGGGCCTCCTGAATCCTTTGCACATATTGACACATCATATTCAGTACAATTTAAATCATCACCTATACAGCCCATATCTACAGCTATCATTTCTGTTATGTCCTGTGGTATATATGCTGAACCATGCCCAACTTCTTCATAGGTAGAAATAAATATTTTTGTAGTATAGCTTGGAACTATATTTTCCCTGCTCATTAATTCTAATAGCCCCATTAATGCAGTTACACTACCTTTATCATCGATAAATCTTGATTTTATAAAACCACTTTCTGTTATTTCTGTTTTAGGCTCTATAAATATAAAGTCTCCAGCGCATATTCCAAGCGCTTCTACCTCTTCCTTAGTCTTTACTTTTTCGTCAATTCTAATCTCCATATTTTCAGGATCTCTTACTTTAGATTTACTATCAGCAAAAACATGTATTGATGGACTTGTACTCAAAAATGTTCCTGTATATATTCTTCCTTCTCTAGTTCTTATCTTACAATACTCAGCGTCTAAAGTTGGAACAATTGGACCACCTAAAAGTGTAAATTTAAGAGTACCACTTGCTGTGATAGACCTTACCATTGCACCTAATGTATCTACATGAGCTGATAATCCTACCACTTTACTGTCACTTTTACCTTTTAAAGTTATTATTCCACAACCCTTATTAGTAGTTTCAAATTCATACCCAAAGCCTTTAGCTCTGCTTTCTATATCTTTCATAATGTCAAAGCAGAACCCAGTAGGACTATGAAACTCTAATATTTCCTTGGCAGTTTTTAAAACATATTCTTTATCTATTTTTAAATCCATTATTAACCCCTCCCCAATTATTTTTCACTCCCTATATTATTTAGAATATCACTACTATTATATCACAGTTTATAAACTGTTAACATCGTATGCACTTTTTAGTTAAATTGTGAAATTAAACTTTAAACATATCCAAAATATGTTTTGCACTTTTTTAAATACTATGCTATTATAAATTTGCAGTTGGTACGTAAGTGCTGATTACATGGGAGCTTAGATTTGTCCTTCGCCGGATTTGCTAAGCTCCCTTTTGTTAAATAATAAAATAAATTTAACTATTAAGCTCTATAATCTCCTCTTCTGTAAGATTACGCCACTTACCATATTCTATTCCTCTAAGCTCTATATTCATAATTCTAATTCGTTCCAACCTTATAACATTATAACCAAAAACCTTTGTCATTCTTCTTATCTGTTTATTAATTCCTTGAGTTAATATAATCTTAAATGTATCTTCATTAATTCTTGTAAGTATACACTTTCTTGTTATTTGACCACAAATTTCAACTCCTGATGCCATACTTACTAAAAACTCATCATCAAAGGCCCTATCTAAAGTTACTATATATTCTTTCTCATGTTTATTTTCAGCTTCTAATATTTTATTTGCTAAGTCACCATCATTAGTCATAAGTATAAGTCCTTGAGATTCCTTATCTAACCTTCCTACCGGAAATATATATTGATTAAAATTAATAAAATCTATTATATTATCCTTAACCTCATTAGCCGCTGTGCAAGTGATCCCAATTGGTTTATTTAAAGCTATATAAATCTTTTCTTTCTCTTTTATAGGTTCATTATCTATTAAAATACTATCAGTAAGCTCTACCCATTGTCCCTTTTCACAAAGCTTTCCATTAACCATAACTCTTTTATCTTCAATAAGTCTGTTTGCTTCCTTCCTCGAACAATATCCAAAGTTACTCAGTAGTTTATTTATCCTCATATTTAAAATTGTCCTTTCTAAAATACAACTAACTATCCTTATCTAATTTTTCATTAACCTCCTTACAATTTTCTTCTGACTGTTTAATACGATTTTTAAATTCTTCCATATTATTAATTAAATCTCTTATGTTTTCAATTTCAAGCTCATCTGTGCTAACAAATTTTACTGGCAAAATATAAGTATTTTCTTCTATAAACATAACTACTCCTATAAAAACTTAAAGTATTCATCTTAATAGTATATGTTTTAAAAATTACTATAAGTGCTAAACTTAATTATTTTATTATTAAATTCCTTTACATTATATACTATGGATTACTTATTTAAAATAAAAGCGATAATATTTTAAAGATTTAAAGATATTTTTTCACTATAGTATTAATTAGTAATAAAGCATTTTGATATATATGTTGTAATCTGCTTCCTACCAATAAATTTAATATAAACTTTATTTTGTGCTCAACAAGTGTATTAACATAAATATAGATTTTAAATTGCAACATATATAGTTATTTATGTTATAATTACTCCTATATAAATTACATTTAAGATGAAAGGTATAATAATATGAATTTTAAAGACTTAGGAATTAACGAAAATATTATAGCTACTCTAAAAAAATCTGGAATCGTAACACCAACTGAGATTCAATCAGAAGCAATTGAACCTATTAAAACTTTCAACGATGTTATAGCTGAAGCTCAGACTGGAACAGGTAAAACACTTGCTTTTTTATTACCTATTTTCGAAAATATATCGACTACTTCAAATTATATTCAGGCATTAATTGTGTCTCCTACAAGAGAACTTGCCATTCAAATAACAGAAGAGGCCATGAAGCTAAAGGAAGCTAAAGATATTAATATATTGTCTGCTTATGGAGGAAAAGATATAGGTTCTCAAGTAAAAAAATTAAATGGAAATATTCATTTAGTAATAGCTACACCTGGTAGACTTTTAGACCACATTGAAAGAAAAACTATTGATCTTTCAAAACTTAAAACTATAGTTTTAGACGAAGCGGATCAAATGCTTTTAATGGGGTTTAAAAATGAAGTTGAAACTATAATGAAACAAGCACCAAAAAAACGCCAAACTCTTTGTTTTTCTGCAACTATGGACTCACAAGTAAAAAAACTTGCTTATAGATATATGAATGACCCTAAGGTAATTTCTATAAAAAAAGAAACTGTAACCTTAGCTAATATAAAACAAGATGTTGTAGAGACTACTGATAGATGGAAACAAGATGCTTTATGTAAGGTATTAGAAGAAGATAATCCTTTTATGGCTATTATATTTTGCAGAACTAAAAGAAGGGCCGATGCTCTTGAAGTAGCACTTTATCAAAAAGGTTATAATTGTGAAAAGTTACATAAAGATGTTCCTCAATCAAAACGTGAAAGAATAATGAAAGCCTTTAGAAATGCTGATATTCAATATTTAATAGCTACAGATGTAGCTTCCAGGGGCTTAGATGTAAGCGGTGTATCTCATATTTATAACTATGATATACCAGAAAGTCCTGAAATATATATTCACCGCATTGGTAGGACTGGAAGAGCTACCAATGATGGATACACTTGTATGTTTATAGATCCTAAAGATTTTAGAACTTTAGAACAAATTGAAAAAGCTATAGAATTTAAAATTCCTAGACGATATGTATAGCTAGTTTTATTAATTATCTTTAAAACAATCAACAATTTTTTATCTATTATTGATTAGTATACCTTAAAATAACACTTAGCTTATTTTAAGGTATATTTCATAATAAAATTTTTACATTTTATCAAATTTTATCTTCTAATATGTTTAAACTTTATTTATTTTTATAATAAAATTTTGCACAAACCTTCCAATCTTAACTAATTTTTAAAATAAAAAGGAAATCCTATTTATTATCATTCATAGTAATACTCTTACAAGGTAAGTTCGTATTAGCAAATTTAAATTGGGATACTTACTCAAGTTCAAATCTCCAAATTAAAATTTATATTCTCACTTATTAGTAGCTATTACTTCCATAAACAATAAAAAACTTAGCATTATTTCTTAGTTATAACATGATTAATAAAATATATGTTAAATAAATATTAATTTTGTTAACAGGAATTAACTTGAATAATTGTAAAAATAAGTATATTATGTAATTGTAGAGGAAAAACTCTAACAAAATTATAGGAGATGTTAAAATGTTAAAAAATTTACGTAGAAAATTAGTTGCTGGTGGAGTAGTATGTACAATGGCATTAGGAATGGGTGTAATAGCACCACCTACTACTGTAAAAGCATGTGATTACAGCACCCCAGCTATTGGAAGCTATCCTGGATATATTATGAGCGTTCAAAATGGTGGCTATGACTCTAATGTACAAAAAATTCAACATTTTTTAAATGGATTAGCTAGTAGTTCAGGAGACTATGCTTATTATGTAGGTAGTGAAGATGGGTACTTTGGAATCAAAACACAAAATGCTGTAGAGCATTTTCAACAAAGACATTCATTATCTAGCGATGGTAGAGTTGGTCCTAATACTTGGTCAGCAATGCAATATCATAGATAATTAATTAAACGGTCTTTTTATTAATTTTTATAGAAAACTAATCTTTAATTTTAAAATGGAACACCCCTTATAAATTTAGGTGTTCCATTTTTATTTTTATAAGTCCTATCTCTAACCACTTTAGATAGAGAGCTATATTAATTATCTTTACTTTTTAACTTATTTCTTCTCTAAATAACTTTTTAATACTAATACTATTAAAACCTAAATTAATATTACTTTAACAATCTTGTATATTTCATAAAAACTCCATATTATTACTAACATATCCCAATATATAAATATATTATTTTACTTTTTTATTCATATAAACCAAACCCAGTTACAATTAATGTAGCCCAGTCACTATTTTCATTCTCTATCCACTTATACTCAATGCAAAGCTCCTTAAGCCATGCATTTAGACCATTAGTTCTTTTACTTACATTTGGCGATTTTCTTCCAAAGATTTTTTTTATATCTTCTAATAAATCCATTTGCTCATACTTATCAAGTTCTTTATCTAATAATCCTTCAATAATTTCACAACACTTTGTATAAGCTTTTTTATCACCATAATACAATTCATCTGCTAATATTTGACGTTCCTTATTTAAAGTGTCTTTTACTTCATTAATCTCATCTATATTTGATAAATACTTTTTAGCTATAGTTAAAGCCTCAAGCTCCTTATCTATTTTAATTATTGATTTCTCTAATTTTTCAAATCTCATTTAATCGTCTCACTTTACACATTTATTTAATCATTAGTCTTATTATAGATAATGACAATGTTTTTATTATACCATCAACTAGATAATTACGCATTATACTTTTTTTGATATTTAATTTTCTCCATTACCTTCTATTAACTTAATTGCATAAAAAAATATCGGCACTATTGAAGTATCAATATTTCCATTACAACGATATTTTCTTTTACTTTAGGTTGAACGGGGGGATAGGTGATAAAGATTTTAGAAAGTATTTTTAGTTTCATCACCTGGAATTTACTTTTAAAATTTATCTTCCACTCTTCCCCATTTGCCCATATTCACTGCATTATTAACATTATTCCCTCAATTATTCTTCCTATTTTGATTATTTTATTAAAATAGGTAAACTGCTATTTTTATGCAGCAAAATAATATTTAATTTTGCAGTTAATTATTTTAATATTTTCCATATTTCATCACCAATTCTATCTAAAGGTTCATTTGCTTTAATACGTTCATCAAAATCTGCCTTCCATATAAAGAAATCAGATAATCCACCTCTTGTTGAGTATAAATTGTTATAAATTGATTTTATCTCATTTATAATATTACCAGAATCTGTATAATTATTTTTTTTACATTCATTTAAAATTTTCACTACATATTTAACTTCAGAAATATGATAATCAATATCTCCTCTTCTATTTGCTACTAATACTAAACTTAATTCACTAAATAAATTTTGTAATTTATCTATAATTAGATTATTTGAACCCATTAAAACTCCTCCTAACGTATTGGTGTCTTGCTTATAGGTTGTACTCCTTTTATCTTCCATGGTTCAGAAATAAAAATTTGATTACAGCCTTCTCCACCTAAATAACAACCTCCTTGATATCCAACTGGACCTTCATATATAGTTGTTCCTTTAGGGATTCTTATTGAATAAGTTGATTCTAATGGTGAAGTACCTGTTAATACTCCTGTTTTGGGGTTTATCCATTGAGGCTTAACAGCAGAATCTATTCATACTTTAACTGCTGATTCTACCGGCTCTCTAGTAAAACATTGTCTAAGTACATTTTGCTCTTGTCCTGGAATTATTAGTCCTCCTTTTTTTCCTGAGCGATATAAAATTATATCTTCATCTAAAACTTTTACATTATATTTACTACTTATAAAATTTGATGCAAGATTTCCCCTCATTTCAGATAAAGGTCCAGGATTTTCTACCATATTATAAACATATTTAGTTTCAGCTTGTGTAACCCACTTAGCCTCGTTTTCACCTAGACGGAACATTTCACTAAAATTAATATAACCTTTTTTCGTCCAATGTAACGACTCTTTAGCAAAAGTCTGAAATCTTTCTGTTAATCTCACGTACATCTTAGACTCTTTAAAAGCTGTTGACCCCCATTTTGCTGTAGCTAATATACCCCAAAAGAAAGTGCTGCACATGCAAATCTTAAACTTGCAAGTGTTTTAATAGGTACTTAATTTTTGTAGCTTATTAATAAAATACTCCCTTCATAGCAACAGTTTTATTATTTTAACTGTCTCCTATAAAGGGAGCATATCACTCAATTATAATTAATTTAAAGAGATTTGTGTTGTCCCATCAAGAACATTAATTATACAATTGCTTTTTACCCCAAAATAGCTTGCAGTAACAGTAGTTTGACCTATTCTACGTTTCTCAATTTTCCCTTCATTCGTAACAATTGCTATTTCTGGGTTGGATGACATATAAACAGCCTTATTAGTAACATCTTTTTTACTACCATCTGAATAAAGAGCTGTCACTATGATACTACCCTCTCCGCCTGAATCTACGTTATAAATTTGCTTATCAAACAATATTTCTTTTAATTCTACCTGTGGGGGTATACTCTCAATACTTGTTATATTTCCTGCTTCATCATATGTATAAATTATTCTTGATCCATCATCATTACAAACCTCAATAAGCCTGTCTAAATCATCATACTTATATGTTGTTCCATACGCATAAACTGAGGTTGCCGCGATAACTATTGACATAATTAATAATCCAACAATACTTTTTTTTATATTTCTCATACTTTCTCCACTTCCTTTTTAATGTTTATATAGTATATATTTCATATTATATCATATAATTACATTTAATTAAAATCTATATATATCTACTTTTTCATAGCTACTTTAATATTAAACTTTATTTTGTAAATACATTAAGGATAAAAAACTTAAATTATATATTAATCAAAAATAAGACACAGAAAATCTAAATAGATTAACTGTGTCACCATTAAATAATATAATAACATTAAATATTTTTTATTACTTTAGCATAACAATAAAAATTCTCTTTCTACTTTTTGGCTAACAAAATAACTGTATTCTCGTATTGCCAAATTTTTTCTACTGTTTTGAAACCTACCTTATGAAGCATTTGTGTTTGATTCTTTACAGTACATGGAGTATCATAGTGATAAAAACCTTCCGTTATCCCTAATTCCTTACGAATTCTTTTATTTTCACTAAAATAGTAATCTTCATATTCTTGAGTTGGAGCCATATAATCAGTTTCAATATAAAAACCTTCTTGCTTTAAGCTTTTAAAAATCTTCTTATATAAACCTATTTTTTCTTCATGTGTAAAATGATGAAGTGTCTGCACTGACAATGCAACATCAAAAATAGCATCTCCCATATCATAATTAAAATAACTATCTATAATTAAATCTAACTGTTCTAATTTATCACTATGCTTTTCCTTTATTTTTTCTAGCATATTTTGAGATAAATCAACACCCTTAACCTTAACTGTTGGATTACGTTTAAAAATTTCATCTAACTCTAGGCCTGTCCCACAGCCTAAATCAAGTATATTTATTCCGTTTACTTTTGGTATTAACTTTGCAGTTTCAACATAATATTTATCTGCTCCATCTACATAATTCATCATATGTTCCTCATACTCATTAACCCTAGTATTAAAAAAACTATTCATTTTTTCTAAATTCATATAGAATCACCTCTAATCAATGTTTTTAAGTTGCCCACTATTTATTATATTCCTATCTGAAATTTAACAACAATCTAAAAAACATTTCATAAATAAAGATGAGTTATAACTACCTTTTTAATATTATGTTTATATTTTAAATCTACAATTTACATTAAGACTGTTTCTATTACTTTTTCGCCTTAATTAAAAATAAAGAATAATTAACCTCTTCTCCATCTATAATTTTCTTATCATAAAAGAAAGTTTTTGATTCTATATCCCTAAACCCCTCACTACTCAAAATCCCCTTAAGCTTCTCTTGATTAAACCCATTATGCCCATCAAAATCTGGATATTCTTTATGAAATTTACCATCCTCTTCATTTAAATCTACTATACATAAGTATCCATCTTTATTAATTAACTCATAAAATCTCTTTATTATAACTTGTGTATCCTTAATATGATGAAGTACCATTGAATTGTAAATAACATCAAATGTTTTGTCTAACGCTTCCTCATTAAATATATCTAATTTGAGAGGAATCATATTACCTACCTTATATTCATGAATTTTTGAATTAAGTACATCTATCATTCCCTTAGATGAATCAATTAAAGTAATATTTTTAAACTTATCATATAGATTAAAACTTATAAGTCCAGTACCACACCCAAACTCCATAGCAGTTGAAGTGTTATTTATATCGATTAAATCGATTATCTCCTTTGATATTATTTTAGCTCTATTAATTCTTTTATCTGTATCCCAATTTTTTGCATAATCATCAAAACTCATATTTAAAGCCCCCTTCTACAGTGTCTAATAATTAAAGAACATAAATCAGTTCCAAATTTAATATATATGTTACAATTAAAATTCTATATTTGATTAATATGAATTATATTACTTTAACTTACAATATATATTATATTCATAATTTTATCATATATTATGCTCAATTGAGATGTTCTTCTTTAATAATTACTATGTTTTATAATATTACCAATTTGAGGATTGTTTATGTAACTATACAAATATCATTTTTCTTTCTTCAAAATCTATTATTTTGTAAACACCAAATAAAGAGGTACTCCTATTAAAATAGATTTACCTCTTCAAATTTATTATTAAAATTATTTTGTTACATTAACTTTGCAAACTTTTTCTATATTTCCGTCAGCTGTTATACATTTTATGTTAGCTGTACCTACTCCTACTCCTTTTACTTGTCCATCTACACATACTTTAGCTATACTATCATCTGAAGATGACCAAAGAACTATTTTATTTGTAGCATTAGTAGGTTTTATATTAGCCTTTATATTAATATACTGTCCAACTTTTAAATTAGTATTACTTTTATCAAGCTCTAACTCAGAAACTGATACAGTACTTATGAATCTTGAAATTCTTTGATAAGTATCATCACTTGAAGCCTCAGTATATCTTCCGCTTAATTGTCTCCAGTAATATTTTCCCCCCATCATTTCAGCAATTCTAAGTGTTGGCGTTTTTGAAGATGCAGCTACATTGCCTGTTGGAGTTAACCCTACATATTCAATCGGCGGTTTGCCTTCATAAGAGCAAAAATAGTTATATTTTCCATCATAATGCTTTTCTATTTGCTGAGCCTGTATATGAAATAAAGGTCTTATTTCTGTATATGCACACATTTCTCGTAATTTGAAATTTTCATCACCTGTTATTCCACCTGTTAATGCAGATGACTTATAAAACTCAAAAGGAATGTTTTTATCCTTTATTAATTTTTCTATATAATCACTAGCAACATCGCCTGTCCATTTATTGTTTATATAACTTTTCCCTAAATTCGAGAAATAAGGATCTAACAAAGCAACTCTAGATGGTAATAATTCATGAGAAATATTACCCTTATCTACATTATCACTTATTAATTTTGTAAGTCTTATAGTCATTTGACTTCCTAATGAGTGTCCTGCTATTCTTATCTCATTGCCTTTATATCCATTTAATGCTTTTACATATTCATCATAAAAAAGTTCTGCTGCATTCTTCCTTATAACATTAGAAGAATCATATGTTCCATCACCTTTTCTCCATCTCATTCCTTTATCTGAATTTATTGTCCATATCTTTGCCTCTGCATCTTCTACATTAATTTCATCTGAAAATTGATTCCAATAAAAAACACCTACATTCCATCCATTCTTTATCCATTCATCAGCAGAATTCTTACCATAAAAATAAAATGATTCTCTATGTTTAATTATTGAATAATCTGGCTGCCATCCATGAACATATATAATTGTAGGCTTTGATGGATCAAATGCAGGATTAACTTGGTTTGGAATGAACTTATATGGCTTGTTTCCCATACCATACCAATAGATACCATAATCTAACTTGCTCCAGTCCAAATCATCCCAACTTAATTTCGCCCAATCTAAATTAATACACTTTTGATTAATTGACTTCTTATAATATTCTTCATTCTCTTGTGCATAGACTATATTTGTATTAAAGGTACAAAATAAAACCAAAGTTATTATTAAACTTATAGTCCTTAATATTCCCTTTTGTTTCATTAACCCACCCCACATTGAAATGTTATTATTTTTTTGATGTTCTATCCATTTATTAAATAAGTTTTTAGTTTTAGTTTCAGCTATACTGTATTTACTATAGTATAGTTGAAACTAAAAATTCATTAGTATTAAAGCTGTTTACTAACTACAAATGTCATCTCATGCAAATTATGGATACCATCATGAGAAGTTCCAGGATAGTGTAATGGCATCTCTCCAGGCTTAGTTACTATATTTACACCTAATAATGTCATCTTCTCTATAAATTCATTATCTATTCCACTATACCCCATAGTTTGTAGGTATTGTTTTAAATTTTTTTCAACATACTCATGAACCTTACTACTATCTTCGTACGGACAAACAAATATAAACCTATTGAAGCATCTATCAATATCCTCTTTATCTGGCATTTTGTTATTTAAAATAACAGTATAATCTGCATTATTTGATGAATAGACTTTTACATCATCATTCTTTTTTATTCCATACTTAAGAAGACAATATTGTCTATCTTGTATAATTTTCATAGAGCTCCAAGGATTTAGATATTCTTTTGGTAATACAGTGTTAAACTTTTTCAAATTATCAGCTATTGTACTTGCTAATATCTTAATATCAATTTCATTATTAACAAAAACAATTCTAGGTGATAGACATGCCTTTTGTTCCCAACAAATTACATCCTTAGCAACAGCCTCTGCAGTTTTTTCTATACTATCTATTTTATCTATAACCTCAAAACTAATCTTTGCTCCATGCATTATTAAATGAGAATTATACTTAGCACAAAGCTCCGCCATTATCTTTCCTGAATATTCTCCCCCCCAATGTATAACACAGTCTGTTTTCTTAACTATAGTTTCATATATCTCTGAATTGTCACTATTAAAATATAAAACTGATAATCTGTCTTTTATCTTTGGATCTACTTCACATAAACTTTCATAAAATGCATATGCAAAATACGGTTCATCTCCAGATACCTTAACTAAATTACAGTTTTTAGACAATAACCCCATTGATATACTTATAGGAATTACTACAAAAGCATTACCTGAAATATTATGAAACATAACCCCTCTTGGCTGTCTATGAACCTCTCCATAGCTTGTTTTAATCCATTTGTCTAAAACATCAACATGACCAAGTTCTTCTATTATTATCTTTTCTATATTCTCTCTTAATAACATTTGCATTGTATTCTCTAACTCATAAGTTACAAGTTCTTGACTTTGATTTAATATATGCGATAAAATTTCTATATGCTTTTTTGAATATTCCCTATCAAGCCATAGCTTTGCGCACTTATCTAAAATATCTATAGTTTCTTGAACAGATATATCATGAACCTTATTCTTGTTAAACTTAAGTCTATCTATTTCCCCAACAATCTCTTTTTCATTCGAGCATCTAAGTTCAAGATTTATATCATTTATATTCTTTGATAAAGCTGTATTACCACAAGTATAGTCTATTCTCATCATTCCTCACTCCTTACATTTAAAGTTGCTCCACAACCTTTTGCTTCTGCCCCTTTAACTCTGCCTAAGATTTTTATAGTCATACACCCTTCTTTGCAAGCTGGACATTCATCAGGAGATACTATTTCACCAATATCATCAACTAAAATTGAGGCTCCAGCAAACGTTGATGTTCCATATGCATTTAACATCTGAATAAAACCCTTATCCCCTTTATTATAAAGCGGTTTTAAAGTCTTAATATCTCTTATCATTACCTTTCCCCATTTAGGAACATGGAAAAGATAATCTTTATGCTCTGGCGAATAATGACCTGTTATAGGAAAAGAATTTTCTGTAAAAGAATATGAATCAATAAAATTCTCTTGCGGTATTCCTAAAAAGCTAGAAATCTCTTCTACAAATACTTGTCTCTTCAAAGCTGACCCTATACTTAAAGTACCCTTTTTACCATCCCATCCACCACCTCCTGTATGGATTAAAGCATTTTTACCTAGATTTAATGGTGGCATTTTTTCTTTAAGCATATTTACTGCATTATAAAATAATATTGTAGACCCTCTTATAGAAAGATGATGTTCCATATTATTATGAACTAGTAAGAATTCTTTAAACTCATTTATATCTATACTTAATTCGTCTCCATCAGCTTTTATAAGGAAAATAGTACTGTCTTTGAATTCAAATATATCTAAAAGATTGCCAATATATGATTCTGTATTTTTTCCACATATAACTTCACTTTTATGCTTTTTCATAGCTTCAGGCTCTGGGTAAAATACACAATCATAATTACTTGGAGATCCTAAAGTTTTTTTATCACGAGTTGTAAATTCCTTAATTTTCATAAGATCACACATACGACGTCCTACTATACTTGGATCACCACTTGTACTACTAGAAACAGTCCACTTATCAATAGTATCTACTGGTACTCTTAATAATTGTGTGAATATATCTGCTGATTTTTTAAATAATGTTGTTGCAATAAACGGAACATTTTCTATATCTTTTTCACAAATTAAATTAGCACTTGGGTCAAAATTCTGATTGTCACATATTAATTTATAGGCTGGACATTTAGTATATTGATCCACCAAGTTGTCTTTAAAATCTTGAAAAAAATCTTCCATAGTTATACCTCCCAAATATTATAAACTGACTAGTCAGTTTATTTATACTCTCTTTCACATTCTTTCGCAAAAGCCACTTCCTTCCAAATTGTCCCTATTTTTATATTTTAATACATTTTATCTTGAACGTGCTTAAAAATACTCAGCTTTTCACCATTTATTGTCTATTGAAAATATGACTATTTTTCCCTTAAATTCAACATTATTATTAAATTTATTCATATCTTTTTTTAACATTTATTTGCTTTATTCACCTTAAAATACTTTTATTACTCTTTTTCTGCTATTTTTAATCTTCATACATTTTCATAATAAATAATAGTGGACTAAAATTTTTAATCATTTATTTGTTTTTAGTTAACATAATATAGATTTTCATAATCTTTTCATACTAATTATTATTCTTATTAACATAATTATATTTTGGTAACAAAAAACTACAATTCGTCAAAAAATACAAAAGCTAGAGCAAAAAACACTCTAGCTTTTATATGTTTATTTAATAATTTTTTTTAAATCTTCTCTACTTACATTTCCAACATACACATTATTTAATTTACTTTTTAAACTTTTATAAGCATTTCTAATTTGAACAATATCTGTAGCTTCATTAGAAAGTTTATAATTTGGAAAATATCTGGATATATGAAGTGGGATGTCTTTATCTAATTCACTTAAAAAATCTCCTATTTCTTCAATTATTTCTACCGAAGTATTTTCATCTTGAACCAAAAGACTACTTATTTCAATATGTACTCCTTGACTATGTGCTACCTTTATTGTATTTAATACAGGTTCTAATCTTCCAAAGCATAACCGCTTATAATATTCAGCATCACCTTTTAAGTCTATATTCATAGCATCTACATATGGTAATAACTCTTTAAGTGGTTCTTCATTTATAAAACCATTTGTAACTAAAACTATCTTTAAATCTGGTTGATTTTCCTTTATAAACTTAGAAGTTTGTAATATATATTCATACCAAATTGATGGTTCATTATATGTGAATGCAAGACCTATAATATTCATATTTTTATATTCTTCTTTAGTATCATTAATTAACTTTAAAAGCTCCTTACTATTTATATCTTTATACTCCGGTTTATATTGTGATATAGAATAATTCTGACAGAAAGAACATTTGAAATTACATCCAAAAGAACCTACTGATACTATATATGAGCCTGGATAAAACTTGCTTAATGGCTTTTTTTCTATAGGATCCAAGGCTATAGACGTTATAGCTCCATAATTAAGTGTATATAGCTTAAGTTCATTGTTATTATGTTTTTCAGCCTTTCTAACTTGACAAATTCCAAGTTGACCTTCCAAAAGATGACATCTATGAGGACAAAGTTTACAATATATCATGTTATTCTTTCTCTCATAATATAAGGCCTCTTTAATCATCCTCCTTCACCTCTGAATATCTCTCTACTTTAAATCTTTCTATTTTATAATCATCCTCTATATCTATACCTGCTTTTTCTAAAGCTATGTTTAATTGATTTTCTACCTCGGTTACTCCTTCTAGATTAGGCAGTAATAAACCTCTTCTATTCTTTGTAGACACTATAACACCATAATTTTTAGGATCCAAATCTTTTCTCTCACACTCTTCCGGTTCATATAATACATCTACTGAAATATCTATATCTAAAAGTTCTTCTTTTTTTAATTTAGGAAATCTAGGATCTGCAGTAGCTGCTGAAACCGCATTTCTTGAAATTTCTTCTGCAATACATGAAGTAACAGGTAATATTGTTCCAATACATCCTCTTAACTCCCCATGTTTTTTAAGTGAAACAAAAACGCCTCTCCTATCCTTTTTAAAATTTATTGGTAAATTTTCAAAGTCACTATATATGCAGCTTTTTTCATAATAATAATCAAGACTTTTTCTTGCTAACCTCGTATACTCACTGCCCTCTTTTATTCTTCTTAAATGTTCATTCTCTTTGAATTTAGTTAATACATTATATAAACTTTCTCCTTCTTCAAAATCAAAACTTACTACTCCATAGCCAACACCAAAAGTACCTTCATAGCTTAAAATATTTCCTTTTATTTTTAAACCATCCATAGCCCCAGCCATAATATAAAGAGATCTTAATCCACATTCTCCAGCCTCTTTTATAAGCTTAACATCTAAATTAAATAAATCTAAAATGTTTCCAGCTTGTAAGGTATCTAAAAGCTTCTTATCAAACTCCTTTCCATAAGGACTATAAGGATATGGGCCACTAAGCTTTAACCTATGTGATAAATCTCCAGAAGCTATTAATACTGCTTTTCCATCTAAGTTATCTACAGCTTCTTTTATTGCCATACCAAAACTATAAAGCTCCATTTTTGAAAGCATTCCATAAGTAATATGAACTAAATTATATATTTTTTCTTTCCCTACATAATAAAGTGGTACCATAGCTCCATGATCTAAACTTAATATTGCGCCATAATTTTTTATAGAATGTTCATCTAAAGTAGCCGTTAATATTCCCCTTTTCTCTGAACATTTTATTATTTCTTGGGTTAACTTTTTATTTATAGCAAATTTCATACTAACATGAGGTGCTCTAAATTTTTTTAAATCTCCCTCAATCTCACCTGCTGTAATTATTCCTATTCCATCTCTAAAAACTAATCCATGAGGAGATATAATTATAATAGTCTCTACATCTTTACTCTCTATATCTTTAGCTATTTTTTCACATGCTTTAATAGTATTTTCAATTTTCTTTTCTTCACCGTTACCAACCTCTTTTATCATGATTGGGGGATGAGGCATTAAATAATAACCCTTCATTTTATCACCTTGCTTAAAAATATTTCATTTATTAGTATTCCTCTTCATAATTATAAAATGCAAAAGGATATCACAAATATTTATAAATATCATCTATATAGATTTTCATCTCTATAATAAAGCCACTTTAAAATTATTATTTATAAACACTTTTAAGTAATTCTATTTCTTTTGCATGTCCTTCAAGTTCATTAGGTGTCTCAAGGAAAAATGGCAAATTGCGTAGTTTAGGATGGTTAATAATCCTAGTAATAGCTTCAATTCCAATAGAACCTTCACCTATTGTTTCATGTCTATCCTTATGACTATTAAACGGATTTTTACTATCATTTAAATGTATAGCTTTAAGTCTGTCTAACCCAATTATTCTATCAAACTCATCCAAAACCCCATCTAGATTGTTAACTATATCATAGCCTGCATCATAAACATGGCATGTATCAAGACAAACTCCTAATTTTTCTTTTAATTCTACCTTACTAATTATTTCTGCTATTTCTTCAAAGGTTCTTCCAATCTCTGTTCCTTTACCAGCCATAGTTTCTAAAAGTACAGTTGTAGTTTGCTCTTTTTTAAGCACTGTATTTAACATATCTACAATATATTTAATACCTACTTCAACGCCTTGCTTAACATGACTACCTGGGTGAAAATTATAAAGGTTATTTGGTAAGTACTCCATTCTTTTTAGATCATCAGTCATAGTTTCTATAGCAAACTCTCTAGTTCTTTCATCTGCTGAACAAGCATTTAAAGTATATGGAGAATGAGCTAATAATACTGCAAAATTATTCTCCTTCATTATTTCTAAAAGATCTGCTATATCTTCTTCATCTATACTTTTTGCTTTTCCACCTCTAGGGTTACGAGTAAAAAACTGAAAAGTATTTGCATTAATCTTAAGTGCATTCTCTCCCATATTTTTAAATCCATTAGCTGTTGATAAATGTGAACCTATATTTAACATATCTTTTCTTCCTCCAATTAAGCTTTATTATACTTTATAAATACATCTTATAATAAAAAGATTACTTTACATTTTTACATAACATTATATCATAGTAAATAAATTTTTTATTACATAAATTTATTATCCAATATTTCTGCATCCTCTAAACAAAGATTTTATTTATATACGTTACAATTTAAATTCTACATTTATCTTAATATACTTGTTAAATTTAAAGCCAAAAGAATGTTAAATTTAATTTGTACAAGCCATATTACAACATGTATAAAATAATTTTTTAGCAAATTTATTTTATTATATTATTTTTTACAAGGATATTTTTCCCATAACTATAAAAATTCATTTAAGTTAAGTCGTTTTGTGTCGAAAATAATATGTTGATTAAATTTTAAATTTAGGGGGATGATTCAACGATGTTAAATAAGTTAAAACTTAACACTAAACTTTTATTAGGCTTCGGTATAATATTATTAACAAGTTTAATAATATTATCTATTTCAATTGTACAATTCAAAGCATTGGAGAGTGCAATAGATCAAACTATTAATATAAGTAATAAAAAAGTTACTTATGCCAATGATATGAGGGGAAATATAAATAAAATAAATATATATCTTAGAAACATAATTATAAATAGGGATGCTACTAAAATTAATGAATTTAATAAAATTATAGATGACAGCTTAACTCAATATAATACCTCAAAGGATAATCTAGATAAATTATCCTCATCAGAAGAAGGAAGAAAATTATTTTCTGAAATACAATCGGCAACAGATGATGCTATAAATGTATTTAAAAAGACTAGAACAGAAGCTGCTAACCCAGCTATTACACAAAATGATATGATAAAAATGACTGATGAGTTAGATAGAATAAATCAGAACTTAACTACAGCAATTCAATCAATGATTGATCATCAAAATACAGTAGCAACAAGTGATGCAAATAATTCTATAACTAAAGCTCAAACTGCTATAACAATTATGATTATAACTGGTATAATCTCAACTTTATTAACAATATTATTTGTATATTTAATAATTAAGAGTATAAAATCTCAAGTTAAACAAATTTCTGATGCTTCTGTAAAATTAGCACAAGGAGATTTTAGTTTTAAAATTGATTCTTATACTAACGACGAATTAGGACAAACTGCAGTAGCATTAAATGAAGCAATTCAAACCTTAAGGGGAACAGTAAGTACTGTAAAAGATACAAGTCTATCCTTAAATGATAGTGCTACATTAACAAATTCTATGATTGCTGAATTAAATTCTCAAATACAACAAGTTTCTGCTGCAACTGAAGAAATTTCTGCTGGTATGGAAGAATCTTCGGCTTCAGTTGAAGAAGTTACTGCTATGGCTATTACAGTTAAAGAAGATGCTATGGTTACCGCTCAAAAAGCTAATGAAGGTTTAAATATAGCTTTAGGTATTCAAAATAAGGCTGAAAATATAAATAAAGAATCTTTAGCTTCTAAAAAAAATGCAGAAAAAATTTATTCATCTGCTAAAGTTAAATTAGAAAAAGCTATAGAAGATTCTAAAGTTGTTAATAATATTTCTGAAATGGCTACTAGTATTTTAGGAATTTCTGAACAAACAAATCTTTTAGCCCTGAACGCCGCTATTGAAGCTGCTCGTGCTGGTGAAGTGGGAAAAGGTTTTGCTGTAGTTGCTGAAGAAGTTCGTAAGCTTGCTGAAGAGTCTTCAACTGCAGTAAATCAAATTCAAACAAATGTAATGCAAGTATTATCAGCTGTAAGCGAACTTTCTAATTCTTCAGTAGAGATTTTAGACTTCATAGAGAAAAATGTTCTAAAGGATTATGAAAGCTTTATGAACGTAAGTCTAGAATATAAAAATGATGGTGCTAGAGTAAAAGAAATTACAGAAAATTTTGCAGAAATAGCTACTAATATTTCAAATTCTGTGGATCAAATAACTACTAGCATGGAAGAAGTATCAACTTCTGTTACAGAAGTTGCTAAAACCTCAACAGTAATTGCTTCTAACGTAGAAGAAGTTACAACTAAAACAGAAGTTATTGAAGGAGAAACACAAAATAACTCTAATACATCTGAAAATTTATCACAGCTTGTTAATGGATTTAAACTTTAATATATTGATGCTAAATCAAAATAAGAATAATTTAATATCCCATTACTTTCCAAAATATCAAACAGCTAATAAGCCAGTACTTAAAAAGTGCTGGCTTATTATTATTTTAATTTATAAATTTAAAGTTAATTTTGCAGAAATTTTTATTCAATCTAAAACAATTAAATTAACCCATCATTTTTTAGTAATTTGTGCAATGTTGGATTTAAATTAAATTGCTTCATAAGCTCTTCAACTTCTACCAAGGCATCCATTTTTTTAGAATTAGATATATTGGATTTTGAAGCTCTTATTAGAATATTTTTAGGTGAATGGGCTATATCTATAAACTCTAAAAGTTGAGTTTTATAGCCTACAGTTTCTAAAAGATTTGCTCTTACAGAATCAGTCATAAGTGCAGCTACTCTTTCTTGTACTATTCCATACTTAGTTAATATATTTAAAGACTCTGCCTTCATTTGATGATTAAATTCATGCTGGCAACAAGGAACAGAGAAAATCATTTTAGCATTCCACTTTATAGCATTATATAAAGCATAATCTGTTGCAGTATCACAGGCATGTAAAGTAATAACCATATCTACATTATTGTTATACTTAAAGCCATTTATATCTCCAAGCTCAAAATGTAAATTTTCATAATTATATCTCTTAGCTATCTCATTACATTTTTTTATAACATCTGCCTTAAGATCTAATCCTATCATTTTTACATTAACCTTTTTGATCTCTACAAAATAATAATAAAGAACAAAAGTTAAATAAGACTTTCCACATCCGAAATCTAATATTGTAAGTTCTTCATAATTATTTTTCTTTATCTCATCATCAATTATCTCAATAAATCTATTAATTTGTTTATACTTATCATACTTCGAATTTACTACTTTTCCATCCTTTGTAAATACTCCTAAATCAATAAGTGGCTCAATATACATACCTTCTTTAAGTATGTAATTTTTCTCTTTATTATGAGACTTATTTATAGGGTTTATGTTCTCACTCTTTTTCTTACCTAAAAATACTTTTCCCTTTTTAGAAATCTTTAAATCAAATGTAGTTTTATTTCCCCAAGCTGACAGCTGCTTATAATTAGAAGATATACTTTCTAAAATTTTATCTTTTAAACTTTCTAAATCTATGTTTTCATGAAAAACTTGTTTATCCGTAAATTTTTCTACTTGATAATATTTCTTTTTATTATTTTCCTTTAATACAAAATTTATCTTATTATATTGAACCTCTTTATTCATCTTATTACTAATAACAATTTTTATAATCTCTTCACTGACTATTTCATCTATAGCTTTTATTAAATTTTCCATTTTATCATCCTATCTAATTTTAAAATATTTCTTAAGTTCAATTAAATAAATCTTAGATTTAGTTAATTGAACTTACTCCTTTAAATAAATATGAAAAGGAGTTTCTTTTTATAATTATATACTAATACATATACCTTTTAAATAACTAAAACTTTAAATCTCTTAGTACAGTTTTTTATACTCTTCTTTACCTTGATGTATTTTAACTTAATTAATAAGCTCTTGCTTCCGTTTATCCGGACTTAAACTAGACAACTATAGATTAATTTATTTGGGCTAATAATTCATCTACCTTTTGTTTTGTAGCTAAATCCTTTGAAAATGCACTAGCACTTCCTGTTGCTATCCCCATTTTAAAAGCTTCATTTAAATCTCTATTTTTTAAATATCCCGCTATAAAACCTGCTACCATAGAGTCACCTGCCCCTACTGAATTAACAACTTCTCCCTTTGGTGCAGCAGTTTTAATTACTTCTCCTGTAGATGATATAAATATAGCTCCATCTCCAGCCATAGAAATAATCACATTTTCGGCGCCCATTTCTCTAAGTCTTTTAGCATAATAAATTATTTCATCTTCTGAACTTATCTGTACACCAAATAATTCTGAAAGTTCATGATGATTTGGTTTAACTAAAAAAGGTTTATACTTTATAACATTTAAAAGTAATTCACCTGTGGCATCTACAACAAAATTTATCCCCCTATTCCTAAGTCTATCCATTATAACCTCATATGTATTTCTTGGAAGCGAACTTGGAATACTTCCTGCAAGAACTAAGAAATCATCCTCTTTTAAACCTTCCAACTTTTCAAATAAATTATCAAGTTCTTTCTCAGATATCTTTGGACCATTTCCATTTAGCTCTGTCTCTTTATCAGATTTTATTTTCACATTTATTCTAGACATTCCTTCACTTAACTTTATAAAATCAGTTGAAACGTTAGCTTCTTTAACCCTTTTTTCTATCTCATTGCCAGTAAAACCAGCTATAAAACCAAGTGCTCTACTTTCAGTTTCTAAATTCTTTAAAACTATAGAAACATTAATTCCTTTTCCCCCAGCATATACCTCTTCATAAGAAGTTCTATTAACCATCCCAAAGTTTAAGCCTTCTACTTTTACCATATAATCTAAAGCCGGATTGAATGTTATAGTATAAATCACTATTCTTCCACCTCCACTATGTCTGTTAATTCCTTGTACTTATAAAAGGATTATAAATTTTTCTAAACTTAGATACAAATTTCACAATTTATTCCAGATATTCTAACCTCATTTTCAGTATTTTCAATAGCATTAATAATATCCTCAGAATTAGAATAATCATTATTAATATTTTCTCTTAACCTTTATTAAATTTATTTTATCATGCAACCTCCTTTATTTCTATATTAGGAATTACGTATTCAGTTTTATTTTTCATCACTCTATAAATGATGTTATTAAGACTTCTTATTACATACATCAATACTTGTATCTGTTGCACTGCTAGAAAGTAGACCACTCCGTAGAGTTTTCTGTTACCTTTTTATATGAAATTCTATTACAACTGAAATATAAGAGAATTAAAAGAAGTAGATACAAAGAGGATATATACCATATTGGGATAAATTTAATTTTATCTCCATAATTACTGGAATTATAATCCATAAATTATGTATAATAAGAATATAAATTATTGAACAATCGTATTATTATGCTGGTGAGTTATTTTATTAAACTGTTCGATAAATTAAAATTTGGAGGTTAATCATGAAAAAATGGTATGATGAGGAGTACAAATTTGAAATTGAGGTAACTGGTTTTCTTCGCAGTGACCATACAGAGAGGTACTGCCGAAACGGAGAGGAAGTGGGAGATAAGTATACGTGCACCTATGGCTGTCCCACAAATTCGAATGGACAAGGTATCTGTTCCAAGGTTATGATGCTTATGTTCCCAATCATGGAATCGGTCAGAAGTGGCGGAGATTTAGAGAACATTGGTGGCAATAGTAAATATAGCAAGGATATTGTATGCCCAGATGGCTGTGTTATGTTCAGGCTGACAGCAAAAAAACTTAATAATGAGAATTTTTATAAAGGAAAGTTTTTTGATTAATTTATATTTTTACTGTGTTCAGTTTGAATACAATCAAAATATATAAATTCCAATTTATCAATTAGAATTTATGGCCAATCTTAAATTATTAGGATTAAGAAGTAAAGTGGACAAATTAACTTGTCCACTTTAATACATCCATATCATTCTCATCTAGAACAGCCTTTAACTCATCCTTATCTAAGACAGCCATATAACCATTTGGTAATGCTAGCATTTTTATTATTGATGGTCTAATTTTTAATAATTGATATGCATAATACGCTTCTAACTCATCAGTAGCAATTGATTCATCAACTGGACCGATATACCATCCTGAGTCACCTTTCTCATGTTCCTTACTTCTTTCTAAGTAAATGTTATCTAGTGATAACACTCCCTTAGTACATACTATCTTGTCTTCAAATGAAATTATTTCTCCTTCTAGCTTCAATTTATTTAAGAGAGTACCCTGCTCTAATTGTATCCATAATGATATGGTTAAGTCATCCGTGCTTTCGCTAAATGGATTTCTACTATAATCAGGTGCAACTATATTAAATCCTCCACCGTCTTCTACTATTGTAAAAATGCTCCATCCTACTTGAACTTTAAATTTATCCTTTAATTTGTTTGATTCAATACTACCTATTATCTCAAGTAATGCTTCTGCTTGTTCCTTTAAGTATTCTTCTGCATTTATCTTTAATAATTTTCCACCAATATTTCTTTCAATACTTATCATTTCTTCAACCTCTCTTCTATCGCTTTTTGCAATGCGGTTCTAACATATTACTTCTTACGTCACTTAGAAGTTCATCTAATTTCAAATGTCATTGCCAGTCAGTCCAATTTTTAGAACCTTTATATTCTTAAGCCTTCTCATTACACAGAACAATACTTGTATCTTAGTTTTAGCTTATTAAACTTTTCTCTTTTAGTATTCTAGGAAAACTTGAATAGTGTTTAAGTGGTAGAATTACACCAAATGTAAAGTCTATATTAAATGATATTTAATAATTACCATTCTAAAGTCATTAGAGTTAATTAGCTAGGAAATCCTTATTATTTAGATTATGCTATTAGTTTATTTAACTAAAGTATATTATTATTAATTTTTATGCATTGACATATACTATAATTTTTCATCTTATTTAAGATAAAATGCCTAACGTTATTTCTCCCTCATGGTAGAATTCAATTATTGTATTATAATCTGAAGAAACTATCCATGTGTCAAAACTAACAGCTATAACCTCATCAATAAATTTAATAATATCTTTTAATTCAGATTTTAAACATGGTAAATTTGCATTATCCCACATTACATAAATCTCTGTAGAGTTTTCAATTAATTTACTAATACTATCTATTGTATTTATATTAGTTTTAAACTTAAATTTAGAGAAATCTACTCTCCCTAATCTAAATGGAATTTTTTCCTGTATCTCATCCATTACCTTGTTACCATAATTATAATTTAAGGTTCTTCCTCCTGTAGCTTCTATACACTCCTGTAATAACACATTATTGGCCCATACCTTTTGAATTGAAGTTATTTCATTTTTCTTTTTCAACTCATCATATTTTTTTTCGTTTCTTCATTCATATTTTATTACCTCTACTTATTCCATAAATCTATAATTTTGTTATACTCTTATTATTATATATCAATTGGAATCACCTTTTTCACTGCAACTGCTTCTTCACCTTTACTAAAGTCTTCAATGTTATAGTGTACTCCAATTCTCTCACCAAAGTCTAACCTCCATCTAAAGATTGTCTTCTTATTTACTTTTCGTATCCATAACTTGATTTTAATCTTCCTTAGTATGAATTTGAACCATTCTTAAAAACACCTGTTGAATCAAGTTCATCTATTAATATTTTTCTAGCTGAGTCATGAGAAGACGCAGTATCTAAAAATATTTCTTTTGAATTAGGTTTACATACGCCCTGATATGTCTACAACTTCATCTAGTTTTCTTATTACATTATATTGCTACAAGCTAGTATTTCCAATGATTATCTCAGAAACTAGCGTATTATTATAGTTAATAGTTTTATATAATGGACGTTCAATAAGCACTTAGACCGCTACAGTAATTCTAAATCATAATATAAAATAACAATGAAACATATTAAAGATATAAAATAGTACCAAAATAAGTTATTAGAAGGTATTATATTAATTCAAGCAAGACAAAAAATAATAGGAAATACATTCAAATAGTTAAATAGCCTATTTGAATGTTTATAGTGTATATGGTAAAATAAAGCATAATTACTTTATATAAAAGATCAGCGAAATGATATTTAACATTAGTGGAGGGCATAATTATGGCTTGGGAAAACGATAACTGGAAGAATGCAACAGTTTATACTGCAAAACAAAGTGACAAATTAGCAAAGGAATTTTTTGTACTAATTAAAGAGATAAAGGACATTATTCATCATGAAGAAAATGCGTTTGAGGTAAAAAAAGAGCAACATCATACCATTTATTCTTATGGTATTGATGTTAATGAGTGCTCATCTAGTATCGGTAGTATTCATTCGAAATGTGATGGTTGTCCAGGTAGTGAAGAACCTGATTATGTGTGTAGAGACTGTATGGATGCTGCACTCGAAAATAATATTTCCTCTGTAATTGATGATAGAGTTGGAATGGTTATAGCTCATGTTTTTGAACCGACATTTCATGAATTTCAATCAGACACATGGGCAATGTCTCTAATATTTTTATTTAAAGATACTGTTAAGAATAAAACTCCATACGAAGTTTTTACCAAAATTGATAATGAAGACGTAACTGTTTATGCTAAAAATATAAATAATGAATTCTTTGAAGTTATAGATTTCACAGAATGTACACAAAAAACTATTGAACTTTTAGAAATCTTAAGAAAAGATTTTTGAAAAATATTATTATAAGTACAATATATATATTTTAGAACGTTTAAGTAGTACAATTGGACTAAAATCGATGTTTTTGTAGTTGCATAAGATATATAATAATCAAAAATAAAAAAGTAGTTTATAGCTACTCTTTTTATTTTTAGCTTCTTAATGTTACACCTCTTTAAAAAGTCAATTTTTACCTCATTAATAATCTTATTACCATCACTGTTTTTACTATTATCATTAGTTTTATTATTAGTTATTTCCCTTTATGTTAACATCTTTAATTTTCTTATTAATAGTTCTTTGAGGTTTATTTGAAGAATCATCATAATCCACTTCTGCCTTTTCTATATTAATACTTTCGTTAAAAATATTATTTTTTTAAATTATATATATGCCTGTCAAAGACATCTTTTATTTATATCTGCTCTATAATTAATTTCCATTATAAATACTCTATTATTTACTTCTGAAATTTAACACTAAATTTTTCAATTAAATTATTTGTATAAATCAGAAGCAAGTTCTTTTAAACTATCATAATCCAAGACCTCATAACAGTTATCTTTCTTGATTATAAAACCATCATCACAAAGTACTTTTAAAGTTCTCAGCAAATGTCTATAACTTGCACCTAGAAGCTCTGATATCTCAGTTAAATTTCCTTCAAATATTATTTTTCCATTTCCGGACTTTGACGCCGTAGCTAAAATATAACTAGCTATTCTATTTTCTAATGGATATAATAAATTAATTGAACTATTTTTAGATAATCTGTTTAACTTGTTACTTAAAGAATCACACATAAATCGTAAGAATTTAGAGTCATCAAGTAATACCTCTTTAACTTTATTCATAGGAATTCCTAAACATGAGGTTTCTTCTATAGCTTGCATATTACAATTAGCTCCTTCAGATTTTATAAATTCTACATCACCAACTATTTTTCCACAATCATAAAAACATAAAAGAAGTGATTTTCCATTCTTAAGTGTTGAATAAACCTTAGCTTTCCCTTTTACTAAAAACAAAATATATTCTACTACTTCTCCTTCTCTACAAATGTGCTCTCCTTTATTAAAAACTATAAGTTCTATATACTTATTTATATCTTCACTAAAATATTTTTCTATACCATATTCTTCAATATATTTCTTGATCAAACTTTTATTAAGTAGCTTTTTCATATGTATTCTCCTTTGTTTTTTATTAAAAATAATAACCTTAATTACTTTTTAAATAATTTAAGTAAACATTTTCTCTTTTACTATGACATATGTCATAGTATCTTTCAAGAAATTAGTGATAAATTATGTATAAGGCATATTTAAAAAATAATAAATCTGCTATCCAATTTTAGATTTATTATTTTCTTTCATATGCTTAAACTTGAGGAGGTAATATAAATGATTAATATGTACGAAAAAGTAATGGAATCCACAAAATATATACAAGATAAGGTTACTAAATTCAAACCTGAGGTCGCTGTAATACTTGGCTCAGGTTTAGGTAACTTAGTAGATGTATTAGAAGATAAAGAATATATATACTATAAGGATATTCCTAACTTTCCAGAATCAACTGTAAAAGGTCATGAAGGTAGATTAGTTTTTGGAAGTATAAATGGTATTCATGTATTAGCAATGCAAGGAAGATTCCACTATTATGAAGGTTATACAATGAAGGAAGTAACTTACCCAGTATACGTTATGAAACAATTAGGAATTCAAAAACTTATAGTTACAAACGCTTGTGGTGGTATAAACACTAGCTTTAACCCTGGAACTTTAATGCTTATAAAAGACTTTATAAATTTATTTGGAACTAATCCTTTAATTGGAGTTAATGATGAAAGATTTGGTGTTAGATTCCCAGATATGTCTGAGCCTTACAAACTAGATTTGATAGATAAAGCTAAAAAAGTAGCCGATGGACTTGGAGTAGAATACAGAGAAGGTATTTATGCAGGCTTTATGGGACCTTACTATGAAACAGCAGCTGAAATCGTATCAATAGGTGGTCAAGGAGCTGATGCTGTTGGAATGTCAACTGTTCCTGAAACAATAGCTGCTAACTATTTAGGCTTAGACGTACTCGGAATAGCTTGTATTACAAATATGGCTACTGGAATACAAAAAAATAAGCATTCTCATGAAAATGTTGTTAAGACTGCTGAAAAGATTTCAAACGATTTATGTAAGTGGGTAGCAGAAATAATTAAAGCTATCTAATAATAAAGTTATTCATACAAAATACTATATATTTATAGCCCATATTATAAACTTCTTAGTAAATTTTATTACTAAATAAGTTTTCTAATATGGGCTATTTTTTAATATATATGCTGTACTATGTTTTCTACAAATTAAATTTAATAGTACCTTAAGTAAGAATACAAATTTTAATTTGGTTAATTCGAACTTACCCATATAAATGAAATGAATAGGAATTTCCCTTACTTTATGTTTAATACGTAAATTAAGATACAAATAGATTTTAAATCACAATATATATTAAGCTTAAAACTCTTTATAATTCTGTGTACTTTTTACTATTTCCCCTTGCTTTTTCAACTGGATATTTCTTTTCATTCTTGTCCATTTTATTCATTATAATTTCTTGAATATTAACTCCTAATGAATCTGCCATATGTACACAATAAACTAAAACATCTGCAAGCTCATCTGAAACCTCCTGCTTGTCATAATCATTATTCCAAAGAAAATGTTCTAAAAGCTCTCCAGCCTCTATATTTATAGCTTTAGCTAAATTTTCTGGTGTATGAAATTGGTCCCAATCTCTATCTGTTCTAAATTTTCTTATTCTTTCTATTACTTTTTCCATGACTCTCTCCTAACTTACTTATATAAATATTTTTAAATTAATTATTTCCATATCATTATGAATATACCTGAAACTATTAATACTGATGCTATCACTGTTTTTAAATCAAACTGCTCTCCTAGTATAAAAAATGAAAGTAATAATGTAAGTACAATACTTGATTTATCTATAAGTGATACTTGCGATACCTTCCCTTGTGATATTGCTTTATAATAAAATATCCACGAAAGACCTGTTGCTATTCCAGATAAACTTAAAAACAACCAATTTTTCTTAGTCAAACTTGCAATATCATTATGTTTACCTGACATAAATACAATAGCCCATGCCAAAACTACTATAACTATAGTACGAATAGCTGTTGCTAAATTAGAGTCTACTCCCTTCATTCCTACCTTAGCAAGAATTGCTGTTAATGCAGCAAACAAAGCTGATAAAAATGCATATATCTCCCACATATTTTGCATCCTCCATTTCTAAATTCTTGCTACATTATTTTTTTTATAAATAATATAACATTTCTATTAGATATAACTACTTTATAATTACTATTATAATTCAATTATGTTCTTACATAACTTATTTATCAATGAGTTTTATAAATTATTCACTATTCTAAATATAAATTTCTAAAAGTATCAAATAATAATTTTTTTCTATTGGCTTCAATAATTCACATTTATAATCTTTAAATAATTTATTTTATTCCCCAACTTATAGCTATTACTCCAGCTTCCAAACTTATATTACTCACTATTTTCTCAAGACATGTATCTTTTTTTACCATACTTATTAACTCAGCTCTAATATTTACTACTTCACTTAGTTCAACATTTTTACTCTCTAGTTTACTTAACATTATATTTTCTTCTTTGACCATATGCATTAACAATGCTCTTATGTGAAGTTCCTCTTTATTTAAACATTGAACATTTATATCATAGTGAGACTCACCTTCAATTTCAGTGATATTTCCTTTATAAATTTTTTGTTCTAAGGGAAGTAATACAACATTCACAAATAATATTATTGAAGTTCCTATAATAGCCTCGTATATAAAGCCTTCACTAAGTAAAACTCCGATAGCAGCAGTACACCATAAAGTGGCGGCAGTATTTAAACCTTTAATATTAAATCCCTCTCTTATAATAACTCCACCTCCGAGAAATCCTATACCTGAAACAACTTGAGCAGCAATTCTTGCCTTATCGGCACCATTATCTAATGTTGAAAACATAACGAATAAACATGCTCCTACACAAACTAGCACATTAGTCCTTATACCTGCCATTCTATGTCTATATTGTCTTTCAAAACCTATTAATATTCCCAAAAAGCATGCTACTATAACTCTTATAGAAAATTGAAATATGTTCATTTCTTATCCTCTCATTCTATGTAAAAATAAACCTTATAAATATTAAGAAACAACACTTTTATAAACATTAAAATATAATTTCTAATTATAATTTTACATTTAAATAAGCATCAGTTTTTTCTGATGCTTGTTTTTTATATCTGCTTTTATTATATCCATAAATATATGAAAAATATTTAACCTTTACTTAGGTAGAACATTCTCTATTACTTCCTTTATTTGAATTAGTTAACAAACTCAATAATACCAAGAATTATTATTAATACTCCAGATAATAACGGTGCATATTTTCCTAACAGCTTGCCTAAAACATGGTTTCCTAGTGCTTGACCAAATAAAATTGTAATAACACTTAATATGAATGTAACTATAACTGTAATTTGAATACTAACTCCTGTTATACTTGCTGCTACCCCTGTTCCTAAATTATTAAATGTTAACCCTAACGCCACAAAAAAAGCTTCTTTTACGCTTATATCCCCTGACTTATCTAAATCCGATTTCTCAGCATATTCAACCATATCATTAATATCTTTCAACGCAAGATCTTTTGATTTATTATTACTCATCATATTTACTATACTTTGAAGAACAAAATATATTCCTAATATAATAATCATCCCAGCACCTAAACCATTAGCCACATAATTTGGTAAAAACCTTGATATATATGTCCCAAGTGACATAGCTATAAATGTTCCTGTAACTGACACTATTGCTATTATGAAATTTGAAATTATCCCTATTTTTATTCTTTTGATTCCATAAGCTATTCCTATAACCAAATTATCTAAGTTAGAAGATAAACTAAAAAGTAATGCAGATAAAATTAGCAACATATATATTCTCCCTTCTTAATCTTTTTACACTCTACTATATGTAACTTGTATTATCATGGTGATTAAGAGGTTATATTGTCGTTTTTATGTTATAAGAATAAACGTTTATTACATACTTTTTACTTTATTAAAATATGCTAAAAATATATTTATATTTTCACTAGGATAAACTTTTAAAAATTAATCAATCCCTTCCAAATAAGACTTGGAAGGGATTTTAACATATTATAAAAAATTCACATCTAATGTATTGGATTATTTTTAATTGTTAATGCAGCATTGGTTACTGCTGATACTACATCTATTTTTAATTGATTATCAAGCACCTCTATTTTTTTATACATTTTGCCTTTTTCTGATACAAAATATCTTGGTGGAAGTGAATTTAATGATAACGCCTTTATATCCAATTTACATTTTTCACATGTACACACATCATATTTTTTAATAATATCATCAATCACATTTTCAACCATAATTTCTGTGTAGTTTGTTATACTATCCATATTTCGCTCCTCATATGCTTTATTAATAAATACACTTACTTTTATAATATTACTTTATATATTTTTAAATTACTAGATAATATTTCTTGCATATATAATATTAATCTTTATATTATTAACAAAAAAATAGCTAATATACTTCTTATAAAGTTTACTAACTATTTTAGTATATTATATCTTATTTAGTTTTTCTACTATATATAACTCATTACAAAAATAAGACTATACCTGAAACAGACGTAATAAATACAAATAACTGTATAAATAGTACAAAATCATAAGAATTACCTTGTGAAGATTATACAAATTCATAAGCTCCCAAACGTTAAAAAACCGCACTTAAAATAGCGCGGTTTTAATAAGATATTTCATATTATAACTATGAATATATTATAAGCTTATTTTACAGTTGTAAATTCATCCCAATATGGAGTTAAAGTTGTCTTATCCCCTATAAACATATAAGTTTTCATATCTGATACATTCTTTTCTGCATTTTCATTAAAGAACATTGGATCTTTTACTTCTGGATGCTTTTTACTAATATCATTATATACTGATTCAAGTAGTGGAGCTACTAACTTTTGTTCTGGACTTACAATATTAAATTCTTCTAGATTATGATTTGCATCCTTTAATGGCAATGAAACAAAGCTAGCTCCATTTGCAGATTTTGTCCTACCACTTATATACATACCAGTTCTTAAATCAACACTACAACTTTCATCTGCACTTCTATATACAGCTAATATTGAGTCATATTGATTCATAGTTGAATTTTTAGCTATTTGACTTGATATATTCCTTGGCTCTAATGTCCATCCTAGTGCATTGCCAAATGTTAATCTATTTACAGCTTCATAGTCTACTTTAACATCCACATTAAGCCTTAATTGTCCATTTGACCATGAGTTTATAGATTTTGCCATAGCTTTTATTTGTTCTATTTCTTTATAGTGCATTGTTGTTACTTGTCTTGGATTATTAAATTTTGATACTGCTGTATCTGGTAATACTAATACTAGAACATTCCAAGTACTTCCCCCTGTAGGAACTGTTTCTGCTTTAGCTGGAATAATATTCATTGATACTACTATAAAAAATACTACTACAGCTGTTAATAATTTTTTTAGTTTCATATTTACACCCCCTATGTTTTTCAATAATATAATAGCAATTTTTATTGTAAAAATCAAACTTATTTTCAAGTTATTTACATTTATTCTCATTAATATTGATATGTTTTTTTTAATCTTCTCTCTTATTCTTAACATTCTTTTACATTAAGTCATTTTACTTAAAAATACTTATTTTACAATTAATTGAATAAAATATATAATTATATTTATATATTTTTTATTTTAATATTTAAATATTATCTTTTTATCAATAGTATATAATATCATTCTATCTTAATAGGTTAAATATTTTACCTTTGTAATATTATTTTTTATGTAATTAAAAATCAAAAAATGAAAAACTATGATTTTTGTATAATTGTTATCACAGCTTTTACATTCAACATAATGCCTAAAATCTTTCTTATTAAGATTATAAGCCTTATTAATTCTTATTTTTAAGAATTAATAAGGCTTAATTATTTTTACTTGTATGCTACTGTAAATCTACTTCTAATATGTTTTGGATTTTCAACTTCATCTAATATAGCTACAGCAAAATCTTCAAATGAAATTTTGCTATCTCCATTTTCATCTACTACTAAATAATCTCCACCAACTGAATATTTACCTGTCCTTTCTCCTGGCGCAATTAATGCTGCTGGACTTAAATATGTCCAATTTACTTCTTTTTCACTTCTATATATATCTAATGCTTTTCCATGAGCTAAGGCTATTGGCTTCCATGCTTCTGGAAAACCTTCTGTTTGAACTAATTCAATATCTCCAGGAATTTTTAAGCTTCCTGCTCCCCCCATAGCTACTAATCTGTTAATTTTTGACTTCTTAACAAGTTCTATTAAATTATTTGTAGCTTGTACTAATGTATCCTCTTCTCCATGCTTAGGACCAAATGCACTAACTAATACATCTACTCCATCTAATTTATTTTCTAAAGTTGATAAATTTAATATATCTCCTTTTATAACTGTTAATTTTTCATTAGTTTCTTGTATCTTTGATTCTCCTCTTACAACAGCAATAACTTCATGTCCTCTGTTTAAAGCCTCCTTTAATATTAAACTTCCTGCATTTCCTGTTGAACCAATTAAAGCAATTTTCATAATATAACTTCCTTTCATTTATAAATTTAATTATTTTTTAATTTTTATTATTTAAAATAGATTAGCCTTAAAAGCTATATCTTAATTTACAGAATATGAATTTAAGTATGTCCTATTATTTATATAATATTTATTTTTAACGAATTAGTTGTAATCAATATAGTTACAACAAGGATAAAAAAATTTTTAAACTTACCTAAACCAACATTTAGCGCCGAATTGTAACCAGTAAAGTTACAACTGTTTTAAAAAAAATTGAACTTTATCCTTCAATTTTCTTTTTTAAACCTGTAACTATATTTTTCATAGTTACATTTTTTAAAACCTGTTCCATAGCTTCTTGAGCACTTAAAAGTACACATTCCAATACTGATTGAATATTAGCTCCAATAGGACAATTTATATTTGGTGATTCATGAATTTGAAATAATTCTCCTTCCTGAACAACCTCTACAGCCCTATATATATCTAATAAGGTTATCTCATCTAGCTCTTTTAATAGATATGCTCCCCCAGTACCAGCTATGACATTTACTAATCCAGCTCTTTTTAACATTCCCATTACTCTTCTTATAACAACAGGATTAGTATTCACACTTCCTGCTATCCATTCAGAGGTACATAAATTCTTATCTTCCATAGATAGGATAGATAAAATATGAACTGCTACAGAAAATCTACTGCCTATTTTCATTTGTATCACCTCGTTGTAACCATTATAGTTCTAACAAGAATTAAAGTCAATAACCTTTTTTATTTTATTTTTTTAATTCTACTGAAATTTCTAAATATCCATTTTTTAACGTTCCATTAACTTCTCCACTCATCTTTTCTGCTAAAATCTTAACTATAGATAATCCTAGTCCAGTTCCTTTTTTCCCTCTTGCCTTATCACCTTTATAAAATCTTTCAAAAAGCCTTTCTACATCTATATCATCATTTTCATCAACACTATTTTTGAATTTAATCTTTACCTTTTCTTCTTCAACTAAAGATATATTAAAATCATTTGTAGCATATTTAATTGCATTTGAAATCAAATTTTGAATTATTCGTTTTAACATAAATTCATCTGCATATACAAAAATTGGTTTCTCTGAAATATTAACACTAAATTTCAAATTTGCATTTTCTATTGTTTTTATATTTCCTAATACAACATCTGATAATAGGTTGCCTAAGTTAACCTTTTTAAAATTAGGTTCTATATCATTAGAATCTAACACTGCTAATTCAAAAAAATCATCTGCTAAAATTTTAAGATCATTTGCTTTATGCTTTATAGTACTTAAGTTCTTTTCCTGCTTCTCATCTAAATTACTTCTTTCTAATAATTGAATATATCCTATTATTGAGGTGAGTGGCGTTCTAAAGTCATGAGAAATATTTCCAATTGATTCTTTTAACTTTTTTTCACTTTTAACTACCTTACACGTTAATTCATCTTTATCACTTATAATTCTATTTATCTGTGCAGCCAACTCCACGACATCCTCATTAATTAATGATAAAGAAATATTTGTTAAATCACCATTATTTATATCTTTAATTTGAGATGATATCCTTCTTATTTGCCTTTTTAAGTTATAGAGGATTATAAATAGAACTATAATAAATGCAATCAAAAATATTAGTAAAACCTCCATCTATAAACCTCCTTTGTCTTTTTATTTTAATTCTGTTCTTCTAAACATAATATATGATAGAGATAATAGGATAGATATTATTATAAGTTTAGAAATTAATACTGACGTTACTTGAGCATAACTAATACTTTTATTAACTATTACCCTTGCTTGACTGTGGGCAGTAAAATCATAAATTGTCTTCACAAAATTATTTTGAAAGCTTAATCCAGCTAAAGTGATACTCCCCATCATAAATACCAAAATAGATACACCCATTGTTTTTGTAACATCTTTACATAAAAAAGCTATAAATATCCACAAGCTTATACAACTAGCATCAAGTACCATTCTAAATAAAATTGTTTTAATTATATATATAACAGTTGATAAATCAAAACTACTTCCCCATCCGTTTAATATTGTATTAACTGTAACACTAGCAATAGGATATACTAACATTATCATCTCTGTAGCTAAAAAGAATAGAATTCCCTTGCTAAGTAAAATTTTTAGTCTGCTATGCCCTGCTGAGACCTCTTTATTTATTATCCTATTACTAAAGTCAGTTCCAATAAATAATCCAGCAAATACTGATCCCAATAACATAAGTGTTGCAATATCATACATAGAATTTTGAAAAGCTCTTTCTCCTGATATAGTACCATTTTTAATAACATTAATAATTTCTGCTATTACTGTAATAAGTGCAATAATTAAAAAGGATTTATTATGTTTTAATTTATGAAACTCTAATTTTAATAAATTAATCATTTTGTGAACCTCCTATCAATTGTACAAAATATTCTTCTAAACTATCCCCTTCAACGGATATTTGTGTTATTATTAGTCCAGCTTTTGAAAGTTCAAATGATACTTTTTTGATATCATCTAAATTATCATAAAGCTTTATAGTTCCATCATTCATAATCTTAAAATTAGTTGTATTTAATCTTTCTTCTATTACAGTTGCTCCCTTAGAAACATCATCCACTTTTATAGAAATATGCTTTTTACATTTTTCATCTAATTCTTCTAATGTAAGGTCCTCTAGCACCTTACCCTTGTTAATTATTATATAGTTAGTTGCCACTTGATAAAGTTCTGATAATATATGGCTAGAAATTATAATTGTTATACCATTTTCTTCATTAAGTTTCTTTATTAATTCTCTTATTTCTACCATTCCAATTGGATCTAACCCATTAGTAGGTTCATCTAATATAAGTAACTCTGGATTACTTAGAAGAGCCATTGCAATACCTAATCTTTGTTTCATTCCAAGTGAAAAGTTTTTAACTTTTTTCTTTTTAACATCTTCTAAGCCTACCAATTTTAATACCTTATCTATATTTTCTTTATTAGGAACCCCCCTACAAATTCTTTCTGCCTCCAAATTTTGATAGGCTGTCATAGAATTATATAATGTCGGTCCTTCTATTAAACTTCCTATCCTTTGTCTTTGTTTTTCTAAATCTTTAATTTCACTTTTAGAAAATAATTCTACTTCTCCAGCAGATTTAAAAGAAAGTCCTGTTAAAATCCTTATAAGGCTTGTCTTACCAGCACCATTTTGACCAATAAGAGCATAAATCCTACCTCTTTCTATTGTAATATTCACACTATCTAATACCACATCATTTTTATATTTCTTTGTTAGATTCTTTGTTTGTACCAATATGTTGTTTTTCATTTTGGTTCCCCCCTTCAATGATTATAGTTTACTAAGCCTTTCTAAAGTAAAGCTAAAATCATTTCTAAAGAAAATCTAAAGTTTGTACAATCTATATCCTAAGCCCCAAATTGTTTCAATATACTTTTCTTCACTATTAGCTTTTTTTAACTTATTACGTAAATTACTAATATGAGTATTCAAAGTATCATCATCACTGTAATATTCCTCTTTCCATATGCTTTCAAATATATTAGCCTTTGAAAAAACCTTATCTTGATTATTTAATAATAATTCTAAAATTTTATATTCCTTTGATGTTAGCGTTATCTCATTACCGTTTACTAAAACCTCTTTACTTTCTATATCTATATTAATATCTTTATAACTCAAGCTTTTATTTTCCTCCACCTTAGATGGATATTGTAATTCACATCTCCTCATATTACTTTCTACCCTAGCTAAAATTTCTTCTAAATCAAAAGGTTTAGTAATATAATCATCTGCTCCAAGTCTTAATAAATCTACCTTAGTCTGAACTAACCCCTTTGCTGATATTATAATAACCGGTAAATTTGAAAATTCTCTAAGTTCTCTTAACACTTCATCCCCACTTTTATAAGGAAGCATAACATCTAATATTAATAAATCAAACTTTTCATCTCTAAGTAGCTTTAATCCAGCCATTCCATTGAATGCATAATCTACTTCATATTCATTTTGTTTTAATATATCACAAATTAATTCATTTATTTCTTTATCATCTTCTACTACTAAAATTCTTTTACTCACTATTTTTACCTTCTTCATTTAAAATATAATTACTATTAATAATTATATCACATTTTTCTTTATATGAACTTTTTTGCCAGATAACTACATTGTATTAACCCAGTCTATCTGTTTTGTAAATATTTTTACACAAAAACATAATATTATTAAATTTAAACTATTTATGGTGTATAATTTAACAAGCAATGTTAAAAAAGTTTTTCACTAATAATGACTTTAGGATTGATATAACCGTATAATTAACTACAGATTATTTATACATTATAGATATATAGAAATTTAAAGGAAAAAGGGGGGAAAATATGATATCACTAATAAACATAATTATTCTTTTAGTGCTTGTAATGGTTCTATTTTTTGCTGTTATTGCAATAATACAAGGATATAAAGGTATGAAGATGAGTAAATGTTTTGATACACCTAATAAAAAAATAAAATTTGGTTATTGGCTACTTTCAGCTATACATATGTGGGTAGGCATTTTAATAACTTTATGTTATCTGATTGCAGGGGTATTTATTTTGAATAAATTATAAGGGATGTGATTTGATGAGCTTTTTAATTCTTCTACCATTTATTGCGGCTATAATTGGAATTATTATTGCTTTTATTTGTTTTATAGGAGTATGTTTGATAATTATAGGCGGCACAGGCATAGCAATGAATAAAATATACCTGAAACAGATGAAAACAAAAAATAATGTATCAAAACCTTTATTTAATATAACCTCAATAATTTTAGGAATTATATTTATATTATTACCTTTAGGATATGCTTTATCTAAGATTATTTCTTCATTATCATCAAAATAAATATAATTTATGGTTTGATATATTCTAAGAATAAGATATTCACAATTGTATAATTGTAACATAATTTTTATGTTCAGTTCTGTTATATATTTCTTATAGTATGAAGAAAAGCAGTAATAACTATCACTGCTTTTTATACTATATATTAATTATTAACTATTATTTATTTTTAAATTCAGATTTTCTAAATCAATGTTTATTCCAAATTTAAGTAATATATCAATTCACTATTACAATACCTAATCTTTCATTTTTTACAATTGCTTTCATCTCACCACCATGAAGCTTTACAATCTCTGAGGAGATAGCAAGTCCAAGGCCAGCACCTTTACTATTTCTTGATTTATCTTTCTTATAGAATCTTTTAAAAATTAATTTAGAATCATCTACACTTATCTCCTCTTCCGGCGTATTCCAAAATTCTATAAAAATTTTATTGTCCTTTTCATATAAATTTATATCTATAACAGTATTTCTCTTACTATATTTTACGGCGTTACTTAATATGTTTTCTAAAACCCTCATGAATTTATCTATATCTACTTCTCTATATAAAGACTTGTCTGCAAAATTTAAATTTAGCTCTATATCATGTTCTTTTAATTGTGGATAAAAGCCTTCACTAACTTGCCCTAATAGCTCTTGTAACTTTATTTTATATTTATTTAATTCAGTGTTTTTCCACTTTAGCTTTGAAAATTCAAAGAACTCATTTATAAGTGTTTTTAAATAAAGACACTGTTCCAGAGCAACACCAAAATATCTTTCTTTTTCCTCTTCATTATCATATTTCTTTTGCTTTATCAAATCTAAAAAGCCTAGTATTGATGTAAGAGGTGTTCTTAAATCATGTGATATGTTAAGTAAAAACTCCTTCTCATTTTCCCTATTTTCTTTTATTTCATTTCCCATATTGTTTAATGTATTTGCTAATTCTGTAAGTTCATTATTATATTTTAGTGGAATTTTCTCATTAAATCCTGTATCATATAACTTTTTTATTCCTTTGTTAATGGAAACTATATATTTTAACCTTCCCTTTGCGCATATTGCAAATACAATTGGCCATAATACTAATTGAATATATATAAATATACTTCCTCCTAGTATAACCATATCATAATTAACTATCATATATAAATTCTCATCTATTTTCTTAACTTCTTGTACACCAACTATATCATCACCATATTTTTTAACTTGTAGACTATCTTTTAAACTATTTTTATCTATACTTAATAACTTTTCATTATTATTTGAATTTAATATCTCTCCATCGGAATTTACTAAAAACACCACTGTCTTTCCTTGAAAATCATAATGAAAATTTTTATTTAACTCATAATTCATACTATCCTTTATCTTTAATTTTTCCTTATTTTCAAACATAAAATTTTCGAATCCTTTAGTATGCCTTTTATAACTTTCTAATATATATTTATCCTCAAAACTGTTAGGACATAAAAATTTATTTACCTCGGAAGTACTTATATTGAAAACCCCTAAGACAAAATACATGCCTGAATATACTAAAAAAAATGTTAAAATTGCAATAACTAAAAGTTCTAAAGTTAATGGTATTTTAATCCTCCTTTTCAATTTTATATCCAACTCCCCATACAGTTTTAATATATTTTGAATTTTTTACTGTATCATTTAATTTTTCTCTTAAATTTCTGACATGAGTTAGAAGACTATTATCACTTTCCATAAACTTTTCTCCCCATACTCTCTCGTATATTTCTTCTGAAGAAAATATTCTATCCTTGTTTCTTGCAAGTAAAGATAAAATCTCAAATTCCTTTGGAGTAAGTTTTATTTCCACTTCATCTCTAAATAATGTATGAGCTTTTAAATTCAAACTTAAATCTACTATTTTTATGACATCTGCTTCTTCTTCATTATTAATTTTAGTTCTTTTAATCATTGCTGCTATTCTTAATGAAAGTTCAACTAAGTCAAAAGGCTTGGTTATATAATCATCACAACCTGAAATAAAACCTTTTATTTTATCTTGCTGACTTTCTCTTGCAGTTAAAAATATAATCGGAATCTCTGAAACCTCTCTTATTTTTGTAATTGCCTCAAATCCATCCATATTAGGCATCATTACATCCATTAAAATAATACTAAAATTATCATTTTCTATATTCTTAATAGCCTCTCTTCCATCATAAGCCTTAACTATTTCATAACCTTCTTTAGTTAAGAATATACTTAAAAAATCAACTATGTTTCTATCATCATCTACTACTAGTATTTTATCTTTCATCTTAATCCTCCTAAAGTCCAATATATTTCTAATGTAATCAACTACCATTATACCAAAATCTATACATTTTCCTATTACTTACTCTTAGAAAAATAAGAAATCAAAATTTACTCATCAAGGATTAATAATTTAACACAAATATTTTATAAATACTTTAAGATAAAATATCTCTCTTAGTAAATACCATATTTGCTATCCCATAACATACAATTATCCATACTATAAGAATACCAATAGCAAAATAATTATTGGCATAAGCAAAGCCAAGCATTTTATTTGTTTCACCACTAATAACAAGTTCACCACTACTATAAGTAGTAAATAGAACTGAAAGTATTTTCTTTATAACACCATTCTGTCCATTAGCTAATTGTGAACCTCCAAAAATTGATAGTATTACAAAAAATATAACTGTTATGCTTATAGAGCTTGAACTTTTTTTAGTTAACGTTGATATTAATAAACATACTGCTGTACATGCTATAATGAATAATATATTTATTCCTTCACTCAATAACATAGCTTGTAACACTGAATATATTTTAAAACTATTAGTATCAGGTTTAACCCCAAACCCCAGTTTTGCGACTAAATTCTTATCATTTATATAAGCTGTATATACTCCCATAGGCTCTCTATAATCTCCAAAACCAAATCCTATTCCAATAATTAAAAATACAATTAATTTAACTAGTAAAAATGAAACTGTGCATACACATATTGCTGCAATAAATTTAGAAAATAAAACTTTCTGCCTTGAAACAGGTTTTGTTAATAAAAGTTTTATAGTTGCTGGCGTAAATTCACCCGCAATTAAATCTGAAGATATTATAGCTATTATTATTGTAATAATTAACATTCCAGTAAATATATTAACCTTAGGCATAAGACTAAATGCAGTTACTTTATTATTAGGTGTAGGCTCTATATTATTTTTTAAACTATAGTTATTCACTTCTATCTCTTGTTTATACTGAATAATTGCCTCGTCTCCATCTTTATTATCCTTTATCTTTTGTTCAATTACTTCATTATTTTTCTTTAACCTATCTTGCCATTTAAGATTACTATTTTCAATTTGAAACTGTAAATTTTTATTTATGTTCTCAATTTCTTTTATTTTATTATCTATTTCAGCTTTCTTTTTATCTGTAATATCCTTATCATTTTTTTCTTCATTAAGATTCTTTATATATTTTTCATTAGATTTTATTCTTTCCGCAGGTTTTGAGTTCATAGCATTATTATAGCTTAAAAATGTCATACCACTATATAAAATAAGAAATATACCAATAGCTATTATATATTTTTTAGACAATAGAATCTTTTTAATTTCATTCTTTATTAATTTAAACATTAGCTTCACCTCCATTCATTATCCTCATAAATTTATCCTCAAGAGTAGCTTTAACCTTGCATATATCATCAACATCTATATCATTCTTTCCTATTTCTTTTACTAGCTTTGAAAAATCTCCTATTTCTATTTCAATTAATACATCATCAGCTTCCTTAGTTACATTTCTAATAAAACTTTTGCCTGAAAAAACTTCTACTACTCTATCACATTCTTTAGTTATAAGCTTAATTTTTTCTATATCCTCTACTTCCTTAGACACATCTTCTACCGTTTGGATTACTCCTTCTTTTATCATTGCAAATCTATCACATACCAGTTCTATTTCCGATAAAATATGGGAAGATATGAAAACCGCAGTATTATTATTTTTTGCAACACTTTTTATTATCTCTCTAAAATCATGCATTCCCATTGGATCTAATCCATTAGTTGGTTCATCTAATATTAGTAACTTCGGATTTGATAATATAGCTTGTCCTAAGCCTAACCTTTGCTTCATTCCAAGTGAATATTTCTTAACCTTATCATGTATACGATCTTTTAATCCTATAAGTTCTACAACTTCATTTATTCTTTCCTTGGAAATATTCCCATATAAATCTCCATAAAATCTTAAGTTTTGCATACCTGTTAAATCGTTATACATATCTGGATTCTCAACTATACATCCAATATTACTTAAAGCTCTTACTTTATTCTTCCGTATATCATGACCATTTATTTTAACAGTACCATTAGTAGCTTTTATAAGTCCAACTATCATTCTTATAGTAGTTGTTTTACCAGCTCCATTTGGTCCTAAAAATCCAAATATTTCTCCTTCCTTTACTGAAAAACTAACATTATTAACAATTTTTCGCTTACCTATTATCTTACATAAATTATTAACTTCAAGTACATTATTATAATTCATACAGTTATCTCCTTTTATTTATTATAAAAATAATCCCATATAGTAATTATAGCTATCAAATATAAACTTTTATAAAAATAAACCTAAAGAAAAACTAAAGATTTAATTTTATACTATATAAGAAACCACCCATGTAATCGTTTCATTTGAGCAAATAAAATTATATATCTACATTTTCTTGCAACAAAGCCATTTAGAACTATTTAATTTATACGATAAATTATATATAAATATTATATATTGCTAACTGTGTTATTAATTTGAATAAAATCAATTATTGTATAAGAGGTGAAAACATGATCCCTTCCAAAAAATTACTAGTTAATCAATTAAAAATCGGAATGGTATCCGCAAAAGATATTGTTTTAAATGGAAAGATACTACTAGCTAAAGATGTTATTATTACAGACTCAATCATAAATAAACTAAAAGTAAACTATGTTGTTGATAAAATAGAGGTTTATTCAGATAATGATTCTATTAGCGCTTTAACTCTTAAAGAAAAAACAGTAGAAGAAATTGAAAAAGACTTTAACGAATTTTCTTCTAACTTAGAAAATGTATTTGATAATTTGTCTACTGTAGACCTTCCTAAAATGGTTGAAATAAGAGCTTTTATAAAAAAAGTTCAAGCAGAATTTAATTCGCCTGGAATAATTATAAAAAATATAGTTTTCTATGGAAGTAAAAATGATACAATTTATAGACATAGTTTAAACGTAACTGCTATAAGTTTTATATTAGGTAAGTGGTTAGGTCTTGATGAAAGAAACTTAAATTTACTAACTTATTCAGCGATATTACATGACTTTGGAAAAAGCCAAATAGATGAAGATATCTTGAATAAAGAAGGAAATCTAACAGATGAAGAATATGAGATTTTTAAAACCCATCCTATTGTGGCTTATAGACATATAGAAAAAATCCCATATATAAATTCCGCTGTTAGTCGTATAATACTTATGCATCACGAAAAAAATGACGGGTCAGGCTACCCTCTACAAGCTAAAGAAAACCAGATTCCTAAACTATCAAAAATAATAGCTATAGCTGATTTATTTGACCAAGTTAGCTCAGATAGATACTCGCAAAAAATTAATGGCCCTTTCAGTGCATTACAAGCTATTAAAGATGAAAGTCTTACAAAGCTTGATTATACTTATTGCGACACATTTTTAAGTCATATAGCGAACTATTATATAGGTGAAAATGTAATACTTAACAATAAAAAACAATATAAAATAATCCAAATTGACCTAAATGATTTAGAAAGACCTCTTTTACTTGATGACAATGGATTTCTTGACTTAAAAAAAGAAAAAGATCTATACATAGAGAATTTGGTTATATAAGAACAAAACCTAGCTTCTTTTGAAAAGCTAGGTTTCATTTCTTTTACTTTTTATATTTATTATTTTATTTTATCTTTAATCCAATCTATGATACTTAACTTTTCAAAAGAAAATTTAAAATATGATATAATTCTCTCTAATTCATCTTCTGTTTTTATTATAAATACCGTTATAATAGTATCTTTTGCTACACGTCTTTTAAGCATTATTTTATTTCCTGAATCTATATACTTTTCACAAATATCTTTAATATCATATATATATTGTAAATAATCTATAGTTTCATCTACTATGTATTTTCTATATAAATTAATAATATCATCTAAATATAATATATAATCATTTGAGGTTTTATTCGGTTCACCAAAAACTCTGTTCATCGCATCATAAGTAATTAACCACACATTTCCACTTCTTTTTATTTCATAGCTTTTAAACTTTTCTCTTTCAATAGCTTTTCTAATGGTAGCTCCATTTGAAAAACCCCATTTTTCAGAAGCCTCACTTAATGTCATGACCAAATCTAAGTTAATTCCATTCCCAAAATCACCCATATCAACCAACTCCATATTTTTCATTATCATTTTACAATTATTATACTAATTGCAAATTATATATTCAAGTTCTTAGCATATATATACTGTAATTTATAATAAACATCACCTACATATTTAAACTTTATAAAACTGTCTATTATATGCTATAATTATTTCAAATTATTTTTAAAGTGAGGTAAATCTAATGATAAATCTTATAACCAACTTAGATCTTAAAATACTATTAGATATTCAACAGGTTTTTAAGACACCTTTTTTAGATAAAAGCATGCCAATTATAACTTCGCTAGGTAACGCAGGTATATTTTGGATTGTGATATCTTTAATATTAATTTGTACTAAAAAACATAGATATATAGGTATATTATGTTTATGCTCCTTAATAATAACTTCATTTTTAGGAGAGGTAATTATAAAAAACATTGTTCAGAGAAATAGGCCTTTTATATTTTTGGATAATGTAAAGTTACTTATTACTCCTCCGAATAGTTATTCTTTTCCTTCTGGTCATACTGCAGCATCATTTACTAGTGCTGCTATGCTATCTCATTTTTTTAAAAAGTATAGAATAATCTTTTTCGCATTAGCTATAACTATTGCCTTTTCAAGATTGTATTTATTAGTTCATTATCCTAGTGATGTATTAGTAGGTATGCTTCTTGGTTTGTTTGGCTACTTTGCTACAATAAAACTTTTTAAACTTATTATAGAAAAAAACTATTTAAAATTTAATAAAAATTAAAATAAAGCCCTTCACTAAATCGTGAAGGGCTCTAATTTATATTTATAACTATAAATAAGTAATATCTTTATTTTTTGTAATAATGTCTATAAACGCATCTGTAATCTCAGGATCAAACTGAGTCCCCTTACATCTTTTTAATTCTTCAATCGCTTCATCATGAGTTTTTCTTATTGAATATGGTCTATTAGATGTCATAGCATCAAAACTATCTACAACCGTTAATATCCTAGCAAGATAAGGTATATCCTTTCCCTTTAATCCTGAAGGATATCCTTGTCCATCATATCTTTCATGATGATGTAATATTAAATCAGTTATACCGTTTAATGCTTCAACAGGCTTTATAATTTCCACTCCATTCATAGGATGTTGCTTTAAAATTTCCCATTCCTCATTGGTAAGCTTCATTTTTTTATTTAATATATCTTCTAAAATACTTATTTTACCTATATCATGCATATAGGCTCCATATCTTAGATTCTTTTTATCTTCTTTCTTTAATCCAAGCTTATCACCTAGTAATTTACTATAAATAACTACTCTTTCGATATGCCCATAAGTATATTTATCTTTTGCATTAATAACACTTATTAAAGTTTTTATAGAGGTAATAATTTCTATATCCTTTTCTTCTGTGTCTTTATCTTTTATATCTTTTTTTAGTTCATCTAATATAGAATAATATGCTTCAACTCTATTTCTGTTGAAAAATTTAGCTCTATAAAGTGCATCATCTGCACTTTTTATAAGTTCGACATCACAATCTGCTTTGTCAGGAAAAATTGATATTCCTATTGACGCTGTAAGTTTTCCATTAGGCTGATTTTCTTCACCCTCAAAATATGTATTTTCTATTTTTAATCTTATTCTTTCTGCTATTGCAATTGCATCTTTTTCCAAAGTATTTGGAAGTATAATTGCAAATTCTTCTCCACCATATCTTGCTACAATATCCTCTTTTCTCACACTACTTCTTAAAATAGCACCTATATTTTTTAAGACTTCATCACCTTTTTGGTGCCCATATAAATCGTTATAATGTTTAAAATAATCTATATCTATAAATATCAAAGAAATTGATTCTTTATTATCTTCACATAATTTTATACTTGTTTTTAAAGCATCTTGAAAAAATCTATGATTATATACTTCTGTAAGTCCATCTTTATTTGCTAAACTTTGAAGTCTCTCTATATATTCACTTTCAATGTTCACATACAGTCCAAGAGTCCATGATGTAAGAATAAAAATACCTACTATTATTAAATCTTTTTCAAAATATATGTTTTTCCCTGTAGTAGTACCATAAAATAAATCCATTATTAATATAATAACAGAAGAAATAGTTGCTATTAACATTCCGTGTTCCATTCCAACCTGTATTGTAGAAGTTATTATTATAAATAAAAATAAAAATTTAAATTCACTTTCATGTACACCTGTAAGAAAAAGAACAACAAAAAATATACAAACAAAAAACAAATTTTCAATTACTTGAATTCTATCAACATATTTTTCATTAAATTTATATGCAGTTGAAAAAGCCCATATTGCATAAATTAGGATTAAAATAAGTATAGAAAATATAATCATCCACATTGTAAGTGTATAATTTAAATTTTCTCTCGTAATGTTATACTTATTAATAATAAAATTAAAAATTCCCATTCCTGAAAACAGTAAAGAGGCTAATTTTACTACAGAAACTATATTATTTATCTGTTTACGTTTATCATCAATTTTTTTCATTTCTTTTTACTACCTTATATTAATATCTGCTTAAAAAAATCCATTTTACTCATTGTTATGTCCTAATCTTATAATGGTAAAAACTTGCCACAATACGCCTCCATACATAGACTATATATACAAACTCTATTAATTTTAAACAAAATATAACTAATAATATTAAATATGTTTTAACTCTTTTCTTTTCTTCAATTTAATATAATAAAGTATTATCACTACACCTAAAAGCAGTAACGCTGGCATTGAATATAGAATTTTTAACATTGGACTTTTAAATATCTTATTTATATCTTCTTTTAATACAAGTTGAATAACTAAAATATTTATTCCTTCACATAAGAATTCAATAAGTAATACACAAATACTCACTTTGATAGATTTTATAATATCAAATTTATTTATACCTACTAATATAAATATAAAACCAATTAAATTTAATATAAATACTGTTCCATTTTGAATTGGCAGAGTTCTTATAATATATACTAAAGAAGCATAACTTATACTAGACAGTAGATATCTTTTTAATTGAATAATATTTTTTGAAAAAGTATAGGCAGCCAAAAAAAACACTAAAGTTTCTGGGATACCTCTTAGTATAAATTCAGCAAATGATACTTTTAACATATGCTTTTGCTCTCCTTATAAAAATACAGATATTCTGATTATTTTTCCTATTAACATTGTTATAATTATATTTTCTATCATATAAATTTCTAACTCTTTATTAATATCTTTTATCACTGCAATATATTAATTTATAAATTGAATATATTTTTTCTTCATTTTTTTATCTATTTATCTATATAATACTATTTTTTTTGTTTTAGCGCTAGTATTTTAATTAAAGAAGCATCGTTTTTATAATTTTTTTGAATTAAATTTTAATTTAATGAAACTATTACCATTATATCCAATAATTTTATACACTTCCTCAACATATATCTTAAAATTTTATAACTAATTTCTTTAACTACAAAAAACTATATTCTTTTTCATTTTATTCTTTTTTTAAGAAAATTAATAAATAATTACACTACATTATATATACTATTATTGAACTTCATACTAAAGCCCCTACTAACAAGATACATTCATATAGTAAATCTCGTTAATAGGGGCTATTTAAAATAATTATACAATTAAATTATTACTTCACATGTAATAATATTAATTATTTCTTTGTTGCTTTATCAGTATAATCTTTCAAATCATATAATTGTTCAGACATATCTTGTTTATTTCCAAACTGTTGTTTTGTATTGTCATCTAAATTTTCTTTATTTTTATTATCATCTTTATTGCTTATATTATTATTTATATCATTAGAATCTTTCCATTCACTTTCTGAAACAAGCTTTCCATTTTCTTTAGCCCAATTCATAATTTCATTATTTGCTCCTCCACCATTACCACCTACCATTACATATCTTATTTCTCCATTATCAACTAATTTCTTAAATTCATCTAAAGTTATTGCTTTATCCGTTCCAAAAAATCCCCATGTCATTACAGATTCATCAGTTTTAATAATTATATCTGAAGCATAGCCGTTAGTCGTCGAAGTGACTAATAGATATTTCTCTGTTGTTTTATGACTTTTTAAAAATTTTATTAGCTTATCATTACTACCATTAGCCTCTCCCATATTTCCTATTCCTTGTTCTTTGTTAGATATTAATGATAAACCAGCTGCTGGAAATGTTCCTGACATTTTATAAAATATTGTAGTAGCTGAATAAACTAATGGAGTTACTAAAAGTCCTATCATAGCAATACTAATTACTAATTTTTTAAATCCTATATTATCTCTTTTAATTACATTAACTAAAACAAATAAAATTGAAGATAATCCACTTAAAATTAATACTGTTACAATTAATATCTTAACAATCTTTGAAGTATTATAATTATATGATAATATTAACATTTGAATTAAAGTATTTATCATAAGTGCTTGTGGTAAAAGCCAAGACTTCCATCCTCCTTCATTATATAAATTCCACATAGCTATTACCCCTATTCCTACTAATGCCGAAATTGGTGCAGCCATCATTGTTAAATAATACGGATGGAATAATCCTTTTGTAAAACTAAAATATATAAATTCAGGTAATAACCACATGCTCCATAAAATTAAAGATAACTTTCTTTCATTATCAATTTTTTTATTTAGCTTTTCTTTTAATGCAGCTGCTATGAATCCAAATACAGCTAGAGGAAATAACCAAATTATTTGATCTGATAAACTATTATTTGAAAATAATCTTGTAATACCTGATTGTTCTTGGCCTCCAAAAGTTCCTCCCTGCCCGCCTCCATTAGGCTTTTGCATACCTTTCCCATCTTGAGACATATTAGGAGCTTGCATACCACTTGGTGGATCACTAGGCATATTCCCATCTTTGCCTGACATTGGTGGCATTCCTTGATTGTTGTTACCATTTTGTCCTTGCATATCTTTAGTATTTTGTTCTGATGATCCATTAGGACCTCCTGGCATCATCCCATTTTGCCCTTGTGGCGCTCCTCCACCCTTAGTAGAAGTTACGCCAATACCAAGTCTTTCTAAACCGTTATGTCCTATTATAAGTTCAAGCTCTGAATTGTTAGTACTACTTCCTACATATGGTCTATCTTTGACTGGTACTAAGTCCACAATACATGCCCATGAAAATGAAACTAACAATAAAACTACTGTCCCAGCTATAAGATGAATTATTCTTTTCTTAATGGATACTGCATTAGATAAAAGGTAAGTTAAATATAAAGCAGGTAATATCATATATGCTTGAAGCATTTTTATATTAAATCCAATACCTACAATAGCTAAACTTATTAAAAGATGTTTTAAATTTCCCTTTTCAGCTGCCTTAGAAATAAATAAACAAGCTACTAATAAAGTTACTACAAGTAAGTTATCACAAGTATTATTTCTGCTTACTGCTACAAAAACTGGTGTTACTGCAAGACATAGTGCGGATATAAGGCCAGCCTTACTTCCAAAGGTTCTTTTTACAAGAACATATATTAATCCAACTGATACGACACCAGCTACAGCTTGAGGTAATATTATACTCCATCCATTATATCCAAATATTTTAGCTGATATAGCTTGAAGCCAAAATCCTAAAGGTGGTTTATCAATAGTTACAAAACTTGTTGGATCAAAAGATACAAAAAAGAAGTTTTTTAAGCTTAATGTCATACTTTTTACACCAGCAGCATAATAAAGATTCGCATATCCTTCTATACCCAAGTTACTAAAATTCAATATTGTTGATAAAATCAAAATCAATGTGAGCATAATATTTTCTTTTGTAAATTTTATATTTTTCACTATCTATACACTCCTCACTTTGTGAATATATAAAATATTTAATTTTAAAAATTAATATTCTACTATATATATTAATTCCCTTTGAAATTTTCCCTATTCTTAGTTAAATACTAAAAACTTATATGATAAAAAATTTACTATTTGAGCTATTAATGTAACCATTACTTTTGCTATATAAACATTAATATTTAAATTACTTACCAATAACCTCATTGCACCAATTGTAATAATTAACGATATTATATTGACTATTACAAATTGCAAAAATTCATATATTATTTTCTTATTAACTGACCTTTCTTTAAAAGTCCACTTTTTATTAAATATAAAACTATTTAGCACTCCAAATCCATAACCTAAAATTTGACTACCAATATACCCAATATATGTGAACTCGTTAAACATTGTGAATACTAAAAAATCTATTAAAGTATTCATAACACCTATTACACCAAATCTACTAAGAAGCTTGAATTTTCCATTAAATATATAATCATTTATATTACACACTGATTTCATATTTTTGTTCTACCTTTCTATAATTTATATTACTATCAATTATATACATAGGTCTGTTTTTGCTTTCATCAAAAATTCTTCCAATATATTGTCCCATTATTCCAAAGCTTAAAAAAATTAGTCCAAACATCATTAAGTTAGTTGTTAACAATAACCCTAAATTTAATAAACTTTGATGATTAATTATTGATTTTGTAGTCTCAAACATAAGTCCAATTAATCCAAAACCAAATATCATACCTCCCACATAACTTGTTATTGTAAGTGGTTTATATGAAAATGAAGTTATTCCATCAAAAGCTAATTTAAGCATTTTCTTAAGTGGATATTTAGTTTCTCCAGCAAATCTTTCATGTCTTACAAATTCTACTGCTGTTTGTTTATATCCAACCCAACTTACCAAACCTCTTACATATCTATTTTTTTCAGGAAGTGATTTTAATGCTTCACATACTTTTCTATCTATAAGTCTAAAATCACCTGTATCTACCGGAATATCTACACTTGTCATACTTTTTAATAATCTATAGAAAGTTTTAGCAGTAATTTTCTTAAATAAACTTTCGCCTTCTCTTTTTGCTCTTTTTCCGTATACTACTTCATAGCCTTCCTTCCACTTTTTAATCATTTTTAAAATAACTTCTGGCGGATCTTGAAGATCTGCATCAATTACAACTATGGCATCACCTTTAGCTACATCCATTCCTGCTGTTATAGCTGCTTGGTGTCCAAAATTTCTAGAAAAATTTACAAGCCTTATGTTTTCATCATTTTTACAAATAGCATCTATTTTTTCTCTAGTTGAATCTTTACTTCCATCATTTATAAATATAATTTCATAATTTTCTTTTATAGTGTCCATAACTTCTTTTAATCTTTTATAGCTTTCGTTAATAACAAGTTCTTCATTATATACTGGAACTATTATAGAATAAATTATTTTATTAATCATATTTACCACCTCATAATATTATTTTTATATTTTTAAAATTAAATTTATCTTAATATAGCTTCGTATTTGTGTTCCTTATTTAGAATTATACTTTTGAATTGTTGCTCAAATTTCAAATAATTATGTGAATTTTTTGTGATTTTAAAAAAATTAAGCCTTAAATAAATATTTCAACTTATTTTTAAGGCTTAATTTTTTAATTTATAGGATATTTAATTATAAAACTTACACCATTTTCTCTATTTATAGCTTTTATCTCTCCATTATAAAAATCTATAATTTTTTTAGAAATAGCTAATCCAAGTCCAAAATTTCCTGTTTTATCCTTATATAAATTTTCAAATATATGATTTATATTTTTTTCACTAATTTTAGGCCCATCATTATATATATCTAAAATAATAAACTCATCTTCTTTCTTAAGATTTACTTTAATCTCTCCTTTAGCATATCTAAGACCATTATCTAATATGTTCTCAATAGCAACCTGTATTTTTTCTTCATTGCCTTGTATTTGTACATTCTCCATATTTACATTCCATTTGATTTTATTATTTATAACTTCAAACCTGTTTACAATGCTGGTCATTAAATCATAAAGATTAAATTCTACATGTTCACTATTATTTTCTAATGAATATGCCAGTGTATTTAAATATAATAATTGTTTAATCTTTTTTTCAAGACTAACAGCCTCTTCTTTTATTATTTCAGCAGTCTTTTCTACTGATTCTATATACATACCGTCAATAATAGCTTCAGCATGACTCATAATTACCATAACTGGAGTTTTTAAATCATGTGATATGCTTTGTAAAAACATTTTTTCTTCCTCATCTGATCGTTTTAACTCTTTTTGCATATGATTCATAGACTCTACTAACCTTCCAATTTCATCTTTACTTTTAACCTCAAGTGGTTCTGTCCATTCTTTATTACCTACTTTCACAGCATAATCTCCAAGTTCATTTAATGGTTTTGAAATATAATTTGCTACTATTTTAGCCGTAAAAAATCCTATAGCTATAAATACAATTCCTGTTACTATTAATATATATATGAGTAAATTATCTTGCATTTCAGGCATATACGAAATTAAATATGTTCTATCTGTACTTGTACTTTTGATAGAGCTTATTAAAAAAATAAATTTTCTATTATTATGATATTCTTTAAATTCATTTTCATAAATACTATTACCTACTATAAAAGTAGCCATCCAATTTTTAGTCTCTGGGTCAGCACCCATTGGTGGGGGCATATTATTTTTTTCACTTTGCGGTGGTTCAATATTTTTTTTAAGAATATCTGAAATCTCATATTTATTATTAGAATTTATCCTTACTATAAAATGATCTGTTCCTTTAAGACTACTCAAATCTTCAAAATTCTTTGATTGACCTAAATTGCTACTTTGTAATAAAACATCATGTGCAAATTTTAGATTTTGAATTTTAGAGTTTTCACCAATCATCCTAAATGCAACTAAATATAGAAATGAAATACTGAAAATTATTATTAAATTTATAACTACAAAAGTTGCCCATATTCTCATTGCTAATGACTTAAATTTTATTTTTTTCATAATTTAATCACCAACTTATAACCATACCCATATACCGTTTCAAGATTAAGTTTTTCCATTTTCTTACGCAATCTTCTAATAGTATCGTCAATCACTCTATCAGAGCCAAAATAATCATCGCCCCATACACTAGTTAAAATTTGCTCCCTTGATACTACATTATTTTTATTCTCAATAAAATAATTTAAAAGTTCAAATTCTTTATTGGTTAGTTGAATCTCTTCTTTATCCAAAAAGATAGCCCTTTGACTTTTTATTATTTTATACGCTCCTACATTTATACCTGAATCTTGACTTTTTATTTCATTATTACCATAAATTCTTTCAATAAGCCTATTAGTTCTTATAACAAGTTCTCTAGGTAAAAATGGCTTTGATAAATAATCATCACTTCCAAGTTCTAACCCTACAACTCTATCTAACTCCTCATTTCTTGCCGACATAAAAATAACTGGGGTATTTTTATTATTTGCCTTAACAGCTCTAATAATTTCATATCCATCTGTATCAGGTAGCATTATATCTAATACCCAAAGATCTGGATTATCTTTTATTCTTTCTATTGCAGTTCTTCCATTAAAAAAAGTTTTTACTTCATAACCTTCCTTTGTTAAATATTTTTCTAATAATACGTTTAAACTTTTTTCATCTTCTACAAGATAAATTTTTTTCCCCACATTACTCACCTCAAAATCTAGTTAAATATGCTAATTTATATTATTATATCCTAAAATTCTAAGATAATTATGTGAAAATGATTTAAATTACAAATTCTTTATTACTCTATTTTAAATACTTAAGTTTATAAAAAAACATTTTTTATTATAGATTTAACTTTATCTAATATACTTTAAAATAATTGAAAAATTTAAAAGAAAAAGGCGAAAAATTTTTGTCATGAAATCTTTAGAAAACGTTTTAAATCGGTATTTATAGTGAATATATTTATGTTGAGAATAGAAAATTATATCTTATTCTCTAAAATTAATAATTAGGAGGGAAAAACCTTGATTAAGGGAAAATTATTTAAAAGTACCTTGTCAAAAGTTGTTGCTTGTACAATTGCATTATCTGCAATAATGCCAGTGACTGCTAAGGCTACTACTTTAAGTAGCCAAAATACTAAAAAAACACTTACACAAACTCAAACTTCTGTAGGAAACAAAAGAATAGTTGCATACTTTACTGAATGGAGTGTTTATGCAGGTCATAATCAATATTACATTTCTAATATTCCATGGGATAAAGTAACTCATATTAATTATGCTTTTGCAACTATTAAAGATGGAAAAGTAGCAGTATTTGACGATTGGGCAGCTAATGGAATCACTTTTGGACAATCTTGGGACTCACCTTATAATGGCAACTTCGGACAAATAAAAAAATTTAAAGAAAAATATCCAAATACTAGAGTCTTAATTTCTGTTGGTGGCTGGTCACAATCTGCTGGCTTTCATGATGCTGCTGCAACTCCAAAAAGTAGAAAGAAATTTGCAGCTAGTGCTGTTGATTTCATACGTACCTATGGTTTTGATGGAGTTGATATAGATTGGGAATATCCTACTTTTAAGAGAGAACCTGATAAAAATGATAACCCAAATGATCAAGGAACTCCAAATGCAGATGACAGCGAAAAACAAACCTTTACTTTACTACTTCAAGACCTAAAAACAGCTTTAACCGATGCTGGTAAAACTGACTCAAAATACTACGAACTAAGTGCTGCAGTAGGCTCTGGTAAAGACAAAATTGAAAAAACAGAACCTGATAAATATTCTAAGTATTTAGATTTCATTAATGTTATGACTTATGATATGAGAGGTGCTTGGGATAATAAAACAGGTCTTCAATCTCCTCTTTACAAAAATCCTAATGATACTGCCAGTCCATTAATTAAAGACTACTATAATGTAGATGCATCATTACAACTATTCCAAAATTATGGTATACCAAAAGATAAGCTTATAGTTGGCTCCCCTTATTACTCAAGAGGATGGACAGGCGTTAAAAATGATGGCCCTATTAAAGAATTGCCTGGATTATATGCTTCAGCTACTGGAGGTGCACGAGGAGCTTGGGATGGTGGTGTACCAGCCGGCTGTAACCCATATTATAAGGTTCAAGAAATGGAAAAAGACTCTTCTTTCAAAAAATACAGAGAACCTTACTCCCAGTCTCCCTATCTATATAGTGAATCTAGAGGTGAGATGTATACCTATGAAGATGAGATAAGTTTAAATGCAAAGATTAGTTATGTTAACCAAAATAATTATGGTGGAATAATATTCTGGGAGCTTTCTGGTGATGCTCCAATGAAAGGTTCAACACTAACAAATATTATTTATAATGGTTTCAAAGATAATTTAAGACCACCTGTTTTTGATGCTGAGCCAATAACTCCATCAATTTCTACAACCACAGTTTCTCCTGAGGGTAACTATACTATAACTGCAAATATAAAACAATATAGCAATGCAAATACTGTAAAAATATTTGAAGGTTCTAATGTTATTTTAGAACAATCTATAGATAATTTAAATGCTACTACTATTTCAAAAACTATATTTTTAAAAGCACCAGGCTCTTATAAATATACTGTTCAATTATTAAACAAATTTGGCTCATCAACAAGTAAAGAAATAACTGTTGTTGTACCACCTTGTACTTTACCTCCAACAATAGGTGGCATTATATATCCATCAATCTCTGTGGACAATTCTGTTAACAGTGGTAACTACAATATTTCTATAGTTCTTCAGGAAAATAATAAAGCTGATACTTTAATTCTGTACGAAAATGATAAATTAATCTCTACTGATAAAGTAGATGGCACGTCTTCTCAAACTATAAAGAAAACCTTTTCCAGTAAAGCAGATGGTTTTTATAATTATAGGGCAGAATTAACCAATGTTTCTGGAGGTAAAGCCGTAGGTGGAACTATGCAAGTAGAAGTAACGCACCTTTCTACCACTGAAATAGCAACTGACAAGCCAGCCCTACCAAATCTTTCAACAAATAATTGGAATGGTGCAAGTACTTTTACACTTACCATGAATTCTTACTGGGGTAACAATGGTACTATGGTCAAACTCTATGAAAACGGCAAAGTAATAAAACAACAAAGACTTGAAGATAAAACTCCAACTGCTCAAATAGTTAATTTCGATATAAATAATAAAGAAAAAGGAAGCTATAATTACTATGTTGAATTATCTAATTCAAAAGGCACTTCAACAAGTAATATTCTATCAATTACAGTTAATTAATCTATAAAGTTAATAAATATAAAAAGTGGATTTATTAAAATCCACTTTTTTGTATACTCATTTTATTAGTCATATTTGGTAAAATCATTTTTTAACCCTTCTATTATTTTTAATAACTTCTCTTGCTCTTTCTTATATTCCTCTTGCCTTTCCATCAATACATCCAACTTATAATGTAAATCTTCTACTATAATCTCAGACTTTAAATTAACAAGATAGTCATTTGCAGCAGTTAATCTATCTCTTTCTGATTGACGATTTTGTGACATCATAATTATAGGTGCTTGTATTGCAGCAAGACATGATAATATTAAATTTAAGAATACAAATGGATATGGATCAAAAGCTTTCTGATTTAAAACAACAGCATTTCCTACAATCCAAACCAATAATATAAATCCAAAAGTAATGATAAAGGTCCAACTACCGCCAAAGGCAGCTATCTTATCAGCAGTTTTTTGTCCTAATGTTAGATTTTCATCATGTGCATTATTTATATTACTTGATATTTTTCCACTAATAAGCTCATGTAGTAAATCTTCATCAATATTACTACCTTTTAAGTCTTTATCTTTTTTTAATATTTCTCTTACTAAATCTTCTTTACTATAAAAACTTATATCCTTCATATAAAATTCTCCTTAATATTATAGTTTCATTTTTAATTTATGTATTTTTATATTATCTTATTAATTACTTTTATCGTAACTTATGATTATCAAGTTAAAAATAATATTCCTACTAATAAACACTATAGTATTATTTTTAACTTAATAATATAAAAATGAAAAGTGTATATTTTTTATCTATATTAATTTTAATCTAGCATATTCTAGGTATGATTTCACCCTCAGCCATTCCTAAAATTCTGGTGCCATTAATTGCAGTTTTTAGATATACTTGTTCAGTACTATCTCTTATTACCTCCCCTATTATAGTTGCATCCTTTCCTAGTGGATTATTTCTCATAACTTTAATAATATTATCAGCATCTTCACTAGAAACTATCAGAACAAGCTTACCCTCATTTGCTATATATAATGGATCAAGGCCCAATATCTCACAAACAGCTTCTACTTCATTCTTTATTGGAATACTTTTTTCCTTTAATACTACACTTACTTGCTTTTCTTGTAGTATTTCATTCAGATTAGTTGCTAATCCTCCCCTAGTTATGTCCCTAATAAATTTCACTTCTTTACTTACTTTTAATATATCTTCAATTAATAAATGTAGTGAATTACAATCACTTTTTATTTGTGAGTCAAAATTTAACTCAGTTCTTTGACATAGTATGGTTATACCATGATCACCTAAAGTACCACTTACAATAACTTTATCACCAGGTTTTATATTTGTACCAGTTAAATTAAAATCATTTTTAATTATTCCTATCCCAGTAGTATTAATATAAAGCCTATCCCCCCTACCTTTTTCCACTACCTTTGTATCCCCAGCAATTATCTTTACTCCACATACCTTTGCTGTTTCTGACATAGATGTAACAATTCTCTCTAAATCACTAAGCTTTAATCCTTCTTCTAATATAAAACCAACTGTAATATAAAGGGGTGTTGCTCCACTTACAGCTAAATCATTTATTGTTCCACATATAGATAACTTACCTATATCTCCTCCTGGAAAAAATATTGGATTTATTACATAAGAATCTGTAGTAACAGCAATTTTACCATTTAACTCTTTAACTATACTTGAATCTCCTTGCTGCATAAGTATTTCATTAGAAAAATGTTTATAAAATATCTTATTAATAATCTCATGTGTACTTTTCCCGCCCTCTCCATGAGATAATGTTATAATCTCCATATTCCCCTCACCTCTCACTACATTTATATAAATCACTCAACTTCTCTCTTTCAACTATATCTTATCTGAATATCTATAATATACTCCGCAGCATCCCTCTCTAGATACCATACAAACACCTATAGGATTATTAGGAGTACATTGTTTACCAAAAAAACTACAATCTACTGGAGTTTTTTTGCCTTGTAGTATCTCTCCACAAATACATCCTTTTAAAGCTACACTTTCCTCTATTTTCAAACTAAACTTTATCTCTGCATTATATTCACTATATTTGTCATCAATTGCTAAACCACTATTTTCTATTAATCCAATTCCTCTCCATATACTGTTAGAAACCTTAAAAACATCGCTCATTAATTCTTTAGCTTTTTCGTTCCCATTGTACTTAACAAATCTACCATAAATATTTTTAAAATTATATTTGTTCTGTTTTATCATATCAATCAATAAATAAATTGCTGCCATAACATCCTTATCATCAAATCCAGATATAACTGCTGGTATATTTAATTCATCACTAATAAAATAAAAATCCTTTTCTCCAATTATAGTACTTACATGTCCTGGACAAATAATTCCATCTACCTTAACTTCCTTATCCTTAAGCAACATTTTTATAACTTCAGGCATTGTTTTTAATGAACTAAACACACTAAAATTCTTTAAGTTTAAATCATGGCCCTTCTTTATAGTAAGGGCAATTGTTGGAGCTGTAGTTTCAAAGCCTATTCCCAAAAATACAACTTCCTTATTAGGATTTTTTTTAGCTATATTTATAGCCTCTAATGGTGAATAAACAACTCTTATATCACTCCCTAAAGCTTTGCGAATTTTTAAGGATTCTTTGGTTCCTGGTATATTAATCATATCTCCAAAAGTCGTTATTATTATATCTTCTCTCTTACTTAACTCAATTGCTACATCTATATATCCTTGATTTGTAACACACACTGGACAGCCTGGCCCACTAATTAATTTTATGTTACTTGGAAGTATCTTTTTTATACCACTCCTTAAGATTGACATAGTATGAGTTCCACAAATCTCCATTATGATTATATCTTTATCTATTTCTATTGATTTCATAGTTCACCATCCTCAATAGAAAAAATTTGTTCAAATAATTCTTTTGTTTTTTCGCCTTGTATTTTATCCATCTTTTCTATAGCACAACCGGCGTGTACAAGAACATAATCTCCTAATTTAACTTCTTCTAAAAGAGACATATTAACTTGAATGCTTACACCTTTATAGCATACAATGGCTTCATCCTCATGTAATTCTATAACCTTCAGAGGAACTGCAATGCACATATCTTTAATTCAACTCCCTTTCATTTGCTATTACTAATTGACCTAAGGAAATACCACCATCATTACAAGGTATTTGCTTATTAATATAAACTTCAAAGTTTTTCTTCTTTAAAATATTATATATTCCTTCTAAAAGGATTTTGTTTTGAAATACCCCACCACTAAGTGCAACCTTTTTTATTCCATAAACTTGTGATAACTTTGAGCATAAAGTAACTGTAAACTCAATTACGGTATTATGAAACTTCATAGAAATAATATGTTTTGCAACTTGCAATTTTAAATCTTGAATTATACCTTTAATAATTTTATCTGTATTTATAATATATTTTTCATTTATTAGCTGTATATCAAAATCATAACTTGTATTAATTCTAACATCTGATATATTTTCTAAATAAATAGCTGCTTCACCTTCAAATGTACTTTTTTTATTAAAACCTAACATATATGAAACCGCATCAAATAATCTTCCCATACTTGATGTATAAGGACAATTCACATCCTTTTTAATCATATCAATATATAATTGTTCTTTTTTAGATATTGCTTGACTACGATTGAATAAACTCAATATATTAGTATTACTTATACAACTGTCATCCTCTTTATACAACATATATAAATAAGAGATAGCCATTCTTATTGGTTCTATAGCTGCTTTGTCTCCTCCAGGCATCTTTACTTTATTCAAATGTCCAACTCTTTTGAACTCTCTACAGTTAGTTATTAAAAATTCTCCTCCCCATATAGTTCCATCCTCTCCATAACCTGAACCATCATAAACAATTCCAATAACTTTATCTTTTATTCTATTCTCAAAAAGAACACTAACAATATGTGCATGATGATGATAAACGCCTACCATTTTCCCCTTGAACCTATCCACATATAAGTTAGAAAAGATACTCGGATGATTATCATAAACTATTAGTTTTGGATTTATATTATAAATGCTTAATAAATTTCCCATAGCTTTATCATATCTATTTAAAGTTTCTAAATTATCCAAATCACCTATATACTGACTTAAAATTATATTTTCATCCTTACAAAAGCAAAAATTATTTTTTAAGCACGGACCAAAACTTAAGCTTTCTTTAAAATTTTCACCTTTCAAATATGTTGGTGCATACCCTCTTGCTAATCTGATAACTCTTTCTTCACCCAAAATAACTCTAGTTACAGAATCATCAACCGCAGTATATATATATCTATCATGTATAAGACAGTAATCCACTATATCAAATAAATTATCTATAGCTTGTTTATTTTCATATATTATAGGCATACTATTAAGATTGGCACTTGTCATAATAAGTACCTCTAAGTCATCATCAAAAAGCAGATAATGTAATGGCGTATACGGTAATATAATACCTAATGTCTTATTGTTAGGTGCTATATTACTAGGGAGTATATCTTCTCTTCTTTCTAATAACACTATAGGACTTTTATTGCTTGTTAATAACTTTTCTTCCTCAATTGACACAATACAATATTTCTTTACTGTTTCAATATCCTTAAGCATTATTGCAAATGGTTTTCTAGGTCTATGCTTTTTTTCTCTAAGATGCTTAATTACTTCTTCATTTTTTCCGTCACATACTAAATGAAAACCACCTATACCCTTAATTGATAATATTTTACCTTCTTTTATAAATTTAATTGCTTCCCTAATTGGGTCCTCCGTATTTACCTTATCCCCAAATTTATCAACTAATTCCAACTTAGGACCACACTCTGGACAACAATTAGGTTGTGCATGAAATCTTCTATCTAATACATTTTTATATTCCTCATTACAACTCTTACACATTTTAAAAAAGCTCATAGTTGTACACTTCCTATCGTAAGGAAGTATTTTTATTATTGAATATCTTGGTCCACAATTTGTACAATTAGTAAATGGATATCTATATCTCTTATTTTTTTTATCTTTAATATCTTCATAACAAGCTCTACAAATACCCAAATCAGGTGAAATAAATGTAAGTCCTTCACTTGATTTAAGACTTTCCCTTATTTCAAATGTTTTATAACTTTGTACTACCTTGTCTTCTATAATCATTTTTTCAATATTTAAAAGTTCTGGTCCATTTTCTTTTAATTCTCTAATAAAACTATCTATTGAAGCTTCTCCGCCTTCAACATCTATAATTACTCCTATACTACTATTTTTTATAAAGCCTTTTAAATCATTTTCCATTGCTATTTTATATACAAAAGGTCTAAACCCAACGCCTTGCACCAGTCCACTTATCAATATATATTTTCTAATCATAAATACTCAAATCCTATCTATAAGTTCACTTGCAATTATCAATTATTTTTTACTAATTTGCTTTCTAAGTAATTGCAAAATTCACTAATTCCTTCTCCACTCCGTGCCGATACTAAAAACACCTTTATATCTTTATTTAATAAATATATATCTTCATAAAACTCATCTAAATTAAAATCTGTAAACTCAATAATATCCATCTTATTTAAAACAACAGCATCTGACTGCTTAAATATAAATGGATATTTAAGAGGCTTATCATTTCCTTCTGTAATACTTAATACTGTTATTCTTTTATCTTCTCCTAAATCATAGGACGCTGGACATACTAGGTTTCCTATATTCTCTATAAAAAGTACATCTAACTTTTCTATATTCATAGCTTGTATAGACTCTTCTACCATTGCAGCATCTAAGTGACATGCTCCACAAGTATTTATTTGAACAACAGGAATTCCTTGTCCCTCTATTCTCATCCCATCTTTTGTAGTATATAAATCTCCTTCTATAACACCAATTGACACCTTATCTTTCATATTCCTTATTACTTTTTCAAGAATTGAAGTCTTCCCAGCCCCAGGAGAACCAAATATATTTAGAGTCACTAATCCTTTTTCTTTTAATAACCTTCTATTTCTTTCTGCAAATTCTGTATTAGATTGTAGTATTCTTTTTTTCACTTCTATACTCTTCATCCTCTTCTCCCTCTATCCTTTCTATCATTAATTCAAAGCCTTTTATTTCCTCTATAACTATTTTTGCATCTTTACATTTTGTTCCTTTACTTATAGCCTCAAATGCAAACTTAAGAGAAGCTTTATCTATTCCATTAAAGCTTCCCACCTTAATAACTATTAGTGTTACATTTTTAAGCTTGTATAAATTTATATTCTCTTGTACTATTTCATATATTTCAAATGCTATAGATGCTTCATGCATTGAATTCTCCTTTTTTGATATATTCTAAAATAATTTCATATACCTCTTCGCAAATTTGTTCAAAACTTTCCTTTATTTCTTGAGAAATATCTAAACTAAAACTTACTTCTATAACTTCAATGCCTAAAATAACTCCTTTTACCTCTATATCCAAATTTTCAATCAATGAAAGTAAACTCATATCGTGTATAGACAATGAATTATTTTTATATTTTGAAGCTTCCTCTAATGAAATTTGAGTTATTTCTCCAGCCTTTTTCCCTAATAAAGTACTATCTATAATAAATAAAAAATCACCATTATCTATATTATCTAATGCATAGTTAACATCTGTTTCTGCTTGTATGCATTTTATATTTAAATTCAACTTATTTATTTTATCTTCAATTTTCTGAATAACCTTAACACCTACACCATCATCACCCATTAATAGATTTCCTATACCAATAATCTTAATCATTAAACAATCCTCATACTAAAATCCTCAAATCTATCACTTATAATATGAGTTGCACAGGAAATACATGGATCAAAGGATCTTATTATCCTACCTACCTCAAAAGGATTTTTTGCATCCTCCACATAAGTTCCAATTAAAGATTTTTCTATTACTCCTTTATTGCCTTTAGAATCTTCGGGAGATATATTCCACCCTGATGGTGTTATGATATTATAGTTTTTAATTTTTTTCCCTTCAATACTTATCCAGTGGGCTAAAGCTCCCCTTGTAGTGTCCCTAGTTCCAACTCCACTAGATATTTCAGGTATTTCCCATTTTTGCTGAATCACAGGTTTAAGCTTAACCTTGTCTATAAGGTTTTCCACTATATCACATACCTTTATAAGCTCTATAACTCTAGCCATAGTTCTATCCAAAGTTGCTATTCCACTAGTATATTCCCCATTTATCCATAGTCTAGCTAATGGCCCTACTTCCATAGGAAGTCCCTTATATCTAGCTGCCTTAATCCAAGTATACGCATCTTTTTTGTTTGTATCAGGCTGCCAATTACTATCTTTATTTGTTAACACCGCTTTAGTATCTGAATAATAAGAATAAACAATATCCTCATCTATTTTATTTACATCAAAATCCTCTCGTACATTATTTATAATAACTCCACTTTTCACATAAGGTTTGGGAGTATTAAATGGCATATCAAAAGCTCCATAACTTAAAAAATTACCATAACTCTTTCCATTTCTAAAATCCTCTGGATAATACTTTGCTATTATATTTGCATCTTCAAGCATTATATTTTGTGCAAAATCCTTAATTGAAAACATCATGGATTTAAGTTCAATTATTTTTGATGCATCAATATTAACAGTTGCACCTCCTACAAAAATACCATGAGCATGAGGAGCTTTTCCTCCTAAAAGTGCAAGCATTTTATGTCCTAGTCTACTAAATTTAAAGGATTCAATATAATGATTATTTAAACGTTCATTAATTTCTTTTGGAAGTTTATACCTAATTCCATGTATATTCTTAGCTGGTTCGACATTTATAGGCACATAATCAGGTACTGTAAACTGATAAAAATGTCTTATATGATTTTGTAAAAACTCGCATCCATGCATTATTTGTCTTAATATACTTCCATTTTCATCTGGAACAACTTTCAAAGCATCTTCTAAAGCAGTAGCAGCTACAAAACCATGAGCAGTAGAACATATACCACATATTCTTTCAGTAAAGTAAATAGAATCAAAAGGTGATCTCCCCTTTAGCATTTCTTCAAAACCTCTAAATAGAAATCCAGTATTCCTAGCATCAATTACTGTATTTTTTTCTATAGTAACCTCGATTTGCATAAAGCCACTTATTCTTGTAATAGGATTTATTATAACTTTTTCTTTCATATCATAAGCTCCTATAAATTAATAAAGGGTTCCATTGCATCAGGAAAACCCTTATTTACACAACCAATACAAGGGGTATTATCTTCTACTGGCCAATTTATCCTATCATTCCATTTTCTTATGGGACAATCTGATCTTGTAATTGGTCCTCTACAACCCAAATTGAATAAACACTCTTTATCTCCAAGCTTAGTTGCAAAAATTTTTTTGTCAAAAAATGATCTCCTCGAACAATAAGTGTGTATGGTTGCATCATATAAAAACAGAGGCCTTCCCTCTGCATCCAACTCAGGTAAACCATGTGAAATCAAATGTGCTATAGTACTGATTACCCATTGAGGATTAGCAGGACACCCTGGAATTCTTATAACTTTTTGTTGAAGAAAATCTGGTACGCTTTTACTTAAAGAAGGGTTAGGTCTTGCTGCTGATATTCCTCCATAAGAAGCACATGTGCCAACTGCTAGAACATACTTTGCCTTTCCTGCTGCAAGAGTTACCGCCTCAGCTGCTGAAATATTCTTGCCATTATAATTAGCCACAATATTGTAAAGCCCATTATCTCTTGTAGTTATAGAACCTTCTACTGCTAAAATAAATTCTGTATCTAAAGTTTCAAGAAATTTTTCAAAAGCTTTATCTCCCTCTGCTCCCATAATACTATTGTTATAAGTCATAGTTACCATTTGAGTTAAAAGATATGGAACATCAGGATTATTAGCATCTAAAAGTGAAATTATATTTCCAGAGCAACCGCAAGCCTCTAACCAAATAAGATTTAACTTTTTATCAGTTTCTACTTTTGTTAAAGCTGACGTTATTACTTCTCTTTGACATACTTTTCTTGCCAATATAACACCTTCCTAAGATTTAATGTTTAGACATATAAAAAAAATAGATTTTATATGCTCTAATAAAATCTATTTTTTCAATATTAGTTTTATACATTAAATAAACTATTTTAGTAATTATCTCACTACAACTTTATTTCCTGTTTCTTTTAAGACTATATTTACCAATGTATCTATAAATTTTTCTGGTTCGTTCCTCCATACATCATGTCCTGAGTGTTCAAACCAAATATTTTTTTTACTAGGAGCATTTAATAAATTGTAATACTCTTCTGCTAATTCTGTAGGTGCATTAACATCATGCCGTCCCTCAAAAAAATATACTGGAACATCTATTTTTTTAGCTTGCTTACGAAAATCTACATCATATAATTTAGGATAAAAATTATTCATAGACTTCACTAATCCCCTAAAATAATTAACCTTATCATATAATCCATATTCAGGTCCTGCTATATCACTAAATGTATTGTAGTTACTATTTGAAATAGCCGGATTTTTAACCATATAATTGGTAATATACATTAAATAATTCTTTTGTTTCATTAATGCATTTTCTTCATAATAAGGTGGTGGTCCTTGAGTTTCTAATTTTTTAATCAACTTATTATCATTACGCTCTTTCGCAAGCTTAAGTACAAAATTATAATCTAATTTCTCTGTTTCTTTAAAATCAACCATCTGACCAGTCCCTATAAATGCATAAAATAACTCTGGATGCTTTTGTGCAAGTAATATTCCTAAGGCACTTCCCCATGATTCTCCTACTACATAAATCTTATCTTTATTAAATTTCTTACATAAATACTTTGTTAGTTCATAAGCATCAGAAACATATCTTTCAGTGCTTAATTCAGTATGTGAGGACACTGCATTATAAGATTTACCAGAACCAGGTTGATCCCAATTCACAACAATAAAATGCTCTTCTAAATCTTTAAGTTTATCCCTTGTTGCAGCCATTTGTGTTCCACCTGGACCACCTGCTAAAAATAATAATAGTGGCTTATCTGTACTCTTTCCACGTATGCTAATCCATTCATTTTTCCCATTGATATTTACTTTTTCAAGTTTAGCTATACTATTAGGAATTACTTTCCCATCTGCCCCTAGGATAGCTGGTGTATAAACTAATTGTTGTGACCCTACTGTAGCTAAACCAATTAATACTGTTGTTATTAATAAAAAAATAGTTTGTTTTTTAAGTCTTGCTCCCCATATTTTAATTCTATATCTTTTTTTCTTTCTCAGTGCAGTAACCGCTGTAAAAATTAATGTTATTAAAATAATTATTATTGAAATAATAAAGGCTATTATTAAAACTCCAGCTATTGCTAACTCTATTTTTACAGCTATCATAGTATTAGTTAGATGTGGTCTAATTAATGCTATATAAATAGTGATAGTAATTATTGCACTTATAAATACATATATCCATTTTCTTATACAATAATTTCTTTTTTGCTTATTTGTATTTTCTTTTACCCCTGCTTCCATGTTATACTCCCTTCATTTTTAACAAAATATTGTCAAATCAATTACCATATATTGTTTATTTTTATTATACCAAAAAAATACAAATTAGTGCCCTAACCAAAGTTAGGGCACTAATTTATATTTCACCAAGCTCTTTTGCTTTTTCAATAGCTTGTATTCTATTCTTCACATATAATTTACTATATATATTATTAATATGCCATTTTACAGTTCCTATGGTTATATGTAATACTTTACTAATTTCATCATTACTCTTTCCAACTGCAATAAGCACTAGTATTTCCTTTTCTCTTTCTGAAAGCAATAAACTTTTATTACTATTAGATTTTTCATGATTTTTTGATATTATATTTTTGTACAAATCATTATCAATACCTTCTAATAAATGTATAGACTTAAGTTTAAATAGATAAAGACCTGCACTAACACCGTAGTCTTTATAAATGCAAACTGCTTCTTCAAGACTTTCTAATGCTTCTTTTTCACACTTATCTCTATAATTAAATTCACAAAGTAAGATTAAAAACACTTGAATATAAGGAATTAGTTTAATATTCTGTAATCTTTCTAAAACTTCTTTTAAAGCTTCTTTATTAATAGCATTACTTACTCCCCTTAATGTAAGATAAGCTAATGTTTGAATAAGAAGTATATTACTTCTTGTACCACTTTTACTATATTGCAATTCAAGCTTTTCAATGTCTGCTTGTATTTGTTTATAATCACTTTCTTCTGTAGTAATTACTCTAAATATTGAAATAATAAAATCAGTCTTAATATAATGCATATTTCCAAGACTATTTATTGCTTGATTTAAAACTTTTTTCATTCCATCCTTATCTTTTAATATACTATAAGACTTGAATAAGTATAATTCAACTATCCCATACATATGAAAAAGATTAGATTTGTTAATAATTAACCCAGCAATCTCTAAATTTTCAATAGCTAAGTTAGGCTTATTCATTTCGTAATAACACATTCCAAGAGGCAAATGTATTAACTTCCAAAAATCGTCTGTCTCATTTTTAAAGCTATCTACCATAAATAATAATTTGTTACTCTCATCAATAACTTTATAAAACTCTCCAATCTTATACCTAGTAAGCATTTCATTAACGAAGGCTATTGCTGATGGAAAATTTAAATTACGAGAATAGAATAACTGATATGACTGTGAAAACATCAAAATAGCATCTTTGTAAATTCCTTTATTAACAAGAATTTGAGCATATGTTAATTTAGCATTAGCCATGATAAAGCTAGTATCCCCTTCATTTAAAATATCAATGGCTAACTTAGAATATTTAATATCATTTTTACCACCATTTAAAAATTCTATAAATCCACTTAAAGAATAATAACACGATTGTTCATAATCATTACAAAATTTTTTTTGATCAATACAATTTAAAATAGTACTTAGTTCAGCATTATCACCACTTAATATAGCAAGCCATGCTTTAACAAGCTTAGGAAATTCTTTTTTAGATTTTGATACATCTATATCTTTAATTATCTGATAATAAGTAAATAAATTTTCTGAACAAATATTCTTTTCAATATTTCTATCAAAAAAGCTAACTGTATCTTCTTCATTGATAAATTTTTCAAAGTTATTTTTAAAATTATTATTTATTAGCAAATCTTTTTACTCCATTCATAAATTTTAATAAGTTATTTAAGATATATTAATTTATTTTTTATAAAATTAACAAATTTCAAACACCCTTATCATTCCTAAATTATCATATTAATCCTTAAACTTCAACATAATTAATTTCCTAATAAATATTTTATATAGTTGTTACCCTGTGTGAAATTTTTAAATTTCTATCAACTAATACGTATAATATTTTTATTAATTATAAAATATTAATTAACCTTATTATATTCTCAGCTGTGTTTTCAATATTTTTCTTTCCATCTGCTAATGCTTGCTCAATAGAAGTTGCACCTTTCATAATGCCAAATATTGAATCTATTCCTTTCGTATATAATATATCTACACCTTCTCCAACTCTTCCCGCTAAGGCAACAACTGGCTTATTATATTTTTTAGCAACCGTTGCAACTCCTAAAGGTGTTTTGCCATATTGAGTTTGAAAATCAATGCTTCCTTCTCCAGTCCACACCATATCTGCATTTTTAATTTTTTCTTCTAAAGCTGCATATTGAATTACTAATTCTACACCTCTTTTAAGCTTTACATCTAAAAAGGCCATAAGTCCTGCACCTAAGCCCCCAGCTGCTCCAGCTCCTTTTACATCAATAATATCTTTGCTAAGTTGCTCTTTTATAATTTTGGCATAATGCTTTAAATTATTATCAAGTATTTCTATCATTTCAGGTGTTGCGCCCTTTTGCCCGCCAAAAACCTTTGATGCTCCATTTTCTCCACAAAGAGGATTAGTTACATCACAAGCTACTTCTATAACAATATTTTTTAGTCTATCATCTAATTTAGCAGCATCAATTCTTACTAACTTTGATAATTCTCCACCACCAAAGCCTAATTCTTTGTTATCTTCATCTAAAAGCTTTCCACCTAAAGCTTGAATTACTCCTGTACCACCATCATTAGTTGCACTTCCACCAATACCTATTAATAACCTTTTTACACCTTTATCTAAACAATCTTTAATAAGCTGTCCTGCTCCATAAGTTGTTATTTTTAAAGGATTTCTTTCATTAATAGGAACTAAATGAATCCCACTAGCACTAGCCATTTCTAATACTCCTGTTTCTTCATCTCCAAGAATACCATAGCTTGCTTCAACTTCATTTCCTAATGGTCCAATTACTTTTGCTTTATAAATTTGACCATTAGTAGCATCAACTAGAGATTTCATCGTTCCCTCTCCAGCATCAGCCATAGGTACGTGAATACATTTTATATTCTTATTTGCCTTCTTTATTCCCTTTTCCATCGCTTCACAAGCTTCTTTCGCTGTCATGCTTTCTTTAAATGAATCTGGTGCTAAAACAATAACTAAATCTTTCTTCATTCTAACCTCACAAAAAACTATACTAAACTTTTTTTAATCTCCATTAAATATCTTTTTCTTATAACCAGAAAGTATATGCCTTGAACTATAATCATAATTAGTATAATTCTTATAGATGCTACTGATACATTAATATCCATAGCATATTTAAGCGCACTTATTGCAAAAAAGAAATGTATAATAGCAACTATATAAGGAATTAAGAACAATACTCCTATCTCAATGTTTAGTATCTTCCTTATTTCTTTATATGTTAAACCTATTTTATTTAGCTGCCTATATTTCTTTTTATCTTCAATAACATCCATATAACATTTATTATATAAGAAACTTGCTGTTGTTACAAAAAAGATAAGCCCTATAAATATCACACTAAATAAAATTACTCCATATGCTACTTTATTTGCTCTTAAAATATCACTTTTTATAAAATTATTATAAATTTCATTGCCATCTTTATGTCCAAATTCATTGTAATATTTATCACCTACATCCAATGTGTCCTTGTATTTTTTTAGATTAACCGCACCAAAATAACACTTATTCCCTTCTATACTTTTATATACCTCATCTTTAACTACATATACTTTCCCATAAAATTTAGGTATTATTCCATTATAAATAGCTCTTTTAATTTTAAGTTCTACATTATTTAAGTTAACATTTTCCGTTTTACTTTCACCTAAATACTCTATTACTATAGTCTCATTATCTCTAAAATCAAATATATCCATTGATAATGACGCTGCCAATTTTTTATAGGTACCTTCTTTAATAACAACTATTCTTTCTGTTTCTTTCTTTTGAGAAATAATTTTCATTTCATCAGTAACCTTACTATATTGCATTCCTTTAATATTTAATGAATTACTTATAAAATTTACTTTCTCATCAATTTTACTTTTATTATTATATATATCAGAAATAAAAAATGCTTGTGGAAAAATCTTGTCTATTTGAGCTTCCTTATCCATCCAATAAGCATATACTGATCCCGTTGCAGAAAGTGCCACCGTTGAAGTTATTGTAATTAAAAAAAACATTCTTGTATTATCTTTTATTCTATATAGTAAATTTGATACCCATAACAATGTAGTTTTTTTCATATACATTTTTCTATTTTTTTTCATAACTTTAATCACGAAAACACTTAACTCAGAAAATAATAAGTATGTTGCTATAATTACCATTACAGTCACAGGTATCATTCTTCCCGCTAACGTTTTTTCACTGGCTGTAATTGAAAAATAATATCCTAAACTTAATAATAATATACACACAAAAACAAGAATATTAGATGATTTAGGTTCAGCTTTTGGCTTTTTAGTCCCTTTAAGTAACTTTAAAACCATATCTTCTTTTATAATAAATGAACAAAATATTGAAATTACTATTCCTATTAATAGAAAACCAATAAAAGTAATAATCATAGCTTTAAATGGAATATAAAACCCAAGTGCATCAAGACCTAGAAGCTTCCCACTAGCTGCTAAAAGTATTTTTGAGAAAACTAACCCTAATAATATTCCAATGACTGAAGCTACTGAACTAATTATTATATTTTCAATACTTATCAGCCTTTGTATTTGCTTCTTGGATGCTCCTATAATATACAGTACTCCAAATTCTTTATATCTACTCTTTAAAAATACACTTACTGAATAAAAAACAAAGAAAGTTAAAAATAAATATGCAATAACCGTACTAATCCAAAGCGCTTTTATTAAATAATCAGAAAAAAGTTCTGTTTTAAAATTTGGATGTAATATAATCATAGTAAATGAAAACAGTAATGCAGCTGATATACTACTACTTAAAAAATAAGCAAAATACACCCTTTTATTTCTACTTACATTTTTACTTGCAAACTCCTTAAAATTCATTAATTTTCGCCTCCTAGTAATGCAAGCACATCTATAATTTCTTGATAAAACTGTTGTCTACTATCTCCCTTATAAATTTCATTATATATACTTCCATCTTTTATAAATAAAATCCTACTACAATAACTTGCTGATAATGGATCATGCGTTACCATCATTGTTGTTACCTTTTCTTCTCTATTTATTTTCTCAAATAACTCCATTACAGTCTTAGCTGCTTTTGAATCTAAATTTCCAGTTGGCTCATCAGCTAATAGTAACATAGGATTATGTATTATAGCTCTAGCAATTGCTGTCCTTTGAGCTTGACCTCCTGATATTTCAAAAGTTCTCTTATTAATTAATGATTCTATTTTGAGTATTTCTGATATTCTTTTAAGTGCTTCATCCTGCTCGTTAACATTTATTCCATCCAATGTAAGAGGAAGAAGTATATTTTCTCCAACAGTTAATGTATCTAATAAATTAAAATCTTGAAATACAAAACCTAATACTCTACGCCTAAATAAGGCTAAATCATCCCCCTTAAGCTTAAACGGATTTTTATTATTTATTTTTACTTCTCCTGAGGTTGGTTTATCTACCGTTGAAATCATATTTAATAATGTTGTCTTGCCACTTCCTGAAGGTCCCATTATTCCTATAAATTCACCCTCTTCTATATTAAAACTTACATTATTTAAGGCATTGAACATAACCCTTGTTCCATATACTTTGCTTAAATTATTAACCTCTAAAATATTCATCTTTTATTCTCCTCTATCTTGTTAGAATAATAACCTTTGTTAAAACTAATATTCCAAGTAAGCTTCCAACAATTATCCTATATATTGCAAACCCTTTCATAGGCTTTCTCTTTAAGTAATCAATAAATTTCTTAATTACTACTAAAGATACTAAAAATGCTACAACAAATCCTAGTATTAATGAAGCCCATAATGTCAAATTCATTATTGAATAATCAAATTCAAATAAATCCTTACAGGTTGCTCCTATCATAGCTGGAATAGCTATGAAAAAAGAAAATTCAGCAGCTATAGGTGTTGATAAACCACCTATCCATCCCCCCATTATTGTAGATGCACTTCTTGACATCCCTGGCCACATACTAAGCAATTGAAATAATCCAACCTTAAATGCTTGCATAGGTTTTATTTCATCTATACTTTGAACCTTTTTAGTTTTATTTCTAAACATATTTTCAATTATTATTAGTAGCAATCCCCCAACTATAAAACCTATTATTACAGCTTCTGGCACAAACTTTGATTTTATTGTTTTATATATTGAAATACCTGCAACCCCCATTGGAATACATGCTATAATAACATTTATTCCAAATTTAAAGCCTTTTTCTCCCTTTTTTCCTTTAGTAAATATAAATTTAAAAAATTCTACAATACTATCTTTAATCTTATTCCAATATAAAACGACTACTGCCATTATTGCTCCAAGTTGAATTACTACTTCAAACATCTTTGCAAATTCTCCTTTGAAGCCAATTGCCCATCCAACTAATATCATATGCCCTGTTGAAGATACTGGAATGAATTCTGTTATCCCTTCTACCACAGCTATTATAACTGCCTTTAATATAAATAATATGTCCATTTGTTATCAACTCCTCATAAAATAATTATTTATGAATACAGTCTATAACAAGTATTTATTATGTACCATCTTCAAAGATTACATAAGTGTGACATACATGTAAGCTTTTATAATTTCTAAATTAGATTATCGCTTTAATAATATTATGAAAAGAGCCCTAACTTTAATTAAGTTAGAGCCAATTCTAAGGTATTATTGATATTTAAGAATTTTTTTATCTTCTCAACATTCTTTTCTGAAATTTGCATATTATAATATTTATCATCGATAATAAAACGAACCCTTTGCCCTCCATTTTCGTCTATAAAAAACTCAACTTTGGATAATGAGTTAATATTATAACAAAAAATGCCCCGAACATCTTCTTCATCTATAAATAGATAAAATATAATTCTAATATTAGATATGAATACTTCATAATGAAGATTCACCAAGCAACTTGGTAAACAAGCCATTCTCGGTAAACCTATAATATTTATGCCTTTAAAACTATAATGTACAATTTCATCTTCAATTAAAAAAACTTTTGCCATGTAACCCCTCCTAATTACATAATAAAGACTATACCATAGTTATCTAAACATTATTGTAACTTTTGTTCCTATATTAAAACTAGAATCTATATTTATTTCATGCCCTAAATTTTTGCATATTTCTTTTGCTATATATAGCCCCATACCTGTAGACTCTCCATATTTACGCCCATTTTCTCCAGTAAAAAAAGGATCAAATACTCTTTTTATGTCTTTTTTAGGTATTCCTATTCCATTATCACTAATACTCAAATTTATTTTTTTATTATCTTTAAAAGCCATTATAATAAGCTCTTGCCCCTCATGTTTTGAATACTTAATTCCATTAGAAATAAGTTGTTCTATTATAACCTTTAACCACTTCAAATCACTATATACAGTAATCCCTTTATCTATTTCCACCTTAGGAATTATTTTGTTTTTTATAAAACTCTTTTTCTCCTTATTAACAATTTCCATAACAACGCCTCTTAAATTAATTTCCTTTACTAAAAAATCCTTTTGAAAAGAATCCAGTCTTGCAAAATTAAGAGCCATATTTAAACCTTTATTCAATTTATTAACTTCTTCTTCTATACTTTCAGCCTTTTCCTCCCCTTCATACTCTTTTAACTGTAACTTTATAACTGAAAGTGGTGTCTTCATTTGATGTACCCATTGATTTATAAAAGTCAAATGCTCATTATGTATCTTATTATGTTTTTGTATTTCAGCTTCATATAATTCAAATTGCTTCTTAAAAATCTCTGAAATACTTTCACTTAAAGCAGAACCATCTAACTCCATGAAGACATCATTTTTAGCTTTTACTCCATCTTTTAAAAGCTTATATAACTTTTTATTTTTATAATAATTAAAACTAAAAAAAGATAATAGAATAAAAGTATTGAAGAAAATTATATAAATAATTTCGCTATACCCTATGAACCCCTTAATATTAGAATAGCCAATCGTTATTACTAAGCCTAAAAAGTATATAAAAATGTAACTACTATTGTTCTTTAAAAATAACCTCATGTTTTTTCCTACCAGGTTTTATTAAATCTATAACCTGCTCCTCTTATAGTCTCTATAGCATCTTCTACACCTAAACTTTGAAGTCTCTTTCTAATCCTACTAATATTAACGCTAAGTGTATTCTCCTCTACAAACTCAATATCATCCCATATCTTTTCTAAAAGAAAGTCTCTGCTAACTACCCTCGGATACTTTTTCATGAGACACTCTAATAATATCCCTTCTCTTTTAGTTATAATTACGCTATCATTATTAAACTCTAGTTCTAACCTCTCAGGATAAAATTTTAGTTTATCAAGCTCAACAATTCTCTCTTCTAATCTTGGTGCATAATCTCCAAAAGCCCTTCTTATATGACTTTTTATTTTTGCAATTATAACATCAAAATAGAACGGCTTTATTATATAATCATCTGCTCCACACTCTAAAGCCATAACTTGATCCATTCCACTATCTCTTGCAGATATAAATATTATTGGTACTTTTGATTGTTGTCTTATTTTTCTACACCAATAAAACCCATCAAATTTAGGTAGATTAACATCTAGTAATACTAAATCAGGATTATAATCATTAAAACCAGTTATTATTTCATCAAAGTTCTTTACAACCTTAACATCAAATCCATATTTAATTATATATTCTTGTAATAAAGAGCTTATTGACAAATCATCTTCTACTATATACACTTTGTATTTCATTTTATTTCTCCTTAATTTAGCATCATCCCTATTATACCACAATTTCCCATATAACAAAATATTTACCTGTTTAATATCAATTATTAACCATTATTTATTTTGTGCTTGTATACTTCTCTCATTTTATGTGTTTCTATATCTGCTAATCTTGTAGGTATAGGAATATGACTTTCTTTAGTCACTAAACTAGTTATAATTTTTGTTGAACTTTCTAAATCTATATGATTACCTACTGATATAAAAATAGGTTTTACGTCTTTATGTGTCCTTAGTACCCGCCCATAAGTATCACCATTTATTACTATATCTGTATATGACCCTTCTATATTTTCAGGCATTATAAAATCTGCATTATCAATTTTATAATAACTTTTTGCTACACCAATTGCCGGTTTATTTAAATACATTCCTGCATGAGTAGCTATTCCCATATGACGTGGGTGTAAATATCCATTTCCATCAAATATATATAAGTCAGGAATATTCTTTAACTTTTTTAAGGTTTCCAATATTAATGGAAGCTCTCTAAAAGCAAGACACCCTGGAATATATGGAAAATCAATTTTCCCCATTGAGCTAACATTCTCCACTACATTTTTAGACTCATAATCTATTACACTGATACAACATACTCCATACTCATCTTCATTAGACTTCCAATAAGCTAAATCAACACCTGCAACATTTTTTATATTATTCAATGATAATGTTGAATTAAATGAAATAAAATTATTTAATTCTCTCTGTATATTAATAGCTTCTTTTTCACTTTTTATATTTGAAAACATGTTGTAATTCATAACCTCTTCTTGATTCAGGCTTTGCAAATTTTTCAAAATTTCCTTCTTCCTTTCTTTTAAGCTCTTTTTAAATTTATTAAGTTTCTCTAAAATTCCTCTTCCTTTTTCTTTATCTTATTATAACCCTTTTCTTCTAATATTTTTATTATGGCTATCATATCATTTACATGTTCTGTTGCTCTGGCCATTTTAAATGGAAGCTTTATATTTAGCTTATTTAAATCTGATATAAAGTTATCTTCATAAAACCTAGCTAGCTCTAAAACATCTTTACTTTCCCTCTTTGCTCCTATTTGCATCTTATCTTCACCAGTATCGTCATCTGATTGTAAGTGACCTACATCAGTTATATTCATTAGATGCATAACTTCAAATCCATTATACTCCAATACTCTTTTTAATACATCTTCAAATATATAAGTTCTTAAATTACCTATATGAGCAAAATTATACACTGTTGGCCCACAAGTATATAGTTTAACCTCTTTATCCTTGATTGTTTTAAATTCCTCTACTGATTTACTCATTGTATTATAAAGTCTTAATACCATATATTTTACCTCCCTTAAATCTACATAAAAAAACTGCAATCACTCCACAGTTTTTCTTCTATAAAAAAAAACTCTAGAACTAGACTGCAGTTTATTTTTAATAACTATTGTATTAAATAAGTAAAAATCAAAATGTAGCTATATTACTTATTTCTATGAATAGAAATTTTATATTTAATAAGTAAACTCCTACTACCAAATTTAAAATTTGGATAGTCACTTATAGATATTAAAATTGACATACTACTGCAGTTATTTTTAAATTCTTATTATTCTTAAAATAACAACAGCAACAACACATCATTTTAACATCCTCCTTAAAATTAATTTATTACATTATATTCTAAAACAAGCTAATATGCAACCATTCCAATAATTTTATTTACAAAAATTATAATTCATATTTCTCTACAATTTAAAAAATAGTGCTAAACTAATAGCAATGCAAAAAGATGGTTTAAAAACCATCCTTTACTTATACTTTACTGAAATCTCCATGACCAATGAATTTGGGTCATATCTATAAGAAAGACCTTGTTTTATATTTACATAATTTAGATTTCTATTATCCGATACAACATCAAATAAAGTTTTGGGATTAAAAGTATTATTATCATATTTAGAAGTCTTGCACATAATTGTTTTTTGTTTTTCTTGCAATCCTTTTTTTATTATATTATAAAAATCAGAATGATTATTAGCAATTAGATTATTGTAAACAAAATAATTAAACCTTGTACTATTACATGAAGGATAATTATTTTTATTATAGCTATGGTCCCTACTCATTTCATCATCAGTAAGATTTAAATAATTATAAGTTAGTATTTGCCCTTGCTCAGATATTGGATCATCAAAGGTAGCATCTACTTGATAAGGAGCTCCTCCTATATAAGCAATATCCCATGCATGTGGAACACCATTAGCAGTTCCTGTAACAATCAAAGCTTTAACACCAGAAGCGTTTAAAAGTCTATACATTGCCTCCGAATATCCTTGGCATACTCCACTTTGATTCATTAAAATTCCATAAGCCGTAAAAGCATCCCCAGGCAACGAATTATTTTTTAAGTTTGCATAATCATAAGCACAATTATTTATAACATAATTATGAATTGCTAATTCCTTTTGAAAATCATTCATACCATCTTTAATAATAGAATTAACGACGGCATTAACCTTACCCTTTACCTTATTAAGCTTTGATAAATAAGTATCTTTATCATCTTTATAATTATAATGAAGATATAAAGTATTTCCTTTACTTCCATACTCATAACTTGATATATATCCTGAATAACCATTTTCTTCTGGCACCTTAGCTGCAAGCAATGTTAATTCTTCCAATGTTGTTGATTTAGATTTAATTACTGTATCATTTCCTTCATCAACATTTTTTTTGATTAGATTATAAAGCTCACTTTTATCTTCAACTGCAACTTGTGGAGATGATGTTGAAAAATTATTAGTTTGTTTTTTATCTACAATATTAACACCATTACCATTACTAGAGGAAGTTACAGCTGGAGTTCCATTCTTTGTAGTATCTTTATTTAATTGATTATTTGCATTTTCAAAACGAGAATTTATATCCTCATTAGAGTCATCACTGGTTGAAATATTATTTGACTTTTTATTACTAGAAAAATAATTTAAATTACAACCAATTAAACTAAAAATAGCAAATATAAAAATTAAAAGTAAAGTAGTGATTTTAGTCAATTTCTTCATCTATTTGCCTCCTTTTATATTATTATATGTTCTTAAATACCATTTATCCAATTAAATTTCCAACCCTTTTATCTTAGATTTCATGTAGTCCTATCCTTTGTATCGATGCTTATATTCGTTACTTTAATAAAATCTCTTCTATTTAATCAGATTTTATCCATTAATTCACAGATGCTTTATCCTTCATTTCTAAACTATCATCTTCCAAATTTCAACATAATGTGATATTATTATCTATGCAATAAATATTTTTACATTTAATATATAAAAAGGAGTTTAATATGAAAAAGAAAATAGCTTTACTAATTATTGTTTCTATCTTATCAGTTAATTTATTAGCTTGTGGTAGTAAAAAAGAAAATGTTAAAAATGACAAAAATTCTACTGTAGAAGATTCTTCGAAAAAGGAAGAAACTACAAAAAAAGAAGAACCTACAAAAAAGGAAGAAAGCACAAAAACTCAAAGTACTGCTGGTAAAAGCAATGAAGCTAAGCCTTCAACTTTAAAAGCTCCATTAGAAATTGGACAAACAGGAATAGCATCTAAAATTGCTGCAAAAGACCCAAATCTTCATAATTCAAATGTATCCTTAACAAATATCATAAGAGGTGAGGAAGCAAAAAAACTAGTAGATGAATTCAATTCAAATCATAGGGCTGTACAAATTGCTCCACTTGAAAGTAGTCAACTTGAATATGCTGTTGCCGAATATGATATTACTATACCAGAAGATTTTCCTCATGATATTGATGGCCCTGGAATAGAGATAAGCTCTGAGATAAATGGCCTTGATGGAGAAGGATTAGTCTATGATGGAGTTCTTTATGTTAATACAACTTGTGACATTAGTCCTAAAGGAAGTGAAAATGTTGTTTTAAAGCCTAATGTTCCAGGAAAAGGACGATTTGCATTTACAATTCCAAAAGGTTGTACTAATTATTTAGTTTTATTGGGAGAATTTGACGGTACTAAAGCATATTTTAAAGGTAAATAATAATTACATATTTAATAAAGCACAATTTTGTTATAAAATTGTGCTTTATTCCACTTTTTCAAACTATTAACTTTTTATCACATCTTAAAATCTATGATTAATTATAGCCTTATATTAACTAAAGGATAAGCTATTTAAAGCAAATATTAAATATCTACTCTAAATAGCTTATTAATTAACTACTCTGTCTCTATAAATACTAAATCCCAAACACATAATTTAGGTATAGTAAACTTTATTGCTTGTCCTTGGCTATGCTCTACATATTCATATTTAAGTTCAATAACATTTCCAGAATTAAAATCTGGTGAGCATAAATAAATTCCCTTAATTTTTTCTACTATTAATGCAGTAACTTCTATATTATCTATTTGATTAGGTAATAATTTTTTAGCTTCATTCCACCTATCATTTTCTAATCCAATATAGTTAACAAGATTTATAACCTTATAATTTTCCTTTTCTTTTATCAATGTATTAACTTTATTTAGTTCTGGTTTTGGTGAAAAATCTGAGCCACTAAATACATATTCTTCATTTATTCCACCAGTATAAGTCATATTTAAATTTATTAGTGATAAATCAAATAACAATTCCTCATACTTAACTATAAAGTCATAATAATTTTTTAGCTTGGAAGTAAATTCTTCACTCGGACTAACTGTATAATTTGCATAATATGGCTCTGCTAAAATACCATTATTTTCTCCAAGTAATAAGTTAAATCCACCATTTGCAAATATAGTTGATAATGTTAATAGTGTTGCATTTTCAGCTTGCTCACTTGGTATATTAAGTTCTTTTAAAAATGGTCTCATATAAGCTGCTAATACTACTTGCTTTTCTTTACAATATCTCTTAGCATTATTTATTAAATCCGCTAAATCTCTATAACTATCATTTGGATTCCAAACTTCTATATACATAACATCTTGTTTTGAATTTGCTACATTTTCTATAGGCCAATTATTTACAGCATTAAATATTAAAAATGGATTTTTACCTGTTTTACTTATTTCATCTTTTACATCATCTATAAAATTCGGAAAATCATCTTTTAAATGTCTTACCTTATTTAAACTTACTGCTTCTTTTGGAAATCCATATTGATCTAAATGAAGTCCATCAAATCCAAAATCTATAGCCTTTTTAAACTCTTCAATTATATGATCATGCCAAGGATTTTCTCTATTAATATCCATTATAAAAAGAAAGTTACCAAAGTCTATAACTTTATTATCATTTCTATATAGTGCACATTCTTTATTACTCTCAAAAAATTCCTTACCAGCACCATAAACAGCGGCATAACCTAAAGCTTTCATACCATACTTATGACCATAATCTATTTTTTGCTTTACAGTATCTATTGAAAGCTTTCTTCCAAGGGGGTCTATGAATTCATTAGTAGGTGGAAGCATTTCATGATGTCTGTACATCCAGTCATAATATTGAACAATATTTAGATGAAACTTATTCATACTTTTTATATCTTCATCATCATAATAATCTTTTGGTGAAAAGTCTGACATAAAACCATATCTAGGACAAAGTTCTGCTTTTTCAACAACATCAAATGCTGTATAAGCCTTTTTCTCTGTTTCATCTAATTTTATAATAGCTTCAACTTCATATCCCTTCATTGCTTTTAAGTCACGTTCTAGTTCAAATGTGAATAACTCATTATTCTTAGAATTTGATACTTTACTTTTACTTGTTACTTTCCTTCCAAGGTTATATATATTTACTTCAATTAAAGTGTTATTTTTTAACTCACCGTTAATTTCAACATTAATCTCAACATTTTCATTTTTCAAATATTGTGCTTTTAATGGATAACATTCTACATAAAAACTCATTCATTTTACTCCTTTTATTTTAATACTTATTCAAAATTCCCATAAATCCAAGAATCTTTTTCACCTGTTAATCTATAATTCAATTTTAAAGTATCTTGATCAGACCATTTACCTGATTTTAATTCACTTAATACTACTGTAAAATGACCCCATTCTCCATTAGCAGGATTACCTATTTCAGAACGTGGAATAACTATTTCTACACCGCCTGTATTGGGATCCCATTGAGGTGCTATTGTATCTGTAATATTTTTGTCTAATGTCCATGCATTATTCTTTACAGTGTATTTATTAAAGCTATCCTCATTACTCTTTCTACTAAACATATATGCCATATCTCTATCTAAAGCAGTTCCATACTTACTTGATTGAGTAGTTGGAGTTTTTCTGTTGAAATTTTCACAGTATACTGTTGATTCAAAAACAGTATCACTATTAAAGCCATTTAACTTCCCAGCTGCATTATTAATTCTTACATATACATTCTTATCATCATTACAAATATAAACCTTACTTATATCAACTTTATTGTCTTTAGATTGAGTATCTCCTAATTTATCAACATAGTAAGGAACATTATTATATTGCTTCCAATCAGCACTTGCACCCTTTGTAACATTAATTTGTTTAAACGTTCCTGAATTATTTTCTGAAGCATAAGTTCTCATATCATATCCATCATATGCTAAAGAAGCTAATACATAAGCTGCTGCTGTTACTGGCTCTGCTGCTGTGCTTACAAGTGGAGCTTCTGTTATATTGCTAACTGATTCTCCTGTAACCATATACCCTACTGCTGTTCTAGTTTTAAACCATTTAAGCATTTCATATGCTTTATCTTTTTTTCCTGTATATGATTGATATATACTATCCCACATAGTCATTTGAGGCCATGATGGAGATGATTCTAATGCTTCATTTCCAGATGGACTGTATTGTGATGTATAATAAAAATTATCATTCTTATATCTTGGTAAACCATATTCATCAACCATTAAATCTTTCTCTAATTTCTTAATATGACTAGTTGCTCTAGAAGAATTTACATCTATTGCCCCTAATGCAAATAAAACATTTGTTGAACTATCTTCTACGTTATTTACAGTATTATCACCATTAATACAACGATTGTAATAACCTTCTTTTACGTTCCATAGACCTTTTGCTACATCTGTATCATCTCTATTTATAGCTGTCAATATTGTACTTGCAGCCCCGTTATAGCTATCCGCTACTGTATTTTCTTTCTTTTCAGTTGCCATTAATGCAGCTGATTTAAGTCCCATTGCATATGCTGCTTGAGTATATGAATAATATTCTGGATAATCTCCTTCTTCCCATATACTCTTATCTGCTGGTCCAAATCCATTTGTATTATTAATCCTGTACATTATAAAATCTGATGTCTTCTTAACTGCTGGATAAATAGCATTTAAAAATTCCTTATCCTTTGTTAATTCATAATGCTTTTGTGCTCCAATTAAAAACATTCCTAATGAATCATATTCTGGTTCAACAAAGTTCGCATTATTATTATTCCATAAATCAAAACATGTATGGAAGGAACCATCATCACTTTGTCTTGCAGCTAACCATCTCCAATACTTACCAGCTTCATCATTAAAGCCTGCTGCATCCAAACTCATTGCTGTAACAGCTGAATCTCTTGCCCAAACTTTATATCCATATGCTAAAGGATTTGTTGTAGCTGGCATAGCTCCATCATTTGAACTATTTCCTGGCTTAGTACAATTCTTTATCATTATTAAATTTCTTTTATATACTGTTGTTAAATCAGCATCTTTTAATTTAGGTATCTTTTTCCCCTTAAACCATTCATTATATAGATTAGATGTGTGTTCAAACCAAGCCTTACCTGTTTTTGCTTTAGCTGTATTACATACATTGTTTATTTCATTTGTATCCTTTGCAAGTCCCATATAAAAATATATTTCTTCTGATGCATTTGGTGCTATATCTACATTTTGTTCAAATGCAGCAGAGACATTCTGAGCAGAAACACTATTATTATTTTTTAAACTTCCACTTTCATTAAATGAAGACCATGGAGATACATCTTTTTTAGAACTATTAAGCTCTGAATCATTAGCACATTGATAACTATCTGCTTTAGTGAAAGCTCCTAATATTAAAGCAGGTTGTCCAGAATTACTTCTATCAATTATAATAGCATTCTTTTCTTGACTATATTCTGCTTTAATTTCTTTATTGCTTTTATTGCCTGAATGTAACATATCTAAAATATTATATTTTATAGACTTATCTGTTTTATTTTTTAAAGTATATTTAGTTACTATAAAATTTTGCTTTGGCACCATAGCATAATCTTTAGATATTTCAACATTAGGAATGTATTTTTCTCCATATTTTAAAAGATTATTGTGCAATATACCATTCTCATCATAGTAGCCCTCTGAACTAAAGTTATGTGGTTCATTGTATTTTACACCATTTGTCTCATCTCTAAAAAATGATGAATAATCTTGTATTTGATTAGTTCCCCAATCACCAGCATATCTTAATTCATCAATTCTAGGACCTTTCGTACTACTATTATCATTGTCACTTAGCTTACTTGACTTCCATATAGCCATCATATCATTCCAGTTTGAAGCATATAAACTAGTTACTGATACATTTTTTTCAACAACTATAAGGTTATCAAGATTAATATCTCCATCATTACTATTATCTACAGCAACCTTTATAGAGTGCTTTCCTGCAGATAAATTTGTTCCAACATCTGTACTTCCCCAGTTCTCCCAATTTCCTAAACCTTTAAAGTATGCCTTACTTATGAATTTTCCATCACAATAAACTTCTCTTTCAGCAATCTTATCATTACCATTAGCATATCTTAATCTTAATGTATAGCCAGTATCTTTAGGTATATTAATATCAAATTGAACATAATCCCCCTTCTTTCCATAGGAATCTATAAAACCTTCACCGGTATACCCCTTATGGTTATTATTGACCTGTACATTATTTTTAGTTGCAGCCTCAGCTTCATAACAACTTTCATTGTATACTTGAGCACTTGCAAATGTATTTTTAGTAACTAAACCTGATGAAAATGTTACTAAAAATACTAACATTTTTGATAGATTTCTTTTTGTTTCGTTTCTCATAATTACCCTCCTACTATTTTTCTAATATTTTTAAATGATCTAAATTTATAGCTTTTTTAGAATCATTATTATCATAATAAAGCGCAATCGTATGCACTCCAGGTAATAAATGACTATCAAAAGTTGATTCAGACCAACTTTCCCAATCTTTTAAGTTATTAAAGTTTATTACTCCCTGGTCTTTGCCATCTATTATAAGATGTAATTTAGCAGCTTCACCTGTACTATTTGAATATCTAAACTGTAATTTATAATCTTTTTCTTTATCTATTTGTATCTGGAATGTGACCTCATCTCCCATTTCTGAAAATCCATCAATAAATCCGGTTCCAGTATAGCCTGTATGATTGGTATTAACACCAACATTAGTTTTTATTGCATCTTCTGCCTCATATATATTATTTTTTGATAGTATATTTCTTTTTACATAAATCATATCCCAATACTCTAAACTAGGAACTACATAACTAATATAAAATCCGCCTTGATCATTACCAGTTGTATATTCTAAATATTTAGATTCACATTGATTAGTATCTGGTGATGCCAAAAATACACCTTCTATTTTTGTACCTTTAGGAAAATATTGCTTTATTTTTAGATTTTCCTTTAGAGTTGGCTTATTTGTTGAGTTTCTCCATTCCCCATCCTTATCACTTGTTAAATTTATTAGATGTAGAATGTCATAGTCAGTACTTGTCCTGTTTATATGCCATATAGATTCACCTTTACCATCTCCTGAAATCTTTTCTTTATCTATATAAATACTCTGATCACCACTATCTCCATTAATTAAACTACTGTCAAAAAGCAAGTTTTCATAGGACGTCAAAAATTTATAATAATTTTTCATACTATTTCTAAGTGATAAGTCCATTACTTTACTGCTGTTTGGATAATATTCATGAGGTAGCATAGATACATCATTACTACCGCCTGCTCCCAATTCAATATGTGTCGCACCACTAGCAGCCATTGTAGCATCTGTTAATCTTATTGATGGTTCATTAAAGACCCCTATAGTTAGGCTATCCAAATTTATTGATCCATTATCATCATTTTCATATACTACTTTAACTTTATGCTTTCCAGGCTTTAAATTTACATTTACTACAGAATCAAAAGCAAATTTGTCCCAAGTTCCTTGTAAGTAAAAATTAGCTTTACCAACTTTATTACCATCTACATATATCGTTCTTGTAGCATTCTCACTGTTATTTCCATATTGAAATATTAAAGGGTATGTCCATTCACCATCTATATCAATATTAAATTGAACAAAATTACCTTTATGAGAAAAATTTTGTAAAAAACCTTTTCCTGTATACCCTGAATGATTTTTTTCTATATCTGGACCTTTAAATTCCGCATCTTCAGCTTCATATTTTACTCCAGTATTCTCATTGTAGTTCATATAAGCAGCTAATACTAATGCCTTTCCTTTACTATTACATCTAACTTGTTCTATATAGTTTCTTAACTCATTATACTTATTAGATTTCCACCATATTTCACTAAAGTTAAGATCAGTTTTAGCATTTTTACTTATATCATTAACAGCCCAGCCATTAACTGTCCCATCAACAATATTAAAATCAATATAGCTTTTTTCTTTGTTGTTATTTGATAACTCTTTTTTAACAGCATTCACTAAACTAGAAAAAGAATTTTCAAGATCATATTTTTCACCATTATAATTAAAAATATTATCTCTTTGTCCCATTTGATCTATTTGAATTCCATCAAATCCAAATGTATTTATACAGTCTTTGTATGAATTTGAAATAAACTCTTGCCATTTCTTATTACTAGGTGCAAATAGCCATAAATATTTTCCATTATTGAAATCCACATTTAATTGACTTTTATGATACTTATCTTGAAATAATCCCCATTCTGGATTTACTCCATTTAAATCATAGCCTTCCCTACTTGCATATGACATCATATAAGCTAAAGCTTTTCCATTTTTATTATGAATATTATCTACATATTCTTTAATAACATCTCCCTGTATATCTCTATCAAATAAGTCTTCCCAACTATTTTCAACTTTCTGATTATTTCTTTTTATTGGAACCTCATGTCTCCACATCCAATCATAAAATTGAAATGAATTTACATAATACTCATTAGTTAATGTATCAATTTGTTCTTTAATATCTTCTTTGCTTATAGATTTACCAAAATTAGGTATATATCCATATCTAGGATATTCGCTCCAACTAGAACATACATCTAAAGCTGTTGTTTTACTCTCTCCTCTATCAATAGCTACTTTCACCAAATACCCTCTTTTATCAATATTTGGTAGAGGACAATTGAATTCTTTTATCTGAGTTTTATTTTTCTCTATTTTTACCTCTTCACTTGTTGAATAGATTATCTTTTCTTTATCATAAATTTTTATGGACAAAGTAGAGTTAGTAGAAGTTGTTAATTTATTTTCTAACTCTACTTTTATCTTAGGTTTTTCTCCTGGACTGTACCTAACCTTATCTGTAGATAAATTTTTTATTATTATTTCATTTTCTGCTGCTTGTACATTTTCATATTTAATACTGTTAAATGAATTCAAAAATATTGCTAACGTTAAAGAAAGAATTTTAAATGTTTTATACCATACCTGTCTTCTTACCATTTAATCCTCCTATATATTAAATATAACCTTTAATATTATTGTTTTATTCCTCCATCATTTAAACCAGATTGAACAAAATACTTTTGAGCTACTATAAATATAATTATCTCTGGTATAAATGTAATCATTGCACCAGCAAACACTAGCCCCCAAGAAGTTGCATGTTGTCCTCTAAATAATTGAAGTGCCACTGGTAATGTCCATTTATCAGAATCCTTTATAAACGTTAAAACTCCAAAAAAATCACACCAAGTTCCTGTAAACACTCCTATTCCTAGAGTTCCAAGCGCTGGTTTAGATAATGGTAATATTATTTTCCTATATATAGTCCATCTTCCTCCACCATCTATTAGAACTGATTCCTCTAGTTCTCTTGGTAATTGCTCAAAAAAACCTCTTAAAAAGAATGTATTCCCAGCAATTGATCCTCCTACTGCTAACAAAATTAAACCTTTATAAGTATCTATTAGCCCTAAACTATTTACTACGCTATATTGTGCAACAATGTTTAATACTCCCGGTACCATCATTGTAAAAAGATAAATATTAAATATTATCTCTTTTCCAGGAAAATCAAATCTTGAAAATCCATATGCTGAAAGTGACGAAAATAATAATACAAATATTGTTGTAGATACTGCTAAAAAAGTCGAATTTATAAAATATCTAAAAAAATTATTTGAATTCCAAACCTCAACATAGTTGCCAAAATACCAATCTGTAGGAAAAATTCTTGGTGGATATGGCAATGTAAATGTTTCTTTAACTAGTGAAGTAGAAAACATAGATAAAAATGGTATTAATGCCATTAAAACAAATATCCATAATACTATGTGTATAATTATTTGAATACTCCTGTTCTTAACCATACCTCTTCCCCCTTAGTTTCTTTCATATTTAAAAAACTTATTTTTGAATGCGGTTAGTAAAATTATAGATAACCCTATCATTACACTTAATGCACAAGCATATCCGAAGTTGAAATACTTAAATGCCTGATTATACATATAATTTTGAAGTACATCTGTTGTTCCTAATGGTCCACCTTGAGTCAGCATATAAACTGCTATAAAAACATTAAATGATCCTATTATTAAATTAATCAATATAAAGAATGTTGTATTTTTTAATAAAGGCAATGTTATCTTAAAAAACTTCTTTGCTGGAGTAGCACCATCTATTGCTGCTGCTTCGTATATATCTTTGGATATATTCTGTAACCCTGCTAAATATATAAACATAGTCCATCCAACATTTTTCCATAATCCAAATACCCATATTACTGCATTTGCAGTCCATGTATTCTGTAACCATCCAATAGGCTCCTTTATTATATGAAATTTCATCAATATATAGTTTGCAAGACCCCCATCACCATCTTGAAAGATATAAATAAATATTATTGCTACAACTATCCAGTCTATTAAAACAGGTAAATATAATGCTCCTCTATAAAACAAATTAAATTTTTTAACATTATTTATAAGAACAGCTAATATTAGTCCTATAATTAACCCTGGTGGAATTGTAAAAATACCATATAAGATTACATTTCTAAATGCTAACCAAAATTTTTCACTTTCTTCACCAAATAATGCAAGTTTATAATTATCAAGTCCAATAAAAGGACTTTCGGCACCTGGCATAATATTATATTTAGTAAAACTCATATATATATTTTTAATTTGCGGATATATAACAAATATTGTTATCAATGCCATTCCTATTAATATATAAGGAGCTACTTCAAGCCATTGTCTTAAACCCAATAATATCTTTTCTTTTCTCGTCTTTTTTTTAACTCTTAAATTATTTACAACCACTTGTTCACCCATTCAAGTCACCCTCTTCTAAACTCACTATTTTTCTTGAAGTAGTTTATCCATTTGTTTTGCTAAATCATCTAAAACTTCTTTAGAAGTAGCTTTCTTTTTCATAGCCTTTTCAAATCCTTTGGAAATTTTATCATTCATTTCTTCCCACTTTGGATGTGGTACTCTTGCCCAAGCTGTTTTAAGTTGTTCTCCATAAACCTTCATAACAGGATTCTCTAAAACTTTTGAATCATTAGCTGCATCTAAATTTGTAGGATTTATACCAGCTTCAATAGCCATAGTTTTTTGTGGTTCTGTGGATGTAAGATACTTCATAAACTCCCAAACTTCTTTTGGATGCTTCGTATTATTGAACATAACCAAATCTTCTCCACCAACTACTGATATATTACCAGCACTACCTTTAGGTAAAGTAGTATTAATTGTTTTATTTTTGGCTTCATCCTTTAATATACTATAAAACCATGGCCCATCATCTATCATTAGATATTCTCCATCTTTTTTTATTCCATCCCATGTAGTAGGTTGTCCGCCATTTAAGCATTTTCCTAGTATTCCATCTTCATTCAATTTGACTAATTTCTCTAAAGCAGCAACACTTTCTGGGCTGTTTATATATCCATCTGCTTTTGAATATTTTTCATCAGTATATTTTCCTCCTAAGCTCATGAAATAAGACCCCATTCCCCAAGCATCATTTCCAGCTATACCAATAACACCATTCTTATGCTTTGCTTTAATCTTATATGCTATATCCACCAATTCATCAAAAGTTTTAGGCGCTTCTGTTGATCCAGCTTCTGCTAAGACTTTTTTATTATAAATAGCTGCTTTTGTATTCGTATTCAATGGAACTCCGTAATATTTATCTTTCCACTTATTTGTATTCATTGGTGCTTCAAAGGATTTATCTTTTATTTCTTTAAAGCCATCCATATCATTAACATTTTTTAAAGCTCCCGTATTAGCAAACTCTGGCACCCAAACTATATCCATTCTCATTAAATCTGGACAAGATTTTCCAGCAACACCTTGTACTACTTGTTGTTTTAATCCATCAGTAGGCATTCTAATAGCCTTTATTTTAATATTAGGATGTTTTTTATTCCATTCTGGCAAGACTTTTTTATTAAATATTTCATCTTCTGTGTCACTATATGTGTGCCAAAATTTTAATTCTACTTGTTCACCCCCATCCTTAGCTGTTGCTGAGTTTTCTTTTCCACAACCTGCAAACATTGTTCCAATAATTAGGCCACTCATGAGTAATCCTACTATTTTTTTTAATCTCATTTTTAATACCCCCTAATAAGTAATATATTTAAATCTTAATTCATTGAATGAAATAAGATTATATGCAAAATTTAAAGATCATAAGCTTTTTTTTGCTTCTTCATATAGTTTTAATTCAAAAATTTTTGAAATAGCAAGTGTAGCAGCACCTAATTGCCATGCTTCATTTTCCATTTCTGATACCACTATTTCTATTTGCTTAGGATGTTTCCTAAAAAAATTATTTTTAACAATTTCTTTAATGGTAGGTAGCATAAATTTTTGCATTTTCATGCCTTCACTAGCTAAAATAATAGTAGCTGGATTTAGTAAATTTATTAAACTTAATATTCCATATCCGAGCCATCTAGCAGATAAAGCAAGTGCATCTATTGCCAATTTTTCACCATTACTTGCATACTCTTCAATTCTATTTATTGTTAAATTATCTATATAATTTATTTTGCATCCCTCATATTTACTGATATTCTCTAATATATATTGGCGCATTGCATTTTCTGCAGCATAAGCTTCTAAACATCCTTTGGCACCACATTCGCACATTCTACCTTCTGGTAATATTACCATGTGTCCAAATTCTCCAGCTCCTCCTAATTCTCCATAATATATTTTTCTATCTATTACTATTCCACACCCAATGCCTGTTCCATAAGTTATAACTACAAAATTATCTCTATTTTTGCCTTTTCCATAATAAAGCTCAGCTAACGAATAAACATTTACATCGTTATCTACATAAACTGGTACACCAAACTCATTTTCTAACTCTTTTGAGAGTTCAACGTTTTCAATAGATAGTAACCCTGAATATATTAGCTTTCCCTCTTTTTGATCTACTAATCCAGATACAGCTATACCTATTCCCATTAATTTATTCTTTATATTATTAACTTTTATTATTTCATATACTGCTTTTTTTATAGTATCTATTAAAATATTGCCTGAGATTTTTTCTGTAAGATTTGCCTTTAAATTAAATAATATTTCACCCTTTAGATTTGTTAAAGATACCAGTATTTTATGTTCCTCTATCTTTATTCCTATTACATTTCCATAATTCTTGTTAAAGTTTAGTAGTACTGGCTTACGCCCACCAGTTGAAATGTCTTCACCAATTTCATAAACTAATTCCTCATTTATTAGTTCCTCTATAATATTTGTAATTGTTGATAAGCCTAATTTCAGATTTTTAGATATATCCGTTCTACTAATTCCTTCATTTTTTCTTATTTCATTAATAACTTGTGTTCTATTAATATCCTTTATGAACCTTTTACTTCCATTTCTTACTTTCATTTTCATCACCTGTAAATAATGTTAACACACTTCATTCACTGAAACAAGTATGTCTATTCTAAAATCGCTCGACACTTTAACCCTAAAATCTTATATTTTTTTACAGGCAAATATATCATCTTTACAAAAAAAATTCTTTGTAAATATACTTTTATTATGTATATAAATAATTCTTATTAAATTTATTCTCATAATTTTTTTTAATAATTCTTTAATTAAAATAAAATTTTATTAATTAAATTAGTTTTTGTTAAGATAAAACTCTTATTTATTACATTTCTATGAGTAAGTTCGAATTGATTAAATCCAAAATCCAGATTATCACTTAGTTTGTATAATAAAAAAATGAAAAATTTAAAAAGGTGCTGTATCAAAATAATTTTTGATACAGCACCTTTTAATCTAAATTAAACTTTCTAATTCATTATTTTTAGAATTTAATAACTTTAAAACTCTATTAAGCAAATCTATCTCACCTGATAAAATTTCTATCCTTTTCTTGTCTAAATCTTCTGAGTTTAGCATAGTAACTATATTACCAACTAAAGCATTTATATCTTCTATTAAATATTCTATAGTTTCTTTATTATTTTTAATAGACCCTTGTATTAAAATCTCTCTTTTACTTATCTTGTCTTGACCACCTGTTATCCATTTTAATCCCTTATAGGTTCCTACACCTAATAAAACAGCAACTCCTATTCCTGTAACAATCGAACTCAATCCTAGTATTCCACCTAATCCCAAGGCTGCCAGTCCTGATGTAACTCCAGCTACACTTAAGCCTAAGACTGATCCACTTAAATAGACAGCTACTACTGGAACCCCAACAGCTGCCCCTTTAGAAGCTAATTCTCTAAACTTACTTATAACTTCAACTTCTGTAAATTCCCCTGAAAATATTTTTTTATCAAGCTCAATTGCCTCGTCTAAAAAATCAACCTGGTATGCATTTATATTATAATCACTTGCAACCATTGAAATAAACGCCATCTGACTCTCATCTAATTTAGCATGAGTAGCTTTACCAATTCTTATAATATCTTTAACCAATGAAAAATGTAAAACTACTTCTGATGCCTCTGGAATATTCATTTCCATTCTAATTAACATTTTTCTAACATCTTCAGAAGGGTTTTCTAAATACTTTTGTATACGTTTTCTGCTACTTCTGGTTAACTTTATTTGTGTCATTAAAGAATATAACTCCGAAATTTCTTTTTCATTTATTTCACTATCACTATTCATAAAAGCAATTATTACTTTTATATAATTCTCTTTTACTTCATCATTCATGTATTCTAACGCCACATATTTATCAGACTTACCAACTCTACCATCATTTTTCAACTCTATGATTTCTTTAAGCATTTTTTCCATTGATGTTTTTTGATAAAACGGTGACTTTATTTTAATCTTTAAATCATTCGAACATATAATTTCAATAACTCTATCTGAATCTTTTTCTTTTTCTAAGCTAGTTACAATTACATCTTCTATTTCTGAATATTGAATATATTTAACCTTTTCGAAAGCTTCTTTAATGTAAATACCTGCATTAGTAAATAACATTCCTTCTTTCCCACTACCCAATAAAGTAGTATCAATTAATCCATAAACCTTTGTTTGTTCTACAGAATTTGCATAAGTTTTTATAGCATTATTAAGTTTTTTTTCAGGTATTTCTCCAAAGTTATAAAACTCTATAGCCGAAACTATTTTATCACCATAGCTTCTTAATATCTGTTTAAGTTCACTATATTCTTCCATTCCGAACCCTCCATATATTATTCACTATTAATTATACAATATTTTTAAAGTTATTAAAATGCTTAATAAAAATATAAATTAAGTAAAATTTATATTGCATAAAAAATAACTATTTATCAAAAATAAAACTCTTTAACTGAAGCATTAACACTTTATTTAAAAAATCAACATCAAAACCAAATGAGAAGTAATCTAATCCTTTAGAAAAACGTACTATAATATATAAGATAGCTTTAATAAATCAATAAAAAATTTGTAAACCTTTTTATTGATTTTATGATAATATTCATATATTACCCACTTTCACACGTAAAAAACTCCCTTAGAAAAAATCTAAGGGAGTTTAAAAAAACAATCTATATTAAACGTATTTAGCCATTTTTATTATTCTTTCACCCAAAAGTACTTTATCAAAGACTTTTTTATAATCTAGTTTTTCATAAAACTTACTTACATTTTCATTTTTAGCTAATAACGAAATACCATCATACTCTTCTTTTTTAGCAACTTGCTCTGCATACTTCATTAACTTTTTACCTACTCCAAGCCCTCTTGCAGTCTCATCAGTAGCAATATTTGCTATATACAGATTACCTCTTCTACACTCTCTAAATAACATGTATTTAACTCTAGTAATCATATAATAAATTTTTTCACTAATTCCATACATCTTCTTTAATTGTTTAAAATCGGTTTTCATGCTTAATCTATCTAATTTATCATAAGGTATTAATATCATAGCACCTAATATTTGTTCATCTTTTTCTGCTACGGTTATATACTCAGTACTATATCTTGAACCTTCTGTTTTTATTAAAATTTTTAGATTTTCTAAACATTCTTGCTCAGATTCTCCTCCTCAAACGTAATCTGGATGAACCTCTGTACAATAAATAAGTTTCGCTAAAGTATCTACATCTTGTTTTTTTGCCTTTCTTAGTATAATATTTTTGTTTTCCACAACAATTACCTCCTGTATAGTTAATCAAATTAACTTTATGAGTCTATTATACCTGAATTTTATATACTTATTAATTCACTTCTATGTTCTATAAAATGTACTTTCATGCTAACTTCATATTTATCTGTTATATTATAAACACATAACAATTTGCTTTTTCTAATTTTCAGTACAATATAATAAATTTATATTTAAAATTAATATACGATTTTATGTTATTGTATAATTAACATAAAATCATATATATGATTTTTAAAAATATATATCAGAAAATTCAATATCTATATTTTTAATTATATTACTATTATGGGATCTATTATTTTTCAATTCATGTTCCACCGATTCCAATACAGGTAATTCTATAATAAACTCGCTTCCCACACCTACTTCACTTTTTACCGCTATAGTTCCTTTATGTAATTCAACCAAAGCTTTTACAAGAGACAATCCCATTCCACTTCCTTCTTTATTTCTTGTAAAAGATTTATCAACTTGTTTAAATTTATCAAAAATAAACTTCTGCTGCTCAGTTGGGATACCTATTCCATCATCCTTTACAGATATAATTACACTTTCTTGTTTATCAAAAATACTAACATATATAGTTCCATTGTTACTTCTAAATTTTACCGAATTTGAAATAAGATTAAGAAGTATTCTTTCAATAGCATCTAAATCAATATTTAAATATTTTTCTTCTACATTTGTATCAAATATAACATTCATGCCATGGGCTTCTATATAATTTGAAACAGATAATACAACATCCTCTACTATCATTACTACATTACTATATGTTAAATTCAAGTTTAAAAAGCCGGAATCTATTTTAGTGGAATCTATTATATTATTAATTAATCTTAAAAGCCTATAACAATTTTGCTTTATTATCTTATTATATTTTTGTGAAACTTCATCCTTATTATTTAATTCTAGTAATTGAAGCGCACTATAAATTACGTTTATTGGAGTTTTAAGTTCATGAGATAAATTAGCAAAAAACTCAGTTTTAAGCTTTTCATTTTCCTTAGCTTCATTTAATAACTTTAACTCTTTATTAATTTTTTCCGTTTTAAGCTTTTCGTCATTTAATTTAATAATAGTCTTTTCTAATTCTATAGTTTTTAATTGAAGATCTATATTTTTATTATTTAAATCATTAAAAATTGCATTTACAGGATTTTTTATTACATTTTCAACTAAAGCTTTATATAGAAAATAATAAGATATAAATTTTAAAGTATGATTACATATATCAAAATCATTATAAGTCGAATTATTAATAATAACCATATATCTTACCAATATTGATAATATTAGATATATCCCCATATAAGTTACAGTTTTTTTACTAAAATATTTTCTATTTTTAAAGAAAAGAATAATTGATAATAACATTGAAAAAATCACTATAATGTCACACATGATAGCAAATCTAGTTTTCCCTACCGACACAATAAAACATGTAGGAAAATAATTCGTAAAAAAGATTATATATACTAATACTAAAGAAATAATTATATAAAAATAAAAAATTATATATTTTTTTAAAGGTCTGTATAAAAAAATAAAAGATATCATTATAGATATTCCTTCTACAAGTCTAAAAGTTATATTTAATTGTTCTGATAAATTTATTGCTACTTTTGGATTATAAGAACTCTCCATATACACAACACAATGTAAACAATTAAAAAGAGAAACAAATCCAAATAAAGCTCCAAAAAAAAGAAAATAATTGTTTTGTGACATTCTATACGAATTAATAATAATAATAACACTACTAAAACATATCGCTGTATTTAATGTTTCAATAATACTATGAGCTATTATATGGTTTGCTTTCCTTATATATAAAATAAATGGTAGTAAAAGTATAAAAATAATATATTTATGAATATTATTTTCATTTAATATTTTTTTAAAGTTAAAGTTTTTTAACCCCTCTTCCACAGTACACCTCATACATCTTAAGTATATTTGTAAATTTAATAAATAACTTATTCTATATTCGACATTTTTTGTTAATTTCCTTTTTATTTTTCGTTAATTTTATGTAAATAGTACATTTTTTTATAAATTGTACTATTTTTGAAATTATAATCAAATATAAAATTAATTTTCTAAATCTCATCTGATTTAAATCCTATATTTTTATCATCTAATACTGGCAAATTCAAATTATATTTTATTGATAAAATACGAATTATGAATGTTACAAAAAAACAAGCATACATAGAAAGTATATTAGACAAATAATCATATAAAAAATACATACTTATAGCTCCTAATATTGATGCCACAGCATATATTTCCTTTTTGAACACAAAAGGAATGTCTTTAACAAAAACATCTCTTAACATACCTCCCCCAATTCCAGTGACTAACCCTGTACATATAACTATAAAAGGTTTATTCATACTACAAAAAAAAGCTACGTTCGCTCCTACTGCTGTAAATATACCTAACCCGATAGCATCTGATATTAAAATAATATTTTTAAACTTGTGTATCTTTTTATAAAATAAATAAGTTAAAATTGCTGATATTATGGATATGACACAATAAATTGGATTATTAAAGGCAGTCGGTGGTGTTCTTCCAACTATAATATCTCTAAATACACCTCCACCGATAGCAGTAGTAATAGCTAAAAACGTAACACCAAATATATCTAGCTTTTTTTCTATTCCTACTAATGCACCTGAAATCGCAAAGGCTATGGTTCCAATAATTTCAAAAATATTTATTAAAAGCAATTTAAAACTCTCCTCTTTTTAATATAAAATCAACTCTATAATTCTATTACATTAAAATACATTTTATCCATATTGCACAAAAAATAAAACTCCATTATAAACTAATGGAGTTTTAAAATAATATACTAATTCTCTAATTTGCAATGATTATGCTTATCGTAAATACTCTCTTTTCTTAAGTTTTTTAAAGCTTTCTTTGAACCTCTTTCAATATCCCTTTCAAGCTTTCTATCCTTAAAACTAATAAATAATTGGTTTAAATCATAACCTTCTGGATAAAGCTCACTAGCTTTAATGTCTAGCTTAACTCTTTTATAATTAACCTCTATGAATTCCTTATTATATAAAACTACTATATTATTCAAATTATCTTTTTCCTTATATACTATTGCAGACTCGTTCTTATCTAAAAGCATAACCTTATCTCCAACTTTATACTCATAAGCTAATTCGTTAACTATTACTTGCTTTTTCTTAAGTATCTTACTATCTTTTATTAATGTATAATCGTAATTTTTAACCTCTATATATTTTTTAGCTTTTTCTATAATTGAATCAGGTATCCCCATCTTTTTTGAAATATATAAAGCATTACTATCACCTGTTTTACCTATATTGAGTTTATATAATGGTTCTAAAGTATCTTTTTTAAATTCCATTGCCGCAGTTTCAAAATCAGGATGATTTTGAGCAAAATTCTTAATTTCTCCATAATGAGTAGATGCAACAGTAATTGAACCTTTATGATATATATCTTCTAATATAGCAATTGCTAAAGCAGCTCCTTCATTAGGTTCTGTTCCACTACCTATTTCATCAAATAATAATAAACTTAATTTATTACTCTCTTTTACTATTTCGGCTAAATTCTTGACATGAGATGAAAATGTACTTAACGAATTTTCTACACTCTGATCATCGCCTATATCAACAAAGATCTTATTAAATATTGATATTTCACTTTCTTCTTCTGTTGCTATATGAAATCCAGATTGAATTGCTAATACTAATAAACCAACAGTTTTCAAAACAATTGTCTTACCTCCAGCGTTAGGACCAGTTATAATTAAACTTCTATAATCTTCTCCTATTTCAAAGTCTAATGGCACTCCATTCTTTATAAGCGGATATTTTCCTTTTATTATTTTAATATATCCATAATCATTAATCTTAGGTTTTATTCCTTTTATGTCTAAACTATATTTTGCTTTTGCTAAAATCATATCATATTCAGCAATCACTTCCATATTCATCTTCAACTCTTTTATTTTATCAAATAACATTTCTGTAATAATAGCTAATATTTTATATTCTTCCATGCTCTCATTAGCTCTAAGCACACTTAGCTCAGAAGTATATTTTGATATGCTATTAAGCTCCATAAATACTGTAGTTCCCTTTGATGAGGTTTCTATAATACTTCCTTGAATATGATTTTTATAAGCTGCCTTTATCGGTATAGTATAACTTCCATTTCTTTGACTAATAAAAAATTCTTGAATATACTCTTTGTTTAAACTATTTTTCAAAAAACTATTTAACTTTTCTTTTATTTTTCCTTCACAATCGTCTATATTTCTTCTAATTTTTTTGAGTTCTTTACTTGCATTAGAATTAACCCTATTTCCAGTTATGGCCATATTTATCTCATCTTCTATATAACTCAAATCAAAAATGTTTTCTGCATAAGAACTTAGTGTAGGTGCATATCCATCCTTATCCTTTATAAATTTTTTAACCTTTCTTGAACCTCTTAAGAAATCAGTCATCATGGTTAAATCAGATGCTTCTAACACCGAACCTTTTTCCATCTTTTCAATAAGTGGTTTTATATTAAAAATCCCCTCTAATGGAATATGATAAGATGCATCTAATAACCTTCTTCCTTCTGACGTTTCATCTAATCTTCTATTAACAGTATTTAAACTAGTGCTAGGTTCTAACTTATCAATTAACTCTTTTCCTAAACCACTAACACAATACCCTTTAACTATTTCTTTAAGCTCATAATAATGTAATTTTTCCAACATAATTTTATTCATTTTAAAAACCTTCCTTACTTGTTTTACAAGCCAACGAAAGCTAGATAGATTTTTTGTTTAAAAACTAAAAAAGCCATGGATACTTCCACAGCTTTAGAATGCAACTCTTAAATAAAGTAGTCAAACTTATTCCTATATATAAACAATACATAGGAGTTCCCTTTAAAAAGGTAGTTTTACTACACTAAAAGTAAATTCGTGGACTTGTATCTTTAATAGTTATAATTAATTCCATAAGAAATAAAGGTACTATATACCCTAATTTTAGGAACCAATATTAAATTGACTATTTTAGATACTATACACTCACAAAAATACCTCTCTTTACTTTTAAAATCTATCTATTCTTTAATTATAAAATAATTTAAATTAACTGTCAATTTAAATTATTTTATAATATCTAAAAACTTCTCATTCTATTTATATTGTAATCCTAATGGCTATATTGCTATACAAAATAGATTTTCTTTCCTGCTGTAGTACTTTAACGAGAAAAATCATAGGGTTATTAAAAATACTGTATATGACATTTCAGATTAATAAATGTATAACTTAAAAGTTTCATATTATAAAAAACTTTATTGGAAGGTATTATAAATGTATAATAATTAATCAATTGGAGGGGTTTATTATGACAGATATATTAAAAAATGAATCAGTTCTATGTATTATTAAATCACATAAGAATGTTGGTAATTCCAAAGTAGTAGCAAATACAATAGGTAATACTATAGTAAATTTACTTGGTGGGGTTGGAGGTAGAATAACAAATGATTTTAAGCTAACTCTTACTACTGAAAATTTATATATAGATGCCAAAAGTCATTCTACTTGGGGCGGTTTACCAGAAACTGTATATGAAGATAAAATTTCTATAGCTGATATAAAAACTTTTGAAGTAAAAACTGAAGGTAAAAAAGAAATTATTTTTTTAACTACAAAAAATGATAAAACTACTTCCTTTATTAGAGATAATGAAAAAGAGGATAATCTTGCTTTTGAAATGGCTAAATTGATAGCTATCACAAAAAATGCTTAGTTTTTAATATATTAATTTTATGAATAGAATTATGAAAATTAACTACTTTCATAGATAAAAAACAGTTTAGTAATTATTTAGAAAAAATATAATGTTTATATTACTCCTATAGACTTAAAGCTGTAAAGGTATAGCTTTGCTATACCTTTCAGTCATATTTTATAAAATGTCTAATTTATCTTTATAGTACATATCATCATTTATCACTAAATATTTCTTGATAATATCCTAATAAAGGATGTATTTTCTTCTTCTCAAAGAAAACATCTATTTCTTCCTTACTCATCCACCTTGCCTCAACTACTTCCTCTTCCTGTAAAGTAAGCTTTGATAAATCAATTTCACTATTAAATAACCATACATAGTAAAAATCCTGGCATTCATCCCTACGTTTACTATAAATTAGTTTACCTAAATTTTCATCAAGCTCAATTCCTAATTCTTCTTTCACTTCCCTTATCGCTGCTTGTAGACTAGTTTCTCCAAGTATAACAGCTCCACCAGTACACTCCCAAAGATTTGGATATTGCTTATTAGGGTGACGCTTGGACATAAGATATTTCCCATCTTTATTTCTTATCCAAACACTAACAACCATATGATACAAACCGCTTTTAATAGGTACTCCTCTTTCGTGTATTAAATTCACCTTGTTTCTATTTTCATCATATAAGTCCCAATATTCCTTCATTTACATCACCTCATTTTTAACTAATAGGGTATAGGTGCATTTTTAAAGTCTTCTAAATACCCATCTGCTATTTTTATTATTTTTTCTTTATATTTAAGTGAATATTTATCATACATAGCATATACTGCTAGTCCTACTTCTTTTGCATTAATAATTCCTTGTAAAACATCCTCGAAGGAAATACATTTTTCAGCAGACATATTTAATTTTTCAAGTGCCCGTAAATACACATCTGGATATCCCTTCCCTCTTCCACCATCATCAGTAGAACAAAAAACATCAAACAACTCAAAAACACAATTATTTTTTAATGCAGGTTCATATAAATTTTTAGGTAATCCTGTTGCTACGGCTAACTTAATGCCACATTCTTTTAAATAAAAAAGATATTCTTTAGCATATGGTCTTAATTTGACATTATTACTATATTCATGTATAGCCATCTCATTCCATTCGTTAATAATATCTTCTTCACTTTCATCTAAATTAAACAAATTTATAGTATACTTTGCTGCTTCTTTAAAACTAAAAGCACATATATTATTTATGTAATCATCAGGAACTTCTAAGCCTCGTTTTGATAGGAACTCTATATCAATCTTCTCCCAAACATCCATAGAATCTAACAACGTTCCATCTAAATCAAATATAGCTCCCTCAAAATCAGTAACTTTAACATCTCCATTATAATTTTTTTCTTTAAAACTAAAATTAAACTCCATTAAACTTCATCCTCCTTATATATTTGTAAATAGAAAAGTTGACGTACAGAATTCTCTTACTATGTGGATAATTTCCTACAAAAAAAAATGCTTACCAATATAACAGTAAGCATATAATCAAATACATAAGTAGATGATTTGCTCCCTACGTCAGTATTAGCTAACAGGTTCAAAGGGTCAGGTTTTATCCTTCTCAACTTTTTAAAGTCCCCCCGCAAATAGTTTAACTATTCTATTTTAAACATTTTCACTATTTTCATTATATCATTACCATTGTAATTTGAATAGTGAACATTTAATATAGCTTTTTCTTTAACTAAAAAATTCCCTTTCAAAACACTTTATGCAATCTTGGCTCTTTGAATTATCAAATACTGCAAATATTATATTATCAAAATAACTTATATAATTTTCCTCAAATAATAATTCCTTAAAATATTTAGATATAACCTTAGGATCATTTCTAAATACGCCACAACCTTCTCTTTTCAATCTCTTCACCTCTTAAATTTATACTTATTAGATTTATATATAAATCATATAATTTCATACATATCTTGTAAATAAATATCATTCTATTTCTTAATAAATAGTAATATATTTCAACATAAAGATCATTATTCCATTTTCTTCTATTGACAAATAATTGAACACTATGTAAAATTTTATTGAATTAAAATATACCAACTTAATCTATATTATGTTTAATTTATGTTGAAATTTTGGAAGTTATGATGCTTGTTCTTTATTTGGTCACTTTAGACAAGCGGAGCTAATAGTGAACCCACTCCAATTACTTAATAAAGAGTAATTGGAGTTTTTTATTTCCAAAATTTGTGGTGTAATTCATATTATATTATACTGAAAATGGTTATTGTTATTAACAATTCTATTTTTAAATATGTAAAATTGATATTTAATATCAATTTCTAAAAATAATGACTAGTTTTATAAAATTGAGGGGTTTTATTTAATTAGTTAAGATTTAAAGTTATTTAGGTTAAATATACGCGAAAAAAATAAGTGTGGTAATGATTAAAAAAATAATCATTACCACACTTATTTATAATCACTTATTTAAAACTTATTAAAATGATCATTATATTTAACAAATCCTGATTTTGTTAAAGTACCTTTTTTAGTTGAATATGCAACATGTAAAATCCCATTATTTCTATATAATACAGTAGCTTCCTCATATTTTGATATACTACCTATTTTATATATTACATCTGAATTTTGATATATATCCTCTAATGTACTTCCATTTTTATATTGATTTTTATAAAAATATCTTATATAATTTGGTGAATTTTTAATCCAACCACGCCTTACTCCAAGAGGGGTTGGATATTCTAACTTTATAAGCTGCTTTGAATAAGATATATCTAAAATTGTTACCTTATCTCCTATATCAACTCTTCTATTTGGTATAACATTTCCATTTTCATCTCTAATATAAAAAAAATCATTTTTTATTTGTGCATTATTAGGATGAGTAAAACTATTATGAATATCTTCTGATTGAATATTTATATCCTTTGGATAAATAGACTCTATATTTCCCCCTTCTATCGCTTTTTGAATATCCTCACATAACTTATCCCAACTTTTATTATATTTAGCTAAAAAAGCATATGGATCTTGATGGTCTGTCTGTTTATAGGTATCACTTATATACTTGTGACTAAAAACATTATCTCGTACATTCCATCCATTAGCCTTACAAATTTGCGCTGCAAGTTCAACAGTTTTTATATATACATTATTAAATTGTTCTATATTCCCACTCTTAGGATTACACATCTCTATACTAATATAATTTCTATTAGCATAACCACCAGCATGCCAAGCTTGCTCATTACTAGGAATAGTTTGTATAACTTCATTCCAATCTACAAAATAATGTGCTGAAGCTCCAACATATACTCTATTGAAATAGTCCCTATTATTTTTTGCAGTTGCACCTTCATTACAAGTATCATGAATTACAATTCCTATAGGTTTTAGACTTCTATAACTCCTGTTATTATTAATAAATTCTTGCTTTATAGACATTGCTTGTACATTAATATCTGAAATAAAAAAAGTGACTATTAAAGCCACCAATGATAATAAAATTTTAAATTGCCTTTTCATTAACTTTTCCTCTATATCCTATACATTACTTTTATGGATTAGTACATATTCCATCTTTATCAAAATTATAATATTTTCCGTCAATTTTTACTGATTCTGATTTTGCCATTGCTCCATTTAGCTTTAACCAATACCACTTATCACTATTTGGTTTTTGAATCCACTTATCACGCCATAAAATTCCATCTTGCCCAACATAATAAGTACTACCTTCTAAATCAAAAAATTGCAACCTTGCCATTCTCCAATTCTTATCTATATAATAATACTCTAGGTTATAATTTATTATTTCATTTTCCGCGGGAATACCAGAATCTTTAACATATCCCCATGAACCATTATCATCAAGTTTTACAAAACAATTTGTTTTAATAGTTTGCTTTAGGCTGTAAAGAACACAATTTGAAAATAACTTAAAACACATTTTACAATTATTATCTAATGCTCCATAAACATTACACCCAAACCATTCTAAGAATAATATATTAGGTTTTACATCTTCTCTATCACTTACAAGATTTCCAAACACCCCAACTTTAGACTGTATTTCTCTTAAAAAAGTTTCTGGAATTTGATTCATTCCGTGGTGAGGCGTTTGATAAATATCAATTTTACCAAATTCTCCACGTAAATTATTTAAAGTTCCAACGTTACTATCACCAGTAAATAATACTCTAATATCTTTATATTGATATATATAATTTACACTACAACCGTTATAATCTGAATAATCAAAATATTCGGAACCTAAAATTTTCATTGTTTCTATATCACTAAGTTGAATTGTAGTGTCAGTACACTCTATAACTTGTGTGCCTACTTCATTAGCCTTAGATATCATTCTATTATAATACCCTTGCGTATCCCATTTAATCTCATCTTTATCTAATTTTATCCAATCAGGAGTTTTAACATATAGTTTTTTTATTTTATAATCATTTAATAAATTTACTGCATTTCCTATATGATCACTATGATTATGAGTAGTGAATAATATATCTATTGAATTGACTCCTATATTATTTAGAAATTGTTTTAACTTACTATAGTTATCTTTCCCATCCATATAAGCATCTATCATAATGTTTCTACCATCTGACAATTTAATAATAGCACATAAGCCATATACACCACCTTCTCTATTATCAGGAGTTATATCAAAAAAATGTATTTCTGGTGTTACTATCTCTCCTCCATAAAGTCTGATTTCCTTTTGTTCTATTGTTTTTATTGATTCCATTTTTATCACCTTCCCTTTTTAATACCTTAGTTTTTATTTTAAATATAGAAACCAAGAACTTATTTAGCTTCTTGATCACCTGATTTACTCTTTAAATAGGGTAAGTCTAAACCTTTAGTATCTGGATTATTTAATATTCCTAGTATAACACCTATACTACATAAAGCTTTTACTGTTTCCATTACCCTTTTATCATCAACTTGAATCCCATTTTGTACAAGAATTAAAATAACTAACGACGTTATAGTTACTATCACCCACGGATTCTTAAATCTCTCCCAAAATTGCTTATTCATTTAAAACACCGTCCTTTATTTCTTAAATATATGACTCTTAATTTCCTTAACATCCTCTTCAACATCCTCAATTATATTAAACTTCTCAGTTAACTTATCTAACATATTTTGGTACCTCGTTTCCCTCTCACCTGTAGTTTTTAAGACATACAAAAGTAGAAAAACAAAAAGTCCATACCCTAAGCCTTGATTTACCGCTTCTCTTAATAACTCATCCATATTACACTTCCTTTCAATATCTAGTGCAAAAGTATACATACTAGATTTTTTCTTTTTATATTTAGCCTAATAAATATAAAAAGAAAATCAAAATCCCGTAATAAAACGCATCTTGATTTTCCTTATTTTTTATATTTCTTTATAAAAAAACTTAAGCTTTCTTACTTAAGTTAATAATTATTCTATATAATCTTCTCCAACTATATTTTTAAACTCTTCTTTAGTTATACAAGTCCATTTACAAGCTTCCTTTATATCATCCTTTTTTAAATATCCCATATTATAAAAAGTTTTATAAAAATCAAACATTAATTGACCCCTCCAATATTAGATATTTTTTTATTTAATTCATCCACAGTTTTAGCTAACTTAGTTATTATTACATCCTTCTTTTTACCTTCTATTAATAGATTAGTAATTTGTTGAGCTAATAATTCTTGCGTATTAGGTAGCTTAGGGACATCATATACTTTAGTTTCTACTTTATCAAAGTAAATATCCTTATCAGCTACATCTAAAACTTTATCTTCTGTTAAATTTAACTTATACTTGTAAATTCCCTTTAAAAGTTCCTGCCATAAATCTTCAGTTATTTTTATATTTGTTTTTGGTATATTATCTCCATGTATTTCTTTTGTATAAAATCCATCAAATTGCCCATTTTCTTTAAATCCAAAAAATTTCATCTTAATTTACCTCCTAATGTCCTAATGCTATCCATCCAACATATAATTTTCCTGCTTGGAAGTTATGCCTAACTATTATATAAGATTGGTTTCTGGCCGTAATATTAGCTGACCAAGTTCCTGGATCACTTATTGTTGTACTTACAGAAAAAATTCCATTCGGAAACCTTATAGGCATATTTATGCTTGTACCTGTTGGTTCTACTAAACTATACCCCCATTGAATTATTAACCCTCCTGGTAACTCTCTATACCCATTTTCAGATAATATTTGATTTTGTCCTACTAGTAAATCCTCACTTGTCTTAAACATTATTTCATCAAAATCTGTTCCATTATGAACTTTATAAACTGCTTTTTTTGTTTGTCCCATTTATATCATCTCCTTAAAATTTATAATATTTGTATCCAAATATCACCCTTTAATAAATTAGGTTGATTATTTTGTATTATTATTTTGTTTCCTCCACCTGCCCCTATATCATTTTGCAATTGACTAAGTTTAGTTGGTATTTGATTTGTAGTAGCTACATAATTACCATTTATAGTAGAGCTAGGTAAAATCACATTATTAACTTGATTTGTTAAATCAAGTTCTACCTTTGTTCCTTGTCCATTAGCTGCAAATACACCTCCAGCTCCGCCTAAAAATATTTTTCTTTTGTTTGAATCATATTTTAAACCAGCCCAAGAATTCCAATCCCAATCATTAGAATCAGAAAATCTTATTTGGGTTGTCCCTCTAAGCGTAATATCATCTCCTGATACTGATGATAGAAATGCTTTTATAAAACCTATTGCTTTTAAATTACCGCTAGGTAAATCCTTATCTACCTTAGCATTTGGATTAAAATTTCCTGTATGAAATATATCAAAACCATTGAATTTTAATTCTTTTCCCAAAAATCTCATTATCCATTCACCACCACTCTAAATTGTTCTTTTGCTGGTGCTTGTGCAAATAAAACTTTTATAGCATTTGTATCTACAGTTATTACGTCTGTGAAAATCCCCTCTCCAGTAGATGCTTCTCTAATACTCCATGTTGTATCTGAAGTATTTAAATTATGCTTTAGTGTAAATTCTGTAGTTTTCCCATCTCCTATGGTAAATGCCACTTTTTCTAGCTTTAATCCAAGTTTATTAAGTATTGTGCTAGAAAAATTAGGGTCATTTCCTAAAGCTTTTGCTAGTTCTTGTAATGTATCTAAGGCTTCTGGAGCTGAATTAACAAGTGCTGCTACTTTATTATCTGTATATTTATTTGCATTACTTAAAATATCAGTAGCTTTATTATCTGTATAAGCTTCAGCATTAGTTTCTGCTCTATTTGCTTTATCTTGTGAGCCTAAAGTAGTTTCTTTAGCATTCCAAACGTTTTTTTCATCATCTGTTACATGCCTTGTATTTATATCATTTGGGTGGATATATACATTTTGCTCTAATCCATCGATTAAAATCATTCCATTTTTGTCAGATCTAATTACTTTATTTGCACCAATACTAATACTATCAAGCTTGTTTTTATCCTCTTTTGACATTAAGCCCTCAGTATAAGTAGTGGCTTTTGGAATAGGATCCACCCCACCTGATAAGTGCTCCTTTCCGTGTATTGGATAAGGGGTAACATTAACTAATTCTATATATTCGGCAAGTACTATATCTCCAACATTTAATGGATTTTTCATGGTAAAGCTTTTTTCTGTTGTTTCATTAAAGGCATCATTACTTATTTTAGCCCCATACATAAATATGCTTAAGGCACCTAAACCTACCTTATAACTACCTTTTGTAAGACTAAATAATGTTTGACCTTCACTTGCTACAAACTTTTCCTGTTTTACTATATAATTAACTGAATTATCATTTGCATTTAAAGTACCATCTTCATTTATAGAAAGATTAGCACCAACCTTTATTCCACCTAAAGTATTCTTGGTAGCAGGCCTTATTTTATAATCGTTTATTTGTTTATCTGCATAGCTTTTAGCATTTACTTCTGCCAAATTCCACTTATTTATCAGCTCTTGTGTTATTACATTTAAAATAGATGCGTTAATATGCTCATGTCTCTTGATTACCGCATCATTTACATTGTTACTTAAATTATCATCATCAATCTTATAGTTAGATTTATTTAATAATGTTATAACCTCTTCTATAGACATTGAAAATAAGTTTCTCCATGTAGTACCATCAAAAATATATGCTATATTATCTTTAGTATTATAATAAGCTTGTCCTGATAACGGATTATTAGGTGGAGCTGCTAAGTTTTGAATCCTAGCATTTTGCAACTCATTTTTATTTAAATCTAAATTAGTTAAAAACTTCACTATACTCACCCCTTTCTAATTCAAATATGCATATCCTGCAAATTCACTTGTAAAATTTAATTCTAAATTATTATCATCAATATATCTTATATCTCCAATAACAACATTACCTTCAATATCCACAATAGTTACTGAAGGTCTCTTATTTAAATCATGTTTTATAATCCACTTAGTTTTAGGAGATATTTGAGTATGTGTATAAGTTACACTAAGCCCTGGTGGACCTTGCTCTCCTTTTTCACCTTTTAAATCTTCATATTTATAATTTGCCTCATCTTCTCTTTTGATACCTAGTTTAGTTCCATTCCAATTATATTGAATAGAATAGCCTTGAGGGCCTTTTTCTCCACTATCTCCTTTAGCACCTTGAACACTTTCATGTAATGGAGTATCTGTAATTTGCTTAATTTTATCAGTTGGAGTAGGAATTATTGTACCAAAGGTAGGTTCTACCTTATAGCTTCCAGCTTCAAAAATTTCCTTTACCTCTGTAACCTTATTGTGCATTTTTAAATTCCAACGTTTATTTACAGTAGTAACTATATCTCCTATACTCCAATTTACTCCATAATCTCTAGGATCCACTTCGCATTCAAAATTAGTGATCTGAGGTGTTTCCGCTAATTTAACTTTAGCTCTATCATCTAAATTTCCACCTTCTGAAATATCCTTTGCATCAATAAAGGTTTCTCTTCTATCTAAGCCTGTCAAATTACTATTTAGTATCTTGACTTCTCTAAACTTTCCATCACCTTGTCCTGCTACATATCCACAATTCTTATACCCTATATTACTTTCTATATAATTTTCTTTTCTTATATTTTCATAATCTACGCTAAAGATTTGTGGAGAATTAATTTTTTGATTAACACTTAAATCTCTACTTTCTAATATTCTAAATATAAGTTTTTTAGCTTTATAGTCTAAAAGTATCTTCCAGCCTAATCCACTAGCTTTAGCTAGTTTAGTTAATTCATCAGCTAGATTTTTATACCTAGTCTGAAATTCTAATTTATGTCCTCTAGACTTTGACTCTTCTAATATAAAGTTTGGTATCTTCCTACTAGAATCTATTGGGTCTGCTACATTAGTTTTAACAAGTGCTAACATAATATCTTCAACATTTGTATTAAATTCATGATATGCATAATTATTGGGTGGAAGGGTAATTCTTTGAGTTAGTAAATAACCTAAGCCAAAGCCTTTTACCTTTATATCCTCTTGAGTAATTTCTATATGCTCAATAACGCCAACTCTTGAACTATCCTTGTTTAGCATTATAAAATTACCCTTATAAAGTAATTCCTTATTAAACTCTTTAATATGAAATTCAAACTCTCCAAAGGTTTCCCATTTTGAGATATAAAAAAGAGAAGTGTAATTATCCACTTCTCCTAGAAAATTAATATCTCTATCAAAAAATCTTATATTTACTAAATTTGTATCCATATACTACCTGGCACCACCTTTTCAGGTGTTGTATTTTGAATGAAAACATTTCTCCATCCTTTAGCTTGCTGAGCTTCAAACCATTTATTGAACTGATTAGTAAAACCTTCTATCATGGAATTAAATTCTGTTAAATTTTTTGGTCTTATTGCCCCACATAATTCCTTTTTATATCTCTCATCCACAATAACCATTTCTCCATTTTTAGGTACCTTTATTTGTGCTAACGATAGTTCATATACTAAATTGTCTCTTTGTAAACTCGGTACCTCCGGATTACTTGATGGTATACCTTTCTTAACATCTATAGATACTTTTTTACTATTTAGATTAAGTCTTATTATAACTCTATCTATTCTGTCATAATTTGAATCTTTTAATATACCAATATTCTTTATGCTATCATTATAAAGATAAAAACCTTTTATAATAGAAAAACCTTTATCTACTTGAACTCCACTATCACATTTATTAACCTGTAATGTCATATTATTATCTTCATTTATGGAAACTCCACTTTCATAAATATTATCAAAATATCTACTAAATTCATCTTGTCCATATTCTTGATCTCCATTAAAAAAACCACTGTATTCCAAAATGTCACCTCCTATTAAATTCCTAAATATCTATTCTTGTATTTTATTTCTACACTTTGGGGTTCTAAACTTTCAGTATTATACTCTATAAGATTATCTCCAACTTCTAAACTAAAGAAAGTACTATCTAAATCTATATAATTAAATGCATTTTTTCTTATACCATTACTCTCGATTTCAACCTTCTTATTTCCAAACTCGGTTGTAATAAATAAAGTATCATCTGAGGTTAATGTTTTAATTACTTTTATAAACTCTCCAGTCCTATGATTTATTACAGAAGGATTAACTGCTGGACCCTTAAACATAATCTCTACAGGTGTCTTAACATGACCCTTGTTATAAATATTTTTTTTATTCTCATCTTTTTGTTTAAATTTAAATGGAAGTTTAAATTTAAACTTCCATCCTTTTATCCACGTATTAATCGTTTCTGCAATAATAGAATCTTTAAAATATGGATCTGGACAAATCAAATCTAATTGAAAGCTTAACGGTTCATATAAACTAGAACGTGTTTCCTTAAATTTCTCTACTTCATAAACTATATCTCTTTCATAGCCCCCATAATTTACAGTCAATACTCCAGATTTCTTAGGATTAAAAAATTTAATTAACTCTTGTCTCTCCCTTTCAGCTTCTTCTATTATTGGGAACTCTGCAACAATTGTTATTTCTCTTGAATTTATTCTCTTATTCTCAATATAGCCACCATCATATTGATTATTCTTATTTATATTAACCTCATAAGCAGCCCCTTCAAGACCTTCAATACTTACTAGCTTATACTTTTCATTATTTCCTATGCTTATTTTGTTATTATCCCATTTTAATTTTAAATTTAAATATTTATTATCCAAATACTAAATCCCTCCCTACTTTTCTAAGTGCTCTAGCATTTTCACTTGGAGTTCTTTCAGGATTAACTATTGTAACATTTTGAGTTACTCCCTTATCATTATTATTTGTAATAATATATGGTGAGGCATTTGCTGAATCATATACTGCCTTTGATGTTAGACTATAAGACATTTTAGAGCTTTCAAAATCTACTGTATTTTTTAGTCTACTTGTCATGTTAGTCAGATTTTTATCTATATCATCTTGTAAATTAGGCATTTCAAGGTTAATACCTACACCAATTCCTTTTACTAAGTTTAATCCAATAACATCTCTAAATAATGTTGAAGGTGAATGTATTCCTAATGCTTTCTTAAATCCATCTAATACACCTGTTGCAAATCCAGAGATCTTATCCTGAATCCATGAAGCCATTCCTGTTATACCATTCCATATACCTTTCACAATATTTTCTCCTATATCTGACATTTTTTGAGGAAGATTTGAAACTGTATTTGCTATATTACTAACTAAATCACTAGCTGCTGCTGCCCCTTTATCAACCATATTAGATCCCCATTGAATTATAGAATCTATTGTATTTTTTAACCATTCACCAATTCTATTTGGTAAATTTGAAAACCAACTTACTATTGAATTTATTGTATTTCCAATCCATAAAGTTGCGTTTGTAAATACATTACTTCCCCATTGCACTATATTATTATAAGCATTAACTAACCAATTCCATATCTGCCCTGGCAATGATGCAAACCAACTTATAATACCTGATATTATAAGAGGTAGCTCATTGTTTATCCAATTCCAACACTCTAGTGCAAATAAAACTATTTTCCCAATTACAAATCCCAAAACAAATCCTATATTCTCTGGTAATTGCCCTAAAAACTGAAGTACTGATGCTATCCAAGCCGGTATAGTCTCAGTAAAAAAGTTTACTATTGCTTGCCATCCATTTACAAATGCTAGCTGTATATTAGTCCATAATCCACTAAACCAATCTGGTATACCAACAAAAAAGTCTATTACAGACTGCCATGCCTGAGGTATAGTTTCTGTAAAAAAAGTAACAAGACCTCCCCATACTACACTTGCAATCTCTTGTATAGCCTGCCATCCTGTAATAATTATATTTCTAAAAGTTTCACTTGTATTCCAAAGTGTTATTATCGCTACTATAACTGCAGCCACACCTGCAATTATCAAAGTTGTACTTCCTCCTAACAGTCCTATCCCTAAACTTAATCCTTTTATACTCTCTATAAATTTTGTGATTCTAGCCGCAATATTTAAAACGCTTATTGCAGTTCCAATTCCTACAATTGCAGATGTTATTAATCCAGCATGCTCTGAAACAAAACTTAATATATCTATTACTTTTGGTAACCACTTTATAGCTAACTCACATACTTTATCTATCAATTTGCTAAAAGCATCTGCAATAGTATCTAATCCACCTGATAATTTACCATCAGCTAAATTGTTTCCTAACTCTCCAACGCATTTAATTGCCGTATCTAGAGCTTTTTTAATAGGCTCTTCAAACTTCTTATATAACGTAAGGTAAATTTTATCAAATTCGCCATCTAATTCTTTTTGCTTATCAGCAACAGAAACCTTACCTATACTTTTATCAAATTCACTACCTACTTTTATAGATTTTTTAGCAACATCTCCAATTTTCTTTTCAAGTCCTTTAAGAGCGGTTTCAATTCCTTTTACAGCTTTTGTAGCAAGTGACTCTGTTTCCTTTGCTGCTCCTTTTGCTTTTTCTTTAACTTCCGTATAATCAGCATCTATAATCATAGGATTATCAGCAGCTATTTTATTGATATTACTTAATTCACTTTTTACCTTATCTATATTTAAAATTGGTTCAATAACCGTAGGTAAATTTGCCATATTTTCACCTCCTTTAATAACAAAAGCACCTACAAATATAGATGCTTTCTGCTAAATATAAAATTCTATATATCATGTAAAATACCATTACCCATTAGGGCCTCTTCTATAGCATTAATTTTTTCTCTTTCACTTTTTGACCTTGGTATCTCATGAAGTTTTTTCATTTTTCTATAAAAATCTTTTTGATCTTTAGGCATATCCATTGGTATTGTCATAGCCCTATAGCCCATTATCTTAACTATTTCATTATCTTCCTTTAGAGCTTTAAACATAGCCTTAAACTTCCACCAATGTAAATCCTCAATTTCTTGAAGATCGATCCCATATTGATTTAAAAAAGCTGCATAAATATAATCATCATCATATTCAAAAGAATATATTTGTTTTGCTTTGTTACTTCCTTCTCCACCTTTTCCTTTTTCTACTTCTTTCCCACATCCGTAAAACCAGATTATTTTCTCTATTGCTTCTTGTAAGTTTTCAGGAATAACTGGATAATATAGTTCTAAAGCTTGTACTATTTTCTCCTTATTTCCAATATCATTATCTTGAACCATCATTTCAAACAATATAGAAGTACGAAAATCTGAATTAATATCATAATCAATTCCATCTATATTTACTTGCCTAGGTAATAAATCAATAAGAATATTCATTATTATGCCTTGCCCCTACGTTTAGCTCTATTTGGTGAGTATTTTAATGTAACTTTATCCAATTCTTTCTTTTGCTCGCTAACTTTTTCAATAAGCTCTTCAAAAGCTTTCATACAAACTAGGATATTAGTCTTATCTCCAAATACCTTTTTATCAGTCCCTTTACCAAAAAGCTCATTGAAACATTCAAATATAAGTGCACATTCTTTTCTTATTATTTGTGATGCATTACCCTCTGAGCTTTCTATTTTATTAGATTCTTCTGCAACCTTTGAAAATACTTTTTCACATTTTTCAGCAACATCAGCATCAAATATATCTAAATCCTCTAATTCAACACTATTAATAAGCATATTATTAAACTCCCTTCACTTCTGAAGTTTCTGGTGTGAATTTTTTAGTTACAGTATTAAATGTACCTGATACTAAATCCCCTACTGCATGTAGGTTACCTGTTGCTGTTAAATCTCCTTCATCACTAGTAGGGAATTCTGCTACTTCTATAGCAACTCTAAATTTTCTTGCTTTATATTCGTTAGCAATTGTAGATTTTTTATCAAGATCTACTATTACATAATCTGTCTCACAACCTTCACCAACTAATTGCTTTTCTCCTACATTACATATGAATTCAACAGCTTTTTCATCTCTTATTTGATCTGTATTAAATGAAGTAGTCCAATCATAACCTATTATTCTCTTTGTAGCACTCTTATCTGTTATATACTTCTTTGAACTTACTTGTGATGCTGGCACTTCTTTTAATTCTGTAAATCCAGCCCCCATTAATACATACTCTTCATTACCTGTTCCCACATTTAGATAGTTTGCAATCCCATTTCTTCTTTTAATATTTTTTGACATATTACATTCCTCCATTTTCTAAATAAATTAATCTAATTCTTATTTTGTATTGTGCTTTATCAGCATTTTTATCAGCTATATAATTGCTTGAAATAACTTCAAACTTTCTAGCTTCTTTTGTATCACCTATATAAGGCAATTTCTTAAGTGAACTTTGCTCTTCTAACCAGCTTGCAAATTTTTCGTAAAACTCACTAACTTTCAAATTAATAGCTACATTATCTCCATAACTCTCCCTACTCGTTAAATCAAAAACATATTGTTTAATAGCACTTCCATCAATATATTTTTTTATTATAGGAATACTTTCAACTTCTTCTATTGAGTATGAATCTATATTTTCTGAAAGATAATTTACATTTACATCTTTACTTGAATCTGATAAATAGGGGCAAGTTTTTATAAATGTTCTTACACCTTCTAATAAGGTCATTTATTTTTACCTCCTATAAAATTTAATTTTTTCCTTGGAAGCTTCCATAATTACTTTTGAATTAATAGTTTTAACTCCCGGGTTGTTAATCCTAATAATTCATTCTTACATAAGAACTTATATAAGATTTTTTAGAGCTATAAAAAGTTGTTTTTGTTTTTTGATATAACTCTATGATATTATTATAGAACATATGTTCGAGGTTTGTCTCAGTAAAAAATCAGGTTTATTTATGGTAAATTTGATGTAAATATTAGCGGAGATATTTTATTTAAAACAGCCATCTTATAATCGTAGACATAACTATAACTCATATTCATAATTTCACTTACTCTCATATAGCTACATTTTTCAAAATAAAATTCCTTAATAAACCTATATTCCCTTTCATCTAAAATATCAAAAGAGTTTGTAACTTTCCTATACATAGCATCTTTATATCTTATATTATTTTCAAGCTGTACTATCATTTCTTCTCTTTTTATTACTTCATTCTCAACACTACTATTAAATTTATTAGTAGGTGAAGATTTTTCTCCATAATTAATTGAAGTAATTCCTCTATATTCTTCCTTCATCATTTCCAAATCTATTTTCAAATTATTTATCTCTACTAATGAAGTTTTATAATTGTATAAAATTCCTTCTATTTTCTTTATTAAATCTTTTTTCATTGTTATTCCCCCTAAACTTATTTTTATTCGCTATAACTGAATAATATATCATTCGTCTAAAACGAACAACATTTATTTTTAACCATATATATCTAATTTTTTTAAATATCATTCGTTTTTAACGAATATTCCCTCTTTGCTTATTAATTCGTTGACACTGAACTTTTGTAATGCTACTATTATTTTATAAGAAAATTTAAAATTCGGAGGGACTATTTGTATGTTAGGTGATAAAATAAGAAGTATTAGAAAAGCTAAAGGCCTTAGTATAAATAAATTAGCTAAATTAACTGATATTTCTTTAGGCTATTTAAGCGATTTAGAAAATAATAAATCTAAAAATCCAAGCTTAGAAAAATTAGAAAAAATAGCTGCTATTTTAGATGTCACTACTGATTCATTTTTTAAATCTGATAATGATTTATATGATTCAAAATCTAATGAAGCTAGTATAGATAAAAAAGAAAAAGCTTTATATGAAACAAATGAGTTTAAAACAGCTGAAGAGGCTATGCAATTTATACTTAAACAACCAACTATTATGGGGTATGGTGGATTTGATATAAACAAAATGAGTGATGAAGATCTTGTAGATTTTGCTAACGAATTATTAAATCAAATGAAGTTAATAAGTTATAAATATAAAAAATAATTATTATAACTTCTCTGTTTTGAATTAAGGATGGTGGGTATATAATATGAATTCTTGGATTGACACTATAGTTATGGGGTTAAAAGAAACTTATGACTCTAATGATATATACACTTTATATGATTATTTAAATATACAAATTGTTAAATTAGAATCACGCAATATTTTACTTCATGGAAATGAAGCATTTTACAATAGAAATTTTTTGGACAGGGAAATGGTCTTTATTAGAAATGATCTAGATCTTAATATAGAAAAGTTTATCTTAGCTCACGAATTAGGACATGCATTGTTACACACAAAAGCTCTGCAATCAGCATTCAACAAAAATCTAACTAATATTGGAAAACTAGAAAAACAGGCTAATTACTTTGCATTTAAATTATTTGATATTGAATTAAATCCTATAGAGTTAGATGGTTTTTCTTTAAATCAAATTTCCAGCTATACAGGACTTCCATGTGAAATATTGAAAATTTTCTATTAAAACCTTTAAAAACAAATTATTACTCATATAAATTTTTTTAAAATTCATAAAATTTCAATATGAGTACCTTAAAATAAATCTCAGTTCCATATTTACTAGGCAAAAAGTCTATTGTAATAATTTAAGATTATAAAATTATTACAATAAACTTTTTGCCTTTTACAAATTATGGTACAATATCAATATAATCTTTATCTCAAGGAGGTTTTTAATGAACTCTACTATTATGCAAAATAAAAAATTATGGAATCCCAAATCATTTATTATCTTCAGTGTTTTCTTTTCGCTTCTTCCTGCTGGAATCATGTATTCATTAAATTTCGGTAGATCTGGTAATAATAAAAAACAGAATATTTCACTGACTTTAACTATTGTAGGATTTATAATACTTACAGCTTTAGCTGTTCTACTTCCTATACCTGATACTATATCTAAAGCCATATATTTTGGTATAAATGTGGGTGCTGGTATTTACTTTATGAACGATCAAAAATCATTATATGAAAATTATATTCAAAATGGTGGTAAAAGAGCATCTTATCTTATTCCTATAATCATAAGTGTTTTGCTTTTGGTATTATCTATAGTTGCAATCATATATTCTTCATATATTCCTGATAAATCAATTACTTATGATAAAAGCCAAATTTACTATACTAATAATGTAACAAAATCAGAGGCTCAAAAATTAGGGGATTACCTAAAAGAACAAGGGGTTTTTTCATCTAATTCAGAATCAGATATGAAAATTGATAAGAAAAAAGATGTCTATATTTTTTCACTAATTATAAATGATGACTCTATTAATAATAAAGAAGTTACCGACAGTATGCCATTAATATCAAAGGAACTTTCTGAAAATGTTTTTAATAATAAGAAAGTTCAAGTAGATTTATGTGATACTAGATTTAAAGTTTTAAAATCTTTTAATTCAAATTAATATAAACATATAATAACAAAAAAAGATGTAATCTCATTTAAAACGAAACCTCTATCAAGTACATTTAAAAAAAACAAGACTATGTAACTAATATTATGCTCCCTTTATAATGACAATTTTATTACTCTAATTGTCTGCTATAAAGGGAGCATATGGTTTAACAATTATACTAAGCTAAATGTAGCTTTTAAATTTCAACATGTATATTTTATAATTATATAAGTCCTTAATTATATAAGTTTTTAATTCTATTACTTCTGGCTAAAAATGATAAACCCAATGCTACAACACCAAATATAGAAAATATTATTGGTATATTCATATTTGAAGCATCTTGTGTAAGTCCAAGAAAATCTAAATACGGCATTCCATTAAGCATTCCTATATACCATAATATTATATATATTATTTCAAATACTGTTGAACTTCCAATTGAATTACCTATGAAGATTCCAAATGCTGTTATAAAAAATGCTCCCATTAAAATATATAAAACACCTTTAAAATTATTATTAGAAATAAATTTAATTATTACTCCTAAATTAATTATTAAAGTAAATATATACCCAGCAATAAAAGAATCTATTAGCTGTGATATTCTATAATTTTTATATGTGAAAAGATATCCTTCCATATTAAAATTTCTTTGCATAGCTCCAAGTTTAGACCATATAAATAAAGGAAGTATCCACATTATAGGTATTAAAGTTTTACTATTACTATCACCTTTTGAAAAAAGTATTACAAATGAAAGGAAAACTATTGCTCCATACCACCATATCGGTGCTGACTTTAATAATAATTCTAATTCACCCTTTATTATATTTAAATCATTTGAATGACTTCTTTTATTGATTATTGGTGTTAAAGTTCTATTTTTTATATGTTTATAGCTCTCATCTTCTCTAACCTTTTTATCCTTTTTAGAAACCTTTTTTATTATAAGCAAATTTCTTCTAAAGATTATAGATATTAAACAAAGAACAAAAATAGCTACTCCTATCCAAAGAAACCTTTCTAAAATAATATTAAAATTAAAATCAACCTTATCTATTACAAAAGTTTTAATATTTCCATGTAAAGTTCCAGAATTCCCTATACTAAAGTTCTTTAAATCTTGTAACTCGTTGAAAGCATTTTTAAACTGCTCTTCTATTATTTTACTAATAGCTTTAATTCCAAAAATATCTGTAAAAAATAAGCTTCCTTTATTAGCAGTCATCATGGAAGCTACTGATAAAAAGGACCATACAAAGAAATAAACCACATTACCTAATGTACCTGATAAAAAAGGTAAGTTTTCAAACATTATTGCTATTACTGATATAATTATACAAATTGGTATACCTAGCAATAAAAAAGGCCTTAAAAATTTCAATATTTCAAAAGAATAACTTTCTCCTCTAACAAATTGCATAATAATAGTAATTAAAATTACAACCCCCATCTGCAATAAGAGAAACAAAAAGTTACCAAATGCTTTCCCAAATATATAATCATATGATCTCATAGGCATAGAAGCAGTTATTTCACCTATCTTAAGATTCCTTTCTCTCTTTATAGAATTATTAGTAAAATAAAATCCTATAAGAGATATAGTAGTAATAAACATCATAGTACTAATCCAACCAAGCCATGTAGAATTATATATACCTCTATAAAAAAAACCATCTTTACTAACGTTTAAACTAAAGTAAATACTAGCATTTTTTTCTGGAAAAAATAAATATGATATATACATCATAAATAAAGTTATAATAATTGTACTCTTATCTCTTATTCTGTCTAGGAAATTAGATATTCCTATATAATATATCTGATATACCTTATTCATTACTTTCACCACTCTTTCTAGCGGTATAATAAATATACGCATCTTCTAGAGTAGGTTGTACGATAATAGCATTTTGTGAAGGTTGAATTTCAGATATCACTCTTATTAACATACCTTCACTTCTTCTAGTAATATTCCCGGTTATATATTTATTTTTTATCTTATTAAGCTCAGTTTCATCTACTAAGCACTCCCATACATTACCTTGTAGTGATGTTAAAAGTTCTTCATTTTTACAAAAGCATATTAACTTACCTTTGTTCATAAGTGCAATCTTTTCTGCTGCTGATTCTACATCTGAAACTATGTGTGTGGATAATAATACTATTCTATCTTTAGATAACCCGTTTATAAGATTTCTAAAATTCATTCTTTCATTTGGATCTAATCCAACGGTTGGTTCATCAACTACAAGAATTTTAGGATCATTTAAAAGTGCTTGTGCTATACCTATTCTTTGTCTCATTCCACCAGAATAACTTCCTATGCTCCTTTTAGCTGCATCACTAAGATTTAATAAATCTATAAGCTCTTCTATTCTATTTTTAGCAATTCTCATATTCATTCCCTTTAAAGCAGCCATATAATTTAAAAATTCAACTGCATTTAAATTAGGAAATACTCCAAATTCCTGTGGTAAATAGCCTAAATCCTGTCTTAACACATCTCCATTTTTATGGATATCCTGTCCATTCCAATATATATGACCTTGAGACGGTTTTGATATTGTAGCTATCATCTTCATAAGTGTAGACTTACCAGCTCCATTTGCACCTAAAAGACCAATTACACCACTTTCTACCTCAAGATTAAAATCTGAAAGTGCTGTAAATCCATTTGAATATTTTTTTGAAACATTTTTTATTGAAAGCATAATTTTCCTCCTATTTATAAATTAATATTTTATCTACTTTTATGATAAAACCTTAATTTTAATAGAAGTGTAATTAAACCTTAATGAAACCTAAAATTTTAAAGGAATACAAATATTAAATAGATTTTTTTCTTTATCAGTTGATGTCAATTCTATTTTCCCACCATGTTTTTCTATTATTTTCTTAGTTATTGCAAGACCTAGACCACTACCCTCTGATTTTTTCATCTCTGATTTAACAAATGGCTCAAATATTTTATCTCTTATAGGTGATTCTATAGCATCTCCATCATCTCCAAATTTTAAAATTACATTCTCCTCTTCTAAATAACAAGAAATTGCTATAGTTGTATTAGGTTTATTATGCTTCAAGCTGTTATTTAATATATTTGAAATTGCTCTTCTCATAAGATTTCCATCAAACCTAAAAATAATTGGTTTTTCGGTAATATCAATATCTAAGTTTAAAGATCTATTTCTAAATTCTTCATAATATTCTATAATAAGCCTCCTTAACCACTCACTAAAGTTATCCTCTTTTAAATCTATATTATATTCTGCATCTTCAAGCTTTGACATTTGAAATAAATCTTCTATAAGTAATGTAGAATATATTGATTTATTATATATAATTTTTAAAAACTTTTCTCTTTCCTCCTCAGTTATATTTTCTTCTAATAAAAGTTTTGAAAAACCTTGGATAGAAGTTATAGGCGTTTTTAAATCATGTGAAATATCAACTAAAAGCCTCTTTTTGCTTTCATCTATCCTCTTATTTTCTTCTGTAACTTCTTTAAGTTTCATTGCCATTTCATTAAACTCAGCTTCAACCTCTTGCATCTCCTTTAGTCCTTGCACATTTGTTCTAACATCATAATCACATCTTTTAATTTTCTTTATACCAGCTATAAAATTTTTAAGAGGCGTTGTTATAAATTTTGAGCTTATCTTACTATAAATATATAAACCTATTAATAGATATAAAACTATAAATAATCCCATTACTCCATAAGTTTTTAATACAAAAGGAATATCCTTTTTGTAACCTAAACTAGGCTTATACGTCATTGAAGGTGACATCTTCTTTCTATCAAATTTCATAATTAAAATATATTGCTCTCCATTTTTCCCTTCTACAAATGATAATTCTCCAATATAATCATGCTCCTTTGAATCTGTCTTCCTTACAAATAAAGCTGTTAATTCAAATAAATCTTTTTCACTATATTGAGTTACTTTATCTCTTTTTTCTCCTTTTACATATATCACCTTTTTATTCTCATCTAGAATTTCTATCCAACCACCTATTTCCTCTAGAATACTTATATCTATTTTACTGAAATCTTTATTATAAATAGAATCTATTCCTCCTGAATAATTAAGTACCTTATTCTTGAAAATAAAATTGCCCAAAACAAAATTAGAAGAGGCAAATGATAACTGTATACATATATACAAGATAGCAAAAATCACAAGGTAATTTATAATAAGAAATCCCTTAATATTAAGTTTACTTTTTATAAAATTAAATCTCTTTTTCATATATTAATTACCTTCAAAAATATACCCAAGTCCTCTTATCGTTTTTATAAACTTAGGTTCCTTTGGATTAATCTCTATTTTCTCTCTTAATTTGCTTATGTAAACCATTATAATTCTTTCATCTCCAAGATAAGATTCTTGCCATACATTTTCATATAATTGTCCTTTAGTAAAAACCCTATTTTGATTTTTTATAAAGAAAGCTATCAGCTTGTATTCAACAGATGTTAACTCTACCTCTAAATTATCCTTATACAACTTACACGCCATCTCATCTAACCTTAAATTTGCTACATTAATTATATGATCTTTTTTTTCTTCTTTATTATTAAATACAGCACTTCTTCTAAGTAATGCTTTAACCCTTGCAACAATCTCCATGGGATTGAATGGTTTTGCTATATAATCATCTGCTCCAAGAAATAATCCATCAATTTTATCAATATCCTCTCCTTTAGCTGATAAAAATAAAATAGGCACTCCACTTTTAGCTCTAACCCTTTTTAAAACCTCTTTACCATCACATTCTGGCATCATTATATCTAATATTATTATATCTATTGATTCTTCTTCAAAAACTTTAATAGCTTCCTTCCCATTAAAAGCCTTATATGTATTGTATCCGTTGTTTTTCATATAAAAATCTAAAAGTTCTACTATCTCTTCTTCATCATCTACAATTAAAACTGATTCCATTTACATATCTCCTCTTACATAGTTATTAACTTTAACCTACCATAACTATAATAACATTTCAATTTAATCATTTTAAATTTTAGGTTATATTAAGCTTTTATTAACTCCATATAAAATATTTAGTTTTATTATTAACTTATAACTTAAATTTAGGAGGTTTTCTTATGAAAAAATTATTTATAACACTTACAATACTTATAGTCTTTATACTGAGCTTTTTTATCTTTTCTAAAGTCTTGGAACCCAAGAATACAACTGATCAAAGTATTATTTATTCAGAGCAATTATCAAAAATAGATGAAATTGAAATAAAATCAACTTCTTCTATTTCAATTACTACCTCTGATTCAAAGGACTTAAAAATTTCGTTATCTGGTGAAAGTAAATTCTTATTTCCTAGTGATTCACCAAAGCTAACATCTAAAATTGAAAATGGAAACTTATTAATTAGTAATTCAATAGCAGATAAAAAAGATTCTACTATCGGGGTCTACCACTTGAGTTTAAAAATTGATATTCCAAAAACTTTTAAAAATAAGATATTTGTTAAATCCAAAAACGGTCCAATTAACATAGAAAATGCACACTCAAATAATATTGAATGTAATTCTGAAAGTGGAGATATAAAAATATCTACTATAAAAATGCCTATGAGTATTAATGCTACAGCCCAAAAAGGAAATATAGAATTATTAGTTCCTAAAGAAGATAAGTTTTACCTATCTTATAATTCAAAAACAGGAAAAATAAAAAATGAGCTTGATATGAATGTAGATAACTCTATATCTGATAAAAAAATTAATTTATCAGCAAAGAATGGCTATATCTCATTGTCTCCAAATAAGTCTCATATGAATAATTAGGTGATATACCAAAACTAATAATAGAAAGCTTTTTTAGAAATCAACAAATTTATTTCACAAAATTTTGGAGCATTAAAAAGTCCCACTTGTTAAGTTGATTATTTACAACTTCCTCAAGTGGGACTTTACTTAAATATATATTCAAAATAAAATAATATATATCTAAACTTCTATAATATCAAAACATTTTTCTTCCTTCATTTACTGCTTCTACCCTATTCTTTACTCCAAGTTTTGAATATATATTTATTATATGAGTCTTTACTGTTGAAATAGATATAAATAGTTTTTCTCCAATCTCCTTATTTGTTAATCCGTCCGTTACCGCCTTAAGTACCTCTAATTCTCTAGAACTTAAAATATTATTTTCAGATTTTAAATCCATGATTCCCTTTAATTTTTTTATAAAATCCTTATTATTCTTGTCATCTAATAATTGTAATTCAAACTTTATTATTATATGTTTTAAATATTTTCTATTTTGATAATAAGGAAATAGTATGTCTTCATCTCTAGAATAAAAAATAGCCTCTTTTAAAATGTTTATGCATTCTCTCTCATCATACTTATTAAGTTTATCTAATAATATTAACTTCCATAATAATGAATATATAAGTGAATAGCCTATTCCATCCTTTCTACATTTAAATATAATATTATTAAATTTTTCTAAGCTTTTTTCATATTTACCTATCTCAAAAAGTGCTATTCCATAAGTTATTCCTACATTGCCAGAACAATTTAAATTCTTATACATTTTTTCATAAGAATCTATAAATTGATCATATTCTTCTTTTAATACTCTATTTTCTGATGATAATAATCTAATCTTAAGTGCCAATATTTGAATATATGCATAACCTTTTTTATTTCCTTTATCTATGCTATTTATTATTTTTTCGCATTCATCAATATTATTTTGAATATATTTAACTTCCGCTAAGTTATACGCAATACCAACTTTCAAAGAACTAAATGCTGCCCTTCCCTTTAAAGTATCAAGTACTTCCTGTGCCTCTATTAGAAGTTCCTCTGCATCCCTATCCTTAAGCTGTTTTATATAAACCCCAGGCAATCCTACTGTTCTAAAAATAGTAAAACAAGATTTATAATTCTTATATTTAATACTTTCATTTAACTCTTCATACACCTCTTTGGCCTCTTTTAACTTACCAACCTCTTCTAATAGGGAAGTTTTATTGTACTTATTAATTAATTCAATATAGCTATTGTTTAACTCTTTATTTGATTCATTTATTAACTCCATAACATCTAAAGCTTTAGTACATTCACCCCAAAATCCTAATATCCATGCAGCTAAAGTGTAATAAATTGTCTTTGTAAGTATATTTAAATTAACATCTACTTCTTTACTTAATTCAAAACTACTAACATTAATTAATGAGTTGTTTAATATAATGCTAAACAATCTAATTCCCCTTAAAATACTACTATTATCAATTTTATCTTCTATTGAATTAATTATTAAAGAACATCTTTCATAATCCAAATTCAAATAATTAAAAAATATAGATATAAAAGCCAAGTCTACGCTTTTACTATAGTATTCTAATGGAAACTCATTTAAAATTTTTGTAGATACAATATTATGTGCATTACTTTCTATTAGTTTTAATGCATTGTCATACTTTTTCCAATTCATAAAAATATTTATTGCTTCATCAAAATTACTATCTTTAATTAGAGAAGCTGTTATCTTATTTATAGTTTGTTCCTTAATTTCTTCTTCATATTTATCAAAAAGCTCCAATAAATATTGTCTTAAAATATTATGGTATCTAAATATATTTTTTTCTTCATCTATCATTATAATCAACATATTTTTTTCTATTAACTTTTCTATTATTGAAAATCCATCTTCACTTGCTATATCATTATATATCCCTGGATTTACATAAGTTAAAATCGAAGTTTTAACTAAGAAATCTATTTCTTCTTTAGATAAGCTATTTATTATTTCATTATTCATATAATCAATAAATAATTTATTACCCTTAGGTATATTTTTCATTGATTTATTTGTTCCTAATACTGTTATAAAAAGTTTAATTGCACCTATCCAACCTTCAGTATTTAAATATATCTCTTTTATTAGCTCATCATTAATAACTTTATTAGTAGTATTTTTTATAAACTCTTTTGTTTCTTCTAGATTAAGATACAAATCCTCAGCAACAATCTCTACTACTCCACCCTTCATAAGAATATTTCCTAGGTAAATCTTAACATCATGCCTCGAGATTAAGATAAAATGTATATTATCTGATGAATTAGATATAAAATACTCTATAGTTTCAATAAGAAATCTATCTTCTATATAATGAAAGTCATCTAATACTAAAAATAAATCTTCCTCACTAATAAGTTCATTAATTAATGATAATATTAATTCAAAAATATCCTCTCTATTTACCAATGGATTTATCATATCTATATAAAAATTTAAATCCTCAATATTATTTTTTAATCCATGTAAGATATAAGTCCAAAAGTAAGTTAAATCATCACTATTTTCATCTAAAGAAAGCCACATATAATTCTTTTTATCACTTATATAACTAGAAATAAGTGTGCTCTTGCCGACAGCAGCACCACCTTCTACTATTGTTAATTTATTTTCTGAAATAGTATTTAACTTGTCTTCGATATTCTTATTTCTATTGATTGTCTTTTTACTTTTGGGCCTTATTAATCTTGTATAAAGAATACTTTTCATCACATCACCTTTAAAAACTTATTACATTTAGTTATTATTTTATCATATCTTTACATACAATTATATCTTCTCATTTTATATTTATTTATTAGAAAGGAACAAATTATCATCATAAGGGTAACTAAAAGAACATTTGCTAAATCACCATAACTTACCCCCTTACCATTCTCTAAAAAAACTGTAAAATCTAAAATATGCTTTTGAGGAAAAACACTACCTAAACTCTCTATTAATTTATTATTAGATATAGTAAAGAAGCTCCCTGCAAGTAATGTAGTTAGCATATTTATCATAACTCCTAGCATACTAGCACTCTCCATTTCTTTTACAATTGAAGACATTAATAAGCCAAAAGCTGAAGATAATAATGACAATATTAATATTATAAAGATAAACTCTACTGCATTTATTCTCGTATCTAAATTAAGTAATTCCTTTGCTATTACTGTTATTAATGCTGTTGGAATAAATATCATAATAAATACTGACACAAAATGACTACATACATATTGTTCATAAGATATATTTGCACTTATAATTCTTTTTGATATACCTTTCTTGTCATCAAAGAAAAATCTATATAACATTACTCCTAATAACAATACAAACATAGTTATAAATCCAACTATATTGGAAGCTATTCCTCTTCTCTCTCCTTCTTTAAAATTAACCCTTTCCCCCTGTAATATTTTCTCTATCCTATTTTTAAAATCTTCGCCTTTTATTGTATCAATTTGAACTTTTCCATTTTCAAAAGATATGACTGCCTCATATTTATTTTTTACTAAATCTGAAATAGGCACTTTTTTTTCAAGCTTTACAATATTGATTTCATCACTTTTTAAATTAACATTATAATCACCTACTACTCCTATATTGGCTCTTGTAACAAAACTACTCGAGAAATAAATAGCTGCTGCTATAACTATTGGTGTTATTATAAGAGGCATTATTAAAAAAGTCTTGTTATTTATCATTCTATATAAAAGTCCTTTTATAAGATTTATCATTTTCTCATCTCCTTTATATATAATCCTCAGGCTTATAACTAAAATGTGTAACAGCTAAACATATCATCGATAATAAAATTAATGTGAATAATATAGCATTATAATTTTGAAAATTATTATCATATATTACAGCAAAAGTTAGATTTAATATCCATTTTAGAGGTGATAAACTTGATAAATTACTAACAACTTTACCCAAATTATCTACAGGAAAAAACATACCTGAAAGCAAAGCAAAAATACTCACTATGTTAGATAAAATCATATTAGTAAGCTCCTCTGTTTTTAAAATCACACAAACTGCGCACCCAAAGGTTACTGTAAACAATAAAAATACCCAAAACAATAAAAGTACATATATAAAATTGCTTCCACCAAAGTTAACTATCTTAAAGTAATTCATAACTATTATATTTAGAGAAGTCGTAATTATCATAAAAATATATGATGATAATATTTTAGAAGAATAAATTAAGTTTTTTGAAACTGGTGCATAAGCTATTCTAATGTTTCCTTGTCTTAATTTTTTCTCTAAGAAAGTATTAGGTGTTATAGTTACAGATGTAATTATTATATAAAGAATCATAGTTACACCATAATAATCATAGGAGCTAACTCCCTTGCCTCCATAAAGACTAGAAAATATGAACCCAAACATTAAAAGTAATATCCATGGATAAAAAATACATGCCATTATAACGACTGGGGTTGTTATAAGATTTCTAAAATCTTGTTTAATAAGTCTCCATAAAATCATCTTTTCTTACCTCTAATCCCTTAATTTTTTTCCTGTCAATTTTAGAAATACCATTTCCAAATTTCCTTCTTCACTTGTTATATGGCTTATTTTTATATTTCTATTTATTAAGCCTAAAATTATCTTATCTAAATTTTCTATTTCCTTAATTGTAGTTATACTAAAGCAATTATCATCAACTTCTACTTTCTGAATTCCTTCTATTTCATATAAAAAATCACATTTAAAATTTTCTTTCTTAATAGTGTCTATAGATATCTTATATATTCTTGTATTCCTATAACTTTCCATAAGTTCTGCTATTGTTCCCTCAGCTACCTTTATGCCGCTGTCCATTATTATTACTCTGTCTGCTATTTCCTGAACTTCCTCCATATAATGAGTTGTATATATAATAGTTGTTCCCTGATCTCTTAACCTTTTTATTGATTCTAATATATGATTTCTAGATTGAGGATCAATTCCTACAGTTGGCTCATCTAATATTAAAATCTTAGGTTTATGAGCTATTGCGCAAGCTATATTAAGTCTACGTTTCATTCCTCCTGAAAAAGTAGAAGGTTTATTATCTCTTTTTTCCTCTAGTCCCACCATTTTTAAAGCTTCTAAAACTACGCTTCTTAATTGCTTTCCCTTTAACCCATATAAAGATGTGAAAAACTCAACATTTTTATATGCAGATATTTCTTCAAATATAGCAAGTTCTTGAGGTACTATACCAAGTTGCTGTTTTATCCACTTTTTGTTTTCCTTTATATCAGTACCAAAAAATTTTATGTCTCCTGAGTCATGTTTTAAAATAGTTGAAAGAATACTTATTGTAGTACTTTTACCCGCTCCGTTAGGTCCTAAAAATCCTAATATTTCTCCTTTATATAGATCAAAACTTAATCCATTTACAGCCTTGTTTTCCTTATAATATTTTTTTAAATTTTTTACTTCTATTATTGATTCCATAATCATCACCTCTGATATAAATAATACGCTCTAGTCCTAAAATCTGTAATCAACCGAAAGGTTGATTTGTTAGATTAGAAAATTGTAATAAAGATTTTAACTTAACATATATTTATTTATAAAGGCATTAATTGTATTTACAGCAATAAGAGAATGGGAGGAATACTATGTAATGATTAAGGGCTTAAGTAGTAAAGATGTTAAGGAAAATAGAAAGAAGTTTGGAGATAATGTAATCTATGAAGCTCCGCCTGAAACGTTTTGGAAAAAATTCAAAGATGCTTTTAATGATCCTATTATTAAAATATTATTAGGGATTGCAGTTATAATGAGTGTTATCGCTCTCTTAGGCTATGGACAATTCAGTGAAATAATTGGAATAATAATATCTGTAATATTAGTTACTTTTATATCAGCTAGAACAGAGGTTGCATCGGATAGAGAATATAGAAAACTTAAGAAAAAAGCAAGAAAAGAAACTTGTAAAGTATATAGAGATGGTAAAGCTATGGAAATAAATGTTGATGAAGTAGTAGTTGCAGATTGTATAATCCTTCAGTCTGGTGATAAAATTCCTGCTGATGGGATTTTGATACAGGGCTCCATTTGCGTAGACAACTCATGTCTTAATGGTGAGACAGAGGAATGTAAAAAAGTAGCAACAGGTAAAACTTATGATGAAATAGCTATAACAGGAGATACCTTTGTTGATAAAAGTTCTCTCTTTAGAGGAACTATAGTAGTAAATGGTAGCGGCGTTATGAGAGCCTTAAAAACTGGTATGAATACAACTATGGGCGCTATGGCTAATGATATGGCTGAAGACAACGTAGAAAGTCCACTAAAAATTAAGTTAGAAGACTTAGCTAATAAAATATCTACCTTTGGATATATAGGAGCTATATTCATATTAATAGCATTAATACTAAATAAGATAATCCTTGTGGGCGGGGTTAAAAACTTTATAGTCTTAGATAATATAATAATACTAAAAGAATTTTTAGAAGCATTAATGATGTCTATAGCTATAGTAGTTATGGCTGTTCCTGAAGGTTTACCTTTAATGATTGCTTTAGTGCTTATGAAAAATACTTCTAAAATGCTACGTAACAATATCTTAGTTAGAAAATCTGTAGGCATAGAGACAGCAGGTTCATTAAACATATTATTTAGTGATAAAACTGGAACTATAACTAAAGGTCACCTTGAAGTAATTGAATTTTTTGATGGTGATATAAAAGATAGCATTAAAGACAGTGATTATATAAAAAAATTACTTAATCTTTGTATAGGAAAAAATACTGACTGCATTATTGATGAAAAGAATAACATAATTGGAGGTAATGCAACTGATAGAGCATTAATTCAATTTCTACCTAAAAAAGATTTAAAAAAATATAATAATGTAAAAATTATAAATGTACAGCAATTTAATTCAGCCTTCAAATATTCTGCCGCACAGCTTAATGATATTACAGTATATAAAGGTGCTCCAGAAAAATTACTTTCTAAAGCAAATAAATATATTACAAGCTCAGGTGAAATATCTAATTTAAATAAAAATAAAATTAATAAGAAAATAGACGAATTAGCTAGTAAATCAATAAGAGTATTAGCTTTTGGATACAGTAAAAATAAATTGATTGAAAACACCCTACCAGATGATTTAATTATTGTAGGCTTTGTTTGCATAAGAGATGATGTAAGACCAGAAGCAAGAAAAGCTATAAAAGAAGTTATGAATGCTGGTGTTCAAGTAGTTATGATAACTGGTGATAGAAAAGAAACAGCTGTAGCCATAAGTAAAGATTGTGGTTTACTCAAAAAAAATACAGATGTTGTATTGACTTCAGACGAATTAAATAAAATGAGTGATAAAGAAGTAAAAAAAGTATTACCTAATTTAAGAGTTATAGCAAGAGCTTTACCTACTGATAAATCAAGAATGGTTAAACTTGCACAAGAATTAAATCTAGTATGTGGTATGACTGGTGATGGTGTTAACGATGCTCCAGCTTTAAAAAGAGCCGATGTTGGTTTCGCTATGGGTTCTGGAACAGATGTAGCAAAAGAGGTTTCAGACATTGTTATATTAGATGATAATTTTAAATCTATTAAAAGTGCAATACTCTATGGTAGAACTATATATAATAATATTTTAAAATTTATAAAATTTCAATTATCAACAGATGTATGCGCTGTTGCTGTTTGTTCAATAGGACCCTTTGTAGGAGTCGGACAACCGCTAGGTATTGCGCAAATTTTATGGATAAATTTAATTATGGATGGACTTGGAGCACTTGCGCTAGGATCAGAACCTGCATTTAAAAGATATATGGATGAGAGGCCTAAATCAAGAACTCAAAGTATAATATCAAAAGATATGATAATTCAAATTCTTACAATAGGTACTTGGATTACTATACTTAGTTTTATTTTTCTAAAATCTCCTAAGTATTCATTTGGTAATGAAAAAGAACAACTAACTGGTTACTTTTGTTTATTCGTTCTAACTGCTGTATTTAATGGTTTTAATGTTAGAAGTGAAAAGTTAAACTTATTTGACCGATTATATGAAAACTTTGCATTTATAAAGATAATGGGAATTATAGTTATAATTCAAATACTTTTAACTAAGTATGGTGGTTATCTTTTTGACTGTGTACCTCTTACCTTAAATCAATGGACAAGCATCTTATTGCTCGCCATAACAATAATACCTGTAGATATGATAAGAAAGCTTATAACTAAAAAATTATTTTAAATTTTTAGTTATCAACAATATTTATTTTACTAAGGCATTATTATGTAAAAGGTAGCATTATTGAGATACTTAAAGATTTCTATTTGTACTACTCAGTACAAAACCTTTTTTTGACATTAACGGCTTTTTACAGTTTTATACTTATTTAAAAAATAATGTTATACTGACTGGGTAGTACAAATTTTTATCAAATTGGAGGTTTTATAATGAAAAAACATCTCAAAAAACCATTATTATTATTGCTTTGTTTTATGGTATTAAGCCTATCATCTTCTTTTACTGCATTCGCTAGTACAGCTACACCTAAAGCACAAGACTCCAATAACCAAATCACAAAACTAAACCACAATTATCCAATAATTATGGTTCATGGTTTATTTGGCTGGGGTAATAATGAACTTTATGGAATAAACTATTGGGGTGGAGAAAACAGTCTAAAAGATATCTTAGCTCAAAATGGTTATACAGTTTTTACACCTACTATTGGTTCTATATCTAGTAACTGGGATAGAGCTTGTGAACTATATGCTTATTTAAAAGGTGGCACTGTAGACTACGGTGAAGCTCATTCTAGAAAAGAAGGACATGCTCGTTATGGAAGAACATATCCTGGTGTTTACCCAGCTCTTGGAACTTCAAATTCTAATGGAATAAATAAAGTTCATCTTATAGGTCATAGTATGGGTGGACAAACTGTTAGAGTTTTAGCACAATTATTAACAAATGGTGATGCTAATGAAATAAATTCTAATGGTACTAATATAAGTCCTTTATTTACAGGAAACCATCACTGGATTGATAGCATTACAACTATAGCTACTCCACACGATGGTAGCCAAGAAGATTCAAAACAAGAAAGTTTTGAGCCTGCAGTTCATAGATTTTTCGCTGCTATGGCTAGTAAAACTGGTATAATCGATTCTACTAATCCTTGTTTTGATTTTAGATTGGATCAATGGGGATTAAAGAAACAACCTAATGAATCTTTCGAAGATTACTACAGAAAAGTCTTCACTAGTAACATTTGGAAGGAAACAAAAGACCTAAGTATTTGGGATTTATCTCAAGAAGGCTCAAAAGAATTAAATAGTTGGGTAAAAGCTCAAGATGATATTTATTACTTCTCTATCGCTTGCGTAGATACTCATAAAGATTTAATAACTAATTATCAAGTACCTAACATTAATATGAATCCTCTTCTTTTAAAGAGTTCAAGATACATGGGAAGATACACAAATTCTACTCCTGGAAAGGTAAAGGTTGATAGTAGCTGGTGGAGAAATGATGGTATTGTTAGCGTTAGATCTGCTATAGCTCCTCACGAAGGATCAAAAGATGTAATCGTAAACTATAATCCTAATGTCGCTCCAAAAAAAGGTGTTTGGAACTACATGGGAGAAATAAATAATATAGATCATATTGAAGTAGTTGGTCAACATGAACTTCTTTACCGTGGTTATCTTCAAAATAAGTTTATTGAATGGGCAAAGATGTTAACTAATCTTCCTTCTTAAAAAAATAAGGTATGATTTGCAATAATCATACCTTATTTTTTTATCATAATTATTAAAAATTTTCTTTACTTTATTTATATTAAAGTTCTCATACACCGTATAAAAGTTATTTTAAAGCCCCAAATTTAAATAAACAAATAAGTTTATTTAAATTTTCTTAATCACTTAATCTATAAACCTAATAAATTTATAAATATAATTTCTATCTAAAAAATTTTAAACGACATAAATCTTATTAAATTTAGAAAGATATTATCGCTACTTTCACGATAATATCTTTTTAATTCATTTAACTCCTTTTCATGAATTAACTTCCTTGTCATTGACTTTTTGTACATTACTTTATTATATTAACTGTACACATTTTACATTCATTCACCATATGTTAACAGTATACAAATATATTGTTATATTTATGGGGTGAGGCTATGAAAAATCTATACTTGTTAATAGGAAATGGTAGTTCCATTAGTATAGTAAATAAAATTAATGATTATCGAAAACAAATAGGACAACCTCCTCTTAATATTGATTTATCTAATTTATTTTATTATGGAGCAAGCTTCAATTTCCCTATGACAAATGATCCCTTCTTAACTGAAGAGCACTGTCCAAAACTTTGGCAACTTGGTGCAAGACCAGGTATGGACAGAGCTAAAGCTAACCAAATCATTTCACAAATAATAACCTGTGGTAATGTATATGCATTGGCTAAATATAAAGAAGAAATAATATCAACAAATGATTTCGGAGATTATTATAATAACCAATATAATATGAACATCCTGTCATACTATAATAATACACGTCTTACACTAAGATATTCTGATAATGAAATTATAAGCAATTTATATTTTGCTGCTTATGGAGAATTTTCAAGTTATCTTAGATATTTAATGATATATTATAATAGTCAAATTACTAATAATGATTTAACTAGTATTGATGTTCCATTAATCAACTATATTAAACAAAATTATAATAATTTTAATAGAATTATTTTTAACTCCTACAACTATGATATTATTATGGAAAGATTATTAATGCTTAATGATTTACCTTTTAAACTTGGTTGCTTTGAGAATGGATGTAATAAAATAATCTTCTATAAACCACATGGCTCTATAAGTTTTTCTTATAAAAAAACCTTTCCTTTAGGCACACAATATAAAATACCTTACAATGAATTATCCTTTCAACAAAAAATAACAGTCTGCGATTTTAATATCAAATATGATTTTATTAATGACTATCCAAAGCATAATGGTATGGTTCCTCCATATGGAGAAGCTGAAAGATTTGAAATATCTTATTATCAAAAGATTAGAAACTCCATTATTAGAGCAGCTAAAAAATCTAATCCTAGTGATATATATTATATAATTGGCAGTTCTTATGGTAATGTAGACAGATTCGAATTAGATAGAATAAATACTAGCTTTGATAAATTAGTCCATGTAACCTATGTAGACCCATTTCCAAACCCAGATTATAATGCTGTTTTATCAAGTTTATTTATTAATTATAATCAAGTACCTGACTTTCCAACTACCTCCCAAACACCAATATTATTAAAAGATATCTTCTAATAATATGTAAAACTAAAGGTATGACAATAACTGCCATACCTTTTTTAATATTTTATTATTAAACTTCTAAACTTTCAAATTTAATTAGCAGAACTCTCTTCTATTAACCTTTTTTTATTAGGTAACAATACCATAAAAGCAAATAAACTTGTAAGTATAACTCCCTTTAAAACACTACTTAATGATATACTCCACCATACTCCATTTAACCCCAACCTATCAGGTGTTGCTAAATATATAGCTGCTGGTACCCTTAGACCAGTAAATATTATACTAACTATAGAAGGATATATTGTTTTTCCAAGTCCATTAAAAGCTCCTGTTGTTGTAATCTCTATGCACATAAACAGTTGAGAATACCCAAGTATAATCAAATACACTGTCCCCATTCTTATTGCTTCACTTTCGGGTATAAAAAATTTAAATATAGTTCCTCCACCAAACACTAAAAGTAACGTAGTAATTATCCCAACGCAACTTGCAATTCCTAAAGTTGCATAATAACCTTTATAAATCCTCTTCCACTTGTTAGCCCCAAAGTTCTGTCCCACAAATGCACTTAAAGCTGTAGAAAATCCTCCAGCGGTCATCCATGAAATAGCTTCAATTTGTGCGCCAACCTTCTGCACTGCAATGGCAGTAGGTCCATACCCAGAAATTACTCTAGCTATACACATAGCAAAAAATGAAAATAAGCCATTCTGAAGTGATACAGGTACTCCTAATTTACATATCTTTTTTAAATAAATAGGATTTAACTTTTTAAGTAACTTAACTTTAAAATATGTTTCTGTTCTGTTCTTTAATGAATATATGAAACATATTGTTACTAATACCTGCGCTAATACTGTAGCTATCGCTGCCCCCTTTACTCCTAATGCTGGAAATGGTCCTATACCAAATATGAGAAATGGATCTGCAACAATATTAAATATAAGTCCTAAGGTGTTTATTTTGAATGGAGTTTTAGAATCTCCACCTCCATTACAAATACCAGTAAGCAATGGATTAATAAAATTAAAATTAGTTCCTACTGCTATGATTACTAAAAATGTATATGCCATATCAATAACTTCTTCATCACCTAAATTAAAGAATCCTATTAATTGTTTCCTAAATACAATCATAAACAATCCATAAACTATACCTAAAATTATATTTAACTGTATGCTATTTTTGACATACTCCTTTGCAGAGGCTTCATCTCCGCTTCCAACTGACTGTGCTACCCCTATTTCAGCTCCAACTTTAGATACAAATACAAGTGACATTCCAAACCATGTAAAAAAACTTGCTGTTCCAACTCCAGCTACCGCCTTACTTCCAAGTCTTCCAAGCCAAATCATATCTATCATATTGTAAGCCATTTGAATAAAGGACGTTCCCATTATAGGTATGGATAACTTAATTAATGATTTTACAATACTTCCATTTACCAAATCTTCTCTATTTTTCATTATTACTCCTTTATATACTTATATAAAATTATTTTTCATAACTTTCTTAGTTATCCTTTATACTTAATTTATTCTATAATAAAATCAGAAAATATACAAAAAAGTAACCTATAATTTTAATTTATAGATTACTTAATTATCTTAATTTTTTCACAATTAGAATTCTTCATACATAAAAACTACCTTAAAATAACTTATTAAAATCATTTTAAGGCAGTTATATAAAGTTAATATAAATTTAGGTGTCTTTTAACAATACTATGCACTTACATTTTTTACATTTTCATTTTTCTTTAAATCAAAACGATGTGAAACAAAACCATATAATGTCCAACCAGCAAAGGTTACTATTGCTCCATAGAACATTGGTTCTAAACCTGAAGAGTAAAGAGCATATAAGCTATAAATTGAGGCTATCACTGAAATAAATGTAGTTACCTTTACTTTTTTATCTGGTACACCTTCTGACTTCATTATTACATGTACTGCTGCCATTGATAGTAAATAAGGAATAACATTCGTAACAACCGCTAAATTTACTAACACGTCAAATTGTTTAGCCAGAGTTGGACTAATTGTCATTAATGCAAGTAAAGATTGTGCTATAGTAATAATAACCATTCCCATAATAGGAGTTCCGGTTTTTGTAACTTTTCCAAATATTTTTGGAAAATATCCTTCTACTGCAGATGTTCTAAATACACCAGCAATTGTAAATTGCCATCCTAATAAAGAACCAAAGCATGAAAGAACCATCATACCCATAACAATCTTACCTACAACTGGACTAAACATTGAAGCAAAAGCTAATCCAAATGGTGCATTAGTGTTTAATAAGTCTGCATTTGGAACTATACCAGCAATAACGTTTGTTGATATAATATATATTAATGCAGCTCCTATAGTTCCTCCTAAGCAAGCTATAGGAACATTTCTTTTTGGATTATCAACTGCATCCATATTTGCAGAAGCAGATTCAAGTCCTAAGAAAGCCCATAAAGTTATTGAAATGGATTTACCAATACCATCAAAGAATGAAAAATTATGAGGATTCCAAGCAGCCGCATATTGTGAACCGCTAAACCAGAACCAACCTACAGTCGACATAACTAATACAGGAATAATTACTCCCCATACAGTAAATGATCCAAGTTTTCCAGTAATACTTGCCCCACCAAAATTAAGTACTGTAGCTAACCATAAAGTAAATATTGTACATATACCTACTGTAAGTGGAGATAATTTTATATCAAATAATACCGATGCATACCCTACAGCAGATATCGCTATTGCTATATTGGCAATTACTAATGATAATCCATAAGAATAGTTTGCCATAAAACTACCTGATTTTCCGTGAGCGTATTCTGCGTATCCACCCATACCACCAGATTTACGGCTAAACATACCGCATTGAGCAAAAGCATAAGCTAATGCCATTGATCCAATACCTGTAACTACCCATGAAAGAATTGACATTGTTCCAACCTCAGCTAGTTTAGTTGGAAGCATTATTATTCCAGAACCCATCATATTTATTGCAGTTATCATAGTTAACTGTACTACACTCATTTTATTTTTTTGTTTTCCCATAGTTTTTTCCCCCTGTTTTAATGTTTTATAAGGCTTTGATTAATCATTTATAATGAGTAGCTTATACAAAACTTATAAGCTACTACATCATTAAATCATTTTTTTATCTAATACGTATCCGTATGCCTTAACATTTCCATCTTCTTGATTTTCAAGATATACTCCTTGAATTTCTGGAGCAAAGCCAGGGAATTGATTAATTCCATCTTGTAGTATTGTAAAGTATTTTTGAGCTGTTTCACTCCAAACTTCTCCAGGAACAACACAAAATACTCCTGGTGGATATGGAAGTGCACCTTCTAATGCTATTTCTCCTACAATATTTTCTAATGGAACTAGTTTTGCATTATTTCTTGTTAATGCCCATTTAGCATCTTGAGCAGTCATTACTCTAGTAGGTAAATCAGTCCTAACTGATTCAGCACCTAATGCAACTTCATCTAAAGCAGCATTGTTTACTGTATCATAAACAACTCCTCTTTCTGGTAAATGTTCTGATCTAAATAATCTCTTTTGATATGTCTTTGCATCACTGTTTTTATAGAAGTCATGCATTTCTTGACATAGTCTTCTAATTGTATATCCTTTATAACGATTGATGTTCTTATTATAAAGTGTTGGTAATACTTCACTTAATGGGGCATCTTCTTTTACAAGTTCTTCAAATCTAACAAATTGAGCCACAAGATTTTCCATCTTGGTTGCAGTTTCTGCTGGAGTTAATAAGAATAATATTGAGTTTAAGTCATTCTTTTCTGGTATAATTCCAACTTCTCTTAAATAATTTGCAAGAATAGTAGCTGGTATACCAAAATCTTCATATTCACCAGTTGTAGCATCTATTCCTGGTGTTGTTAACATAAACTTGTTAGGGTCAACAAAGTATTGATTTTCACCATATCCTTCAAATGCATGCCATTTTTCTCCTGGTACGAATCTGAAGAAATCAATGTTATTAGCAATTTCTTCTGTATTATATTCTTCCCATCTCTTTCCATTTACAACTGGTGGAATAAATGGTTTTATCATTGAACAATTTTTTATAACAGATTTTCTAGCTTCAACACCTAATTTTACACAATCAGCCCATAGACGTTTACCTGCTTCCCCTTCTTGCATTCTAGCATTTACATCTAATGTTGAATATAATGGATAGAATGGGCTAGTTGAAGCATATAACATAAATGAATTATTGAATCTCTTATGGTCTATGTATCTACGTTGTCCTTTTATATGACTATCTTTCTTGTGTATTTGAGATGCTTGTGAGAAACCAGCTTGTTGCTTATGAATAGATTGTGTTACAAATATTCCAGGATCATTTTCATTTAATTCTAATAATAAAGGTGAGCAATCTCTCATCATTGGAATAAACTGTTCATATCCAACCCATGCAGAGTCAAATAATATATAATCACAAAGATGTCCTATTTTTTCAACAACTTGTCTAGCATTATAAATAGTTCCATCATAAGTTCCAAGTTGAATTACTGCTAATCTAAATGGTCTCTTAGCATTAGCTTTTTCTGGAGCCACTTTGCTTATTTCTTTTCTTAAATATTCTTCATCGAAGCAATGAGCATCTATACCACCAATGAATCCGTATGGATTACGTCCAGTTTCTAAATATACTGGAATACCTCCATTTTGTACTAGAGCTGAGTTATATATTGATTTGTGGTTATTTCTATCGAATAAAACTAAGTCTCCAGGTGAAACCGCTGAGCCTACAACTACAGTATTAGAAGCACTTGTTCCATTCATTACAAAATAAGTTTTATCTGCATTGTATATTCTTGCAGCATTTTGTTCAGCATCTACTGCTGGACCTTCATGAATTAATAAATCTCCTAATGCAACGTCTGCATTACAAATATCTGCCCTAAAAACGTTCTCACCATAGAATTCATAAAGATATCTACCTGCAGGGTGTTTACGGAAATATTGACCTCCTTGATGTCCAGGACAATCAAATTGTACGTTTCCTCTTTCTACATAATTACTTAACGCTTTGAAAAATGGAGGTAACATCTTTTCTTCATATTGTGATGCAGCACTTTCAATTACTCTGCTGTAAAGATTACCATCAAAACTATTTCCATCAATTACACGGTAAACTTTTTGTGCTAATTCACTATTAAGCTTTTCTCCACTTTTTAAAACAACAAATATTGGAACCCCAAACTTTGTATCATATGCAGCATTAATTAGATCTAAATCTGAATCAGTTACTACTAGTGCTGCCACATCTGTAAAGTCTGTGTTCTCAGCTAAAACTAATTCTCTTTCAGTTGAAAAATACTCTTTCGATTCTACTGTGTAAGCAATCTTTAATTTTTTCATATCTTTCTTTCCTCCCATACTACTTATAAAATAATGTCATTAAATTGTATCCACTAATTTGTAATTTTAAAAATAAAACCCTTTTAATGTAAATAATTCCTTTTATAACTATATTAAAAAAGCTTGTACAAATTTAATGAATATCAATTTATTAAATCTCCTTACACGCATATAATACAACATTTTTTGACATTTGGGTTTTGTAATAATTCAAATTAAAAAACATAATTTATTGTAAAAATTACAAACAACAATGTAACAAAGTATATATTCTAACGGCTACAGCAAGTTCTTCATAAAAATGTTCACTTTGACAATGTTCTTTAATAATTTTGTTTATTTTGTCTATTCTATATCTAACAGTATTACCATGCTGAAACAATTCTTCGGCAGTAGCTTTTATATCACCATTATTTTCAATATATTTTATAGCTGTTTTTAATAATTCAGTTTCATTATTTTCATCATATTTAATTAATGGTTCTATCATTTCATTGTAATATTTTATTACCCATGGATTATCAAGAATAGGTATGAATAACTTATTAATACCCATTTTTAAAAAGAATGAAACGTCTTTATTATATGTTATTGAATACTTATAAGCATATAAACATTCTTGTATTGAATTATTTAATTTTGTTAAACTTTCATGCAAACTACTTATACCTATAACATAGTCTTTCTTAGAAAATCCCAGCCATTCCATCCTTCTTAAAATGAAACTATCTATATCTTTATTACTTATTTCTTCAAAAGTATTAATAACAAGATATCCATCCTTATATGGAATAACTTTACTAAAAGGGTCATTTTCTTCATAATGAAAACGTTTTTCCAAAACTGTAAGTTTTTTCTTTTTCTTCTTCTTACAAAAAGCTATTATATTTTTTTCCTTAAAATTAGAATTAATATTAAGTGCTATTTTTTTTATACTTATATCGTTTAAATTATCATATAGAATTTTATTTATTTGTAATGCTAAATTTTCATGCTCTTGTTTTTTAACAATAGCTTTATTAACATGTACAATTACATCTTCAGTAAATGTATTCTCAAATAGCATTATTGGAAAATCACTTTTATTAGCAAGTTTAATTACATCATCCGGAATATAATCAAAATATATATTTTTAATGGCAAGACAAGTTATTCCAATTTCTATCATTTTTTCAACACTTTGATAAAGTTCATTTATATTATCCTTTATTGCAACAAGTGTACTTAATGCAAAATCGCCTTGTCTAAAATTCTTTTTTATTAAGTCTCCGGTTTCATAATCCCAAACTGCTACATTAGTTATTGGTTTTGAAAGTCCACCTTTACCCGCAATAACATTAAATCCATTAAGTATTTCAAGTTCTAAAGCTTCAGTTACAGTTATAGCCATAAAACTTCCTCCTCTGTTAATTAAAATTTAAAAAGTTTTTTAATATATATTGTAATACGTTTTCTATAAATTAAATCTAATACTTTTTATTTTAGTTTTAACAAATGTATTAATATAAATATAGATTTAAAATTTCAATATATATATTTGTTGTAATATAATTTTTCTACGTTCTAACACATATTTTATCTATCGTTTGAGTAATAATTGCATTTGTATTTTTTACAATTATTTATACTTTAACTTTGACTCTTGGTAAAGAAGAGAAAAATACATTATTAATCACTGAAGACTTTGACCGTCTTCATAACCTTTCAATTAAATTAAGTTGCGAACTATAAGGTAGTAACAAAATACTCTAAAATCTATCTTTAACAGTATTTAAAATGATTCTAATGACTTCGCATGATGAATTTGTACATTATCTAAAATCCTTACTATATTGCAATTCAGATGTTGTGAAAGCACTACCTTATAAAAGATCAAGAAATACCTGTTCATTATATTTTTCATGTTCTTCACATTTTGTATTAACAGTTACATAATCTAAGGTTTTTATTAGTTTAACACCTTCATTTCTACCCTATTTAAATATTTTGCATTGATGTCTTTTTATAAATTGATTTTTTAAAATTGATAATCTTTAATGGTTTAGAATAATTTATAGTTAATATAACTATAAATGTTTTTTTGACAAATTTCAAATAATAATGCTTATAACTGCAAAAAAATTTTAAACTTATTTTTAATTAGAATAAAGTGAATTTTAAACGTTAAATTCAATAGAAATTATAAGAAATTAATAATATTAAAAGATGTGTAATTATATTTTTAACCTTATATGAATAATTATATTTCATACGCATACTTAAAGGCATCTCTAATAATTGTAGCAATTTTAAAAATGTACCTTAATCTAATAGGTAACTTTAATAAATAATCACTTACTTCTACATTTTGTATTACAGCCTTAATTGCGTAATCTCCTATTGGAGAATGCTTCTTATAAACAGCAGCTCCTGGATTAATTCCACCTTCTCCAAAATGTATATACCCTATTTCTTCTTCATTCCCCAAATACCCATCAATTGCAATAATCTTATAGTCTGGATATAAATTAATGATTTCTTTAGTAGTTTCTTCAAAATTAATTGAATGAATAGGATTATTTAATACACCATAAACATTTAAAGGAATCTTACTATCAACAAGCAAAGACCCCACTAAAGGTCCTAAACAATCACATATATATTTATCTGTACCTATGCAAACAATTATTACTTTTTCATTTATATTTATTATTTCTTTTATAAATTTTCCAAGTTTAATTGACGCATCTTCATCCTCATAATAAACACTCAATGACAACATACTAAAACCCCATTACAAAATTTATAATTATATCTTCAAAAGAAATTCTGATATATTTTCTTTATTAATATTACTTTTTAAAAGTAACAAGTAAAACAAAAAATTCATTCCATATTAATACAATAATAAGTTATTTTTACACAAAAGTGAAGCCTTTTATAACTGCAAAGCAAAAATATTAAATGAAAAATGATTTCTAAACAGCTTGATTTTAATCATTTAAAGCTAATATTCTATACATCTAAATAAATACATATAAAAATTAAATTTTAATTAATAAGGAGTTATTTTATAAAAACACTTTTAATAATGTCAATGAATAGAAATTTCCTTTAATAACCCTTTAAATTTCTTGTATATATTTATATAATATTAACATGAACTACTAATAGGAGGCCTAACTTTTTATGAATAATATATTGACTGAAGAAAACATCAAAAAATTAAGAGAAGAATTAGACTATAGAATGACTGTAAAAAGAGCTGAAATAGCTAAAGAAAAATTAGTAGCTGCTGCTCATGGTGATAGATCTGAAAATGCTGAATACAAAGAAGCTTGTAGAAACTATAGAGAAAACGATAATAGAATTCAATATTTATTAACCATGATTTCAACAGCAACTGTAATAGATGATTCAAAAGCAGATAAATCAGTCTTAGGGATTAACAGTAAAGCTAGAATTAAATTTGTAGAAGACGGTGATGAAGATACTATAACTTTAGTAACTACTCTAGATTTAGATCCTGAAAATATGCTCATAAGTATAGAATCTGATCTAGGAAAAGCATTAGCAGGCAAAAAGGTTGGTGACAATGTTGAAGTTGATGCTCCTGGTGGAAAATATACAGTAGAAGTATTGGAAATATTATAAAATTAAATCCATGACAATTTGTCATGGATTTTTAATATTAATTAATAAAATTTAAATTAATATTATTTAGTCATTACTGTATCTATTACATGTATTACTCCATTTTTAGCTATAATATCAGTAACTATAACCTTAGCTCCATCAATATATACTTCATTATTTTTAACTTCTATTTTAGCCTTATCACCATTTACCATCTTTAATTCCTTACCATTTAATTTTACTACTTCCGCTGCAGTAAGCTTTTCTGGTGCAACATGATAAGTTAAAATTTTTACAAGTGTATCTTTATTTTCTGGCTTTAGAAGGCTTTCAACTATACCCTTTGGAAGTTTTGCAAAAGCTTCATCCGTTGGTGCAAATACAGTAAATGGTCCCTTTCCTTTAAGTGTATCAACTAATCCTGCAGCATTTAAAGCTGTTACCAAAGTTTTAAATCTACTATCACTACTAGCAATATCAACAATATCTTGTTCTTTACCTTGTTGCTCCTTTTGTGATAGATTTTTAACTTGTGAGTTAGCATAACAATTTAACCCAATAATATTAAATAATGATATAATTACAGTTAAAGCTATGACTATCCTAATTTTCTTTTTCATACTAAAACTCCTTTTCTAAATTTATTCCTAAATAGTATGCCAAGTTAATTATTTTTTTATTTATTAAATAAATTATTTTTATCCCTAACAGTAAATCTATCATACTCAAAAATCACTTAATAAGTTTAATTCAAAACATTATTTTATATATAAATAAAAAAGTGGATTCACTAATAGAATCCACTTTTTAATGTATAGATATCCGCTTTATACTGATAAGAATTAATGTTTCTTCTTATTTTGCAATTTCTTTAGATGTTGGAAGAATTACTTCTACTTCTGAATGTGGACGAGGTATAACGTGAACTGATATTAATTCTCCTACACGTTGTGCTGCTGCTGCACCAGCATCAGTAGCTGCTTTTACAGCTCCTACGTCTCCTCTTACCATAACTGTTACTAATCCACCACCAACATATTCTTTACCTATTAAATAAACATTTGCTGCCTTAACCATAGCATCTGCTGCTTCTATTGAACCTACTAATCCTTTTGTTTCGATCATTCCTAATGCATCATATTTCATTTTAAAATCCTCCTAAAAATCCTTATTTTTAATTTTTTATATTATAAATTTTATATTATAATCTTTTATTTTGTAATTTCAATTTTCTATTTTATAATTTTAATTTTTGATTTACCATTAATATTCATAGCGTTTGCTTCTTCTGTATCTATATGACATTCAAGTACTGAAGTATCATTTGCCCTTATAGCTACATTATTGTAGATTCCACCTCTTATATCACCAAATTGTATGGAAACTACTTGTCCATCAGTAACTCCAAATTTTATAGCATCTTCTGTTGACATATGAATATGTCTTTGTGCTACCATTACACCTTCTTCGATTTGAACTGAACCTTTTGGTCCAATTAAAGTGATTCCCGGTGTATTGCATAGATTTCCTGATAGTCTTGTATGAGGTGCAATACCAAGTTTAAAACAATCTCCAGTTAAAACTTCAACTTGTGTCTTACTTCTTATAGGACCAAGAATTCTAACTTTTTCAATAGCGCCCTTAGGTCCACAAATAGTTATAGTTTCTTTACATGCATATTGTCCTGGTTGTGATAAATCTTTAAATTTTGTTATATTATAACCTTCACCAAACAGAACATTTAAATCTTTCTGTGAAAGATGTACATGTCTATTTGAAACTCCTACTGGTATTTCATCTGGATTATCTTGTGGCTGTGTATTAGAGCTATTAGCTTGCACAGCTTCCAGTAAAAGCTTCAATATAGCTTCACATCTATCATCCATTTATTTTTCCCCCTTCATTATCTTAACTAACTGATCAACTAATTGTAAAAGTTGCTCATCATTTGCCCCTTTACCATTATCAGAATTAGTACATTTTGATAGGGCTGCATATTGATCTGGACTTAAGTTTAAGCATTTGTTATCTGTACAATAAACATCAGTAGCAGATGCAATCTTTTTGAAAGTTTCATCATTAGAAACTAATGTTGTACAATCTTTTAATCCATAAGCAACTCTTTTTATGTTAACTAGGTGCATTGGAGTAACATTTTCAGAAACTGAACTTCCTCCCCAAGTACCACAACCTAGAGTAAATGATGGAGCAAGTCCTGTGCTTGCACCAGTTCCACCTTGTGTACCACCTGTATTAACTAAAATACGAGATGCTGGTTTCTTAGCAAATTGTCTTACCACTTCTCTATCTTCAGTATGAATACTCATTGTATGTCCTATTCCATTTTGAAGTAGTTCTATACTTAATTCACATGCTTCATGCCAATTTTTCACTGTATAGAATGCAAGTACTGTAGTAAGCTTTTCAAAAGATAATGGATATCCATCACCTACACCTTTTTGCTCACCTATAAGCACTTTTGTTCCTTCTGGAATACATATTCCTGCAGCACTTGCTATAACTTGTGGAGATCTACCCACGAATTTAGCATTCATGTTATGTCCATTTTTAAATAATAGACTACAAACTTTCTTTGTTTCTTCTTCTGTCATGAAATATGCGCCTTGTTTTCTAAACTCTGCAACTACTTGGTCATGATTGCATTCTTCACATATTATTGATTGTTCTGATGCACATATTGTACCGTAGTCAAAAGTTTTACTTGCAATAATATTTTTAACAGCTTGCTCTACATTAGCAGTTCTTTCTATGTATGCTGGAGAGTTTCCTGCTCCAACTCCAAGTGCAGGTTTTCCAGCACTGTAAGCTGCTTTTACCATTCCAGGACCACCAGTTGCTATTATTACAGAAACTTCTTTACTCTTCATTAGTTCATTTGTAGCTCCAATGCTTGGCATTGTTATACAACCAACTATATCTTTAGGTGCTCCAGCTTCTATAGCCGCATCTCTCATTAATGTAGCTGCTTTAATTGTACATTTTGCAGCAGATGGATGTGGTGAGAATACTATTGCATTACGAGATTTAATAGCTATCATTGATTTAAAGATAGTTGTAGATGTTGGATTTGTTGAAGGTACTATACCCATTACTAAACCAACTGGTTCTGCAACTTCCATTAATTTATTAACCTCATCTTCTTTAACAATTCCTATAGTTTTCATGTCTTTAATTGAATCATATAAAACATTAGAAGCTAGGTAATTTTTATAAGTTTTATCTTGTACTTTACCAAAGCCAGTTTCTTCAACTGCCATTTCAGCTAGAAGTACTGCATTTTGTGATGCAACTTTAACCATGTTACGTAATATTTTATCAATTTGTTCCTCAGTATACTCTGCAATCTTTTCTGTTGCTATTTTTCCTAAACGAGCAATGTCTCTCGCTTGTTGTATTGAACGTAAGTCTTTATCAAAATTTTCCACTTTACCGTTCCCCCTTGTTTAATATATCTTTTTTATTAAAATTACTTATAACTTTCTTTTATTTTAGTTATTAATAACTTCTTACTTGCTTTAGAAAGTTTTCCTGATGTAACTTTAATATTTTCATATTGAAGAATTAATTCCTTAAGTTTTGATACAGTAAGTTTATTTAAAACTTCAATAGTTTTGTCTATACCAATTTCTTCTACTAGTTTATCAACAGTAACCTTCTTTATATTGTTAATGTCTATTTCTGGAACATAACTTAATTGCTTATCTTGTAGGTTTTCTTCTTTTAGTTTTTCTTCTTGCAAATTTTCTTTTGAAAGATTTTCTTTTGAAAGATTTTCTTTTGGCAGTTCCACTTCTTCTATTTCAGCTGTTTCATTTGAAATTTCTACTATATTATCATTGTCTTTTATTTCTTCATCATAATATTCAATAGATTGCTGTTTATTTTCCATTCCAATTATATTATCAAGATCATTATGAGGACGTGGGATTACATGCTCTGAAACTAATAATTGTGGATCCAAATTTTTAACTGCTGCTGCTCCAGCTTCTACTGCCGCCTTTACTGCACCTACATCTCCGGTTACTGCAACCGAAACAAGTCCGCCTCCTACATAAGTTTTTTCAAAAATACTTACATCTGCTGCTTTAAGCATTACATCAACACTTTCTATAGCAGCTAATAGGCCTTTTGTTTCTATTAAACCAAGTGCTTGCATACTTTAACCCTCCCTAAGTTTACTATAAGAGATCTGCCCAGTTTGCAGGATATGTAGCATAAAATACCCTTGCCTTATCAGGTGACCCCCAAACTACCTTAGAACCTGATGGAACAAATAATACATCTCCAGGATAAGCGGTAAATGTTTTTCCATTTATCTCTACTGTTAAAGTACCTTCTATAACATAATCAATTTCTTCATAAGTAAGTTCCCATTCAAATCGAGATTCCTCAATTGTAAGGAAACCTGCACTCATTTTAGATTCCTCTTTACTTACTAACTCTTGATAGTAAGCTTTTACATTTGGATCTCCTGTATCAAATACATCCATTTTAACTGTATTGCCTCTAACAACTTTCAATCCCCCTGCATCACATTCTGAAACATATGGAGTTTTACTTTTGTTTAGACAACTAAGCATTTCTTCTAAAAGACCTTTGTCCATCATAGCTCTAAAAAGCTTTAAAAGCATTTCACTATCAAGGCTGTTTATAAAGTCCTTTGTAATTTCTGAATTTTTTGATTCATTTTTAATAGAACCTTTAGCAAAGACTATTTTATTAGCTTTTGCTAAATCTTCAGCTGCTGGAGTAATAATCATATTGTTATCAATATGGACTACCTTTTGTCCCTGTTTTATTAACTCATCAACATCTTTTGCACAGATTAACTTTTTCACATAATCACTTCCTTTCATTATAATATTGAGATTTACTTCATATTTAAATTTTATAATGAAACTCCTACTAACTATCGTTTGTATGAGTAAGTTTGAAGTACAAAATTAAGTCGTGGCCATCACTTAAGCGTATCTATATATACTCTAAGACTAGCCAAAGTTACAATCTTCATCGATTATTCCTACAACAACTGCATCAACTGGAATATCATCATTTCCTAACATTCTACGAGCAGAAGATCCAGTACAAACAATAACTCTATCACCTATACCTGCACTAATAATATCTACTACTATTAGCCTTCTTCCTGCATGTACGCCTCCAATTTCTTCAGCTAACATAAATTTAAAACCATTAAGCGATTCCGCTTTTCTAGTTGCCCATACATTATCAATAAGTTTTGCTGCTATCATAAAACTTTTCCCTCTTCCATCTTAAACTTAATCTCGTTAATTGCTGATTCAACTGACGCTGTATCTCCAAATATTCCAATTAAAATCATATGTTGTGGACAACTTCCCCTTATATCTTCAACTGTAACTCCAACGGCTTTTTCAGCAATATCAGCTGCATAAATCATCTCTATAAGTTTTCCTTGGACAAGTCCAACTGCATCAACACTAGATAAATCAGTTTTACAGTTAGTTCCCATACGCCGTTTAAGAATATCTATAGTACATTCAGAAGGTGATTTTATAATTCTGAAATCCACACTTAAACACTCTCCTTATTCAATTATTTCTTTTGTACAGCTAAGTGCTATACCTAAAGGAGTAACAAACATAGGATTTTTAGGCTTATGTGTATATATTCCTGTTTTATTTTCAATTATTTTTTCTATACCTTCTAAACAGCATGTACCTCCAACTAAAGATATTTCCTTAACATCATATCCATTTACATGGTTATTAATAATTGATGAAACTTTTTCAACCACTGGTTTTAGTACAGGCAATAATTCCTTATGATTGCTGTAATCTCTTTTATATGAATCAGCAGCTTCGAAAGACATTCCATATGCACCTGAAACAACTAATGAAAAATGAGTTCCACCTGTAGGTTCATCAGCAACATATATTACCTTTCCATCTTTTAAAATAGAAATTCCTGTTGTTCCACCACCTATGTCTATAACTGCACCATTTTGAATTTTAAGTGCTTCATTTGCGGCAGTAGGTTCATCCAATAAGTTTGTTAATTCGAATCCAGCGGACTGTACTACATTTTTAATAGCTCCAGAGTCTAAACCTTCTGTTCCTGGAGGAATGGCTGCAGCTGCATAAATCAATTCTGTGCCTAATTTCTCCTCAATTTCTTGTTTTAGTTCTCTTACAATCCTAACTGCTCCAATATAATCAACAACCATACCATCACGAACTACACTTGCATTTCTATAAGCTCCTGCAACTGGTCTATAATTTTCATCTAAGACAGCTAACACTATATATGCAGTTCCTAAATCAACCCCTGTATAATATGTAGATGAATTACCTACAATTGGTCTTTCTATAACATCTTCAAAATCTTGAACAAGTTTATCACAATATTCAAAAGTTAAACTTTTCTCTGACATTTTTCCCCTCCAATAGTTGAACAAATTATTTGGGATAATAAATTAATAATTGAATTAACATCCTTTATAATCTTTTCTCCCATGTTATCATCTCCGTAAATTTCAAAAACAATAGGTTCTATTTCACGAAGCGCACAACGTAGCACATTTAATTTTAAAATTTGATTACTTTTTTCTAATTGCATATGAAATTCTGTAATTTCAAAACAATCATCAATATCATCGTAAAAATTATTTAGGTCTATCCCTTTACATTCTTTACAAATTGAATCTTCTATTGTACTTTTTCCATCTACAAAATTTCTTACATTTGAAATCCTTTTTTTTAGAGCAATAATACTTTGTGCTAAAATAACATCTTCCTTTATAAATTCACTACTAGTAACAAGGAATAATGCCTCAATAGATTTAAGTTTACAATAAAGCTTCTTAATCTCTCTTTCTTTATTGGGTAACGTTTGAGATTTATTCTTCTCATCCACCTTATCATTATTACAAGAAACATCATCTAGCCTCTTTATCCTCTTATCAGAAAGATATTGACTTGCTCCAGGTGTAAGGCGCTCTCCGTGATTTAATTTGTAAATACTAAAAGGTTCTTTTTTATATAAGGTTCTTAAATACTCTTCAGTAATAAATTTCATGATTGCCCCCTTTACTTTTACCTTCTTCAAATAAATATTTTTTCAAAGCATCAATACCTGTCCCCTTAGGAAAACTGACATTAAAATATGGCTCTGATATTCCTATTTTTTTTAGTTGTTTTATACATTTTTCTCTATTTTCAGGCATCAAATCAGATTTTGTTATTACACCAATTACAGGGCATCTAAATGATTTTGCAAATCCTGGAGAGTAAATTTCCGTACATCTAGATTGGTCAATTAACATCAGAACATGAGATGCATCCTGAGCTGCTGCAATTACATGCTTATACATCCATGAATTTTCTATATAAGAGCCTGGCACATCTATAGTATTTTCTCCATAAATCATATCCTGTGTTCTTCTTAATTCACCATTATAATTATTTAATGCATTTACGAGTGTTGTCTTTCCACTACGAGAAGGACCTATCACCATTATTCGTTTCTTTCTCATGTTCTTGTAATGGGAGCTGGCGCAAATCCCAGTAAGTCCTTTAGCGTATCATTTACTGCATTCAGCGCAGTTTCAACGCTTTGTACATCACCATTTATAACAACTGATCCTGTAAACCTATCTAAAAATCCAATCTCAACATCTGCAAACTTTGTAGCAATATCTGCTGCAATAATAGCAGTTTCACAAGGAGTTAATGTTAAAATCCCTATAGCACCTTTTTCATCAATGCCTAATCTTTCATATATATCATGCATTGGTGAAGCAATAACATGAGCTATAGTAATCTGTTTTCCAGGTACATATTCTTGTATAACACGCTGTATATTTCTTTCAAGAAACTCTCCCATAAATATTACCTTCCATCTTGTTATCTATTTGAAAATATTTAGTGACGAATTACTTTAACCTGCAAATCGTAATCTTTAATCCAATTCTCTATTCTATCTAAGTCTTCATTTGTTAAACTTGGATCCCCATTTATAGGGTATTCCATACCTAACTGATTATATTTATTTACGCCCATCTTATGATATGGAAGTAAATCAATACCTTTAAAATTCTTATATTCTTTAAATGGAGTTAAAAACCTCATAGTATTTTCAATATCATCTTTACTATCATTCACACCTTTTAATAAAGGCATACGAATCTTAACATTGTACTTACGTATAAGAAGCTCTTTCAAATTTTCTAAAATTTGCTCATTTCTTACTCCAGTTAACTTAAAATGTGTATCTGAATTAATATGCTTTATATCAAATAGGAATAAATCTGTAAACTCTGCAACTTTAAGAACTGCTTCTAACTTTGCGTAACCACAAGTTTCTATTGCAGTATTTATTCCTTCCTGTTTGCAAGCCATAAGGAGACTAGCAGCAGCTTCAGGTTGCATTAGTACTTCTCCACCACCTAATGTAACTCCACCACCGGAAACTTCATAAAATGCTCTATCTTCTTCTATAATTTCTACAAGTTCGGAAATTGTTTTAGTCTCCCCAACTATAGATATTGCTGACTTAAGACATGCATCAACACATTTACCACAGCCAATACAATCTATACTGGTGTTTACTTCATGTTTTAAGGTTTCATTTGAAATAGTATGTATTCCAACGGGGCAAACAGTTTCACAAGCACCACAATCAATACATAAATTACTCTTAAACATAACCCTATGTTTTCTTATCATTCCTTCAGGATTAGCACACCACTTACAACGTAATGGACATCCTTGGAAAAATATAAGAGTTCTTACCCCTGGGCCATCATACATATTATATTTTTGTATATTGAAAATTGTTGCCTTTCTTTCCATTACACCTAAATTTCTATTACTCATACTATTCAATCTCCAGTTTTATTTGTTATGTTTAAAAAACATTATTTGCGTACTAGCATGCATTAAAGCATGCCAGTACTAAATTCAATAAATCAATAAATTATCTAAACCAAAATTCAATTATCTATTTTAAAAATGTGTAAGCATAGTTCTGCTTATAATTTCATCTTGAACATCTTTACATAGTTCAACAAAGTATGCACTATATCCAGCAACACGTACTATTAGATCACGATATTGTTCTGGATGTTTTTGAGCTTCTATTAGTGTTTCATTATCTAAATAGTTAAATTGCATTTCACCAAGCCCAAGAGCACATGCACTACGTAGTAATGTTATTATTCCTTCTTCGCCTTCTTTAGTATCAAGTAAGCCTGATATAAGTTTAAAGTTATGAACCATACCTATATTCATATTGTCACAAGCCATCTTAGAAACTGATTTTATTATGGCAGTTGGTCCTTTATAATCGGCACCTTGAGTTGGACTTATACCATCTGATAATGGTGTCCATGCTCCACGTCCATTTGCTGTAGCTCCTGTCATTTGACCAAATGGAGTATTATTAGAAATTGATAATGTACCATGACTAAGTACTGAATATAAAGTTTTAAATTTACGATGTTCTATTTCTGTAAAGTTAATTATGTCAGCCGCAATATAATCTGCATAATCTTCATCGTTACCATACTTAGGAGCTTCTAAACAATCTTTTTTAAGCTTTTCATATCCAACAAAATCAGCTTTTAAAGCATCATTTAATTCTTTTAATGTATATTTCTTTTCATCAAATACTAATTTCTTAATAGCTGCCATAGAGTCAGCATAAGTAGCTAGTCCACTCCATACAACTCCTGGTCCAAAGTTGTACATAGCTCCACCAGCTTCAACACCTCTACCATTTTCCATACATCCTTCATACATGATAGACATAAGTGGTTTTGGCGCAAGGTCTTTATGAACACGTTGAGATATTACAGTAGCTATACTTGACCACTTAGTAATATATTTTATTTGCTCTTTAACAGCTTCTTCAAATTGTTCATAAGTCTTGAAGCTATTTATATCGCCCATATTTGGACAAACTTGTTTTCCATACCAAAGAGGAACACCATTATTAAGTACAAGTTCTATACATATTGGCCATTGAGTGTATGCTGTAGATGTCCATTGATATAATCTTCCTGATTTTTGTGGTTCAACACATCCCATTAAGCAATAATCTCTAGCATCTTCTATTGAAACACCCTTAGCTAGCATCATCTTTATATGAACATCATCAAAGTGACAAGCTGGGAATCCCATACCTGCACGAACTACTTCAACAATTTTCTTTAAATATTTATATGGTGACTGATTGTGTATACGACAAGCTAATGATGGTTGATAAATCTTAACATGTCTAACTGCATCCATAAGTAAATAAGTTAATTCATTTGTAGCATCTCTTCCATCTCTTGTAACACCACCAAGACACATATTAACGAATGGTTGGTAACCAGCGAAGAACTTAGAACCACCTTCACTTGTAATCCACATCATTTCAGACATTTTTATAAGCATACAACCTGATAATTCAAATGCTTCAAAATCAGTCATACGACCAGCTTCTATATCAGCCTTATATACATCATACATATATTGGTCAACACGTCCTATAGACATACCTGTTTGATTTTCTTCAACTACTAATAAGGATTCAACAGTCCAAACTGCTTGAATTGCTTCCCAGAAAGTACTTGGCTTATGTGCTGGTACTCTCGCGTTAATCTCAGAAATCTTTTGTAATTCTTTTTTACGCTTAGGATTTGTTTCTTTTTCAGCAAGTTCGGCTGCATACTTAGATAAACGCTTAGCGTAAATCATAACACCTTCAGTAGTATCGATTATAGCTTTATAGAAATAAATCTTTTCAATATCTTCAGGTTTTTCATAATCAAGTTTTTCAAGATTTTCTCTTGCTTCTTGCTGAATATCTAACATACCCTTTTTCATTAGGATTACATCATAACCAGGATTTGAATCTCCACCACCGTTAAGAGCATGGTAAGAACAATCTGAAACAAATGATTCACCTGAAAGTTCCCAAATACCTGCTTCACGATATTGACTTTCACAATATTCATCAACAGACTTACCAGACCAATATGGGAATAATTCTTCTCTCATGATCTTCTTATCTTCTTCTGATATATAGAATGGATCTTGAGCTCTTGTACCTATAGTATCAATTTCATCTTGCATCCATCTCCAAGCAATATCAGGAGAGAATGCTCCTGCACGAGGTGCACCACAAGGAGCCCCTACAATTAATTCATTATCTTGAATTACTAATGGTGCAGTTTCACAGCAATATTTAAAACATTTTGCACGTAATAATATTTTAGGCATACCAGGATTTTCTTTAGCTATCTTAGTAATTGCCCTAGCACGATGTGTAGTAATTGATGGAACTTGCTTTAAATAATTCTCTTTTAATTTTGCTAAACGCTCTGTCATTCCATCTGGAATTTTATCACCTTCAGCACATACTTTACTTTGAGTAACAGGTTCTTCTTTTGTAATTTCTTTTGAAACAGTCTCAAACATCTTCATTAAACGTTCACGTTCGTCTGTAGACATATTTTGAGTAGCTTCTATAAACTTATTTGAAAATTCACGAATATCCAAAAAGCCTTCCCTCTCATTCTTTAAATATTTCAGATTATTAATCTGAGTGTTTATTTTAAATCATTGATAACTTGTCTTAAGAGATTTTCTAAAACTTTTGCATTATCTAAATCATAAATCTTTTGTTTTTCTTCATTATTGGGATATAAATTTTTTTCATATGTTTCTGTTTTAACTATCTCATCTATTTTACGTACACCATAACCAACCTTACGAACATATATTAAATTCATAGGCGAAACATTATCAGAAGTCATACCTTGACCTGTAGAGCCACTACCTAATGTCATTGCAGGAAACAAATTAGTTGTTGCCCCCATACTTCCAAAAGCACCTGGAGTATTTACAAGAACTCTACCAACTGGTTTTTTTAATGCAAACTGACGAACAACTTCTTCATCTTTTGAATGTATAATTAGTGTATGTCCAAGTCTCTCGCTAAGTAACAGTTCAATACACTTCTCACAAGCATGCATCCAATCATCCTCAATATAATAAGCTAAAACGGGACAAAGCTTTTCTCTTGAATAAGGATTAGTTTGTGAGACATATTTCTGTTTAGAAATCAAAATCCTTATATTATTTGGGACATTGAAACCAGCTTTTTTAGCTAAAATTTGAGGTGATTTCCCAACTAGTTCAGTATCAGCACTTCCATCAGGTCTAAAGAATAAGGAACCAAGTTTTTCTGATTCTTCCTCAGTCATAAAATAAGCTCCACTCTCTTCTAATGCTTTTCTAACTTCAGATTCAATACAACTATCAACAACAATAGACTGTTCAGCAGCAGAAACAATACCATAATCAAAGGTTTTACTATCTATAATATCCTTTACAGCTTGCTTTATATCAGCTGTTCGTTCTATAAAAGCTGGTCCATTTCCTGCTCCACCATAAATTACTGGTTTCCCTGATTTATACGCTGCTTTTAACAAACTTGGTACTCCTGTATTCATTATTAATGAAGTATCATTATGATTCATTAACTCTTCCGTTCCCTTAGATGTTACATTATGTAAATATGCTAATGCTCCTTCTGGTAAACCATAACCTTCAGCTGCTCTAATTAAAATATCTAAAGTTTTAGCTATTGTATTCTTCGCTCTTGGATGAGGCGAAAATATAATAGCATTTCCTGATTTTATTGCTATTAGTGCTTTATATATGGTAGTAGAAACCGGACTTGTTGGTGGACAAAATGCAACGATTACACCCATAGGTACACCTATATCCATGGTTTTATTATGAATATCTTCGTTAATAACACCTACACATTTTATCCCCTTAAGTCTATTACGAACATAAGTACAAACAAAACTATTTTTTATGCACTTATCTTCATATCTTCCATAGTCTGTTTCTTCAATAGACATACTAGCAAGTTCATAAATATGCTTTTCAATTTCTTCAGTCATTCTTTCAACAATTTCATCAAGTTTTTCTTGTGGAAAAGTTGATAATTTCTTTTGTGCTTCTCTAGCATTTTCAGCAAGAATTCGAGTTTCCTGTATGGAGAGTAAATCATTATCTATAATATTCATTTGCATCTCTCCTTTCCACTTAGAAATAAGATACCTATAATGTCTTTAACATTATTATTCTGATTTATGAAGATAAATTTTGAATCTTGTAACGTTCTATAATTTTTTCAAGGTCGTCATGTGGTCTTGCAATAACAACTGAACTATAAAGATTTCCACCTTCCATATCTTGAACAGCTTTCACCCCAGCTTCTACCGCTGTTTTGCAAGCTCCTACATCGCCACGAACTATTACAGAAATATATCCAGAGGCAACGTTTTCATAACCTATAAGCTCTACATCTGCAGCTTTACACATAGCATCTGCAGCTTCTAAAACAAAAACCAGACCAAAAGTCTCAATTAATCCTATAGCTTCATATCTAGGCATATCTAAATTCTCTCCTTTATTAATTTTTAAGAATCAATATCATGTACAGAAACAATGTCTCCAACTTCTCTAATAGGACGTGGCATAACATTTTTTGCTGTTAATTTTCCTATAGCTGCTGCTGCTTCTGCTCCAGCTTCTACTGCTGATCTAACCGCAGCAACATCACCTTTAACCATAATAGTAACAAGTGTTGATCCTACATTTTCATATGAAACTAATTCAACATCTGCAGCTTTTAACATTTTGTCTGCAGCTTCAAGTGCCGGAACCAATCCTATTGTTTCTACAAGACCTAAAGCTTCATCTCCATAATATCTCATTTACCTCCCACCTTTCCCGTTACAAACTGTTACATCAATTTTTTAACCATGCAAACAAAATTTAATATTATTAATTTTTTCACATATTACATTGCGTAAATGTTTATTATTGCCTAATTCAATTATAGCCCCTTCCCTTTAGGGGAAAGTCAATATCTTTTTAACAATATTTTTTTTGCCTTATAACCAATATAATGCAAAGGTATTTAAACCCCTTATAATAATCTAAAATCAGCCATTTAACTTTATATAAAGTAAACGTTTATTGTAAGATATTACTTAAATTCATATTCTTTATATCTATCATTAATATTTAAAACAATGTATAACCTTTCCCTTTGGGGAATGTTATACATTATTTTAATCTCTATAAAATTTAAAATTATTTATATCAAAATAAAAGACTTTCTAATTATCAAAAACTATATATCTATAATTTTTAATAAAAGAAAGTCTTTTTAACAAACTATAAAGATTTATCTTTAATAACTATTAATCCTCAATATATTTATTAATTGTAGCTGCACCTTCTTCATGTGCATGATAATAAACTCTTAATTCACCATTATTATCAAGATCAAATCTTGTTTCTTGAAGAAGTCCATTAGCTTCTGCTGTCATTAAAGCTGTTATTACATCTTTCTTATTAAGAGCTTTAAATTTACCATACTCACCCATTAAAGCTTCTATTACATCGTCAGCACAAGCATCTTCTACCTTTGTAAAATGTTTTAAAATAGCATAATTAAGCGGCTTCATTACTTTTAGCCTCCTTTTTTCTAAATAAATCTAATGGGTTCATAGCTATTGTTAATATTCCAACCATCATAGTTATAGCCGAAATCCAAGCAATAGGAGGTAATGACCAACCTTCCATACCAGCAAATACACCAAGTACTATCCAGCAGCAAAATGGTCCCCAGAATGAGTAAGTACCATTACAAGCCATACCAAGCGCAGCACCACACATACTATTACCATTATACCAACACATATACGAAACGAATGCACAAAGACCACTTAAAGCAAAGAAAATCATAGAAGGTCCACTTGTAAATGCTTGCCCAACTAAATTAGCTGAAAAACCAACTCCGTCTCCGAATATAATACCAAAAATAGGTAATAGAATTAATAAATTAGAAAGTCCTGATGTTGCTTGACGTATAGTAATACCAATATCTGAATCTATCATTGATGTACCATACCCAGCTACACAACCTTCAAATCCCCAGCCTAAAGCAGCTATAAAAGCAATACAAAGACCTAAGAACATACCTTTTGGTGCATCTCCACCAATACTTGTACTACCTATCATAAAACTAGATAAGACACAAATTGCTATACCAGCCATCATACGTTTGTTTAATTCTTGTTTAAACAAAACTCTACCTAAGATAGCTCCAATAGCTGGACAAAGAGCAGTGATAGGAATAACAATTGACCCTGCCATTTGAAGACCAACAACATAAGCTGTACTTGCAATAGGTCCACCTATAAGTGCAGCTAAAATCATTACTTTACCAGGTTTAGTTTTAAGACATCTAAAAAAGTCTCCACCTTTTCCTTTCATTATTGCATGTAGCATCGCCCATACAGCACTACATGTATCGTTTACAGCGCTACCCAAAGCACCTAATAGATATGTAATAACAAGTGCTGATAAAGCTGCCTTATTATCTCCATACCAATCTGCCCATACTCCTTTTTTCATACCTAGTGTCATAAATGCTGAATAAAATCCATACATAAGACCTGAAAATAAGGCTATGGAAATACCCTTTTTACGGAAATTGGCTGCTAGCTGTCTTTTTGCAGCAATCGCAGATGAATTGGCCATTCCTGACTTCTCATTCATAAAATAAAACTCCCCTCATGTAAATGTTTAATGTATTATCATTAAATTAAAATTTATTAATGATCATATTTAGATTTGATAAGTGTATTAACCTATTTGTTTCGCTTGATAAGGAATTGAATATTTTTCATAATAATTAATATTGTTAAAATTATAATATGGATATTTTATTTAATCTTAAATTTAACAAATAACTTTTCATATTTCTAAATATTTTTATTAGTAATTAAATTATAGTCCTTTCCCTATAGGGGAAAGTCAATACATATAATGACTATGCTTATTAATTTATTCTTTTGCACTTTAAAAAACAAAAAAATCTCCTTATATCTTATCATTTTTAGAGAGCATCAATCCCATGTAATCAACGTTTTTATACTAATTTTCAACAAAACAAAAGTTCTAATTTGATTACTATTAAAATCAAACTAGAACTCTTATTTTATGAAATGCTAATTAAAAATTCTTAATTAAAGCATCTTTATGCTTCCCCCAAGGGTTAACGTTTTCAAATTATTTTTTTCTCTTACTTATTTTAATCATTACTTCTGTCACAAATTTATTACTATCTTTAGTTGTCCAATAATCTATAACATATCTTTCATATGATTTTTCTGAGCATTTATAACCATTATTATTCGCCCAATCCTTTATTTTCTTATATGTATTATTAATGGTTTCATATGATCCTATATGATAACATGCTGCTACCATAAACCCACCAAATTCAATTTCCTCAAAATCTTTATTTTTTAAAATGGTTCTCTGCATGATTGTCATTTTATTACATTTACCATTTATCTTTTCTTCAAATGAAGGATATTCTATTATAACAGGTCCTGTTATTGCATTATTTATATGCTCTATATAGTTAGTAAACTCTATATTAACTATAGATTCTATATAATCATAATTAAAATCTTGATTTAAATAAACCATTTTACAAGCATCAAGATATTTTACAGATACATCTTGTACATTATTTTCTATTACCATATCCGCCTCAGTTATAAGATCGTACCAATCTTCTATTGATTTAAGTTTCAAATTAAGTTCATTTTCTATTTCCTTAAGTTCTTCAATCTTATTTTTGAAACTTTTTTGAAAAGTTGAATAGCTTGTCTCACTAAGTAAATCTTTCATTTCTTCAAGCTTAAATCCACTTTGTTTATAATATTTTATCATTGGCACTGAAAGTAAGGTTTTCTTACTATAGTATCTATAGCCACTTTTATCAGATACTTCATCAGGACATAATATTCCTCTTTTATCATAATATCTAAGTGCTTTTTTTGAAAGATTACACATCTTTTCAACACTACCTATACAATATAATTCATACTCCTTCATAAAATAACCTCCCTATCCTTTGTAAAATTTTATTTTATATAAAATTTTAATCATCTTATATAATTTTATATAAAATTGAAATTGTTTTCAACAAAAATCTTAAAAGTATTTTTATTAAATCTTTATTATTACTATAAAATTGCCAAAAATTTAATCGTGTACATCATCAAAATATTAATATAAAATTTCAAAAAACAAAGTAATGATTACCCTACCTAAAGCATTGATATCACTTGATTTATATATATAAGCACCTTATAAATTTGCATAAATAAAAACCACCCTTACAGGTGGTTTAAACAAAACTATTTAGTTCCAGTAATTTCATCTAAAATTTTTATCAAATCTTCTCTTGTAGCTTCCCTAGGATTTGCAGTTGTACAAATATCCTTCATAGCAGCATTTATTAGCTCAGCCTTAACTTGCTCTAATAATTCTAAATCAGCACCTTGTTCCTTAAGTGTAGTTGGAATCATCATTTTCTTTTGTAAGTCAACAATACATTTAATTAAATTGTTAACCCCAATAACTACTGTAGGTGCATGTAAATCTAATAACTTTGCAAGTTTTTGATACTTTTCAGCTGCTACTCCATATTCTTGATTATAAGTATTATTATCTAAATTAGCATTATATTTTATCACATGAGGAAGTATAATTGCATTACTTCTTCCATGTGCTATGTGAAGTTTACCACCTATTGCATGTGCTAAGCTATGTGTAACTCCAAGTCCAGCTGAATTAAATGCCATCCCAGCTAAACAAGATGCATTATGCATTTTTTCTCTAGCTAATAAGTCATTACCATCGTCAAAAGCCTTAGGTAAAAATTTAACAGCTAAAGAAATTGCTTTTTCTGCTAACGCATCAGAAAAATCAGTAGCATTTTTTGAAACATAAGCTTCTATAGCATGTGTAATTACATCCATTCCTGTATCTGCTGTAATAGCTTTCGGTACAGAAGCTACAAGTTCTGGATCAAGTATTGCTATTGTAGGAAGAAGTGATTTATCTGCTAAAGCATGTTTCAATCCCTCTTGCTTATTAGTTATTACTGCATATTCAGTTACTTCAGATCCTGTACCACTTGTAGTAGGTATAGCAATAAATTCTTCTATTTGGTTACCATCTGATAGGAATTGCTTTGAATATTCCCTTATTCCCTTAGCCGCATCAATTGATGATCCTCCACCAAGAGCTATCATAATTTGAGCATTAAAAGCTTGTAGTTTTTGAATTCCAGCAGCAACAATCTCTACAGTAGGATCTGGTACTATATCACTAAATACTGTTACTTCACAATTCACTAACTTTTCCTGTATTTTTGCAGCCATACCTGAAGTTTCCATGAACTTATCGCATATGATTATTACTCTTTTATTCTTTATTTCACTTAGTTTGCTTAAAGAACCTTCTCCAAAATAAATATTGGTACTAATACTAAATTCCTTCATATATACTCTCCTAATCTTTAAGTTTATAAAATATGAATTATTTAGTTATTCTTTAAACTTTAATCTAATAAAATATCTATAATATACTAACTCTAACAAATATGAAATATATCCTTATCTACTACATTGTATCATAAACAATAAAAATATCAATAAATCTTATGTATATTTTACTTTATCACTATAAATTTATAGTAACTTTCAATAATCTGTTGTTTTATGCAACCTTTCTAAAAAAAGTTTCCTTGGTAATATGATATTCTACTTCACTTTCTAATTGCTTAACTTCTTCAAACCCAATACCTTTAAAAAGGTTTCTAGATCTTTCATTAGTTTTCTTAATTTTAGCAACAACTTCGTCTGTTCTCATATCAAAAAAAGCTTTTTTTAATGCTTCATAAACCGCATTATGTCCTATACCTTTTCCCCACAGCTCTTTTTTGCCTACTGTAATAACGATTTCAACCATTCCATTTTTAGGAACCAACCTTAAAAAACCTATAGTTCCATATATGTTTTTAATTGTGAAAAATCTACAATTATTATTAAACAAATGGGTTAAAATAGGCATATTTACTCTATTTATAACGCTAATTAACTCATCTTTAGCATTACTATCTTCATTTAAATTATTTGTTATTTCTTTATCGCTAAGCCAATCAACTATTTGCTCTACATCCGACCTGTAGATTTCTTGACTTAGCTTAATAGTACTTAGTTCCAAAAGGTACAACTCCTTAATAATATTATAATGTTTGCAAACCTTATGAATTAATTATTAATAATTATATTTATATTACCAATAATATTAATATAAGTAAAAACTTAAATAGTTCACTATTTAAGTTTAAATTACATTTCTTATATCATTCTCTTTTTTATAGTATTTTACTCATTAACTTTAATTTTACATTTTTAGTATTTTATTTACATTTAAAGTTATTAAAAGTATTTTTATTACATTTCAAATAAAAAAACCCGTGATATTTCTATCAAGGATTTTATTAGTAAATAGCTAAAAATTATAAGATTACTTTTTAAATTCCTTCCACTCTTTTGCATAATCTCCTAATACTTTACGCAAAACTTGTCCAACTTTAGAATAAGCTTCATCATTAAGATTTGCAAGTGATATTCTTATAGACCATTCTGGTCCATCAAATCCACTACCGCTTAATAGTACTATTGAAGATTGCTCTGCTAAACGTATAAGAATATCTACTGGTTTATAATTTTTTTGTAAATATTGTACGAATTTATCATTATAATTTCTCTCTGCCCACTCCAACAAATCAAATTGTGTATAGTATGCTGCATCGAACGGATCTACCTGTAATTTTAATCCTAATCCTTCAAACAAAAGTTTCTTACGACGACGACAAATATTCTTTGTTAATTGCTTATATCTATTTTCTTTATCAATTATAGCAAATAATGAAAAGAACGCCATTTGCACTTGTTGTGGAGTTGATAATCCTGCAGTATGATTAAGTGCTACCTGACGACTATCTGCTACTATTCTATCTATAAAAGAGATATTGTCTGGATCAGTAGAAATTCCAGAGTAACGTCTTCTTGCTCTTTCTTTCTTATTTTCATCCTGCTCTCTTAATAATTTATCAAATACATTATCCTCATAAATTGCAATGGTTCCAAGACGCCATCCTGTTACTCCAAAATACTTTGAATATGAATATACTCCAATTGTATTATACGGTAAATCTGCCATCAATGAACGAAAGTTGTCCACAAAAGTACTATATACATCGTCTGAAATAATCATTAAATCTGGATTATCATTTTTAACGATATCTTTTAATTGTCTAACAGTTTCTTGTTTCATTGCAACTGAAGCTGGATTACTTGGATTAACTATAAATAATGCCTTTATAGATGAGTCACTTAATTTCTCTATTTCTTTAGACGAATATTGCCATGTACGTCTACCATCTTCAGTTATTTCATCAGCCATGATCTTAACAACCTCAAAATTATAACGTGGTAAATGAGGTATTTCAAGATAAGGGGTAAAAATTGGAGCCATAAGTGCTATCTTATCCCCTTTTGCCAAAATATTATTTGCAATTAGTGTATCAAAAATATAACACATAGCTGCAGTAGCCCCTTCAACAGCAAAAGTTTTAAACTTTCCTTCAAGTGGCTCGTTATAGCACAATTCCTGAATAAGATAGTCATTAACAACACATTCAACATGATGTAACATTCTATCTGGCTGAGGATAATTATCTCCAATAATTCCATCTACCAATTCGTAAATCCACTCATCTGGATCAAATCCTTTTACTGTTACTCCATAATTAATCATTTTACTAAGAAGTTCAATTCCTGGAGCATCTTTATGTTTTTTTGTAAACTCTACAAAACGTTTTGCAATTCCTTCCTTGTTTGGCATGCCAGCTAAATCATATTCGTTCCATACTCTACGACTTTCTGCAACAGCAAATTGTCCAAAAGTAAAAAAGGCTTCCCTAGGTGTAGCAGCAATCCAATTAGGATTTCCTCTTCCAGCATCTAATAATGAATGTGTACCTCTCTTTTTTGATTCCTCTGCAAGATTAATTAATTTATCTTTAAGTTCAAAAGGACTTATTTTCCCGTAAACCTCTTCTATTTCTTTGCGTTGAAGACTAAAACTATCCATATTATTTTCTCCTTATCCTTTGTTATAACAACAACTATTTCTACAATAAATTTTATTTCATATATAATTCTACTAATTTAATATTTAAATAATATAAGCTTAATTAAGTATCTTTTTCTGGATTTAATAAATTTTCTTTTTCTGATGACGAAAGTATTATAAATGTCTCAGTATTTCCAAACATTTGTATTTTACCAATAAGCGTCTCTAAACTCGAAATATCTTCAAGTCTAGCTTTTAAAATCTTACAATATGGTCCAGTAACATGATGACATTCAACTATAGCATCCTCATTTTCAATAAATTCTTTAAACTTCTCAGATCTCTGACCACTTATATCTATATTTATAAGTACATTAATTTTTTTGCCAAGCTTCTCATAATTCACCTTAGCTTTATAACCAGTTATAATATTCTCTTCCTCAAGTCTTTTCACCCTTTCAGCTACTGCTGGTGCACTAAGAGCTACTCTTTTTGCAAGTTCTTTCATTGGTATTCTTCCATCTTCTAAAAGTATCTCAATAATTTTATAATCAGTATAATCCACAAATATATCTCCTATCGAAATGATTATTTATTAAGGTAACCATTAATTAATCTTAATAATACTTAGATGTCTAAGCTAGTTTTATTCTAACATAATGTATTTATACTTTGAATGCATTATATTAGGTCATTAACAATATAAACTTTATTAAATTAGTTATTTTTTATAAACGCTAAATTTAAATAAGCAAAATCCCTTTTAAGCCTATTGTATTGTAAATGCAATAAGGATGTTTTTAAAATAATTTTAAAAATTATTCTTTAAAAACATCCTAAATATCTTATATAATTTTCTAAGCAAAAACCTAACAAACTCAACAAACTAAAATCTGTGACTTTAAAAATACTATACTACTAATTCTATAAATAGATTTCCAATTCCTTAATTATTTCATAAGTACTAAATTCCCTATTTCCCAATATAGTTACTTCTATTCCTTTCTTTGGATATACCGCTGATTCAAAACTAACACCTGGGTCTGATCCTGTTATATAATATTTATAAACTCCATCATCATGTTTTATTATCCAAATACCATAACCATAATATACATCATAATTAACATATACTTGCATAGCTAATAATTCATCAGTTGTATCTTTGCTTAATAATCTATAGTTTAATAATCCATTCCATAATTTACTTATATCCTCTAAAGTTACAAATACTCCACCATCACCCCCACCAACAACAGGTATTGAATATATATTAGTTTTTAATGTACCATCTTTATTTTCTTCATATCCATATGCACAATTTTTAGGAAGCATATCAATACTGAAATATCCACTTTGATTCATATCTAAAATTTCAAAAACATTCTTTTTAACAAAATCAACAAATTTCATACCACTTACCTTCTCAACTATTAAAGCAAGAATTACAAATGCTCCATTATTGTAATGAAATTTTTCACCTACATTAAACATCATCTTTCCAACTTTCATAAGAGGAATAAAATCTTTTGGTTCTCTCATCAGATACATAGGTCTTTCATTCCATAGTTCACTAAAATCGTTCAATTTTTCTTCATCAAAATAGTCTGGTATTCCTGATGTATGAGTTAATAAGTTCTTTATTGTTACATTGTCACTAATATTCTCTAACTCTACATAGTCTTTTACCACTGAGTCAAATTTAAGTAGTCCTTCATCTACAAGCTTACATATAGATATTGCTGTAAGTAACTTTGCTCCTGACGCAATGCCAAATCTTGTATTTATATTATTTTTTCTTTCATTTGCAATATCAGCAAATCCATATGCCTTTTCATATATTACCTTACCATATTTTTTTATACTTATAACTCCGGAGAATTCTTTTATATTATTTATCTTTTCTTCAATTAGATTTATTTCCATAATACTTTCCCCCTAATTTAATCATATCGTATACTAAGCAATTACCTTTTTTGTTGTACTTTCTTATAATCTTCATTTCTTATAGCTTCAAACTTATTTTTAGCGTAATTTATCCTTTTTTATAAAAATAAAAAACTATAAGAAAACATTTATCTTCTTATAGTCTAAACTCTAAACATTTCGCACACTAAAATCCAAATTTAATTATACTACTCCATATCTAGAAATAATAATTAAATTAGATTTATAAAAAATATTATTACTTAAGATACAAAACTTTAAAAATCATCTAAGGTCTTCTATAGCTTAAATATGCACAAATAAAATTTATATTTTAGTTCTATAAAACAACACTTTCTATTTACTAATTAAAAGAAGTACACAAAAAAACTAAGTAATTAATCACTTAATAACTTCTCTTATTCTAATCTTCTATTTTGAAAATTAATTAGTAAATAGTAATACTCATTTTATGAACCTCCCTTTAATTCTGTTGAATTTTTCTACATTTATATAATTATATTTTTATTCCATCTTTATTATATATTTCATACTTTTGTAAATCAAGCCTTTTACAACCTTTTATCTTATAGTTATTTTATTATTATTTACAAATTATAAGATTGTATCTGTAAAAGTTTCTCCTTTCCTTTATGGGTATAACTTTTTTAATTTACTATATTATCAATAAAAAAGGATGTTTTTCAAAACAATTTTAAAATCATCTTTGAAAACATCCTAAATATCCTTTACAATTTTGTTTTTGAAAAAGCTTATAAAATTATAATTTTAAAATAATAATCCTCTAATTATTGGTGAAACATAAGGCTCAAAAATTAGATTTAAAAATGCAAATAATACTAAACCTATGCATCCTCCAAGTACAGATCCATTTATTCTTATCCACTGCAAGTCTTCTCCCGCTTTTTCTTCTATAAATTGATTTAGCTTTTCATCTGTAAAACTGTTTAATGTATCACTTGCAATATTTCCTATTACATTATGTTTTTTCTCCAAGATATCACAAATCATATCTCTTATATTTTTATCTATTACATTTTTAATGCTAGTATTTTCTTTAAAGTAATCCCAAAGCTTCTCTAGTATATCGCTTATGACTTTTGTATTTATTAAGATTGAAAGTTGCGACTTTATAATTGGTTTAAAATCTGCTTTTTCTAATATACTAAGCTTCCACTCTTCAATTGAATTTGGAGAAAGTTCTATACTATCTATGCTTTTAATTATATTCTCTACACATACTTGTGAAAGAGTACTATCTTCCTCTATAAGATTTGTAAGTATCTTCTGAAGCTGAGTCTTTATTACATCCGCTAAATCTTCTGCTACTGATATATTTAATTTTTTAAATAGACTATTTAATGAAAAACTTGACCCTTCCTCATTACTATTAAGAATTTTTTGAGAAATAATAAGTAACTTTTCATTTCCCTCTTCTGTAGAAAGTTTATTTAAAAAATTTTGTGCCCACTTAGCTCTATTTTCATATATAAATTTATTTTTTATGAAATCTTTAAGTTTATCTGCTAAATTTATGTTTTTTCCTTCTTCTTTCATAATATTCTCTATATAATCTGTTACTTCTTTTAAATCTTTTTTAGAGATATAATTTATTATCATTTTAGTTATTTTATCTATATATTTCGATTTTTTACTTCTATCATTATCAATATAATTGATAATCTTTTGAGTTACAGATAAATTCCCTATTTGCTTTTGTAATGTTTCCTTACTTAATAAATCTGTTTCAACTAACTTTGCCGTTGAATTTATAATAGATTTTCTATTCCTCGGTATTATCTCAGTATGATAGGAAAACCCTAATGGTTTTGTAAAAAGTGCTGTAACTGCAAACCAGTCAGCTATTCCTCCTACTAATGAAGCTTCTGATACAAATAGCATAAGTTTAAATAAAACCATATCTCTATAAAAATATCTTAATGTTATACAAATACAAAAGAAAATGACTGAAATACCAAGTGCTATATTAGCTTTACGTTTATAATTCATGCCCATCTCTCCTAAACTATCCAAAATGTAAGAATATAAGTTATTACTCCAACAAGTCCACCAACTAAAGACCCGTTTACTCTAATTAATTGAAGATCTTCTCCTATAATAGGTTCTATCATATTAGAAAGTTCCTCACCAGATACTTCATTTAATTTTTCTTGAACTATTAAACCTATTTTATGATGATTCTTCTCAACCAATTTTTCAATTAACCCTTTTATGGTATTATTGACCTTTATTTGTTTTTCTTCATCATTCTTAAAACTTTCTATATTATTTTCTAATTTTCCTAATAGATTTTCTATAGTTTCAAAGGTTTTAGCATCATCCGACTTTAAGCTTAAAATATAACTTTTTATAGCCAAACTTAACTCATTAAACATATCTTGATTTACTTCTAACTTTTCATTTTTCCATGTTTCTACTACATTTTTTAATTCTTCATCTTCATTCAATCTATTAATTTGCTTTACTATAAACAGCTGTATTTTTTCACGTTCACTATTTTCTGGACTTTTCATCTGTGCTACAAAATTCACTAATTTTTCTTGAACAATCCTTGCAATATTCTCTAAGTTTCCTTTTATAAAAAATCCTATAATCATAATCAAAAAGCTTCCTCTATTAAGTTCTAATATTTGAAGTACAGCATCTTGAAGAAGCATTTTTGATTCATAAGTCTTAGATAATTCCTCTATTTTATCAACTATTATATCTGTGATTTTTTCCTTATAACCATTATTCCACATCCATTCTAAACTTTGTGAAATAACTTTTGAAAGTTCTATTGATTTCAAATTAGATTTTAAAATTTCATTGCTTAATGATTCTATATTATGTAAATCTTGTTCACTTAAACTATTAAGTATTTCATTAAAAATATTATTTAATATAACCAAAAGTTCTTGTTTTTTATCCGCTTTAGTTAGCTCTATTATAGCTTTTGAAGGATTAATACTCCCTAACTTATTCATAATACTTTCCTTAGTTAAAAGCTCTTTTTCTACCATATCTACTAAAGCCTCAAATATACGATCTCTATTTTTAGGTATTATTTCTGTTCTAAATAACCTAGCTAATATATTACTATTTAATGGCTTTCTAAAAAGTGCTACTACTGCAAACCAATCTGCTAATCCACCTATCATGGCAGCACAACAAAGACTAGATATTAATCCACCTACAAAGCTGTCATGGAATGGATAAGATATAAAAAAGATTACAGAAAAAATTAATAATATCCAAGTTGCTATATTGCTATTTTTTCTGCCTACATTACTAATGTTTCTTTCCATCTTTATTCCTCCCTAAATTTTAAATATTTTAAAAGTTAATAATAAAAAATTATTCCTACAGAATTTTATATACATAAAAAAAATATTTTATGAATACCTTATGATTATATCATAAATAATTTACATACTTCCATGATATTTAATTATAATTTAGACACTATTACCAATCAAACAATAGATCTCATCCTATATTTTTACATATTTTCACAATATCATTTCGTACCCATACAATTGCAAAAAACATTTATATAATGTTATATTGTTAGTGGTATTTTAATACAAAATATTTATTCTATGGGGGATGTTATATGAAAAACAAAAATTCAAAAATTAAAAAATTAACTCAAACTGCTTTGTTTGCCGCATTATGCTTTGTATCATTTAAATTTCTTCAAATTAAAATTCCACTACCTGGAGGAGATGCAACCTCATTGCATATAGGTAATGCATTCTGTGTATTAGCAGCATTACTTCTTGGTGGATTGTATGGTGGCCTTGCTGGAGCCATAGGAATGACAATAGCAGATATAATGGATCCTGTATATATTTTAGGAGCTCCAAAAACATTTATATTAAAATTATGTATTGGTTTAATAACAGGATTAGTTGCTCATAAATATGCAAAAATAAACAAGAGTACTGATAAAAAATATGTCTTTAGATGGAGTATTATTTCTTCAATTTGTGGATTAGGTTTTAATGTTATTTTCGATCCTATTGTAGGCTATTTTTATAAACAATACATTTTAGGACAACCTCAAAAAGCAGCATCAGTCTTAGCAAAAATAAGTGCAGTTACTACATTAGTTAATGCAATAGTATCCGTAATATTAGTGGCTCTTATTTATAACTCTATAATAGGAACCTTAAAAAAATCTGACTTTTTACTACTAGAAGAAAAATAGAATGTAACTAGTCAATAATTCTATAAAATCAAAAGCCACCTGTAAAACAGGTGGCTTATTTTAGTCCTACGACTTCATATATAAATATTATATTTATTTAGTTGTTAATATATTTAAATCTTCCAACTATTTATTTGTTTAATGTACATCCATTTAGCAAATAAATAATATATTGTTTGAAATACTAAATATATTCCAGCAATGAATATGAAATATTTTGCGTGCAGCAACCCTACAGATTTTACTGCAAAAGCAGCATGCAATGTTGCTACTGTAAGTGGCAAGAAAAACATTGTGAAGCTTTGAATACTTACAGCCTTTTTTATTTCTTCCTGCGTAACACCTATCTTTTTTAACCCTATAAAATCTTGCCTATCCTTCTGAATTTCATTAAACATTTTAAAGTATAATATACTTCCTGTTGCAATGAAAAATATTATTGCAATAAATGTCCCTATAAATAATAGTACAGATAAAATTTGCATCAAACCAGCTGCACTTATTACCCTCTCATTAAAGAAAACTTCTTGTCCTTTTGTAACTGTATCTTTTATTTCAGTAACTGCTTCAGAAGCCTTTAAATTATGTTTTATATTATATCCGTAATAAATATATTTACTGTTCTTTAAACTCTCATTCCACAATTTTTTAAATTCACTATCACTAATAATTATAGAATTAGTAGTTTTTGTATCTGCATTTAGAACTCCACCTTTTAAATTATCAAGTATATTTACCTTGTTTACCTTCCCATTAATATTTAAGTTTATACTTTTCTCATCCTTAAACGGAAGTTCTGTTGTTACATTAGCTATTCCACCAGCTAAATCATAAGTATATATTACGGCTTCTCCATCTTTTAAATTTACTGATTTCTTGTCATACTGTTTCGCAAGTTTATTAAAACTACTTTGAGACATTACATTAAAATCAGTCTTATTTATTTTCATGCCATAAGTATCTCTCTTAGTTTCTCCGTTTATATCATTATTCTTTGCTTTTATTATCTCTATTTCATTTTTATATTTAATATCAAATTTATGCTTATTTAAAATCTCTTCAACTTTGCCGTTAGCTATAACCTTATGAGTATTTTCACCTTGCTCAATAACACTTATATCATTTGGACAATTTTCTTCAAGAGTTGATAGAGTTACTTTTTGAACTGAATAAACTGATATTGCTGTTGCAAGAGTAATTCCACTAAGTATCGAAGTAATAAATAGTACCTTGGCATTATCTTTTAATTTGTATATGATTTGTGACAAAGTTATCATATTAATACCTTTATAGTAAACATTCCTGTTTTTTTGAAGTTTGTTAGTAAAATACACACTAAATTGAGTAAACAAAAAGCGTGTTCCTATTATTACAACTATAAGTATAGGAATCATCGTGATTATAATTGAACCTTTAGACATAACGCCAACAATATACCCAGAAATAATAAGCAGTATTGCAAGTATTGACTTAAATTTAGAAAACTTCGGTGTTTCTTTAGGTATTCTTGCACCCTTTAATAATTCAGCTATATTATTATTTTTTATTTTAAAACTTGTAATGAAACTAATCATATTTAAAAGTACAAAAAAACTTATTACTGTTACTATTACAGCTTTAATTGATATCAAAAATCCAATTTCCATATTCAAATCCAAAATAGCAAATACAGCCATAAAAAATAACTTTGAAAACAACATTCCCAAAAAAAGTCCTGTTATAATAGAAGTAATTGAAATTATTACATTTTCAAATATAACATATCTCCTTATTTGACCTTTAGTTAAACCAAACATCGCTAAAAGTCCAAATTCCTTTTCTCTGGATTTTAAAAAATTAGTTATTGAATAATTTGAGAATATAAAGGTAAAAATTATTATTACAAACTCACACATATACATCAATTTACTAGAAAAATCACTTATAGTCTTATCATTAACACTACCTGTATCAACCCCAGGATTATATATAAAATTAGCAAATATAAAAAATATGGTTACAACTATTACATTACTTAAATAATACATAACATATTTATTTAAATTTCCTTTAATATTTTTGATAATTATATTATTAATAGTCATTTTACTCCTCCTACACTGTATAATTATTAGGTCTACTTCCTAAAAGTGATAGAGAATCCATTATCTCTTTAAAAAATGCTTGTCTATTCCCTCCATTAACAATTTCCAAAAAATACTTTCCGTCCTTAATCATAATTATTCTTTTACAAAAACTCGCAGAAAAAGGATCATGAGTAACCATCATTATAGTTGCTCCTTTTTTCTCATTTAGATTCACTAAAGTTTCCATAACATCCTGAGATGCTTTAGAATCAAGATTTCCTGTCGGTTCATCTGCAAGAATTATTGAAGGATTATGAATAAGCGCTCTAGCACAAGCCACTCTCTGCTGCTGACCTCCTGAAATCTCATAAGGCTTTTTATTTAAAATATCTTTAATATTTAATAAACTAGTAATATCTTCAACTCTATTTTCTATTTCTCTTACCTTAACCTTCTCCAGTACAAGTGGCAATATTATATTTTCCTTAACTGATAGTGAGTCTAATAAATTGAAATCTTGGAATATAAACCCTAGTTCTTTTCTTCTAAATAAAGCAATCTCCTTTTCACTTAATTTTATTGGATTTGTAGCATTTATAAAAAGTTCTCCTGATGTAGGACTATCTATAGTTGCCATTATGTTTAGTAATGTTGTTTTACCACTACCTGATGGTCCCATTACTCCAACAAATTCACCTTTTTCAACTTCTAAATTAAATTTATCTAAAGCTTTAAACTTAAGCCCACCTTTTTTTCCACCATAAATTTTTGTTATATTTTGAGCCTTTAAAATTGACATATACGTTCCTCCCATTCACAATTTATTTCAAGACTATACATTTATTATAAAAAAAATAGAGAAATCCTAATATCGATTTCTCTTTCATTTTCAATATTAATCTTTCAATTTTGAAAGATTATAGTTTAAATATATTTTTACTCTTATAGAAAGTAATATAAAATTCGGCTCCGTTTCCTTCTTCCGATTCAACATGCAACCTATGTCCAATCTCTTCACAAATACGTTTTGACAAATATAATCCCATTCCTGTAGATTCAGAGGTTTTTCTCCCATTTTTACCTGTAAAGAAAGTATTAAATACGCGTCCTATATCTTCCTTTGGTATACCAATTCCATTATCTTTAATGCTTACAATTATTTTTTCTGTCTCTTCTTTTATATTAAAACTTATAACTTTTCTCTCCTTATCTGTTATAGATGTATACTTTATTGCATTAATTAAAAGTTGATTGATAACAAAAATAATCCACTTTTTATCCGTTTGAACAACTGTACTTTCTCCATTAATCTCAGGGAATATTTTGTGTCTAATAAGTAATTTTTTATTGTCATTTATCACTTTTCTTAAAATAGACAATACATCTATAGCTTCTACATTAAAATCATGATTAAACTCATTTAATCTTGCATTATATAGCATAAGGTTAAGACCCTGTGATATTTTCTCATTCTCTTCACCTACACTATCAAAAATCTCTTTACATTCAGCCGTACACTCTTCCTGTAACATTAAATTAATTATAGACACAGGAGTCTTCATTTGATGTACCCATTGATTGATAAAATATGAATACTGCTTTTGAATATCTTCATATTTATAAATATCACCTTTATAATTTTTGTGTACCTTTTTTAATATATCTGAAAAAAGTTGTTGCTCTATTGTTCTAGTAGCTCCTACATTTACAACCTCTTCTATAATATTTTCAGAATTTAACGCTTCATAAAGATGACTATAAAACACTCTTACTTTTGAGTATTCATATAACAAAAATATAATAAATATTACTGTTGAAACAAAATAGGCATATATTACATTACTTAAAGAAAAATCTACTACTTTCATAGTTACTGATAAATATGTTATTAAAATAACTAACGATATACTTATAAAATATACTATTACATATGCTATTCTATCTTTTAAAAAATCTATAAATTTCATTCTATTCACCAACTCTTAACTTCTCCCAATTATTAAGAAACCTATATCCTTGTCCTCGCTTTGTTTCTATAGCATCTTTAATTCCTATTTCTGCTAATCTCTTTCTAACTCTTGTAACATTAACGGACAGAGTATTATCATCAATAAATTCTGTATCACTCCAAAGAATTTCTAGTAAAGTATCTCTTGTTACAATTTTATTTATATTTTTCACAAGATGTAGTAAAAGTGAAAATTCATTTTTACTAAGTTCTGTTTTTTTCTCTCTAAATTGTACTATATTCTTATTTGTATAAAGAACTAAATCATCAATCTTTATAAAATCTTCTTCACTATTTGCATACCTACCATAAACTCTTCTTAATACACCTTTTATTTTTGCTAGAAGTACATCATAAGAAAATGGCTTAGTTATATAATCATCTCCACCACTATCTATTGCCATAACTTGATCCATATCTGAATCTCTAGCTGATATAAATATTATTGGTACTTTTGAATAACTTCTTATATCATTGCACCAATAAAATCCATCAAAAAAAGGAAGATTTATATCCATTAAAACTAAATCTGGTTTATACTCCAGAAATTCATTGGCTATATTTGAAAAATCCTTAACTAAAAATGTTTTATATCCATATTTCTCTAAATGTTTTTTTATAAGTTCAGTCATTTTTTTATCATCTTCTATAATCATAATACTATACAAATTAATCACAACCTTTAACTACCTATATAATTATTTTAAAATACTTAATAAATTTCACATAGTAAATTAATTATATACTTAACATAATTATCACCTAAAATCATTATATCAAACTAATTTGTAAAGATAAGTATTTATATCAAATTTATTCTTATTAAAATAAAGCTATAAAAGATAAATACCCTAATTCTAAAATAACCTCACCAAAACTATCCTCAAAAAAATCCACCATAGCCTTAGTGTTATTACCTATAATTCTTGAAAAAGCTACAATATAATCTTTTATATCTTTAGTATTTATGTTTTCATTAATACAATATTTCAAAAATACAGCATACCTTACTAATAAGTACTCTAATATAATCATTTGAAAAGAAATTATCATCTCTTCAATATCATTACTAACAACGCTACTTAGAATCTTAGATACAATGCAATTTTCAACTAACTTATTATGTTCTTCAAATGATCTTTTAAAACCAGACCATTTATCTAAAACACCCTCTATTTCAATATTTTCTGCAAAATCCGAAATATCTTCAAAAAGACTTTTTAAAATAGATACCTCCTTATAGTTTTGTATAATGTCTAAGAATAGATAATTAATCTCTTCAATAGATTCATCTGCATTTAAACCTATTTTCTTATACCTATTTATAAGTTTCTCCATATGCTTTCCACTATTTGTATATCTCTATTTGTTTTACTATAGTATCTTCTTCAAGATTCTCACCCTCTAAAATGTTTAATAGCATTTCAAAACTTAAAATAAGTTTATGTTCTAACAAAAATTTATCAGTATTTATAATATTAATGATAGCTTCTCTTATTTTTAATTCTAATAAATCATCTGCTAAATCAGTATTATTTTCTGAAGCTATACCTATTTTGCCGTTTATGCTATCAATAAGCCTAACAGCTTCTGGACACGCACATGACAATGATAGTTCCTTCCTATCCTCAAAAACATTCTCTATCCTAGGAAATGTGTGGCATGTTAACGACAAATGCCCTTCCCCATGACTTTTTACTATCTGGCATAATCCTTGTTTATCTAAACAAGGACAATCTTCACTAGTTTCTTTATCCATAGAATACTCAGTTTTTCTTCCACACTTTTTTACTTTTACATTATTTAAAATATAATTAAACTTATCCTCTTCTTTTTTCCATCTATTATAAGTATCAATATCTATACTTATATCCCAGCCTGAACAACATGTAAACTTACACTTATCAGCTATACAACTAAACTTATCATAATTTTAAATTTTAAATATCTCTATATCTTTATTCATCCAAACCTACTCTAACTCTTTTATAATATTAACTATTATAATCGATTTACTGAATTTTAGTATACTTATCAATTAAAGAAATATACTAAGTACTTATTACCTTATAATTAAATCAATTCTTTAACACTTATATTAGGATTTCTATATCTACTTCTTTTCACAGTATTTTCTTTCCATTGAATAGCTTTTTGCGGACAATATTGAATGCATGCTGTACACTGTTCACATCTATTTTCCCAAACTGACTTGTTATCAACAATATCTATATTCTTAACTGAGCAAACCTTCTTACATAATCCACAACCATTGCACTTTTCATTAGTCCAAAAATATTTATCTCTATAATGAAAATCACTCATAATTTTATCTGTAATTTTCCCAGTAATTTGATCAAATAATACAATAAATAACTTATCAACTTCATAGCTACAGTCAACTTTATTTTTAATATATTTTGTTATTTCTTTTATTTTCCCTTTTTCTTCTTTAAATATCTCTTTTTGTTTTTCAACAGAAATTGAACTATATGAAAATATATTATTTCTAGGCATCTTAACTAAAAAGCCAGCATTCATTTTTATATTTCTGATTTTTAGAAACTCAGCTAACTTTAGCAATACATTAGATGGTGCCCCTCCACAAGTTGCTACTGCAAAAATATATGTTGATTTACTTACTTCTAACTTTTTTAAACCCTCCTCAACTATCAGAGGCATCCTTGCATAATATACAGGAAAAACTATACCTAACCTGCCACTCCTAACAACTATTTTATCTTCATTAATAAAATCTGTAATCTTGATTAAATCAAATCCATTAAGCTCATTATTAATATCTTTAGATACTTGCAGACTATTACCAGTCCCTGAAAAATATAACATTGTATCCTTAACTATCTCCATTAGAAAATCTCCTCTTTTAATAAATACTTTTTCTAATGGTATTTTAATCTATGTACTATAGTACTCAGTCAAGTCTTAATTAAAAAATATTTCTTATTTCCTCACAATTTGGAACCTTATCAGATGACAGTATACCATCAACTTTTTTTAGAAGTTCTCTCTTTTCTTGTAACTCATCTAATTTTATATTTATCTCAAGTACTTTCTTAGAAATAACTTCTTTAATATGTTTTAAATCTCCATACAATAGTTCCTCATCCATTAATATTTTTATTTCTCTTAATTTAAAACCTAAGTTTTTAACAATATTAATAAATTGAATTTTTTCTATATCTTCTTTTCCATATACTCTATACCCATTTTTATCTTTCTTAGGCTCAATTAACAGTCCAATTCTTTCATAATATCTTATAGTTTCTTTGTTCATATTAAGTTTTTTGACCAATTCTCCAATACTATAATTCTCTTGCATTTTATCCTCCAATAGCAACTTAATAAATATTAATTCTATATCTTCACATTAATTATAATCTATAAATAATATTTACTTAACCACAAAAACCAATTTTTCTAAATCATTATCTAAAATTAATTAGCTTTCCTATATAAAATAATAAAGCCCTGGTTTTATCCCAGAGCTTTATTACTTATTATTACTATAATCTAAATTACATCAAAGAAACTCAATTGGTCTTTTTCAGGAAGACCATTTAAGCATCCAAACTTTTTAAGTAACTCTGCAGCAGCATTTCCTATTTTAGCACGTTTCTTTAAATCTTCTACTGAATTTATAGGTGTCTCTTCACGTACTGCATTATATATACCTTCTGCTGCTACATTTCCCATACCAGCTATGCTATTTATAGGTGGCCTTAATCCATCCTCTTCTACTAGAAAATTTGTAGAATGAGATTTATATAAATCAATTGGTAAGAATTTAAGTCCTCTTTCGTACATCTCTAAAACTAATTCTAAATCATCGTACATATCTTTGTCTTTAGGAGGAGCTTGCATCCCCATCATTTCAATTTCCTTCATCTTAGCTCTAACTTTTTCTTTTCCGAATATCATAAATTCTGCATCAAAAGCCTTAGCTCTAATAGAAAAATATGCTGCATAATACGCCTGAGGTATATGAACCTTAAACCAAGCTATTCTAAATGCCATCATAACATAAGCTGCTGCATGGGCTTTAGGAAACATGTATTTTATTTTCTTACATGAATCAATATACCATTCTGGTACATCATACTCTCTCATTAATTCTTCATATTCAGGAAATTTAGGATCTTTTAAAGCCTTTCCCTTACGTACTGTTTCCATTATCTTAAAGGCTGTATTAGGTGGAAGACCCTTTTTTATAAGATAGACCATAATATCATCTCTAGTACATACCGCTTCACTTATACTAGTTACTATTCCTTGATCAATTAAATCTTTAGCATTACCAAGCCAAACATCAGTACCATGTGAAAGTCCAGATATACATATTAAATCCATAAATGCTTTAGGCATAGTATCTAAAAGCATTCCTCTTACAAACTTAGTACCAAACTCAGGAATACCAAAGGTTCCTACCTTTGAATTTATCTGTTCTGGAGTTACTCCTAATGCTTCTGTAGATGAAAATATAGACATAGTTTTTTTCTCATCCATAGGTATTGTTTTAGGATCTATCCCAGTTATATCCTGTAACATTCTTATAACTGTGGGATCATCATGTCCTAATATATCAAGTTTTAACAGATTCTGATCGATAGAATGATAATCAAAATGTGTCGTTATAATATCAGAATTTGGATCATCAGCCGGATGTTGAACAGGACAAAATTCAAAAATTTCTCTTCCCTTAGGGACAACTATAATTCCACCAGGATGCTGTCCTGAAGTTCTTTTTATTCCTGTACATCCTTTTGAAATTCTCAAAATTTCCGCTTTATTTACTGTAATATTTTTTTCCTCAAAATATTTATTTACATATCCGAAAGCTGTTTTCTCAGCTATAGTACCTATTGTTCCTGCTTTAAAAGTTGTGCCCTTTCCAAAGATAACCTCTGTATACCTATGAGCCTTTGCTTGATATTCTCCTGAAAAGTTTAAATCTATATCTGGCTCTTTATCCCCATTAAACCCAAGGAAAGTTTCAAAAGGAATATCTATACCATCCTTAGCTAACTCTTCACCACAAACAGGACACTTCTTATCTGGTAAGTCAAATCCAAGCTTAATACCATAATCCGAAAAATCCGAATGCTTACAATTTGGACATCTATAATGAGGTGGAAGAGCATTTACTTCAGTTATACCAGTCATATATGCCACTACAGAAGAACCAACAGAACCTCTGGAACCAACTAGATACCCATCCTCATTTGATTTCCACACTAGCTTTTGAGCTATTATATACATAACAGAGAAACCATTTTTTATAATAGAATCAAGCTCCTTCTCTAGCCTTTGTTTAACTAGTTCAGGAAGAGGATCCCCATAAAGTTCATGGGCCTTTTCATATGTAATATCCTTAATTGTTTGCTCACAACCATCTATATGTGGTGTAGCTTTATCAGGTGATATAGGACTTATTTGCTCACACATATCTGCTATTTTATTAGTATTTGTAACTACAACTTCATAAGCTTTTTCTCTTCCTAAATAAGAAAATTCAGCAAGCATCTCCTCAGTAGTTCTTAAATATAGCGGAGCCTGTTCATCCGCATCCTTAAACCCTTGCCCAGCTTCAAGTATACGCCTATATATTTCATCTTCAGGATCCATAAAATGTACATCTCCTGTAGCTACAACAGGTTTATTTAGCTTTTCTCCAAGCTTTATAATCTTTTTATTAATTTCCTTTAGATACTCTCTATCGGGTACTTGCTCCTTCCTTACTAAGTACTCATTGTTTCCTAGTGGCTGAATTTCTAAATAATCATATTCCTGTGCAATAGCTTCAATCTCTTCATCAGATTTTCCAAGAAGTATTGATTGATACAATTCTCCTTCACTACAAGCACTTCCTATAATTAATCCCTCTGAATATTTATGGAGCATACTCCTTAATATACGAGGCTTTTTATAAAAGTAATCTAGACTTGAATAAGATACTAGTCTATATAAATTTTTTAGTCCAACATAATTTTTAGCAAATATTATTGTATGATATGTTCTAAGCTTCTTATATGACTCTTTTTTAGATTCTTCATTAGCTGCATATAATTCTATATCATCAATAGTTTTTACTCCTCTTTCCTTTAACATTCCAAGCATTATCTCAAATACCTTAACTGTAGTATCAACATCATCTAAAGCTCTATGAGCAACCTCTACTTTTATACCTAGATTTTTAGCAATTCTCCCCAATTTATAACTTTTATACTCAGGAAATAACTCCTGTGCTAATGTTAATGTATCTAAAGATGTAAAATCAAAATCATATCCTAATACTCTCGCATTATGTTTTAAGAACCCAACATCAAATGTAGCATTATGAGCTACCAAAACACTTCCTTCAATAAACTCTAACATTTTAGGAAAAACTTGCTCTATTTTCTCAGCATCCTTTACCATATCGTCAGTTATATTTGTAACCTCTATAACCCTTGCAGGAATTGGCTTCTCAGGGTTTACAAAACAACTGAACTTATCTATTACCTTTCCATCCTTATATTTCATGATACCTATTTCAGTAATTTTTTCAGTTTTTGGTGAGAATCCAGTGGTTTCTAAATCCAGTACACAATAAGTGGTATCTATACTCTGTCCCTTAGAATTTGTAAAAGATGGCTTTTTATCAGGTGCTAAATAAGCCTCCACCCCATATATAACTTTCATATCAGGATTATTTCTTCCCAAAAGCTTATGTGCCTCTGGGAAAGCCTGCACTACTCCATGATCTGTTATAGCAATTGACTTCATTCCCCAGCTCATAGCTCTTTTAATCAAATCAGTAGCACTAGTCATAGCGTCCATTTGACTCATCTGCGTATGCATGTGTAACTCTACTCTTTTTACTTCAGCATTATCCTGTCTCTTAACCCTTCTAATTCCCATTGTTTCTATTATAATATTAGCAATCATCTCAACTTCTCCAGAAAACTTGCTGTAACTAGCCATTCCAACTAGCCTTACACCACCAGCTTTCTTAAGTCTAGATAACACTTCCTCACTTTCAGCAGGATTTAAAAAACTTTTGCATGTCATAGAGCTTGAGCCATCATACACATCAAAGGAAACTAATATCTTTCCACTTCTTAGTTCCCTTGTTTCCATATTAGATAATTCACCTTCTATAACTACCTTTCCTTCATCAGGTGTAATATCTGTAATTTTTATTATAGGATCCTTAATTTTAGAACTTCTTCCTAATATTAAAAATGGATCAGCTTTTTTACTACCTGTTTCCTCTTTTTCATCCTCTTTTCTAACTACAGGTTCCTTAGGTAATTTAGGTGAATTACTAATTGCATCTGTCTTAATCTGACTTAAAACAGCTAACATCTCTTTTTGTTTTTCTTCTTGTTGAAGTTCTAACTCTTCACTACTTACATTATCAATAAAGTTTATTTTATATGATTCACCATAAAATGTTTTTATAGCATTGTGAATCTGTTTATCATACTTCATAGATTTCAAAAAATTTGATATTGCAATTTTGAAGCTAAAATTTATAGTATTATCAGTAACTGTAAAATCACTGTTACCTACTACTGATTTTAAAACTGGTTGTTTGTCTGCTATTAAAAGAATAATATTTTCTAATTCCTCTTCTATAGGCTTTCTTTCTATTCCATCAACATATTTTACTTTTATTATAGAATCTTTTAAAGAAAATTTTCTTCTTATAAACATGTTAAGACTTTCAACTTCTTTTATTTCAACATATTTATCTGAAGTAATTTTAAGCTCTAAGCATTGGCTCTTTTTGTACAAAATAACTGATTCTACAATAGCATTATTTATATTGCCTTTTGCTTCATAATCACTAAAAATTTCATTTATTCTTTTCATAATATTCAGTATCCTTCTTTCTAAAATTTTTAGTACTGTTCTATTATATACAAAAAATTATTCCCTGTCATTTATAGAAATATGGATAAATCCTCTCATATTTTACCCATTAAATCTCTTTTTTATCTTATTATTCATAAAGTCTTTTTAACCCATTCATTAATAATTACTAATGTTTGCAATAAATCATGAAATGTATCTGTTAAAGAATACTCATTTAACATAATATTACACTATTTAATTCTCATTGTTAAATAATCCTGCTCCTTCTAAAATTTCTTGTTCTTCAAATAACTTTGAAACAGCTTCATTATAATCTCGTAGTTTTTGTGCTTTCTTTATTTTCTTAGCATATTTTTTATTATCTGAAAATATGTAGATCATATAACCCCATAATTCTTTCATTCTAAACATTGCATTTTTATCTTCATTAAATAATTCTATATATTCATTTAAAACTTCATCATGAAAATCCTTTAATACTTTTTTATTTATATTAGTATCATTGTTTATCAAACTAACTAATCCTGGGTTAGCTAGTACCCCTCTTCCTAACATTAGAGTTTTTACTTCTGGAAAAGCTTTAATTAAGCTATTATGATCATTAACGGTAAAAATGTCTCCATTATAGCATACTGGATTAGTACTTAAAGCTAATGCATCCTTAAATACTTCTAAATTAGGTTTATTCCCATAAAAATCCTTTTGAGTTCTAGGATGAATAATTAATTCTTCTATAGGATATTTATTATAAATTTTTATTAATTCATAGAATTCTTCTGGACTGTCTTTTCCTATTCTAGTTTTTACAGAAATTTTCATATCATCCATTTTAAATATTTCATTAAAAAACATATCTAGTTCTTCTCTTTTAGCTAAAAATCCTGAACCCCTATTCTTTGAAACAACAGTTCCAGATGGACAGCCTAAATTTAAATTAATCTCTTCATAACCTAATTGCTGTAACTTCCTAGAAGTAGTAATAAAACCTTCTGGATCATTGGTAAGTATTTGAGGCACTATATTCATTCCTTTATTATTTTCTGGTAAAACATCCCTTAATTCTTTAGTTTTAAGGCTTGTACTTGTATTTGGAACAATAAAAGGCGTAAAATACTTATCAATATTATTAAAAAATTTCTTATAAGAATTTCTATATATGTATCCAGTAATCCCTTCCATTGGCGCTAAATAATATTTCATTTTATTCTCCTTTATCTATTTAGTTTACTTGTTTTTATGCTGATTTATTTTATAAATATATAAGTTCTAATTAACTTTCTACATTCAAACTATTTGAAAATATAGACGACTCTAACTGTTATAGATGTAGATTATTTATTAAAATCTATCTATTCTAAAAACATTATATCAGCCTTCTTTTTTCTTATCTACTTAATACAACTAATGTTTTCTAAATATAAAAATTAAAAAGACGGTGCCTGATTTCTCTAACACCGCCATAAAAATTATTATTTAATAATTATATAATATTTTTTTAATTACTAAATTATTTTTAATTCTCTTTTTACTTCTCTAACTAATAATAAAGTAATTAATTAAACTTGAATCATTTTCGTTTTAATACCTTATAAATTAACCAAAGCATTATAAACCATACAGGTGTTACAAATAGAGCTACTCGAGTTTCCTTATTAAGTGCTAATACAATTATAACAAAAGCAATAAATGCTAGAATTATATAATTAGCAATTGGAAAAAATGGCATTTTGAATTTGCTCTTTGCTGCAAGTTCAGGATTAGTTTTTCGATATTTTAAGTGACAGACTACTATAATAGCCCAAATAAAGATAAAGCAAAATGTTGATATACTTGTAATAAGTACAAATACTCCTTCTGGCATAATATAATTCAAAATAACTGAAATTAAAATGACAGTTGCAGAAAAAATTAAAGCATTCGAAGGTACTTGATGAGAAGTTAATTTTTTCATTGATTCAGGTGCATTATTTTCCTTAGCAAGAGAATAAACCATACGACTAGTACTAAAAATACCACTATTACAAGCTGATGCAGCTGATGTTAATACAACAAAATTTACAATACTTGCTGCTGCCACTATTCCTACTACAGCAAAAACCTGTACAAATGGGCTTTTATCTGGATTAATAGAATTCCATGGATATATACTCATAATAACAGCAAGTGCTCCAATATAGAAAATAATAATTCTAATTGGAATACTGTTAATAGCCTTTGGAATAACTTTTTCTGGATTTTCAGTTTCACCAGCTGTTAACCCAACTAACTCTATTCCAGTAAAAGCAAACACAACCATTTGGAAAGAAAGAATAAAACCACTTGCTCCATTTGGGAACCAACCACCATGACTCCAAAGGTTTGTAAAGCTAGATACTCCAGCATCTGTAGAAAAACCTTTAATAATCATAACTGTACCAATTATAATTAATGACAAAATTGCAACAATTTTAATTAATGCAAACCAAAACTCCATTTCTCCAAATAACTTTACTGTAGTAAGGTTCATAATTAATAAAATTACAAGTACTATAAGACTTGGAACCCATTGAGCTATATTCGGAAACCAATATTGTATATAAAGTCCAGCAGCAGTTAAATCAGCCATAGCAAGTGATATCCAGCAGAACCAATAGGTCCATCCAGTAATAAATGCTGCTTCTTTTCCTAAATAATCATGTACAAAATCTACAAAGGAATGATAATTTAAATTAGAAAGCAATAATTCGCCAAGTGCACGCATAATAAAAAAACAAATAACACCCGTTATCATATATGCAAATAAAATAGATGGTCCTGCCAAATGAATAGACCTACCTGAGCCCAGAAATAACCCAGTACCAATCGCTCCTCCAATTGCAAGTAGTTGAACATGACGATTTTTTAATCCTCTTGATAAATCTTTATTTTCTGACATATGTATTCCGCCTTTCTAAGTGTTACTTTTATAAATCTTCTTTACTGCAATCTTAATTTTTTTAGAACTATTATTTAATTAATGATAAATCTCTTCTTATTTCAATAATGTCCAAAAAAGTATTATTAATGCAATAGATTCAAGTTTCAATTAGTAAGACTAAACCTTCACCTCCCAATACTATAGAATAGATTTGGGTAAGTACTTTTGTTAATCGATTCATTTTATCCCTCCACCTTAGTTAAAAAGCATGTACTAAAAAAGTATATAATCCCCCTACTCTGATGAATAAACTCTAAGTCGAAAAAAATTGTATAAGACTACTTATAGTTTCAAAAGATAAGAAAATTATAAAATGCCTTTTACTATATAAGTATTTTATGATTGGAGACACAAATGAGAATAGATAAGCTCTAAGAAAGTAATTTATAATATATTACTTTTTAAGATATGTTACCTTTCCCCTGTCCTTTTACCTGAGAGTTTCGCTTTTATAGCTTTCTCCTTCGGTGCTCTATTTCGAGTCTCTCCAAGGGTTCATCCAATAACGGTCATCTCTAACTAAATAGGTACCTGAAAGATTTACTTCTTCGGTGAATGGCATATCCATTACTCTCCCGCTATCTTCATCTGAACTATTAAATTTCTTCCTTCTATATTAATATATTTTTAATAAAACCGCAATATTTTTTCCATTTTAATTGTTTTTCTCACTTTGGCAAGTATTTTTCCATTCTATTTATAATAAAACTTTTTCATAATCATTTTTTTCTTCCCTTCATTTCATACTATAACTTTAAATTGCTTTCAAAAAATAATAACATATTAATACTGCCATAAGTCAGTATTAATATGTTCAATAGGTTTTCATAAAAAATAAAAATAACAAAGTCTATATTTTATTATTGCAACCAATTTATTTATTATTATATTTGGTCAAGAGCTTCATCAATCTGAGGTATTTTATCAATATTAGGTTCATTAATTATAGTGCCTCGAATAATAACCATTTTAGGCTCGGACAAGCTTCTTAAATTTTCCAAAGGATTTTCATTTAATACTATGAAATCAGCTGATTTTCCAATTTCTAACGAGCCAGTTTCATCATCAATACCTAGAATTTCTGCATTTGACTTAGTAGCGTGGTAAATCGCTTGTTTTGGAGTAATTCCTATATACCTAACAAGATAATCTAATTCTCTCCATGTATTATAGTGAGTTATATAAGACATTGATGCATCTGTACCTAAACCTATTTTTATTCCAGCTTCTAAAGCTTGCTTAATACCTTGGACCATTTCTCTGTAAACAATTATAGTATTCTCCTTAGCGACTTCACTTATACCTGTAATGCTTGTATCTAACATACTAAAAGAAACTGGAGGATGCATAGTTGGTATGAGAGCTGAATACCCCCTTAATGATTTAGGATTATTTTTGAAAAGACTTATAATCTCATCATCCATTTCAGCACCATGTTCTATAGTATCTACGCCTCCCATTAGAGCAACTCTCATCCCTTCTTTACTTTCCACATGAGCAGCAACCATCATCCCAATTTTATGAGCTTCATCACAAATAGCCGTCACCTCTTCTGTAGTCATCTGCAATCTACCAGCCTCTCCTACTTTTCTAGAATCAGCTATACCTCCTGTAACACAAATCTTAATAAGGTCAACTTCTTCTCTCACATTTTTTCTTACACATTTTCTACCTTCCCAAGGCGAATCACTAATTATTGCAAGACTTGCTCCACCATGACCTCCTGTTACGCTAATCATTGGACCAGAAACCATAAGTCTAGGTCCTAAAAAATTTCCATTATCAATTTCATTTCTTAACTTTACATCAAGGTAGAAAAAATCACCTACACAACGCATAGTTGTTACTCCTGAATTCAAACCATTAATATAGTTTTTTTTCATCACTCGCTTAAATACGTTTCTACCAGGCTTAGTATTTAAAAGCTTAAATAGTAGCTTTTGCCTTCTTTCATTCTCCACAGCTTTCATAGGTTTCCCAGTTCCAAAGGAATGAATATGGGCGTTTATAAGACCTGGCATTACATATCTATTCTGCAAATCAATTACCTTGTAATTGGGTGGTACTTCTATTTCATTTTTGTTTGCAATCTTATGAATTATACCTTGTTTAACACCATTTTTTAGATTACTATTCACTAAAATTGTCATGTCCTTTTGAATTTCACTTTGTAAATTTCCATCTATTATATTACAATTGATGAACGCATAATTATCAGTCATAAGCCTATCTCTCCTTATAAAAAATTTTAAACAACTAATTTATATCTTTATAAAATTTATTTTACTTTCGCAAAAAATTATGATTATTTGTCTAGAAAAAATTTATCAGAGTACTCTGTATTTTGTAGAATTCTTCTTTTTGTATTAGTTTCTACATTTAGCTTAATTAGATTATTGCAATATCTACAGGATTGGATTTAGTTAAAAATCACATTCCATTTTTACTATTTACATTAAAGTGCCACACTTGTGACACCTCGGTTGAATATAGTATAATAATCACATATTGGAATGTCAATGCTTTTAGCACAAGTGCTACATCTAGTAGAAATATGTGACACAAAGTAAAGGAGAAAATAAATATGGAAGAAAAAAAGAATCAAATTTCTGAGCAATCAAAAAAATGGATGATAAATGCTTTGCTAGATATTATGAAGGAAAAACAGTATCAGGATATAACAATTAAAGAAATAACAGATAAAGCTACTTTATCAAGAAGAACTTTTTATAGGAATTTTTCCACTAAAGAAGAGTTGTTGTCTCAATATGCAAAAGAATTAATGGAGGATTATATTGACTGCTTACGCCAAGCTACGGATCTTACAATGCATAATGTAATTCAAGTATATTTTGAGTTTTGGCAAAAACATTTAGATTTTTTGGAACTCCTTAAAAAAAATGAACTATTATTTTTATTATTTGAGAAATATAATGAATTTTTACCTAAAATTCGTGATGCAGTTAATGATTCTAAATATGATGAAATGATAAATTCAGAATATATTATGGCTTTTAGTGCAGGTGGTTACTGTAATCTATTATTTAAATGGTTAAGTGACGGAGCTAAAAAAAGTCCTGAAGAAATGTCTGAGATTTTTTTGCAAGTTAGAAAATATTTTAACTAATATTTTCTACTATACTTCTATAATGTACACTGAACTGTTATCAAAATAGCTTAGATTGTGAATTAATCTATAATTTAAAATTACAAAATATATTCTTAAATTAATAAAGAAGTATAAGGCTATTGATAAGCTTTTATTAAGGTTACCAATAGCCGTTTTAGCCTGTCTTTTAATTTGCTAATTTATAAAAAAATAGTTTTGATAAAGACATTTATTATATTTTTCTATTTTACATCACTAGTCTAAATTTTTGATTTTTTAATATTCTCTACTTGTTTTATATAATTAATCCTACAATAGTTGCTGTTAAAACACTTACCAATGTTGCACCATATAATAACTTTAATCCAAAACGTGCAACAACGTTTCCTTGTTCTTCATGAAGGCCTTTTACTGCCCCTGAAATAATTCCAATTGATGAGAAATTTGCAAAGGAAACTAAAAATGTAGAAACAATACCAGTTGATCTTGCTGATAAATGTACACTTCCACTTGATAATAAATTCATTGCAACAAATTCATTCGCCACTAGCTTAGTTGCCATTACACTCGCAGCTTGTATTGTTTCATTAAAAGGTACACCCATTAAAAATGCAAATGGAGAGAATGCATATCCAAGTACATCTTGAAAGCTAACTCCAAAAATCCCCTTAAAGAATGTATTAATCATAGCAATTATTGCTACAAACCCAACCAACATAGCACCAACTATAACAGCTACTTTGAATCCATCCATAATATATTCACCAAGAACTTCAAAAAATGTTTGCTTTTTTTCTCCTTGAACTACTAAAATATCTTCTTCTTCTGTTACAGTATATGGATTTATAACTGATGATATAATGAATCCACCAAATAAATTTAAAACAATTGCTGTTACAACATATCTAGGCTCTAAAAGAACCATATACGAACCAACTATAGATATAGACACCGTTGACATAGCTGATGCACAAAGAGTGTATAATCTATGTTTAGGTAATAAACCAAGCTGTTTTTTTACTGAAATAAATACTTCAGATTGTCCAAGAATAGCTGATGCTACCGCATTGTAAGATTCTAACTTTCCCATACCATTAATTTTGCTTAAAACTAAGCCTATGTATTTCACTATAAAAGGAAGTATTTTTAAATATTGCAAAATACCAATTAAAGCGGAAATAAAAACTATTGGTAGAAGGACACTAATAAAAAATGAAAACTGTTTATCATTAACTAAGCCACCAAATACAAAGTTTACTCCTTCTCCAGCACATTTAAGCAATACTTCAAAACCATTTGCTATACCACCTATTAAATAATTCCCAACACCAGTATTTAGTAAAATAAAACCAAGTATAAATTGTAAGATAAGCATTGTAATAATAGGCTTGTACTTTACATTTTTCTTATCACTACTTGCAACCCATGCAAGTCCCAAAACAACAATTAACCCAATGATTCCAATAATATATTTCATCTTTATGCTCCTTCTTGAATACGATAAATTTAATATTATGATGTTACAAATTTAATAAAATAAAAGCTTTTCCTTTAGATGAATTATTTCTTTTATTTTTAATACTCCTTATACTAAATTCATAACTATACTTTCTAATCTCAAAATAAGTGAATGCATATAGGAATTTTACACCATAACTGAAAATATCTGTATTCGGTTTCATTTGAATGTAGTCATCAATTTTACAATTGTTTATTATATATTCCTTTTGAACAATTGTAAAGTTTTAATTGAAATTTTGTTCACATAAACTAAAAGCTTATTTTAAAAATACTCATAAACTACCTTTTTAAATAAAATTACTAAAATGTCTTTTTAAATATAAAAACGCTCCTTTGTAATTCTTTATATTAAAATAATTACAAAAGAGCATTTCCATATTAAAACTCTATTAAAAATATTTATTTTTGTTTTTTTTTTAAAAGCTAACAAGTAAATTTCTATTAACATATATTCATAATAGTAATCTTACAAAATAAGTTTAAATTATTAAATCATAGTTTTAGATAATCACTTATAATTAATTGCAACTAAAATTTGATTCATATCTTATTCTAAAAGTCGTTTGGCGGTATATTGATCAGTAATCAAAATATTAGCAATTGTTCCTTTTAGTGCCCCTTTGATTGCTTTTACCTTATGTTCACCACCTGCAACTAAAATAGATTTTTCTTTTTCTTTAAGAGTATTTAATGATATAGCCATTGTACGATTATCAATCTGCTTATCACAAATCTCGCCATTTTCATCAAAAAAATGTGAACAAATATCTCCCACACTTCTTTGCCTTAAAATTGTTTTCTCTTCCTCATCTAAATAACCAGACTGAAAAAGCAATGCTCTATCTTCAACCATACTAACTGTAAAAATAGCTATATTAGCCTGTATGCCCATTTCTAAAGTGTCCTTAATATGGCTATCTTTCTCTACTATTTGTTTTATATTACAATTATCGAAAATCAATGGTAACGGTAAATATCGTGGTACTGCCTGGAAAGCTTCAGCAAGAATTGAAACTGTCTCCGATGCATATCTATTTATTTTGGAATGAGTAATAGACCCTTGCAATTGGACTACTTCTACCTCTTTAACATTTTGAGATGTAACCCTTTTGGCAACTTCATACATCGTTGTTCCTGCACTTACTCCAATAATATCTCCACTTCTTACTGTTTCTTCTAAGTACTCTGCTGCTAGCTTACTAATATATTTTTTAATAGAAGCATAATCATCCTTTGGCGAAAGAACAACTCGTACATCACTTAGTCCATATTTTTCTTTCAATTGATATGCTAACTTATCTAAATCAGCAAAGGGATCAACTATATTAATAGTAACATAACCTTTTTCCTTGGCATATTTAAGAAGCCTTGATATAGTTGGTCTTGATATTCCAAGTTGTGATGCAATCTGCTGTTGGCTATAATCTGACTGATAATAAAGTCTTGCCACTTCAACACTCAATTCTTGTTTTGCATTATCCACCAGTTTCACGTCCTCCCACTCATCCCCTATATATAAATACATAGCTTTATAGTATCACTAAAATAATCGTTTTCAAGAATTAGTTGTAGGCTATGCATTATCTTTCCTGTTGAAGCTACAACTTAAAATTCTTAATATTTTAATTATTTATTTTTATTCAATTATACAAGAAAGTAAATTTCATTTCAATGTTTCACATATCCATACACAAATTGTATTATATACTCTATCTCTTCATCATATATAAACCATATAAAATATAACTTAATAACCTTTATTTTTTATCTTTATAATACTGATTATATTCTGTTCTAAAATTACAATGTGGACACTTAGCTATAACATTTAAGTTAAATTGTTTTTCATCTTTATTATAATAACTAATTATAGAAATCGATTTCACAATAGCTTGAGAATTCACACCATCAATCCATCTAAATCTGTTGTTACAAATGTCACATACAACTTCATTTGTTAAATTCCCTTCATTATCTTTTGTAGCAAACAATTCTTTTGTTATTCCTTTGTTATTCATATAAAATTCCTCCATAAAATATTATTATTTTTAAATAGTATTCTATAAAAGACGTAATTTTCCTCTATAAATAAATCTCTAAATTTAATATATAAAATATTATCACCAAATAATTCATATTAATTTTTATAAAGTAATATGAATTATTTGTGTAAATCTAATGTATATTAAATTGGAATTTATGAAATAATACTATCAATTGAGAAATTTATACATAAGACCACATTATTATGCTAATATAAATAACTTAATTTCAATTAAGAATTCTATTGTAATACTAATATATATTATTCAGAAAATCTTATGTAATTTGGATAAGTATAACCATTACTTAAAAACAATTAAATAACAAATTAATTTTCTCTATGATGAATATGATAATAAAAATATATATAAGATTATTTATATATTTCTAAAAAACTAAAATGATAATTTTAAAACTAGCTAGGAGGACTCATTATGAAAACATTCGATACTATTTGGGAACAAATACATACGGATCATGAGTGGGGAAAATATCCTTGTGAAGAGGTAATACGTTTTACAGCAAGAAATTATTATTCACAAGATAGGAGCAAAATAAATTTTTTAGACTTTGGATGCGGTACTGGAGCAGTGACTTGGTTTTTAGCAAGAGAGGGTTTTAACGTATATGGATTTGATGGTTCGCTTACTGCTGTTAAAAAGGCAAAGAAAAGGTTGATTGATGAACATTTGAATAGTCACTTAATTGTTAGTGATGGAGCAAATTTGGAATATGATAATGAAATATTTGACGCTGTCATTGATTCTGCTGCAACTTATGCACATAAATCCGAAGATATAAAAAGGATATTAAAAGAGATATTTAGAGTATTAAAACCTGGAGGAAAATTCTTCTCTACAGGCTTATTTTGTATTGACACAACGGGGTATGGTACCGGAGAAAAATTAGAAGATAATACCTACAGAGAATTAACTGAAGGATGTCTTGCTCACAGAGGAACTGTACACTTTTTTGATGAAAATTCGATTAAATTATATTGGAACGGCGCTGGTTTTAGACATTTATCTATTGATAAGGCCGAGAGAACAGATAATGGAGGAAAAATTAAAATCAGTTATTATGTTGTTGAGGCAGAAAAATAAAATTCTATTTTAATTATGTTAATAGAATAAAAAACTAACTTTAAATTTAAAATCATTATCTATTGAATGAATGCTTCATAAAAATTACAAATTTGCCGCATACAAATTATAAATATTAAATTATATACTACCTAGTAGTAGTATGAAAATACTTACCACTAGGGTTTAAAAATTAATAATACAATATTTATATAAAATATTATATTATTAATTTTTTATTGCAAAGTATTCATTTTAAAATCCTGCCTATATTTTCAGCTACCTTTGAAATTGATTTATAGCCATCCTCAATAGCTTCATCTAAAGTTTTAACTGAATCAATTATAGAAAATAAGGATGTAACTCCTATATCATATAATTCCCTTGAGTCATCAGTTACTCTACCTCCTAATGCAATAAGTTTTATATTATTTCTTTTAGCGATTTTAGCTATTCCAGATATAGTCTTTCCGAATTTAGTTTGACTATCTATAGAACCCTCTCCTGTAAATATATAGTCTGCATCTTTAACTCTTTCTTCAAAATCAGTCCATTCAAGTACTATATCTATTCCTCTTCTAAGTTTTGCATTTAAAACCATAAAAGCTGCTCCAAGACCACCTGCTGCGCCTGCCTTATTTGTATTATTTACATCTAATCCTATATGATTTTTTAATACATTTCCATAATAAGTTAAAGCCTTTTCTAAATTCTCCAATTGTTCCTTACTTGCACCCTTTTGTGCTCCAAAAATTTTTGTTGCACCAAATTCACCAACAAGTGGATTCTCAACATCGCAAGCAACCATAATATTACATTTTTTAATTCTTTCATCTAAATTTTCAAAGTTAATATATTTTAATTTAATAAGTTCTGCTCCACCAAATTTAATTTCATTATTATTAATATCCTTACCACTAACTCCTAAAGCCTGAAGCATTCCGAAGCCGCCATCATTTGTTGCACTTCCTCCAAGTCCTATAATAAAATTTTTTGCCCCTTTATCTAAAGCCGCTTTTATCAATTCTCCAACTCCATAAGTAGTTGTAATCTCTGGATTTCTCTCCTCTCTTGATACAAGATGTAATCCACATGCCTCTGCAACTTCTATTACTGCAAGATTATTCTTTTCTATGTAACCATATTTACCTTTAACTTTATTACCAAGAGGTCCCGTTACATCTACTTCATTCATTTCCCCATTATTTGCATAAGATATAACTTCACTTGTTCCCTCTCCACCATCTGCCATAGGAATAACTTCAAAATAACAATTGCTAATTGCTTTAGATAAACCATCTCTCATAGCCTCTGCTGCTTCTTTAGCAGTTAAACTCTCCTTAAAAGAATCTGGTGCTATTACAATTTTTTTTATACTCATATCTATATTCACCCCTTCAGATATATTTTATTTCTTAATAATATTTATAATACATAGATATCATCTTTAACTGTATAACTCCATATTACATAAATATTTAAAACAATAGAAGGTAATCTCAATTATAAGTTTTAATTATATTTTGAGATCACCTCCTTTTACTATTCACTTACATACTTTTTCCAATATAACTTAGACTTTAAAATTCTATATATACATTCTTTACTACGTTCTTATTTATATCTAATTCTATTTTATTATCATAAAAGCTGTTCTTAGTTCTCTTTTCATTCAAATTAGTAATATAGCAATCTTTTATATTTTTATTTACTCTAAAACTTACCTTTTTATTTTCTTCTGTTCCATTAAAGAATCTTACTATTAATCCACTATTCTTTTCACTCTTCTTTAAAGCACTTAATGTAATCTGATTATTCTTTTCCTTTAAAAGACTATATTTATATGGAGTAACAAAATCAGCTTCATTAAGCTTCATAGCATTGTGAGGCATTTTATTATAACTTATTATTGGAGTTAAATATTCTTTTGCTACCTTTGTTAGATTATTCATTGAATCATCATTTTTAAAATAGTACAATGCAAAATTAAGTTTTATTTCACCTATCATTTGAGAATCTGGTGTTTCAAGTTTTATACCTGAAGGTCTACCTGGTCTCCTAAACAGCTCTTCTTTTCCTAAAAGACCTACAGATCTAAATAAGGTAATGGCCATAGTATCATATACTTGCCCTATAACCTCAAATTCCCTTGTACTATTTGTTAATATACTTACTCCTTTACTTTCATCTCTTAATGCAACAAAACTCATCATCGGATAAATTGAATCTGGTCTTTCATCCCAACCTTCACACTCCCACACATCCATAGCTGAATCTCTAACGGCTCTTTCTATAGTACCAAATTGATTATCACTTAAGGATACCTTAGATGCTATTCCTGTTGGAATGTATACTCGCACTCTATGATCTTTAGCTAAATTCATGATACTCATATTAACATCAATTATTGGATTACTCTCATGTAATGTTAAATTAATTTCTACAGGCATCTTACAATCTATAACTTTAGCTTTCCTACTATCTAAATCCTTAGGAATATCCATAATATATTTAATAGTTATTTCTGTACTTAAAGTGTTCTTTTTTATTATACTTTTGCATTTGACATTATCACTATAAATTAAAAAATCATATTCTAGTGGGGAAAAATCATATTCATCTCCATCATCTGATCCATCTTCAAGTAACATAACATTTTTATATTCTATATTATTCTTTTTATCTTTAATATTTAGTGTTCCATTTTCATTTATATTAATATCATAGAATTCTGTTTCAACCTTTGAAACTTCTGAAACTTCTGAAACTTCTGAAACTTCTGAACTTTCCCTATTATTTACACTTTCCTTTATTAAATAAGTCTTGTATCCCATTGATGGAATAACGTCTTTAAGCTCTACTGTATATCTAATAAATGGATCATAATTTTCATAATGAACAATTTGTCTATCAATTAAGCCAGCATCAACTATTTCCGTTTTTAGTATCTCAAATTCTTTCTCAATTTCATTCTCATCAACAAGTTTGAAGTTTTTAAATTTAGTAACTATTTCTCCTCTTATTACTTCTTCCCTTTCATACGGTAAAAGATTAAATGCTGTTAACTTGTCTAAAGCAATATCTTTATCCATTGCATCTACAATTATTCTCTTATAAAAATTAATTAAATTATCTACTTTGTCTTCTGCTAATTCAAATCTTGCCATAATCTGTTTATGAACTTTATCTGAACAGCAACATCCTATTGAATCATGGGCATGATTTTTCATAATTTCTTTCCATATCAATTCAATTAATCCCGAATGATATTCAAATCCCAAACTATAAGCTATTGAAGCTAAAGGTTCTAATATATTAGTTATCTTATTTTCAATCCTTACATTAGCTGCTTTTATATCCATTCTAGTTGAAAAAATACTTCTATGAACTCTCATATATTTACCATCCAAGAATTCACCTTCAAGCACATCTAAATTTTCTTGTTTTTCTAGCTCTTTAAATACATTTTCATAGTTACTTAAAAAGAATTCTCTTTCTGGGTAAATTTCTTTTAATTTTTTTATTACTTCAAATATATTTTTTTGAACTGGCATTTGATCATGACCATTAGGTAGTATAATATTCTCTGTTGTAGCACCTTTATCTAGTATACTAAAATATTTATCTATTCTTCCTTTTAACGCTTCTTTCTCTAAAGGCAAATATTTACCTATAGCATACCCTAATGGAAATAATTGAGTTAATACCTTAAACTCATTTTTATCTTTCCAATAAAATTCAGTTTTACCTGTCCCAACTCTCTCTGAAATACCTCTCCAAAATATTGAATAATGAATATCAAAACCATTTAATATTTGAGGCATTCTTGCAGATTGTCCAAATGAATCTGGTAGATATCCAATTCTCATTGGCTCGCCAAATTCCTCACAATCTTTCATTCCATATAAAAGATTTCTTACTATCGATTCACCTCCAACTACCATTTCATCAGTCTGAGTATACCACGGACCTATAATAAGCTTTCCTTTTTGTACAAGTGCTTTGACCCTCTCTTTATTTTCTGGCTTTACTGCAAAATAATCTTCTAATATTGCCGTTTGTCCATCTAAAATATAATATGGATAATCATCATTTTCTTCTAACATTATCATTATTTCTTCCATATTATTTACCAAAAGAATTCTAGATTCTTCAGTTGTAAAGTACCATTCTCTATCCCAATGCATATGTGGAACTACGTGAACCTTTTTCATAAAACACCTCTTACCTTTTCTATTACTACATATCATATATATCTATTTATCCTATATTCAAAATTTAGATGAAATTATAAAAACTTCATCTAAATTTAGGTTCTTTATTTGGCCACTTTATTTAATTTTGCTTTACGAGTTATAACCAATAATGCTGCTGAAATTACTGCTCCAAGCATAGCTGCTCCAAACCAAACTCCTGTTTTAACCAATCCTGAAGCTCCACCCTTTAATACAAATAATGAGAATATTCCAGCTCCTGGCACATCTAAACCTATGCCAACCATAGCAACAAGTGCTCCTGTTATTGCTGATCCTGCACATAGTGATGGAATAACTCTTAGTGGATCTGCAACCATAAATGGAATTGCCCCTTCTGTGATTCCTGCTAGCCCTAATAACCAAGTTGACTTACCAACTTCTTGTTCATCTTCGCTAAAATACTTTTTAAATAGCATTGTTGCAAAGGTCACTCCAAATGCTGATACCATCTTGACAGATGCAAATATTGCATATGGAATTATAACACCATTTGCCATTGCTCCTATACAGAAAGTATATGCTGCTTTATTTACAGGCCCACCGAGATCAAACGAAACCATTACCCCTATGATTGCTCCAAGTAATAATGCATTAGTTCCAGCCATACCCCCAAGCCATGATATTAATCCTGCATTCACTGCTCCAACAGGTTTACCCAATACAAAGAACATTAATGTTCCAACTATAATCGTACCAAACACTGGATATACCCAAAAGCTAATAAATCCTCCTAATGTACCCTTCGCAGGAATATATTTTTTAAACAATTTAATCGTATATCCAGCTAAGAATCCTCCAAGCATACCAGCTAAGAACCCTCCATTAATCATATTTGCTGCTATACCTGCTGCAAATCCAGGTCCGAGCGCTGGTTTGTCTGAAATTGAATATGCCATGTATGCTGATAATACTGGAACCATTAGTGTTCCAAGCAAATTGCTACCAAGTTTTCTATACATCCATAACCATGAATTCTCTGCATTAAATACATTTTGCAACCCAAAACCTTGAGCTATCAATGTTGCAAAAGCTGCTACCATACCTCCTGCAACTATTATAGGAATTATATATGAAATACCTGTTAATATTGATTTTTTAATTTCTTGTCCAAAATTTATTTTATCTTCTTGTGCATTTCCTGTTTGCTTAAATTCACCCTTTTTGTGTGTTTCAGCCTGTTTAAGTGCATTTATAATTATACTTTTTGCATCTTTAATAGGTGCTGCTACCCTTGTTTTATATATAGGTAAATGATCATATCTCTCTTTATTTTTTACTGCTACGTCTACTGCAAATATAGCTGCATCAGCATTTTTAAGTTGTTCATTTGTATGCCTATCTTCTATTCCATTAGCACCTTGTTTTTCAACAAATACTTTGACACCCAATTCTCTTCCAGTGTTAGCTAAAGCTTCTGCTGCCATATATGTATGTGCAATTCCTGCTGGACATGCTGTAACTGCTACAATTGTTTTAGTATATTCTATATTTTCTAGAGTCTCTTCTTTATAATTTTCTAAATTATTGTATAATTCCTGTGCTGTTTTACTTTCTTCTATTAATTTCTTGTATTTTTCATTTGAAATTCTCTTCATCAATTCCGCTAAAAGTTCTAAATGAGTTGACCCTGCTTCTGCCTTTGGTATTGCTAAAAGAAATATTAATTTTACCTTATTATCTTCACTAACACTTTCCCAATCATCTATAGTATTATTTAATAAAGCTACTGCAAAAGTTGCTTCTTTTACAGATTCTGATTTACCATGCGGAATAGCAAGACCTGATTCAATTCCAGTTGGAGATAATTCCTCCCTATACATTACATCTTTTAAAAATTCCTCTTTAGAAGTTATTTTCCCCTCACTCCATAGCTGTTCAATTAAGCATTCAATCGCTTCTTTCTTATTCTTAAAACTTTTGTCTACTAAAATAAGATTTGGAGATGTCAAATTATTTAATTTCACTAAAACCACCTCATCCTTTATCAATATCGTTTACAATTTTATAATAACAAAAACAAGTGAAAACATTTAAATATTCTCACTTGTGCACATATTTTTTATCTTATTATGTTATTTTGTGTATTTATTCACACTTTAATTCATTCCATACTGCTTCACTTAATAATCTTGTAACTATCACTATACCTACTCTATCTGTAGCATTATAGTTATTGATACTTATTTTAGGCGCCCAATAATGTAAATTAATATCAGCTAATTCACAAATTGAATTTATAGATAGATGTGTCAATGCAATAACATAAGCTCCCCTATCTTTTGCCTTATTTACAGCTTCAATAAGTTGCTTAGTTTCACCACTTACACTTATTACAATTATTACATCCTTACTTTCACACTTTTCCATACTATAAATCATATCATGTCTATGTTGAAAAAATTCTGCCCTTTTTCCGACACATCTCAAACTCTTAGTAAACATTTCACAAAAATATATTGAATCTCCTGCCCCAATGCAAAAAGTATTTTTGCTTTCTAAAATCTTCTTAGCAGCCTTATTAATTATGTTTATATCAATTAATTCTAAGGTTTTGTTTATATTGTTTAATATTGTAAACTCTGTGAAACTTTCTTTTGAAGATATTGTTTTTTCTTCATCTCTTAGTGAATGTTTTAAATCTGAGAAACTTAAATATCCTAATTTTTTTGAAAATCTAACTATCGTATTAGGAACAGTAAAAAGTATTTCAGCTGTTTTTTGTATAGATTGATTCAAAAATTCTTCTGTATTATTATTGATATACTCCACTATTTGGTCATCTGTATCTTTCAATTTATCTTCATACATTAATACTCTTTCTTTAAACTTCATACCATCCCTCTTTAATCACTTTTTAATTTTAGAATACTTCCACTTTCATTATATATACTTTAAGCTCTCATCTATAAAGCATTTTATACTTTACCTTTAAGTTTCATAGTATATTATAAGTTAAATACAAATGTAATTCTATAACCTAATTAATTTAAATACAAAATGTAACAAATATCAAATTGGAATATTTAAATTGTGTACATCATTGGTGATTTTTGATTCCTCTTTACTAACATTTTCATTGTTAGTTTTTCTAAGGGAAACAACCTTCCTTTCTCTTCCACTATAGTTTGTTATTACATTATATATCAAAAACACTCCTCTACAAAACTTATATATTGTAATCCGATTCATGAAATTTATTGACATATTAATTTTGCTTAAAAATAACCTCTGAACTTTTATACATCATATAGTTTCATATGTCTTAACATTAATATCTAATATGTTAATTTTATCCTTTTAACAATTCATTTAATTCAAATATAAAAAAACTCACACAAATATTTGTAACATATTTAGAGATAATTTATATACTGTATTATCCGGCTTTTTTCATTTTTTTTTAAGGATGTGTGGATAATAATGGATTCTATTTATTTAGACAATAATGCAACTACACATGTAGATCCTGAAGTAACCACAGAATTATTACCTTTATTAAATGACAACTATGGAAATCCATCTAGTTCTCACGAGTTTGGTAAAAATGCCAAAAAAGCTCTAGAAACCGCTAGAGGTAGAGTAGCTTCATTAATAAACTGTGATTCTAAAAATATTATTTTTACTTCAGGAGGAACTGAAAGTAATAATCTTGCTATTAATGGTCTTGCCCAAAAACTAACCCAAAAACATCATTTTATAACATCACAAATTGAACATTCTTCTGTTTTAGAAGTCTTTCACCAATTGGAGGAAAAAGGACACAAAGTCACATACCTTTCAGTAGATAAAAATGGTCTAATCTATCCAAATCAAGTAGAAGAAGCAATCAAAACTAATGAAAATACAGCATTAATCTCACTTATGTTGGTAAATAATGAAACTGGAGTTATATTCCCAATTAAGGAGATAGGTAAGATAGCCAAAAAATATAATATATTATTTCATTGTGATGCAGTTCAAGCCATAGGAAAGATACCTATTAATGTTAATGAACTAAATGTAGATTCAATTAGTATATCTGGACATAAGCTACATGCACCCAAAGGAGCTGGTGCTCTATATATAGCTGATATTAATACAATTTGTCCATTGATATTGGGTGGTAATCAGGAAAATGGAAAACGTAGTGGAACAGAACCATTACCTGCTATCGTTGGATTAGGAAAGGCATGTGAAATTATTTCTAAAAAGATGGATATATTTGTACCAGTTATAAGAAAAAATAGAGATTTATTAGAACAGAAGATTTTAAAAATTATGCCTACTACAATAATAAATTCTTATAAAGCACCAAGGGTTTGCAACACTTCAAGCATTCAATTTCCGGGAATTGTTGGCAAAAAACTTATTGAGCAACTTTCCAATAATAAAATATATGTATCTCACGGTTCCGCATGTGCAAATAATCATATTGGAAATTCTCATGTATTAAAGGCTATGGGCTTGACAGATTCTGAAATATGCTCCAGTTTACGCTTTAGCGTATCAAAAGAAAATACTGAAGAAGATATTAATGAGGTAATTAATAGGTTGTCAATAATATTTAAAAATATACCTTCAGAAAAAAATAATTATTATATTGGAACATCTGAAAATTTATCCTTAAGTAAAACCCAATATAACAACGATTCTTATGAAGATTTTTACAAACAATTAAAGTTGTTACAATCTAAAACAATGGGTGATCCTAACATTTGTATAGCCATATTAGATGGACCTGTTGATTTGTCTCATTCATGTTTTAATGGTGCTAATCTTAAAAATATGGATGTAGAAAATATAAACTATTCTGTAAAAGGAGAAGCAACAGAACACGGAACCCATATTACTAGTATTATATTCGGACAACAATCTGGAGGTATTAATGGTATTGCACCAAATTGTAGAGGTATTATACTACCAATATATTCAGATGATTCTAATGGAAATATTATAAAATGCAATCAATTAGGTTTAGCTACAGCTATTACCAAAGCTGTTGAATTAGGAGCTCATATTATCAACATTAGTGGTGGTGAACTAGTCTCTGATGTTGAACCAGAAAATTATTTGAGAAATGCAATTAATTTATGTAAAGAAAAGGGAGTTCTTATTGTTGCTGCTGCTGGTAATGATGGTTGCAAATGTCTGAATATGCCAGCTTGTATTCCTTCAGTATTATCTGTTGGTTCTATGGATGAATATGGTTCGCCTAGTGAATATAGTAATTGGGGTGATCCTTATCAATTTAACGGGATTCTTGCCCCAGGTGAAAATATTTTAGGAGCTATACCAAATAATAAATCCAAATCCAAAAGTGGCACAAGTTTTTCAACTGCTATTGTTACAGGTTGCATAGCTCTTTTATTAAGCAACCAAATCAAAAATGGAACTTCACCAGATCCTCTAATTATAAGAGATGCTCTCTTATCTACTGCATCATCTTGCAAAATTGGAGATGCTTCAGAAGCAAATCGCTGTCTTGCTGGTAAAATTAATATTTCAGAAACTCTTAAACAAATTTTAGAAAAAGAAACATCTACAGAAGAAGTTAACAGTTACAATAATATAAATTCAAATATTAATATTTTAGAAATGAAAGGAAGTAGAAAATTTATGACTCATGAAGATAATAACCAAAATTCAAATCCAATATCTGAAAATAGCTCTAACGATACAAATATTACTAAAAAAACAGCGCCAGTTGAAGTTTCCCCCTCTGAATGCAATGCTTGTAAAAATTCAACTCAATCACAATTTGTTTATGTACTAGGAAATATAGGGTATGATTTCCCTAATGAAGCTAGACGTGATTCCTTCACTCAAGCTATGGCATCTGTAATCAAGGAGCCAAATCCTTATAATCCTAAGCACATGATACAATTTCTTAAACAACATCCTTTTTATGCTAGCTCACTTATTTGGACTATAAGTCAAGAATCTAGTCCACTTTATGCAATTCATCCTTCTGTGCATTTTAATAGTGAAGTATATGATCTTTTAAGAGAATTTCTTGAGGATTCAACTGCTGTATTTGAAGGTATTATTTGTTCTATTCCTGGAGTTCTTTCTGGAAATAATGTAACTTTAATAAACGGTTATACAGTTCCTATACTTATACCTGAATTAAGAGGTATGTGTAACTGGTCTATCGATGCTTTAGTTAAAACTATCTCTGCTCAACTCGATTCAGAATCACAAAAATATCTATACAGTTTTGAAGATGATGTAAAGAAATTCCTTAAACGAGTATACTATCAACTTAGAAATTTAGGAATAACTTCTGGTGACCGTGCACTAAATTATACAGGAACAAACTTAGTTCAAGTTAAGGAAATTTTTAATAACCCTGATATAGTTGGGCAATATGCTTTAGATACTATAGAGGTAGAACGTAGCAGTATTTGCCGTCCTAATTCTGATTGTTGGGATGTAAAAATAATTCTATTTAAACCTAAAAAACTACTTGAAGAAGCACGTAAAGTATTCCTATTCACTGTAGATGTTAGTGATATAGTTCCTGTTTCAATAGGTACTATTCGTGATTGGGAAATGTACTCATGTCATAACAATTGATAAATTTAAATAAAATATGAAAGGAAGTATATATTATGAAATTACCTGTTCAATCAAAATCCATTATAAGAAATTCAATAAATAGTTTTTTTAGTAATAAGAATATAAAACCCAATGCCTTGAATTCATGTGAAGAAGCTTGTTCTAAAAAATATGCAGGTTCACCAATGCAAGAAGCTATATGTAGATCGCTTTGTTAGATTAATAAAATAACTAGTTCCTTTTCATATCCATATAAAAATATGAAAGGAGGTGATTATTATGAAAACACCAATTCAAGCAAAGCCAATTTTAAGAAATAAATTAGGCAATTCTTATTCAGAAAGTGCTATAGCTCCAAATGGTAGTAATCCTTTATGTAGTCTAGGTTGTGCTTTTTTAAGTGGGCAAGACAAAATAGATTGTGTAAATACCTGTTCTTCGATTGTAAATCCTATTACAGATATAATTCCAAGTATTCTTCCATTTATTCTTTAATATTTAATTCTAATATTCAAATGATTCTCTTATAGTAGTTATTCAAGACTTGTAAAATGTCTATGTTTTTAAAATCTTTGAAAGTCTTAAATGTAAATAGCTTTTTTCTATTTATATACTATAAGATTAATCAAACTAAGGAGAGCAACTATTATGAAAAAACCAATTCAAGCAAAGGCAATTTTAAGAAATAAATTAAACATTTTTTATTCAGGCAATGCTATATCTCCAAATACTCTAGACGCATGTAGGCAATGCTGCGATAACAAATTTGGTCGCGATACTGACAATAGTGGACTTTGTCAAACATGTTGTTCTAAAGCATATTAAATATTTCTAAAAATGAATGGGCTGCATCAGATTGAAGATTTTTATTCAACCTGATACAGCCTTTTACTTTAATTGGCATTATAAATAAAAATTTTTGATATATTTTATAAATAAAAAAACTAATCTTCACGAACTCTAATGCTTTAAATACTTTATAAATTCAATAATCTATTCATTCCTAATTAAAAATTTTATATTTTATTAAAATCATTAACAGCGTTATCAATTTTTTTATAAGAAAGTTCAAATGCTCCTTTCATTTGTGAATATAGCTCATATATACTATCTATTTTCTTATTTAATTTGACTTCTAAACTATCTGAAGGATTTATAATAAATTGTGTATTATTTTCAATATCATATAAAACCTTTATAAGTATTGAATTAATAATAGTTACATTTTTTAGATTACTATTAAATTTCTTATCTAATTTACTTAATTTATCTTCACATTCTCTCAATTTTATAACATTCTTTGTATTATAATTAACTTTCCATGCTTTTGATATTTTAATTCCTTGTTGGCATAAATCAATATATCCTTTAATGCTTTTATTAGTTTCCTGTAGCTTTCTTATAACTTCATTAGTCTTATCTACATTATTGGATTTACTGTTAAATGGTTCTACACAACCTTCTTGAAAGCCTTGTATAACATCCTTAAATAATTTATTAGTTGCTCCGTTTATATTTGCGCCTCCCTCCGTTGCATTAATAAATGTTGTATTAGGATTCTCCTTTATTATTTTCTCTAATGAAAGTCTATAGTCATTCAACTGCACACTAGTTCTTACAGGCTTTCCATTTATATCTTCAACATATATATCCGAATTATTTCTATAAAAATTCTCAAAGGTAAGTTTTTGCCATGTATTTTCAGCTAAAATATCATGTCCTCTATCTCCTGTATAAGCTAAATCCTGTCCTATAAAAACAATTGGATTGCATCCCATATGTATAGCAAGTAATGTTAAAGTATGAGCAATAGACCCACCACCAAACAATTCTTTTATATCAGTTTTCCAAATATTATTCAAAAATTCGTTTGCTGAAAAGAAAAACTTATTTCCATTATGTTCTTCTAATATTTTAGTATTAGTATTATCTGAAATTACCAATGGAACATCAAACTTATTTAAATATCCATCTACTAATTTAAATGCAACTTCTGAAAAATCTACACTGGCTACACAATTAGGAACTATTTCTTTTTCAATTAAAGTCCTTAAAGTTCTTCCACCGCTTAATACTAATCTATTACCACCTTTCTTTAAATAATCAATATTTTTACTAAGCGAAGGTCCAGCTGATACTATAACTGCTGGTACTCCTTTATATTTATCTTTTAATTCATTGACCGGTGTTGACATCGCCAAATATTTAAGATTGTTCAAAAAATTATCAAATATAATGTCATAAGATTTTAATATTGTATTTCTGTTTAATGTTATTCTTGTAATTTCTTTTTTTATTAATTCATATTTATCATTTACGTACTCCCTATAAAAATTATAATATGAACAATATTCTTCTATTTTCAAGTTAGCTACATTATTTTCATTTACATATTGATTAAAAAATTGTTCTATATCACTTTCATCTGAAGCCAAGCTTACTCGCGAATCATTTAATATTTGTTGTACTTGTTTATCCTTTTTACAAAAATCAATAAGGGCTTGATTATGTTCTACAACTAAAATATGACTTTTAAAACTACTTACTTTTAATAACTCTTCTATATGCTCTCCAAAAAACAAACCAAAAATTATGTAATTATCTTTTTCAGTCATATTGCTAATTTTACCCATAAATTTCTCAATTTCTCTTTTTTGATTATATTTGTTACCCAAATATTTTTTCTTTCCATCTACATTAATTAAAAGAACTCTATATCCATCTTTACTAATCTCAACGCTAAAATCCATAATTTTCATTCACTCCTCACTTATATTAATTCTCGTAAAATCCATCTACTTCTTAAATATTAAACTGTGATAATTTTGCACCCCTTCAGAGACTAAATCATATGAAAAAGATAACTTTCTTACTTAAGGTTTACAATAATAAAGCATAAGTGAAGTTTTTATTTTTAAAGTATCATAAATTATATAAAACAAAAAATTTTATATAATTCTTACTAAAATAATACTATTGAATTTTTAAACCCAACAAAAAACTATTTTTGTTGGGTTTTTTATAAATTGTTCTAACTAAATAGAATGTTTTAATATCTAATTATATTTTCATATAACATAATAGTTTATATACTAAACATTAATATCTTCACTTTAATCCATTCCTACATTTCCTTTTAAATAATACCCATTTTTATCATTATCTTTAGCCCATCATGTATTTCCTCTTTAGCACGAATGTTCCATGCTTCCTTGTCTTTATTCCAATTTATTTTTAAAATTTCCTCTGAATGTTCAGCATACCATGATCCATTTACATCATTCCAAACACTATTTATAGTTCCTATTACATTTTCACTCCCTTTTAGATATCCTATCCATTCCTTTGAATTAAATGTTGTTTTATCATCAACAAACTGCAAATCTACTTTTTTATCTATACCTAATATTTCTGCACTATTTTTATGTTGAGTAATTATAGTTTCTTTATCTCTTACATTTCCTACCTCTATGGATGCTATGACATTTTCTACATTCTTAACTAAAGTTTCATTGCTACTTGAATCTTTATTACTTAAATTTTCATTATATATTTTTATTTTAGAAGGATCTATTCCACTGTAACTATTTATAAGTAAGGCTTTAGCATCTTTACTGTATACTTTATATTCTGAAATTCCGTTACAATCTAAGAATGCACTATATCCTATATTTGTTACACTGCTCGGTATATCCATACTCATTAATCCTCTACATCCACTAAATGCAGAACTTCCAATGCTTGTTATACCATTTACAAGTTTAACACTTTGTAAACTTGCATTGCTTGTAAATGAAGCTTGCTCTATAGTCTGTACACTATTTGGAGTAACATATGATGAATCTACTT
>NZ_FQZB01000037.1 GCF_900141845.1 Clostridium cavendishii DSM 21758 | reverse complement strand
CTAGTAAGATCCCTTGAAGAACACAAGGTTGATAGGTGAGGGGTGTAAGCATGGTAACATGTTCAGCTGACTCATACTAATAGATCGAGGGCTTGACCAAAATAAAAGGTAATTAACAAAAACTAAGATTTATATATGCAATTTTCAGAGAACAAACTCTGAAAAAGGAAACTCAAAAGCTTTGGCTAATGAGTATTATTTCAAAAAGAAATCTAAGATTTCTGTGAAATAGCATCTGGTAATGATGCGTAATTTGGTAACACCCGTACCCATTCCGAACACGACGGTTAAGCAAATTACGGCTGATGGTACTGCACGGGAGACTGTGTGGGAGAGTAAGTGGTTGCCAGGTAATTGTAAAACACCCTATAACATTTGTTATAGGGTGTTTTTTATTAATAAAAAACATATTATTGTAAATAATATTAAGTAGCTATATTATTTGTAATAAAGTGTGGTGATATATTGGCAGATTTAGAGATTTATTTAAATTTTATTTTAAATAATCCTATAGAAAGAATAGTAGTTGCTTTATTCATAATATATTTTTTTATATTAGTAAATAAGTATATTATATGTAGAGTATTAAATTTAATATTAAAGTTAGTTGATCGCACAGATAATAATTTTGATAATAATCTCATAAAAGCAGGAATTATGCCTATAAAATTATTAATTATATTTATAGGGATTTACCTAGCTTTAGAATATATTAATATTGGAAACGTTAGAAATATACCTATGCCTAATAATAAGTTTATAAAATCGGCTATAGTTATTGTAGTAGGTCTGTTTTTGTATAATTTAACTTTAGAGGATTCGATTTTATACTGTAGAATTAAAAAGAAAGAAAATATAGATAAGATAGTATTTCCTTTTATATCTATAGGGGCTAGGCTTATAGTTATAGTTATATGCATAAGTATAATTGCAAAAGAATTTGGATTTACTGGATTTATAACAGGGTTAGGAGTAAGTGGAATAGCATTAGCGTTAGCTGCACAAGATACTTTTTCTAATTTATTTGGAGGTATAATAATAGTGTTAGATAAACCTTTTGCTATTGGGGATTGGATACAAACTGAAACAGTAGAAGGAACTGTTGAGCAAATAACTTTCAGAAGTACTAGAGTAAGGGCCTTTTCAAAAGCAATAGTAACTGTACCTAACTCTAAATTAGCAAATTCAAATATTATAAATTGGACTCAAAGAGGTATGAGAAGAATACATTTTAAATTTGTCATATCATTTGAAACAGATATAGAAAAAATAGAAAGCATTATAAAAGAAATAGAGTTAATGTTGAACAATAACAAAAAGGTAGAAAAAGAGTTAATAATTGTTAGTTTAAGCGAAATAACAGTTTATGGGTATGGAATATTTATATACTTTTATACTAATATAATTGATTATAAAGAATATGAGAAGGTTAAAGAAAATATAAATTTAAATATTATTAAAATTTTACAGAGTAGTAGTATAAAATTTGCATATCCAATTTTAGGCATGGATGATAAAATAAATAAAGAGAAGTTACAGATAGAGACAATAAAAAATATTAATCAGGAGGAAATAACATAAAATGCAAGTATTAAAAGAGGCATGTGTAGGAAGTTATATTCAAGCTATTAATGCAGAAAAGTTGGGTGCAGATAGAATTGAGTTATGTGATAATTTAAATGAAGGAGGTACAACTCCTAGTTTAGGTACTATAAAATTAGCAAGGTTAAAGATTAAAGTGCCTATAAATGTAATAATTAGACCAAGGGGAGGAGATTATATATATACAAATGATGAGATTATCATAATGGAAAATGATATTAAATTATGTAAGGATTTAAATGTTAATGGTGTAGTAATTGGTATACTTAATAATAAAAACGAAATTGATATAGAGAATATGAAAAGGCTTATAGAGTTAGCAAAGCCACTTAGTATAACATTTCATATGGCTTTTGATGAAATTAAAGATAAAAAGAAGGCTATAGATGACTTATATACTTTAGGAGTAGACAGGATATTAACAAAAGGTGGAGAAGTAAGTGCTATTAAAAACAAAGAGAATTTGAAGGAATTAATAAATTATTCAAAGGATAGAATAACAATTTTGCCTGGGGGAGGACTTACTAAGGATAACTATTTTGACTTTGTTAAATATGTTGGAGCAGTTGAAGTGCATGGTAGTAGGATAGTAGGCAATTTATAAGTAAAAAAAGAGCAGTTTAATAATTTAAGGTATATTAAACTGTTCTTTTACGGGTTAGGTATTTAATCAAAAATTTCACTAGCCTTTCTAGGTACTAAAGGTGTTGAGCAAACTACTCTATTCATATTAACTATATTTGAATTATTTATTAAGTATTGAATAGATACTACATTGTTAAATTGTCTTAAAGATAATAAATTATTAGCACCTATAGGATTCAATCCTATATTATTTAATAAATTAGGATTGAAGAAAAAGTTATTAGTAGAGATTAAATCATTATTACTTAGAGAATTATCCATAAAAACACCTCAATAACAATCTTGATATATACATTATATTCAAACTTATAAATATAATTTACTGTTTATGTTAAAAATGTAATAATTATTTAATTAAGTGTATTGATAAAATAGACTAAAGTAATATATCTTTGTTAAAATGTAATAAAATATATATGAAAAAATAATAAAATGTAAAAAAATGCAGCCTTAATATTTAAATGTAACAATTATAGCAAATAAAATCTTATAAAATTGTTAATAATATAATTGACGATTAACATTGATAAAAAAATTAAAAGTTATATAATTATTCTTTGGTAGACTATTTAAAATCAAAGGAGGAATTTAATATGACTATGAAGTTAAGAAAAGTTGCTATAGTTGGAACTGGATTGGTAGGTTCAAGTTGCGCATTTTCACTAATAAATCAATGTGTATGTGAAGAAATTTTAATGATAGACATAAATGAAGAAAGAGCAAAAGGTGAAGCATGGGATATTACACATGCTGTGGAGTACATGCCTTATAAAACTAAAGTATATAGTGCAAAATATGAAGAATGTAAGGATGTTGATGCAATTATTATAACAGCAGGAGCACCACCAAAGCTTGGACAAACTAGGTTAGATACACTAGGTATAAGTGCTAAAATATGCCGTTCAATAGTGGAACCAATAATGGAATCTGGGTTTAATGGATTTTTTATACTTGTTTCAAATCCGGTTGATATAATTGCTTATCATGTATGGAAATTATCAGGGTTACCAAAAAATAAAATTATAGGAACAGGGACATCAGTAGATTCAGCAAGATTAAAGACTATATTATCAGAAAAATTAGAAGGAATAGATACAAAATCAATACAAGCATTCTCAATGGGAGAACATGGAGATTCACAAATGGTTCCATGGTCCCATATTAGTGTTGCAGGAGAACCATTTTTAAAAATGATAGATAAAAATGATAAACTTAGAAATATTAATCTAGATGAAATAGTAACAAAAACAGCGAAAGTTGGATGGGAAATTTACGAAAGAAAGGGTACAACCTATTATGGAATAGCAGCTGCAGCTATTGGAATAATAAAATCAATATTCCATGATGAAAAGAGAATAATACCAGTATCAGCTATGTTAAACGGTGAATATGGCGAAGAAAATATATATACTGGAGTTCCTTGTATAATAGGTAAAAATGGAGTAGAAAAAGTAATAGAAATAGAAATGACAGAGGATGAATTAGTTAGATTTAAAAGATCCAATTCTGTATTAAGAGAATATATGTCAACTATAGGTTACTAATTAATTCTGCATTATTAATGTAGAAAGATATAATTAAATAATGAAAAAATAAAAATGAAACTATAAAAGAAGAAAATTTAAAGTTTTATTATATAAAATAAACAGAAAAGGATATAGGAATCCTATTGATATATGTATATATTGGTAGGATTCCTATATCTTTTTCTACATTTTCAAGAAAAACTATACCTAGCGTGTCTACAGACGAAAAAGATAGAACTATGGAGAAATATACACATAAATAGTGTTAATATACATATACAATAAGTAATAGTAATTATATTAATTAAAAACATGATATTATAAAACACGTCGCTAAGATATGTATCTTTACGACAGACCACTTCAACAAATTTTAATATTAACTAAGATGTTGAGAACATTAAACAAGTATTAAAAAAATGTTGACATGAAAATGAAAAGGTGGTAACATAGTAAAAGTCGTCGGAAGATGACGAATGAAATTTGGTCTTTGAAAATTAAACAGAGCAAGAAAATATATGACCAGCAATTCTTTATGATTTAAATCATAAGACATACAACAGTAATGAGCTACAAACTTTAAATTGAGAGTTTGATCCTGGCTCAGGACGAACGCTGGCGGCGTGCTTAACACATGCAAGTCGAGCGAGCAGATTCCCTTCGGGGATGAAGCTAGCGGCGGACGGGTGAGTAACACGTGGGCAACCTGCCTTATAGAGGGGGATAGCCTTCCGAAAGGAAGATTAATACCGCATAACATCAGATTATCGCATGGTAGACTGATCAAAGGAGCAATCCGCT
>NZ_FQZB01000033.1 GCF_900141845.1 Clostridium cavendishii DSM 21758 | reverse complement strand
ATATACTTTATGCCATTTAAATTTTTATGTACATATTGAAAATATCTTTAACTAAATATTAACATATTAACTTTTATTTTACAATACCTTAATAAAAAAATAACACCTAATTTAAAATTAGGTGTTTTGGCGGAGAAACCGGGATTTGAACCCGGGCGCCAGTTGCCCGACCTACGCCCTTAGCAGGGGCGCCTCTTCAGCCACTTGAGTATTTCTCCATGTGCCTTCTTAAATAAATTTAAAATGTTAAAATGGCGGAAAGACAGGGATTCGAACCCTGGGTACGCTCGCACGTACGCCGGTTTTCAAGACCGGTGCCTTAAACCAACTCGACCATCTTTCCACACTTACATATGCTATTATAACAACAACTAGATTATATTGTCAATAAAAATTATTTAAATTATGGAGTAAGAGTAAATCATCTTACTCCATAGTTAAATTATTACTATTTTAAAACGTCACATCTCATATATGGTCTTAAAACTTCTGGTACTATAACTGTACCATCTTCTTGTTGGAAGTTTTCTAATATAGCTGCAACAGTTCTTCCTATAGCTACACCAGAACCATTTAATGTGTGAACAAACTGTGGTTTATCCTTTGGTGTTTCTTTATATTTAATATTTGCTCTTCTAGCTTGGAAGTCTTCAAAATTAGAACAACTTGATATTTCAACATATCTGTTATAACTTGGCATCCAAACTTCTATATCAAATTTTAATGCTGCTGTGAATCCAAGATCACCCTTACATATTCTTACTATTCTATATGGTAGATTTAACCCTTGTAGAACTGACTCTGCATCAGCTACTAGCTTATCTAATTCAGTATAGCTTTCTTCTGGTTTACAGAACTTAACTAATTCAACTTTATTAAATTGATGTTGTCTTATAAGACCTCTTGTATCTCTTCCTGCAGAGCCTGCTTCTGCTCTAAAACAAGCACTATAAGCTGCATGCTTTATCGGAAGTTCACTTCCACTTAATATTTCATTTCTATACATATTAGTTACAGGAACTTCAGCTGTAGGTATTAAGAAATATCCATTATTCTCAACCTTAAATGCATCCTCTTCAAACTTAGGAAGTTGACCTGTTCCTACCATACTATCTCTATTAACCATATATGGTGGTAAAATTTCACTATAACCATTTTCTAAAGTATGTGTGTCTAAGAAATAGTTTATTATTGCTCTTTCTAATCTAGCCCCTAAACCTTTGTACATAGTAAACCTTGAACCAGTAGTTTTTCCTGCTCTTTCAAAATCAAGTAATCCCAAATCTGTTCCTAAATCCCAATGTGCTTTAGGTTCATATGAAAATTCAGTCGGATTTCCCCATTTTTTAATTTCTACGTTATCTTCATCTGTATCACCATCTGGAACTTGAGGATTTGGTATATTAGGTATTCTAAGCATAATATAATTTATTTTTTCATCTATTTCAGATACTCTTGTATCATGATTCTTTATTTGTTCTCCTACTAATCTCATTTCTTCCATTATAGGAGCAACATCTTCTCCTGCTTTTTTCTTTTTAGGAATTTCAGCTGAAACTTGATTTCTTTTTCCTTTTAAAGCTTCAACTTCAACTAATATTTTTCTTCTTTCCTCATCTAAAGATACTATTTCATCAATTACTGATGAATCAAAATCTTCTCCTCTATTTGATAAAGCTAGTTTAATTTCTTCTGGGTTCGTTCTAATTCTTTTTAAATCTAACATTTTAAATCTCCCTTCAATATATATTAAATTTATTTTTTGCATTAAAATATGATTTATATAAAATAAGTTATGCTTTATTATGCATAAAAAAAAGAGCCTTATCCCATAAAAGGGACGAAAGACTCCGCGTTGCCACCCTAATTGATAATAAAATATTCATCTTATTATCCTCTTAAAAAACTTAACGGCTTTACCGTACTGCTCATCACAGTCCCTCCAAGGTGGATTCATTATAATAAGGTATGGATTTTCACCAAAACATCCACTCTCTTAACCCTTAAAAATAATTACTAGCCTCTTCAACAGTTTAATATTAATCTTTAGTTTATTATATAAAATATAATACTTTATTGTCAATAAATTCTGAAATAATTTATAATTAAATTTATAATTCATATGATAGTATTATTATCTAATTTTTAATTTTAATACATTCTCTATTTATCAGTTGGTATATTCTTGGTACATATTATGTCTATACCTGTATTTAATATATTTTTACATACTAAATCTCCTATTTTAGTAGGAGCTCCAACATATATTCTACTTAAAACCTTGGAAAATTCTTTCCATATTTCATAAGAAACTTCTTTACTACTTTTAACAGATACTACATTAAAATTAGAAGAACCTTTAACTCTAACAACACTAGTAAATATCTCCCCTTGCACTAAATTTCTCTCCTTTATACTTCATTAAATTCTTTTATTCTAGATACTAAAACTTTAGAATTTTTAGAATCCTCTACTATCTCAGTAGGCTTTTTTCCTGTCTCTCTTGCCAAAATGTTAATAATTTTACTTATACAATAAGATCCATGACATTTTCCAAATGTAGCACCAGTTCTCCTCTTAACACCTTCTACTGTTCTGGCACCTAGCGGTCTTCTAATACAATCAACTATTTCTCCTTCTGATACTTGATTACAAAGACATACTATTTTTCCATACCTATCATCTAACGATATTAAGTCATTTCTCTCCTTTTTGGACAAACTCTTGAATCTATATGAATCTCTTCTTTTATCTACAAAGTTTTTATCTAGGGCACAATTTAAATTTTCAACTATTGTTTCACATATCAGATTTGAAATAGCTGGTGCTATAGTAACTTCTGCATAATGTTTGCCTGTTACCTTTATATATCCTTTTTCTATCTGACTATCATCTATAATCATGCCCTCTTTATTATAATCATCATAAAATATATTATCTATATTCTTCCTATCTATTTCCGGCATTAATTCACTTGATTTTTTTATGACTCCATTAAAATTCAAGCATTCCTTAGAGTTTACACCAATCAAGGTCTGCCCATTAAGTGTAGGTGTTTGTATTATAAATCCTTCTCCAGCATTTACTTTAGTAACTATATTCGTTAGTTTATCGTTAGACTTATCTTCTACTAATAGATAATGTACTGTCTTTCCCTGTTTATCTATGTTAACTTTATTATTATCTATAGTATAATTATCACCTGGTATCGTATTTATAACCACCCTACAAGTAAATTTATTTTTATTTGTAGTTACTTTAAATCCTTTTGCTATCCTTTGAATATCAATAACTATTTCCTCTAATCTAAAACTAACACCATTGTCAAAAGCAACTTCCCCATAAGCTATAGCCAAATCATATGGTCTAACAACTGCTGTATTGGTCGAATATATTGCTTTCTTAACATTAGATTTTAAATTAGGTTCAATATCATAAATATCTTTATCATCTATTAAATGTATATTTTCTATTCCCCTGCTTTTAGCTACATTATACATTGCTTCTATTTTTTTAATCGATTCTTCTGTTTCTGCAATCCTTAATGAGCCAATTCTTTTAAATGGAACATTAAATTTTTTAGTTATATCTTCAAGCATTCCATTACCCATATGTTCCAATCTACTCATTAAGTCATCTTTTGCTTCAACCCCATCATAAACAATTGCTGTATTTGCAAAAGATATATCATCTGCTATATCAAAGTCTTTTTCTATTACTGCAATATTTAAATTATACTTAGATAATTCATAAGCAACAGCACATCCTATTATGCCACCACCTAATACCAAGACATCATAATCCATTAAAATCCGCTCCTAAATTTACTCTAGTTTTAAAACTTTACTTACAAATTATAACACAAGTTTAAATCTTTTAAAATTATAAAAGGCATGTTTAACATGCCCTTTAAATTATTGTTTGTTAGCCTTATCTATTAATTCACCTAATGACTTTATATATTCGCCATACTTTTGCCAATCTCCTTGTTTTTGAGCATCTATAGCTTTTTCATAAAACTCCTTTGCCTTTTTTGCATCTATAACATTATTATTATTTATTTTATCAGAAGTTTTATCTTCTATATTATTTTTGTCTTCTTTATAATTAAATAATTTCTCCAAAGCTTTTTCTACTGTTCCTTCACTTACTATTTTATCACCATTACTTACAATTACCCTTTTCATTTCAGGCATACTCTGTTCTGTATCAGCCTTTAAATAAATAGTATCTAAATAAAGTAAAGATTTTTCTATTGGAACAATTATTATATCACCATAAACGACTTTAGAGCCTTTTCCCTGCCACAAGCTTATATCCTTAGATATATCAGGGTCTTGTAATATTCTATTTTTAAATGAATATGGACTATATATATTTTTTTGAGGTGGAAACTTATAAAGCATTAATTTTCCATAATTATCTCCATCCATTCTAGCTCCAAGAACACTCACCATATTCTGTTTGCCTTTCATGTTGAAATATTGGAATAAGACCATTTCTAATTGCTTTTCTTCTGGAAGCCTAGTCATTAAATATAAAGATTCTTCTACTCTTTCTTTTCCTTCAACATTTTCTATATTACTTGATATATCCCATAAGTCTTCTTGTGTGAAAAACTCAGTTGTATTTTTTACATGATATTTGCTAATAACTTCACTTTGGGTTTTAAATATGTCTTGAGGATATCTAAAATGTTCTCTTATATCTTTAGGTATTGAATCTCCATCTTTAAATAATCCCTTAAATATTTTTTGGTAACTTACTGCTATCGGATCATTTTTATCTATTATATAAAAGTTAGTATCTCCGTTATAAGCATCAACCGTAATTTTTATTGAATTTCTCATATAATTTATTCCATTATAAGCTTCAGAAAATGGATATTTATTTGATGTTGTATAAGCATCTATTACCCAAACAATCCTTCCATCATGAATAACAGCATATGGATCCTTATCATACTCTAAGAATGGTGCTATAGTCTTTACTCTTTCCATGATATTTCTATTTAATATTATTTTGCTATCACTATTTATAGCTCCTGAAAATAAAATTCTAGGATTTCCTTCTTGTATTGAAAATAATATACGGTTAAACATATTCATTTTAATACCTGAATTACCATTATACTTAAAATTGTTTTCTTTATCACCACTTGGATAATCAAATTCTTCTATATCAGTATTTACTATTACATAATTATTCTGACCTTCTCCAAAATACATTCTTGGATTATCTAATTTTAAGTCTGTTTTATTTACTGTTGGAATATCCTGCATTAGAAAATCTGGCTGCCCTTCACTTGTAACGCTATTAACTTTATTCATAGCCAAACCATATCCATGAGTATACCTCAAGTGTTGATTTTGCCATGTTCCCATACTTGATGAATTTATCTCTCTTGGAGCTAAAAATACTTGAGTATATTTGTTATTTATTTTATATCTATCTGTATCAATATCACTAAATTCATAATAATTTTTAAGTAATTGAACCTGATTATAAAAATTTAAAGTTGGTTCAGCTGAATTAACTTTAATATTATCTATAATATCTTTATTATTATTAAGCTGAGTTAAATTAATATTTAAATCTGGTTCATAATCTTTTTCTTTAATACTATCAATATTAAAAGCCTTTCTTGTAGCTTCAATATTATAACCTATATATTTTTTTTCAAAATCCATTTCGTTAGACTTAACTATAAATTGCTGCACAAAGCCAGCTGTTATAGGCTCTAAAATTATAAGACATATTATACTAATTGCACCTATAATAATAGGCTTTATCTTTGATTTCTTTATGCTAAAAAATACTACTGCCCCTACTATCAATGCTGCAATACTTATAACTCTATAAAATAGCAATGTCACATTAACATCAGTATAACTTGCTCCATAAGCAACTCCCCTTTTGCTATATACTAATGTAAATCCTCTCAATATATATCCTATAGATACCATAATCATAAATAAAGCAACTAGAATAGCTAATTGTTTTCCTGAAGAATTTAATATATTTCTATTAGAATTTATATTAATATTAGTAACTTCAGTTAGCTTATGCTTAGCTTTAAGTATAAAGTATGTTATTAACGTTATTAGTACCATTGCTATAATTAGTGAAATTAATGATTTATATAAAGACTGTAACAACGGCAACTTAAAGATATAAAAAGAAACATCCAAATTAAATATTGGATCATTATGGTTAAAATAAACAGAGTTACCAAATTGTAATATTTTATACCATTGATTTGTCGAAGTTCCATAAGCTAATATACTTGCTATTATTAGAGTCACTATTATTGTTATCTTTTTTATTTTTAAAGTCTTATTAACATCTATTATAGTGCTTAAACTCTTAATTAAACTATTAGTATATAGCCACAAAATCAAGAAATAAATCACTAATATTGGAATAAATAATTTACTTATAGCTATTACTTTCGTAAAAAATACCTCTATATAATTAACTTCCTTGAACCACTCAATTTCTACAATTAACTTTGAACTAGCAAACAATAAAATCAATACAATAAAAAATATTAATATTGGTATACTGAACTTTTTACTCATCTTATTACCCATTTTAAATTTTTTCATTTTTATAATACCTATTTTTAATAAATTAAAAATCCCCTTCCTTTTAATTCCGTTAATATATCTCTCATACTTTCTTCATTAGGTGTAGAGATAGTATGATTATGTATTCCACCTGTAAGCAACGATAACGGCTTTGCATTTGAATTAATACATTTTTCTTTAAATTTAATTAAATCATTAAGTGTTTTTATCATTATCATACCCTTTATTTCACCATACAAAGGATGTTCAACAATTACATCCTCTATTATACCACCATATTTAACTACTATTTCTAATTCATCATAAATATCTTCTACATTATGATTAACAGCTATTATTTTTTTTATGTTATTAGGATTATTTTTTCTAAGTAAATACCCATCTGGAGTAGCTATAATGTCATATCCTTCAGCTCTTAATATAGCTATATCTTTTACTATTACTTGTCTTGTTACTTCAAAATAACTAGCAAATAATGCACCCTTAAGAGGTTCATTTTTTTCATATAAAAACTTTATAATACCATCTCTTCTTTCTTTAGCTAACATATAACTTACCTCCGATTAATTTTTATCGTCGCATAATTTTAATATATTTAATAATTTATTATTTTCATTTATTTTCTTATTATGATGTTTCTCAATAGCTTCTAAAAATACTTTGTCATACTCAAAGTCACCTAATATATTTACTCCTTTTATAGGATGATTATAATATGAATCTATTATTTTAAAATTTGTATATTTTTTTAATTTTCCTTTTGTAAGTTTATTTAATATTACTATGATAGATTTTTCTATACTATTTAAAGGTCTCTCTATTTTTCCTATATCATGTAACAGTCCTAGTTTACCTAATATATCTTCATTTATATTATCAAATTTTGTTGCTACTTCTGCATATTTTATAGCATCCTTAGAAACTCTTATACTATGAAATTTATCTGTTCTTCTTAATTTCTCAAATAATTTTTTTTCATCTTCATTTAAATATCTATTTATATATTCATAATCTATTTTTTTCAAGTAAGAACCTATAGCCCAAATAAACTGTTTAATTCTATATATAATAAAACCTCCCTATTAGTTATATTATATAATTAATTATATCCAAAAGAGTTATTTATAACAACAAAAAAAGCTGTGAATTAAAATTCACAGCTTTTGTGGTGGAGATAAAGAGATTCGAACTCTTGACCCCCTGCGTGCAAGGCAGGTGCTCTCCCAACTGAGCTATACCCCCAAAAATGGTGGACCTTCAGGGACTCGAACCCCGGACCTACCGGTTATGAGCCGGTTGCTCTAACCAACTGAGCTAAAGATCCTCGTTGGACCTGGCAACCACTTACTCTCCCACACAGTCTCCCGTGCAGTACCATCAGCCGTAATTTGCTTAACCGTCGTGTTCGGAATGGGTACGGGTGTTACCAAATTACGCATCATTACCAGATGTTACACAAGTTATTATACA
>NZ_FQZB01000004.1:227751-424524 GCF_900141845.1 Clostridium cavendishii DSM 21758 | reverse complement strand
AAATAACTAAATTAAAATTTAGATTTTCACTTATGATAAATTATGAGTGAAAGTAAATTTAATTTTTTGAATAATCTTTATTGGAACTTATATATATAATTAAAACAACCCTTAATTATTTTTTGATTAAAATAATTGAGGGTTAATATTTTAAAAAAATTTTTTCTTTTTAAAGATGTGTATTTCTAAAAAAATTATTATTGTAACTAAAACAAAAGATATTATGAATCCATATGGATTATTAATAAGAGGCATAGAAGAAAAGTTCATTCCAAAAATACCTGTCATTATAGTAAGTGGAAGGGAGAATACTGTTATTATAGTAAGTATTTGCATAGTTTTATTCATCTTATTGCCTGAAATTGAATTATATATTTCAATGCAAGAATAGATGGAAGTTTCAACATCTTCAACTATATGAAGAGTGTTTTCAAAGGTTAAATAAAGGCGTCTATAAAGGGGAAGACTTTCAAAAGTATCTTCTAAATAATTAATAATTGATCTATAGTAATTAACATATCGTTTTATAAGAGATACTATTTTTTTGTTTTTTAATATAGCCTCCATTTGAATACTATCATTAATAACAGCTTCTTCAAATAAGTCTTCTAACTGCTCGTCCATCTTGATTAGGCCTTCATGATAACTCATAGAAAGATATTCAAAAAGCGCTAGAAGTATGAATTTGCCACTTATAATTTCTTCTAAATAAAGTTTTTCTTTTAGATATTCTATAAAACCTTCTTCTTTCATGTATATCAAAAGTCTATTTTTTTCTAAGATAGCTTCTACTTTATGTTTATCACCATTTTGTACATATGGTATAGTCAAATATAAATTATTTTTGTCTACAATTTCAATATCTCTTGAAATATTTATATCAGGAATTTTATTAGAAAAAAAAGCTTCTTTTTGTGAAGTAATATATGCAATTGAATTAGGCGTATCAGCAAGGTTTGATATATTAGAATTTTCAATTATTTTTTTATCTGAATATATTATAAAACCCATAAATTTAATATCCTCTCTAAAAATAATAATTAAGATTAAGCAATAATTAATATAGTATTGCATCTCTTTTATAATTATAAATAAAAAAAATAAAAAAAGATATTAATTTTATATTAATAAATCTTAGCGAAAATAAATTGAAAAAATAATTTAATTAATATTTAAATAAAAGGTAATCTAACATAAATAGGTTAGATTACCTTGGAGTTTTTTACTTATATAATACCTTGAGCAAGCATTGCATCAGCAACTTTTTTAAAACCTGCTATGTTTGAACCTACTACAAGATTTCCTTCAAAGCCATAAGTTTCAGCTGCATTCTTAGAATTATTATATATATTTTTCATTATATTTTTAAGTCGTTCATCAACTTCTTCAAAAGACCAAGCAAGTCTCATGGAATTTTGACTCATTTCTAAAGCAGAAACAGCTACTCCGCCAGCATTTGATGCTTTAGCAGGAGCAAATAAAACTTTATTTTCAAGGAAAACGTCAATAGCCTCTAAAGTTGAAGGCATATTAGCACCTTCGCCTACAGCTATAACACCATTCTTTACAAGAGTTTTAGCAGCATCTATATTTATTTCATTTTGAGTTGCACATGGAAGAGCTATATCGCAAGGAATAGTCCAGATATTTTGAGAACCTTCAACGAATTTAGCTGTATAATGATACTTAGTATATTCAGAAATTCTCTTTCTTTGAACTTCTTTAATTTCTTTTAAAGTATTTAAGTTAATCCCGTTTTCATCATACACATATCCAGTAGAATCTGAACAAGCTACAACAAGTCCACCTAATTCTTGAACTTTTTGAATTGCATAAGTAGCAACATTACCAGAGCCAGAAACTACTACTGTTTTACCTTCAAATGATAAGTCTTTATCTTTTAACATTTCATCTACAAAGTAAACAAGACCGTAACCAGTAGCTTCAGTACGAGCAAGGCTACCACCATATGGGATACCTTTACCAGTTAAAACACCGCTATCAAATGAATTTTTTAATTTTTTATATTGTCCAAATAAATAACCTATTTCTCTTCCGCCAACACCTATATCACCAGCAGGAACATCTGTATTTTCACCAATATGTCTATAAAGTTCATTCATAAAGCTTTGGCAAAATCTCATAATTTCTCTATCAGATTTGCCCTTAGGATCAAAATCTGAACCACCTTTGCCACCACCAATAGGAAGCCCAGTAAGAGAATTCTTAAAGATTTGTTCAAAACCTAAGAATTTTATTATACTAAGGTTTACTGTAGGATGGAATCTTAGACCTCCTTTATAAGGACCTATAGCACTGTTGAATTCAATTCTGAAACCACGGTTAACTTGGATTTTACCATTATCATCTACCCAGGGAACTCTAAACATAATTTGTCTTTCAGGTTCTACTATTCTTTCTAGTACACCTTCTTCAATATATTTAGGTTCTTTTTCAAGAAGTGGAATTAGAGAAGTTAAAACTTCTTTAATAGTTGCATGAAACTCTGTTTCACCAGGATTTTTAATTTTTACGTTCTCAATAAGCTTGTTTACATATGATTTTGTGTCCATTAATAAAACCTCACATTCTTTTACTAAAAATTAAAATATTGTTAAAAATTTCTTTGGTTATATATTAATTATAATATTAATTCTTAGAAAAAGCTAACTTTTTATCAAAATGTAAATGTTTAAATCAAGTTAATTTACAAAAAATTAACTTGATTTTTTTCTGTAGAAAACGGATATGAAAATATGAATTATATTATGAAAAAGCTTTTATATAAAAAGTGTTACAATGATTATTGTATTAATTTTATTATTACATTAAAAAAAAGAAAAAATAATTCATTATAAAATTTTAATCTTAATGTTTTATAATAAATTATTATATAAAATTATTGAATTTTAATTATAATTTTAATTGGTTTAACAATACATATATTAATTACTTGTTGGATAAACTTGGAAAAAAATCATATTTTTATTTATTTTAATTATATTAAAACTATAATTAATATAAAAAAGTAAAAATAAAGTCAATAAAAATGTTGAAAAAGCGCGAAAAAAATAGTAATATAGGAAATATGATAAAAAATAAGTATTACTATATTATTTTAAATATCGAAAAATATTCGATATTTAATTTTTTTTGATAATTACAAAATAACATAAAAGAATGTAAAAATATAATAAAGAAAGGTTGTAAAAATTTACTTTAGATTAAGAAACATTACAAACTAGATTATTTAAAAAAGTTATGAAATTAAAAACAGTTTAAAATAAGCTCGTTATCATATGTATCATATTATAAACTGTTATTTATTTGATATGAAGAATTGTGTTTCAAATTATGTTTAAATATGGAATGAAGTTTATTAAAGTTAGAATAGAGTTGTTAATAAGGGAAATATCAGGGATATTAGAATTATAATACCTATCATAGTATATCTATTATAGAATATCTTAAAAAACCAGATGTACATATTTTAATCACTACTTACAATGAACTGGTAGAATTGCATTATAAAACAATAAATGCTTGTAATAATATGAATTATCCATACAAATCAAAAGTACATATATTCAAAGTAAAGGTTATAAATGTTATGCAATTGATAAGGTACATGCTTCGGATCTTTCATTATCAGAGGTAAAAAGTCTAATTAATCAACTTGAAAGATACACGTAGAGGTATATAAATAGGAAAAAAATTAAATATAATATTTTAATGACCTTATTTTTTATGGTTGGTAGAAAGATATAGCATAGATTGCTTTAGATTCCAAAAAGATATATGAATTAAAGAAGGATAAATATTCTTTGTACTTCTTTGAAAATCAAGGGATTACACATCTTGTTAATGAAGAAAAACAGATAGATCTAAGGTTTTATTTACAAAAGATTCTTTCTTTAAATTTTATGAAAATAATATAGTAAATTAAATAAAAAGGGTGAATTGTATGCTTGAGTTAAGTAAAGTAATAGTATTTTTATTTGTACTAACATTATTTATTTATATGTTATGGATGAGCTTTAATATTTTTAAATTAAATAAATTCTTAATTTTTTTAATGAGTATAGGTTTGGGTTTAATTACATTAGGAACATTTTTAGATGTAATTAGTAATTTAACATATATAAACTTTTATATTTGTATTAAAGTAAGTTTTACATTAGGGGCAATTATATTTACTATATTTATATTATTAGGTGTTAATTATATTAAGAAAGAAATAGATGTTCTTAATAAATTTATAGGTATTGATATTATGACAGGAGTATACAATCGAAAGGGAATTGAAGAATGTTTTAAAAAATTTATAGAAGAAAAGAAAATGTTTTATATTATGTTTTTTGATCTTGATAAAACTAAAATAATTAATGATAATTTTGGACATTTGATAGGAGATGAATATATAAGGAATTCAGCTAAAATTATATATAGTGAGATAGGTATGCATGGGGCTGTAGGAAGAATTGGTGGGGACGAGTTTGTTGCAATTTTACAATATACAAATGAGGAAAAATTAGAACATATTAAGGCTAGTATAAAGAAGGAAGTTTCTAATATTTTTAAAGATGAAAATACAAGTATAAGTATTGGGCATTCTGTTTATGGAAAAGATGATGTTGATTTTAGAAAACTTTTAAATATTGCAGATGAACGAATGTATGAAGATAAAAAAAGTGTTACTGGTTTTATAAACTAGGTATTATTTTTTAGTCATAAGTAAATAAATACTAGTATAGTCTAATTTATTATAAGTAAAGTGGAAGAAGGTATTTTTATGACTAAATTTTGGAATAAGGATTCTTATGCTGGTAAGTTTGAATTATTTTCTATGCCTCATATTTTAACATTAGCTGTAATTATAGTTGTTATATTTCTAGTTTATTTATTTAGAAAAAAAATTAAAGATAATAAGAGACTAGATATTTATTTGAGAAGTATACTAGTGGTTGTTATGTTGGTTGCTGAAATTTCTTCCTATTATTGGGCTTATTCTAATGGGGTTTTTAACATAGGGGATTCACTTCCTCTAACATTATGTGGAATGAATGTATATCTAATAGCTATACTTCTATATAATAAAAATTATTCTCTATATGAAGTGTTATTTTTTATGGTATCATTAGGATCGCTTCAGGCACTAATAACGCCAGATGTAGGTTATGCATTTCCGCATATTAGGTATATTCAGTTTTTTACTACTCATGGATGTGTACTAATTTCAATTTTTTATATCACATTTATATATAATTATAGACCTAGGTTAATTTCTATATTAAAAACGTACATTGCATTAATTTTATATGCTATTCTTATATGGATAGTTAATAGTTTTATTGGTGGAAATTATTTATATTTAGCACATAAGCCTGAAAGTGTAAGTCTACTAGATTATTTAGGACCTTGGCCTTGGTATATAGTTATTATGGCAATGTCTATTTTACCGTATTTTCTATTGATATATTTTTTATTTTGTATAGTGGGATTTGTTAAGAGTAAATTAAATAAACAACTAAAAAATGTATAAGAAATTGTTTATTATAAAAATACGAAATATACTATAAATATTTTATTATAATATATTGGTTTGAATTAAATATTTAAAATAAAAATTATTTTAGATGAGACCTATAGCAAAGATTTTAATAGAGATTTGCTATAGGTCTTTTATTATATATTTTTATAATTTAGATTTCTTGTCATAAAGCAGGTTCATTAATTGAAAACTGTATCGTAACTTATTGCAATTAAATAATAGGGAAAAACTTGAGTATTATCATTTTGATGGTAAAATAGGTTAGTATAGGGATGATTGAGTTATTTTAAATTAGGACAGGAAGGAGTCATTTTTATTTTTATATTAAATATGATTAACCATCTTAATTTTATGTTATTAATAGAGTAATGACATTTCTTTGCTAAAAAGCAATAGTATCAAAAGTGTATTAAAAGAATTAAAAATGTAGGGAAATGAGAGGAATAGTGAAAGATGATAAGAATAACTTTAAAAGATATTTCAGAGGTAGTAAATAAATATTCTGATTTATTATCAAATATATTGAATTTAGATGTTGAGGTTGTAGATAATAATCTTGAAAGGATTGCAGGAAGTGGAATATATAAGAGTGGTATAGGAAAAAACATAGAGGCACAAGGATATGTATACAAGGCTGCATTGTTATCTGGTAAGGCACAAGTTATAGAGAATCCTGGAAAAGATATTTTGTGTAAGGATTGTAAAGACAAAGATAATTGTAAGGAAGAAATGGAAATATGTGTTCCTATAAAGTATGGAGATATGACTTTTGGGGTAATAGGTTTTGTATGTTCTACAAAGGAGCAAAAAGAGTATTTGATTAATAATTTTAGAACTATTATGAGTTTCTTAGAGCAGATATCAGATTTTATTTCTATTAAAATAATAGAACAAAATGAAGTTCTTAATAATAAGGATGATTTAGAATTTCTAAATCAGATAGTAAATTCAGTTGAAGATGGAATAATTACAACTGACAGCTCAAATAAAATAAATCTTATTAATAATAAAGGAATAAAAATTTTAAAATTAAAGCCTTCTATAATAGGTGAAATTATAAGAATAGAAGAAACAGAAGATTATTTGCCAAGTGGAAGAACATATAAATTATATATAAATAATATTGAATATAGAATAGTTGGCAAGGTAATACATAATTATATTAATCAAGAAATTTGTTCAAAAATATTAGTTTTTAATGAAATAAAACAATTAAATGAGGATGCTGTTAATTTAACACATGGAAATAATAAAATAACTTGTGATGCTATAGTTGGTGAATCATTAGTTATGAAGCAGATGAAAGAAAAGATAAAGAGAATAGCATATTCAAAATCAACAGTTTTGATAACAGGAGAAAGTGGTACAGGAAAAGAATTAGTTGCAAGAGCTATACATGCAGAGGGAAATTTAAAAAATAAGCCGTTTATAGCAATAAATTGTGGCGCAATACCTGAAAGTTTATTAGAAAGTGAATTATTTGGATATGTTAAAGGTGCATTTTCAGGAGCAAACATAAGTGGTAGGGTAGGAAAATTTGAATTAGCTAATAAAGGTATTATATTTTTAGACGAGATTGGTGATATGCCAATATATCTTCAAGTAAAGCTACTTAGAGTATTGCAAGAAAGAACATTAGTAAAGATAGGTTCTAATCAATTAATTAATTTAGATATTAGAGTTATTGCGGCTACTAACAAAGATTTAAAAAAATTAGTTGAAGAGGGAAAGTTTAGAGAGGATTTATATTATAGATTAAATGTAATACCATTTGAAGTACCTCCACTTAGGGATAGAGAAGGTGATATAGAATTAATAATGTATGAGCTTATAAATAAATATAATAAAATATTTAACAAATATGTTCATACAGTAAATGGGGATGTTATTAAGAAACTTAAGGAATATCCTTGGAAAGGAAATGTAAGAGAATTAGAAAATCTAGTAGAATTTATAGTTAGTATAAGTCATGAAGATGGTATTATAAGCCTAGATATGTTACCTAAAACAATAAGTAACTATAATAAAGATGAAGATGTAAGAATAGATAATAAGATTGATTCTAATAAACAAATAAAAAAGCTTAAAGATATAGAAATAGAATATATAGAGAAGGTATTAGATTTATGTGGAAGAGATACTTTAGGTAAAAAGGAGGCTGCTAAAAAGTTAGGGATTGGAATTGCTACACTATATAGGAAGATTGACGAAAAATAAAAGCAGTTTAATAGGCATTTATTTTATGAAAATGAAATTAATCAATGCTTTTACTTATTTCTTTTTTAATAAATTAAAATATGTATATATAGGTTCTAAGAAGTTTGTTAATTTAAATTTACTTTATATTTTTTAGTAATGCAAACAAGTTAAATTTGTAAATATGAATTTTATTAATTAGAACTTATATAATAAAAATATTGACGAATAATGAAAGCAATATGAATTATCATTTTGATAATTCATATTGCTTTTTCAGTAAAAATGATATCGTTTAACAGGATGCGTACTTGTTTTATCAAAATGATAATTAATTATCATTTTGATAAAAATATAATTGATAATAAGAATAATTTATATAGATGGTTTATAAATCTACACAAAAATCAATAAGATCAAGAGAATTGTCCTATATAACATAGATAAAGTTGGCGTTAAAATTGCTTCTTAAAATATATAAGTAAAAAATTCGTACGAATCAACAGGAAATGCATCTTGATTCGTATCATATTAGAAAACAATAAATATATTGTTTGTAATCTTAGTAATTTAAAAAATATAAAAAAAATACTTTGAAGATGTTTACAAATTGAAGTAAAAGATGTATTATAAAGACATAAAAATTTTTTAGGTAAGCTAAAAAATTTTTAGGTAAGAAGGTGGTAAAGAAATATATAATACATTAATGAAAGAATTTTGTTTGAAAAAATGAATTGTATATGTCACTAAATTACTATTACAAAAAATAAACAAACATTTATTTTACTTACTAATAAGAGACTAAATAAAATATTAATTAAGATGGGGGAAGGGAATATGAATTTCGAACAAATCAAATCAAAATCTGAAAACTATAAAGAGGATATGACAAAATTTCTTCGTGATTTAGTTGCAATACCTGGTGAAAGTGCAGAAGAAGAAGGCGTTATAAAAAGAATAGCAGAAGAGATGGAGAAGGTTGGATTTAATAAAGTAAAAATAGATCCAATGGGGAATGTTTTAGGGTATATGGGTACAGGAAAAACTTTAATAGGCTTTGATGCTCATATTGACACGGTTGGTATAGGAAACAGAGATAACTGGAACTTTGATCCATATGAAGGATATGAAACAGAAACTGAAATAGGTGGACGTGGTACTTCTGATCAATTAGGCGGAATTGTTTCATCTGTCTATGGTGCAAAGATAATGAAAGACTTAGGTCTTTTAAATGAAAAATATACAGCATTAGTTGTTGGTTCAGTTCAAGAAGAAGATTGTGACGGACTTTGTTGGGAATATATAATCAAAGAAGATAAAATAAGACCTGAATTTGTAGTTTCTACAGAGCCAACAGACGGTGGTATTTACAGAGGACAAAGAGGTCGTATGGAAATTCGTGTTGATGTTCAAGGAGTTTCATGCCACGGTTCAGCTCCAGAAAGAGGAGACAATGCAATTTACAAAATGGCTGAAATATTAATGAATATTCGTGATCTTAACGAAAATGACGCAGCTGATGATAAAGAAATCAAAGGCTTAGTAAAAATGTTAGATGAAAAATACAACCCAAAATTTAAAGAGGCTAATTTCTTAGGAAGAGGTACTGTTACAACTTCTCAAATATTCTATACTTCACCAAGCCGTTGTGCAGTTGCTGATTCATGCTCAATTTCATTAGATCGCCGTATGACATCAGGCGAAACATGGGAAAGTTGTTTAGAAGAAATTCGTCAACTTCCATCTGTTAAAAAATATAATGCAAAAGTAAGTATGTACAACTATGATAGGCCAAGCTATACTGGGTTAGTATATCCAATCGAATGCTACTTCCCAACTTGGGTAATCCCAGAAGATCATGCTGTAACAAAAGCGTTAGAAGAAGCATACAAAGGTCTTTACGGTACAACAAGAATTGGAGCCTCTGAAAATGAGGCAATGAGAAAAGCTCGTCCACTTACTGACAAATGGACATTCTCAACAAATGGTGTTTCAATCATGGGACGTAACGGAATTCCTGTAATAGGATTTGGACCTGGTGCAGAAGCTCAAGCACATGCGCCAAATGAAAAGACTTGGAAATCAGATTTAGTAACATGTGCAGCAGTTTATGCGGCTGTTCCAACTTTATACATTAATAATAAATAATAATATATTAGAAAATAAGTTAAAATTAAAGGAGATATTGTAATTATGAGTATTGTTAATAAATATGTAAATGAATTGAAAGCCCTAAAGATCGATAAAATGTATGAAAATGATTTTTTCCTTACTTGGGAAAAGACTACAGATGAATTAAAGGCAGTTTATGCAGTAGCAGATGCTTTAAGAGAACTACGTAAAAACAATAAATCAACAAGATTGTTTGATAGCGGACTTGGAATTTCATTATTCCGCGATAATTCAACACGTACTCGTTTTTCTTATGCAAGTGCATGTAATCTTTTAGGTCTTGAAGTACAAGATTTAGATGAAGGTAAAAGCCAAGTTGCTCATGGTGAAACAGTAAGAGAAACAGCTAACATGATTTCATTTATGGCTGATGTTATTGGAATTCGTGATGATATGTATATTGGAAAAGGTAATGCATATATGCATACAGTTGCTGATGCAGTAAAAGAAGGATATGAAGATGGCGTTCTTGAACAAAAACCAACATTAGTAAATTTACAATGTGATATTGATCACCCAACTCAAGCTATGGCAGATATGTTACATATCATCCACGAATTTGGCGGTGTTGAAAATTTAAAAGGTAAGAAAATAGCTATGTCTTGGGCCTACTCGCCATCTTACGGTAAACCATTATCTGTACCACAAGGTATTATAGGATTGATGACACGTTTCGGTATGGATGTTTGTTTAGCACATCCAGAAGGTTATGAAGTAATGGAAGAAGTTGAAAACGTAGCTCGTAATAATGCTAAAGAATCTGGTGGAACATTTACAAAAACCAATAATATGGCAGAGGCATTTAAAGATGCAGATATAGTATATCCAAAGAGTTGGGCTCCATTTGCAGCAATGAAGGAACGTACAGATCTTTATGCAGAAGGCGATTTGGAAGGAATTAAAGAATTAGAGAAAAAACTTCTTGCTCAAAATGCAAAACATACAGATTGGGAATGTACAGAAGAATTAATGAAAACAACTAAAGATGGAAAGGCACTTTACTTACATTGTTTACCAGCTGATATTAGTGGTTTATCTTGTGAAAAGGGTGAAGTTGCAGATTCTGTATTTGATCGTTACAGAATTCCTCTTTATAAAGAAGCAAGCTATAAGCCATATATTATAGCAGCAATGATTTTTCTTGCAAAAGTAAAGAATCCAGCAGAAGTTTTAGAAAAAATGGCTCAAAGCGACGATGCAAGATTTAACGGTTAATATACTTTCCTTGTTATTTTTTTGAATATGACTAAAAAGAAATGGAGGCATGTGTAGTGAGCAAGATTGTAATAGCACTAGGCGGAAATGCACTGGGAAAAACATTAGATGAACAGATGGAATCTGTAAAATTTACTGCTAAAAGTATTGTAGATTTAATTGAAAGTGGAAATCAAGTAGTTGTAACTCATGGGAATGGGCCACAAGTAGGGATGATAAATTCAGAAATGGATGAAATGCCATTAACAATGTGTGTTGCGATGAGTCAAGCATACATTGGATATGATTTACAAAATGCGATTAGAGAAGAAGTTTTAGCACGTAATTTAAAAATCCCTGTAGTAACTCTTATTACTCAAACGCTTGTTGATCCTAATGACAGTGCTTTTTTAAATCCTACAAAGCCAATTGGACGTTTTTATAGCAAAGAAGAAGCTGAAAAATTAGAAAAGACTGGATTAGTTATGATAGAAGACTCTGGTAGAGGGTATAGACAAGTAGTATCTTCTCCAAAACCAATTGATATAATTGAAAAAGAGACTATTTTAGAATTAATGTCAGCTGGAGAAATAGTTATAGCAGGTGGTGGTGGCGGAATTCCTGTTATAGAAACGGAACATAATCATTTAAAAGGTGTACCAGCAGTAATTGATAAGGACTTTGAAGCAGCATTGTTAGCTAAAGAGATTGGTGCAGATTATTTAATTATATTAACAGCAGTAGAAAAAGTTGCTGTTAACTTTGGAAAACCAGATGTTAAATGGTTAGATTCACTTACAATGGAAGAAGCTAATAAGTATATTGAAGAAGGTCAATTTGCACCAGGATCTATGCTGCCAAAAGTACAAGCAGCTTTACAATTTGTTTCTTCAGGAGAAGGAAAATCTGCACTTATTACGCTTTTAGGAAAAGTAAATGATGGAATTCTAGGTAAAACAGGTACTCACTTTAAAATGTAAATTATATTGAGCTATGAAACAAAAAATAATTTTATTAATTATAGTGAAGTATTATTCAGCTAAAAGTTTTATATATTTAACAAGCCTGTAGATTGTTATAAAGTAAAATGTCTACAGGCTTAGTTTTTAATTATTTTAGTTATAGCAATACACTTAGAAATAAGTCACAATAAAGTTAAAGAGGTGATTGTGAATGATTATTATAAAAAATGGAACGATTGTAACTGAATCAGAAAGTTATTTTTCAGATATTATGATAGAAAATAATATAATATCTTGTATTGGAGCAAATTTGTTTAATGACAATGCAGAAATTATTGATGCTTCTGGAATGTATGTAATCCCTGGAGCTGTGGATGTGCATACTCATATGGATTTGCAAGCTGGAAACAATCGTTCAATAGATGATTTCTATACTGGAACTGTTGCAGCAGTTTGTGGCGGAACTACAAGTATTGTTGATCATGTAGCTTTTGGACCTAGAAATTGTGCACTTCGTCACCAAATTGATAAATATCATGAATTGGCTAATGGAAAAGCAGTAATTGATTATGGTTTTCATGGGGTAATACAACATGTAAATGATGAGGTTTTATCTGAAATGGAGTCTTTGGCTAAAGAAGGAATTTCTAGTTTCAAGATTTATATGACATATGATTTTAAATTAGATGATGCTTCAATTTTAAAAGTACTAAAAAAAGCTAAAGAATTGGGCGTAATTATTGCTGTTCATGCAGAAAATAATGATGTTATAAATGACCTTAGAGAAAATTATGTTTCAAATGGTTTATTAGAAACAATATATCATGCAAAATCACGACCAGACCATTGTGAAGCAGAGGCAATTAGCAGGGTTCTACATCTTGCAGCATTGGCAGGAGATGCTCCGATTTATATTGTTCATATTTCTACTGAAAAGGGATTGGATGAGATAAAAAAAGCAAGAGCACAAGGACAAAAGAACATTTTTGCTGAAACTTGCACTCAGTATCTAACAATGACAGATGAAAAATATTTTGAGCCAGGCAATAATGGATTAAAATATGTAATGTCTCCACCTCTACGTCAGAAGAGTGATGTTGATGCTCTTTGGAAAGGAGTACAAGATGGTGAAATTGATGTAATTGCTACTGATCACTGTTCATTCAACTTTAAAGGTGATAAGGAAAAGGGAATTAATGATTTCACAAAATGTCCTAATGGCGCTCCTGGAGTCGCTGAACGATTAATGGTGATTTTTTCTGAGGGTGTTATGGAAAAGAAAATTTCGATTAATCGTTGTATAGAACTTTTATGTACAAAACCTGCCAAAATTTATGGACTTTATCCTAAAAAGGGCTCTTTAAATCCTAAATCAGATGCCGATGTTACTATTATTAATCCGAATTTGGAGTATACTCTTACGAGAAGTATGCTTCGTGGAGCAGTAGATTACACATGCTTTGAAGGCATAGAATTAAAGGGTAAAATTGATACTGTAATACAAAATGGTAAAGTAGTATATAAAAATGATGATTTTTTTGGAAAAAAGGGTGACGGAAAATTTATCAAAAGAAGAGTAATGGAGCAATAGTTAATTATTGATGAATATATTAACTATAGCGGCTAACGATAGTTGGTTGCTGTAGTTTCAATTATTTACACAAGCTTATTTATATGATAATGTAGATATAGGATGACAAAGGAGATTTAAGTATGAGTGTGTATGATGATTTTGACTTTTTAAAAAGGCTTATTAAAGGGATTGCAGAACAATTCGGACCCAATTGTGAAGTCACAATTCATGATTTAAAAGCGGGATATGAACATAGCATTATAGCAATTGAAAATGGTCACGTTACAGGGCGTAAGGTTGGGGATGTTGCATCACGAATTGCTATGGAAACGATTCATTCCAATCTTGAACATAAAGACCATTATAGTTATAGTACTCGCACAAGTGATGGACGGATTTTAAAATCCACAACTATATGTATTCCAGATGAAAATGGTGAAGTTAAAGCACTTCTTTGTATTAATTATGATATTACACAACTGATTATATCCAATAATATTATGCAGGATTTTGTTTCGATAAAGGAAGAAAAAACCGACGGTGATGATGTTGCAATTCCAACTGATGTTAACCAGCTTCTAGAAGATTTAATTAAAGAATCATATGAATTAGTTGGAAAACCTGTAGCAGTTATGACTAAAGATGATAAAATGAAAGCCATTAAATATTTAGAGAGCAAAGGTGCACTATTAATTAAAAAATCGGGAGATAAAATTTCAAAGTTTTATGATATTTCAAAATACTCACTTTACAGCTATTTAAATAGTGATGAGGAATAAAGGATATTTCATTAACAAAAATGTTAATAAAAATTACACGTTAGAAATAATTTAGTCTAACGTGTATATTTTTGTTAAAAGGTATAATTTGAAAAGCATTACCTGAAGATAAGAGTCACTTTATGAGAAATAAAAAGCGTATAAATTATCAAAATGATAATTTATATGCTTTTTTTATTAGAAATGGTATCGTTTAACAACCTAAATACGCGATTTATCAAAATGATAATTAATTATCATTTTGATAAATAACGAGTTTAAGAAAAATAGTAAATTCCATATATAGGAATAAAGATGTATGTAAGCTTGCAACAAAACTAATAAAACCAATGGAATATATATCTAGAAACATAATAGCGTTGGAAAAGTTGGCATTAGAATTGCTGTAAATATAAGTAATAAAATTAAATATAAAAGGAGCAAATATAATGGAAAAAATATTATGGAAAGAAAATACATTACCTAAAACTGATAAAGAAAGAAGTATAAAATTTCTTAGCAAAGAAGAAGTTTCAAAAGCAAAGAAGTTTCATGAAAGTTTTTCAGAATATGATAAAACACCATTAGTAGATTTAAAAAAATTATCTAAAAAGATTGGATTAGGCGGAATATATGTAAAGGATGAATCTTATAGATTCGGATTAAATGCATTTAAAGTATTAGGTGGCTCATTTGCTATGGGGAAATATTTAGCAGATAAATTAGGAGAAGATATAGAGAATTTATCATATGAAAAAATAACTTCAAAGGAAGTTAAAGATAAACTTGGAGATATAACTTTTGTAACAGCAACAGATGGTAATCATGGAAGAGGTGTTGCATGGACAGCTAATAGATTAAAACAAAAATCAGTAGTGTATATGCCAAAGGGATCTTCACTTATGAGATTAAAAAACATAAAGGCTGAAGGAGCAGAAGCTAGCATTACAGAGTTAAATTATGATGATGCAGTAAGACTTGCAAATAAATATGCAGAAGAACATAATGGTGTAATCGTTCAAGATACTGCATGGGAAGGTTATGAAAAAATACCAGCATGGATAATGCAAGGATATGGAACAATGGCATTAGAAGCAAGTGAACAATTAAAGAAACTTAATGTTGAAAGACCTACTCATATTTTTGTACAAGCAGGTGTTGGTTCTTTAGCAGGAGCTATTCAAGGTTTTTTTGCTTCAATGTATCCAGAAAATTGTCCAACTACTGTAGTAGTAGAATCAAATCTTGCAGATTGTTATTATAAATCAGCAATAGCAGATGATGGTAAAGCAAGAGCTGTTGGTGGAGAAATGCAAACAATAATGGCTGGACTTGCATGTGGAGAAGTTAACACAATTGGTTTTGAAGTATTAAAGAACTATGCAAAAGCATTTGTTTCAGCTCCAGATTGGGTAGCTGCTAAAGGAATGAGAGTTCTTGGAAATCCGTTAAAGGGAGATACAGGTGTAATTTCAGGTGAGTCAGGAGCAGTAACAGCTGGTTTATTATATGAAATTATGACTAATGAAGATTATAAAGATTTAAAACAAGCTTTAGGATTAGATGAAAATTCAAGAGTACTTTTATTTAGTACAGAAGGCGATACAGATCCAGAGAAATACAGACAAATAGTTTGGAACGGTGAATATTAATCTATAATTTTAATAAATAAAAATTTTGCTGATTTCGGATAAGAAATAAGTATTTAGAACGAAAGGAGATATGTATGCTAACTAATAAAAGAAAAGAAAGTTTAACTGAGTTATGCCAAGAATTAGTAAGAAATCAATCAGTTTCAGGTGATGAATCCAAAGTTGTAGAAGTAATAAAAGAAAAATTTAAAGAATTAGGATATGACGAATATTTCATAGATGCTTATGGTAATGTAATTGGTCATGTTAAAGGAAATAAACCTGGAAAGAGAATACTTTTTGATGGCCACATAGATACAGTTTCAGTACCAGATGATTCAAAATGGACTTATGCACCTTTTGGAGGCGAAGTAGTTGATGGCAAAATCTATGGAAGAGGAACTTCAGATATGAAGGGTCAAACTTCAGCTATGATATCAGCAGTAGCTTATTTTGCAGAAGATACTAATAGAGATTTTGAAGGCGATATCTTTGTTGCAGGTGTAGTTCATGAAGAAATTTTTGAAGGAGTATCAGCAAGAAAAATAAGTGAAGTTGTAAAGCCTGATTATGTTGTAATTGGTGAATCTTCAGAATTAAATTTAAAGATTGGTCAAAGAGGAAGAGCAGAAATTGTTATTGAGACTTTCGGGAGACCGGCTCACTCAGCTAATCCAGAAAAAGGAATAAATGCAGTTTATAAAATGTCAAAGATAATTGAACAAATTCAATGCATAGAGACTCCAGTTCATGAAGTACTAGGAAAAGGAATATTAGTTTTAACTGATATTAAATCTTCACCATATCCAGGGGCATCAGTAGTTCCAGATTATTGCAAGGCTACATTTGATAGAAGACTTTTAGTTGGAGAAACTAAAGAGGGAGTTTTAGCACCAATACAAAAAATTATTGATGAATTAATGAACTCAGATAAAGAAATGAATGCCAAAGTTTCATATGCAATAGGAAAAGAAACTTGTTATACTGGTGAAACTATTGAAGATGAAAGATTCTTCCCTGCTTGGTTATATACAGAAGATGATGAATTTGTTAAGGCAGCTCTTAAAGGATTAAAAAGTGTAGGAATTAATCCTGAAATAACCCAATATTCATTCTGTACAAATGGTTCTCATTATGCTGGAGAAGCAGGAATTAGAACAATTGGTTTTGGACCATCAAAAGAAAACTTAGCTCATACAATTGATGAATACATTGAACAAGAACAATTATTTATTGGAGCAGAAGGATATTATGGAATATTAAAATCTGTTTATAACAAATAAGATAAATAAAGGATGATTGAAGATGAAGATATTAATAAAAAACGGTCTCATAGTAGATGGTAGTGGAAATGACGGCTATAAAGGAGATGTTTTAATCTACAATGAAAGAATAGAAAAAATATCAAATGAGATTAATAATGAAAATGTAGATAAAATAATAAATGCTGATGGCTTAGTAATAGCCCCAGGATTTATTGATACTCATTCACATAGTGATCTTAAAATCTTAGAGAATCCATATAATGAAACAAAAATAAGACAAGGTATAACAACAGAAGTATTAGGTCAGGATGGAATATCAATGGCGCCATTACCAAAAGAACATGTATCATCTTGGAGGAAAAATTTAGCAGGACTAGATGGTGAATCAGATGAAATAAATTGGAATTACGAAACTACTGATAATTATTTAAAGATGATGGAAGATAGGGGCGTAGGATTAAATGAAGCCTATTTGGTACCTCATGGAAATGTAAGAATGGAAGTGCTTGGTCTTGATAATATACAACCTGATGAAGAACAATTAAAGAAAATGTGTGAAGTTACAAGAAGAGAAATGGAAGCAGGAGCTTATGGATTGTCTACTGGATTAATATACATACCTTGTGCTTATTCACAAACAAGAGAGCTTGTTGAACTTTGTAAGGTAGTGGCAGAATTTGATGGAGTATTTGTAATTCACCAAAGAAGTGAAGCAGATTCAATAATAAGCTCAATGAAAGAAGTAATTGAAATTGGCGAGAAATCAGGGGTAAGAGTTCATTTTTCACATTTTAAAGTATGTGGAAAAAAGAATTGGAAGTATGTTGATGAAGTACTTATATTACTTAATGAAGCTAGAAAAAAGGGCATAAAAGTTACGCTTGATCAATATCCATATGCAACAGGAAGCACAATGCTGGGAGTGATATTACCACCGTGGGCTCATGATGGAGGAACAGATAAACTTTTGGAAAGACTAGCTTCTCCTGAAATGAGAGAACAAATGATTCGTGATATGAAAAATAACGAACAAAATGATATGGAAGCATGGGACAATTTTATTGATTTTGCAGGATTAGATGGGATATATATAACTTCAGTAAAACACAAGAAAAATGAAATCTTTATAGGAAAAAATTTAGTTGAGATAGGGGAACTTAAAGGTAAAGATCCCTATAATGCAACTTTTGACCTTTTATTAGAAGAAGAAAATGCGGTTGGAATGTTTAATTATTATGGAATTGAGAAACACATAATAAAATTTATGAAATTAACAGAACAAAATGTTTGCACTGATGGATTACTTTCAGGAAAACCTCATCCTAGAGCTTATGGATCATTTCCAAGAATACTTGGAAGATTTGTTAGAAAACTTAATGTATTAACTCTTGAAGAAGCAGTTATGAAGATGACAAGTAAAGCAGCAAAGGCATTTAGTATAAAAAATAGAGGGATTCTTAAAGAAGGTTATTTTGCAGATATAGTTATTTTTAATAAGGATAGTGTTATAGATAAAGGAACTTTTGAAGAACCAATTCAATATCCAGAAGGTATTGAATATGTAATAATAAATGGTCAATTAGCAGTTGAAAATGGAGAATATAAAAAGGTAAAAGCAGGTATGGTACTTAGAAAAGTGTAGGAGGAATTCTTATGAAAATTATAGGTAATGGAAGGTTGATAACACAAAACAAGAAAAATCCATTTATAGAAAATGGAGCATTAGTTATAAAAGACGGTAAGATACTTGACTATGGAAATACTAGTGATATTTTAGGTAAATATCAAAATGCAGAATATATAGATGCAAGCAAAAAAGTTATAATGCCAGGTCTTATAAATACCCATGGGCATATATACAGTGCATTTGCAAGAGGGATGAATTTAGATGGCGAGGTATCTAAGAATTTCTTAGATATATTAAACAATTTGTGGTGGAGATTGGATAAAAACTTAAGCTTAGAAGATGTGAAGTATAGTGCTTATACAACATTAATGGATAGTTTAAAGTTTGGTGTAACAACATTTTTTGATCACCATGCAAGTCCAAATGCTGTCACAAATAGTCTTTTTACAATTGGAAAAGTAGCAGAAGAACTTGGAATAAGAACTTCTCTTTGTTATGAGGTATCTGATAGGGATGGAGAAGAGATTTTAGAAAAAGGAATAAAAGAAAACATAGATTATATAAAATATTGCATAGAGAAGAAAGATAATATGAAATCTGGGATGTTTGGAATGCATGCAAGCTTTACACTTTCTGATGAATCATTAAAAAAATGTGTAAAGGAAGCTGAAAAATTAAATTGTGGGTACCATATTCATGTAGCAGAAGGAATGGATGATGAAGAACAGTGTATCAAAAAACATGGGAAGAGAGTAGTAGAAAGACTTAATGATTTTAATATATTAGGTGAGAAGACAATAGCAGTTCACTGTATACATGCAGATGACAATGAAAAAAATCTATTATTAAATACAGGGACAGTTGTTGTACATAATCCAGAATCAAATATGGGGAATGCAGTAGGGGTATCCCCAGCAATTGAACTTGTAAATAAAGGTTTGACTGTTGGACTTGGAACAGATGGATATACTCAAGATATGTTTGAATCTATGAAGGTTGCGAATATAATTCATAAACATAATTTGAAAGATCCATCAGTAGCTTGGGGGGAAGTACCTTTAATGCTATTTGAAAATAATAGAAAGATTGCAGAAAAACATTTTAAAGGGAAATTTGGGATTATAGAAAAGGGAGCTAATGCAGATGTAATAATTGTAGATTACAATCCATTAACTCCAATGAATGCAAGTAATTATAATTCGCATATTCTATTTGGAATGATGGGAAAAGCTGTGGATACAACTATAGTAAATGGAAGGGTTTTAGTTAGAAATGGTAAGCTTCTTAATGTTAACGAAGAAGAAATATTAGGTGCAGCTAGAAAAGTTAGTGAAAAACTATGGGATAGAATTTAGAGGGAGGATCTGAGTTTTATGGGAGAGCAAAAAGAGAAACAATTAATAGCCCCTGTTGATGAAAAAATACCATTTTCAAGAGCTTGGATATTTTCACTTCAACATGTAATGGCAATGTGTGCTGGAGCAGTAGCAGTACCACTGATGGTAGGGGAAGCAGCAGGTCTTAATAATTTAGAAATAGTATTTCTTATAAGTGCCGGACTATTTATGGCAGGAATAGGAACTTTAATTCAAACTATGGGGATTAAAAAGTTTGCAGGAGCAAAAATACCTATTATAGAAGGTACAAGCTTTGCTGCTGTATCAGGAATACTTTCTATTATTGCAAGTTGTCAAGGAAATAAACATTTAGCAATGACAAATGTTTTTGGGGCAGTAATTATATCAGGTTTATTTTGTATAGTTATTGCTCCTATATTTGGGAAGTTAATAAGATTCTTTCCAAAAGTGGTAACAGGCACAGTAGTGTTAGTAATAGGAATTTCAATACTGCCTGTTGGAATAAAGTGGATTACTGAAGGTATAGCTCAACCTGCAACTTCAAAGCAATTAGCTTTATCATTAGCTGTCTTAGTAATAACATTACTACTGTTTAAATATGTAAAAGGCATATGGAATAGTGCTTCAATATTATTTGCAATAATTATAGGTACTATATTAGCTATGATGTGTGGTATGGCTGATTTTAGTAGGGTTTCAGAAGCAAGCTGGTTTAGTGTAAACGTTCCTTTAAAATTTGGAATGCCAACCTTTGAACCATCAGCAGTTATTTCAATGATTTTAATAATGCTTGTATTAATGACTGAATCAGTTGGAAATATGATAGCAATACATGAGATTACAGAAAAAGAGGTTACTGAAAGCAATATAAGGAGAGGATTAACAGCTGATGGAATATCAACGCTTTTTGCTGGTGTTTTCAATACATTTCCGATTACACCATTTGCCCAAAATACGGGTATAGTTGGTTTAACTGGAATAAAGTCAAGGTTTGTAGGTGTTTATGCAGGTATTATTTTGCTAGTACTAAGTTTCGTACCAAAGTTTGCCGCAATAATGGGAGCAATCCCCAAGCAAGTTCTTGGTGGAGTTGGGTTTGCAATGTTTGGAATGGTTTTGGTAGGTGGAATTAGAACACTTACTAAAGTTGAATTTAATGGAACAAAAAATGGAGTTATAGTTGCAGTTAGTGTAGGGCTTGCAATGATTCCGTTAGCCAATCCAAGTTTTTATAATAATTTTCCATCATGGGTTCAAACTATATTTCATAGTGGAATAACAACCGGAAGTATTTCAGCAATCTTATTAAATATATTATTTAATGTTTTAGGAAATAAAAAAGTAGATGATGAAAAAATAATTAAAGGGATAGAAGAAGGAGAATCAATAGTTATAAAATAAAATTTTAATAACTTAGAAGATTTACAAAGTAAGAGGAGAGTGTGTATTATGTCAAAATTAAGAGTTAATATTTTAGGAATGGAATTCAATAATCCTATATTTACAGCAGCAGGTCCTGGAGCAAAAGATGGAGACCTTTGTTTTGAAGCAGTAAAGCTTGGAGCAGGTGGAATAGTTACTAAGACTATATCAGTAGATCCAGCAGATGTACCAAGACCATGTATGGCAAGAACAAATTCAGGATTTTTAAATACAGAACTTTGGTCGGAGTTACCGAAAGAACAATGGATAGAAAAAGAATATAAAAGAGCTAAGGAAGCTGGAGTTCCAATGATTATAAGTATGGGATATACAGCAGAGCAAATTAGAAAAGTTGCACCACTTGTAAAACCTTATGCAGATGCAGTTGAATTATCAACTCATTATGTTGGGACAGATGTTGCACCAATAGTTGAAGCAATGAGAGCTGCTAAAGAAGCTTTAGATTGTCCAGTATTTATGAAAATGAGCCCACATACTGATATTCAAAAAATTGCAAAAGCTCTAGAAGATGCAGGCGCAGATGGATTAGTTATGATTAATTCATTTGGACCTTGTATGGCAATAGATACTGAAACAGGATATCCAATAATGGGAAGTAAAACAGGTTATGGATGGCTATCTGGAGCACCAATAAGACCACTAGCTGTAAGAAATATATATGATGCATCACAAGTTGTAAAGATTCCGATAATTGGTGTGGGTGGAGTTACTTGTGGAAAAGATGTAGCAGAAATGTTAATGGCAGGTGCAAGTGCTGTAGAAGTTTGTACAGAAGCTATATTAAAAGGACCTGGAGTATATGGAAAAATTGCCAAGGAATTAAATGAATTTTTAGATAACCATGGATATAAAGATGTTAATGAAATAATAGGTTTAGCTCACAAAAAAGCATCAGATAGAACATTTAGAACAGAAGCAATACCACCAATAGTAGATCAAGCTTTATGTATTAAATGTGGACAATGTAAAGCAAGTTGTGTATATGATGCAATTAAGGTATGTGATGAACTTATGATAGATAATGATAAATGTTTTGGTTGTGGTTTATGTGTAACTAAGTGTCCAAAACATGCATTAACAATTCAATATAAATAACATTTTAGAAGGTGAATAGAAGAGAAAATAAAGTATTTGACTATAATGTTATAACCGAAGAAAAGATATTTGGCAAATTCTTAAAAAGGGAAATTGGAATTATGAGGAGGAGTAACTGTGTTTGAATTCATTCTTAATGGAGAAAAAAAGGTTGTTAATGAGAACAAGAAACTTTTAAGGTATTTAAGAGATGATTGTAATATTACTTCTGTAAAAAATGGGTGTTCAGAAGGTGCGTGTGGGACATGTATGGTCATAGTGGATGGAAAGCCTATTAAAGCGTGCATCCTTACCACTGAAAAGGTAAGTGGTAAAGAAATAACAACTATTGAAGGCTTCACTGAAAGGGAAAAAGAGGTATTTGCTTATGCCTTTACTGAAGCAGGAGCAGTTCAGTGTGGATTCTGCATACCAGGCATGGTTATTAGTGCAAAGGGGTTATTTAATAGAACATTAAGCCCAACAAAAGAAGAAATTAAAAAAGCGCTTATTGGAAATATATGCAGATGCACAGGATATGTAAAAATTGAAAAAGCTATTATGATGGCAGCAGAGACTTTCAGGGAAAATATAGAAGTTCCAAGGGTTGAGTGTAAAGGATTAGTAGGCGAACCAATGGGAAGAGTTGATGCTAGGGAAAAGACCTTAGGAATAGCTGAATATACTGATGATATAAGAATGGATGGATTATTATATGGAGTTGCTTTAAGAAGTAAATATCCTAGAGCCTTATTTAAGGGAATCGATATATCAGAAGCAGAAAAGATACAAGGTGTAATAAAAGTTGTTACATCTGAAGATATTCCAGGAGAAAGATATTTAGGTCATCTAAAAAAAGATACACCTGCTTTAGTAAAGGTTGGTGAAGAAACAAGGTATCTTGGAGATGCAATAGCATTAGTTGTAGCTGAGACTGAGGATATTGCAAGAGAAGCATTAAATCATATAATAGTGGATTTACAAGAATTAAAACCAGTATCATCTCCTAGGGAAGCAATGAAAGAGGATGCGCCAAAAATTCATCCAGATGGAAATATTTTGGTTCATGAACATTTGGTAAGAGGAAACGCTGATGAAGCTATAAAAAATTCAAAATATGTTGTCACAAATAAGTATAAAGTTCCATTTACTGAACATGCTTATTTAGAACCTGAATCCGCAGTTGCTGTTCCAGATGGAGATGATGGATTGATTGTTTATACTGGAACACAAAGTGTTTATGATGATTTTAGAGAAATAAGTTCATTATTAAATTTGAAAGAAGATAAATTAAGAATTATTTCAAAATATGTAGGTGGAGGTTTTGGCGGTAAAGAAGATATGAGCTGTCAGCATCATACGGCATTGCTTGCATATCTTACTAAAAGACCAGTAAAAATGACTTTAAGAAGACAAGAAAGTATTGTTGTTAGTACTAAAAGACATGCCATGGAAATGGAATTTACAACAGCATGTGATGAAAATGGAAAGCTTACTGCAATGAAAGCTGAAATAATTGCAGACTCAGGAGCTTATGCATCACTTGGAGGACCAGTTCTTCAGAGAGCATGTACTCATGCAGCAGGACCATATAACTATCAAAATATGGTTATTGATGGCATTTCAGTTTATACAAACAATACTCCAGGAGGAGCATTTAGAGGATTTGGAGTAACACAATCAGCTTTTGCAACAGAGTGTAATTTGAATAAACTTGCAGAAATGGTGGGAATAGATCCTTTTGAAATTAGAATGATAAATGCAATAAGACCAGGACAAGTTTTACCCAATGGGCAAATTGCAGATGAAGGTACTGCATTAGTTGAAACTTTAGAAGCTGTTAAAGATGTTTATTATGCTAACAAATATGCAGGAATAGCTTGTGTATTTAAAAATGCAGGGGTTGGAGTTGGAATACCTGATACTGGAAGATGTAAGGTTAAGATAATAGATGGAAAGGTACATATTAGGACATCAGCAGCTTGTATTGGACAAGGGCTAGCAACAGTAGTTGTTCAAATTGTTTCAGAAGTCTTAAAAATATCACCATCAAAAATAGTTTATGAAAAGCCAGATACCAGAATAACTCCGGATTCTGGAACAACAACAGCTTCAAGACAAACTGTATTTACAGGAGAGGCAACAAGAATTGCAGCCTTAAAATTAAAAGAAGCATTAAAAGATAAATCAATAGAAGATCTAGAAGGTGTAGAATTTTTAGGAGAATATCTTGGAGTAACGGATAAAATGGGTAGTGACAAAGAAAATCCTGTAAGTCATGTTGCGTATGGTTTTGCAACACAAGTTGTTATTTTAGATGAAAAAGGTAAGGTTGAAAAAGTAGTGGCAGCCCATGATGTAGGAAGAGCTATTAATCCTAAAAATGTACAAGGACAAATTGAAGGTGGAGTTGTTATGGGATTAGGTTATGGATTAACAGAAAATTACGTAATAGAAGATTCTACACCAAAATCTAAATTCGGAACATTAGGTCTTTTAAGAGCTACTCAAGTACCAGAAATTGAATCTATGATAATAGAAAAAAATACACAAGAATTATCATTTGGAGCAAAAGGTGTTGGCGAAATAACTTGTATACCAACAGCACCAGCAGCGCAAGGCGCTTATTATAAGCTTGATGGGAAGTTTAGAACTGAACTTCCATTAAGGAATACATTTTATAAAAAATAAAATATGAAGAGGAGAAAATTAGAGATGGAAAAAATAATTAATACACAAAAGGCACCAGCAGCAATAGGACCATATTCACAAGGAGTAATAGTTGGAGAATTAGTATATACTTCAGGTCAATTACCATTAAATCCTGAAACAAAAGTTTTAGAAACAGAAATCAAGGCAGCAACTAAACAAAGTTTAGAAAATTGTAAAGCAATATTAGAAGAAGTTGGAGTAAGTATGGATAAAGTATTTAAAACAACTGTATTTGTAAAAGACTTAAATGATTTTGCAGCAGTAAATGAAGTTTACGGAACATATTTTAAGTGTAACCCACCAGCAAGAAGTTGTGTACAAGTAGCTAAATTACCAATGGATGCAGTTGTTGAAATAGAAGTTATTGCAACATTTAAATAAAACATACTAAAAAATAAATATTTGATATGAAGCAATAAATTTTAGTTTATTGTTTCATATCATTATAAAGAGGTTTGGTTTGGAAATAAAGAATGTATTTGTAACAGGAAGAAAAAAGTGTGGAAAGAGCACATTAATAAATAACATTTTAAATGAGTTAAATATAACATATTCAGGATATAGAACTTTACCATATTATATAAATAATGTGCAACAAGGCTTTTATATACATGGATATATTGAAAACGAAAATATATGTAAGCCGATTTCAGTTAAGATACAAGATTATAAAATGGTTCCTATAATAGAAACGTTTGAATTTATAGGAGTAGATATACTGAAAAAAAGCATAGAAGCTTCAAATTCTAAACTTATACTTTTAGATGAAATTGGTTTTTTAGAAAAAGAAGCTTATAAATTTAAAAAAGAAATAATTAGATGTTTAGATAATAATAAATTTGTCCTTGGTGTTCTTAGGAAAATGAATGATGAATTTTTAAACTACATAAAAGGAAGAGAAGATACCTTAGTTATAGATATAGAAAATATAGATTATAAAGATAGAAAAGAAATGTTAAAGAATATAGTTAACATACTAAAAAAGGAGGAAATTAACACATGAAAAGATTGAGAAGGATTTTGTCAGTTATATTAGTAGGTATACTTATAACAACTATTTTTATTGGATGTGGAAAAAATGACAAAACAGCAGATAATACTAATAAAACTATTACAGTCGAAGATCAATTAGGCAGAAAAGTAGAAATTAAAGGTGATGTAAATAAAATTATTTCAAGTTATCCGATTTCAACTTCTTTGCTAATAGCTTTAGGGGTTAAGGACAAGGTTGTAGGGGTTGAGATGAAATCTAATGATAGGGAACTTTATAAGAAGGCAGCAAAAGAATTCACTACTCTTCCAGGAGTTGGTTCAGCAAAAAGTATAAACGTAGAGGAATGTGCAAAATTAAAACCAGATTTAATAATAATTCCTACTAAACTTAAAGAATTTATTCCTAAATTTGAAAAGCTTAATATTAAGGTTATAGCTATAGAGCCAGAAACACTAGATTCATTTTTAGAATGTGTAAAACTTATAGGAAAGGCTGTTAATTCAGAAGCAAAAGCTAATGAAATAGTCAAATACTATGAGGATAATTTAGAAAAGGTAGAAAAGTTAAATAAGGATATTACAAATAAGCCTAATGTGTATTTGGCAGGAAGTAGTAGCGTTTTAAGAACATGTACATCAAAAATGTATCAAGATTATATGATAAAAGCATCAGGTGGAAATAATGTAACTTCGAATCTTAATGATGGGTATTGGGCAGATATATCAGCTGAACAATTGATTTCCTATAATCCAGATATTATCTATATAGTACAGTATGCTAAATATAGTGTAGAAGACATACTTAAAGATTCGAGATTAAAAGATGTAAAGGCAATTAAAAATAAAAAAGTTTTTATGATTCCATCAGTTATAGAACCTTGGGATTATCCTACGCCATCTTCAATTTTAGGGATTCTTTGGATGACAAATAATATTAATTCAGAAAAATATACAAAAGATGAATTTGAAAAGGCATCAAAAGATTTTTATAAGAAATTTTTTGACTTAGAAGTAAGTAATAAGGAAATCGGAATATGAAATTAAGATATGCTACAGTAATAAGTAGTTCTATTTTGGTGATGCTAGCAGTTATATCTTTATTAATTGGTAGATATAATATTAAGCCAATAGAAATAATAAATACTATTTTTTCTGGAAAAACTGATTCATTAGAATTTAATTTGCTTTGGAATATAAGATTTCCAAGGATAATACTAGTTTTAATAAGTGGTGCAGCATTAGCATTATCTGGTATGGTTTTTCAAAGTATATTTCAGAATCCTATAGTATCGCCAGATGTGCTTGGAGTAAGTTCTGGAGCTTCACTAGGAGCTGCTATTGCAATAGTTTTCTTTTCTTTTTCACCAATAACAATTCAAATAATGTCATTTGTTTTTGGTATAGGTGCTGTGGTTTTTTCATTAATTTTATCTAAAAAGATGAGAAGTAATAGGGTACTAGCTCTTGTTATAGCAGGTATTGTAACTGGAGCTGTATCCTCCTCCTTTTTAATGATTATAAAGTATTTGGCAGATCCATACAAAGAATTACCGTCAATAGATTTCTGGCTTATGGGCGGATTTCATAATAGTTCGTGGAACAATGTACTTTATGTATCAATATTAACAGCTATATCAACAATAATATTATTTTTATTAAGATGGAAATTAAAGGTTCTTACAATGGGTGATGAACAAGCAAAGCTATTAGGAATAAATATTAAAATTGTTAGAGTAATAGCTATATTTGCAGCAACTCTTTTAGTATCAGCAGTTGTTTCTGTTGCTGGAATTATAAGCTGGATAGGATTGCTAGCTCCTCATATAGTTAAATTCTATGCTAAGGATGATATATCAAAAGTAATGGGACTAACTATGATTATTGGAGCAATTATAATGGTTTTAGCAGATACAGTGGCGAGAAGTGTAACATCAACAGAAATTCCAATAAGTATATTAACCTCCTTAGTAGGTGCACCATTTTTAGTATATATTATTAATCGAAAGGAAAATCTTGTTAGATGAAAGGTGATCTAGAAATAAGAAATTTAAATGTTAATTATTTAGATAAAATAGTATTAAAAAATATTAATCTCTTTCTTAATAAAGGAGAAGTAACTATTCTTTTAGGTTTAAATGGATCAGGGAAGACAACACTTATAAAATCTATGATTGGACTTGTGAAAACTATAAGTGGGGAAGTGATTTATGATAATAAAAATATACTAGAAATCTCCAATAAAGAAAGAGGTAAGTTGGTATCATATATTCCCCAAAATCTGCACACAACCCAAAATTATAGTGTGGAGGATGTTATTGTTATGGGAGTTACACCTTATCTTGGAGTATTTGATATGCCAAGTAAGGAACATTATAAATTGGTTAATGAAGTGCTTAATAAGCTTAATATAGAGCATCTAAAGAATAAATATATAAGTGAACTAAGCGGAGGAGAGAGAAGATTAGTTTACTTAGCACGAGTATTTGTTCAAAATTCTAATATTATACTTTTAGATGAACCAAATACATTTTTAGATTATGTAAAACAACATGATTTTTTTACATTCATTAGTAACTTGATTAGAGAAAATAATTTAATAAATTTAATTACAGTACATGATATTAATTTAGCGTTAAGATACGCAGATAAAATAGTAATATTAAATGATAATGAAATAGTAGATTTTATTGATTGTAAAATTGAAGGATATGAGAAAAAATTCGTAGTTATAATGGAAAAAATATATAATAGAAAGTTTGAGATTTCATATACAAAGTTTGGTCCATTTATAGTGTGCTAGGACTTATATATTATAGCAATTTAGAAACTAGGTGAAGGTGAGAATATGAAAATCTTTATGTTTAATAATGAAGAAATAAGGAAAACCAAATTATTAATAGAGGCACTAAAAATAGATGTTAATACAAAGATGATAATCTCATTTGTAGGAGGCGGAGGTAAAACAAGCTTAATATATGAATTAGGTAATGAATTAAGTAAATTAGGAAAAAAGGTTATTGTAACTACTACTACACATATGTTTATGCCTAAAAGTAATGTAGTACTTTCAGGAAAAAAGAAAGATATTATAGATTTATTACATAGTGAAAATATGATTACAGTTGGAATGTTATATGATGAAAAGGATATAAATTCTAAAACAATTAAGGTGAATAATGAAAAAACAGTACATTGCACTGAAGAAGAAGAATTGAAAAAATTAAGTGAATTACCAAAAGAAACGTTTATAAGTCTTATAGAATTAGCTGATTTCATACTAGTTGAAGCTGATGGAGCAAAAAGATTGCCATTAAAGGTACCAGCTGAACATGAACCAGTAATATTAGAAGGAAGTAACCTAGTTGTAGGGGTATGTGGTATTGATTCAGTAGGAAAAAGCATTAATGAGACATGCCATAGAGCAAATTTAGTTTCAAAATTTTTAGATACAAATGGTCAACATATTATTAATGAAGGGGATATTGCAAAGATATTATTAAGTGAAAATGGACAAAAAAAGAACGTAAAGTGTGATTATAAGGTAATTGTAAATAAAGTAGATAATACAAAAAAGTTTAAAATAGGTAAAAATATTTTTTGCGAATTTTCTAAATTAGGAGTAAATGAATTAATATTAACAACGTTTAGAGATAATATATAAGGTTTAAAAGTAGATATAAATGTTGAAATTTAAAATTCACATTTATATTAATGTACTTGTTAAACGCAGGATAGTATTAAATTTAATTTCTAGAAAGCATAGTGCAATTTATATATTAAAAATTTAAATAGGGTGGGATTGAGAATGGTATTAATAAAAGGTGCTGGAGATTTGGCTACAGGCGTCGCTCATAGGTTGAAAAGATGTGGATTTACTATAGTTATGACAGAAATCTCAAAACCAACTACAGTGAGGAGAACAGTGGCTTTTTCACAAGCTGTTTATGATAAGGAAATAGAAGTTGAAGGAATTAAAGCAGTATTAGCTTCTAAAAAAGAGGATATCAGTAGAATTATTAATGAGGGAAATATCCCCATTATAGTAGATGAAAAAGCTGAAATTGTAAGGGAGATTAAACCGGATATAGTAATAGATGCTATAATAGCGAAGCAAAATTTGGGTACTCATATTGATGAGGCAAGAATTGTAATTGCACTTGGTCCAGGATTTACAGCAGGTATTGATTGTCATTGTGTTATTGAAACAAAAAGAGGACATTATTTAGGAAAGACAATATATAGTGGAGGTGCTATACCTAATACTGGTATACCTGGTGATATTGGAGGACATACTACAGAACGAATAATTAGGGCTACAAAAGATGGAAAAATATTACCTATATCTAGAATAGGGGATTATGTACAGAAAGGTGATATTGTAGCTTATGTTGATGAAACACCAATTTTTGCAGAAATAAATGGTATAGTGCGAGGAATGCTCCAAAAAGATATTTATGTATTTAAAGGAATGAAAAGTGGAGATATTGATCCAAGATGTGAAAGAGATAATTGTTTCACAATTTCAGATAAAGCTAGGTCTATTGGAGGTGGTGTTTTAGAAGCGATTTTATATTTAAATAATAGATAAGTTTTAATAAAGCTTATTTATCAAATTAAAGTTGTTTTAAAATAATTAAACAAAATAATAATTTTGTTAGGAGGGCTAATAAGTGAATAAGATAATTGATGCAAAAGGAAAGAACTGTCCTATACCTGTGATAATGGCAAAGAAAGAAATTGATAGTGAAAATAATAATTTTCTGATTGAAGTTGATAATAAAATTGCTGTACAAAATCTTAAAAAGCTAGCTAATAGTCAAGGTTTTACGATAGATTTAAAAGAAGATAACAGTGTATTTAAAGTTCATTTTTCAAAGAATTGTGAGGATGAAACTAACGAATGTGAAGCATGTAATGAAATATTAGATGGATTAGAAGAGGATAAAAAAAATTTAGGAACATGGTCAATATTTATTGGAAAAGATACCATAGGTTCAGGAAATGAAAAACTTGGAAAGATGCTTATGAAAATGTATTTTTACACGATTTTAGAATCTGATGAACTACCAAAATCAGTTTTATTTATGAATGATGGAGTAAAAGTTCCTACATTAAATGACCAGGCAGTAGAGCATTTAAAAGATTTGCAGGAAAAAGGTGTGGAAATATTAATATGTGGAACATGTCTTAATTTTTATGGACTTGAAGAAGAGTTGAATGTGGGGAAAGTAAGTAATATGTATGATATAGCAGATGCTATGAAAGAAGCAACAAAAGTTATTACGCTATAAAAAATAGATATATTATATTTGAAGTTAGTATAAGGCATATTCAAATAATAGACTAATCTACTCGTCTATTTCGTGTCATATGCCTAAAAAAACATTTAAGGAGGATATGTTAATGCTAAAAGACATAAGACTTACTAGTTTAACTAAGACTTCAGGATGTGCTGCAAAAATAGCTCCAGGTGTTCTCCATAATGCCTTAAATAGTTTACCTAAATTTGAGGATTTTAATTTGCTTGTTGGATTTGATACTAATGATGATGCATGTGTATATAAAATTAACGATAATACAGTAATAATTCAAACAGTAGATTTTTTTCCACCTATGGTAGACGATCCATATACTTTTGGTCAGATTGCAGCAGCAAATGCTCTTAGTGATATTTATGCTATGGGAGGGAATCCTAAGTTAGCTATGAATTTACTTTGTTTTCCTTCTTGTTTAGATACATCTATTATGCATGATATACTTGCTGGTGGATATGACAAAGTTAAGGAGGCTGGTGCAGTAATTGCTGGTGGACATACTATAGCAGATCCAATTCCTAAATATGGACTGTCTGTAAGTGGATTTGCACATCCAAATGAAATCCTTTCAAATAGTAATGCAAAAACTGGAGATATACTTGTACTTACAAAACCATTGGGTACTGGAATAATGAATACTGCAGCCAAAGCGGAATTATTAAGTGAAGCCAAAATAAAAGAAGTTATATCTGTTATGACTACATTAAATAAATATGCTAAAGAATGTGTTAGTGGGCTTGAAGTTCATTCATGTACTGATATAACAGGTTTTAGTTTAATTGGACATAGCTATGAAATGGCAAGCGGTAGTAACAAAACAATAGAGATTTTTAGTGATTCTGTACCTGTTATAGATGGGGCTATGGAATATGCTAAAATGGGGATTATACCTGAAGGAATGTATAATAATCTTGATTATTTAAAAGATAAATTTACTTTAAAGTCAAATATACCACAGGAGCTTCAAGATGTGTTAATAGACCCTCAAACATCAGGTGGGTTATTACTTTCAATTCCAGAAAAAAATGTTAAAGAGTTTCTGACAAGAATAGAAGACTTTACTTCATATGCAAAAATTATTGGACAGGTTCTTGATAAAGGTGAAAAACCTATAATAATTAAGTGATTATGAATGATTAGCTTATACAAAAAATATTAATTAATAATTCAAGTGATTATGTAGGTGTAATTGATATATCTACTATTTGATATAAAAGAATTAAATAAAAAATAATGAAAGGAATTGTACAAGCGTAAGCAATATTAAGGAAGTTCCTACTCATTGTATTCGTATGAGTGAGTTCGAATTGACCAAATTAAAATTTGAAGTCTTACTTAAAGAAATAATAGATTATATTAGTTTATTTCATGAATTTAGGAGACTATGTACAATATTAAGAATTTAAAGTAATGAAGATAAATTTAATTTTACTAGCATCAGGAAATAGTAATAGATTTAAAAGTAATAAATTATTAGCCAAAGTTAATAGTAAACCAATGTATATGAATGTGGTAGAAAAGGTATTAGCGCTGAATTTCAACAAAATAATTTTAGTTACTCAATATGAAGAAATTAGATTATCCCTATGTAGGCAAAATATTGAAGTTGTTATGAATGCCAATAGTGAACTTGGAATATCTCATTCTATTAAGCTTGGAATGCAAACTGACAAGGAAGCAGATGCCTATATGTTTATGGTATGTGACCAACCATTTATATCATTAATGAGTATAGAAACTCTAATTAATAGATTTGAAAAAAGTAATAAAGGGATGGCTTGTGTTGAACATAAAGGTAATCTTGGGAATCCCACTATATTTTCGAAAAAATATAGAGATGAATTAATGAACTTAGAAGGTGATATTGGTGGAAAGGCCGTTATGAGAAAGCATCTTTATGACTTAGAAAGGGTTTCTATTTCTAATGAAGTAGAGATGATGGACATTGATACTAGAGAAGAATTGGATAATTTATCTCATGTATATATGTTCTAATTAATATTCTACATAAAAAACAAATTTATTAAGAAATAATAACAACTAAACATTTTTAGTTAAAAATAGCTAATTAGAATCATATATACTATTTAATTTGATTCTATAAGTTCCATAAAAGACTTAATAATATGAAACTCCTACTCATTTACATTCGTATGAGTAAGTTTAAATAACTAAATTAAAATTTAGATTTTCACTTATGATAAATTATGAGTGAAAGTAAATTTAATTTTTTGAATAATCTTTATTGAAACTTATATATATAATAACAAAAGTATAAGATGAATTTAAGTTCATTTATATAAAGGTATAAAAAATAGATATACGGAGGTGAGGTAATATGAAAAGGAATTTTTATAGGAATCTTTTTGATATATTAAATTTAAATGGTGAGGCATTTGTAGTAACTGTTATCAAAGGAGCATATAACGGAAGTAGCGTAATAGGACAAAAGTTATTAAAAAGCAAAGAAAAAATATTTATAGAAAATGAAAATATTAAAGATTTTTGGGATAGAAATTTAAGTAATGTTGATTTTACTAAAGGTACATATATATTAGCGTTAGAAAATGAAATAGAATTATTTATAGAACATATTATAGGACAACTTGACTTGGTTATATGTGGAGGTGGACACATTGCATTGCCTTTATGTAAAATGGCCAAGATGATAGGATTTAATATTACTATAATTGACGATAGAGAAGGTTTTGTTAATAAAAATAGGTTTCCTATGGCTGATAATATTCTATGCAAAAATTTTGATGAAGCATTTAGGGAAATAAAATTTAATAGAAATATATATTTTGTTTTAGTTACAAAAGGTCATAAAGATGATAAAAAGTGTTTAGAAATAATACTTAAAAATGATTTTCATTATGTTGGAATGCTTGGAAGTAAGGGAAAGATAGCTTATGTAATAAATAGTATGTTAGAAAATGGATATACCAAGGAAGATGTCGATAAAGTACATACACCAATTGGTCTTGAGATAGGTGCTAACACTCCAGCAGAAATAGCTATAAGTATTTTAGGTGAGATTATTAAAGTTAAAAATGAAAGTCCTATTATTAACATAGAAAATGATATTTTTGATGGAATATTAGAAAGAGATGAGCCTAAGATTTTAGCAACAATAATAGAAAAGCACGGTTCAGGTCCTAGGGGGGTTGGAACTAAGATGCTTATAAATAAAAATAAAAGTTTTATTGGAACTGTTGGTGGTGGGAAAGTAGAAAATGCAGTATATGAAAAGGCATTAGAACTTATTGAAAGCAAAAAATCTATTTTAAAACAATATGATTTATCAAACTCTGTATCTGCAAAACTTGGCATGGCTTGTGGAGGATCTATAAAAGTTTTATTTGAGTTTATTGAATAAACTCAAAAATAGTAATGGGAGTGTTAAGCATAGTTCCTATTACTATTTTTTATATTAAGCTTTAGTTTTATATATTTTTACCTTTATTAAACTTATTTAAATCTATAATAATTTTATTATATAATAAAAATAAAATGCAAAAGTATATTTACATTAAATGTAATAAAAGGTAAAATAAAGATATGATTATTGTATAGTAAAAGGGGTGAATTCCTTGCATGATATACTTAAAGACAAAAAGAAATTAACGGTTGCAATAATAATTATAATAATTATATTTTTAATATTTTTTATAATCAATAAAATTATGGTTAAAAAACTTGATAACCAAATCGTACCCAAGCCAGTGAGTTGTGAAGAAGGTGAGGGGAAATTTATACTTACGAAAAATACTTCAATTTATGTAAAAGGAAATACTGAAGAAGAAACGGAAGAAATATATAAAATAGCAGAGTTTTTAAAGGGAAAACTAAAGCCTTCAACAGGATTTGATTTTAATATTATTAAATCGGATAAAGTTTTGGAAGGAAATATATATTTAACTACTATTGGAGGAGAAAAGGATCAAGGAAATGAAGGGTATCAAATATCTACTACAAGTAAAAATGTTAACTTAATAGCGTATAAGGCAGAAGGGATTGCAAGAGGAGTTCAGAGTTTGAGACAGTTATTTCCGGCAGAGATAGAAAAAAATTATCTAGTTACTAATATAGAATGGACGCTTCCTGTTTCAGTGATAAAGGATAAACCAGAATATAGTTATAGAGGTTTAATGATTGATGTAGCAAGACACTTTATTTCATTAGAAGATATAAAGCGTCAAATAGATCTAGCTGCTGAATATAAAATAAATAAACTTCATTTACATCTTACTGATGATCAAGGATGGCGTTTGGAAATAAAAAAATGGCCAGAGTTAACAACCATAGGAGGAAGTACTCAAGTAGGTGGGGGAGAAGGAGGATATTATACACAAGAAGAATTTAAAGGTTTAGTTAAATATGCAGCTGAAAGATATGTAGAAATAATTCCTGAAATTGAGATGCCTGGACATACTAATGCAGCCTTAGCGTCGTATGATTTTCTAAATGAAGATGGTAAAAGCAAAGAAGTATATACTGGAATTGATGTAGGTTTCAGCACTTTTAAGTGTCACGATGAAAAGACATATGAATTTATTGATGATGTAATAAAAGAGGTTTCGGATATATCACCTTCAAAATATATTCATATTGGGGGTGATGAACCTAAAAATGCGTTGGAAGATGATTATTATTACTTTGTAGGTAGAGTAAATAAAATAGTTGAGAAGTACGGAAAAACAGCAATTGGCTGGGACCCATGTGACAAATCTTCTGATATAAGTAAAGATTTTGTGTTACAAAATTGGTCTAACAAAAATATTGTAGCTAAAGATAAAGGAATGAAAATGATAGTTTCAGTTGCTAAGAAATGTTATTTAGATATGAAATATGATACTTCAACTCCATATGGTTTGATTTGGGCAGGATATATTCCAGTAGATAAGGCTTATAAATGGGATCCTACTGATTATGCTCCTAAAGATTTAATTTGGGGAATAGAAGCTCCTTTGTGGACAGAAACAATTACTAATTCTAAATTTATGGATTATATGATATATCCAAGGTTATTAGGGCATGCTGAAATAGGATGGACTACAAAAGAAAAAAGAAATTGGAATGAATATAAATACAGATTAAAAGTTCAATACGAAAGAATGAAGAATAAAGGTATAAATTATTATAATTAATTATATTTATGATAATTCTAAAGGAATATAAACCTATAAAAATATGACTCCTTTCAAGCTACAAAAGAGGCTGCTTGAAAGGAGATTTTTTATTGTTTTTGCTATGAATGAAGCATATTCTTGATTACTTCATTATATATAGAAAATACTATATTGCTTACGAAAGTGGATAGTTCTTCGGGAGTTTCTTTCATATCTGTTTTAACCCACTTTTCAACAATACCAATCTGAGCCGAAGAGGCAATAGCAGCTAGAAATTTAAAATGTATATTATTAGTAGAAGCATATTTAGGTGATAAATTCTCAAATAATTTATTTTCAATAAAATTTTTAAGTTTCATTTGAAAATTTAAATCTCCATTAGGGCCTAATAGAATTTTCATAAAATTAGCATTCTCTTTTATATATCTATACATAGAAGTGAAAAAGGATAATAAGACTTTTTTATTAGATGGTAGTATAAAATTTTCAGGAAGTTCTTTTAAAATATTATCAATGATCTCAGCAAGTTCATTTAAAATAGAATTTTCTTTTTGTTCTAATAAATCGTATTTATCTTTATAATGAAGATAAAAGGTTCCTCTATTAATATCTAGTTTTTCTGTTAAGTCCTTAATGCTTATTTTATTAAAATCTTTTTCAGCCATTAAAGTTACCAAAGTTTCTTCTAATAGCCTTTTAGTTTTTTCGCTTTTTTTATTCATAAAACTTCCTCCAAAGGTATAGAATAATGAACATATAATAGGCAAGTGTTGATTAATGAACACTTGAGTTTAAGATGATTATTGTTAAAGTGTATAAATTTATTATACTGAAGTTAAGAGGAGATAAGCAATATTAATATAAATTAGGAGTAGAAAATCAAAGTATAAATGGTGAAACTTTAAAATGCTCTTTGATAACAAGAACATATAATTAGAAATGGTTCACAAATAAGTGTAATAAGAAATAGGATATTGAGTAGGCATAGAAATAAGAAAAAAAGGGAGGAATAGTATGAAAGTTTTAATTGCACCTATGGCAGCAATGGTAGAAACAAGTGGTCCTTTTTCACGAGTAGTTGCATTATGTTATGAATTAATTGAGAGACAGCATGAAGTTGCATTTTGTGCAGCAGAAGATATTAACTATAGAAAAATAGAAAATATAAAAAACTATTATTCTCCGATTCCATCAATTTTAGGGATGCCAATGGTAATTGGAAAAACAATGTTTAAAATAGGTCAGCTATCTGGAATACAGCACAAAAAAACAGTTAATAGTTTTGAAGAAGTACTTCATTTTCTTGGAGCCATTAATGAGAAACACTTTTATAAAGATGTATCTTATATAAGAAAAGCAATACAAGACTTTAAACCAGATGTAGTATATTCGGAGTTTAGAATTGCTGCAATTGTTGCTGCAAAGTTAGAAAATATTAAAGTTATTACAGGGTTTAGTTATCCTGCGCAAAAGTCTTTTGCATCTAACCCTGAATATAGTAAAGGTGTTAAAAATTTTATACGAGAAAATAAGCTTCCAGAGATCGAATCAGTTCTTGATATATTTAATTGGGCGGATTTAAAGATAGTTGCAAGTTCATATGAATTAGAACCTATAAATGATAAAAATATAGTTTTCACGGGGCCATTTTCTATACCTAATATAAAGAAAACAAATTTCCAGAGAAATAAAATTATAGTATATATGGGGAATGGAACAATTAATCCCAAAATAGTCATAGATAATTTAATAAAATCATTTGAAAAAACTGATTATCAAATATATATTGCAACTTATCAAGTAAAGCCATATAAGAAAAATAACATTACTGTTGATAAGAGATTTGATTTTAGTAAACTAATGCCAGAAGCTATAGCATATATAAATCATGGGGGACAAAATAGCATTATGACAGGGTTGGTATATGGAGTGCCGCAAATTATATATCCAGGTAATGTATTTGAAAGAAAATATAATGCAGCTTCAATAGTTAATTTGGGAGCTGGTATTTTATTAGAAACAAATGATTTTAATACTGAAACAATTATGGAAATAATTAAAGAGTTTAAAGAAAATCATATATATATAAATAATGCTAAAAAAGCATCAGATCAGTTATTAAGTCTTGGAGGAACAAAAAAAGTAGTTCAGGCTATGGAATATATAATCCAACTGAAAAAAAATTAAGGTGTACAAAATTCTAATAAAACTCTTAAGTTTTATTTGAAAATTCAAATCTCCATTAAGTCCTAGTATAACAATAATAAAATCAGAATGTTCTCCTATATATTTATAAATACAAGTAAAAACAGATACTTAGTTTTATCATTTTTTTATTCATAAAACGTCCTCCAAAAGTGTACAATAATGAACAGATAATAGTCAAGTGTTGATTAATAAACACTTGAAGTTAATATGATTATTGTTAAATGTTATAAATTTATTATACTGAGACTAATAGGACGTAAGCAATATTAATAAAATTTAGGAGGAGTAAAATGGGAATAGTGGAAGTTTCAAATGTTACTAAAAAGTATTCTAAGGTAATCATTTTAAATAATATAAGTTTAACGGTTAATGAGGGAGAAATTATAGGGTTAATTGGACCATCGGGTTCTGGTAAAACTACATTGGTAAAATCAATAATGGGAATGGAGAAAATAGAGAATGGAGAGATTTATGTTCTAGGTGAACAAATTCCAAATATTAAAATTTTAAATAGTATGGGGTATATGGCACAATCAGATGCATTATATGAAGAATTAACTGGAAGAGAGAATATAGAGTTTTTTGCTAAGTTATTTAGATTGTCTAAGAAAGAAATAAAAAATAGGGTTGAATATACATCAAAACTTGTTAATCTTGAAGATGATTTATCAAAGAGAGTAAGTAATTATTCAGGTGGTATGAAAAGAAGATTATCTTTAGCAATTGCGTTAGTGCAGGATCCTAAATTACTTATATTAGATGAACCTACTGTTGGGATTGATCCAAAGTTAAGGTTTAGTATTTGGAAAGAATTAAAGACACTGAAAGAACAAGGGAAAACGATAATAATAACAACACATGTTATAGATGAAGCAGAGAAATGTGATAAATTGGTTTTAATAAGAGATGGGGTAATAATAGCAACTGGTAGTGTAGACGAATTGAAAAAGAAATTCAAAGTAAATACTGTAGAAGAAATTTTTATTTTATAATTGGAGGACATAAGTATGATAATAATGGCATTAGTGAAAAGAATAACAATTCAAATTATAAGAGATAAAAGAACGTTAGCACTTATGATGATAGCACCATTGATATTATTAACATTAGTAAACTTTTTATTTACTTCAAATAGTACTAATAAATTTAGGGTAGGTGTATATGAAACTGATAAGGTGTTTAATGAAGTATTAGAAGAAAATGATATTGAAATTATAAAATATAAAGATAAAGAAAATATAAAAGATAAAATAAAGGCTGATTCATTAAAGGCTTTTATAAATACAGATGTTGGCAGAATATCTATAACTTATGAAAATAGTATACCTTCAGATTCAGCTCAAATAAAGGCAAAGGTTCAAGGAGCATTAGCGAAAGTAGAGATGAGTAAATTAAAGGAAGCTGTTCAGAAAATAAATAATAATGTAAAAAAACAAGGCAGTATAGAAATAGAAAATAATTACGTTTATGGGGATGAAAATTTAACTTTTTTTGATACGCTTAGTCCAATCTTAATAGGTTTCTTTGTATTTTTCTTTGTATTTTTAATATCAGGAATATCCTTATTAAAGGAAAGAACTTCAAAAACATTAGAAAAATTATTAGCAACATCTATTAAGAGAAGAGAAATAATTTTAGGATATTTATTAGGCTATGGAATATTTGCTGTTATACAAACAATAATAGTAGTACTATTTTCTATTTATGTATTAAATATAAGAATGGAAGGGAATATTTTATTAGTTATATTAACTAATATCATTATAGCTTTTGTAGCATTGTCTTTAGGAATATTGTTATCTACTTTTGCGAACTCTGAATTTCAAATGATGCAATTCATTCCTATTATAGTTGTTCCTCAAATATTTTTTACGGGATTAATTCCTATAGATACTATGGCTGACTGGCTTCAAAAAGTGGCTCATGTTATGCCTTTATATTATGGTGCTCAAGCATTACAGGGGATAATGATCAAGTCGAATGGAATTAATGATGTAAGCTTTTATTTGGTAATATTACTATTGTTTGCAATAGCTTTATATATACTAAATGTAGTTGGTATGAAGAGATATAGAAAAATATAAAGATTAAAAGATATAAGTAATGAATTCATTATTTATATCTTTTACTTTTTATAGATTATAAAAAGTTTATATTAGTTTTATAAAGAAGCTTAATAAAAAAACGATATATTTACAATTTGTATGAATAATGTTAAAAATCAAATTAACTGTTTAATTAAAATAAAAAATATATAAAAAGTGGATATGCTTAGATTGAATCGCAGTGAAAAAATTTTAAAATTAATAGTGGGAATATTTATAGCTTTAATTATTACACAACCTGGATCAAAGTTAGTTTCTACAAAGGAAATATCTAAAGAAAATGTTAAACTATCTTTACACTTAGCATGGAGTTTTAACTCCATTAAAAAATTTAAATAATTTAAAAGAACTAGATGTATCTGTTAATAAGGTGGTAGATATAAGTCAATTGAAGTATTAATTTTAGATGAGAATAATTTGTAAGATATAGGAAGTATTATACTACGAAATTATTTTCTATCATTCGTTTTAAAAAAGGTAAAGTTAGCTTAACTTTTCCTTGACAGTAAATGTAAAGTTAGTTATACTTATAGTGTAAAGTTTGTTTTACATTTAATTATAATAAAATAAGAAAGAAGGCATAAATATACTCAAAAATGTAAAGTTTACTATACATTAATATTTAAAGGAGGTATTAAATGAAAAATATAATTAAGGATTTAAGAAAACAAAGAAATATAACACAAGAAGAACTTGCCAATATGTGTAAAGTAAGTAGGCAAACAATAATTTCATTAGAGAATGGAAGGTATAATCCTTCTATATTTCTTGCACATAAAATTGCAAGTATATTTAATAGTAGTATTGAAGAAATCTTTATATTTGAGGAGGAGTAATTATGAATTATATGAAAAAAAATTTGTTGGTTAATATAGTTTTTCTTATTTTAGGAGCTGGATTTTTAATTTTTTCATTTTTAGAAAAGGGAAAGAATTCAATAGTTTTTGGTTTGGGATGTTCTTTATTGGCAGTTGGATTACTAAATATAGTTCAGAGTATCATTCTAATGAGAAATCCTAAAAAATGTGATGAAATCGAGCTTTTAAAAAATGAAGAAAGAACAGTATTTTTAAGAGAAAAGAACAATAGTACTGTATATTCAATATTTATTTATATTGAAAGTATAGTAATTATTATTGCTGCATTTCTTGGATATAGAGAGGTTGTTATTGTAGTGTCCTTACTTCTAATCGCTAAATTAGTAGTTTGGATGGTTATTGGGACAATTAATGGTAACCGATATTAATATTAGGTGTATAAAGAATATTTTTTATTTATGAGAAATTAAATATAAATAAGAAAAGCTTAGTGTGCTACCACTAAGCTAATAATATAATAAAAGCAGATAACTTAAGGCGTTATTCTCTTGTTATTTGCTTTTAAAGAAAACTATTTTATACCATTATTTTATTATTTTTAATTAGGTTTGTAAATTGCAATATAGATTAATATATATAATTTGAAGTATTTATAAAAGGAGTATAGTTTAAGTTTTACTATTTATATTAATAATTTCAGTATTTTATTATACAATATAAAAATAAAACTGATATATATTGCAATTTTAAATCTACATTTAATTAAATAAAGTTTTTATAGCTTATTTAAAGGTAATATTAAATTTAATTTGTAGAAATAATATTACAACATATATATAAATTTAAATAAAGGATGATATTGATAATTAAATTCAATAATAATATAATTAAGTTGGGAAAATATATAGATAACTGTGGTATAAAATCATGAGCTTATACTTTATTAAGAACTTTTTGAACTAAATATGGGGAGAATTGAGAATATGAAAAAAGATATTATAGATTCGTATTATGAATATATAGAAGAAGAATTAAATTGTAGAACTTCAGATGAATTATTGGGCAAAAAATATATTATTGGGAATAAATATGGAAAAGGAAATTTTTCAAGACTTAAAATAGAAGAGGGAATAGAACTTACCAAGAGTAAGGTTAATAAAAGTGAGTTATATTTTGATAATAGAGAATATAATGAAAATATTTTAGAGATAGGATATTGTTACAGTGGAGATTCAGAGATAATAACTATGCCACATAATAAGCAATATTTTATGAAAAATGGTTGTGTATTTATTTATAAAGCATTAAATAATGTTGAGCATTTTAAATTTAAATATAATAATTGTAAAACTATATCTATTCATATGAATTTCAATACTATTAAAAATGTAATAAACCCTATATGGGAACAAAAAATTATAGAAGATTGGAATAATAGTATAGATTATATTTTCAAAAATGATATATTGATAATAAAAAAAGCTAACTATAAGATGGAAAAATTAGCGCAAGAGATGGATGAGATTTCAACTGATAATATTATGGGATATATGAGATTAAAACTTAAAACAATAGAATTTTTAGATGCATTTTTTCAAGAATGCTCTAAGAAAAAAGTTTTAAATAATTCTAAATCATATGAAAAAGAGATTGTAATTAAAGCACAAGGCATAATAAATAGAAATATTCAGAAATCTATACATATAAAAACTATAGCAGAGGATTTAAATATAAGTGAATATAAATTACAGGAAGCCTTTAAAAATATTTTAGGAGATACAGTTTATGAATATATAAAGAAAACAAGAATTGAAAAGGCTAAAATATTACTTAAAAATACAGACATGTCAGTCTTAGAGATTGTAAATGAAATAGGGTATGAGAATCCAAGTAAATTCTCTAGTTTATTTAAAAGATATAATAATATAACACCATTAAAATATAGAAAAACAAATAAGGATAAGTAAATAGAAATGCTTTAAAAATAGAAATTTTTAATTTTTGGAGCATTTCTATTTTTTTGGAGTAGAAAATGAAAATGATTATCATTTATAATTGTTGTGAACTTAGAAAGAATTTTTTTATAAAACAAAGATACGAAACTTTTAATTCTACAAAATATAATATTAGTGATTTGCAAAGAATTAGTAAGGAGGAAAGAAGATGGAGCAAAAGTCAAATTTGAAATTTCTTTTAGAGGTTTCTGGGAAAGAAAAATTTAAATTATATATTTCAGCAATTTTCAGTGTAATAAGTTCATTACTTGGGATAATTCCATATATTTTAATGTATAACATAATAATAGAATTATTTAATGATTCAGTGGATTATAATAAAATCAAATCTATGGCTATAGTTGTAGGAATAATTGTTGTTCTTAGGATGGCTATATTTTTATTATCGGGTGTATTTTCTCACATAGCGGCATTTACGATACTTTATGAGCTTAGGATGAAAGCAATAAATCATATTTCAAAACTTAATATGGGATTTTTTACAGGACATACTATAGGGGAGATGAAAAAGACTATAAATGAAGATATAGAAAAATTAGAAAGTTTTATAGCTCACCAAATTCCAGATTTAGCGGCAGCAGTAGTAACTCCTATTGTAGTTTTAGGTTATCTTTTATATTTAAAATGGCAATTAGCTTTAGTCCTATTTATTCCTATAGTGATAGGTGTATTGATTCAAACAGCTATGTTTAAAAATTTAGGTAAAAGGATGGTTAAGTATCATTCTTTAATAGAAAAGTTAAATTCAACTATTATTCAATATATAAATGGAATTAATGTAATGAAAGCATTTAACTTAACAGCTAAATCTTTTAAGAATTATAAAGATATAACTGAAGAGTATACTGACTTTTGGGTTGATGTAACAATGAAGATGTCTCCTGCTTATGCGGTATTTTTAGTACTTATAGATTCAGGACTTTTATTTATGATTCCAGTAGGTGGAGTAATGTTTTTAAATGGTAGCATAAACGTATCTACCTATATAATATTTTTGATTTTGAGTTCAATTTTTCTTAATTCATTTAAGCAATTATTGGAGTTTGGGGAAACTTTTTCAATGCTTTTAGAAGGTGCTGGAAAGGTGAAAAATATTCTTAATAATGAAGTTCAAAAAGATGGCAATAAAATTTTAGAAAAAAATATTAAAGGTGGAATAGAGTTTGAAAATATTAGCTTTAAATATGATAAAAATGAACTTATAAAAAATCTATCTCTTAGTATAAAACCTAAAAATGTAGTAGCATTAGTAGGACCGTCCGGCTCAGGAAAAACTACAATTGGTCAATTAGTGGGAAGGTTTTGGGATGTTGATGATGGACGTATTACTATTGATGGAATGGACATAAAAGATATGAAAATGGAAGAGCTTATGAATACTGTATCATTTGTATTTCAGGATGTTTTTATGCTTCAAGATACTATTTTAGAGAATATAAAAATGGGCACTAATAAAACCATGGAAGAAGTAATGGATGCAAGCAAAAAAGCTCAAATACACGACTTTATAATGAGTTTACCAGAGGGGTATAACACTTCACTTGGAGAAACTGGAATAAAGCTTAGTGGTGGTGAAAAACAAAGAATTTCTATTGCAAGAGCTATATTAAAAAATAGTCCTATAATAATACTTGATGAAGTAACTTCTTATTCTGATGTAGAAAATGAAAGTAAAATACAAGAAGCACTTAGAAATTTGTTAAAAGATAAAACTGCAATAATAATAGCTCATAGATTGTATACTATAAAAAATGCAGATAAGATTGTTGTTTTAAATGAGGGAAAAATAGTAGAGCAAGGAACACATAAATATCTAATGAAAAAGAGAGGATTATATAGACATTTATGGGATATGTATGATTATGAAATTTTAGAGGAGGGAGCTGTATAATATGATAAAAAATATTAAAAAATTGCTAGGCGAAAGAAGTAAAAAACTTAGAAAACCTATAGCATTATTAGTAACTGATACTATATTTAATATGTTTTCTTATGCTATGTTGTATTTTGTATTATTAGATTTAATAAATTATCAGCTTACTTTTTCTAAAATTAAAACTTATACAATAATAATGATAATAGCTTTTATTTTTAGAGCTATATTTAATTCTATAGGTTATACAGGAATACAAGCTAATGGTGCACGAGCTATTGAAAGTATGAGAGTATCATTAGGAGATCATATAAGAAATATAAACTTAGGTTTTTTTAATAAAAATAGTATAGGAAGCTTGTCAAATATAATGACAAATGATTTAAAAGATTTTGAACAAGTAATAACTCATACTACTAGTGATATAATAAAGACAATTTTTCTTACTTTGTATTTATTAGCTATAACATTTTTAATAGATACTCAATTAGCTATTATTCAAGTTTTAGCAGTAATGCTTGCTATGCCTATTATAATTATAGGTGGTAAAAAGGTTACAGCTGCAGGTGAAGATAAAAAAAGAGTCATGAATGAAGTTATATCCAGAATGGTAGAATATCTTAATGGTATACAAGTGTTTAAATCCTATAATTTAGTAGGAGAAAAGTTTGAAAGGTTAGAAAAATCTTTCAAAGATTTTAGAAGAGAAAGTATAAGAACAGAAGTATCAATAGTACCTTTTGTATTAGTATTTCAGATAATTGTTGATTTAAGTTTTCCAATATTATTACTTATAGCTACAACAAAGTTTGGTGGAGGAACTATTGACAAAAGGGAATTTTTAACATTTATTATAATAAATTTAGCACTTACAAATATTTTAAGAGCTTTTGGGTCTCAGTATGGAATGCTTAGATACCTTAAGTTATCAACAGAAAAATTAATTAAAATTCATAATCAATCAGAAATGGGATATAAATATGAAAATGTAGATTTTGATAATTATGATATTAGTTTCGAAGATGTAAGTTTTGAATATGAAAAAGGAGAAACTATTATAAATAATATAAGTTTCAAAGCTAAAGAAGGAACTATGACAGCTTTAGTAGGTCCATCAGGATCAGGGAAAAGTACTATTATAAGTTTGATATCTAGGTTTTGGGATGTAAATAAAGGGAAAATAAAAATAGGCGGAAGAAATATAAAACATATAAATCCAGATTATATATTAAAAAATATAAGTATGGTGTTTCAAGATGTATATCTTTTAAATGATAGTATATATAACAATATAAAATTAGGAAATCAAGAGGCGACGACAGAGCAAATAATAGAAGCAGCAAGGATTGCAAATTGTCATGAATTTATAGAAAAATTAGAAAATAAATATGATACTATAGTTGGAGAAGGGGGCTCTACATTATCAGGTGGAGAGAAACAAAGAATATCAATAGCTAGAGCTATATTAAAGAATGCCCCTATAATTCTTTTAGATGAGGCAACAGCTTCTCTTGATGCAGATAATGAACTAGAAATTAGAAAAGCAATCAAAAAACTTACTTTAAATAAAACAGTAATTGTAATAGCACATAGACTTAATACAATAAAAGATGCAGATCAAATAATAGTGTTAAATAATGGTAAGATAGAAGAGAATGGTACACATAATGAATTAATTAAAAATAAAAAGAGATATTATAATATGTATAATGAGATGGAAAATGCTAAGAAGTGGGCTATATAAGTTAGGATAATAAAATTTTAATATAATAATAGATTAATTTTTAGGTATAAGAATAGGCAAATATGTCTATTCTTAATTTTTGTATTAAATAAAAACTGATCTTTTTGAGTATTTCGGATATATTACCAAAGTAGCTATACATATAATATATAATGTTAAAGGTTTAAAAGGGGGTTGATTTAATGAACAATTTAATTTTTGCATTTGGGGTAACTCTTTTTGCTGGCTTGTGTACAGGTATTGGAAGTTTATTGGCCTTTTTTACAAAAAAGACTAATACTAAATTTTTATCTATAAGTTTAGGATTTTCTGCTGGAGTTATGATTTATGTATCAATGGTTGAGATATTTTTTGAAGCAAAGAATCTTATAGTAGGAGAGTTAGGAGCTATAAGGGGATCTTGGGTAACAGTAATTGGCTTCTTTTTTGGCATATTTTTTATTGCTTTAATTGATACTTTTATCCCGGAGTGTGAAAGTTCACATGAAATATATAAGTTTAAAGATATAAAATCAAATAATAAAAAAATTGATGGAAATCTTTTAAGATTAGGGTTATTTACTGCATTAGCAATCGTTATACATAATTTCCCTGAAGGTATTGTTACATTTCTTACAGCAATGCAAGAGCCCAATATTGCGATACCTATTGTTATTGCAATAGCAATTCACAACATTCCAGAGGGGATAGCAGTATCAGTACCAATTTATTATGCAACTGGAAGTAGAAGAAAGGCATTTAGATATTCCATATTATCTGGACTATCTGAACCTATAGGGGGAGTTGTTGGTTATTTAATATTAAGGCCGTTTATAAATAATTTGATTTTTGGTATGATTTTTGCAGCTGTAGCAGGAATAATGGTGTTTATATCATTAGATGAATTACTTCCTTCTGCACAGAAATATGGTGAACACTATCTTTCTATATATGGATTGGTAGCAGGAATGATTGTAATGGCAATAAGTTTATTATTATTTATTTAAGTTTACACATGATTTTTGGATAAGAATATTTAGATTAAATAAATTTTTTGAATTGAAATTTTTATATTCTAAGAAAGAAAATAATTAATAAATGCAATTTGAAATTTTAATAGATAAATCAAAAGAGTATAAGAAATTATTAATTCAATAATAAATGATAATGACAATCAATATCTAATATGCTATATTATATATAACTTAGTAAATATAATATAGCATAGCATATTTTAATGAGGAGTTTTCTAATATGAGTCAATATGAGTACAAGCTAAATAATAAGAAAAGTAATGGTGTATCTATCTGTCAAGCATTTAATGAGGCATATAATTCAGAGAGTAGAGAGTTTAATTATATTGTTCCAAACGAAATAGGTATTGGTGAGATTAAAAGAATAAATTGTTCTAAAGGTGTTAAAATTATTGATTATAAATTAAATTTTATAGAGCCTATTGAAATATTTGGAGTTTCTAGAACACCCCATATTGATATGATTTTTTGTTTAGGTGATGATATAAATTGGGAAATAGCAGGAACAACTGAAGAGTTTAAACTTTTTTCTGATCAAACTTATATAGGAACAAGTTGTGAAACAAGAAAAAATACTATTTATCCTGCAAAAACAAATCTACATTTAGTTGAGATTAAAATACCCTTATTAAAGGTAAATGATATTATCGAGAGTACTTACATTAGTAATGATTTAAATTATAAATCATTAGAACATAAGATTTATGGTAAATATAAGATAACATCATCAATTCAAGTAATACTTCAGCAAATATTCACATGTCCTTATGAAAACATTATTAAGAACATATTTATAGAAGGAAAGATATTAGAACTTGTAGCTATATATTTAAATGAGGCTATTTATCAAAAAGAAAAGATACCTGGAAAGATAAGTTTGTCAACAGAAGATTTGGAGTCTATCTATAAGGCGAAAACAATATTAGATTGTGATATATCACAAAACATATCTATAAGCTCTATTTCAAAATGTGTATATTTAAATGAATACAAACTTAAAAAGGGGTTTAAAGAGGTTTATGGCGCACCTATACATACTTATGTTATAAATAAAAGATTAGAAACAGCTAAGACCTTACTAGAAAAAGATACATTAACAGTTAGCGAGGTTTCTTTGAAAGTTGGGTATTCAAATATGAGTCATTTTGCAGCTGCATTTAGAAAAAAATATGGTGTGAATCCTAAGGAATATATAAATGACATAAGAGAATAAAAAATTATAAAGTAGATTTATATAAAGCTTATATGAAAAGATGAAGTTTTATATAAATCTTTTTTTGTATATAAAATCACATATTATTATTTTTATGTAATTATGTTTTTTATACTAATTTGAGCGAATACAATACCATTTTTGGCAGAGATGAAAGGTTAAGATATTTTATAATGCTTGTATAAGATTAACTTAAGAAAGAGGTGGATTTTGTGAATGCTAAGAAAAGAGGTATTCCAAGACTTTTAGAAATTGCAGGAGAAAAAAGAGCTTTGCTTATAGGTTCATCTATTTTTTCTGCTATAAGCGCTATATTAATGTTAGTACCATATATTGCAGTGTATTTCATAATTGCAGAACTTTTGAAAAATGCTTCTAATTTAAATGAAATAAATGCTTCATATATGATAAAGTGGGGGATTAGAGCTCTGATAGGATTAATAGGTGGAATTGGTTTTATTTATATTTCCGGAATTATGTCCCATGCTGCGGCATATCGTATTTTATATAGATTACGTGTAAAACTTTCAGAACATATAGGTAAATTACCATTAGGATATTTAAGTAATACTTCCACAGGCGTTATTAAAAAAACATTCGATCAAAATGTAGCTAAAATAGAAACTTTCGTGGCACATCAATTGCCTGATATGGTAAATGTATTAATCACAGCAATAGCTATTTTAATACTTATGATAACATTAAATCCAGTACTTACAATTGCGGCTATGATACCACCTATTTTAGGATTTTATATACAAATGAAAAAGCGTAGCGGAAAAGCTGCTGAAGAGAGTGCTAAGAGTTATTATGATGCACTTGATAAAATTAGTACATCTACAACAGAGTATGTTAGAGGTATTCCAGTTGTAAAAGTATTTGGAAGGACGGTACATTCATTTCATAAATTTTATGATGATATGATTTCTTATAGAGATTATTGTGTAAAATATACAGACAATTTTCAAAACACATATATATCAGCAAAAGTTTTATTAAATTCAACACTTATTATGATTTTACCAGCTAGTATTTTATTGTTTGATAATAAAGGAACAGATTTAAACTTAACAAAGACTATTTTGTTTTTTATAATTCTTGCTCCAGCTATGATATCACCTATGTCGAAGTTTATGGGATTTGCATCAACTCTAGGAGATATTTCAGAAGGAGTATCAAGAATTGATAATATATTTAAGCAAACACCAATTAAAGAAGCAAATAACCCAAAAATTCCAAAATCATATGATATAGAATTTAAAAATGTTACTTTTTCATATAATGTAGAAAATGAATCTACAAGAAAAAATGCACTTACTAATATTAGTTTTAAAGCAGAACAAGGAGAAATTACTGCACTTGTAGGCCCATCAGGATCAGGAAAATCAACTGTTGCAAATCTGATACCTAGATTTTGGGATATTGAAAAAGGGAATATATATATAGGTGGAGTAGATATTCGAAATATTAATACTAAAGATCTTATGAATTTAGTATCCTTTGTTTTTCAGGAAACATTTCTGTTTAATGATACTATCTTTGAAAATATTCGGTTGGGTAGACCATCAGCTACTAAAGAAGAGGTTTATAGAGCTTCGAAAGCTGCTCAATGTCATAATTTTATAAAAGACTTAGAGAATGGTTATAAAACTATTGTAGGAGAATCGGGGTTACATCTTTCAGGAGGAGAAAAACAAAGAATTTGTGTAGCAAGAGCAATTCTTAAAAACACTCCGATTCTTGTTCTGGATGAAGCAACAGCTTTTGCAGATCCAGAGAATGAGTATAATATGCAACTTGCTTTACGTGAGTTAGTAAAAAATAAAACAGTTATTATGATTGCCCATCGTCTTACAACTATTCAAGACTCAAATCAAATTATTGTCATGAATAAAGGAAAAATAGTAGAGAGTGGAAATCATAACGAATTACTTGATAATAATGGATTGTATAAAAAATTATGGGATGCATATACTATGGCTGCAAATTGGGGCATTTCTAAAGGAGGAAAATAAAAGATGAAGATTCTTTATAATATCACAGGGGGTAAACCTAATAAGCTTATAAAACCTATAATATATACAATAATAGCTAATATTGTATATATGTTACCATTTGGATTTGCAGTATTTACAGTAGGTATTTTAGCTGAACCTTTTATTAATCCTAATATAACTCTTAATACAACAAAACTTTGGGCAGTATTTATAGGTCTTATAATTTCAATGATAATTATGTTTTTAATTGAAATTCCAGCTTATAGGCATTCTTATAGAGATGCATATATGACAGCGGCAGAGGGGAGGGCTGAACTTGCAGAGCATTTACGTAAATTACCTATTGGCTATATTACTGGACAAGATTTAGGCAATTTAAGTAATATGATGATGTCTGATTTTACTATGATAGAACACGGAATGTCTCATGTGGTGCCAAGTCTTATTGGTTCATTAGTTATCCCAATCATTGCATTTATAAGTCTTTCATTTATAGATTTACGAATGTCCTTTGCTATGTTTTGTGCAATGCCATTTACATTAATTATTATTGTATTAACATCAAAACTTCAAAAAACATTTGGACAAAAATTAAATGCTGCAAATGTAAATGCATCAAATAGATTACAAGAATATTTAGAAGGTATTCGTATTATAAAATCTTGTAATATGATAGGAGATAAGGCTAATAATTTAGATAATGCTTTCAAAGATTTAATGAAAGAAAGTATAAGAATGGAAGGATTACTACAATCTATTATACTTACTATAACGCCATTATTGAGATCTGGGCTTACAGTAATGATTTATGTAGGAATTTATCTTCTAATAGGAGGGAAAATGTCTATTGTGACCTTTTCTATATTTTTGATAATTGGAACTAGAATATTTGATCCGTTATCAGAAGCTATTACAAACTTTGCAGTATTACGATATGGTGCTCAATCAGGAGAACGTATTATAAAATTTATGAATGAAGAAGTTATGATTGGAGAGGAAACTTCTCCAAAAAATAATGATATTTTATTTGAAAATGTATCCTTTGCATATGATAATAAACAAGTATTAAAAAATATATCTACAAATATTAATGCAAAGACACTTACTGCATTAGTAGGAAAGTCTGGTAGTGGAAAAAGTACAATTTTAAAACTTGCAGCACGTTTTTATGATCCAGTTGAAGGTCGTATACTTATTGGAGGCAAAGATATAAAAAATATAGAACCAGAAGAACTTTTCAAGAAAATATCTATGGTTTTTCAAGATGTATATTTATTTCAGGATACTATTAGAAATAATATAGGTTTTGGACGAGTAGATGCGACTCAGGCCGAAATAGAAGAGGTTTCAAAAAAAGCATGTTGTCATGATTTTATAATGGCATTACCTAAAGGATATGATACTCCAGTTGGAGAAGGTGGATGTACTTTATCTGGAGGTGAGAAACAGAGGATTTCAATTGCAAGAGCAATGCTTAAAAATGCTCCAATTGTTCTATTAGACGAAGCAACAGCATCTCTAGACCCTGAAAATGAAGTTGATGTTCAAAAAGCAATTAATGAACTAGTAAAAGATAGAACAGTTATTGTAATAGCACATAGATTAAAGACTATTCAAAAAGCTGACAACATAATAGTTTTAGATAAAGGTGAAATTGTAGAAGAAGGAAATCATGAAGAATTAATAAGATCTAATGGTGTATATTTTAAATTATGGAATTTACAGCAAAAATATAATGATTTAAAGTTATTATAATTTAAATCATATAATTAATTATAATATAAGGAAAGAATGCTCCAAATAAGAAATATTATATTTTTTATTTGGGGTATTTTTCAGCTTATGGAGTAGAAAATGATAATTATTATCAATTATAATGAAATCAAGGAAGGATAAAGCTTATAAAATTACAATAGAAGGTGAGGTATATTAATGAATAAAAATAGAGAGGAATTACTTCAAAAAGATCCTAAAGAATTGATGATTAAATTATGTACTCCAGCGATTATAGGAATGGTAGTAATAGGATTATATTCTTTTATGGATGGAGTATTTGCAGGACAATTAATTGGTAAAAACGCTATGGCAGCTGTAGCAGTTGCATATCCAATTACATTTTTAAATAGTGCTATAGCAACTTTAATAGGAATTGGATCTTCATCTATTTTATCAAGAGCTATAGGGAAAAATGATCAGGAAACTATAAATAAAATTATGGGGAATTTATTATGTTTGGTACTGATTTTTTCTACTATTATTACAGTTTTAGGCATTGTATTTGCAAGAGAAATTTTAATGATAACTGGTGCAGAAGGAGAGATTTTAGAATTGGCAGTAAGATATCTTCGTGTTATTTTTATTGGTTCAATTTTTGTTAATTTTGCTCAAAGTGCAAATATGGTAATGCGTGGAGAAGGAATTATGAAAAAAGCTATGACTTTCATGATGATAGGGGCTATTCTAAATATAATATTAGATCCTATTTTTATATTAGCTTTTGGAGAATATGGAATTGAAGGGGCAGCAATAGCTACAATAATAGCTCAAATTACACAGGCTATTATTACAATGTTTTATTTTGTGAAAAAAAGTAAAAATGTTAGATTTCATAAAGTAAAGATTGAGAAAACTCTTCTTCCAGAAATATTTTCGGTAGGTTTATCTGCAATGATGATGCAGGTTATGAGCATGATACAACAAACATTAATGTATAGGATGGCATCAAAGTATGGAGGAAGTAATCAATTAATATTAATAGGAGCAGCATTAAGAATTCAAGCTCTTTCATTTATTCCTCTTTGGGGAATGAGTCAAGGGTTACAACCAGTGGTTGGAACAAATTATGGAGCAAAATTATTTACAAGAGTAAAAAAGTGTACTAATACTTTTATAATAGGATCTACTGTTCTGGCATGTTTATTTTGGATACCAATTGAGATTTTCCCTAATCAGGTTTTATCTTTATTAATAACTGATTCGTCAGTAGTCAATGAAGGAATAAGTAATTTTAGAATAATGTATAGTGCATTTCCATTAATGGGTATATTTATTATGGCAGTTACATTTTTTCAATCAATAGGTAATGCTAAAAATGCTGGTATAATAGTTTCCTTGAGACAATTACTATTGTTTGTGCCAGCAGTTATAATACTACCTGCTTTTATAGGAATCAATGGAGTGTGGTTTGTTAATCCTTTAATAGATGTAATGGTGTTTATTGTAATATTTGTATTAATTAAAAAAGAGTATAAGAAAATGGAAGAATTAACTCTAATAAATAAGGCATTATAAAAATTAATAGAATTTATATAATAAAGAATCTTATTTTGTGAAATATCATGAAATAAGATTCTTTTTTACATTATAAGGAATAAAAATAATGATTATTATTTTCAATTAGTATTCACAAAATGCTAATTTAATGATATTATAATATTAAGTTAGGTATACCTAAAAATAAAATTTGGTTAATATAAGGAGTATATTATGACTGAAAATAAAGAAGATTACTTAAAGATTATATACGAGCTTGGAGGAGCATATAAACAGATAAATAATAAAGATATATGTTTAGCTTTAGGGGTTTCAGCGCCTTCTGTTAGTGAAATGATAAAGAAACTCTTAGATGAAGGATATATTGAATATACACCTTATAAAGGAATAAAACTTACTGAGTATGCAGCAGATGAGGCTGTAAAAATAATAAGAAGACATAGGCTTTGGGAAGTGTTCTTATTAGAACATTTAGGGTATAGTTGGGATGAGGTACATGAGGAGGCTGAAAGACTTGAACATGTAACAAGTTCAATACTTGAAGAACGATTAGATAAATACTTAAAGTATCCTAAAATATGTCCGCACGGAAGTCCTATTCCATCTAAAGATATAAGCTCTAAAAGTTATAGAAAATTAGATTCATTATCTGTTGAAGAAAGTACTGTGATAAGAAGAATACTTGATGAAACTGAACTTTTAAAATATGTAGTACACTTAGGTTTAAATATTGGAGATACAGTAAAAATAATAGATTTAGCTCCATATAATGGGCCTATAACACTAAGAAATGGTGATAAGGACATAATTATAGGTAGAGAGGCGGCAAATAAAATTTATGTAGATTAGGAGTGATAAAAATGAAGAGAATAATATCTAGAATAGCTCTTATAATTCTTTGTATAGCAATGTCAATTATCATAAATGCTTGAAATATTGAATATCGTTTTTATAAATGCAAAAAATCCATTCCATAGTATTAAAATATATTGGGAATGGATTAATTTATATTTCTGATTATGTTGAAATTTTACAATTTTTTTTGAATTCTTTTGGAAGTAATCCAGTTTGTTTACGAAATAATTCTGAGAATCTACTAGCATTTTTATAACCTACTATATTAGCTACTTGATTTATAGGCAAATCCGTATTTAGAAATATATGTTCTGCTTGGCTTATTCTTTTATTTTGTATGTATTCTGTAATCGTACATTTAAAAACTGCTTTAAATGTATATTTTAATTTAGTTGTCCCCATACAAGCAATTCTAGAAAGCTCGTCTAAATTTATAGTATAAGAATAATGATCGTTAATATAGGAAGCAACAGTTCTTATACTGTTTATATCATCATCTGATATTTTTTTACGAATCTTTGGGGTATTCATATTTTTTGATTTATCAACTATTAAAGAAATTGCTTCTGCAACCTTACTTTCATAAAATAGTTTAGCTGACATGCCAGTTCCATTATATGTTTTTATTTGTTTTAATAAAGTAACTAATTCAGGAAAATCAGAAGCACCATCAATACTTAAAAAGGCTGAACATGGATCGTTATATTCACCATTATATTTTTTTTGTAAATAATCTTTATAATATTCAGGCATGATTTCAATTCCTATAGACTTAACAGGAATATGTTTATGAAATAAAGCTTGATATAAAGAGTTATTTCCAATAAAACCTTTTATGAAACCACAAGAAATTCTATTATAAGGTTTAAATTCTTCCCCAGAACCTGATTCGTAATAACTAATACTTAAATATTTAGGGATTTTATATTCAAAAAATAAGTCATTAGAAAGAACAAAATCATGAATTGAGATAGAAAATAAATTTTTATAAGCATATACCCAGTAATTTCCATAACCTTTTTCAGGAGGAAGTGAATATGTAAGACCCTCAGTATTAAATTTTGTACATGTTTTATCTAAATAGAAACCATGCTTAATTAAACAAGGTTCATGTAATGTATTTAAAATATTATTCATTCATATACTCCTTATAAAATGTTTTAATATTGAATAAATGAAAATAATTATCAATATCATTATAACTCTAAAATAATTAACATTCAAGGAAATAAATAAAATATTAGATACTATGATTGGACAAATATATGCTTCGATTAGACAAAGATAAGAAATTTTATTGAAAAGACATTTAAATTAATGTAGCATAACATTGGGTTAGCTCATGCTAACTTTAAAGATAAAGGAGGTGAAAAAGTTGAAATATGTAACAGAATTTAAAGCATTAAAACCTGATCCAAGAGCACTTATATTTCAAGTGATTATTATATCTATTTTAAATTTTTTAATAAATCGTCCTATAGAACTATTACTTTTATTTGTTATAATGGACATTTTAATGTTGTGGCATAGAATGTTCAAAACAGCTATTAAATTTACAATTACTTACCTTCTATTATATATATCTAATCTCGTTTTAGTATATTTAAAGATTCCTCTTATAACAATGATGTTTACAACATTAATATTTTTATGTTTTAGATTATTTCCAGTTTATATTGCATGTGTAATACTAATAAGAAAAGTTCATATGGATGAATTATTATTTTCTTTAGAAGCAATGTATATTCCAAAAGCAATGGTTTTACCACTAGCTGTAGTTTATCGTTATATTCCTACTATTAAAGATGAGGTGGCAAAGGTAAGAGAAGGTTTGAAAATGAGAGGATTAAATACTTCTTTTATAGGAGTTTTGTTTCATCCCATGAATGCAGTTGAGAATTTTATAATACCATTATTAATTAGGAGTGGGAAAATATCGGAAGAATTGTCAGCAGCATCGTTATGTAAAGGTCTTGATACAGAGCATACGAGAACATCATATACGGATGTAAAATTCCAAACTGTTGATACTTTTTATTGCCTAATGTGTCTTGTCATTTCGGCTATATTAATAATAATTCATGATAAAAATATTTTTGCTTAAATAGATAGAGGGGGTGTTTCTGTTGGAGAATAATAGCTTAAAAGAAAATAGAGATGATGAAGTCATAGTGAAATTTGAAAATGTAAATTTTACTTATAAAAATAGTGCAAAAAAAAGTTTAGTAGACTTTAATTTAAAGATAAAAAAAGGAGAAATTATTGTACTTACAGGGGAAAGTGGCTGTGGTAAAACTACAGTAAATAGGTGTATAAATGGTTTAGTACCAGAGTTTTATGATGGAAATTTAGAAGGAAGGGTTACCGTATGCGGTATGGACATTACTAAAGTTTCACTTAGAGAAATCTCAAGAGGTGTAGGCTCTGTTTTTCAAGATCCAAGATCACAATTTTTTACATTGCATGTAAAAACAGAAATTCCATTTCCTTGTGAAAATTATGGACTAGATAGAGAAGAAATACAAAATAGAGTAAGAAGTTCAATAGAAGATTTGAAACTTGAATCTATCTTAGATAGATCAATTTTAAATTTATCTAGTGGAGAAAAGCAGAAATTAGCAGTTGCATCTGTATATGCATTAAAACCTAAAATATATGTTTTGGATGAACCATCAGCTAATCTTGATGGAAAAGGAACAAGACAGCTTTTTGAGGTTTTAAAAATACTAAAAGATAGAGGACATACAATAATTATTTCCGAACATAAATTGTATTATCTTAAAGATTTAGTAGATAGAGTAGTTATAATGAAAAAAGGAAAGATAGAGAGAATAGTTGAAGGAAAAACTTTTGTAAAGAAACCAAGTCAATGGTTTGAAAAAATAGGGCTTAGACAAGTTGAATTAGAAACGCTATTAATTCCCGAAGTTTCAAAAAATATTATAGATAAAGAAAATACGCAAGTGCTTAAAGTTGATAATCTTGCTTTTGGTTATAATATAGGGAAAAAATTATGGTCTAATGTATCTTTTGAAGCTAGTGAAGGAGATATTATAGGGATTATAGGGAAAAACGGAGTGGGAAAAAGTTCACTTGCTAGAGTATTAATGGGACTTGAAAAGCAAAGAAATGGAAAGGTATATATATATGAAAAGTGGGCAAGTAAAAAAACGCGTAATAAAAATTCTTTTTATGTAATGCAGGATGTAGACTATCAGTTATTTGCCCCTAGTGTATTAGAAGAAATGCTAATTGGAAAGAAAGTTAATGAAGAAAGAGTAAAAAAAGCAGAGGAATATCTTAAATTATTTAACTTAGACGATTATAAAGAAGTTCATCCAGCGTCTCTTTCGGGTGGGCAAAAACAACGATTAGCAATTGCAATTGCTTGTATGCAAGATAGTAAATTCTTATTTTTAGACGAGCCTACAAGTGGGTTGGATGCAAAGAATATGAAAATAGTTAGCAATATATTAAAAGACCTTGCAAATGAAGGTCGTTGTATTTTTGTAATTACACATGATTATGAGTTTGCATTAAATACATTTAATAGGTTATTGTGGTTTGATGATAAAGGAAATTTTAATAGTCTGCCGTTTCATAAATATTCAAATGAATTACTTTATTCAAAAATTGTATAATAAAAGGAGAAAAGATAATGTCTAATAAAAAAAATAAAAGTGATAATGTAAGAAAGCTTATAACAATAGGGGTATTTAATGCTTTACTTATTGTGGTGTTTTTTGGGTTAGCCTTTACTATAGGATTATTTCCACCAATTTTAGTTGTAATTCCTATAATTATATCGCTTGTTGGTGGAATAATATTTATGCTTATGATTGCAAAGGCTGAAATGCCAGGAATATTTATTATAAGTAGTGCACTTTTAGGATTAACTCTTTTAACTATGGCACCTGGTGGCGTAATGGGAATTTGTATATTTGTTATGGGAATAATAGGAGAAATCATATTTACTATTATGGGAAGAAAAAAATTCATATCAGCAGCTACAGGCTTTGCTTGCTATATGCTTGGATTCGCACTTGGGGAATATATTCCTTTTGTTTTTATGAAGGAAGCATATATTGCTCAAGAATCAGCAAAGGGGTCAGAATCTCTACAAATACTTAAAACATGTCTAGGAATGGTTGATTTTAATACAATGATTTTATTAAGTGTTTTAACAATTATAGCTTCATACTTAGGGAGTTTATGGGGGAAAAAACTTCTTCATAAACATTTTGAAAAAGCAGGAATTGTATAAATATAAAATTGTGATATACTTGAAATTTCTTATTTGTAACTGATATACTATTAGGATATTCTATGTTAGTTTATGGAGGTAAGTATGTACGAATCTGGAGAAAATTATTTAGAGACAATTTTAATACTAAAAAAAGAAATAGGAAGTGTAAGAGCTATTGATATAGCAAAAAAGCTTAATTTCAGTAAACCAAGTGTTAGTCGTGCATTAGGAATTTTAAGAGAAGAAAAATATATAGATATAGATTCTAATGGATATATATTATTTACAGATATAGGTGCAGAAAAAGCAGAAGCCATATATGAACGTCATAAAATACTTACTAAATTTTTAGTGAAAACAGCAAGTATATCTGAAAAAGTAGCAGAGGAAGATGCTTGTAAAATTGAACATATAATAAGTGATGAAACTTTTAAAGGAATTAAAAAATTTATAGAGAAATAATATGTTTTTTTAATACAAAAAGTTCTAAAAGTTATATATAGCTTTTAGAACTTTTTACATATAAGAAAGTAATGTGATTTTATTAATAACAAATAAAAACTTTGCAGTAATTAAATTTATTGGAAATAATAAATTGATAAATCAGATATGATTCGTCCAAATGGAGTATACAGATTAATTAATGTTTGTATAAAATTTATTCAAGTTATAGTATAATATTACAATGATAATAAAAAAATATTATTAATTAATTTATAAATTACAAAGGAGGATTTTAATTTATGGAAAAGAGACAATATGTATGTCCTAAATGTGGAAATCAGCACTATGAATCAGATCAATTTCAAGCAACAGGAGGTAACTTTGCAAAATTATTTGATATACAAAATAAAAAGTTTGTAACAGTTAGTTGCACACAATGTGGTTATACTGAACTGTATAAAGCTCAAACAAGTGCTGGCTGGAACGTATTAGATTTTTTACTTGGTTAGAATAAAGGCATTTATGATTTTAAATAAGATTTTAGTATATTAAAATTTTAAAAACCGGTGAAATGTTAAGCTATATAAACCATTAATATGATTTTATTAAAAAGTATATAATGTAATAAAAAGTATATAATGTAATAAAAAGTATATAATGTAATAAAAAGTATATAATGTAATAAAAAGTGTATAGGTGTTATTATAAATTATTAAAAATAAACAAAAGCTTGTAGGTTTTAAGCATATAACTTAAAATTTACAAGCTTTTTAATTATTTATTTTACGCTTGTGATCTATAGTTTTTAGGGGAATTGCCTGTATTTTTTTTGAAGACTTCACTAAAGTATGATGAATTAGAAAAACCAACAATAGAAGCTATTTCTCTAATTGAATAGTTTGTAGTTGATAATAGATTCTTTGCTTCTTCAATACGTTTATTAATTAAATAGTTTATAGGGGAAATACCAACTTGTTTAGTAAAACTATGAACTAAATGATATTTATTTATATGAGTAAGCTGTACTAATAAATCTAGTGTGATGTTTTGAGAGTAGTGGGAATCAATATAATTTTTTACTTTCATACATTCTAAGCTTAATTTATTAGTAGATTCTTCTTTTACTTTAGGATTGTTATTATCTCCTCTAAGAATAGTTATTATTAACAATATTAATATACTTTTATAAGCAACTTCATAGTTATAATCTTTTTTACTTATTTCATCAATTAAAGAATTTAAATAGCCTAATATAACAGTTTTGTCTACATATTTTATAATCCTATATTGCGGTTTGTTTTTTTCATTTTGGTAACCACTTTTATCTTCTGGAAAGGAAAGTACTAGATTGTCCACTCCTAGGACGATATATTCTAGGGGTTCATTTACGAAAGTTGATTTTTCAGTATGAAGGCAATTGGGATTAATAATTATTAAATCTCCCTCTGATACGTTTACATTATTATCTTCTAGCTGAAAACTACCTTTTCCACTTGTTATAAAGAATATTTCAGTAAATGGATGAAAGTGAGCAGTACTATGCCAGTCATTCTCGAATTTTGATTTACATATGTATAGTAGTTCATAATTGACATTTATAATATCTTTAGTATCTACCATATACATTGTGTTACTCATTTTGAAATTAACCTCCTTTTGTTAATAAATTACAATATATGATATATTATAACATAGAAAAATATTAAAATATATTGCTATACTCAGCAATTATGTTATAAAAAATGGCAATTATATTGTTGTGTAAAAGATTACAAGGGTTGTATAATTTAAATATAAATACAAGTAAATTGCTTTTATAGAGTGAAATTGTTAAAAAGGAGTTTATGCAATGAATAAAAAAAGATCATCAAAAAAATTATTTATTATCTGGTCAGTCTTACCAGCATTTATATTATTCTTTATTTTCATGGTTATCCCAACAATAAATGTATTTTGGATGTCTTTATTTAAGTGGGGAGGGTTAACTAATAAAAAAACTTTTGTAGGTTTTGAAAATTTTAAAATATTATTTAAAGATCTTAATTTTATAAAATCATTTCAAAACACATTGTTATTATTAGTAATAGTAACAATAATAACTATGGTACTCGCTGTAGTTTCTGCAGCAATTTTATCTCGAGAAAATATAAAATTTAAAAATTTTTTTAGAGTTATATTTTACTTACCTAATATCCTTTCAGTAGTTGTAATATCTGCAATTTTTTCAGCAATATTAGATCCTAAGCAAGGAATCTTAAATTCCACATTGAAACTTTTAAACCTTGAATCATTAACTAAAATGTGGTTAGGAGATCAAAAGGTAGTTATATGGTGTATAGTATTTGCTATGATATGGCAAGCTGTAGGTTATTATATGGTAATGTACATGGCAAGTATGTGTAGTATTCCAGAGCATTTATATGAAGCGGCGGATTTGGAGGGAGCATCGAAAATAAAACAATTTTTTGAGATAACATTGCCTTTAATATGGAATGTTGTTAGAACTACTTTAACCTTTTTTATAATAAGTACAATAAATTTAAGTTTTCTATTTGTAAAGGTTATGACTGGTGGAGGTCCAGATGGAAGCTCAGAAGTGTTCTTAAGTTATATGTACAAGCAGGCGTATTCTAATTCATCATATGGATATGGTATGTCTATTGGAGTAATTATATTTATATTCTCATTTGTATTATCACTAATAATAAGCAAGATAACTAAAAGAGATATTATAGAATTTTAGGGAGGGAATATGATGATTAAGAAGATGTCAGCTGATAAATTATATAAGTTTTTTATATATTTATGTTTAAGTATATTTGCAATAAGTATAATAGTTCCTCTGGGGTGGTCTATTCTAGCAGCATTTAAGCATAAATCGGAGTTTTATGGTAATCCATGGGCGCTACCCAAAGGGATGTATCTTGAGAATTTTAGAAAAGCTTTTGTGGACGCACATATGGGGGAGTATTTTATTAATTCTATAGTAGTAACGGCATTAGCATTAATTATACTTTTAGTTGTAGCAATACCAGCAGCTTATGTTTTATCAAGGTTTGAATTTAAAAGTAAACGAGTTTTAGATACATTATTTTCAGCAGGTTTATTTATAAATGTTAACTATATAGTAGTACCAATATTTTTATTAGTATTAGATGGAGAAAAAGCAATAAAACAAATTTTTTCTCTTCCGGCAACTATGACTTTGTTTTTAGACAGTAGAATAGTTTTAAGTTTAATTTATGCATCGACCGCATTACCTTTTACTATCTATTTATTAACAAGCTATTTGAAGTCTTTACCAAAGGCTTACGAAGAAGCAGCTTATATAGATGGATGTACTTATTTGAAAACCTTAACCAATGTTATTATTCCAATGGCTAGGCCAAGCATCATAACAGTAATATTATTTAATTTTTTAGCTTTTTGGAATGAATATATAATTGCATTAACTTTATTGCCAAATAAATCTAAAACGTTACCATTAGGGTTGATAAATTTAATGCAAGTACAAAAGACAGCTACAGATTATGGCGCAATGTATGCAGGTTTAGTAATTGTTATGATACCAACAATAATACTTTATATTTTAGTGCAGAAAAAATTAACAGAAGGAATGACAATAGGAGGTATGAAGGAATGATAAAAGATAATTTAAAACATGGACGAGTAACTATACCAACAGATAACGACTTTATAAAAGAAACTATGGAAATAGTTGAGAAGTTAGGAGCTGATGCTATAAGAGATTGTGATGGGTTTAAGTTACCGAAGGAAATAAAGGGAGCTGCTGAAAAAATATATTCTACGTATTTTGTAGCTCGTGGTGATAATGAATGGGCTAATGCAAATATTAAAGAATTACAACAAACTTATTTAATGACAAATCATATTCTCGCAACAAAGGATTCACTTACAATAAAGATAATGGAAGGGTATTTTGATCAACAAGTACAACCTGATTCTTATCATGATGTTAAGGAATTTTGGGAAGTAATTGATAGAACTACAGGAGAAGTAGTGGAAATTGATAAGTGGGATTACAATGAAGAAAATGTAACTGTAACTATAAAAGAAACAAAAAAATGGCATGAATATACTGTATCATTTTTAGCTTACTGCTTATGGGATCCAACGCAAATGTATAATCATATTACAAATAATTGGGGAGACAAACCTCATGAAATGCCTTTTGATGCTAGAAACGCAAAAACTAATAAATATATTTTTGAAGCTATGCATAAATGGCTTGATGAGCATCCAGAGACAGATGTAATAAGATTTACAACATTCTTCTATCATTTTACTTTAGTATTTAATAATTTAGCTAAAGAAAAGTATGTTGATTGGTTTGGATATAGTTCTAGTGTAAGTGCAGAAGCTTTAAGGGAATTTGAAAAGGAAAAAGGCTATAAGTTAAGACCAGAGCATTTAATAGATAATGGATATTATAATAGTACTTTTAGAGTTCCAACTAAAGAGTATTTAGATTATATAGATTTTCAGCAACAGTTTGTTTCTAAGAATGTAAAAAAATTAGTGGATATAACACACGAACATGGAAGAGAAGCAATGATGTTTTTAGGTGATAATTGGATTGGAACAGAGCCTTATGGCAAGTATTTTGAAAATATAGGATTAGATGCAGTAGTTGGATCTGTAGGTAACGGTACTACTTTAAGAATGATTTCAGAAATACCAGGTGTTAAATACACAGAAGGAAGATTTTTACCATATTTCTTTCCTGATACATTTTATGAAGGAAATGATCCTACAATAGAAGCTAGAGATAATTGGATCACAGCTCGTAGAGCAATCATGAGGAAACCAGTAGATAGAATAGGCTATGGTGGATATTTATCACTTGCATATAAGTTTCCTAAGTTTGTTGAATATATATCGCGTGTATGTGATGAATTTAGATTGATTTATAATAATATAAATGGAAATAAACCATATTGTGGGTTAAAGGTAGCTGTATTAAATTGCTGGGGTAAATTAAGAAGCTGGCAAACTCATATGGTAGCACATGCTTTATGGTATAAGCAAATATATACTTATCTTGGAGTAAATGAGGCTTTAAGTGGTATGAGTGTAGATGTAAGCTTTATAAGCTTTGATGATATAAAAAACAATGGAATATCAAGCGATATAGATGTAATTATTAATGCAGGGGATGCAGGTACAGCTTTTAGTGGTGGCGAAAAATGGTTAGATATAGAGCTTATAACTAAAATAAAGGAATGGATATATAATGGTGGAGGATTTATAGGTGTTGGAGAACCTTCAGCAGTATTAAATGGAGGACACTTTTTCCAATTATCAGATGCTTTAGGAGTAGATAAAGAATTAGGTTTTTCATTAAGTACAGATAAATATTTTAAGACCAAATTAGATAATCATTTTATAACTGATGATATAACTGAGTCTATTGATTTTGGAGAAAGTCAAAAAAATGTATACGCATTAAAAGAAAGTACAGAGATTATTAGTTATAAAGATGGAAATCTATTAATGAGTGCAAATAGCTATGGAAAAGGTAGAAGTGTTTATATTGCGGGGTTACCATACTCACCTCAAAATAGTCGTATATTATTAAGAAGTTGCTATTATGCAGCTAATAAGGAATCACAATTAAAGAAATGGTATGCTGACAATATAAATTGTGAAGTATCAGCATATTTAGAATCTAAAAAATATGCTGTCATAAATAACTCAAATGAAAATCAAGAGACTATAGTTTATGATGGAAATGGTATAGGAGAAAAAATGTTTTTAGCTCCAGCTGAAATAAGATGGATAGAAATATAGATTATAGGAGGATGCTTTAATGAGCAAGAAGTTTATATATATAATTTTATTTCTTTTGTTTATTGGACTTGTTGTAAAGGGAAATTATGTTAGGGGCTATAATGGCTTACTTATAATGATGATTGGAACAGCTGGAATATTATCGGAGTTATATATGTATAACAGAAAGTACAGATAGCAATATAACTGTATAAACTAGCAATTATATTGTAGAAAAATCGTTTACAAAGCAATAAAATTAAAATATAGAAATTAATAATTTCAGGGGATCTAGGGAGGATATAATTATGAGAAAAGGGAAATTAGCTTTTATATTAAGTGCAGTTATGATTACTTCTATGTTTGCAGGATGTAGTGGAGACACAAAGAAGGATGAGGCTAAGGATAAGGGAAAAACTCTTAAAATTGCAGCCTTCGAAGGTGGTTATGGAAAAGTTTACTGGGAAAAATTAAAAGAGAATTTTGAAAAGACTCATAAAGGTGTTACAGTTGAGCTAACAGTCTCTTCAAATCTTGAAGAAAAAATAAGGCCTCAAATACAATCTGGAAATATACCAGACTTTGTATATTTAGCAACTAATAGAAAGGATGCATTAACAGAAACATTTATAAAGGAACAATCTTTACAAGATTTAACTGAAGTTTTAGAAAAAGATGTTCCAGGTGAAAAAGTAAAGGTAAAGGATAAGATTTTACCAGGTTTTTTAAAGACTTCCGCAACTAATCCTTATTCAGATGGAAAAACATATTTAGCTCCACTATTCTATAGTCCAACAGGATTGTTCTATAATAAAACATTATTTAAAGAAAAAGGTTATGAACTTCCAAAAACTTGGGATCAAATGTTTGCTTTAGGAGATAAGGCTAAAAAAGATGGAACTGCATTACTTGCATATTCTACAGCTGGATATTTTGATACAACACTTGGATCAATGCTAGCAGCATCAGGTGGGGTTGATACTTTTCAAGGAGCAATGAGCTATAAGGAAGGATTCTGGAAGACTTCTGAATCTAAAACTGTTTTAGATACAATAGGAAAAATGAAAAACTATTTAGAACCAACAGTTGTGCCAAATGCAAATTCACAAGGATTTAAAAATAACCAACAATTAGTTTTAGATAATAAAGCATTATTTATACCAAATGGAACCTGGTTACCAGATGAAATGAAGGATGCTCCAAGAGCTAATGGCTTTGAATGGGGATTCATGGCATACCCATCATTTAAAGATGGTGGAGACAGATATTCTTATAACTTCTTAGAACAAATGTATATTCCAAAGGATGCAGCTAATAAAGAATTAGCAGAAGATTTTATGGCTTATATGTATAGTGATGAAGCAGTTGCTATAATTGCAGAAAATGCAAAAGCTGTTGTTCCAGTTAAAGGATCAATAGATATAGCAAAGAAGTACTTATCTCCTTTACAAATAGAAATGTTAAGTGTTTATGATAATGGAGCATTGCCAATAATGGGTAATTTTGTTGCTACAACTCCAGTAGAAGGTGTTAATTTTAATGATATTTATACAGGAACAATTGATTCAGTAATGACTGGAAATAAAACAGTGGCAGATTGGCAAAATGCTTTAGATGATGCAAGTAATAAATTAAGAGTAGCAATAATTAAAAAATAGACATTAAAAATTGTAGGGGATGTTAGAAAATTAGGCATCCCCTTTTTAAAAACCTAAATATAGTGTAAAATTACTAAAAGTTATAAAAAATTTATTTAGGATGTGATATAAATGTACTTTCTAGGAGTAGATGGTGGAGGAACTAAAACTAGATATGTTTTAATAAATGAGGAATTTGAGAGATTAGTAGATATAGAAAAAGGGACAATTCATATTCATCAAATAGGAGTAGAAGAATTAAAAGAACAAATAAAAAAATCTATTGATGAAATTTGCAAAAAAGTTAATATAAGAATAAATGAATTAACATATATTTTTTTAGCAGTGCCAGGTTATGGTGAGAGCATAGAAGATAAAAAAATAATAGATAAAGTGATAGAAGAAATATTAATTGAAGTACCATACACAGTAGATAATGATTCAGTTGCAGGGTGGGCCGCAGGTACAGGGTGTAAAGAAGGTATAAATATAGTATCAGGAACAGGGAGTATAGCATTTGGTAAGAATAAGCTAGGAAAATCGGCTAGAGTAGGCGGATGGGGACCTATAATAGGAGATGATGGAAGTGCTCATGCTATAGCTTTAAAGGTTATAAACGAATATACAAAACAAAAAGACGGAAGAAAACCTAGAACCCAATTAGTTGAAGTTCTAGAAAGAGAGATGAAAATAAATTGTTATTATGGAATTGTAGATTTAATATTCAATGAATACAAACAATCAAGGACTGAGATTGCTAAATTTTCTAAGATAGGTTCATTGGCAGCAAATGAAGGTTGCACAGCTTGCAAAGAAATATTTAAAGATGCAGCCTATGAATTGTTTTTACACATAGATACATTAGCAAAAGAACTTGATTTTGAAGAAGAGTTTATAGTTTCTTATACAGGAGGAGTTTTTAACACAGGTGAGCTTGTTTTAAATCCATTAAAGGAATTTATAAGCGCGAGTAAGTTAAATTGTAAAATTCAAGAACCTGAACTAGATCCATGGAATGGTGCAGCGCTTATGGCGTATTTACTATCAGGAAGAACTATACCAAAGAACTATAAATTTAGATGAATCATATAAAAGAAAATAGTAGACCAATACACCATGTATTTTAGGTCTATTATTTTTGAAATTAATCTAATATATACTGACTATTTTAGAAGAATTAAAGGGTGGATTGATATTATGAGTGGCATTTATAAGGAAATAAATAATCTTATAGAGTATGGATTAAGGAACGAGTTATTAGAAATAGAGGATGTAATATATACTCGCAATAAAATATTAGAAATACTAAAACTATATGATTTCAAAGATGAAAACAAAGAAATCGATGAAAAACCATTAGAGGATATATTAAACAATATACTTAGATGGTCTGTCAAAAATAGATTAATAGAAGATAATATAACAGAAAAAGACTTATTAGATACAAGACTTATGGGTGCATTAATGCCGAGGCCTTCTGAGATTATAAAAGACTTTTATAAAAAGTATAATAAGGAACCTGAATTAGCTATGGATTATTATTATAATTTAAGCACTGCTTCAAATTATATACGACTTGATAGAATCAAAAAAGATCTTAAATGGAAAACTCAAACGGAATATGGAAGTATTGATATTACAATAAATATGTCAAAACCAGAAAAGGATCCAAAAGAAATAGCAAAAGCAGTAAATACCCCTCAAAGTGCATATCCAAGGTGTGTATTATGTAAGGAATGTGAAGGGTATGAAGGAAGATTTAATTACCCATCTAGAAGTAATCATAGAATTATTCCTTTAGAACTTAATAATGAGCAATGGTTCTTGCAGTATTCACCATATCTTTATTTCAATCAGCATTTAATAATACTAAATTCAAATCATACTTCAATGAAAATAAATAGAGACACTTTTGTAAAACTTTTAGAATTTGTAAGTAAGTTTAAAGATTATTTTATAGGTTCTAATGCAGACCTACCGATAGTTGGAGGTTCTATATTATCTCATGATCATTATCAAGGCGGTTTATATAAATTTCCGATAGAAGAGGCTAGTATAGAAGAAACATATATTATAGAAGAGTTTAAAGAAGTAGAAGTACAAAGATTAAAATGGCCTTTAACTGTTATGAGATTAATAAGTAGTAATAAGGAGGAATTAATAAACCTTTCAGATAAAATTTTAAAGGTATGGAGCGGCTATTCAGATGAAGATATAGATATAAGTGCTTATACAGGAGATGTTCCTCATAACACTATAACGCCTATAGCAAGATTTAAAAATAATAAGTATGAGATTGATTTAGTTCTTAGGAATAATCGATGTACTAAGGAATATCCTTTGGGAATTTTTCATCCACACGAAAATTTACATCATATAAAGAAAGAAAATATAGGTTTAATTGAAGTTATGGGATTAGCTGTACTACCAGCAAGATTAACATCAGAGATAAAAGCAATGAAAAAGTACTTGTTATCTAATGAATATTCTAAAAAAATAGAAAGTCATAAAATGTGGTTAGATGCTATTTTGAAAAAAAGAGGAGTCATAGCTATAGAAGCAGTAGATGATATTATTAAAGAAGAAATAGGGTTAGTATTTAAAGATGTATTAATTGATTGTGGTGTATTTAAACTTGATGGAAAAGGAGCGCAAGCATTTAACAGATTTATGGAATTTCTAAATAATAGTCAATAAAATTTAATGAATTAATTATTCTGATTTTATGGGGGGATTTATTATGAATAAATCTATGAGTAAAAAGATTACGTGTATTGTTGCAGTGATAATGTTAGTAAGTCAAATACCACAGTATGCATTAGCTAGTGATATAACTACATCAAATGTTAAACAAGAATATACTAGTAGTGTAACTGAAAAAACATATATTCAAAACTATGATGATTATGCAGGTTTAACATGGACAAGACTTATTGGGGGAGGAAGCATTAGCAAAGATTCATATAGTAAACCAAATACATTTAAGGTTCAGGGTAAGGTTGAGGGGACTGACTTAAAGGCAGATGCTACTGTTAGTGTAAAGGGTGAGGCTATAACTTATAATAATGATTTTGAAACAGATGCTACTAAAGGAGATTATAAAATAACAAAAAGTACAGGAACTATAGTAGTTAAGGATGGAAATATTAAAATACCGATGAATGGAGTATCCACAGCTGTAGATATGAAGTGTCCTAATGTAAAGGATTTTACTTATGAAACTGATTTTACAGTAAATAGTGATCAAGGAAGAATAGGATTATTATTTAGATATTTTTCAGAAACAGAATGGGGTGCTATCTGTTATGATGCTGGATCATGGATTTGGAAAAATGGAGCAGGACAATATGGTAGTTTTCCATGTTCTTTTAAACTAGAGAAAGATGTTAAGTATAAAATCAAAGTAAAAGTGGAAGATAACAACGTAGAATTATTTATAAATAATGAATCAAAAGGAAGAACATCTATAACTAATTTACCAACTAAGGCTGGAAAAATAGGTTTAAGTGGGTGGTATGGAAATAAAGTTGTAACCTTAGATAATGTTAAGGTTCAAGAACTAGCTCCAATAGCACCACCAGAGATAAAAGAAGAATTGGTAAGCATTAAATCAGACAAAATGGATGTTGTCGTAGATAAAAATTTTCCTAGAGTAGTAAGTTATACATGGAAAGAGGATAAAAAGGTACTTGCTGGAGAAAAAGAACAATTATATGTAATTGAAGTTAATGGCGAAAAATATATTCCACAAGTAACAGCAACTGTAAAGGATAATTTTATAGAATATAAATTAAATATTAAAGAATTAAATATGGCTATTACATTAAAAATTGTTATTAATGATAATAAGCTAAGAATGGAAGTAACTGATGTCAAAGAAAACAATGTTAAATTACAATATTTAAACTTTCCATCTCAAAGTTTGGCTGCAGTAACAAATAGAGAAAAGGGAAGTATTGCATCTGTTGTGACTACAGGAGATTGGAACAATATAATTGAAGAATTTAAATCAGTAGATGAAACAGAAGTAGGAGCAAAAGGAAAAACCTATGCCTTTTTAAATAATAATGATTTTGCTGTAACAATAAATAATAATACCATTGAAGGTGGGAATAGAGCAGTAGTAACTACTGAAAATAGGCAAGATGAACAAGGAATATATAAGAAAACAGGAATAGCAAGTGGAACTTGGACTTATAGAGAAGTTCTAAAGGATAAAACTGATTTAGGAAGTAATTTATATCAAAAAGAATTACCTTGGTTAGAGTTATTAATTGCTAGAGATGAAAATAAGGATAATAATGTGTCTTGGCAGGATGCAGCTATATTATATAGAGAAAATATGAAAATACCCGTAGGTGGAGAAGATATAAAAAATAGTTTATCTTATATAGACTTTAATATTGCATATACACAAAATCCTTTTTTAAGAGGCTTAGATACTATAAAGAAACTATATAACTATACTGATAAGTTTGGACAATTAGTATTAGAAAAAGGGTATCAAGCTGAAGGTCATGATGATTCACATCCAGACTATGGTGGGCATATAGGAATAAGACAAGGTGGTAAAAAAGATTTTAATAAGCTTATAGAGGAAGGAAAAAAATATAACGCTAAAGTAGGTGTGCATATAAATGCTACAGAATATATGTTAGATGCTTTTGAAACACCAAAAGGTATAGTGAACAAAAATGCACCTGGTTGGGGATGGTTAGATCAGGCTTACTATGTAGATCAAAGAGCAGATATAACTACTGGAGAATTATTTAGAAGACTAGATCTTCTAAAAAATGATGCACCAAATTTATCTTGGGTATATGTAGATGTATATACCGGAAATGGATGGAATGCTTATGAGTTAGCGAGTAAAGTAAATTCATTAGGTTATGGTTTAGCTACAGAAATGAATGGACCTCTTGAACAACAAGTTCCATGGACTCATTGGGGTGGTGATCCTGTATATCCTAATAAAGGTAATGCAAGTAAGATTATGAGATTTATAAAAAATGATACTCATGATATATTCTTATCAGATCCTCTTTTAAAAGGAAATAAGCATTTATTAGCTGGAGGATGGGGAACCAAACATTGTATAGAAGGTGAATACGGTATAGATGAATTTTATAATCAGGTATTACCAACAAAGTATATGCAACATTTTAAAATAATGACAATGGATGATAATGAAATTACATTTGAAAATAATTTAAGGGCAGTAAGAGAAGGAAAGAATATTAATTACTATAAAGATGGTAGATTAGTTGCCACTACTCCAGAGAATTCTATAAATGAAAAAGGTGTAGGCAAAACTAATTTGTTTTTACCATGGGACCCAGTTAAGGAAGATGAAAAAATATATCATTGGAATCCGCTTGGGACAAGCTCTATGTGGGAATTACCAATTAAGTGGTCTGGAGTTAACAAGGTATACCTATATGAATTGTCGGATCTAGGGAGAACATTTGTAAAAGAAGTTCCAGTTTACAATAATAAGGTTAAGTTAGATGTTAAAAAGAATACACCATATTTAATATTAAAATCATTTGAAAAAGTAGAAAGAATAAATAATTGGGGAGATGGAGCTCAAATAAAAGATCCAGGTTTTGACTCACAATCATGGGATTTTTGGAAGAAGACTTCAAACTTTGGAGACATTAATCATATAAATGTTTACAATGAATGTATTCAGGAGAGAAATGGTAATGATTTAATAAAGGTTAGTGGTAATAATGGTGCAGATGCTACGATTTCACAAGATATTAGAGGATTAGAGTCTGGTAAAACTTATTCAGTTTCTGCATGGGTAAAAAATGATAATAATAGAAAGGTTACTTTAGAACTAGAATGTGATGGAAAGAAAGTTAGCAACGTTATAACAAGAAAAGCAAAGGTAAGGCAAGGTGAAGCTGTTAAATGGTATAACGATACCTTTGAAAGAATGAATGTTGAGTTTACAGTACCAAAGGAAGTTAATAAAGCAAATATATCTATAAAAATAGATAAAGGAGATAAAAATTCAGTTGTTTTTGTAGATGATTTTAGGATTTGTGAAATACAAGCAAAAAATAATAAAGAGGATTATGTATTCTATGAGGATTTTGAAAATGCAGATGAAGGAATAGGAGCATTTTATTTAGCACCAGGCTTAGGACAATCAAATAGATCTCATTTAGCTGAAAAAGATTCAAATGGTAGACAAATTATGAGCTATGTTTTAGATGGTAAATTCTCGTTAAAAACAAATCAACAACCAGAAGAACAAGGTGAAATGCTAATAACAGAAGAATCTAGATTTAAATTAGAACGCAATAAAGAGTATGAATTAGGTTTCTTATATTCATTAAAGGATGCATCACCTAATTATTCGATTACAATTAAGTCAGCATCAAAAGGAGAACTTATAAAAATACCACTTGAAGCTACAGGAGATAAAGCAGGTAATATAATAAAGAAGTTTAAAACTGGAGATTGCAATGATTATTATCTATCTATAGATAAAGGGGACGGGTTTAGTGAATTAATACTAGATAATATTTATGTTAAAGAAGTAGAAAATAAAAATAAATAATAAACACAAAGAGGTAGGCTATCGCCTATCTCTTATTTTTCAGGAAAATTGATTTGAAATTAAATATGAAATTTTTGTAAAAGTAGTTGATAAAAAGTATTTAGTGTGTTAATCTAATACATGTAGTTTTTAAAACTATATATTTTAGTTTTTTAAACGAAAATGATATTTGTAGGAGAGATAATATGATAAAAATTGTTTCTGATTCATCAACACTTTATTCAGCTATGGAGGCTAGAGCAAATAATATTGAAGTTGCTACGCTTTCAGTTACAATAAATAATTCTACTTATAAGGAATATGAAGAAATAAATACAGAAGAGTTTATAGATATTATTAATGAGGGACATATACCAACATCTTCTCAGCCAGCAATTGGAGAAGTATTAGAGATATATAATAAATATTCAGATTATGAGATAATTAATATAGCTATGGCAGATGGTCTTTCAGGTACTTATAATTCAGCTTATATGGCTAAGGAAATGGCTGAGAACAAAGATAAAATTAGTGTTATTAACTCTAAAACACTTTGTGGTCCACATAGATATTTAGTAGATTTAGCTGTTAAACTTGTAGAGAGTGGAAAACAAAAGGAAGAAATAATAAATATTATAGAAGAACTTATTAAAACATCAGAGTCATTTTTAATTCCAAATGATTTTGATTATTTAGTTAGAGGTGGAAGAATTTCTACTTTAGCTGGGAAAATAGGAATTTTAATAAAACTAGTACCTGTAGTAAAAATTTCAGAGGATGGTAAAAGACTAATAAAGTTTACAACAAAAAGAACCTTTTCTAAGGCTGTTGCAAAAATATGTGAAGCTTTATTAGAAGCAGGAGTGGATAATACCTATAATATATATGTTTCACATGCTTGTAATGAAGAGTTGGCAATTTTAGCAAAAAATATTATACTAGAAAATATAAAAGATTCAAAAATAGAAATTAAAAAGTTAGGACCGGTATTTACTACTCAAGGAGGTCCTAGATGTATTTCAATACAAACAATAAAAAAGCATAATATGTTAGGATAATAAACTGGTTTAGGAGGAAAAATGTGCGGATTTTTAAATGAAAAAGATGTAGAAAGGCTTTTAGAATTTCATTGCCCAAGATTTAATGAATTACCAAAAGTTCAATTATATAAGGATCAAGTTATATTATATATAGAGAAAATATTAAATAATATAAATCTTAATTCACAAGAAAAGTTGTTAACACCAACTATGCTTAATAACTATGTAAAGCAAAAAATTGTAGCACCACCTAAGGATAAAAAATATAATGAAAAGCATTTAGCTTATTTAATAATAGTTTGTATTTTAAAACAAGTATATAGCTTAACTGAAATATGCGAACTTATTAAAATTCAAATAGAAACGTATTCCATAGAAGTGGCTTATGATTATTTTTGTATAGAGTTAGAAAAAGGCTTAGAGGCTGTTTTTACAACAAGGGATTTTTCAGCTCCTAGTTCAGCTACACATATAACATATGCAAGTGAAGTATTAAGATCTACAGTAATATCTTTTGTACATAAGATATTTATTCAAAAATGTCTTATTAAACAAAAGATGTTAAATGAAGAATAAAATATATAATAGTTTTCTCCTCTAATTTCCAGTATATATTAAATATAAATGGTTAAGATAATATCATAAGGTGCTTAACAGTTGAGTCAAGATTTATATATGCTTCTTAAAAAAGGTGTATATAAGTCGGTCAAAGATTATTTATGGGTTAAAGACTTTAGAAACCTTTAGCTTATACTTAGTCGGAGAGAAGATTTTATATTGTTAGGAAAAGCTTTTATTTAGTCGATTAATTTGATTAAATAAAGGTTCCAACTTATGATATAAGGTCGAACTAAGATTATATAAAGTGTTGATAAAAAGTGGTTATATATAGCCGAAAGGTTATATATAGTTATATAAATATTTTATATAGTCGAGCAACCCATCTTCATAAGTAAAGAATTGCTAATTAATAGTCGAAAGATTATTATTTGGTATCCTCTTTTTATCAAAATTATTGATAAGGTTTATTTATGTTGGTGCGAGCGAAGATTATTAAGTGCTTTATCTAAAATGAAACAGCAACTCAATTTATTATAATGATAAATTGATTGCTGTTTTTTTATTTTAATAGATACTTCGTAATGTGCTTTTGATAAAGTAATTTCAAAATTACTTATAAGGTAGATTAATTATTACTATTTAATTCAATGTAGAATTTTAATTGCAATATATATAGAAATTTTTACACCTAATTATATAGAAATATTCAATTTATAATAAATATTTAAGGAATTTAATTTTTATAGAGGAGACCCTTTTAATATTAAGATATTCTTAAGAAGTTCTTTAAATTTTTTTATATATTATCATGTATTATATAAGTATAGGGAAAAGAGATAAATGAAGAAGAGACGAGTATATTACAAAAGTGTAAGAAAAAAATACAATACTGTAATTCAGCTGTAATGGTGATTTAAAAGCTTACATTCTATAATTAGTATATAAAATAAATAAAAAAATGGAGGAAACAAAAATGAAATTAAGAAAGATTTTAGACAAACTTTTTTTAATAAAAGATGATAGTGATATTATAGAAGAGGTTAAAAATTCTTTAGATGAAAAGGAATATGGTAAAGAGGTAGCAGATTTGATATTAAATATAAATATTAATTCATTTAATTTTTAATATTACTAAGGAGAATAGATATATGCTTAACCTTAATAGTAAAATAGTCTCATACCTGTTATTTTAAAAGATAGGAATGAGGCTATTTTTATGTACATTGGGAATTAATAAATGTTATAATTTATATAATGTGGAAATTGTAATAGATATAAAGAATAAGGTAGAAGTTAGTTAAAAATATAAGGATAGGAGAAATTTAAAATGATAGATAAAAATAATAAATCATGTTTAAAAGAATCAAAGCGTGAGTATGAATTAAATTTTAAAAAGGAAATAGAACATTTTATAATTTATTATACAGATAGTGATAAAACATGTATAGAAGATGTATGTAATGTTCTTGAAAGTAGCTATGATAGGATAACAACCCACTTAAAAAAGAAGCTAGATGATAAATTAATTATAGAAATTCATTCAGATTTTAATGAACTTCATAATGCATTAGGTTTTCCGAATGCACCTGATTGGATAAGAGGAGGTGTTGGGAAGAGTAAAATAATAATAGCATCTCCATTAAATCCACCACCTGGTTCAAATTTTGATAATGTTGTAAATACAGCTGTTCATGAGTTTGTTCATATAATAGTAAATGGATTAAATGGTAATACTCCTAGATGGTTAAATGAAGGAATTGCCTGTTATGAAGCAAAGGATAATAATGAAAGCTGGATAATTGAAACTGTTAGGGGTGGTCTTAGAAGTAATATAGTTCCTACTTTTAAAGATTTAGATACAGGGGAAGATTTTGAAGAATTTTTTAAAGTTAATGGTTACCAGTATTCATATACAATAGTAGAAGCAATAGTTGAAATGTTTGGTTATGACAAATTATGTAGTTTGATTAAAGCACCAAATGATTTTGTTAACAGTATTGGTATAACGGAGAATGAATTACAAAGTCAATGGATTAAGTATCTTGAAAAAAATTATGTATAAATATAAAACTTTATAATTATTAATTATATTCAAAGAATCTAATATAAAATGAAAATTATACTTATAAATTTTAGTTAGGATAATCAATTCATTTAATTTACATAATAAAGGTGATTAAAGGATTTAAGGTGAAAATTCATTAAATTATAGATAGAATAATAAATTAAAAAATTTGTTGAAAAATAGTTGATTGTTACAATTGAAAACCTTTTCTGAGAGTGGTATTATTGAGGCATAAATTTGTAAAGGAGGAATTATTTTGTTAAAGAAAAGTTTATTTAAAAAATGTTCTTCGACGGTTTTAGTATTGGCCTTAATTGCAACTCAAGTTCCTACAATGGCATTTGCAACTACAAAAGTTTATGAAAAGGAATCTATTAGCAAAGCTACATTAGCTGTACCTAATGCAAATTACCCTGATTATTCAAAGGTTAATGTTGGACAGGGAAAAGAGTGGGGACAGCATGTTTTTGCTCCATATGTAGATTCAACAAATTGGCCACCTGTAAAGTTATCGGAAGTTGCACAGCAAACAGGAGTAAAATACTTCAATTTAGGTTTTATTGTTGCTAAAAATTCATTACCTTCATGGGGGACTTATTATGCGGCAGAAGAAGGAGCAGGAGAAGGTGTTATAAACCAAGAGATAAAAAAGTTAAGAGATATGGGCGGAGATGTTATGGTTTCATTTGGAGGACAAGCTAATACTCCTTTACATGTAGCAATAACAGATGTAAATATATTAAAAGAGCAATATAAAAGATTTATTGATGCTTACGGATTAACTAATATTGATTTTGATATAGAGGGAGATGCAGTATCAAATAGAGAAGCAACTGCTAGGAATACAGATGCATTAGTAAAATTACAACAAGAATATAAGGCAGTTGGAAAAAAATTAAATGTATGGTTTACACTACCTGTACTACCTACAGGACTAACTGATGATGGAGTTTTTGTGGTTCAAGATGCTGTCAAAAAAGGATTGGAGTTTGAGGGAGTAAATGTAATGACTATGGATTATGGAGATGATGTTGCTCCAAATCCAGATGGACAGATGGGCAAATATGCTATTGATTCGATGAATTCCTTATTTACTCAAATTAAAAATGTTTATTCAGAAAATAAAATTCAAAAGAGTGATGAGTCTATATGGACAATGATAGGAACAACTCCAATGATAGGAGTAAATGATATAAGAACAGAGGTATTTAGACAAACTGATGCAACTAGAATGTTAAACTTTGCTTTAGAGAAAAAGATAGGATATATAGGCTTTTGGTCAGTTAATAGAGATCAACCAGGTCCTATAGGAGAACTTTCAGATTTCAATACAGGATTAGATCAAAAGCCATATGAATTTTGCACAATATTAAATGATTTTATGAAGATAAACACCAGTAAACCCATAGATCCCCCTAGTGAAGATAAGGTACCACCAACTTCACCATCAAATTTAGTATCTAAAAATATAACTAATAAATCAGTAGAGATATCCTGGGATGCTGCTACTGATAATGTAGGGGTAACAGGGTATGAGGTTTATAGAGATAATTTAAAAATAGCAACGGTTACCACTAATAGTTACAGTGACAATTCATTAAAAGCAGCCACAAATTATAATTATTATGTAGTGGCTTTAGATAAGGCAGGAAATAAATCTCAAAAGAGTACTACATTAACTATAAAAACTCTTTCAGATACTACTCCCCCAGTATCTAGTGAATGGCGAGTAGGAAATAGTTATAAGGTTGGAGATAAAGTTACTTATTCAGGTAAGACTTATACTTGTTTACAACCACATACAGCATTAGTAGGTTGGGAGCCTTCGAATGTTCCATCACTTTGGATGTTAGTTTAATATAAAATAAGGTTAAAAGGTTACTTCAAAACGAAGTAACCTTTTATATATTAATCATTCTAGATATTAGTACTTTTGAGAAAAAATGCGATGTATTTACTAATTGTTTATATTAGATTTAATAAACGAACTATGGTTGTTAATGAAAAACATATAACAATTCCTGTAATTGTGGGAACAAGAAATGAAATTAAGGTCCATTTTAGGCTTTGTGTCTCTTTTCTTATGGTTAAACATGTTGTAGCACAAGGCCAATGCATTAATGAGAATAACATTACACATACAGCAGTTAGCCATGTCCAACCATTTGAGACTAAAAGGTTTTTTAACTGTTCTAAACTATCAAGTTCTACAAGACTACCTTTAGACATATAGCTCATAATTATTATTGGTATAACTATTTCATTTGCAGGAAAGCCTAAAATAAATGCCATTAAAATATATCCATCTAATCCAATAAGAGTTGCAAAAGGATTTAAAAAGTTAGCACAATGAGTTAAAATACTTAAATTATCTATATGGATGTTAGACATTAACCATATAACTAGTCCTGCTGGTGCTGCAACTATCATTGCACGACCAAGTACAAATAGAGTTCTATCAAAGATAGACCTTATTATAATTTTACCTATTTGAGGTTTTCTATAAGGTGGTAATTCTAAGGTAAATGTAGATGGTATACCTTTTAATATAGTTTTTGATAGAATTTTGGATATTATTAATGTCATTAAGACACCTAATACAATTACTCCAGTAAGAATTAAGGTGGATACTACAGATTTAAAAGGTCCTACAATTATACCTGTAAAGAACATAGAGATAATAGCTATAAGAGTAGGAAATCTACCATTACATGGAACAAAGTTGTTAGTTATTATTGCGATAAGTCTTTCTCGTGGAGAATCTATTATTCTACAGCCTACTATTCCAGCAGCATTACATCCAAAGCCCATACACATTGTCAATGCTTGTTTTCCACAAGCACACGCTTTTTTAAAATAATTATCTAGATTAAAAGCTATTCTAGGTAGGTAGCCAAGGTCTTCCAATAATGTGAAAAGGGGAAAGAATATAGCCATAGGAGGTAACATAACCGAGATTACCCAAGCAAGTGTTTTATAAATTCCATCGATTAATAAGCTATGTACCCAAAGTGGTGTACCAAGCCAGTTTAAAAAATCTGTAAGCTTATTTTGAATCTCAAATAGACCTTTAGCAAGAAGTTCAGAAGGAATGTTAGCACCACTAATAGTAATCCAAAAAATTATGGCTAAAAGAAGGAGCATAATAGGAATTCCAAACTTTTTAGATGTCAGATATTTATCTATTTTTCTATCTATATTGCTAAAGCTTCTATTCTCAAAGGTTAGTACTTTATTGCTTATTTTTTCAGATGTTTTTACTAATTCAGAAACAATTTTGTCACGTAGTACTTCAGAGGTAATACCTTCATCATTTAGAAATGTTCTTACTTCATAAACTTTTTTCATAAGTTCATCTTCTTCAGTTAAGTTAAAATTGAGATATTTTTTAATTGAAGCTAATAAGGATTCATTACCATCTATAAGCTTTAAAGCCAACCATCTAGGAGGAAGATTCCCTCGAAATTTCAATTTTATTATTTCTTCAACCTCAGATATAGATTTTTCAATTTGATTTTCATATATAATATTTATAGGTGTACAAATATTATTATTGGAAGTAACATTATAAATTGTATCTATTAATTCATCTAAACTTTTTTTATTAACAGCACTTGTTCCTATTACAGGAACTCCAAGTTCTTTTGATAATTTCTTTAAATTAATAGATATTCCTTTTCTTTTAGCTTCATCCATTAGATTAACACAAACAACCACATTTGAAGTAATTTCAAGCGTTTGTAAAGCAAGATTTAGATTTCTTTCTAAGCATGTGGCATCTAGTACAATTACTGTTGTATCTGGGTTCCCAAAGCAAATAAAATCTCTAGCAACCTCTTCTTCAACAGAGTTTGACATTAATGAATAGGTACCAGGTATATCTACTAAAATAAATTTAGTATCTTTATAAAAATACTCTCCATGAGCATTTGTTACAGTTTTACCAGGCCAGTTACCTGTATGTTGATTTAGCCCAGTTAGATTATTAAAAATGGTGCTTTTACCCACGTTTGGATTGCCACCTAAGGCTATTATTTTATCTGTGGATTTCAGTTTATCAATTCTAAGCTCTTTTTCTAAAATTGACCTCCCAGTTGAACTATTGGTTAATCCCATTAACATTCCTCCTAAAAATAATATAGTATAGGTTAATTAAAGAAAATTTTAAATAATTTCTACTAATATCATTGATGATACTTCAGTGCGAAGAGCTATTACTGCACCTCTTATAAGATAAGCAACAGGATCACCTGATGGACTTTTTTGTAAAGCTTCTATAATCGTATCATTAATTAATCCTAAGTCTAGTAATCTTCTTCTTAATAATCCATTTGAATTAAGTTCTTTGACTTTACATTTACCTCCAAGTGGTAAATGGTTAAGTGAAATATAGTTGTTATTCATATTAAATCGAACCTCCATTTCTAATCGTAAGTTTATTTTTAAATAGTAGTTTCTTTGTAGTTTCTTTAGAGAAAAAAAGTTTCCCTAAACTAAAATATGATAAATACTTTCTAAGTGTTACTAATATATATAATGTGAAACAAAAATTTGAATTTTGAATAGGAAATATTAAACAATGTAATAATTCTTATTTTTAACATACTTAATGGTGGTGATTTTATGGATGATAGGTTTTATACTGTTCGTGGATATGAATTACAAAGATATAATAAAAATATTCTTACCCCTGCATTAGAAGATTATCTTGAAATGATATATAGAAATAGTCTAAGTGAAAATTATATTAGAATAAATATCCTTGCACAGCTTTTAAATGTTAAGGACTCGTCAGCTTCAAAAATGGTAAAAAAACTTGGAGAGTTAGGTTTTGTAGATTATGAAAAGTATGGAATTATAAAACTAACTAAGGAAGGAAAAGAATTAGGGAAGTATCTATTAAGAAGGCATAATATAATAGAAAAATTTTTATCTTTTATAGGGTGTGATAAAGAGGCTTTAGAGGAGGCAGAATTAATGGAGCATATTATCACGGATAATACAGTTAAAAATATAGAAATATTATACGACTTTATTAGAGGTAATGAAGATGTAATGGAAAAGTATATAAAATTTAGAAATGATACTAAGGATAACAATGTGAAAATAACGAAGGTATAATAGAAAAAGTAAAATATTGTTGGTACTAATTTATAATAGAGTATTTTGTCAAGCCATTTCTATGAAGTTAGTAATGGCTTAAGTTATAATGTAAGTTGATAAAAGTGAAATAAAAATGAATTGTATGTATAAAATAACCAAAATGTAGCAAAAATCATAATAGAAGAAAAAATAAATTTATTATATTATGAGAGGATTGTCATTATGGTTAAAATAAAAGAAGTAGTAAAATCAATATTAGAATATGTAAAAAAGTACGAGGTTGAAAAGTTTACTTATGAGGATAGAATAGGAATAAAGTTGTTTTTATTTATAAGTATAGTGTTAACAATATTAAGTATAGTTTATACAGCTGTATATAGTAAAGCAGGTTACTCACAACTTTCATCTCATAGAGGAACTATTAGAGGGGGGATTGGGTATATTAAAGCTGTTGCTGATTACTTGGGAGATGGTATAGGGGCATTTATAGTTTGTATTACATTTTTAACTACAACAATTTGGTGTATTGGATGGTTAACTAAAAATTCAAGCCATAAAAAGAAGAATATAAAAAAAGAAAATGTTTAAAAGTAAAAATGAAACGACATTAAAATTCCTTTAAATAAATTTTTGTTTAAAGGAATTTTATATTTTATAATAGATAAATTATTAGCTATAACTAAAGATATTATATTAAATCAATTCTTAAATAAAATATTAGTAATAATTATAAAATTGGGAAAATAAATAAAAAAAATAAGTTTATTTAAAGGATTATGAAAAAAAATGTAGAATGGTATAGATTGGACAAGTAATTATATACATAATTTGAAAGGAGAAACTAACATGTTAAAAAAATTAAATTTGGCAACCAAATTAAGTATTATACTTGGCACAATAGTGTTTATAGGGGTCATTCTTATAGGAGGAATTACACTTAATAAGGTTAAAAAAAGTTCTTATAATCAAGCAACTGAACAAGCAAAACAAGTATCAAGTGCTTTTGCAAAGGATATAAGAGGAGATTTAAAGGTAGCACAAGCTACTGCTGAAGGCATAAGAGATACAGTTCTATTTTGTAAGAAATCTGGTGGCTTAGATAGAGAACAAATAATACGTCTTTTAAATGATACATTAGAAAAAAATAAACGTATAATAGGAGTACATACTGTATGGGAGCCTAATGCTTTTGATGGAAAAGACAGCGCTTACATAAATAAAGAAGGACATGATTCTACAGGGAGGTTTGTTCCTTATGTTGTGAGAACAAATGAAAAGATAAAAATAGAACCGTGTAAATCTTATGATAAAGAAGGTATTGGAGATTATTATCTTCTTCCAAAGAAAACTAAGAAAAGTTGTTTAATAGAACCATATATGTATGAAGTAGATGGTAAAAATATTTTAATAACTACATTAACAATACCTATACTTGATGAAAATGAAAATTTTATAGGTACTGTAGGAGTTGATATTGATTTAAAAACTTTGCAAGATAAAACAGTTAAAGCAAAACCTATGGGAGGTTATGCGACAATAATTACAGATAAGGGAACAATAGTTACAAATGCTTTGAAATCAGAGATAGTTACTAAAAATTTACTTGATATAGACAAAGAAGAGCAAAATCTTGTTAATAAAGTTGGAGGTGGTAAAAGTTTTACTGTATATGAGAAATCATCAGTAACAGGGGAGTCATCTTTAAAAGCTAGTGCACCTATATCTGTAGCTGAAATAGATAGTAAATGGGCTTTTATATCAGTTATTACAGATGAAAATATGTATGCTGAATATAATAATTTATTTAGAATAATAATGACTATGAATGTAATTATTACTTTAATAATAATTATATTAATTTTCTTATTAGTTAAGAAAACTGTAAAACCTATAGCTGTTACTTGCAATCAACTAGAGTTAATTTCTAATGCTGATTTTACAACGAAAATACCTGAAAGTTTCTTAAATAAAAGTGATGAAATAGGTAGACTTTCAAGATCAATGGACAAGATGCAAAGTTCTATTAGAGAGCTTGTTATAGGGGTTAAAGAAGAAGCTTCAAATATGGAAAATGCGGTTTTAGATACTGCAAGCCATATAAAAGAATTAAATTCAAACATAGAAGATGTTGCAGCCACTACTGAAGAGTTATCAGCTAGTATGGAAGAGACAGCTGCAGCTACAGAGGAAATGAATGCTACATCAAATGAAATAGAAAGTTCAGTAGGTGTAATAGCTAATAAGGCTAAAGAAGGTACTAAATCAGCTCAAGAAATTGATGAGAGAGCTGAAAATTTAAGATTAAACTTTATAGAAGCAGAAAAAAAGGGCTTCAAGATTTATGAAGAAACAAGGGAAAGGCTTCAAAAGGCGTTAGAAGAATCAAAATCAGTTGAGCAAATCACTACACTTTCAAATACAATAATGGAAATAACTGACCAAACTAATCTTTTAGCTCTTAATGCAGCAATAGAAGCTGCAAGAGCAGGAGAATCTGGAAAGGGATTTGCTGTTGTAGCTGATGAGATAAGAAAACTTGCGGAAGATTCTAAGGATGCAGTTTCTGAAATTCAAAAGATAACCGAAACTGTAATATCATCAGTAAAGAATCTTGCAGATAGTGCAAATGGTATGATGGACCATATGACAAACAATGTTAGTAAAGATTATGATGATATGCTTAAGGCAATAGATAAGTATAGTAATGATGCTGACTTTGTTAAAAACATGGTTTTAGAATTTGATAATGCATCAAACCAGATTTTTAATTCAATAAAAAGTATGGTAAGTGTCATAGATAATATAACAGCAGCGGCAAATGAAGGAGCAAGTGGAACTACTACTATTGCTGAAAAATCTACTTTAGTAGCAGAAAAGTCACATGAAACTAAAGAACTTTCAGAGTATGTTAAAGAGAGAAATGAGAGACTTGTAGAGTTAGTTTCAAAATTTAAGGTTTAATATATTATTTAGAATTAGCAGGGAAAAGGTAGAGTTAATTCTAAAATCAATAAATGTTAATTTTTAAAAATAAGTGGACCTATATAATTTCCAACTATTTTAATTTTATTTATGTAGAAGGAAAATTATTTAAGTCCACTTTTTATTTTATAATATACTGGATTTATTTATTGTATAATTAGTATAATATTCAAATACAGATGTAATAGGTGGTGCAAATTTATTGTGAATAAAAATAAAAACATATTAATAGTTGAAGATGATAATGATATAAACAAAATGTTAGCTACTCTTATTAGAAAAAATGATTATAATGCTGTACAGGCTTATTCAGGTACAGAAGCTATGTTACAAATAGAACATAATGAATTTGATTTAGTTTTACTTGATTTAATGTTACCTGGAATCACTGGAGAAGAGTTATTAGAAAATATAAGAAAAACTAAAGAAATGCCAATAATAGTGATTTCAGCTAAAATTCATAAAGATGATAAAGTGAATTTACTTAAATTAGGAGCAGACGATTATATTACAAAGCCATTTGATATTGATGAAGTATGGGCAAGAATTTATTCAAATCTTAGAAGATATACTAAGTTTAATAATACAACTATAAAGAAAACTTTAACATTTAAAGATATTATCCTCAATAAAGAAACTAAAGAAGTATACGTAAATAATAAGAAAGTAATTTTTACAGCAAGAGAATTTAAAATACTTGAGTTATTTTTAAGTTATCCTAAAAAAGTATTTTCAAAGGAAAATCTATTTGAAACTATATGGGATGAAGAGTATTTAGGTGATGATAATACAGTAAATGTTCATATGAGTAATGTAAGAAGTAAGCTTCAAAAGGCTAACAAAGAAGAAGAATACATAGAAACTATATGGGGAATGGGTTATAAACTTAAAGGATAAACTTAAGGTTTTCTTAAGCTTTCCTTTAAGTTTCTTTATGTTTCCATTTATAAAATAATCTCAAACAAAAATATTTGGAGGAGATTGTTAATGGAGGAAATATTAAAAATTAAAGATATAACTAAAGTTTATGGAAAACAAGTTGTATTAGATAAAGTTAATTTATCATTAGGGGAGGGAGAAATAATAGGACTTGTAGGACCTAATGGTGCTGGTAAGACTACGCTTATGAAAATTATTACTGGACTTATTAAAAAGTATAATGGTGATGTTTTTATAAAAAATGAAAATATAAAGGAGAATATAAAACATGATACAAAACAAATAGGTTGTGTAATAGAAACACCAGGTTTTTATCCAGATTTAACAGGCTATGAAAATTTATTGTTTTTTTCAGAAATATCTGGGTTAAAAGATAAAAATGAAATTAATGAAATAGTTAAGAAACTAGGGATTGAGGACTATGTAAATAAGAAGGTAAAAAAGTATTCACTGGGTATGAAGCAAAGACTTGGGGTTGCACAGGCTGTTTTATCATATCCACCTATACTTATATTAGATGAGCCAACTAATGGCTTAGATCCTGCAATAGTTCCAGAGCTTAGAAAGTTTATAAAATATATAGCAAAAGAAAAGCATACAGCTGTATTTATATCAAGTCATATTCTTTCTGAGATTGAGTTAATGTGTGATAAAGTTGCTTTTATACAGGAAGGAAAATTAGTTAAAATAGAAAATTTAAAAGAAGTAAAAAGGGATAATACTACTATTGCTTTTATAACAAGTAAAATAGAAGAATTAAGGAACTTTTTTAATGAAAGGAAGATTGAATATAAAATATTAGGCGAAGATAAGTTACAGATAGTTTTAAATCCTAAACATTTAGAAGACTTAGTTTTAAATATAAGTAAAGCTAATATACCACTTAGAAGTGTCTATGAGGTAAGTGAAAGTTTAGAGGAAAAATATTTAAGGACTATGGGGGAATAAAAATGAAAGGGTTATTAAAAATATCTTGGCTTAATGTTAAAAATATAGCGTATTCAAAGAAGTTTATGCTTGGAATTAGTATAGCTTTTATTTACTCAATGATGTGGGTATTTTTAGTTAGGCCTTCAAGATATGGTCTTAGTGAATATGCATTCGAGATAGGAAGGTTTTTATTTATAGTAATACTATATAGTACAGTTTCATTACTTAGAAATGATATAATTTTTAATACAACTAAAACTGTTTTTACAGGAATTTTTAGTAGAATAGAAATAATGATAACAAAGGCAATATCTTTAATAATATGGGGGATAATTTTTGCACTTATAATTGAGATAAATAATGTGGTAGCATCATGTATTTTATATGAGAAGATAGGAATTTCTGGATTTTTAGCTTTTAATCATTTAGAGTTATTTATCACTTATATTGTTATAGCTCTTTGTATTGGAAGTCTGATGTTTTTAATATCTTCTATAATGTTTAATGAAAGTAAGACAGTGCTATTTTTTATACTATTTATTAGTATGATAAATTTTTATACGGCAGGTATTGTAACATTGATTTTTAGGCATCCAGAAGTTGCAAATAAATTATTCATTTATTTGCAGACACCCTTCTATAATATAGTACTGTTAACACAGGGAATATTTAATATAAAAGCAGTAATAATAAATTTAGCTTGGACATTAATATTCTTTGTTTCAGCTACTTTTGTCATTAATAGAAGAGAGATTAAGTAGTTAAGGGGTAGGTGAATTGTCTTGGAAAGAGTTTTAAAGCTTATAACATTGGAAATAAAGAAAAGAAATTTTTTAAAAATGGCAACTATTTCATTACTAGCACTTAGTCCTATTTTATTATTATACTCTAAATTTATGGATAAAAATTTGATTCCACAAGCAGCGTTAAGATTAATTGCTTTCATTATATTAGTTATTAGTAGTTTCTCATTAACACATGAGTTTTCAAACAAAACAGATAAGATAATATTTACAGGTATATTTAGTAGAACCCAAATAATGATTTCCAAACTAGTTAGCTTCATATTTGTAACTACTATATGCTTTATATTTTATGAAATTGTGTTAATAGTATGTGGTACCTTTGATTTTAAAAATTTATTCGGTAATTTTTTAACATTTAATATTTATGTTTTTACTATAGGGTCCTTTATATTATTAGTTTCAGTTATTACTTCTAATTTTATAGTTACAGGTATTACTTGTTATATTTTGTATTTTGATTTAATATTAGTACTTTTTAATAATGCATTAGGATCAAATAGAAGTGAAGAAATAAAACAAATTATAAGAAATTTACCATTTTATATAGCAAACATGGGTTTTGCTAAAGGTATGTATACTGTAACTGAATCTATTGTTATGCTAGGTTATGGAATTGTATTTTTTGCATTAGCTTGTGTTATAATGAATAGAAAAAATATCTAACTTAGAGAGGCTTTAAATGGATAGTATTATATTAAGAACCTTTGGAGTTACTAAAGCTTATAAAAATTCAAATGTGTTAGATGGCATTAATATGTCAATAAGAAGAGGACAAATTTATGGACTTATAGGCTTAAACGGTGCAGGAAAAACTACATTAATGAGAGTTATATCAGGACTTGTAACAAATTATAATGGAAATATTGAGCTATTTGGAGAAAGTAATGTTGAAAAAATACAGAAAGAACGCAGTAGGATGGGGTGCCTTATAGAGACACCTGCTCCATATTACTATAAAACTGTTTATGAAAACCTAGAGATAGAAAGACTTCATAAAGGAATACCAGGGAAAGAGTGTATAGAAAAGGTTTTGAAATTAGTGGATTTAGTAGATTTTAAGGATAAAAAGATAAAAAATCTTTCAGTAGGGACAAAACAAAGAGTGGGAATTGCAATGGCTTTGCTTGGAGATCCAGAATTTTTGATATTAGATGAACCTATTAACGGGTTAGATCCGGTATGGATAATTGAAATAAGGGAATTATTAAAAAGGTTAAATAAAGAAGTGGGAGTTACAATTCTAATATCTAGTCATATATTAGAGGAATTACATCAACTTGCAAATTGTTATGGAATAATTCATAAAGGAAAATTAATAGAGCAAATAACAGATAAAGAATTAGATGAGAAATGTAAAAAATTTCTTCATATTAAAGTAGATAATATACCTAATGCAACAGTTATATTAAATACAAAGTTAAAAACATCTAATTTCACAGTATTACCTAATAATATCATTAAATTACATGATTATGTAGATAATTCAGGCACAGTAGCTAAATTATTATTTAGTGAAGGAATTATAGTAGAGGAAATAATGCCTATGGGAGATAGTTTAGAATCATATTTTTCGAAGGTTATAGGAGGTGTTTTAGATGATTAATTTAATAAAAGTTGAATTATACAAGCTAAAAACCTCGAAAACATTTTTAGCAGTTATATTTTTAAGTGTATTACAAAGTATTTTATGTCCTATAATATTTAGTCAGACTATGACTGGAAAACAAGTATTAATTACTGTATTTGAGACACAGGATGTCATAGGTTTTTTCATGTTAGTAGGATTATTTACTGCTTTTTACATAGCTGACGAGTTTAGCTCTAAGTATATAAAGAATTTAATTGTTTATGGGCATAGAAGAAGAGATATTCTTATGGCAAAGATTATAGTTTATTATATTGGAATTACAATTATAAGTTTAATATCTCCTATTTTAATAACAATAATAAATACATTTATTAATGGATATGGAGAAGCTATTACGTTAAATACTCTTATGTTTATAATAAGGGTATTTATGCTTATGTTACTTGTCTATATTGGTTTATCAAGTATTGCAGTTTTGATAGCAGTTATTTGTAAAAATTCTACGCTTGTTATAATTTCGCTTATAGTATTGGACTCAATTAACAGGTTTGGGTTAGCTTTTGCAATAAGAAACTCAATTGTTGATTTAATTTATAGTAATATTATATTTGGACAAAAGGTGAACGCTGTGGCAGAGAAACTTAGCATTTTGCAAGGGACAAAGGTGATAGTAATATCTTTAATTACAATAGCAGTTTCAATTTTTTTAAGTATATATTTTTTTGAAAAAGCAGATATAAGATAAGGAAAGGCGGATAAATGTATGATTCTTATTATAGCAATTTTAATAATTATAATAATATTTTTATTTATACGTTTATTTCTTATAAGAAGGCAAGTAATGGGGATAAATGAGCAGATTATAGATATTAATAGAAATAAGGAAGATAAAAAGTTAACTGTAGGTTTGATAAATAAAGAACTTGAAGAATTAGCTAAAAATATAAATATTACTTTAGATTTAAAAAAACAATGTGAAATCAGAGAAATTGAGCTTCAAAATGATTTAAGACAAACAATTGCAAATATTTCACATGACCTTAGAACACCATTAACATCTATTATAGGTTATATTCAATTTTTAAAACTTGATAATACAAGTGAGGAAGAAAAAAAAGAGTATTTAGAGACAGCAGAAAGAAGAGCAAAATCATTAGAGGTATTACTTAATGATTTTTATGAACTTTCTTTAATAGAATCTTTAGATTATAAAATAAATTTAGAAAAAGTAAAGTTTAATAGAATTATAAAAGAAATAGTTTTAGGGAGATATTCTGATTTTATAAATATAGGCATAACTCCTAATATACAAATTTTAGAGGAAGATGTATATATTATAGCGGAGCATAAATCATTAGAACGTGTGATAGAAAATTTATTAAGCAATGCTATTAGATATGCAAAGGATAAAATTTCTATTTCTTTAGAAATAGAAGAAAGTATAGCAATACTAAAAGTTAGTAATAATATTAGAAATTTAACTAATCATGATGTGGAAAAGGTTTTTGACAGATTTTACATGGCAGATAAGACACGTTCAGGAAAAGGATCAGGGCTTGGTTTAGCTATTGTAAAAGGATTAGTTGAAAGAATGAATGGCAATATAGAAGCAGATATTGTTGGTGATATTTTTAATATCTACTGTAGGTTTAAAATAATTAATATTTAGTATAAAAATATATGTTATAAATTATTTTAAAGATAAGTTATTTAAAATAATATTTAGAGGGGAAATTAAATGACAAATAAAAAGCAAGAAAATAAAAGCAAAGCTACAAATCTAGGAATAGTATTTGGAACGTCATTAGGAATAATATTTGGAATTATTTTTAATGAATTTACGCTTTGTTTCATAATAGGAATAAGTGCTGGGCTTACAATTGGATCAATGTATGATTTGAGAGATAAGAAGAATGATTATAAAGAAGTGACTAAAAACTAATAGTTATTTTTAATAAACTGTATCTAAATAATAGTATCTATATTAATGATTATATTTAGGGCATAAAATTAACTAAGGTTTTAACATATTGAATTAAACTTAAATAAGTTGTATAGTTTATACAAATGGAAATAATTATAGAAGAGGTGTTAAAATGGTTCATAATCTTAATAACTCAAATTCAATTTTTAATTTTTCTAATAAACATGAATATGTATTAAAAGTTAATTCAGGGGATGTTGTTGAAATAGAAACAAAGGATTGTTTTTCAGATTTAGTAAAAAGTGAAGAAGATTTTATGTACAATATGGAATGGGACAAGGTTAATCCTGCAACAGGTCCTATATATATAGAAGGGGCCAGAAAAGGAGATGTACTTAAAGTTACTATTAAAAAAATTAATATAAAGGAAAAAGCTGTTATAGCTACAGGAAAAGATATTGGAGTTCTTGGAGATAAGATGAATGGGCAACATTGTAAGGTTGTAGACATAAAGAATGACAAAATAATTTTTGATAATAATTTAGAAATACCAGTTAAAAAAATGATTGGAGTAATCGGAGTGGCTCCAAATGAAGAGGAGATTAATACAGGGACTCCAGGCTCTCATGGTGGTAATATGGATAATACTATGGTAGAAGAAGGTGCTACTATTTATTTTCCAATATTTAAAGATGGTGCCTATTTTGCTTTAGGAGATGTTCATGCAGTTATGGCTGATGGTGAAATTGGGGGAGCTGGAGCAGAAATAGGTGCATTTGTAACGGTACAGTTAGAAGTAATTAATGAGTTAAAATTAAATAATCCTCTACTTGAAAACAATGAATTCATTTCTACAATAGCTTCAGAGAAAAGTATTGATAAGGCTGTATATACAGCAGTTCACGATATGCTTAATATTGTAAAGGAAAGAGTTAATCTTGAAATAAAGGACATATCAATGTTATTTAGCATAACCAGTAATACTGAAATATGTCAAGTAGTGGATCCTTTAAAAACAGCTAGATTTGTAGTGCCTAAGTGGGTTCTTGAAAAATATAATTTTAGATTATTATAGAAAAGTATATATTAAAGAGTCTATATAAGATTGAACAAAAATGTTCAACATTATATAGACTTTTGTTATTTATAGGATTAATTATTTCGTGTTTGATTTATAACATCGTATCCAAATTTTTCGAGAGAGCGTAATATTGGGCATAAAGACATACCGAGGTCAGTTAAAGAATACTCAACATGGGGTGGTACTTCATTAAATTGTTTTCTATCTACTAATTTGTATTCTAGTAGTTCTTTCAGACAACGAGTAAGCATTAAATTAGAAATACCATCTAAATTTTTTTGTAATTGATTAAAGCGTATAACTTTGTTTGTATATATTTCCCAAAGTATTTTTAAACGCCATTTTCCACTTATTATATTTAAGGCTAAATGTATAGCATTTTCATTCATAGATATTTTTTCTATTGGACAGTTATTCATATTGAACTCCATTTCTTTTTTATAGTATACTAATATATTATTTTATAACTTAGTTATTTGCTTGTAAAGAATATTATTTATAATAAGAAAACATTTTAAAAGTAAACTTATAAAACTAAGAATAGAGATTATTGGGAATGAAAAGTATATCAATAATAGTGTATAATTAAAAGTCAGCAATGAAAGGAGTATTCATTGCTGACGAATTTTTTATAACCAAGTTATAGAAGATTTCTTTCTAGGAACAGTTCTAAGATATTTTATATTTGGATAACCTATTACCATACATGTTACGATTTTGTGATTTTCTTCTAAACCAAGAAAGTCATTAATTTTTTTATTTCCTTCTGCAGCCTTAGCTAAGAAACCGCTAAAGTAAGTGCCAAGACCTAATGCATTTGTAATAAGTTCCATATTTGAAGAGGCTAATGATGCATTTACAGAATCAGGGGAGGTTACAAGAATAACTAGAGGTGCCTTAAAGAACAACCTATCACTGCCATTAGGATTTTCTAAAAAGTCACTATACATTTTAATCCACATATAAGCATATCTTTTTAATCTATTATCAGTTATATTTTGATTTGTAAGTATATGCTCACCTTTTTCTTTAAGTGATTCTAGTACTAATTTTCTTAACTCTTGAAGTTTATCTTTAACAACTATATAAGAAACATTTTGACTGTTAATGCCTGTTTGAGTAAATCTACCTGCTTCTATAATTTTATTAATTTTCTCATCTTCAACATCTTTATTATTAAAGTTTCTTACACTTCTTCTAAACTTAATAAAGTTTAGAAGATTTTCAGCTTCAATAGTAAAATCTTCTTTGGTATATTTTTTTACTTCATTCATATCATATTCATCAGTTGATACAGCCTCTTTTGGACAAATAGCTATACAATGTCCACATTTAATACAAGTTTCATTTTTTATATTGGCTTTTCCATTAACTAATTCAATATCGTAAGCGATACAATCTTTTGAGCAAAGTCCACAACCAACACATTTTTCTAAATTAACATTCATCATATTTAAAAACTCCTAACAATAATATTTATTCATGTAGGTTATTATATTAGTGATTTTTAAGTAAAACAAGTACTGAAATCTTTGTAACCAAGTTACAAAAAAGTAAGTAAAGTTTTTTAGTAGTGATATATCTTTTTATATTTTCTTAAAAATGTTAATGAAAGTAGAATAGTTAATAATTCAGCAAACGGAACCGTAAGCCATAAGCCATTTATGTTTAATAATTTTGGTAATATTGCTGCACCAATTATTATAAATACAAATGATCTACATAAGGCTAATATTGCTGAAATTTTACCATTTGAAAATGCAGTAAATAACCCAGATGCAAATACATTTATACCAATAAATAAAAATGCAATAGCAAATAGTTTAAGTCCATTTAAAGCTATATTAAAAACAGGATTATTAGTTGTTACAAATATACCAACTAACATGGGTGAAAAAGCTATAGATATAATAAATACTATAATAGATGAAATTATGATAAATTTCTTTGAATAATTATAGGTTTCTTTTATTTTATCAATATTTTTAGCACCATAATTAAAGCTAAGGATTGGGGTAATTCCAGCTACAAGTCCCAAATATGTTGATACCATTAAAAAATGAGCATACAGTATGATTGTTAATGCAGCTAAGCCCTTTTCACCAGCATATTTTAATGCTAGCATATTAAAAATTATAGTTGTAATTCCAGTAGAAAGTTCCGTAACCAATTCAGGAGATCCATTAATTATGACTTTAATAAGTAATTTAAAATCTACTTTTGGAATTCCAAATTTTAGATTTGACTTAGAAGATAAGAAATAATAAAATCCCATGATAGCTGCAACTAAAACTCCAAGTCCAGTTGCTAAAGCTGCTCCAGCAACTCCAAAATTAAATATAGATATGAAAATATAATCGAATATAATATTTACTATACCTGAGATTATAGATAATAAAAGACTAAAATTAAAATTTCCATCAGTTCTAATAAAAAATTCAAATAAGGTTTTTATTATAAATATAGGTGCAAATAAAATTATTATTTTACCAAAGGCTTCAGCATAAGGTAAAATAACTTCGGTAGCGCCAAGAATAGTAGCTATATTTTTAATAAATATAGAACCTAAAACTGAAATTATAATACCAACTAATGTTGCTGATATAAAAATGAAAGAAAAAGCTTTATTTGCTTCTTCATTTTTACTTTGACCAAGCATTATAGATACAATAGCACTTCCTCCAATAGCAAACATTATACCAATTCCGAATATAAGATTTATAGCAGGAAGAATTATATTAATACTAGCTAAAGCATCGGAACCTACAAGTACGGATACAAATATACCATCCACAATAGTATAAAATGAAATGAATACCATAGATATAATGGCTGGTGATATAATTTTTAAAAATTTAAGAAAAGTAACTTTCTTAGAAAAATTTGCTTCCATGATGATAGCCTCCTTTATTTTTTTATATAAAAAGCATAATTTATTTAGAGAGTTTAGTATTAGGAACATGTCCTATTGTATAATAAGGTATATAGTAACTATATAGGCAAGCAATTTTTTAAAATAAACTTGTGTAAGAATGTGTATACAAGATATATAAAGGAGTAATTTTTATGAATAGTTCAAAAAAATATTTTGCAACAGGTGAATTTGCAAAGTTATGCGATATATCTAAACAAACATTAATATATTATGATAATATAGGAATTTTTAAACCAGCATATAAAGATGAGAATAATTTTAGATTTTATGCTTTAAGTCAATATGATACTATTTGTACATTAATTACTTTGAGAGATGTTGGAATGTCTTTAGAAGATATTAGAAGTTATTTGGATAAGAGAACGCCTCAAAAAGCAGTTGATATGTTAACTAATGAGTATAAAAAAATTGAGAAGAAAATACAGGAGTTAGATGATATAAGTAGAAATATTAAAAATAAAATAGATGTAATTAATAAAGGAATAAAAATTGGGTTAAATAATGCAATATATATAAAAGAAATGGAAACAGAGTCATTAATATTAAATAGATTTAGATGTAATTCTGAGACTGATATTATATTTAACGCCATGGAGCTCATAAAATACTGTAATGAAAATAAAATATATTCAGGATATTCTTTAGGAGCTACTGTTAGTAAAGAAAATATAATTAATAAGAGATATACGAAGATAAGCAGTCTTTTTATTAAGGTAGACAAAAGTATAAAAAGTGAAAAAATTACTATTAAGCCAAAAGGGCTATATGCATGTATAAATCATATTGGTAGCTATGAAACAACTTTTAAATCCTATGATAGATTATTAAAATATATAGAAGAAAATGGATATGATGTTGATGGAGATTCATATGAGTGGACCTTATTTGATTCATTAATTGTAAAAAGCGAAGACGAGTATTTAACAGAAATAAACATTCCTATTAGAAAAGCTATATAATTATTTAGATAAAATATGCAAATAGATAATGTAAACAAAGGTAATATAAAAATTATTTTTTCAAATTTTAATGGATAAGTTAGATATCTGGACCTTAAATTATAGAAAAGAATATAATATTTATGCTACATTTCTAGAAAAAATACAAATTATTATTTTGGTACATATGTTAAAATTAGATTATTGTAATATTTTGGTGATGGGGTGTTATTTTATGAAACCATTAGATAATTTTAATGAAATTGTAATTTCAGAAGAAAATGCTAAAAAGTATTTAAATGACATTGAATTTAAGGAATTTAAATTAATGTCGAATGAAGAGAAAAATCAAAAGTTAAGAAATTTATTAGAAAAACCTATTTTTGAATTTACTGTTATAAATGAGCTATATTTTAGAAGTAAATGGGCTGAATGTGTAAATATTTTAATGGGTGACAACAGATTGAATTTACTTGAAATTGCATCTGGAGATGCAGATATGATTCCACAAATGATGGCAAGAAATAATATTAACAGTCATTATATTACTGCAAATATGAATAAAGAATTAAATAGTAGTTTAACAAATAAAACAAAAGATTTGCCTATTAGAATTACACTTATTGATGATGATGCTGCAAATATAAAAAAATATTTAGGTGAAGAGCAAGTCGACATAATAGCCTTTCAACATAGTGTAAATGATATAGTTCAAGCTATATTATGTGAAGATGAAGGAATAGATACTGTTTATTCAAACTGGATTGAAATATTACCAAAAATGATTGAAATAATGAAAAGGGAAGATAAGAATAACTCATTAGAGGAAAGTGTAAAACTACCATTTCTAAACTTAATAAAGAGTTTGTTAGGTGTGTTAAAAAAAGACGGATTTATAATTATTAATCACTACATGTTTCAATTTGACTTAGAGTTAGGTTATCCAGAAGATATATGGGAGAATTTTGTTCTAATCACACGTAAATGGCTAAGTGAGTTAGAGGAATGTGAAGAGTTTGCTATTGATGGATTTAATGAACAATGGTGGATATTTTTAAAAAAGAATTAGAGGATATTTTAAGTGATAATAAAAAGTAAAATAGATGATTTATGTTATTATATGAGAAAATGTGTTTCTATGGAATTTATAGAAACGCATTTTTTTATTTTAAATTTTAATAAATTATAAATATAAGGTGTTTATTGAGAAATGTTTGAATATTTTAATAGTATAGAGCTTTATTCACTGGGGGAGATTAACATAGGAGATTATAAGTTGAATGAAGAATTGAACTTATTAAATAAATCAAGAATTGAACAGAAAAATATGAGTTTTGAAAATATTGATGATACCACGTTTTTTACATTACCAGGTACTATTTTTGCTACAATAGAGTATCAGGGAGATATTAAAGCAGCCATAAAGAAGATACCTAATGCTAGAGTTTTTATAGCTGATAAAAACCGTGCAATAATAGCAGCTCAAACAAATTTAGAAGGATTAAGAAAGATATTTGATGAGCTCTTTGATGTAATTGTTTATGTAGTTACTATTTTATTACATACTTTATGTGATATTTCACCTATAGAAGCATCAGGGGCGAGTAGTTTTTATAATAGTGTTTATTTACCTTTAGATGGTCAAGGTATTACTGTTGGAATTATTGATACTGGAATAGATTATTTAAATGAAGAGTTTATTAATGAAGATGGAACTTCAAAAATTATAAGTATTTGGGATCAGGATATTTATACAGGAAAAGTGCCTGAAGGTCAGTATGGGGGAAGTGAGTATACTAATGAAGAGATAAATAGAGCTATTAATGCTAAGAAGAATGGTGAAGATCCATATAAGATAGTTCCTACGAAAGATAAGGATGGACATGGAACTAATATGGCTAGCTTAATAGGTGCAAGAGGGGTAAATCCATCACTTAGAGGAGTGGCTCCAAGGTGTAACTTGGCAATTGTAAAACTAAGCCCAGCAGTATCTGCTTATAGAGATGAGTATGGAGTATATGGAGATAAGGTTGCTTATTCAACATCAGTTATATTTGCAGCTATGAAGTATTTATATGAGTTGGTACCTAAAATTAAGACACCCATGGTAATATTGGTGCCCCTAGGCTCAAATCTTGGACCTCGTAATGGATTATCATTCATTGAGAGATATATAGATGATATTTCAAAAGTTAAAGGGATAGCTGTAATTATGCCAATAGGTAATCAAGGTGATGGAAGTAATCATAATTCTGGAATAATAGAGAGTACAGGGGATGTAAAAGATATTGAACTTAAAATAGATAAAAACCAAAAGAATATTAAATTTGAAATTTGGATTTCTAAACCTGATAAGGTTTCATTATCAATAGTTTCTCCTTCTGGGGAAATTATTGATAGGATACCACCAACTAATAATAAAATAACAGAAATTAAATTTTTGTATGAAAGCACTGTTATGTATATAGAATATTTAATACCAGAAACGGTAAGTGGAGAGGAAAAAATTTCAATAAAGGCTAGGAATATAAGAGAAGGTATATGGACTTTTAAACTTATAGGGGATTTAATTATAGTTGGTAAATATGATGCTTATTTACTTGAAAGAGAACTGTTGGCTCCAGAAACTAAGTTTTTGAAGTTTGCTCCGTATATAACTTTAACTACACCATCTTCATCTTCATCAGCTATAACAGTAGGATACTATAATCAAAATAATGATAGTATTGTGAAAGAATCTGGTAGAGGTTATACGAGGGATAATAGGGTTAAACCTGAGATAGTTGCTGGTGGAGTAAGAGCAGTAGTTACTACTGTAGGAGGAGGAACACAAGTTATAACTGGATCAAGTGTTTCAGCAGCTATTGTAGCAGGGTGTTCAGCACTTATATTTCAGTGGGGAATTGTAAATGGAAATGATAGTAATTTGTATGCATCAAAGCTTAAAACATATTTAATAGGTGGTACTTTAAAGAAAACTGAGGATTTATATCCAAATCCAGAGTGGGGATATGGAAAAATTGATGTAAAAGCTATATTTGATAATATAAGAGTTATAGAAGAAAAACATATAGAGAGTAAAGAATATTATATTGGTAATTTATTTATAAGATTACCAGTATGAATTAGCCATATAAAAATATAATCTTGAATTAATATATAAATATTAGAGATGTTTCTAGGAGGAGAGTAATATAGAAGGAATAAATCTGTCTAGTAATAATAGGATAGAAGAAGACATAGGAAGCATGCCGGATGAAAAGTTCTTTGCTCTATTAGATACTGTGTATTCAGTAGTTGAATACAAGGGGGATATAGTTAGTATGGTAAAAAAAATCCCTAATGCTAGAGTAGCTATTGTAGATAAAAATCGTGCAATATTAGCAGTTAGAGGAGATGTTCAGGAGGTTGTTGATAAGCTTTTTGATGTAATTGTTAATGTAAGTCCTAGTTCACTTTATACTTTATGTGATATTTCACCAGTAGAAGCATCAGAAGCAACTATATTCCACAATAGTATTTATTTACCACTAGATGGGTCTGGTATTATTGTAGGGATAATTGATAGTGGAATAGATTACTTAAACGAAGAATTTATTAATGAGGATGGAACATCAAGAATTATAGCTATTTGGGATCAAAATATTGTTAGTGATAAAAAGCCACCAGGACAATTTGTAGGAACTGAATATACTAGAGAAGAAATAACTTCTGCTATTAAGGCTAAACAGGAGGGGAAAGATCCATATTCTATAGTGCCATCAAAAGATGATATAGGGCATGGTACACATATGTCATCAATTGTTGGGGCAAGAGGAGTTAAGCCAGAACTTGTAGGAGTAGCACCAAAATGTGATTTGGCGATGGTAAAGCTTGGGCCCAGTCCTGAATCATTAAACAATCAATTTGCTAAATATGGTAATTCACCTACGTTTACCACATCAGTCCTTTTTTTGGCTACGAAATACTTATATGATTTGTCTTATCGAATGAAAAAACCTATTGTAATACTTACACCATTAGGAGGAGTTAGGGGAGGACATAATGGTCTGGCATTTAATGAGAGGTATATAGATGAGATTTCAAAGGTTAGAGGTGTAGCTGCAGTTATACCAACAGGAAATGAAGGAAATGCAGAGAACCATGTATCTGGAAAGATACTTAATGAAGGTGATTCACAAAATATAGAAATTAAAATAGGAAAAGACCAACAAAATATAAATTTTGAAATTTGGGTAAGCAAACCAGATAAATTTGCTCTATCAATAATTTCACCTTCTGGAGAAATTATTGATAGAATACCTCCAACTTTAAATAAAATTACGCCATTTAAGTTTTTATATGAGGGAACCGTAATATATGTTAAATATGATATTCCAGAAGCATTAACTGGCGATGAGAAAATCACTATTAATGCTAGGAATATAAGAGAAGGAATTTGGACTTTTAAACTTATAGGTGAACTTGTTGTAACAGGTGATTTTAATTCATATTTACTTCAAAGAGAACTCTTAGCTCCTGACACTAAATTTTTAAACCCAGATCCTTATGGAACATTAACTATACCATCAACTTCATCTTATGGAATATCGGTTGGATTTTATAATCAAAATAACAATTCTAATGTAGCAGAGTCTGGAAAGGGATATACACGAGATGGAAGAGTTAAACCAGACTTAGCGGCTGGGGGAATAAATGCGGTAGTAGCTGATGGAAATTCCGGAACGAAGGTTATAAGTGGATCTAGTGTAGCTGCTGCTGTTGTAGCAGGGTGTTCAGCTCTTATATTTCAATGGGGAATTATAAATGGAAATGATGTGAATTTATACTCTACTAAACTTAAAACCTATCTTATAGGAGGCACAGTAAAAAGGGAGGGAGATATATATCCTAATCCAGAGGTTGGTTATGGATTTGTCAATATGAAAGGAATTTTTGATAATATTAGATCAAAAATTTATGTGAATCCATATGATAGGGAACTACTTTACAAAGAGGATATATATGTGAATGAATATTGTTTTGGTAGTTTATTCATAAGATTGCCAAAAGCCAAAAATTATATAAAGTTATAGAAATATTTAATTAATATGAAATAGCTTTTTAAGGAGGTGCTTAATATAGAGAAAGTAGAAGTGAAACCATATGTTACTGTAGAATATAATGGAGATATTTCTGGAGCTACAAAAAAGATTGGGAATGCAAAGGCTTTTATAATAGATGAGAATCATGCAATATTAGTATATCAAGGAGACATTAAGGAAGTGGCTGATAAGCTTTTTAAAGAAGGTGTGAGTATTAAAATAATTCCTAATCTTACAGATCAGCAATTTTTTGCATTACCACAAGCAACTTTTGCCACCATAGAATATCAAGGTGATGTTATTAGTGCAGTGAAAAATATTCCTAATGCTAGGGTGATTATTCTTGATAAAAAACGTGCAATATTAACAGTTGTAGGAAATGCTGATGATATACAAGATGTAGTTAATCAACTTTCAGATGTACTTCTTTATTCAGTGCAAACTGTACTTCATACTACCTGTGACATTTCACCAATAGAGGCTTCTGGAGCAACTACATTCCATAATAGTGTTTATTTACCTTTAGATGGGAGAGGGGTTACTGTAGGAATTGTTGATACTGGAATAGATTACTTAAATGAAGAATTTATTAATGAAGATGGTACATCAAGAATTGTAGCACTTTGGGACCAGATACTTAATACTGGAAAAAAACCAGAAGATTCATTTGGAGGCAGTGAATATAGTAATGAAGATATAAATAGAGCAATTCAAGCTAAGAGAAATGGTGAAGATCCTTATAAAATAGTACCATCTAAAGATACAGATGGACATGGTACTAGTATGGCATCTATTATAGGAGCAAGGGGTGTAAATCCAGATATTATCGGGGTAGCACCAAGATGTGCATTAGCTATTGTAAAGCTATATGATGCACCGAATACTGTAAGAGATGATTTTGGTGTATATGGAGATAGGGTAGCTTATTCTACATCAGTAACATTTTCAGGTATTAAATATCTATATGAGTTAGGCATTAAATTAAAAACACCTATAGTAATATTTGTAGGAGTAGGAGCTAATATAGGTCCTCATAATGGTTTATCATTTATTGAAAGATATATAGATGAAATTTCAAAGGTAAGGGGAATAGCTGCAATTGTACCAACAGGAAATCAGGGAAATAGTGAAACTCATGTTTCAGGTAAGATAATTAAAAAAGGAGATACTAAGAATATTGAGATTAAGATAGGCAAAGAACAAATTAATATAAAGTTTGAGATATGGATTAGTAAACCAGATAAATTTGCATTATCAATTATTTCGCCTTCTGGTGAAATAATTGAAAGAATACCACCTACTCTTGAAAAGAGGGTAGAAGTTAAATTTCTTTATGAAAGTACAATACTATATGTAGAATATTCTATACCAGAGGTTTTAACTGGTGAAGAGAGAATTACGATTAAAGGTAGAAATATGAGGGAAGGAATATGGATTTTTAAGCTTATAGGCGAACTAGTCATATCAGGAGAGTATGATTCATATTTGATTCAGAGGGAATTATTAGCGCCAGAAACAAAGTTTTTAAATTCAGACCCATATGAAACTTTAACTATACCATCAACTTCAGCTTATGCTATAACAGTAGGTTTCTATAATCAAAATAATAATTCTGTTGTAGCTGAATCTGGAAAGGGATATACAAGGGATAATAGAATTAAACCAGATTTAGTGGCCGGTGGAATAAATGCTATGGCAGCTACTATAGGAGGAGCTACAAGAATGATAAGTGGGTGTAGTGTAGCAACAGCTATTGTTGCAGGTTGTTCTGCACTTATATTTCAGTGGGGGATTATTAACGGAAATGATACAAATTTATATTCTACAAAGCTCAAAACATATTTGATAGGAGGGACAATAAAACGAGAAGGTGATATATATCCTAACAGAGATTTTGGATATGGAATACTTAATATGAAAGGTATATTTGATAATATTAGACTAAAACTCAGTAACTTCGAGAGTAATAATATTGTGAGTAAAAAAAGGTTATTGAATGAAGAAGAATACTATATAGATAATTTATTTATAAGGATACCTAAATTATAAAAAACTCTAAGTAGGAGGTGATTTATATATATAGAATAGAACCAAAACCGTATGTTACTGTTGAGTATGAGGGAGATATTGTTGGATCTGCAAAAAAAGATGGTAATACTAAAGCCTTTATAATTGATGATAAACGTGCAATATTGGAATATGAAGGAGAAATTAAGGAAATTACGGAGAAATTTTCTAAAGAAGGTGTAACTATTAATATAATTCCTAATCTTACAGAACATGAATTTTTTGCTTTGCCACAAGGGACTTTTGCTACTATAGAATATCAAGGTGATGCTATTGGTGCTGCAAAAAATATTCCCAATGCTAAGATTACTCTTCTTGATAAAAAACGTGCAATTTTATCAGTTGTAGGTGATGCAGATGATATACAAGATGTAGTTAATCAGCTTTCAGATGTAATTCTTTATTCGGTGCAAACAGTACTTCATACAACCTGTGACATTTCACCAATAGAGGCTGCTGGAGCAACTATATTCCATAATAGTGTTTATTTACCTTTAGATGGGAATGGAGTTGTAGTAGGAATTGTTGATACTGGAATAGATTATTTAAATGAAGAATTTATTAATGAAGATGGCACTTCAAGAGTTTTAGCTATTTGGGATCAAATAAATGATACAGGAAAGCAGCCACCAGATTCTTTTGGAGGTAGTGAATATAGTAATGAAGATATAAATAGAGCAATTCAGGCTAAAAAAAATGGCGAAGATCCTTATAAAATAGTACCATCTAAAGATACAGATGGACATGGTACTAGTATGGCATCTATTATAGGAGCAAGGGGAGTAAATCCAGATATTATTGGGGTAGCGCCAAGCTGTGACTTAGCTATTGTGAAATTATATTTTGCACCTGATACTATAAGAGACGATTTTGGAGTATATGGAAATAGAGTGGCTTTTTCAACTTCTGTAGTATTTTCAGGTATTAAGTATTTGTATGAGCTTGGTATTAGGCTAAAAAAACCTATGGTAATATTTGTAGGGGTGGGAGCCAATATAGGTCCTCATAATGGCTTATCATTTATTGAAAGATATATAGATGAAATTTCAAAAGTAAGGGGAATAGCTGCAATTGTACCAACAGGAAATCAGGGAAATAGTGAAACTCATGTATCAGGTAAGATAATTAAAAAAGGAGATACTAAGAATATTGAGCTTAAGATAGGCAAAGGACAAATTAATATAAAGTTTGAGATATGGATTAGTAAACCAGATAAATTTGCATTATCGATTATTTCGCCTTCTGGTGAAATAATTGAAAGAATACCACCTACTCTTGAAAAGAGAGTAGAAGTTAAATTCCTTTATGAAAGTACAAAAATATATGTAGAATATTCTATACCAGAAGTTTTAACTGGTGAAGAGAGAATTACGATTAAAGGTAGAAACATGAGGGAAGGAATATGGATTTTTAAGCTCATAGGTGAACTAGTCATATCTGGAGAATATGACGCATATTTAATTCAAAGAGAATTATTAGCTCCAGAAACAAAGTTTTTAAATTCAGAACCTTATGAAACTTTAACCATACCATCAACGTCATCTTATGCTATAGCAGTAGGGTTTTATAATCAAAATAACAATTCTGTTGTAGCTCAATCTGGAAAGGGATATACAAGGGATAATAGAATTAAACCGGATTTAGTGGCTGGTGGAATAAATGCTATGGCAGCTACTATAGGAGGAGCTACAAGAATGATAAGTGGGTGTAGCGTAGCAACAGCTATTGTTGCAGGTTGTTCTGCACTTATATTTCAGTGGGGTATTATTAATGGAAATGATACAAATTTATATTCTACAAAGCTCAAAACATATTTAATAGGAGGGACAATAAAACGAGAAGGTGATATATATCCTAATAGGGATTTTGGATATGGAATACTTAATATGAAGGGAATATTTGATAATATTAGATTGAAGCCTACTAATTTTATAAGTAGAAATTATAGAGATGAAGAGATGATAAAGTATGAAATTGAATATTATATAGGCAAATTGTTTATTAGATTACCATTATAATAAAAAAAAGTAAAATTATTAAAGATGGATATTTTACTATAAAATGAGCTCTTTTTAGGGGGAGATTTATATAAAAAGTGGGGAGTTTAATAAAACATCAGAAAAAGTAAGAGAGAGTAGTATGGAAGACTTAGGAAATATGCCTGATTATATATTTTTTACTTTACCAGATACGGTACTAACTGTAGTTGAATTTATGGGAGATATTATTGGAGCTGTACAAAAAATTCCTAATGCTCGTATTTTTATTGCTGATAAATATCGTGCGGTATTAGCAGTTAGGGAAAACTATAAAGAAGTGATTGATAAATTATCTGATGTACTTGTTTATCCTAATCCTAATGCTCTTTATACCTTATGTGATATTTCACCAATAGAAGCATCTGGATCCTCTCAATTTTATAATAGTACTTATTTGCCGCTAGATGGAACGGGAGTTCTTGTAGGAATCCTTGATACTGGTATAGACTATTTAAATGAAGAATTTATAAATGAAGATGGAACTACAAGAATTATAACTATTTGGGATCAAACTATTCCATGTGAAAAAGGAAAAAAATACTTGCACGGAGGTTGTGAGTATACTAGGGAAGATATAAATAAAGCTATTAAAGCAAAGAAAGATGGTCAAGATCCTTATAAAATAGTTGCATCAAAGGATGAAATAGGTCATGGTACTAGTATTGCCTCAATAGTAGGAGCAAAAGGAGTAAATCCAGAAGTTAGAGGTGTGGCACCTAGGTGTGATTTATCTATTGTAAAGTTAGCACCTAGTCCAAAAGCGTTTATTGAAGAGTTTGAAGCTTATGGTAATGCACCCACGTTTACAACTGCGGTTGTATTTTTAGGTGTAAAATATTTTTATGATTTATCTCGTAGGTTAAATAGACCAGTAGTAATACTTATACCAATAGGGGGATGTAGAGGAGGGCGTAATGGATTAGCAACTATTGAGAGATATATAGATGAGATTTCAAGGGTAAAAGGGATAACTGTGGTTGCAGCACTAGGTAATGAGGGAAATTCAGATAATCATACTTCTGGAACAATAGAGTCAGTAGGGGACATAAAGAGTATTGAACTTAAAATAGGTAAAAAACAAAAAAATATAAATTTTGAAATATGGGTTAATAAACCAGATAAATATTCAATGACCATTATTTCTCCTTCAGGAGAAGTATATAGTAACATATCACCTAGCCTTAACAAAACAATAGAAATAAAATTTTTATATGAAGGTACAATTATATATTTAGAATATGCTATACCAGAAATATCAACTGGAGAGGAAAGAATAACTATTATTGGTAAAGATATAAAAGAAGGAATATGGTCTTTTAATCTTATAGGGGAAGTTGTTATAACCGGTAAGTATGATGCATATTTGATTCAACGTGAATTATTAGCTCACGAAACAAAATTTTTAAATTCCAATCCATACAGAACATTAATGATACCATCTTCTAGTCTATATAGTATATCAGTTGGTTACTATAATCAAAATAATAACTCTATTGACATTAATTCAAGTAGAGGATATTCAAGAGATGGGAGAGCAAAGCCAGAATTGGTAGCAGGTGGAGTAAATGCCTTGGCAACTACTACAGGGTCTAAAACACAAGTTATCAGTGGATCTAGTGTAGCAGCTGCAGTAGTAGCAGGATGTGCAGCACTCATATTTCAATGGGCAATTATTAATGGAAATGACACAAGTTTATATGCAACAAAAGTTAAAACTTATTTGATAGGAGGTACTGTAAAACCTGAGGGAAAGGAATATCCAAATCCAGAATGGGGATATGGAATTATTAACATGAAGTTAGTTTTTGATAATATGAGAGTAAAAAATAAAGAAGATATAATTAGAGATAATTTGCAAGGTAATCATATATTGAAAAATAAAACTGAAGATGAAGGTGCAATGGATAAAAAAGAATATTATGTAGGGAAGTTATTTATAAAGTTACCTTAATATTTATATAGTTCTATTCTTAGGAGGAGATTAAAATAGAAGCAAATAAAACTAACACTCAATTAAATTTATTAAGTAAAATACCAGAACAGTTATTATATAAAGTGGTTCAATTAGCTGAAAATGAGAAAATTAATAAAGGGAACATAGAATTAGTAGTCTTATTTGGAGACAATGTAGAAAAGGTAGCAAAATCTGTAGAGCAAATAGGAGGAACTTTTGAAAATTTAGGTTTTGGCTTTGGTATTATTACATTAAAGGCTGATGATATAAGAAAAGTATCTCAAATAGAAGGAGTACAGTATGTGGAAGTACCTAAGGTATTATTTACATCAGATTTAGAAAGTAATAAAGCCTGTTGTGTGCCAAATGCTTGGGAGAGGTATGGATTAAGTGGGGAGGGAGTATTGGTTGGATTTATTGATACTGGGATAGATTATACTCATCCAGCTTTCATAGATGAAGCAGGAAATACAAGAATTGATTTCATATATGATTTGGGTGAAAATAAAAAGGTTTATGATAAAGCTCAGATAAATGAAGCCTTAAAGTCATCTGATCCTTATGCCATTGTAAATGTAAAAGATCCAGTAAATCATGGAACACATGTAGCAGGAATAGCTACAGCAGGAGGCAAAGCTCAAAAGCAAAACTATGGAGTAGCTTTCAAAAGCTCTATTGCTATGGTCAAGATAACTAGATATGGGTTTCTAAATTTTGCTTTGAGCACTCAGATTATGAGAGGAATAAAGTTTCTGTTAGACAAGGCAAATGAGAATAATAAGCCTTTAGTTATAAATATCAGTCTAAGTACTAATGATGGTGCACATAATGGAACAAGTCTTTTAGAGCAATATATAGAGACTATATGTAGACTTGAAAGGGTTGCAATGGTTATTGCAGCTGGTAATGAGGGAGATGCAGCCCATCATGTTGGTGGAACGTTAAGTGATGTTAATACAATTCCTTTAAGTGTATCAGATTTTGAAGCATCAATAGCATTACAAATATACAAACCTCTTCTTGTTGATATTTCTATTGAAATAGAAAATTCATTAGGTGAGAGGAGTGGTGAAATAGTATTACGTACTGGATATAGGGAAGTTAATATAGGAGTTGATAAGTGTATCATTTATAATACAGGGCCTAAGCCTTTTGATATAAATGGAGAAATAACTGTAACCTTATTAGCTGGAGAACAATATTTAACAGGTGGAGAATGGAAGGTAACAATAAAGCCTCTTAATAAATATAGAGGAGTATATGATATATGGTTGCCTATTACAGAAGCACTTAGTCCTAAAACAAAGTTTCTTCAACCTGATGTTTATAATACTTTAGGTATACCAGGAACAGTTAGAAGTGCAATTACAGTTGGTAGTTATAATAATATGACTAATACTTTTTCTGCTTTTTCAGGTAGAGGAAAGCTTTATGAAACATCATTTACAAAGCCAGATATAGTAGCACCAGGAGAAGATATATTATCTACAGTATCAAATAATGGATTTGATACTAAATCAGGAACGTCAATGGCAGCACCTCATGTATCTGGAATATGTGCGTTACTTTTAGAGTGGGGAATAGTTAAGGGTAAAGATCCATTTCTTTATGGAGATAGACTTAAGTATTATCTTTCAAAAGCAGCTAAAAAAGATAGATTAGGAGTGTTATATCCTGATCCAAGTTGGGGATATGGTACGGTGTGTGCTTATGATTCTTTAGATTTATTAAGAGTGGCTAACGTTAGAGGAAACTTAAAAGACACTTATTATGAAGATATAGATAATACAAATAAGTCTATTAATGATGCTATAAAAGGTGAGAGTGAATATTATTTAGGAAGTTTGTTTGTGAGGTTATGTAAATGATAGTGTTCAAAATTAATAGTTTAGGATTTTAAATAGCTATGAAGGGAGGAGAGTGGTATAAAAGATAAAAAGTGTACTAAAACATATAATAGAGAAAACTCCTCTGACATTCCATTAGGAGATAATATAACATATGCGTTAGTAGAATATAGTGGTGATATAGTTAATGCAGTAAAGAAGTTTAGTAATGCAACAATTTTTATAGTTGATGAAAATCATGCTATATTGTCAGTTATAGATGATGAGGTAGATAATGTAGTTAATAAACTTTCTAGTGTGATAACATATAGAATTCCTAGTGCGATTTATACTTTATGTGCTATTTCACCAGTAGAAGCTTCAGGTGCGTTACAATTTTATAATAATGAATATTTACCCCTTGATGGAGCTGGAGTCATATTAGGTATATTGGATTCAGGAATAGATTATTTAAATGAAGAATTTATCAATGAAGATGGAACTTCAAAGATTTTGAGTATATGGGATCAGACTATTCAAAGTGGTAAAAAACCAGAAAAATATCCTTTAGGAAGCGAATATACTAGAGATGATGTAAATAATGCAATTAAAGCAAAAAGGGAAGGCAAAGATCCTTATTCTATAGTGCCATCAACAGACGAAATAGGTCATGGAACAAATATGGCGGGGATAGTGGGAGCTAGAGGTGTTAATCCACAATTTAGAGGAGCAGCACCAAGATGTGACTTGGCTGTTGTAAAGTTAATATCAGCAAGTAAAAAATTTATAAAACAATCATATATATATGAAAATATACCTTTATATTCTGTTATACAAGTATATCTAGGAATTAGATATTTATATGAGCTTTCTTTAAATTTAAAAAAACCAATTGTAATATTATTACCCCTTGGAACTAATTCAGGTTCTCATGATGGATTGGCTTTTAATGAGAGATTTATAGATGAAATTTCAAGAATTAGAGGAGTAACTGTTGTTGTACCAACTGGAAATGAAGGAGATACAGATACTCATACGTCAGGAGTAATATCACAGAATGGTGATGTAGGAAATATTGAACTTATAGTAGATAATAACCAAAAAAATTTAAGGTTTGAAATATGGATTTCTAAGCCGGATAAATTTACGTTATCTATTACTTCACCTTCTGGTGAAATAGTAGAAAGAATAGCGCCAATAAATAAAAAAATTACAGAGATTAATTTTATATATGAAAAAACTAAGATGTTTATTCAATATGTTAAACCAGAGGAGATAAGTGGGGATCAGAAAATTAGCATTACAGCAGTTAATATTACCGGAGGGATTTGGAATTTTAAACTTGTAGGAGAGTTTGTATCAGTAGGTAGATATGATGCGTATTTGCCTCAAAGAGTAGTATTAGCACCTAATACTAAGTTTTTAAGACCTGATCCGGATGGAACTTTGATGCTTCCGTCAACATCAAAGTATGCTATAACAGTTGGGTATTATAATCAAACCAATAATGCTATTGAAGTAGACTCTGGTAGGGGATATACAAGGGATGGAAGAATAAAGCCTGATATAGTGGCGGGAGGAATAAATGCATTAGCTGTATATGAAAAGAATAAAGTTATTAGTGGATCAAGTGTAGCAGCAGCAGTAGTGGCAGGGTGTTCAGCGCTTATTTTTCAATGGGGAATTATTGAAGGTAAGGATAAAGGAATGTATTCAATAAAACTTAAAACATATTTAATAAGAGGGGCATCGAAGAGAGAAGGGGATATATATCCTAATCCTCAGTGGGGGTATGGAGCTGTAAATATGAAGGGGGTTTTTGATAATATAAGAGGTTTGAGAGATGAGAATAGATTTGAACAAAATTTTAAATATCCTATTGATACAGAGCATAATTATTTTTTTGATCCAAATAATAAAATTGTTTTAATTGAATATACGGGAGATATAATTAAGGCTATGAAGAAATGGCCTAATAGTGAAGTATTTATAATAGATAACAAACGTGCATTAATAACAACACCAAATACAATTTATAATGAGGTATTAGGAGCAACACCTGAAATAGTTTATATTGAGGCAGATGCACCACTTTCTCTTTGTGATATTTCACCAATAGATGCATCTGGAGCTATTGAGTTCCATAATAACCCTTATATGTCTTTGGATGGAGAAGGTGTTCTTATAGGAATAATTGATACTGGCATAGATTATTTAAATGAAGAATTTATAAATGAAGATGGAACTTCTAGAATAGTAGCGCTTATGGATAGAGGAATTCCGGATAATAACTCTTGGCTTAGATGTGCTGTTTATAAAAGAGAGGATATAAATAAAGCTATACAAGCTAAGAGAAATGGAGAAGATCCATATAAAATAGTACCTTCTAAGGATGAAGTAGGCCATGGAACAAATATGGCTGGAATAATAGCTGCAAGGGGAGTTAATCCAAATTTGGTTGGAGTAGCACCTAGATGTGAATTAGCTATAGTAAAGGTAAGGAATGCATTTAAAAATTTTAGAGAAAGTTTTGCAATTTATGGAGATGAATTTGTGTGTCAAACTCAAGCACTAGTGCTTGGAGCAAAATTTTTATTTGAGATAGCGCTTGAATTAAAGAAGCCAATTGTAATATTTGCTCCATTGGGAACTAATGTGGGACCTCACAATGGAGAAGCATTTTCAGAAAAATATATAAATGAAATTTGTACTTATAATGGTGTAGGAGTTGTGATTCCTACTGGTAATCAGGGTAATACGGATACTCATACTTCTGGAGTAATAAGAAATAAAGGTGATGAAGCCACTGTAGAAATTCAAATAGGAAAAAATCAAAAAAATATAAGGCTTGAAATATGGATGTCTAAGCCGGATAAAATAGGGTTATCTATAGTGTCTCCAACAGGTGAAGTGATTAGAGATATATATCCAAAGCTTAAAACTTCCATGGATATAGGTTTTTTATATGAAGAGACTAAGATGAATATAACATATTCTTTACCTGAGGAACTTACAGGTGAACAAAAAATAGTTATTATGGCTAGAAATATTAGAGAAGGAATATGGCAATTTAAACTTATAGGAGAATTAATTATAGTTGGAAGGTATGATGTATGGACTTTACAAAGAGGACTTATAGCGCCTGATACAAAATTTCTTAATCCAACCCCTAACACTACTTTAACTACTCCAGGAACATCTAAAGCTGCAATCACTGCAGGGTTTTATAATCAGAATAATAATTCAATAGTTCCTGAATCAGGAAAGGGATATACAAGAGACAATGCAATTAAACCCGACTTAGTAGCAGGTGGAATTAATGCTGTTACTACTGCAGTTGGGGGAGGAACACAAACTATTACTGGGTCAAGTGTAGGAGCAGCTATAGTAGCTGGAGCTTGTGCTTTATTATTTCAGTGGGGAATTGTTTTGGGAAATGATATTACCATGTTTGCTGCAAAATTAAAGACATATTTAATAAGAGGAACTAGTAAGAGGCCTGGTGATGTTTATCCTAATCCTCAGTGGGGTTATGGAATTTTGGATATAAAAGGAATTTTTGATAATATTAGAGGAGAGGCTATGATTGAAAGTAGACAAGAAAATACTAAGATAAATTACTTTTTACAGCCTAATAATGTAAATACAATGGTTGAATATAGGGGAGATATAGTAGGTGCTATAACAAAATTTCCTAATTCAGCTGTATTTATATTAGATGACAGGCGTGCATTTATATCCTTGCCTTTAGACATAGTTAATAATGCTTTAAGAACAACTCCAGAAATAGTTTATGCAGATCCAGGTTCAGTTCTTACGTTGTGTGATGTATCACCTATAGAAATATCAGAGGCACCATTATTTCATGACAATAAATATTTACCATTAGATGGGTCTGGGGTAATTGTAGGTATAGTAGATACTGGAATAGATTATTTAAATGATGAATTTATAAATGCTGATGGAACATCTAGAATTATATATATTTATGATCAAACTATTCAAGGTACTGAAACGCCTAAGGGACATGTAGCAGGTTCTATATATACACAAGAGGACATAAATAAAGCTATACAAGTAAAGAAAAGTGGTGGAGATCCGTATGCTATAGTACCATCTAGAGATGAAATAGGACATGGTACAAAGATGGCAAGTATAATAGCAGCAGGAGAAAAAAATAAAGCCATTTTAGGGGTTGCACCTAAATGTAATTTAGCAATCGTTAAGCTTTTGGAAGGAAATCAAGCTTTTAGAAATATGTATGCAGTTTATGGAGATGCAGTTGCTTATAAAAATACTGCAGTATTTTTAGGTATAAAAGATTTGTTTGAATTATCAAATAATTTAAAAAAGCCTATAGTAATATATATTCCATTAGGCACTAATATGGGACCACATAATGGTGAGTCATACTTAGAAAGATATTCCGAAGAAATCACTAGAAATATTGGTGTTGTAGTAGTTGCGCCAACAGGAAATCAAGGAAATACATCAACGCACACATCTGGAACATTAAAAAATGCAGGAGATATTGGAATAATAGAGTTAAAAATAGGAGATAAGCAAAAGGATATAAGACTAGAAATATGGATATCAAAACCAGATAAAGTATCACTTTCAATAACATCTCCAACAGGTGAGGTTATTAGAAAGATTCCACCTAAGCTTAAAGAGGTTACAGATATTAACTTTGTATATGAAGAAACCAGAATGACTGTGGAGTACTCAATACCAGATGAAATAAGTGGAGAACAAAGAATAGTTATTATTGCAAGAGATATTAGAGAAGGAATATGGCAATTTAAACTTATAGGAGAATTGATTGTAGTAGGAAAATATGATGCATGGATATTACAAAAGGAGCTCATAGCTCCAGAAACAAGGTTTATTAGGCCTAATCCATATACGACACTTACTTTGCCAGGAACTACCCAAGCTGTAATAACAGCAGCTTACTATAATCAAAATAATAATTCAATTGTACCAGAATCAGGGAGAGGATTTACAAGAAATGATATGGTTAAACCTGATATCGCAGCAGGTGGTATTAATGCTGTTGTAACCAGTATAGGTGGAAATATAGAGGTTATTAGTGGTTCAAGTGTAGCTGGCGCTGTTGTAGCGGGTTCTTGTGCATTATTACTTGAATGGGGAATTGTTCAAGGAAATGATACTACAATGTATGCAGAAAAGTTGAAAACCTATTTAATAAGGGGAGCCAAACAGAGACCAGGTGATGTATACCCTAATCCTCAATGGGGATATGGAATGCTTAGTTTAAGGGGAGTTTTTGATAACATTAGAGTAAATAAGGAAGATGAATTAAATAAAAATGTGAACAGGTTTAAAGTGTCCATGAATGAATATTATATAAAAAGTTTATTTATAAGAATACCTAGTGATATTGTGCATAATATAGAATAATTAAAAAATAAAGTTAAGGTAATATAAAGTTATTTAGATAATTTTATAAGATTTTGATAGTAAGTTTTGATTTGTTTATTAAAAACACTGCTGGATTTATTTTACTTTAATGAAATGTATAAGTTAACTTTTAAACTAAAAAATTCTACATTAAACTCTTACTTTTTATGTGTTTAAAAAGTAAGTATTATTAAGTGAATTAGAGATTTTGGTATCCATTTAAGGAGGGGGTTAGCATAAAAAAGAATAGAAGTTATAAAAAACGAGATAGAGAGATTCCAGAGGATATCTTAGTTGGGCCTGAAGTTAGTTATGCTATAGTAGAATATTCTGGAGATATTAAGAGTGCTATAAGTCAATTTAAAGATATAAAAGTATTTATAATTGATGAAAATCGTGCTATATTATCAACCTCACTTCCTAATATAGATGATATAATTACTAAACTCTCCGACATAATCATTTATAGAAATACAACAGATATATATACCTTAAGTGCCGTTTCCCCAGTAGAAGCATCTGGAGCATTACAGTTTTATAATAATGAATATTTACCTTTAGATGGTTCAGGAGTAATAGTAGGAATAGTTGATACTGGGATAGATTATTTACAAGAGGAATTTATTAATGAAGATGGAACTTCAAGAATTATAACTATTTATGATCAAACTATTAATACAGGAAAGAGGGTTAGTGGGCAACCGTTTGGAAGTGAATATACAAAAGAGGAAATTACTGAAGCGATAAAGGCTAGAAGAGAGGGGAGGGATCCATACGCTATAGTACCTTCAAGAGATGAGATAGGTCATGGTACTAATATGGCAGGAATAGCTGGGGGTAGGGGACCCAATTCACGATATTTAGGAGCAGCACCAAGATGTGATTTTTCAATTGTAAAGTTACAACCTGCTAGTAATAAGGAGAGGGAAGAAGCATATATATATGGAAACGCACCAGCTTATACAAATATAGGAGTATATTTAGGAATAAAATATTTATATGATTTATCTTTAAATTTAAGAAAGCCGGTAGTAATTTTAGTGCCATTAGGTTATAGTATGGGATCTCATACAGGATTATCTGTTAACGAGAGGTATATAGACGAAATTTCTAGAATTAGAGGGGTAGGTGTCATTGTACCAACCGGAAATGAGGGGGATACTAATATTCATACTTCAGGGATAATAACAAAAGAAGGTGATGTGGCTAATATTGAACTTATAGTAGATGATAACCAGAAAAATTTAAAATTTGAAATATGGATTTCTAAACCAGATAAGTTAACTTTGTCAGTTACATCTCCTTCAGGAGAAATAGTTGAAAGAATAGCTCCAATAAATAAGAAAATTTCAGAGATTAATTTTATATATGAAAAAACAAGAATGCTTATTCAGTACCTAAAACCAGAAGAAATAAGTGGAGACGAAAAAATTAGTATTACAGCCTTGAATATGAGTGGAGGTATATGGAATTTTAAGATTGTAGGAGAATATGTATCTGTAGGTAGATATGATGCTTATTTACCACAGAGAGAAATACTTGCTCCAAACACAATGTTTTTAAGTCCTAATCCTGATGGAACCCTTACAATTCCATCGACTTCAAGATATGCAATAAGTGTTGGATATTATGATCAAACTAACAATGCTTTAGTAGTAGATTCTGGTAGAGGGTATACTAGGGATGGAAGGATAAAACCAGATTTGGTGGCTGGAGGAATTAATGCGATAGCATTGTATGGAAATTATAAAACAAAAATTATTAGTGGCTCTAGTGTGGCTGCTGCTGTAGTAGCTGGATGTTCAGCACTTATATTTCAGTGGGGGATTATTGAGGGAAAGGATAAAGGAATGTACTCAATAAAACTTAAAACTTATTTAATAAGGGGGACATTTAAAAGAGAAGGGGATGTTTATCCCAATCCTCAATGGGGATATGGGGCTGTAAATATGCAAGGTGTTTTTAATAATATAAGGGGCTTAAAGTATATAGAAAATAGAGTAACAGGAAAGGAAGAATATTTTTTTAAAGATGAGAATAAAATTGCTTTGACTGAATATAAAGGGGATTTGGTCAACGCTTTAAAAAATTATCCCAATACTGCTGTAGATATAGTAGATGAAACACGTGCATTAATATCAACACCATATGAACTTTATAATAATGTAATAAAAAGTACACCTGAAATAATTTATGCAGATATAGGTGAGCCTCTTACACCTTGTGATATTTCGCCTATAGAAGCGGCTGAAGGTACTTATTTTCATAATAATGTGTATCTACCATTAAATGGAGAAGGGGTAATAGTAGGAATAATAGATACAGGGATAGATTACTTAAATGAAGAATTTATAAATGAAGATGGAACAACCAGAATTTTATCGATTATGGATAGAGGTGTTTTAGGAGAAAACAAATATGGTCGTGCAATATATACAAGAGATGACATAAACAAGGCAATACAGGCTAAGAAAAATGGGGGAGATCCTTATGCCATTGTGCCATGCAAAGATGAAATAGGTCATGGTACAAATGTGGCTGGCATAGTTGCAGCTAGAGGTAATAATCCTAATTTAGTGGGGGTAGCTCCAAGATGTGAGTTAGCAATAGTAAAACTAAAACCAGCTGTTAAATCATTTAGAAGAGACTATTGTATTTATGGAGATGAGGTTGCATATCAAAGTATAGGTTTAGTAGTAGCTATAAAATATTTATCAGATTTAGCAGTTGAGTTAAAGAAGCCTATTGTAATATATTCACCACAGGGAAGTAATTTTGGTCCTCATAATGGAGAGTCATTTATTGAAAAATATATAAACTTACTTTCAACTTATAATGCTGTTGTAGTGGTTGTTCCTACTGGTAATCAGGGGAATACTGATACTCATACCTCCGGAATAATAAGAAATAAAGGAGATGAGGCTGTTGTAGAAATACAAGTAGGGAAAACTCAGCAAGATATAAGAATTGAAATATGGGTTTCAAAACCAGATAAGGTAGGATTATCAATAACATCGCCTACAGGTGAAGTTATTAGGGATATATATCCAAAACTTAAAACTTCTATGGATATTAGTTTTTTGTATGAAGAAACTAAGATGTCAATAGAATATTTTATACCTGAGGAATTAACAGGCGAACAAAAAATAGTTATTATTGCAAGGAACATTAGAGAAGGTATATGGCAGTTTAGGATTATAGGACAGTTAATTATAGTCGGTAAATATGATGTATGGATACTGCAGCGTAATCTTATAGCACCGGATACAAAATTTTTAAATCCAATTCCCACTACTACGTTAACTACTCCTGGAACTGCCAAAGGTTCAATAACCATAGGCTTTTATAACCAAAATAATAATTCTATTGTACCTGAGTCTGGAAAAGGATATACAAGAAATAATATGATTAAACCAGAACTTGTTGCAGGTGGGATTAATGCAATCACAACTGCTGTTGGGGGTGGAACTCAAACAATTAGTGGATCGAGTGTAGCAGCTTCTATAGCAGCGGGCGCATGCGCATTAGTTTTTCAGTGGGGAATTGTTCTTGGAAATGATACAACAATAACTTCTATAAAAATGAGAACTTATTTAACAAGAGGGACTAGTAAGAGAATAGGAGATGTGTATCCAAATCCACAGTGGGGATATGGGATGCTTAATATAAAAGGAATTTTCGATAATATTAGGGGAATTAATGATTCTAAAAATAGAGAAGAGGTGAAAAATAAAAATATAAATCATTTTTTAGATGAAAATAACCTTAATACTCTGGTTCAATATAAAGGTGATATAGTTAATGCAATAAGTAAATATCCAAATTCTCAGGTGTTTATAGTTGATGAAAAGAGAGCTTATGTTTCATTACCATATGATATATCAAGTAATGTATTAAGAATAACGCCAGAAGTAGTTTTTATAGATCCTGGATCAGCAGTTACATTATGTGACATATCTCCCATAGTGGCTTCAGAGGCACAGTTATTCCATAATAATCAATATCTTCCTTTAGACGGTTCTGGGGTTATTGTAGGCATAATTGATACAGGAATAGATTATTTAAATGAGGAATTTATAAATAAGGATGGAACTACTAGAATTATATCTATTTATGATATGACTATTCAAACAGAGCCGATTTCACCAGAGGTTTTTGCAGGTACTATATATACACAGGAAGATATAAATAAAGCAATACAAGCAAAGAGAAATGTAGGAGATCCTTATGCCATAGTTCCATCAAAGGATGATGTAGGACATGGAACAAGTATGGCAGGAATTATAGGAGCAAGTGGTATAAATCCAGAACTTGTTGGAGTAGCGCCAGGATGCAGCTTAGCAGTTGTTAAGCTTAGGCCAGATAATAAGGCTTTTAGACGTTTTTATGCAATTTATGGAGATGAAGTTGCTTATAAGAACACAACATTATTTTTTGGTGTAAGATATTTGTATAGATTAGCAGTGAAACTTAATAAGCCAATTATAATATATGTTCCTTTAGGGACGAATAATGGTGCACATAATGGAGAATCTTATGTTGAAAGATATTCAGAAGAGATTACTAAAAATATTGGAGTTGCAGTGGTAGCTCCAACAGGTAATCAAGGGAATACTTCAACCCATACTTCAGGAGTTTTAAAAAATTCAGGTGATATAGGTATTATAGAACTTAAAATAGGAAAAAACCAAAAAGATATACGTATCGAAATATGGGTTTCAAAGCCAGATAAGGTATCTCTTTCAATAACATCTCCTACAGGTGAAGTTATTAAAAAAATACCTCCAAAACTTAAAGAGGTTACTGATGTTAATTTTGTATATGAAGAAACTAGGATGACAGTAGAATATTTTATACCAGATGAAGTAAGTGGAGATCAAAAAATAGTTATTTTTGCAAAGGATATAAGGGAAGGTATATGGCAATTTAAAATTATAGGGGAATTGATTGTAGTTGGTAGGTATGATTCATGGATATTGCAGAGAAACCTTATAGATCCCGAAACAAGATTTCTTAGGCCTAATCCATACACAACATTGACACTTCCAGGAACTTCAAGTAGTGTGCTAACAGTAGCTTTTTATAATCAAAATAATAATTCAATAGTACCAGAATCAGGAAGAGGGTTTACCAAAAATGATATGATTAAACCGGATATTGCTGCAGGAGGAATTAATGCACTTACAACTGCTCCTGGGGGAGGAACTAGAATTATTAATGGTTCAAGTGTAGCTGGTGCTGTTGCAGCAGGTTCTTGTGCACTTTTATTTCAGTGGGGAATTATTGATGGTAATGATACTACAATGTACGCTCACAAGTTAAAGACCTATTTAGTAAGAGGTGCGGTACAAAGGCCTGGAGATGTATATCCAAATCCACAGTGGGGGTATGGAATGCTTAGTTTAAGAGGCGTTTTTGATAATATTAGATTGGAAAAAGAAGAAAGGATTGATAAGTATAGTAATAAGCAGCAAGAAATACTAAAAGAATATTATATAGGGGGGTTATTTGTAAGATTCCCTAAAGAATTTGTTTAAAGAAGTGCTTGAATTGTTATTAAAAGCTCCTATGATTTTCGTAGGAGTTTTTTTAAGTAAAGTATTAAATTATATATAAGAATATTTAATTTATTGTTGATAAGAAAATTATTATATTATAAGAATAAATATATTTTGTGCATTAACACAAGTAAAACTTTTTGAAATTTAGTAAAAATATGGTATTATTGTAATGTGTATACTGGAGTAGCTTTAAATATTGAGGTTGTGACTCAAGCTAAATTAAAGGATATACTAATGTAAATATAAGGGAGTGAGGGTAAAATTTGTATTCAATAGGTATGTTTTCAAAAATGAATAAAATTACTACTAAAACTTTAAGTTACTATGATGAAATAGGGTTATTAAAGCCTGAACATATTGACGATTTGACTGGATATGGATATTATACTACAGAGCAATTATCGAAACTTCATAAGATAATAACTTTAAGACAGATGAGCTTATCATTGCAAGATATTAAAGAAATGATGAAAAATCCAAAATTATTAGATGTTTTTTTAAAGCTTAAGGAGCATGAAGTAATTAAAAATATAAGAGTTGAAGAGAAAAAATTAGCTAAAATAAAAAGTTTTTCAAATATGATTGCAAATGGGTTTAATTATGGTTATAAACCTATTATAAAAGAATTACCAGAAGTAATAGTAGCAAGTATGAGACAAGTTGTGGATACTTATGATGCTTTTTTTTACCTTTGTCCAGATATAATGGCAAAAGAAATGAAAAAAGCAGGCTGTAAATCTATTATGCCTAAATACTGTTTTAATGTTTACCATGATGGAGAATTTATGGAAAAAAATATAGATGTAGAAATTTGTGAAGCTGTAACAGAGATGAAGACTGATACTCAAATAATTAAGTTTAAGACTATAAAAAAAATAGAAAAAGCAATTTGCATATTTCATAAAGGTCCATATAACAAAATTAGAGAGGCATATATATTTATCTTTAAGTGGATGGAAGAGAATAATTATAGAATTCTTGATAATCCAAGGGAATGTTATATTGATGGTATTTGGAATAAAGAAAATGAAGAAGATTGGTTAACAGAAATACAAGTACCTATTGAATTTAAATATTAAATTATAATAGGTTGAATATAAAAAGGGAGACCTATAGAAATTTTTTATTACATTCCAGATTCCAAGTAGTTAAAAATTTCTATGAGTCCCCTTTTAATTTTTAAAAGGAAATTCCTATTTATTATTATTCATAGGAGTAAGTTCAAATATTAAAATTTAGATTTGTATATTTGAATTTATACTTCTACTATCCAGCCTTGTGGTGCTTCAACGTCACCAAGTTGTATTCCATATAAAGTATCATAAAGTTTTTTAGTTATAGGACCTACTTCAGTTTCACTATGGAATACATGAAGTTTTTCTTTGTATTCAATTCCGCCTATTGGAGTTATAACAGCAGCAGTACCACAAGCTCCAGCTTCTTTAAATTCATCTATATTATCTATTAAAACATCTCTTTCATAAACATCAAGTTTTAAATATTCTTTAGCTAGGTAAAGTAGAGAATATTTTGTTATACTTGGAAGTATTGAAGGAGAATTTGGAGTTATAAATTCATTGTTATGTGTTATACCAAAGAAATTTGCAGCACCAACTTCTTCTATCTTAGAGTGTGTTGCAGGATCTAGATATATGCAGTCAGCAAAGCCCCTTTTTACAGCAAGTTCATGTGGATATAATGAGGCTGCATAGTTTCCTCCAACCTTTTGAGCTCCTGTTCCATGTGGAGCAGCTCTATCGTAATCTGCTATAGTAAAGTTAACTGGCTTCATGCCCCCTTTAAAGTATGGACCTACTGGAACGCAGAATACACAGAAAATATATTCCGGAGCAGGTTTAACTCCTATGTTATCACCAACGCCTATAACAAATGGTCTTAAGTAAAGTGTTGCTCCAGTTCCATATGGTGGAACAAAGTGATCATTTGCTTTAACTACTTGTTTACAAGCGTCTATAAATTTTTCAACTGGTATTTCTGGCATTAATAAACGCTTGCAACTATTATTCATTCTATTAGCATTTTGATCTGGTCTAAATAATTGAACAATACCATCTTTTCTTCTGTAAGCCTTTAAACCTTCAAAACATTGTTGACCATAATGTAGTGCTGTAGATGCTTCGCTTATATGAAGGAGATTGTCTTCAGTTAAAACTCCGTCATCCCACTTACCATCTTTCCAAACAGAAACATAACGTAAATCAGTTTTAATATAACTAAAACCTAAGTTTTCCCAATCGATGTCAATTTTATTACTCATTAAAAAGTCCCTCCCCAAAATAAAATATTATTTAAATATATAAATAAATTGTAATTAATAATATTCAAGTAATTAAAAAATGAAATAATTTTAATGGTATGAACATTTTTTATTACAACTCTTATATTATTTTACCATGTATGAAAAAATAGTTAAACATAGAAAAAAAATTTTTAAAATTGTAATTATTAATTTGAATTTTGGGTAATATATATGTATAAGTAAGATATGTTTTTATCTAATTCAATTTAGAAAATTATTCTAATTTATTTCATATTTTAACCATGAAATCTATTGCAATTAGGAAAAATATATGATAAAATTTAAATTGTTGTAGGTAAAATATACTTACTAAAGAGATTTAATCTGATTCAAATTCAAACATTCCCTTTTTATAGGTATGTTATTGTAAATCAAATTAAAATCTTAAATCTTAAATAAAAAGGAGAAATGTTAAAATGGCAGATAAGAACTTAGTATGTAAAGACTGCGGTAAAGATTTCGTATTCACTGAAGGAGAACAAGCGTTCTACAAAGAAAAAGGATTCGAAAATGAACCTCAAAGATGTCCAGATTGCAGAAGAGCAAGAAAACAACAAAACAATAGAAACTTTTCAAGATAATTTAAAGTGAATTGTTACCTATAAGAATTAATTTTCTTATAGGTTTTTTTATATTTATAAAGATATATACTAAGTTTATATAGATTTTAAGATAATTTTACAAGGAGTTAATAAGGAGTTAATTATGAGGAGTTATTTAGAACCTATAAAAGAGGATGTTTTTAAAGAGACAGTAAATATAAGATTTAATGATATAAATCAAGGTTTTTCTAACTTTATTAATGGTATTTTAGAAGTTGATGAAAAGAGTTCTATAGAAGATGATTTTGAAGAAAGATTTATTAATTTTTATAAGAAAGTTTATGAAAAAAATGAGGTTATTACAGATTTTTATCTTAAAGATATAGATGAAACTGGAGTTTTGAAAATATTAGAAGGTTTAGATTACCAGGATAGGTTAATTATATTGAATGAATTAAAATACGGAGATAAAACTACATTATATTTTAAAATTAAAGACGAAAATATTATTAGAACTATAGTTAGTCTTTCTTTTAGAGAACTTTTATTTTGCACAACTTATTTCCTAGGTAAAGATATTACTATATGGGGAAATTATAGTAGAAGATTTCCTGTGTTTTTTAAGGATGAAGAGATTATTAAAGAATATAAAATTATAGCTAAAAGTTGTGGTTTAAAAATAAGTGATTATTGATTTTAAAAATAAATTTTATTAATATTTTATAATTCACTACCATAAAATTATATATAGCATAATTTAAGGAGTGATTTTTATGCCAGATAAGGGAAAGAGTAAGGGTGGTCCAAAGAAGCCTAAAGCTACTAGAGAAACTAAAAAAAATACCACAAAGGATTCAGGAAAAGGCAAAAAAAAATAATATACAAATTAAAACCTAGGTTTTATCTAAATTGTCCTTGACAAAGGGTACATTTTAATCTAAAATCTAGGTTTTTATTTTTTCTAAAAGAGAATTATAAACTATAAAAACATGATTTTTCAAAGTTTTAGATTTTTTACAAGATAATTTTGTTTAGAGTATATATGTTCTAATTAATATTCTACATAAAAAACAAATTTATTAAGAAATAATAACAACTAAACATTTTTAGTTAAAAATAGCTAATTAGAATCATATATACTATTTAATTTAATTCTATAAGTTCCATAAAAGACTTAATAATATGATAAATTATAAGTGAAAGTAAATTTAATTTTTTGAATAATCTTTATTGGAACTTATATATTACTGAAATTTTTATTTAGGAATATAAATAATAAATGTTTTTTAATTATTAAATAATTCACTTTTGGGCTATATTTATGATAATATATGGAGTAATGATAATAAGTTTCAAAGGAGGTCAAATATGAGATCAAAAAGTTCTAGAAATAATGATGTTTTATTGAAGCATAGAGATAAGACTACCCCTAAAATTTATGCTTTGCTTGTAGAACTTGTAAATGAGAATAGGGAAGATTTAGCTGAGATGGTTGCTAAAGCTGATTATCTTATAAAATATGCTACAGTGTGCATAAAAGATAAAGATTTTGCAGAAGCAAGAGAAGCACTAGAGGGAGCGGCTAAAAGAATAAAACCCGTTAAAGAATTTGGTGTTAATGTGGAGTATTTAGAATACATATATGAAGGGGCTAAAAAGAAATGTAAATAGGATGAGAGTTTTTTGTTTTGTAAAAATCAGTCGAAAATTATATACAAAACTATTTAATATTGTTAAAATAAAAACTATCAAAAATAATAAATTAAGAACGAGGGATAATAATGAAAAATTTTAAGGAATTAGGGTTAAGTGAAGAAGTTATTAAAGCACTTACTGAGTTAAATATAACAGAGCCCACAGAAATACAAAGTAGGGCTATTCCTTTAGCGATGAATGGAAATGATATAATAGGTAGCTCAGAAACAGGAACGGGTAAAACTTTAGCATTTTTACTTCCTATTATAGAAAAAATAGATACATCAAAGAAAGAAATGCAAGCTATAATATTAACTCCTACTCATGAATTAGCTGTTCAAATAAATAATGTTATAGTTGAGCTTAGACAAAAGGGTAACTTGAATGTTACATCAACTACATTAATAGGTAGTGCAAATATTACAAGGCAAATAGATAAGCTTAAGGCAAAGCCTCATATTTTAGTTGGTTCAGCAGGGAGAATATTAGAACTTATCAAAAAGAAAAAGGTAACTGCAAGTACCATAAATACAGTTGTAATTGATGAAGGTGATAAACTTTTAGATCAAAAAAATATAGCTGGAGTAATGGACATAATAAAATTAATTAAAAAAGATGCTCAATATATGGTATTTTCGGCAAGTTTAATTCAGGGAACTATTAAAACTGCAGAGAAATTTATGAATAAAACTGAAATAGTAAGAGTTAATGAATCTAATAAGGTAAATCCAAATATTGAACATAATATTATACTTGTAGAGCGTAGAGACAAGGTAGATATGCTAAGAAAGCTTATACATGCATCTAAACCTAAGAAGGCGCTTGTGTTTATAAATAATAATTATGATGTAAATATGACACTTGCAAAACTTAGGTTTCATAAGATAAAGGCAGATGCAATTCATGGTGAAGACAAGAAGCTAGAACGTCAAAAAGCTTTAAATGACTTTAGAACTGGTAAAATTCAAGTTTTGATAGCTTCTGATATAGCGGCTAGAGGGCTTGATGTGAAAGGTGTAACTCACGTTATAAATCTAGATATACCAGATAGAGCTAAGGATTATCTTCATAGAGCAGGTAGAACGGGTAGAGCAGGGGAGAGTGGATGCTGTTATTCGTTAGTTGATATTAAGGAAATACCAAAGTTAGAGCAAGTTGAAAGTGCGTTTAAAGTAGAATTTAATCAGAAATTTGTTTATAAAGGAACTATAATAGGTGACGAAGATTAGGATTTAATGTAATATTTTTGGGAAAATCATATAAATATTGATAAAAATAAATATTTATATGATTTTTTTCTTTATTTACGGCTAAATACTAATGAAAATTTTAAAAATCTGTGATAGAATAATTGTGTGTGAAAAAAATATCAAATAAACGGTAAAAATATTAAAAAATATAAGATGAGTTTGTGCTTAAAACTTAGTATTTGAAGCACATATTTTGGAGGTTTGTATATGATAAAAATCGTACTAAACGGTAATGCTATTGAAACAAGTGAAGAAAAGTCAATATTACAAGTTGCTAAAGAAAATGGAGTAGATATATCTACACTTTGTTTCTTAGATGACTGTAGCAATGTTGGAAAATGTGGAATATGTTCAGTTGAGATAGAAGGACAAGATGACTTAGCTATGGCCTGTGTTACAAAAGTTAAGGACGGAATGGTTATTACTACAAATTCAGAAAAAGTGGACACTGCTGTAAAAGCAAGAATGAGTGAATTATTAGATAAGCATGAATTTAAATGTGGTCCTTGTAAAAGAAGAGAAAACTGTGAATTTTTAAAGTTAGTTATTAAAACTAAGGCTAAGGCTTCAAAACCATTCATAGTTGCAGATAAAACTCCTTATGTAGATGATAGAAGTAAATCAATAGTTATAGATAGAACTAAATGTGTTGAATGTGGAAGATGTGTTGCTGCTTGTGCAGAAAAAACAGGAACTAACACAATTCAATTTATAAAAGATGGAGATAAGACTATAATAGGAACACAAGGTAAGAAATGCTTTGATGAAACTAATTGTTTATTATGTGGTCAATGTATAAACGCATGTCCGGTTGATGCTCTTTCAGAAAAAACTCATATAGATAGAGTAAAGGCTGCATTAGAAGATGAAAATAAACATGTAATAGTTGCGATGGCTCCTTCAGTTAGAACAGCTGTAGGTGAAATGTTTAAAATGGGTTACGGGGTAGATGTAACTGGTAAAATATATACAGCATTAAGAAACTTAGGCTTTGATAAAATATTTGATATAAATTTTGGCGCTGATATGACAATAATGGAAGAAGCTACAGAACTTGTTCAAAGAATTGAAAAGGGTGGACCATTCCCGATGTTCACTTCATGCTGTCCAGCATGGGTTAGACAAGTGGAAAATTACTTCCCACAATTTTTAGATAATTTATCAAGTGCTAAATCGCCTCAACAAATATTTGGAGCTGCAAGTAAAACTTACTACCCAACTATATCTGATATAGATCCAGCTAACGTATTTACTGTTACTATAATGCCATGTACAGCTAAAAAATATGAAGCTGACAGAGAAGAAATGGAAAACAACGGTTTAAGAAATATAGATGCAGTAATCACTACAAGAGAACTTGTTAAGATGATTAAAGATGCTAAAATAGATTTTGCTAAACTAGAAGATAGCGAAGTAGATCCAGCTATGGGTGAATATACTGGAGCAGGTACTATATTTGGAGCTACTGGTGGAGTTATGGAAGCTGCATTAAGAACAGCTAAAGATTTTGTGGAAAATGCAAATCTTGAAAATGTAGAATACCAAGAGGTAAGAGGCTTAAAAGGAATAAAAGAAGCTACTGTAAATATAGGTGGAAATGACTATAATGTAGCTGTTATAAATGGGGCTTCTAATGTATTTGAATTTATGAAGTCAGGAGCAATAGATAAGAAACAATACCACTTCATAGAAGTTATGGTTTGTCCAGGCGGCTGTGTAAATGGTGGAGGGCAACCTCATGTGAATTCAAAAGATAGATGTGATATGGATATAAGAAGTGTAAGAGCATCTGTGCTTTACAATCAAGACAAGAATCTTGCCAAGAGAAAGTCACATGAAAATGCAGCTATGCTAAAAATGTATGAAAGTTATTTTGGTGGAACTCCAGGAGAAGGTTTAGCTCATAAATTATTACATGTAAAATATAAAACAAAATAATCTAAGCTTATAAAAGGAATCCGTAAATGGATTCCTTTTTGTTAATTATTTAGATTTAATGATTGAAATTGTTTAATATTATTTTTAGGAGCTTATTGTTGCAATTTTGAATAAAGGAAATTATATAAAGACAGTTTTTTTATTATAAAAATATATTTAGAGGTAATGTTTTTATATTTAATAAGGTTTTGTAGGATAGTAAAGAATAAAGTAGACAATTTAGGGAAAAATATTTAGAAGTTTAGGAATTGCAGTTAAAAACTGTTGACAAAGAACTAGTAACCATACTATAATATAATTAACAACTTTATATGGTAATAATAGCCTTATTAAAGGGGAGTAGTGTAATATATCAAATCAACAATACGGTGAATAACCTGGTTTGATAATCCAATGTTTGGTGACGAGACTTTTAATATAATCCTAGACTATTTGTATCTAGGATTATATTAAAAGTCTTTTTTTTGTGAATAAGCTTCAAAACTAGTAGTTTTTTAAATTAAGTAATTATTAAAAATATGAAATACATAAGTTAGTTTTTTAAAAGTTTATTTGTAGAAGTTATCAATTCAGATATTAATAAAGAGGAGGAGTTAAGGTGAATAGGTGGTATAACAAACCATGTGAAAGAGTTATGGAAGAATTAGAAGTGGATTTCAGTGGTCTAACTGAAAAGGAGGTTACAACTAGAAGAGATAAATATGGTTTTAATGAACTTATAGAAGGTGAAAAAGCAAGTGCATTCTTAATTTTTTTAGAACAGTTTAAAGATCTTTTAGTAATAATACTTTTAGGTGCTGCTACAATATCTATTATATTAGGAGATATTGAAAGTTCAGTAGTAATTTTTTTGGTAGTAATTTTAAACGCGATACTTGGAACTGTTCAACATATTAAAGCTGCAGAATCTTTAAATAGTCTCAAGAAGTTAAGTTCACCTACAGCTAAAGTTTTAAGAGGTGGGGTTAAAATCGAAATACCTTCGAGAGAGGTTATAGTAGGTGATATAGTTTACTTAGATGCAGGAGATTATATTTGTGCAGATGGAAGAGTGATAGAGAATTATTCACTTCAAGTAAATGAAAGTTCTCTTACAGGAGAATCGGAGAGTGTAAATAAGCAAGTAGATGTTATTGATGAAGAAGATATACCTTTAGGGGATAGGAAAAATATGGTTTACTCAGGTAGCTTAGTTACCTATGGTAGAGCAAAAATTTTAGTAACTGAAATTGGAATGAAGACAGAAATAGGAAAAGTAGCTATGCTTTTAGATGATACTTCAAAGAAAAAGACTCCTCTTCAGGTCAGTTTAGATGATTTTGGTAAGAAATTAGCTATTGGTATTTTGATAATTTGTGCTTTGGTTTTTGCACTTAATATATATAGAGGATATACACTTATAAGTGCATTTATGTTTGCTGTTGCGTTAGCTGTTGCAGCTATACCAGAAGCTTTAAGTTCAATAGTTACAATAGTTTTGGCTATAGGAACTCAAAAAATGGCAAAAGAACATTCTATTATAAAGCAACTTCAAGCTGTAGAAGGATTAGGTAGCGTATCAGTAATATGTTCAGATAAAACAGGAACATTAACTCAAAATAAAATGACTGTTAAAAGATTATTTGTAGATGATAAAGTGGTATTAACTAATGATATAGCTTTAGATAATAATTTGCAAAAGAACATAATAATGCAAAGTATACTTTGCAATGATTCAATAATTAGCGATGATAAAGAGATAGGAGATCCTACAGAGGTGGCTCTAGTCAATCTTGGAAGAGTTTTTTCTATAAATGAATTAGAGCTTAGAAAAATGTATCCTCGTTTAGGTGAAATACCATTTGATTCAGATAGAAAGCTTATGAGTACTGTTCATAATATTGATGACAAAAACACTATGATAACTAAAGGTGCAGTAGATGTAATTATAAGAAGAGTAACTCATATACAAACTAATAATGGAATAAGGAAAGTAACTAAGGAAGATATTAAATCTATTGAAAATAAAAATGAAGAATTTTCAAAGTTAGGACTAAGAGTATTAGGTTTTGCTTATAAGGAAATAGAAGAAAAAGAAGAATATAATTTAGAAGATGAAAAAGAATATACTTTTGTTGGACTTATATCAATGATGGATCCACCAAGGGAAGAATCAAAAAAGGCTGTAGAGGAATGTATAAAAGCAGGAATAAGACCTATAATGATAACTGGAGATCATAAAATAACTGCTATGGCTATAGCTAAAGAGATTGGTATACTTCATGAAGGTGAGGAGTCAGTAGAAGGACGTGAAATAGAGAATTTAACAGATGAACAATTAATAAAAAAAGTTCAGGACATTTCAGTTTATTCAAGAGTATCACCAGAACATAAGATTCGTATAGTTAAGGCTTGGCAAAGTAGAGGAAATATAGTTGCTATGACAGGTGATGGTGTAAATGATGCTCCAGCGCTTAAAGCTTCTAACATAGGAGTTGCTATGGGAATTACAGGTACAGAGGTTGCAAAAGATGCTGCAGCTATGGTTTTAACAGATGATAATTTTGCTACAATAGTTAAAGCTGTGGAAAATGGTAGAAATATTTATAATAATATTAGAAGTGCTATAAAATTTTTACTTTCAGGAAATACAGCAGGTATTTTATCAGTGCTTTGGGCATCTATATTAGCACTACCAATGCCATTTACAGCAGTACATCTATTATTTATAAATTTAGTTACAGATAGTCTTCCAGCTATAGCATTAGGCGTAGAACCATATAAAGAAAATGTAATGAAGGAAAAACCAAGAGGAATAAATACACCTATATTAACTAAGGATTTTACTATTGAATTGATATTTGAAGGTATAATTATAGCTATAGTTACAATGTTAGCATTTAAGATTGGTAACGATAATTATGGTGAAGGTATGGGAAGAACTATGGCCTTTGCAACATTATGTTTAAGTAGACTTCTTCATGGATTTAGTTCTAGAGGGAATGAAAATGTATTTAGGGTAGGAATGTTTAAAAATAAATATTCTTGGTTAGCCTTTGGTGTGGGAAGTTTATTACTCTTTAGTATATTGCTTGTACCAGCTTTAAATGGAGTTTTTGAAGTTACCTATTTAGGTTTCAACAATATTATTAATATAATTTTATTATCTTTATGTAGTTTTATAGTAATTCAAATAGGAAAGACTTTAAAAAGTATTATAATTTCAACAAAAAGATAGAAGTATAAAAAAATTCATGATGTAGAAACAGTTAAAGGAAAAACTTGTAGGAATTTGTCTTGTAAACTTAGAATAAATGTGGCAAAATATTTTTACAATGATAAATAATTATCTTGGGGGGATTATGAAAAAAATTAATAAGATAAGTGCAATGTTCTTTACAATTATTGTTTTTACAAATATATTTTTAAATAATATTATTGCCTATGGAAATGAGAAAGAATATAAGTTTAAAAGAATGACAATAGAAGATGGTTTAGCTCAATCTTCTGCACAAGTTATTTTTCAAGATAGCAAAGGATATATGTGGTTTGGAACTTCTGATGGGTTAAACAGATATGACGGATATAATTTTGTTTCTTATAAATATAAACTAAATGATGAGAATAGTTTAGTATCCAATTATGTAGATGGTATAGCAGAGGATAAAGATGGTTCATTATGGGTAGCTACATCTAAAGGCTTAAATAGATTAGATCCAAATACAAATAAAATAACTAGATATACAAGTGATTCTACTAGTGAAACTAATAAACTTTCTAATTATAACGTATGGAGTGTTGTTGTTGATAAAAATGGATTTAAGTGGGCTGGAACTACTGATGGTCTTAATAAAATTGATAACTCTACAGGAAAGATAGTTAAATTCTTTAATGATGAAAAAGATGAGAATAGTTTATCAAATAATTTTATAACGTGTCTTTATGCTGAAGATGATTTACTTTGGGTTGGTACGAAGAATGGTATAAATATATATGATGAAAAAATAAATAAGTTTACCAGATATGAGCATTTTGATAATGATATTAATTCAATTAGTGATAAGTTTATAAGAAAGATATACAAAGACCGTAAAGGTGATATTTGGATAGCTACAGAAAATGGTTTAGATAAATATAATAGGCAAAATAATAATTTTACTCGTTATAAAATACTAAATACAGAAGATTTTGTTTTAAGTAATAGAATTATGGATATGTTAGAAGATAGTAATGGTGAGTTTTGGGTAGCGACTGCTGATGGAATTGCTAAATTAGACAGAGATACTGGAAAATTTACAAGATATAAAAATAATTATTATGATACTCAAAGTCTTATAAGTAATAATGTCTTAACTCTATTCGAAGATAAATCAGGTATGATATGGGTTGGAACTTATAAGGGGATAAGTTTATTTAATCCTAATGCCAAATTTCAAAATTATAAAAAAGATCCTGTAAATCCTAATTCCATAAATGCAGAAAGCTTAAATGGAATATTGGAAGATGATGAAGGGTTAATTTGGATTGGTACTGATGAGGGTGGAGTAAATGTACTTAATAGAGAAACAAAAGAAGTAAAGCATTATATGTATGAAAAGGGTAATAATAATAGTCTTAGCGATAATCATGTATATACAATACTTCAAGATAACGATGGGGAAATCTGGATAGCTACCTATGATGGTCTGAATAAATACAATAAAACAAAGAAAGAATTTACTAGGTATAAACATGATAAACTAGATAAAAATTCATTGACAACAAATGAAATAAGATTTTTATATCAGGATAAAGACGGAATTTTATGGGTTGGAACTAGGGATGGTTTGAATTCTTTTGATAAAAGAACAAATAAGTTTACTAGATATAAAGAATTCTTTAATGAAAAAGGTATAGAAGATAATTTTATATCAGCCATATATGAAGATTCCAATGGAACACTTTGGATTGGTTGTTCTATAGAAGGTGGACTTGTGAGGTTTGATAAAAAAACTAAAGAAACTAAAATCTATAGATATAATGCTTCAGATGAAAATACTATAAGTTTTAATAGTATTAGATCTATTGCAGAAGATTCCAAGGGAAATCTTTGGATAGCTACTAATTATGGTTTAAATAAGTTAGATACCAAAGAGGAAAAATTCACAAGATATATTGAAAAAGATGGGCTTATAAATAATTATGTTTATGGTGTTTTAATTGATAAAGAGGACAATCCTTGGGCAAGTACCAATGGAGGTCTATCTAAGCTTAATGTATCTAAAAATTGTTTCACTAATTATACTATTACTGATGGTCTTCAAAGTAATGAGTTTAATGCTTATTCTTGTTTTAAAAGTAAAACAGGAGAAATGTTTTTTGGAGGAATAAATGGATTAAATAGTTTTATGCCTCAAAATATTAAGGAGAAACAGTATACTCCAGATATAATTATAGAGAATTTTAAAGTTCTTGATAAACCTAAAATTTTAAATGATGATATTAATTTAAAGTATGATGAAAATTTTTTTTCTTTAGAATTTTTCATGCCCGATTTTAGAAGTCCTAATAAAATAGAGTATGAGTATAAATTAGAAGGGGCGGACAAAGATTGGATATATTCAAAAGGAAGAAATTTTGCAAATTACACTAATATAAAAGATGGAAATTATGTATTTAAGGTTAAAGCTAGAAATTCTAATGGTATATGGAGTAAAGAAAAAAGTGTTAGAATAAATATAGCCACAGCTCCTTGGAAAAGTAAATGGGCATATTGTTTTTATGGGTTAACAGTTATATTTATAATTTATTTAGTATGGAATTATGTTAAGATACTAGAGACTTTAGTTAGACAAAGAACTAATCAGCTTAATAATAAGCTGGCTGAAAACAAAAAATTATATAAAAGGTTAATAAAAAACGAGAAGTTTAAGAATGATTATTTTGTAAATCTTTCACATGAACTTAGAACTCCGTTAAATGTAATATTGTCAACAGTTCAATTAATTGACAAGTTGAATGATGAAAAATTTAAGTTAAACAAAGATAATATCAATAAATATATGAAAATTATAAAACGAAATTCGGATAATTTACTTAAGATAATAAATGATTTAATAGATACTTCAAAGATCGAAGCTGGAAGTTATAAAATAGAAACTAAATCTATTGACATAGTATATCTTTTGGAGGAAACAGCACTTTCAATGAAGGAATTTATTGAAAGTAATGGCTTGGAGCTTATTATAGACCCAGAGGTTGAAGAAAGATATATAGAATGTGCAGAAGATGATATACAAAGATGTATAATAAATCTTTTATCAAATGCTGTTAAATTTACTCCAGAAGGTGGGGTTATTTATGTTTCGCTTTATGATAAAGAAAATTTTATTGAAATATCTATTAAAGATACTGGCATTGGAATAAAAGAGGAAGATCGAGAATTGATATTTAATAGGTTTGGACAGGCGAGTAATGAAGTTATATGCAAAAAGAATATCAAGAGTAGTGGTATAGGACTTACGCTTGTAAAATATTTAGTAGAAATGCACGGTGGAAGTATAAGTGTTGAAAGCGAAATTAATAAAGGTAGTGAATTTATTATTAAGTTACCGGCAAATATTTAATAACCTTTTGAAAGGAAGGATTTTATGGAACGGTTTAAGCTAGGAACAGAAGTTTCAAATTTAATAAAGGAAATAGATAAAGGCTTAAGAACCAATATGGAAAAAGCTTTTGAGGATGTTGATTTAACAATACCTCAAATAAATGTTATAAATGTTATAAGAAAAGGTAAAAAGGTAAGGATTTCTGAGATAAGCAGGGAGGTAAAGTTATCAAATAGTACTGTATCTGGTATTGTTGATAGGCTTGAAAAAGCAGGTTATGTTGTAAGAAAAAGAAGTGAGCAGGATAAGCGTGTTGTATTTGTAGAACTTACAATTAGATTTAAGAGAAAGTCAAAAGAATTTCAAGGGGCTCTTGAAAAATATCTTAATAATCTTATGAGTAATGCAAAGGAAAGTGAGATTGAAGAGATTGTAAATGGGCTTAGAAAACTCAAGGAAGTAATTTCGAGAGCTAATAGAAAATAAACATATTATTTTAATCAAGGTATATTAAGGTTTGTTTTTTATTGAAAGACAAACTTTAATATACTTTGATTTTCTTATTTTATATATTTGGTAATATTATTGCTACAAATTAAATATTACTTTTTAATAGAAGTGAAAAAGTGGATTTAAATAAATGTAGATTTTAATTTAAAATATGTATATAATTTTTTTTATTTAAATTGGATAATTAAGAAATTTGTATAACATTATTTTTAGGTATTGTGAAAACGTTATGTATGTGCTACAATAAATGTGTAAAGGTTAACACATATTTTCTGAATGTAGACAAGCGAATAGATTATTTTTTTTAAGTTCAATGTTACCGCTTTCAGAAATAATATATTAATATAATTAAGCTTAGGAGGATTTTAGTTATGAAATTATTTTTAGACACTGCAATTGTAGATGAAATTAGAAAGGCAAATGATTTAGGAGTTATTTGTGGAGTTACTACAAATCCATCATTAATAGTTAAATCAGGAAGAGATTTAAAAGAAGTTATAACAGAGATTGCTGGAATAGTAGATGGTCCTATAAGTGCAGAAGTTATAAGCTTAGACTGTGCTGGAATGTTAAAGGAAGCAGATGAATTAGTTAAAATTCATAAAAATATAGTTATAAAATTACCTATGACAGAGGAAGGTTTAAAAGCAACTAAAGTATTATCACAAAAAGGTGTTAAAGTTAATGTAACACTTATATTCTCAGCAGCTCAAGCTTTATTAGCTGCAAGAGCTGGAGCTACTTTTGTAAGTCCATTCTTAGGAAGATTAGATGATATAGGTATGGATGGAATGTTACTAATAGAGGAGATTGTAGATATATTTGAACTTCATGGAATAAAAACAGAAATTATAGCTGCTAGTGTAAGAGGTCCATTACATGTGACTAGAGCTGCAAGAGCAGGTTCACATATAGCTACTGTACCTTATTCTGTTATTACTCAAATGGTTAAACATCCATTAACAGATGCAGGAATAGAAAAATTCTTAAGTGATTGGAATAAAAAGTAATAAATAAATACTTGACAACCCAAAATAAAATAAATATAATTCTTAATATACTAAAAATTAATTTTAAGAACAAAGGCGTTCTTTAGATATGGCTTAGGCCATATCTAGAGTACGCCTATTTTTGTTTATATGTATTCATAAAATTATTAATATAAATGTAGATTTTAAATTGCACTATATAATAATTTTAGAAATTTTCAAAATTTCTAAGTTGTCTTATATAATCTACGATAGCTTGGAGAATTTCAGTGGGAAAAGAAAGTTTAGAAAATACTTTTTTAGAAAAAACTTATATTTTAGGGAGGATGTTTAGTATGATGAAAAAATTAATAGCTGTAACAATGGTTGTAGCAACGTTAGGAACTGCCATGATAGGATGTGGTAACAATAAAGAGGCTGATACTGCAAATAAAAAGTACATAATAGCAACAGATTCTAAATTTGCACCTTTTGCATTTGAAAAGGATGGTAAATATACAGGTATAGATGTTGAGATATTAGAAGCAGTAGCAAAAAGTGAAAATTTTAAATATGAATTAAAGCCTATGGATTTTAGTGGTATAATACCAGGAGTTGTATCAAACCAATTAGATGGTGCAATAGCTGGGATGAGCATTACAGATGAAAGAAAAAAGACATTAGATTTTTCAGATAGTTATTTTGAATCAGGTTTAAGTATGGTAGTATCAAAAGATAATACTACTATAACAAAGCTAGATGATTTAAAGGGAAAAGTTTTTTCAGTTAAAAAGGGAACAGCAGGATCTAAGTTTGCAGAAGATAATAAAGAAAAATATGGAGCTACTATAAAATATTTTGAAGATTCTCCATCAATGTTTCAAGAAGTAACAAATAAAAATGCAGATGTAGCGTTTGAAGATTATCCAGTAATAGGTTATAAATTATCTTTAGATAAAGAACCTACCTTGAAAATGGTTGGAGATAAGATGGAAAAGAATTATTATGGATTTGCTGTTAATAAAGGAAAGAATCAGGATCTTTTAAAGAAGTTTAATGATGGCCTTAAAAAAATTAAAGATAGTGGAGAGTATGACAAGATAGTAAATAAATATATAAAAAAATAATAAGTAATAAATAATAAAAGGTTAATTGGTATAAATTCTACTAATTTTATAATGAAGAATTAGAAAGAATATTTATACAAATTGACTTTTTATTTTTAGAAAAGTATATAGATTTAAATAATTTAATTTTCAAAAATTCATTTTTGAAAATGTTTTCTTTGTTTTAAAATAACATGAATGTAGAGTTATTGGTTGTTAAATCTATATTTTAATTATATGAATAGATCATTTACGAAATAAAAATGAAAGTCTAAATCGAAAAACTTTCAAGAAAGTATTGACTTAAGATAAAAAAATTAATATAATTTACACATAGTAAAAAATAAAATAAATTTCGAGAACAAAGGCGTTCTTTAGTGATATATATTGGGGAATAATAATATATATGTCATTATTGAGCGCTTTTTTAATATCCAAGAGGGGGAAGAACTAATGATGAAAAAAGTTTTAGTATCAATTATGGCAATTGCAGTTGTAGGAACAATGTTTATTGGATGTGGGGAAAGTGATAATAAAGATAATGCAAACAAAAAATATTTAATAGCAACAGATGCTAAATATGCTCCATTTGAGTTTGAGCAAGATGGAAAATATGTAGGTATAGATGTAGAGTTATTAGATGCAATAGCGAAAGTTGAGAATTTTAATTATGAATTAAAACCTATGGATTTTGATGGTATAATTCCAGGAATCACATCAAATCAATTGGATGGGGCTATAGCTGGTATAAATATGACGGATGAAAGAAAAAAAATACTTGATCTTTCAGATACCTATTTTGAAGCAGGCTTAACGATGGTTGTTAAAAGTGACAATGAAACAATAAAGAAGCCAGAAGATTTAAAGGGTAAAATATTTGCAGTTAAAAAAGGAACTGCAGGAGCTAAATTTGCAGAGGACAATAAAGATAAGTATGGAGCAACTATAAAATATTTTGAAGATTCTCCAGCAACATTTTTAGAAGTTGCAAATGGAAATGCAGATGTTACTTTTGAAGATTATCCAGTAATAGCATATAAACTTTCTTTAGAGAAAAAGTCTGATATTAAAATAGCAGGAGAGAAAGTTGTAAAAGGTAATTATGTTTTTGCAGTAAACAAAGGTAAAAATGCTGAGCTCTTAAAGAAATTTAATGAAGGACTTAAAAAGTTAAAAGAAAATGGTGAATACGATAAAATAGTTTCTAAATATATTAAAAAATAGAATTAAGGGGGAAAAGAATAATGGATAGATTAGCATTATTTAAAGAAAGCTTACCAAGTTTAATAAGTGGGTTAGCTATAACATTAAAAATAACACTTTTTTCATTAATAATAGCAATAATATTAGGACTTATATTTGGTCTTATGAATATATCAAAGAAGAAATCAATAAAATCAATAGCAGTGGTTTATATAGATTTAATAAGAGGTACACCACTTTTGGTACAAGCATTCTTTATATATTTTGGACTTCCAATGGTATCAGGTGTTAGGATAGATCCAATGGTGGCTGGAGTTGTAGCATTAAGCTTAAATGCTGGAGCTTATATGGCAGAAATATTTAGAGGTGGAATCCAAGGTGTTGATAATGGACAAATGGAGGCTGCTAGAAGTTTAGGTTTATCTTATAGTACTGCTATGGTAAAGGTAGTAATACCACAAGCTATAAGAAAAATGATACCTGCTATAATAAATCAATTTATTATATCTTTAAAGGATACTTCAATATTATCAGTTATAGGTATAAGAGAGCTTACTCAAAGTGGACAAATTATAATAGCAAGAACTTATCAGGCATTTGACTTATGGCTAATGGTTGGAGTAATGTATTTAGTAGTGATAACTTTATTATCAATCTTATCTAAAAATTTAGAAAGGAGTTTAAGTTATGATCAAAGTAAAAGGACTGCAAAAGCATTTTGGAAACTTAAGAGTGCTTAATGGAATAGATTTAGAAGTGAAACAAGGGGAGGTTTTATGTCTAATAGGACCTTCAGGTTCTGGTAAAAGTACTCTTTTACGTTGCTTAAATGGGTTAGAAGAAATAAATGGTGGTAGTGTAGTAATAGATGGGGAAGACATAAGTGCTAAATCTACCAATATAAATAAGTTGAGAGAAAAAATAGGAATGGTTTTTCAATCCTTTAACTTATTTCCGCATCTTACAGTATTAGAAAATATAACTTTGGCTCCTGTTCAGCTAAAGAAAATGAGCAAAGAAGAAGCAAAAGAAAAAGCTATAGAGCTTTTGGGAAAGGTTGGATTAGCTGCTAAGGCAAGTGAGTATCCAAATAAATTATCTGGTGGACAAAAACAAAGAGTAGCTATAGCTAGAGCATTAGCTATGAATCCAGAAATATTACTTTTTGATGAACCAACATCAGCTTTGGACCCAGAAATGGTAGGAGAAGTTCTGGGTGTTATGAAAGATTTAGCAAATGAAGGAATGACAATGGTAGTTGTAACACACGAAATGGGATTTGCAAGAGAAGTTTCTGATAGAGTAATCTTTATGGATGGTGGAGTAATAGTTGAAGAAGGTACGCCAGAAAATGTTTTTGGAAATCCTCAGAATTTAAGAACGCAAGACTTTTTAAATAAAGTACTTTAAGTAAGAATCCAAATTTTAATTTGGTAATTCAAACTTACTCATACGAATGAAATGAGTAGGAGTTTCATTAATTATATAAAGAATAGTAGTTATAAAATCTTTAATATTTTATAACTACTATTTTTTTAACAATATAAATAAGTTTTATATTTAAGTAATATGTGTTTAGTATTACTTTATAAAAGATAGTTAAAAATATACAGTTGGTTAGTTAGTAATGCTGATATATGGTGGTTAAAAAAAGATATTTAAATAAATAGCAATTAGTCTTGAATAAACATTTATAAGTATCTAATGTTATAGGAAAATGGAACGAATATATATATATTAAATATATACATAAATTTTAAAAGCGTTTAAAAAATCAAACAAAGTTATCTTGTAGAAAATGAATAAAATACAAAAGAAGGTAGGGTACAAAAGGTGTTTAAAAATTTAAAAGTAAGAATCAAAATAATAGTACTATCATCAACTGCTTTAATATTATTACTATTAATGGCTGTACTAGGATATATAAATATTTCTAGAGCGAATAGTAAAGTTAATTCAATGTATAAGGATAAGCTTCTTGCAATAGAATATTTAAATGATAGTAAAGCTCAAGCGAGAGCTGTTGAAGCAGACATTTATTATATAATACTTAATGTAGATGATAAAGATAAACAAAGGGGCAAAAAAGAGGATATTGATAAAAGAATACAGCAATTTAGTGATGATATAACTGCATATAAGCAAACACCGTTAGATAAGTCTGAAGTTGATTCTTTGCAAGTACTTGAAAAGAATCTTGAAAGTTATAGAGTACTTAGGGATAATGTTATAAAACTTGCTTTAGATGAAAAACAAAAAGAGGCTATAGAAGAATTTAGAAAAATAGAAAATTTGGAGAATGAGTTTCAAAAAAACCTACAAGATTTAACAGACTATGCAAAAAAGGAAGCAGAAAAAGTTAATAATGAAAATAATTTAGAATATGAAAAAGTTAGAATGGAGTTTACAGTTATCTTAGGTATAGCTATAATTGTTGGAATTATAGTAACAAGAATTATTAGTAGAAGCATTATTGTTCCTCTTAATAAAATAAAATGTTTTGCAGAAAGGTTACAAAACAATAATTTTACAGAATATATTGAAATAACAAGAACAGATGAGTTTGGTCATACAGGAGTTGCACTTAATGCTGCACAAAAACAAATAGTAGAGCTTATTAAGGAAGTATCAAATTCAGTTCAAGATTTAAGTTCAGGAAGCGAAGAATTGTCTGCAACAGTAGAAGAAATGACAACTAAGTTTGAGGAAATTAATAAAGAAGTAGAGGAGATAGCTGCTGATATGCAAGATGCTAGTGCAGGTGCAGAAGAAGTTTCAGCATCATCACAAGAGGTGGATACTAATATTCAAGCACTTTCAAGACAAGCAGCAGAAGGTAGCAATAAATCAGAGCATATAAAAAATAATGCCAATGAAGTTAAAGAGAATAGCGGAATAGTAGCTAAAAATACAGATAAGATAGCAGAAGAGAAAAAAGAGAAAATCTTAGCTGCACTTAAAAAGGCAGAAGTTGTAGATGATATAAGAGTAATGGCAGACACTATACAAGAAATATCAACTCAAACAAACCTTCTTGCACTTAATGCAGCTATAGAAGCAGCAAGAGCTGGAGAACAAGGTAAAGGATTTTCAGTGGTTGCAGATGAAGTTAGAAAACTTGCAGAAGAATCTTCTCAAGCTGTAATTAGAATTCAAGAAACAATAAGAGAAGTTAGTGATGCATTTTTAGAACTAAAGGAAAATAGCAATCAAGTATTAGAATTTATAAATATAGATATTAAAAACCAATTTAGTGAATTTATTAAAACAGGTAATGAATATTATAATGATGCAGAATTTGTTGCAAATATGTCTCAGCATATAGCAAGTATGTCAGAAGAAATAGCTGCAACAGTAGAACAGGTTAGTATGGCAGTTCAGGAAATGGCAATTCAAACGCAAAAATCTAGTGAGAGTTCTGAAGTTATAAAGGCTGGAGTGAGTGAAGCTACAATAGGTATGGAACAAGTTTCAATTTCAGCACAAACGCAGTCTGAAATGGCTAAAAAGTTAAGTGAAATAGTACAAAAGTTTAAAGTTTAAAAGAAAGCCCTAGGATTTGTCTTAGGGCTTTCTTTTACTTTTGATAATTTTGAGTTTATGAGTAGTTAAAAAATTATAAAGTTTAAATTTTTTATGATAATATGAAACCTAAAGATAGACTTTTCCATCTAACTAGTATAAAGAGGATGGAGGAAAAGTTATGGAACTTAATTTTATAAATAATGGAGGGTATATAGTGAACTTAGATGTGGCAAAAGCCATAAATGGTGATAAAGAAGCTTTTGAAGAGCTTATAAGAACTAATAAGGATTCAATGTATAGAATAGCAAAAACTATACTTTCTAATGAAGATGATATTATAGAGGCTATGCAAGAGGCTACTTTAAAAGCTTATAAGGGAATAAATAAGTTAAGACAAAAAGAGTTTTTCAAGACTTGGCTATTTAGAATTTTAATTAATGAATGCAATGAAGTTTACAGAAAGAAAAATAAGGAAATTATAGTTGATAAGGAAGAACTATGTACTATAAGTATAGTGGATAAATATGAAAATATGGATTTAAAGAATGCTATAAATACATTAAATAAAGATATGCAAACAATCATTAATTTATATTATTATGAAGACCTTTCAGTTAAAGACATAAGTAGTATTTTGAATATACCAGAAAATACGGTGAAAACAAATTTATCTAGGGCTAGAAAAAGATTATATAGTGTTTTAAAGGAGGGGTATATTTATGAATAAGGATTTTCTTAGTAAACAAGATGATATTTTAATAGATGAGCTTATAAAAAAAGAGATTAAGGGTGAACTGGGTAAGGAAAGGATATCAGTGAGAGCTGATTTAGAATTAGAGAAGACACTTAAATCATTACCTAAAAAATCAAAAGTCAACAAATATGGTAAAAAGATAGTTATAGCAGCAGGAATTTCATTTGTCACTATTACTTCATTAGGCTTTATGTTCCCAACAGTTGCAAAAGCAGTACCTGTAGTTGGAGGTATATTTCAATATTTAGCTAAAAACACAGATGATAAGGTTTATTACGAGAAGTTAGACGAGTTTTCACAAGAAATAAAGCAGATAACTGAAAGTAATGGATTGAAGTTAGAGATGGATAAGTTAGTTTTAGATGGGCAAGGATTAGTATTTACATATACTGTTGAAGGTGATATGGATACTTTAAGTAAAGAACAGCTTGGCTATGGTGGAAAAGACAGATTGCCTCAAGTATGGGATTCAAAAATTACTGTAAATAACAAGGAATATAAAGTAGATACATTTACAAGGAAAAATTATATTAAGGATAAAAATATTTATTATGTTGTAACTGTTATACCATATCATTTTTTGTCTATTGATGATTTAAGCAAAAAATTCGATTTTAGTTGGAATATAAGTGAGATGTCTGGACTTAAGGGGCAGTGGATAGTAAAAGGTACTTTTGATCCAAAGGACTTTTTTAAGGAAAGCTTTGAAAAGACACTAAGTGATGAAAGGAATACCACAATAGGAAATATTAGACTTAAAAAGTTGATGTATTCTCCTATGAATGTTGTAATAGAAGGTGATGTAAAGCCTAATGAAAGCAGACCTTATGGTTTAAGATATGATTTCAATATATATGATGATAAGGGAAATTTAATTAAAAATGATTCTTATGGAATGGGATATTCAAATGGATATAAGCCGGATTATGATAGAAGATTTATAGGTTTTGCATTAAACAGTTTAAAAGATAAGACTAAGTATTTAGATATAGTACCAGTAAAAGTAGAAAATCCTGATGAATTAGAAAAAAATATACCTATACCTATAAAAGAAGAATATTTAAAAGGTGATAAACCTATTTATGATGGAAAGTATGGAAAGATAACTATTTATAATTTTAGACAAGATAAAGAGTATGTTTATGTAAAGCTTAAGATACAAGAAGGAAAAGAAGATGCATTAACTTTAGGTCAATCAATATTAATAGCTAATGAAGATAGAGAAGGTAGAAGGGGAACAGTTCTATATCCAGAGGATGAACAAATAAAAGCTTATAGAAATGGGGATGTTTGTGAGCTAAAATACTCAAAGGGAAGTTTTGATGCTAACTCACAGATAAAACTTTATTATAGAGATGTAGATAAACGATATGATGAAGTAAGAACAGAATATAAGGATGAAAGAATAAGAATAAACTTAAACAAATAGAAAAATTATAAGCCTAGAGGTTTTTTGACTTCTAGGTTTTTGTTATAATAAGCTTTATAGGAATATTATAAGAAGAGGTGATAAAAAGTATGGGTTGTTTAAAAGCTATAGAAAGCTATAAACCTTATAATAAGGAGGAGGAAAAAGAAAAGGCTTTAAGTATAAAATATATAAAGAATTTTAATGACATTTTTGAGAGAAAAAATGAACTTATACACATAACAAGTTCAGCTTGGATTATAAATAAGAGTAAAGATAAAGTACTTATGGTTCATCATAATATATATAATTCATGGTCATGGGTAGGTGGTCATGCCGATGGAGATAATGATTTATTAAAGGTAGCTTTAAAGGAAACTAGAGAGGAAACTGGTATTGAAAATATAAGGATATTAAGTAATGATATTTTCTCAATAGATATATTAAATGTAAAAGCTCATTATAGAAGAGGTGAATATGTAGCTCCTCATTTACATTTATCTATTGCTTATTTATTTGAAGCAGATGAAAATGAAAAAACAAGAATAAAAGAAGATGAGAATAGTGGAGTTAAATGGATTGAAATAGGTAAAGTAATGGAATATACAAAAAATGAACCTCATATGCAAAAATTGTATAGTAAATTTATAAATAAGATAAACAAAGAAGCTAGATAAAACCCAAAGGTCATCTAGCTCCTTTTAAATTTATTACAAAGAAAAATCAGGTATTAAATTAACAAACTTAGGAAATTTTCTAGATTTAGATTCAACATCTATGACGTGAGCTCCATTAATTCCTAATGCTATTTGAACTGATGAATATCCAACTGCACAAATAACTCTAATGGCTTCAATTCCACCTTTCAAATATACGTCTTTAGCATAATCATAAGAAATATCCATTATTGTTTTGATATCACAAAGTATTATACTACAACAATTAGAAATTAATAAACCTGCTGAATCATCATTTATTTCTTTTCCAACCCTTTTTATTAAATAATAGATGATTAGACCTATTTGACACATTCCTTCTATAAGCGTAGCAATCGCTTTTATAACATTATAAATTTCTTTTAAAACTTTATTATCTCCAAATTTCTTGAATTTAAAGGTTATATCTCCAAAATCAATAGCTGATTTAACAACAACCAAAATTATACTAATTGCTAAAGTTACACTATATGCAACGCCTTCATCTTTTATAGGGCAGAAAATTTTTAAACCAACTCCCATTATTACTACATCTAAAATATTTAAAATTAAAGTTATGCCAATAAAAAATTTATTTTTTATTGGCTCTATTATTCCCTCCTTAGCTAATAACTCTACTCCTTGACACGCCGTCTCTATTGTTCCTATACATCCAGCAAAAATATGATACACGCAGTATAATATTTTATTTATTTCAGTTGTTGAATCTGAAGCACTAGTATTTAACTGCTTAACCTTCTTCAAATCATCAAAACTTTCAATAGACATAAAGATATCATATGATTCATCATCAAATGGAGATTCATTAGTTGCTAATTTATAAATAAACGTCGTTCCTATTGATGGTAATAAACATATAATATCTAACGTTGAAAAAGGTTTTATCCCAAAAATATCAGTCAGAATATCTGATAAAACTGGTATTACAATTGGTTTAGCCATTATTTCAAGACCTCTAGTACTTAATAACTCAAAAAAATCAGTGGCTGCTGTTAAAACATTCCCGCAAGAAGAAAGTGTAGACTTAGCAATAATTGCAACTAGCTTTTTCAAAATTGTTAAAAAGTCATACTCGAGGAATTTACTATCTTTAAACAAATTATCATTTAAATCATTAATCAACTCTGTTATAACTGATTTTTCTTTTAAAGCTGCATCACAAAGTATAGAAAATGCTTTTTTTAAGTCATCATCCATTGATAATGTAGACTTTAAATTTTCTTCTAATTCTGAACTTGAATAATTCTCTATAAAATAATCAGTTAAATACATATCTGTTACATTGGTATTTTCCTTTGGAATATATGCATTTTGCATGTCAGTAATTTTCTTCTTACTTAATTCAGTATCCACATCTAAATCTGCCATCTGAGAAATCTTATCAACCATTTTTTCTATAGCATCATTTACTTCTATATTAATAGTCTTTAAATTGTCATTTAAATACTTAACACTTAAAAAGACTGTCTTCTTCATAACATCCTTTACTCTAGAAATATCTTCCCAAGCAAATAAGAATTTTATATAATCAAAAATCTTTTTAATTGTAACCTTAATTAAATTATATACTGCTTGAACACAAGCAACTACTTCATTTATACACTTTACAGCAAATGAATAAATCTTATCTCCTATTGTAAGAATAAAGTTCCATGTATCATTTACAAAATGAATTACTATATCAAAAACCTTTTTAGGTATATTCTTTATAAAGTTCAATACCTCACCACAATTATAAATAATATCATCTACAACTCCGCCCTTAGCAGTCATTAGGTTTAAATACTTAGGAGGTAAATTTATTAATGCTTCATCTCCAGAAAAACTTCTTACTTTATCTCCATTAACCCTTATAACAAATATACCTTTATGAGAAGTTCCAAGATAATTTACACCCTTTAATAAACCTTCTTTCATAACTGTTCCATCTTGAGGTAAGGACGTTGCCATATCCTTGAATATATCCATTGAATTTGCTACAGCTTCAATATTTTTATCTTTTACCCCATCAGGAACAAGAATTTCCCCAATACCATTTTTAGCACCTTTAAGTTTATCCACGGTATTCAAGGATGTAAGCTTATCTAGTTGCTTATTTTGTGGATTTATATCAATAGATATTGAATGGTTATCTCTATCATTTATTGTTACATTAAAGTTAGCAGAAACTGTAGAGTCAGCTTGTTGCACTATTTTTACTAATCCTCTTTCGTCTGTAAAAACACTTATAGGATCATCCTTAAAGGAATAATATCTATTGTTTATATAAACATTACAATAATCTGTTGCTGTTAATATAACTTTTTTCTTTGCTACAGGAACTTTATTTTCATTTTTAACCTCTATTCTTGTACAGTAAGATGGAAATTTTGTAGATGGTCCATTAAGTGATGTTAGGTTTATTTTTTGATTTGTCCAAAGAGATGTAATCGCAGATTCTTTACCAACATTTATTATTGAATCATATCCATATGCAAAATAATTACTAACACCATTTTTTATATTAGGGTAAGCATAAGCATATTTAATATTTGTTAATATTGGCACTAGACTACTCCAATTATCTGCATCAGTTAAAGCTGAATCATTAGCAGTTGAAAAACAATAAAATAAATCACCATTTTGATTTAATATCCATACCATTTTCTTGCCATCTATTTCATAACTATATAAATTTTTAATATTATTTAAATTTTCATCTTCTAAAATTTTATAAGCCTTTGCATTGCCCTTTTGCTCTTTATAAGGATAAATATAAAGTGCATTACCTCCACAAGAAAAAAGATGCGTATACCCTGTACTTTCTTCTCTTATAGCTGATATAAAGTTAACATTATTATCTAGTGCTAATCTTATAGAGTTTGGAGCTAAATTAGGATTAAAATAATTATATGATGGTGTATATATTAACTGCTTAACCCCACCTATTGATCCAATTGTATAAATTCCATCTACCGCTTCTTTATATGACCTTCCCATGCTACTTGTATAAATATGTTGAAAATCTCCCGGAAGTGAATGTGAAATCCATTTATTTGAGTCGTCTGTAGAATCTATATTTATGAAATAACGTTTTAGTATTTTTGAAGCATCATTAGTAGTAATGTCTGCTATTATATATCTTTTTGAATTTAATGTAGACATATATAATTCATTAATTGCTATATTACTTGTAATAGAAGAATCATCAAAAGGAACTTCAATCCATTTAGGAGCATATATAATTTCTTCTTTAGATACATATAAACGATCCACATTATCTATTGTAACTACTACAGATAAATAGAATTTTTCATTTTGTGAATCTTGAGCTATTGCAAAGGTTTTTGTAGATATAGTTTTGTGAGGATTACTTTTTTCAATAAATTCATTTAAGTTTACTTTTTCCCATCCAGTATCGTTATCAGACTTTTCATATGTTAGGTAAAATTTTCCATCATCACCTATAGAAAAAAGTCTATTATAATTATTATCACATAAAGCCTCCATTTTCTTTTCGGCAGTTGCAAGTTGTAAATATTTGTAACTATCTATGAATTCATTTGACTGCTCTAGTACATACTTCATATTTCTAACCTCCATTAATTTTCTTGCGCATAAGTAATGTTAACTATTAAATCTTGGTAATTTGAAAAAGATACATTACTAAATATAAAGCTTGAATTTCCAGGAAACACCCAGTTTAAAGACTTATTTAAATTTTTGCCCATTGACTTGTTATATTTAAAACAATAATCATCTATTGCTTTTTTTAATCTATATCTATATTTATCAATAAATTCATTGAAATTTTTAAAACACATGTTTGTCCAAATGCCAGCATCAAAGTCATCCTGATGATATACAGAATCATGCTTATACTTAAAATCTAATCCTCCATTAACATCAACAAATAAAGTATAAATATCTGTTAAAACATAAGATGCAATTTCTCCTTTTGCAGTTTTAGTAATAGCTCCTGGATCAACTTTTAATGGTGTTTCAATTTTAGTTGTAATTATTATTTTATTATTAATAAATTCCACAGAATAATCTAAAATATACTCTAACGAAGCACTAGCTTTTCTTAGTAATCCATATTTATCATCATCTGAATCTTTACGGCTAAATTTATAGGTTAATACTTTAGACCCACTTTCAGTTACTACTATAGGTTCAACTTTATCTTCACAAGGTTCTAAATAAATTTCTAAATGAAAATCAGAACCATTTTTCTTAACTGCTACTTTAGGCTGTAGTAATAATAATTTTAAAGAATTCATAAGCTGATTAGCCATTTTACTAGCAAAATCATTCCTATTGATAGATATACTTCCATGTTTATTTGACTGTTCATTTGATTCAAGCCAATTCCAAGTAAATGGCTTTAATTTAGGAATTAAATGTCCATCACACATTACTACATAATTCAAAGTATTTAAGCCAGGATTTTTTTTACCGGTTTTAGGATCTGAATAGGTAGAGACATAGAAAGTAAAATTTGTTGGAACTATAATATAGTTAGGGTCATAATTAGAATTATTATTATAACTTGTCCCTTTCTTAAGTGGTGCAAGTGCATATCCAAATATCACATCACCCTTATCACTATCCTTTAATCCCTTCCAATATATTTTAACAAAGAATCTATTAATTAAGTCATACTCTTCAGTTCCTTCCGACACGCCTTCAATAGTAGGACATGATTGAAGTTTTGCGGAGTTTAAATCTAAATAAAGTTGTTTAACACTGAACATTGTTTCTGGATCAAGATTTTTAATTTGCTTTTGTATATCTATAGGTAGATTTTTAAAATCCTCATCCTGTAAATCTAATTTTACATTAAATTTAAAAATCCAAGGATTATCTTTTGGCTGCTTTAAATTATTAAAATAGACATTACTTTTATGCTCTTTTAAATATACAAATTCTAAATTATTAAAATAGGCTTTATATGATACATTTGCCGTACTTGAAATATCACTTTCTAATAATTCTATAATATCAGGAAATCCATTAGTTAACTTATCTATTCCTATAGAACCTTTAATTGCCATATAAAAATCAAAGTCATCATAAGCTTTATTAATAGCATCAATTTCTTTTTGAGTTTTATTATCTTCAGAAATTTTAAATAAATCAATGCCAATTTTCTCAACTAATTCATGGTAACTAATTTCCTTTATTAACGAATGTCCCTTTTCATCATAAGTTATAGAATAAGCTACAACATATTCTGTAGACTCCATTTTGTAAAGATATTGTTTTAATGTAGCATTTATTGAATCTTGAGTAGTAGCTACAACCATGTCATAACCATAATTTGATAAATTTGAATCTTTACTACTTTTTTTGTTTGACATATTCCTCACTCCTTCTTTTTAATGATATTATCATCATTATTATTACATAAATACCAGAAATATGAAATAAGTATTTAGATTTTGGTTTCTCCATCCTATCTAAATACTGGACTTATCGTTATGAAAGAAACCTTAATGGTATAGATAATGCAATAGTTTTAATTTCTTTGGCCTATATTTTTCGCACAGTGCAAGAAAACGCTAAAGATTCTTTTAGTAAAGTTTTAGTAATCTGCAGAAATAATGTTTAAAAAGAAAATAAGGTAAGAGTTTATTAAATTGAAATATTTTACATAGGTTTTTAGGAAAGTTGTTAAAACTAAGGATAAAAAAGTAATAAAATATAAAAAAATACATATATCTTAAAATATGTATTGTTAATGTTTACAAGATGAAATATTATATAAGTAATAACATAATTAAATGTAAAAATTTATAAGTAGGTTAGGAGTACATACCCAAATAAAAAATATAAAAGGAGATGTAAATATGTCAAAAAAATTTAAGACCTTAGCCTCAATTTTTACAACATTAATACTAATCTTTACCTTGATTCCAGCGACGGTAGCAAAAGCTGGGACAAACTTAGGACAAAAATTATTAGTAGGATATTGGCACAACTTTGATAATGGGACAGGCATAATAAAATTAAGAGATGTATCACCAAAATGGGATGTTATTAATGTATCTTTTGGTGAAACAGGAGGTGATAGAGCAACAGTTGAGTTTACACCTTGCTATGGGACAGAAGAAGGATTTAAAGCTGATATTGCTTATTTAAAATCACAAGGAAAAAAGGTTAATCTTTCTATAGGGGGACAAAATGGTGTTGTACTAGTACCAGATGCACAATCAAGAGACAAATTTGTAAATTCTTTAAAAACACTTATTGATAAATATGGTTTTGATGGTATAGACATAGATTTAGAATCAGGAATATCACTTGAAGGTAATGACAACGATTTCAAAAATCCTAAAACTCCACAAATAGTAAATCTTATAAGTGCTATAAGAACACTAGCAGATAGCTATGGTCCAAACTTTATAGTTAGTATGGCACCAGAAATCGCTTATGTTCAAGGTGGAATTAATTCTTATGGAAACATATGGGGAGCATATCTTCCAATAATTTATGGTGTTAGAGATAAATTAACTTATATTCATGTTCAACATTATAATGCAGGTGGAAATATGGGACTAGATGGAGTTACTTATAATCAAGGAACAGCTGATTTTGAAGTAGCTATGGCAGACATGCTTTTAAATGGTTTTCCAATAGGTGGAAACACAAGCAATATGTTCCCAGCATTAAGAGAAGATCAAGTTATGATAGGAATTCCAGCTTCTACAGGAGCAGCAGGTGGTGGATATATAAATCCAACAGAAATGAAAAAAGCTTTAGATTATATAACTAAGGGAATTCCTTATGGAGGAAAGTATAAGCTTTCAAAGGAAGGTGGATATCCTGGATTTAGAGGTCTTATGACATGGTCAATAAATTGGGATGCTAAAAATAACTTTGAATTTTCAAATTCATATAGCGATTATTTTGCGAATGGAGTAAAACCACCAGTAAATACCTTAAAGGCAGCAAGTTTAACAGCTAGCAATGTAGATAATGGAAATTTTAGTTTAACAGCAGTAGTTCCAAGGAATAATACAGCTTCCTCATATACTATATATGAAGAAAGTTCAGCAGTAGCTACAGGTACATTACAGGCTAATAGCACTTCTGATTTTACAATAATTAAGAATATCTCAAATAAAAATCCAGGAACTTATAATTATACTGTAGAAGTTTCAGATGGACAAAATAAATTAATTTCAAATAAAGTTACAGTAGTAGTTAAAGATACAATACCAGTAACACCTACTTTAAAGGCAGCTACATTAAAAGTAGATAATGTAAATGGTGGAAACTATAATTTATCATGGATGGTACCAGCTAATAATAGCGCAGTTTCATATAAATTATTCGAAGGAATAACAGAAATAGAAAAAGGAAATTTAACACTTAATAACTCTTCAGATGTAAGTTTAACAAAATCAATAACTAACAAAGCACCAGGTAGTTATGACTACACAGTGACACTTTACGATGCAGCAAATAAATCAGTTGTTTCAAATAAAGTTACAGTAACTGTTTCAGATAAACCAGCAGTTACACCTTGGGCTGAATATGTAAATTATAAGGTTGGAGATAAGGTTTCTTATTCAGGAAAAACTTATGAATGTATACAACCTCATCAATCATTACCAGGTTGGGACCCAGCATCAGTAGCTGCATTATGGAGATTGGTATAAATTTAAATAAAAGGTTTTAGAAAGTACTTCTTTCTAAAACTTTTTTTCTTTCTAAAAGATGAATTTTTTACATAGAAAATGATTACTTGTAAGTTTATTGTCAATAATTAATAAGGTAGGACAACATATTATATATATGTTAAAATAATATGTATAGTTTAAAAATCAGAGGATGTGAAAATATGAGTCAGGCACAAGAAGTCTTGTATAGATACTTTGGATATAAGACTTTTAGAAATAATCAAGAAGACATAATAAATGAAATTTTAAATAAAAAAGATGTTGCTATTATAATGCCAACTGGTGGTGGGAAATCTTTGTGTTACCAAATACCAGCTATTATTTTAGAAGGTATAACAATAGTTATATCTCCACTCATATCTCTTATGAAGGATCAAGTAGATGCCCTTAATAGTTTAGGTATAGGAGCAGCTTATGTAAATTCATCTTTAAGTAATGTAGAAATTCAAGAAGTTTATTATAAACTTAAAAATAATGAGATAAAGCTTTTGTATGTAGCTCCAGAAAGATTAGAATCTCAAGAATTTATAGCTGAAATAGGAAGTTTAGAAGTAGCTCAGGTGGCAATAGATGAAGCACACTGTATATCTCAATGGGGACATGATTTTAGAAGTAGTTATAAATATATAAGTAATTTTATAACCCTCTTAAATAATAGACCAATAGTTACAGCATTTACAGCTACTGCAACTAAAGAAGTAAGAGAAGATATAATAAAACTTTTAAGACTTAAAGATCCTAAGATTTTTATTTCAGGTTTTGATAGAAGTAATTTAAGTATAATTATTGAAAAAGGAGTAAATAAGAAAAGATATTTACTAGATTATGTTAATAAAAATAAGGATGTAAGTGGAATAATATATGCGGCTACTAGAAAAGAGGTAGATGCAGTCTGTGAAATGTTACAAGAAAATCATATAAATGCCACTAGATATCATGCAGGGCTTTCAGATGAAGAAAGAAAAATAAATCAAGAAGATTTTGTTTATGATAAAGAAAATGTAATGGTTGCAACTAATGCTTTTGGTATGGGGATAGATAAACCTAATATAAGGTATGTAATTCATTATAACATGCCTAAAAATATAGAAGGATATTATCAAGAAATAGGTAGGGCTGGTAGAGATGGTGAAAAGAGTGAATGTATACTTTTATTTTCTCCGGGGGATGTACAAACTCAAAGATATATTGTAGAAACAGGAACTGTTAATCCTGATAGAAAGTTAAATGAACTTTCTAAGCTTCAAACAATGACTGATTTAGTTTATTCAAATGATTGTTATAGGAGATATATATTAAATTACTTTGGTGAAGAATTAAATGAAGATTGTAATAATTGTAGCAACTGTAACTCAGAGGGTGAACTTGTAGATAAAACTATAGATGCCCAAAAGGTTTTATCTTGCATATATAAGATGCAGAGAGGATATGGGGTAGGTGTTGTAGTTGATACCTTAAGAGGTTCACAAAACAAGAAACTTTTAGAATGTGGACTAGATAAGCTTTCTACTTATGGTATTATGAAGGAGTACTCAAAGGATGGACTTAAAGAATTTATAAACACTTTAATATCACATGGTGTTATAGATTACGGTGGAGAATTTCCAGTTTTAAAGCTTAATAATAGATCAGTAGCAGTTCTCAAAGGAGAAGAAAAGATTTTATTTAAAGAGATTAAAGAGGTTAAGGCAAGCTTTGAGGAAAATGGATTATTTGATATGTTAAAAGCTTTAAGAAGAGAAATTGCTGCTACTGAAAAAATTCCACCATATCTTGTATTTGGTGATAATAGTTTAAAAGAAATGAGTACAAAATATCCTTTAATTAAGGAAGACTTTTTGGATATATCTGGTGTAGGCGCCCTTAAGTATCAAAAATATGGTAAGCAATTTTTAGAACTAATAAATACTTATGTAGAAGAAAATAATATAGAAGTAAAAAGAAGCTTCAAAAAGGAAGTTAAGAAGTTACAAGAGAAAAAGAAATCCTATGTAGAGACTGTAGATATGCTAAGAGAGTTAAAGAGTATTAAAAAAGTGGCTCAAGGTAGGGAATTAGCTTTAACAACTATATTTTCTCATATAGAACAATATATTTCCGAGGGAAATAATATAGATTTTGCAGTAGATTTTGATAATATTTTTGATAGTGAAGAGGAGAGTCGGATTTTAGATGTAATAGATGAAATTGGTTATAATAAACTAAAGCCAATAAAAGAAAAACTTCCTAATAGTATAAGTTATGATGCAATAAAAGGAGTTATAGTTAAAAAACTTATAAGTTAGATGAGAGTCTAAATAGTTGATTTAATCAATTAAACTTATTACTATGAACGATAGTGAGTTGGAGTTTTACTTAAAAATAATGATTCCTGATTTGGGTAATATAGATTTACTTCTAAATTATAATTAATAAGATATATTTTTAAAATAAAAGAAGTCCTTACAATTTAATTTTTGTAAGAACTTCTTTTTAAGTATTAAAATTTAAAAAATGATATATTATTTTGAACAGTTGTAGCCATTTTAGTTAGGTTTTCACATGCATTAGCAACTTCTTTCATCAATGCTGTTTGTTCTTCAGTAGCAGCTGCAACTGTTTGAGTATTTCCGGTAGTGTCTTGAGATATTTTAGAAATTTGTTCTATAGATATAGACATTTCTTTTGTTGCTTTGTATATTTCATCTATAACCTTAGTAACATTATTTGCCTTGTCAGAAACTAAATTTACAGCATTATTAATATCATCAAAAGAGTTCTTTGCTTCATCAACAATAACTAATCCAGTCTTAACGGAAGCTGTTCCTTCATCCATGATATTAATAGCGTTTGAGATTTCGGTTTGAACTTCTAAAATTAATTTAGCTATTTGTTCTGCTGCATTTTTAGATTGTTCAGCAAGTGTTCTTACTTCATCGGCAACTACAGCAAATCCTTTACCTTGTTCGCCAGCTCTAGCGGCTTCAATGGCTGCATTTAAGGCCAATAAATTAGTTTGATCAGAAATATCAGTTATAAGTGAGACAATTTCACCAATAGAGTTTGACTTTCCACCTAAAGCATGAACTATTTTAGAGGATAAAGCCACATTTTGGTTAATAGTTGCCATTTGAGATTTAACTTTAATTATTACGGCTTCACCTTTTTCAGCAGTTTCTAATGAATGAAGAGAGGTTTTAGAAACTTCTTGAACATTATTTGAAATATTGTGCATTTTAGAACCAATATCTTCAACAATTTTAACAGCATTTTCAGAGGAATTTAATTGTGTATCTGAACCTTCAGCTAATTCTTGCATTGAAATTGCTATTTTTTCAGAGGCCATTTGAGTTTGTTCAGCACTAGCTGTTAGCTCTTCTGAAGTAGCAACAACATTTTCAAGGTTTTGAGATATATTAATTAAAACATCTTTAAGATTATCAGACATAGAATTTAAGTTTGTATACATAAGTCCTATTTCATCTTCTGTAGTTACGTCTATATTTTTTGATAAATCGCCTTTAGCAATACTTTCAGAAATAAGATTAGCTTGTTTAAGTTTATTTGAAATATGTATACTAAACAATAGAACTACAGCTATAGCAATGAGTATTGAAATAATGGTTATAATAGATGATTTTATTAACAATGAATTAAGTGGAGCATAAAGTTCTGATTGTGGTATTGTGAGTGCAACAACCCAATTAGTGGAAGGAATCGTATCATAGTAAATTATATTATTACCATTAGATGATGTATATGTAGTGTTACCGGATTTTCCACTTAATAGATCACTAGCTATTGATTTAAAACCTATAGTTGTATCTTCTGAAACTTTAGCTTTCATTATTTTCTCATTAGGAACTCCAGCCATGAATAAGCCAGTATTATCAATAAGTACAGCTTTACCTGTATTGCCTATCTTTACAGAATCGACCATCTTTTGTATATTTGATATATTAATATCACCAGTGGTAGTACCTAATAATTTTTTATTTTGGTCATAGAATGGAGCTGTAGCAGTAACCATTGTTAATTTAGAGGTACTATCATAGTAAGGATTACTCCAAACTATTTTATTAGTTGTATTTACTGCTGCTTTATACCAAGCCTGATTTGGGTAGTTATAAGATTCAGAAGAATATTCATCAGTATAAACTACCTTATCATTATTCTTATAAGCATAATTAGAGAAAAACTTAGTGTTGTTATCGTATTCATAAGGTTCATACCATATACCAGCACCAAGAGTATCGTTGTTGTTAGTTATTATATTTTTTAAGATTGCAGCATAGTTATCTTTAGTAAGGTTAGCTCCAGTATTTTCAGTAATTCTTGCTAAATCCATAGGTATAGCAGCATGTTTGTCTAAATTTTTTTGTATATTTTCAACAACTTGACCTAATTGGGAATTCATTTTTGCATCAAGTTCTTTATTTAGTATGCTTTTAGCACTTAGATAACTTATTATTGTTAAGAAAAACATAGAAGCTATTACTACTGGTAGAACTGACATCAATGTACGCATTCGTATAGTTTTAAATTTCATAGTTATATAATCCTCCTTTAGAAAAATTTACATGTACTTTAAATATCGAAGAATTATAGATAATATTAAGTCGATTTATGGAATATTATATGATATATATAAGAAATTTAGAAAAAAAGTATTTTGTATTCCAGGTAAGATTGGAAATAGAGTTATATATAAATAAAAGATTGAAATATAAATAGTAAAAGTTCTTACAACTTAATAGTTATAAGAACTTTTATTATTAAAATTTGAAAAAGTTTATATTGTTTTGAAGATCTATAGCCATATTAGTTAAGCTTTCAGCTGCATTAGCAACTTCCTTCATCAAAGCAGATTGTTCTTCAGCAGCTGCTGCAACTGTTTGAGTATTTCCAGTACTATCTTGCGATATTTTAGATATTTTTTCTATTGCTTCTGACATTTCTTTTGTTGCAGTATAGATTTCAGATATTACTATGGTAACATTATTTGCCTTGCCAGAAACTTCGTTTATAGCATTATTGATATCATCAAATGAATTTTTAGCATCATTAACAATTAATATACCATCTTTAACAGAGGTTGTTCCTTCATTCATAATATTAATAGCATTTGATATTTCATTTTGTATTTCAACAATTAAACTACCTATTTGTTCAGCTGCATCTCCAGATTGCTCTGCAAGTTTTCTGACTTCATCAGCAACAACAGCAAAACCTTTACCTTGTTCACCAGCTCTAGCAGCTTCTATAGCAGCATTTAAAGCTAATAGATCAGTTTGAGTAGCTATATTGGTTATAAGTGAAACAATTTCACCAATTGAGTTAGACTTTCCACCTAATTCATTAACTATTCTGGAAGATAAAACTACATTTTTATTTATAGTTGCCATTTGAGATTTAACTTTACCTATAACTTGTTCACCTTTTTCAGCAGTTTCTAATGCATGTATAGAAGTTTTAGAAACATCTTGTACATTATCAGAAATATGATGTATTTTTAAGCTTATATCTTCAACTATTTTAACTGCATCTTCAGAAGAATTTAATTGTACATCAGATCCTTCAGCTATATCTTGCATTGAAAGAGCTATTTTTTCAGAAGCCATCTGAGTTTGATCAGCACTAGCTGTTAATTCTTCAGAGGTAGCAACTACGTTTTCAAGATTTTGAGAAACTTTAATTAAAACATCTTTAAGTTTAGAAGACATAGTGTTTAAATTGGTATACATCATTCCTATTTCATCTTCTGAAGTTACTTCTATATTTTTAGAAAAATCACCTTCAGCTATGCTTTGAGAAATAACATTAGCATTTTTAAGATTTTTTGAAATATATATGCTAAATAATACAACTACAACTATAGAAATAAGTATTGATATAATTGTTATAATAGATAATTTAACTAATAATGAGTTAAGTGGAGCATAAAGCTCTGCTTCAGGTATTGTAAGTGCTACAACCCATTTTGTAGATGGTATTGTAGTATAGTAAACTATATTTTTACCATTAGAAGACGTATATGTGCTATTACCAGATTTTCCACTTAATAAATCAGTAGCTAGAGTTTTAAGACCTATAGTGGTATCTTCAGAAACTTTAGCTTTCATTATTTTATCAGTAGGAACACCAGCCATAAATAGACCGCTATTATCAATGAGGATAGCTTTACCAGTAGTACCTATCTTAACATCTCCAACCATTTTTTGAATGTTTGTAATATTAATATCTCCTGTAGCAGTACCTAATAACTTATGGTTTGCATCATAAAATGGAGAGGTTGCAGTAACCATTGTTGTTTTTGTAGTATCATCGTAGTAAGGATTACTCCAAACTATTTTGTTAGTTGTATTTGAAGCTCCTTTATACCAATCTTGGTTAGGATAATTATAATTTTCAGTAGCATAATCATCAGTGTATACTACCTTATCACCATCTTTATAAGCATAAGGACCAAAAAATTTAATGTCTTTATTATATTTATATGGTTCATACCATATACCGGCACCAAGAGTATCAGTATTATTAGTTATTACATTTTTTAACATTATTGAATAATTATCTTTAGTAATAGATGTACCATAAGATTCAGCAACTTTTGCTAAATCCATAGGGATAGCAGCATGTTTATCTAAATTCCTTTCAACACTTTCAATAACTTGTCCAAGTTGAGTATTCATTTTTGTATCAAGTTCTTTATTTAATAAGCTTTTAGCACTTAAATAACTTATACTTGTTAACAAAAACATAGAAGCTACTACTAAAGGTAAAACTGACATTAAAGTACGCATTCGTATAGTTTTAAATTTCATATATACATACTCCTCCTTAAGAATATTTTATAGTTGAATTATCGAAGTTTTTTAATAAATATACTTATTAAAATGAAACCAATGAAGGAATGAGTAGCCATAATTCTTAATTAAATCTATTTTATCCTTCAAAGTATCTTAGAAATACAAAATATTTTTTATACAAACGTATATTTTTTGTTGTTTTCAATGCATTTTTAATTAATTTAAGTTTTATTTTTATAGCTTATATAAAATATTTAAAAATGTAGTTGTAATTATTAGAGAAAAATATACAAATTTATAGAAAGTATTTATATGAATTATATAATGTAAAATTTTAAAAAAATAGTTGCAATATGCAACAGTTGGTGATACAATCTATATTGTGGTGTTAATGGAATAAAAAGTAAAATGGGAAAAGTAAAGGGAGGAAAAAATGATTACAGGAAAATGTTTAACATGTAATGGTGAATTAGAACATTATAAAAGTCTAGTTATTGCTAAGTGTTCAGAATGTGGAGCACGTGAAAAAACATATATAATGTGTAAAAATGGTCATTATCTTTGTAACACTTGCGCATCAAAAGAATCAATAGGGAAAATTTTCAATAATATGTTTACTTATCAGGATAAGAATCCTTTAGATGTTGCTGAAAAATTAATTAAAGATTGTGGTGTTTGTGGTAATTCACCTCATCCAATGACTACAGCAGCTTTTTTAGTAGCATATAAAAATTTAACAAATGAAATAGATGAAAAAACTGTTATGGAAGGTGTTATGAGGGCAACTCAAATTCCAGGTGGATGGTGTGGGTATTTTGGAGCATGTGGTGCAGCTATTGGACTTGGTGTAGCCTTTGCTATAATTAAAAATTCAACCCCTATGTCAAATGAAGAGAGAAGTTTAGCTAATTTGGTAACATCAAAAGCTCTAGAGAGCGTATCTATTCAAGGTGGTCCAAGATGCTGTACAAGTTCAGTTAGAGTGAGTTTAGAGGTTGGATGTGAAATTTCGGAGGAATATTTGGGTGTTATTTTTCCAAAGAGAAAATCTAATTTTAAAAAATGTTGGGTAAGTAGTTTCAATGATGATTGTAGAAAAGAAAGATGCACATTTTTTAATAATAGAGGAGAATTAAATTATGGTTAATAAGGAATTGTACAAAAATATGATAAATATTGCTATTCAAAAAAATGAGGATTTGGATATGCTAAGTGTTGCAGGAAATCTTAATGAATTTGATGGCTTTGATAGTAATGAAATTAAAGATTCTAAAAAGATATTAGTTATAGGCTGTGCCAATACAAGAAGCATAATGTCTTTACTAGATAATGTTAGAGATGATGCTGAGGTAATAATTTTGGAAGATGATAAAAATTATATTAATAATTTAATTGAGTATACAGAAGAGTGTAGGATTAAGCCTATTATTAAACTTTGTGATTTAACAAATATGAAGCTTAATTATGAATTTGTTGGAAGATTGATAAACGAAAAACCTATTAATAGTATTGAGGAATATTTAAAATTTATTAAAATTATTGAGAATGTAACAAAAAATAATCCCTTAATAAGAAATGAATGGGCAGATGTTCTTTTTGTAAATTTATACAATAGATATGATAAAAATATAATAAAAAATATAATGGCTCAGGGGTTTACTCTATTGAAGGAGCAGGGCAAAATTTTAATCAATGTAGTTCTTTCAGATGAAAATATTAAGAAAAATATTAATAATCTATTTAATAATATTCAAATTAAAAATATTCCACTTGAATCAGAAATGTTAAATGATTTAGAAAAGGTTGGATACCTTGCTATAGGATACACTAGAAGAAGTACTCTACCATTACGTATAGTTAAACAAGTTGAATTGAGATCTTATGTAGTTAAGGCTACAAAGGGGACACAAGGAATTTGCAAAGAAAAAGGTCATTCTGTCTTGTATTGTGGCCCATGGAAAGAGGTTATAGACGATGATGGACATCGTCTAATTCGTGGAAAGAGGTCAGCTGTATGTGAGAAGACATTCAAAAATCTTACAAGTGAATCATATAGAGCTGAGGTTATTGGAATTGAACCATATTATATAATATCAGAAGAAGAAGCACAGGTATTTGATTGTAGTATAAGACCAATAAGAGATCCTAAAATAACAAAGGGAATAAAGAAGCTTGAATCTAAGAATATTGAAGATATAGAAGAAGTTAAATGCTGTTAGTGAATGTTTAATATAAGAGGGAGCTAAAAAATGAGTAAATTTAAGGAGATATGTCCAGGAACTAAAGATAATTTGTATAAAGATACTATGGAGAATAAAAATTATAAAAAGTACTTTGCAGAGTTTTTTGGGACATTTATATTGCTTTTTTTTGGAGTAGGGGCAATATGTATATCGTATTCCACTAAGGTGCTAGGTAATAGTGAGATAGCACTTGTATTTGGAGTTATTGTTACGATATTAATTTACTCCTTAGCAGATGTATCAGGAGCAGATTTTAATCCAGCAGTAAGTATAGCAAAATATTTAAACAACTGTCTTACTTTTAAAGAGTTAATACTCTATTTTATTGTTCAAATATTTGGAGGAATAGCAGCATGTGGACTATTAAATCTGTTATTTGGAAATATAGCTGTTAAGAGTTCTCTCACTATCCCTAAAACATCTACTATACAGGCTGTTATATTAGAATTTATTTTAACTGTATTATTAGTAACGATAATATTATGGGCTGGTGTATATAAAAAGGCTAACCAGAACTTAGTAGGAGTTTTAATTGGAGGAACTATAATGTTGGAAGCATTAATCTTTGGGCCAATAAGTGGAGCATCTATGAATCCAGTCAGGACATTAGCTCCAGCAATTATTTGTGGACAGATGCAATATGTATTTATATATATTATAGCAATAGTACTTGGAGGAGTTGTTGCTGCAATACCTTTTAAAGTGAATAAAGAGAGTGAGCGAGATGAAGTTCTAGATGAAATAGAGGTTTTAAAAATTTGATAAGAGGTGAAATATGAATAAAGAAGTAATAAAAAGATTTTATGAAAATGTTGGAAATGGGGATGGGCCATACAATCTTAATACAGACAGGTTTGCACCTACAGCTGCATCTGAGAAAATAAAAGAGATAGTATTGGAAAACAACTTTAAATGTATTTTAGATATTGGATGTGGGATGGGAGTGAGTCTAATAAATTTAGCGAAACTACTTCCTGATGATGTATGTTTTGTAGGTATAGATTTTAATGAAAGTATGATAAAAAGGGCAAAGGAAAAATTAGAAGAAAATAAAAGTTTGATAAATAGAGTAACGTTCGTGGTTGCAGAAGCAGATGAGCTACCATTCAAATCAAATTTTTTTGATTTAGTCTTTAGTGAATGTGTGTTTAATTTAGTAGAAGACAGGAATTTACTTATTAATGAAGTGAATAGAGTTTTAAAAACTGATGGAATATTAGTATACTCTGACTTTGTTGCATTTAAAGATGTGCCAGTATATATTAAAGAATCTGATAGTCTAGCATGTGGATGTCAATCAGGAAGTATTACATTAAGTCATAATATAGAAGTTCTTGAGAATAATTTTTTTACGGATATTGAATGTATTAATTATGGTGCTGATAAAAAAAGGAGAAAAATTGAATTAGAAGAGTCAAGTGATGTAATAAGGAGCGAAAATAAGAAATTTGAAGATGAAAATCCTGAGATGGCTGAGTTTTTAGATAAAGAAATTTCATATTATCTAATAAAATCTAAAAAGTCAGCTAGTATACCAGATATAAGTGGAATAAATTGTTCATGTATGAAGTGTAAATAAGTATTATACAAGGAGGGAAAATAATGCAAAATAAAGATGAGTATATTCTTGTTATAGGAAAATTACTTGAGGGAAATGAAATAGATATTATAAAAGAATTTGGATACAAGACTATTGTGTTTAATACTGAGTTGAATTTACAACAGGTATTTGAAGCTGACATACCAATAGAAGTTAATTTAAATTGTGATAGCTCAGTTATAAATAAGGCATTAGAAGTTGCTGAGAAGTATTGTATTAAGAGTGTATTTACATTAAATGAATATAGAGTTCCGTTAGCTGCAAAAGTTAGGGAGTCTTTAGAAATAAAATATGGAATACCATACGAAGCTGCTATAAACTGTAGAAATAAAAAAAATACTAGAAAAATACTTCAACAATTAAAAAAGGGGGCTGTGGAATATTTTGTTATAGGTTCAATAGAAGAAGCAGAAGAAGTTATGAAAAAGCTTGATTTTCCTATTGTTGTAAAACCATCAAATGATGCTGGAAGTAATATGGTTTTTTGTTGTAGGAAAAAGTCTGAGGTAAATGATGCAATAAATAAGATTAGTTCAACGACAAAAAATAGTGTAGGTCAAATTTTAGATAAGGATATATTAATTGAAGAGTTTTTGGATGGTCCAGAATTTAGTGTGGAATCTTATACTCATAATGGTGAAAGCAAAGTTATAGCTATAACCTCTAAAAAAATACTATCACCTTTTAATCCAATAGAAGTTGGACATACAGTTCCAGCACAAATAACTGAAAATGAAAATAAAGAAATTGAAGAGGTAGTATTAGAGGCTTTAAAATTATTAAAAATAGACTATGCTATTACTCACACTGAAGTTAAGTTAACATTGAAAGGTCCTAAAATAGTAGAAGTTAATGCAAGGCCAGGTGGTGATAAAATACCATTTTTGGTAAAGGCTACAACAGGATATGATTTAAATAGAGCATCTTTTATGCTTTCATTAGGAAAAAAAGTTAGTTGTGTAAGCAATAATATAGTAGCTAAAAAAGCAGATATAAGGTTTTTTATAGCTGATAAAAATGGAACAGTAGGGTTTGATAGTGTTTGTAAGCTATATAGTAACCATAATATTAAGAAGGTAGACATAAAGATTAGCAATGGAAGTAAAGTTACAAAAACAACCAGTAATTATGATAGATTGGGATGGTTTATAGCTTATGATGAGAATGATGATGTATTAAATGAGTCAATGAATTTTGTTAATGTAATAGGATCAAAATGTTGTAAATAAAAATTTGGAGGTATTAAATATGATTAATTATTGTGAAAATTTACAAGGGAAATTCAATTGTTATTGTAAGGAAGTAGTAGATAATAAAAAAATAACTGATAGAGAATATAGTATAGTTTTAATCGTTGATGCATTAATAAATAATGATAACAATGCATTAAAAAATGCAATTATATTAGCAAAAAATAGTGGAGTAACGAATGAAGAAATAAGTTATATATCAGGAATATTAATAATGAAAAATGGAGAAAGAATTGCTAATATTTCTACCGAAAATAAATGCAAAGAGTCTCAAAGAGTTTGTTGTTCATAGTTAGTTTTTAGGGGTGATAGTATATTGAATAAATTTAATGAATTTATGAAGTTATTTTATGAAGTACCTAGAAATATAAAGCTTATTTTAATTGCTACACTGATTACAAATATAGGTAATGGAATGCATACAATAGCCGTAAGTAAATTATTGTATGATAAAACAGGTACTGCAATGGCCTTTGGAGGCGTATTGATATTAGATAATGTAATATCTTTTATATTTCAATTCATATCTGGATCAGTAGTAGATAGAATTAATACCAAGAAAGTTTCCATTATTTGTGATTTAATAAGAGGTGTTGTTATAATATTTGTTGGTATAATGGTTAATTACTCACACAATGGTATATATTTCCTTATAGTATCTTTGGTTGTGGTAAATGTTGTGAATCCATTTTATAGATCAGCTAATTTTAAATTAGTGCCAATGCTAATAGAAGATTCTTCTAAGTTGTTAAAAATTAATGGAATAGCGGGAGTGTTATTCCAAACCGGTCAATTGTTAGGCGTTGCTTTAGTAGCACCAATATTATATTTTTTTAATCCAGGACTTGCATTGATAATTGATGGATTAACATTTATGTTTTCAGCTATAATGACTAGTTTTATTATAATAAAAGTTTCTAAAAACATAGTTGCTGAAAGTAATATCAAGGCAAATGTTAGCAATAAGTTGTATAATGATTGGAAGGAAATATTTTGTGTTTTAAAAAATGAAAAAAGTTTAATAGCACATATTTCTTTAAGTTCAGGAGATTATTTATCAGTTAGTTTTATTAATCTACTATTAGTTCCTATGGTGACACAATGGTACAATAATAATAGTTTTTGTATATCTTTATTTGATGGTAGTTTCGCCATAGGTGCTATTAGTTCAGTATATTTATTATATAAAATTTATGATAGAATGGGTATAGAAATGTCAAGTTGGATAGGTTTGTTAACTCAGGGGATTATTTTCTTTATCATAATGATAAACAGGAATACTATTATAACAATACTAATGATGTTTTCACTTGGAATGTTTAATGCATTCTCAATTTCAGTATTTCAAACTTCATTGCAATTGAGAGTTGACACTGCAATAAAAGGAAGAATTTCAAGTTTAAGAAATATTATAGTATATACTTTATCATTAATTTTAATACCTATAATAACAAAAATAATGGATTATTCATTGAGTATAGGTATTATAATAGTAGCGATAATAGTATCATTTTATGGTTTGTTATCAGTAATCATTAGTAAAAGTAAATTATTTGGGGAAAATTATTTGCAGTCTAATAACATTTAAGATATAGCAGATATGGATACCCCTTATTAAATAATGATATATTATTTAATAAGGGGTATTTTTATTTAGGCAATAGAAACAAAGGTTATTGTTAATATTCTACAAATATTTAATAAAGAAAAAATATAATTTAATAATACCAGATTATGTACATGTATTGATTATATTGTTATACTTTAAAATATGTTAATATAAAAAATAGTGAGGTGATTAAATGAGAATAGAAGAGTCAGCTCAAAATTTAAGAAGTTCAATTGTAGAATTAGTTAGGAGCTTATCTATTCTTGATAAAACAGAAGCATCAGGATGTAGCATTTCTCTAGCTCAATGTCATGCTATTTTGGAGATTGGTAGAGCTGAGGAAGTAAATCTTAATGAACTAGCAGAGATTCTTAAATTAGATAAAAGTACTATGAGTAGAACAGTAGAAAATATAGTTAGAAAAGGTTATGCACAAAGAATAGTGGATAATAAGAATAGAAAATACGTTAAAATAACATTAACTGAAGATGGAAATAAAATATTTAATGAAACTGAAAAAAATATGAATGAATATTATAAAGATATTTTATTAAATATAGATGAAAGAAAACGTATGCAAGTGTTAGAAAGTTTAAATTTGTTAAATAAGTCTATAAAGGATATAAAAAAAGCAGTGAGTTGTAATAAATAATGTTAGAAACATCTGATAATGAAATAGAATTATCAGGTGTTTATTATTAATTATATTGTAAGTAATTAAATCCGGATTTATAAGGTGTAAATAGATAATGTAAATTATGAAAATAATGGGGTGAAAAAATGGATTTTAAAATAACAGAAATGTTAAAAGAAGATTGGAAACAAGTTGAGGCTGTATATTTAGAGGGTATAAAAACAAGGATTGCAACATTCCAGACAGAAACTCCTACTTGGGTTGAATGGAATAAGAACCATATGAGTTCATGTAGGTTAGTTGTAAAGTATGGAAATCATATATTGGGATGGTGCGCTTTAAGTCCAATGTCAAGTAGATGTGTTTATAGAGGTGTAGCAGAAATAAGTATTTATATTAGTGAAAAATACAGAGGGCATGGGATAGGAACGCTGCTTCTAAATGAATTAATAGCAGAATCAGAGAAGTGTGGTATTTGGACTTTACAATCTAATGTTATTAAAGAAAATGTTCAAAGTAGAAAATTGCATGAAAAATGTGGTTTTAGAGAGGTTGGTATAAGAGAAAAAGTTGCTAAAATGGATAATACTAAATGGATGGATGTAGTTATTTTAGAACGTAGAAGTAAAATCATTGGAGTAGATTAAATAGGTTATAGGTATAGAGTTATCTATACCTTATTTTTGTTAACAAATTATGTAGCAAATATAATTAATAATATTCTAAAAGTAAGTAAAGAAATTAAAATGATAAATAGAGTAGATTAGATATCTAAGGGGGATTTTTCAATTATAAAGTGGATACCTAAAGAAGTTAAAAATGAAAAACTTAATTTTTATGTTAAATTTAATCTTTTATTCAGTATTATGAAGTATAATAAATAATATGTTATAATCCATTTAAATGTAAGAATAAAATTATTGAAGATTATTTTGTTGAAAATTTATTAAGATGGTAAGTGAACTAATGTATATAAAAAATATAAAGTAATAGTAAATAGTTTTTTGCACTAATAATTGAAGTTAGGAGAGTATGTAGTGAAGTATAAATACAAGTTTTAAATATTAGTTCAACAATAAGTGACCATTATAACAGAATATTTAAATTGAGTAATAGTAAGGTTTTTACAAGACAGTTATGAAATATAATTGTGAAAAAGGTCTAAGCTAAGTTTCCTTTGCCTTTTTTTAAAGTTAAAAGAAACTCAACTTAGATAAATCAATAGTAGATAAAGGAGTGATTCTAAAATGGGGAAAACAGTTGTACTAGCAGAAAAGCCTTCTGTGGGCAGAGAATTAGCTAGAGTTTTGAAATGCAATAAAAAGGGAAATGGATATATAGAAGGTGAAAAATATATAGTAACATGGGCATTAGGACATTTAGTTACGTTAGCAGATCCAGAAACTTATGATGATAGATATAAATCGTGGAAAATGGAGGATTTACCAATGCTTCCAAAACCACTAAAGCTTGTAGTTATAAAACAAAGCGGAAAGCAGTTTAGTGCAGTTAAGGAACAATTAAATAGAAAAGATGTAACTGATATAGTTATAGCTACAGATGCGGGTCGTGAAGGGGAGCTAGTTGCTAGATGGATATTAGAAAAAGCTAGAGTTCATAAGCCTTTAAAGAGACTTTGGATATCTTCTCAAACAGATAAAGCTATATTAGATGGATTTAGAAATCTAAAACCAGCAGCACAGTATGATAATCTTTATAAAGCGGCTTCTTGTAGATCAGAAGCAGACTGGGTTGTAGGATTAAATATTACAAGAGCATTAACTTGTAAGCATAATGCTCAGCTTACAGCAGGAAGAGTTCAATCAGCAACTCTTGCCATGATAGTTAATCGCGAAGAAGAAATAAGAAACTTTAAGCCAAAAGATTATTATGTTATAAATGCAAAGACAAAAGGTTTTACACTTTCATGGAGAGATAAAAACAATAATAACAATAGTCTTTTTGATTTAGATAGGGTAAATAAAATACTTTCAAATACTAAAGGTAAAGCAGCAAAAGTTGTAGATGTTAATGAAACTTCTAAAAAGCAATTTGCACCAGCTCTTTATGATTTAACAGAATTACAAAGAGATGCTAATAGAATTTATGGATATTCAGCAAAACAAACTCTTTCTATAATGCAAAGATTATATGAAAACTATAAGGTATTAACTTATCCTAGAACGGATTCAAGATATATTTCAAGTGATATAGTAGCTACACTTCCAGACAGATTAAAAGCAATTGCAGTAGGAAGCTATAGAGCTTTAGCTACTGAAATCTTAAATGGAAAGATAAATGCTCATAAAGGGTTTGTAGATAATAGTAAGGTAAGTGATCACCATGCTATTATACCAACTGAAGAAAGAGGAAATATAGCTCTTTTAAGTAGTGAAGAAAGACATATTTATGACTTAGTAGTTAAGAGATTCTTATCTGTTATGCTACCACCTTATGAATATCTACAAACTACTATAACAGCAGACATAAATGGAGAAACATTTATAGCTAAAGGTAATGTAGTAAAATCTAAGGGATGGAAAAAAGTATATGATAAAGCTACAGATTTAGATGATGAAGAAGAAAATGATAGCCAAGAGTTACCTGTAGTTAAAAAAGGTGATAGTTTAACTGTATCTTCAGTAGATAGCAAAAAACTACAAACTAAAGCACCTGCAAGATTTAATGAAGGTACATTACTTTCAGCTATGGAAAAACCACATAAATATGTATCTGTAGATAAAGTTTCTGCTAAAACATTAGGGGAAACAGGTGGTATAGGAACAGTTGCAACTAGAGCTGATATAATAGAAAAGTTATTTAATATGTTCTATATAGAGAAAAACGGAAAAGAAATAATTCCAACAGGAAAAGGAAAACAACTTATAGAGTTAGTTCCAGAGGAATTAAAATCACCTTTAATGACTGCTAAATGGGAACTAGAACTAGATCTTATAAGCAAAGGTAAGAGAGATCCAAGAGAATTCACAGAAGAAATGAGAAAATATGCAGCAGAGCTAGTTAAAGAAGTTAAGGGAAGTACAGATAAATTCAAGCACGATAACTTAACAGGTAAGAAATGTCCAAAGTGTGGCAAGTACATGCTAGAAGTTAAAGGTAAGCATGGAGTAATGAACGTGTGCCAAGATAGAGCTTGTGGACATAGAGAAAATGTAAGTAAGTTCACAAATGCAAGATGTCCAGAATGTAAGAAGAGACTAGAACTTAGGGGACAGGGAGAGGGTCAAATCTATGTTTGTCCAAATACAAACTGTAACTTTAGAGAAAAAGCATCTCAATTTAATAAGAGATTTGATAGTAAAAATGATAAATTAAATAAAAGAGATGTTCAAAACTATATGAAGAAAATGAAAAAAGAAGCTGATGAGCCTATAAATAATCCTTTTGGAGATTTAATGGCTATGTTTAATAAAGATAAATAATAAGAAATAATGAAAACTCTTTCTTAGCTAATTTTAGTAGTATAAGAAAGAGTTTTTTAGTGTAATTGATATAAAGAAGTAACTTTAATAATATTTTATCAGTTAAGGTTAATGCTTCATAGAGTATATATAACTTTTTTAAGACGCTATATAATTTTAAAATCATGAACTAATAGTGTGATATTAGTAAATATGATATAATTTACTAAAAGGTAGATAATAATTTGTTAGTTAAAAATGATTAAAATCTTATCAACTATAAATTTATTTTTATCTAAATGCATTTGGATTTAAAGATATAGCAGTATATTTTAACCTATAATATGAAAAATAATAGGAGATATAGATGATAGAAATAAAAAATAGTCTTACAAATTAGGATAAGGTTCTTTTTAAGAGAATTATAGAATCTAATGTTAAAGGGTGTTTGGATAATTTTCCAGAAAATCATTTTTTAATTAAAGCATTAAATAGAAATTTTCATTATAAATTAAAATTATTTTATTTCAATCATTATATTGTAATATTACGATATAATGATTAAGCTGAAGAAGACTTAATATTTTCACCAAATTTGGTGTTTAATCAAATTGACTCATAAAAAAATATAGTATTATAATAATTTTAGATACCCCAATGGGGTACATTTGAAAGGTGTAATAGCTATATGTTAAAAATATGAAAAAAATATCTATATTAATATAAAAGAATTTTTAAAAATAAAAACTCAAATAATAGTTAGGAGGAGTAGTATGTTTTCGTTTTTTAGTAAAAATAAAGTAAAGTCAGTTGATATTGATGAGTTAGATTCTTTATTAGGAAGGATAAATTTAATAGATATCAGAGAAACCTATGAATATAAAAGTGGACACTTAAGAACTGCTAAAAATATTCCTATGGAGAAAATTATAAATGAAAGTGATAAATTCTTAGATAAATCTAAGGAATATCATATAATCTGTCAATCAGGTGGAAGAAGTTCTAGAACTACTAAAATCTTAAAGAAAAAAGGATTTAATGTAGTTAATGTTTTAGGTGGAACTTCTGGATATAGAGGACAATTAAAAAGATAAAGTATAAAAAAAAGGAATAAATATTTAAATTGTGGAGGTTTTAATTGTGGCAAAGATAATAAATTCTGTGGAGTTTCAAAATCAGATTTTAAATAAAGAAGGAGTTGTACTTGTAGACTTTTTTGCAGAGTGGTGTGGACCATGTAAGATGATAGCTCCAATTTTAAATGAATTAACAACTGAAGTAGAAAATAAAGCAAAAATATATAAAGTAGATATAGACAAAAGCGGTGAACTAGCGGATAAATATTCAATAATGAGTGTACCTACAATGATAATATTTAAAAACGGCAAACCTGTTGAACAAATAGTTGGGTTTCAATCAAAAGATACTTTAAAAACAAAATTAGAGTATTATGCAAATTAGGGAGGAGTTTTAGATATGACAAAGGCATCAGAATATCATAAACAAGGTTTTACGTGTGGAGAGGCTGTAATAAAAGCATATAATGATGAGCATAAAACAAATATTAGAGTAAGTCTTGGAAGTGGAATGGGTACTGGCTTTACAGTTGGAAGTGTTTGTGGTTCAGTAGGAGCTGCAACAGTTGTTATAGGAGCATTAAAAGGTAGAGAAAATAAAACAGATTTAAATGAAGCTAGACAATACACAAAAGAATTAATGCAATCAGTTAGAGAAAAGTATGGTAGTGAGATATGTAAAGATTTAAAAAAGAATGGGGTAACTTGTTCAGAAATTATAGATTACACCTATGAAACTTTAAATAGTATATTAGATAAACACAAATAAAATTGTATTCTTTAAAATTTAATTCTATAAATTTTGTATATATAAACTCATATAGAACTTAAGGAAGCTTTACAAAAAGTAATTACTATAAATATATTAGATTTTGAATTAAATAATAATTTGTAATAGATAAGATAGACTTTAAATAAGTCTATCTTATTTTTTATTAAAAAATATAATGAAAACTTGAATTTGAAATAATATTAATTATATTGTATGTGGTGTAACCTAAACTTTTTACTTATGGTGTGGTGAATTGTATCATAAGTAAATAAGACTTATAGTGTTGGGTGTTGATATAACTTAATTAAGGTTGTTCTATATTTTGAAATAGCGTATCAGAAGTAGCAAGTGATTTACATAATATGTTATAATTTTGTTCAAGAGATGTTGTTGAAAGAATAAATTCTAATTTGAAAGGATGAATTAAATAATGGCTGTTTTTGATAGTTATGATAATTATTATGACAAGGCAATGGAGGCTTACTGCTCTAGTAATAAAATACAACCTAAAGATATTAATGATGAACAAAACCAAATAATTATTGAAAGATCTTGTGTTCATATTGCATTTTACATTGTATGGATTATTAATAATAAACTGGAGGGAGACATTCATAAGGAGTATGATTCAGAAAAGCTTGAAAAGGTAAGAAGAAAAGAAATGACGGGAGTGGATTTTTTTCTAACATGTTGCGATGGTAAGCTATGGAGTGATGACTTTAGTGACAAAGGATTAGCATTTACAGAATATTATTATGCTAGTAAAGAGTTTATGAAGGATTATGTGGATTTTGTTTTTAATGAACTGTATGATGTTCCGTGTGAATTTAATTTTAATTGGGATGATTTTAAAAAGTTTGAATACGTATTAGATAGAAGATATAAGACTTTTTGTGAAAAAAGTAAATAGTTCTCTATATGATTGTAAGTCTTTATATAATATTTGAATCTGATAGCAAGGAATATGATTTATATCGCACTATGGTTAAAGAGTACATAATATGAGTATAAGACAAGCCTTTTATTAAAATTATTTAAGTTGTAAAAGATTCTTTTATCAAGTAAGTGTAAAAATATTAGGATGGAAAATGGTAAGTATGAGTTTTGTAGTACTAGAAAGTAGTTATGTAGGGTTTTTTAATATATTTATTAAATAAGGAGTAAAAAATGAAAGCAAATTTTTACAACGAATATTTTGATGAATTAAATGCAGAACAACTTGCAATTTTAAAAGAGCAAGATATTACAAAAGAAAATATGAATCAATATTCCTATATTGCTGATGAAGAAGGGAATATAGAAACAATTATTACAGATGAAATGATTTATAATATAATTAAAGAATTAGGAATTAATGAATTACCAAAAAGTTATATAAAATATTTGAAAATTTATGGAGATGGTGGTTGGGGAAAAATTTGGATTTATGGAATCTATAAATGGAAGCAACCTGTTGAGTCAAGATTACTTGACTCAACTTTAATGTATAGAAAAAAATATAATTTAAAGAATGAGTTTGTTTGTATAGCTATAGGCTCTGGGAATGATGATATTATTTATTTCTTTGATACAAGCAGAATGTGTAATGGTGAATGCCCGGTTGTTGTATTTAATGAGAGAACTACAGTATTTGAGGAATATGCTAAGAATTTTAATGATTTTGTAAGAAAATATATTAAAGACGGGATAGGATGGCAAATTAGAATAAATAGAGAAATTATTCATATGATAAGAACTCCAAAGATTCCATTTGTTCAAAGTAGAGCATCTTTCCCAGTATTGGCTATTACAACAATAGCAATTGCAATAGTAACAAATATTCCTTATACTGCTTTTGGAAAGTTAATGGGTATGTCACCTATGCCAGTAGTATACTTTTTATGGTTAGTAGTTACTATATTAGCATATATGCTATTAGTAACATTATTAAAAAAATTATATATAAAGATATATGGTCAATTTTTATAACTTTTAAATACAATCTATTTAATTTTACATTGGCTTATTATTTTATAATGGTTAGAATTAATAAAAATTTATGCATGAAATATTATTAATTGAGAATCAATTGATTGACAGCTTGTAATATTAGTGGTAAAATTTTATTAAAGCTATTTGCACTGCATATAAATCTACAGTACAAACTGAGCAGGCGATGAACTTGTAAAAAAGTTCGTGGGGCCGGGCCTTAATTGGCAGCAGGATGATTATACACCTGTGGGACAGTAAATGTTCTACAGGTCTTTTTTTATACCTACCTATAGAACATTTCTGAAGATTGCAATGCCATAGAGCTATCTTAAAATATGCTTTAAATAAGCAAAAGTGGAGGTAACTATTATGACAGAACAACAACTCAAAGACCAAAAAGGGCTAACTACCCAAAGGGCAAAACAACTTCAAGACAAATTTGGTAAGAATGAGCTTGTTTCTGAAAAAAAGGAAACCTTTCTACACAAGATTTTGCATGTTATTAGCGAACCAATGTTTTTATTGCTAATAGTTGCAGCAGTAATTTACTTTATTCTAGGGGAACCTAAAGATGGTGCTATAATGCTTATTTTTGTTGTAGGAATTATTAGTATTGAAGTAATTCAAGAATGGAAAACTGACAAAACTTTAAATGCATTAAAAGATTTATCAGCTCCTCATATCACAGTACTTAGAGATGGAACTGAAAAGGTAATTAATAGTTCAGATTTAGTACCTGGTGATATAATGTATATTTCAGAAGGGGTTAAAATACCAGCAGATGGTATAGTTTTAAAGGAAAGTACACTTTGTGTTGATGAGTCTTCTCTTACTGGAGAGGCTGAAGGTGTATGGAAGGCTTCTACAGATAATAAAAGTACAAATACTGATTATTGGCGTAAAGATTATTGCTATGCAGGGACTCTTGTTACACAAGGGACTGCTACTATATTAGTAGATAAAATAGGGTTAGAAACTGAATATGGAAAGATAGCACAAAATGTTGTATCTGCTCCTGATAATCCAGCACCACTTCAAAAGCAAACAGGAAAGCTTGTAAAGTTGTGTGCAATAATTGCAGCTATTTTATTTATTTTTGTTGGGATTATTACGTATTTTAATATATCAGACCATAGCTTTGGAGATAGACTTATAGAAAGTATCCTGTCCGGTGTAACTCTTGCTATGGCAATGATACCAGAAGAATTTCCAGTTATTTTAACAGTATTTTTATCAATGGGAGCGTGGAGACTTGCTAAAAAGAAATCTATTGTTAGAAAATTACCATCAGTAGAAACTTTAGGTGCTGTTTCTGTTCTTTGTGTTGATAAAACAGGAACAATAACAATGAACCAAATGACTGTTAGAGATACTTGGAGTTTTACAAGTGATACAAAAAAATTAACACAGCTAATGGGAATGGGCTGTAAAATAGATGCTTATGATCCGATGGAAAAAGCTATGATATCTTATTGTGAAGAACAAGAAATTAAAAGAGATGACCTTTTTAGTGGAGAACTTATAAAGGAATATCCTTTTACTAATGAAACAAAAATGATGGGGAATGTTTGGAAGAATGGGGATACTATTTTAGTTGCAGCAAAGGGTTCTCCTGAACGAATTTTAACAATATGTAATTTAACAGATGAGGAAAGAAAATTAGCAGAAAAGAAAATTCTGGAGATGTCTAGTAAAGGACTTCGTGTTATAGCTGTTGGACAAATGGTTATAGATAATTTAGATGATATAAAAGATACTCTTATGGACTGTAAGTTAGAACTTTGTGGAATGGTTGGGCTTGCAGACCCTCCGAGAGAATCTGTAAAACAAGATATTAAGATATGTACTAAAGCTGGAGTTAGAGTAGTTATGATAACAGGAGATAACGGAATAACTGCTAGCTCTATTGCAAAACAAATCAATATGCCAAATAGTGATAAGATTATTACTGGTGATGAACTTAATGCAATGACTGATGAGGAGCTTCGTGAAAGGGTTAAAGATGTTAGTATTTTCTCTAGAGTTGTTCCAGAGCACAAAATGAGAATAGTTAAGGCTTTTAAAGAAAATGGAGAAATTGTTGCAATGACTGGAGATGGAGTTAATGATGCTCCCGCTCTTAAATATGCAGATATCGGGATAGCCATGGGTAAACGTGGCTCAGAAGTAGCAAGAGAAGCGGCAGATTTAATATTATTAGATGATAATTTTTCTACCATTATAGATACCATAAAAGATGGTAGAAGGATTTATGACAATATTAGAAAAGCTGTTGGATATGTATTTACTATTCATATGCCGATTGCATTTGCTTCATTATTTGCTCCTTTATTAGGAATAAGTCCTGCAAGTATTTTATTACTTCCAGTGCATGTAGTTTTACTTGAACTTGTAATTGATCCTACATGCTCTATTGTATTAGAACGTCAACCAGCTGAACAAGATATTATGGAACGTTCACCACGTAATCCAAATGAAAAAATTTTACCAGCTAAAACTCTTTTTAAGAGTTTAATGCAAGGTTTTGTTATATTTGGAGCATCTTTTGGTACGTATCTTGGATTTTTAAGTCAGTATCCAGAAAATGCACCTCTTGCAAGAACAATGGGACTTGCTATTATATTGTTAGCTAATGTGCTATTGGTTCAAGTTAATAGTTCAAACTCTGAGTTTGCAATTAAGTCCTTTATTAGGCTTATAAAGGATAAAGTAATGTGGGCCGTTAGTTTAGGAACAATTATAGGATTGTTAGTAATATTATATACACCATTATGTGAGTTTTTAAAACTTGCGCCTTTATCTATATATAAATTAATTATAGCAACTGCTATATCAGTAGTTTCAGTTATGTGGTATGAAGTTGTAAAGCTTATAAACTATATGAAGAAAGTAAAAAGTAATGGACTTGAAGATACTACGAATACTTTAAAATTTTAAAGTGGAGTGAAAATAGTATGCTAAATTATTACTATAAAAATATATTTCCTTTTTTAATAAATAAAAATATTGGTAACAAGGAAATAATAGAATTAAGGCGAAAAGCGCTTAGTTGTGCAAAAGGTGAAATACTTGAAATTGGTATAGGAACAGGACTAAATCTTGATTTATATCCAGATAGTGTAGAACGTATTACAGCAATTGATAATTATGTTCGTATATTACCTAAGAGTAAAGTTAAAGTAGATTTTTATAATATGTCAGCTGATAATATAGCATTTAAGGAGAACACTTTTGAAACTGTAGTTAGTACATTTTGTCTATGTAGTATAACTAATTTGGAAAAGTCATTACAAGAAATTAAACGAGTTTTAAAACCAAATGGAATTTTGATTTTTTTAGAACATGGTCGGGCTGATATAAAAAGTGTACAGTTGCTACAGGAGATATCAAATCCTATTTTCAATATATTTGCAGGTGGATGCAATGTTAACAGAAATCATTTTGAGATATTGGAAAATAATAGGTTTAAGGTAGAGGGTAATATTAAGCGGGTCAATATTTTTCCAAAATCTATTACAGGGTATGTATATATGGGGGTTGCTGTAAATGAAAAATAAAATATATATGAATTTTAAGGTAGCTTTGTGGACTTCAAGAAGAACTATTATTAATGAGTATTCAAAAGAATTTTATAAAACATTTTGTAAATTATCAAAGGATAATTTGGAAAGTATAATAGATGAAGTGCCTAATATAGGTGATAGTATTTTTAATGTAAGTTATTATTTTTGCCCATCATATATTGCATGGTACAAAGCTTATTTAGAGCTTGGACTTAAAAGTGAAGATGCAAATAAAATGATATGGGAGATGAATGAAACACTTGTTAAGCCTATCCCTAAAATATTTATGAAATTAATAGTAAGGAAGTATATAGGTGACTTTATAAAAAAATCTCCAAAACATGAAACATTATCACTTAAAAATGAGGTTCATAAATTTGATTGGAAAATACGGTGTAGAAATATTAGCAAAACAACCTTTGAAATTGATATTTATGAATGTGGAATGATTAAGCTTTGCAAGAAGTTTGATGCTATGGGGCTATTTCCTATGATGTGTAGAATGGATTATCTTTTTGCACATTATATGGGTACAGGGTTTGAACGTACAAAAACTTTAGGTGATGGGGATGATTGTTGCAATTGTAAATACACACTTCCAGGGAAATGTGAATGGGCTCCAGAGAAGGGATTTGAGAATAGAAAGTAAAAGGAATAATTATTACTGTAATATTATTAATAACATTAGTTGTTTGTGGAATAATACTACAAAGTATATACAAGGAAACACAAAGTAGAAGCAATATATAGTATAAAAAAGTGCTAAGTATAACTTGATTAAAATAAAAAAGAAGAAAGAGAGATAAAAATATGAGTTTTTCATCAAGATCTTCAGGATCATCAAACAGAAATCATTATAGAAATGGGAATAATGGAAGTAAACACTATCAAAAGAAAGGGCTTTTAGGGAATTTGTTTGATATGATTGGTTCAAGAAGTTATTCAAGTAGGAATAAAAATAATTATCGAAAGCAATATAACAATACACCTATGTATAATGAACCTATAGCACCTCAAGGTACTATAAGTTGCAGTAAATGTAGAGCTCAAATACCAGCAGGTTCAAAATTTTGTTTACAATGTGGTCAAAAAGTTAGGGACATATTGTGTTGCAGAATTAACAATGGAACAAAAAGTATTTTTGGAAAAGTTGTTAGGGCTTGAACAAGTATATGAAAGTATAGAGAATATTGAAAGGGATTTTATAAAGGTTTTTAGTGATTAATCTCATAAATAATTTCTAAAGGTATAATATTCTTATCACATTTCTGTAATTGTGTAATTATAAAAGGAAGAGAGTATCTACAAATGATTTTTTATCATTAGAATAGATATTCTCTTTTTTTATATAAACTTTAATTTTTCGTAAGAAAAAAGTTAAAATTTAAAATTTGTCTTCATATAAAATGAAATTACAAAATAATTAAGGAGTTGGTGTTTATGAAGATAAAAATAAAAAGAGGTATAGCTATATTATTAAGTACTATTTTTATAATGCTAGGTATAAGTAACAATACTTTTGCTAGTGAAGTGAAAAATAATAAAGAAGAAGTTAAAAAACATTTAGATATTAATAATAGTGCTGAGTTACAACAGTTTATGGATGAATTTTTTAAGAAAAATATGAGTAAATATTCTGTTCCTGGTGTAGCAATAGCTGTTGTTAAAGATGGAAAGGAAATATTAAAAAAAGGATATGGTTATAGTGATGTAAAGAGTAAGGTGTTAGTGGATCCTGATAAAACAGTGTTTCCAGCTGGATCCGTAAGTAAATTGTTTACTGCAACAGCTATAATGCAATTACAAGAAACTGAAAAAATAGATTTAAACGAGAATATTGATAAATATATAAAACCTTATAAAGTCATAAACAATTATAAAGAACCAGTCACATGTAGTAATTTGTTAACTCATTCTAGTGGAGTTGATGAAGCTAGTGAACTTAATGGTGGTACTAATGATGAAAAGTTAATAAAATCACAGGAGTATTATTTTGATAATCATAAGCCTATTGTAGTAAGAGAGCCTAATACTGTTAGTAGATATTCCAATCAAGGTTATAATCTTCTAGGGTATGTTATAGAAAAAGCTTCTGGTATCAGTTATGAGGAATATATAAAGAAAAACATATTAGAACCTTTAAAAATGGATAATAGTTTAGTTAGATTAAAAGATAATAATGTAGTTAAGTGCTATGGGTATGGAGGAGTAGATGGGGATTATGAAGAAAGTCCTTTAAGATATCAATATACTTCTGGATCTTCTGGAGTAAATGCGACAGTTAAAGATATGGAAAATTTTATGATGGCTCACTTAAATAATGGAGAGTTTCAAGGAAAGAAAATTTTAAGTGAAAAAACATCAACAATAATGAAGAATAAGCAATTTTCAAATAATGATAGTTTACCTGGAATGGGATATGGATTCATAAGAAGCAATAGAAATGGACAAGAAATATTAAAACATGAAGGCGCATTAATAGCAGGAAGTACTACTACATTATTTCTAATGCCAAAGGAGAATTTAGGAATATATGTTGCAACAAATTCATTAAATCCACTTCCATTTAACTTTGAGGAAGCGTTTTTAAATGAATTTTATCCTAGCAAGAATGATAAGTTTAAAGAAACACATAAAAATTCATCTCAAGATTTTAGTAAATATGAAGGAACATATAGAAGTTATGATGGAATATCAAAAAGTAATATTATGAAGCTTGGTGTTTTATTTATGCCTGATATAAATATGAAAATTAAAGATAATAAAGATGGTACATTGACACTTAAAGAGTATACTCAGGCTAAGGAGGAGATTACTACAAATCTTGTGCAAATTAAAGACGGCGTATTTGCAAGAGAGGATGGTAGGGGAGATTTTACATTTAAGGTAGATGATAAAGGTAAAGTAACTTATGCATTTAATGACATAAGTGAAAATTCTTTTGAAAAGATAAGTTTTTTTGATGAAGTAAATTTTAATATAGGTATATTTGCTATAGCTATGATCATGTTTATTATAAATATAATTGGAACAATAATTTTAATTATAAAAAGAAAAATTAAAAAAATAAGGAATAAAAGTTGTAAGAGCCTTAATTTAATTAGGAGAGTAAATTTAATTATTAGTATGTTCAATATAATTGGAATGCTTGGAGCAACTATAATGGCAATGTCTATGATTAGTATTAATGACTTTACTTTTGGATATTTACTTTATATCTTTTTAGGATTTCTAATAGTAGCAACAGTTTTAAGTATAAGCGGAGGATTTATTTTAATATATATATGGGTTAAAAATAGATGTACAAAAGTAGAAAAAATATATTTTACAACATTAACTGTAATTAATTTTGTTTTTATATGGTTTATATATTATTTTAACTTTTTAGGGTTCAAAATATAAAAATAAATATTCATTATTTTAAAATATGGTATAATTCTTGAAGAAAAATGTTTAATAAAGGAGATAAGATTTATGTTTAATGTGCTTATTGTAGATGATGAAGTAGAAATAATTGAACTTATGGAAGTATACCTATTAAATGATGGTTATAATGTCTTTAAAGCTATAAATGGAGTGGATGCAATTAATATAATAAATACAGAAAAAATTCATCTTGTAATTTTAGATATAATGATGCCAGGAATAAATGGATTACAAGTTTGTATGAAGATTAGAAAAGATTATAATATTCCAATTATAATGGTTAGTGCAAAAGGTCAAGAAATGGATAAGATACAAGGATTATCAACAGGTGCTGATGATTATATGGTAAAGCCATTTAGTACAATAGAATTGCTTGCTAGAGTTAAAGCTCAAATAAGAAGATACGTATATCTTAATCAAAATAACAGTTTAATTGATAATGAAGATATTATTGAAGTAAAAGGTATTAGTATAAATAAAAGAAATCATAAAGTTCACTTATTTGGCACAGAGTTAAAATTAACACCAACAGAATATGATATATTATTACTTTTAGCTAGTAACAAAGGAAAAGTGTTTAGCGCTGAGGATATATTTAAAGAGATTTGGAAGGAAAAATATTTTGAGGGTAATAATACTGTTATGGTTCATATATGGAGATTAAGAGAAAAGTTAGAGGATAATCCTAAGGAACCTAAAATAGTAGAGACAGTATGGGGAGTGGGATACAAAATTGAAGAGTAGTAGTATTAAATACAATATACTTATAAACTTTTTTATATCTGCAATATTATCTATAATAGTAACATTATTGATGATTTTTTCAATAATTCTTGGAGTACATATCTTAATTCCAAGAATTTATATGAAATTTATTGATGCATATAATACAAGTAGTTGCTTTATGTTAAGTTTTATTATAGGAATTTTCATGCTTTTTATATTATTCATGTGTTTGATATTTATAAAGAGAATGAATAAAATTACTAATTATATAGAAGAAATATCACAGAATGTAAATAGAGTAGCTAATGGAGAGCTTGAGATAAATATACCGGTTAAAGCAAAGAATGAATTAGGAATATTAGCTTCAGATATTAATAAAATGGCATATAGTATAAAAGAACTTATGAACAAGGAGAGGCAATGGGAAAAGCAAAAGAATAACTTGATTACAAATTTATCTCATGATTTAAGGACTCCTCTTACATCAATTCTAGGTTTTTTAGAATTAATTGCAAATAAAAAATATAAAAATGATGATGAATTAAACCATTATTGTGAAGTATCACTAAGTAAGGCAAAGGAATTAAAGAGTTCAGTAGATCAACTTTTTGAGTTTACAAAAATAAGTAATGGAGATGTGAAAGTAAATAAATCTAATATATATTTGCAACAGTTAATAGAACAAGCTACTATGGGATTCATACCTGCTTTTGAAAGTAATGATATGGAATATAGAATATTTTCAAGAGATATGCATTTGATGATAAATGGAGATGCTATTTTGTTAGTCAGGGCATTTGAAAATATAATATCTAATTCTATTAAGTATGGAAGCGATGGAAGGTATTTTGATATAAATATAGAAAAAGAAAATGATATGGCTGCAGTTAGCTTCATAAATTATGGAGAAATAATAGAAGAAGAAAATTTGAAAAATTTATTCAAAAGATTATATAGGGTGGAGAAAACTTGTGATAAAAAAGAGGGAACTGGGATTGGACTTGCAATTGTAGAAGCTATAGTAGAGCTACATGGAGGAAATATAGAGGTTACAAGTTCTAAGAGAAAAACAGAGTTTAAAATAAAATTACCAATTAATTGATAAGAATTTCTATAATACAATCTATGAATCTCGTAATCAGTTATCATTTGTTCCAGTGAACTTAAAAGAAATCATTACTGTGTTTTTGAAGAATATGATAAATGAGAATAAAGCATGCTTATTAAAAAAATAAATGAAGAAATAATATAATTATAACTTTAAAATTGAGATTAAATAGTTTTGGATTTATAAATATGTTATAATCCATTAAAAGATAAATAGTAATTTTGTAGGGAAGGTGAAGTCTTGACGATATTTTTGCGTATGCATCCAAAGAATCGCTTATCCTCTGTACAACTATAAAATTAATACTGTACAGAGGAGTGTATATTAAAATGAATAGATTAAATAAACCAGTTATTACGAAAGAAACAATCAAAGCAATGGAGGATATGTCATTTTTTATTCATGCTAAGATTTTTGACGATTTGCTAATTGTTGCACAAAAACAAACAAATTGTTTTGTATTAAAGACAAGTGATGGATTGATAATAATAGACGCCATTTGGCCGGGAAAAAAGGCTTTTGAAGCAATAGTAAATGCGATTAAAGATGTAGGATGGAATCCTGATACAATAAAAAAACTGGTTTTGACGCATGGACATGTTGATCATACAGGATGTGGAAGATGGTTTGTTGAAAACTATTATGTTGATACATATCTTTCTAAAGTAGATGATATTTTTTGGAAAAAAATCCAACAAAGCCTGATAGACCGGAAACGTGGAAAGATTACAAAATTAATACTTATATTCAGGATGGTGATACCATAACATTAGGTGATAAAACAATATATGTTTACAGTACTCCTGGTCATACTCCAGGAGGCTTAAGTTATATATTTCCCGTAGAAGAAGTTGGTGAAACACATATGGCAGCATTATGGGGAGGTACGACACCACCATGGACAAAGAATGAAGTGAAACAATATCTAGATTCATTGGATTACTTTATCACTGAAGCAATTGGAAAAAAAGTAGATGTGGCTTTAAGCAATCATACAGCTGTAGATAATGGATTGGAACGTATTATGTATTCAAAAACAAGAATGAACTATATGCCCAATATTTATATTATCGGACAAGATGGATTTCAAAATTATTGTCAGGTATTTCGTACATTGAGTTATGAGATGCTAGAAAAATTATAATATTAAGTCTACAGATGCCAATTTTATGAGGAAACTGTTTGAAATCTAATAATGAAACTTTTTCTTATACTAATAAAATTAGTTAAGAAAGAGTTTTTTTATTTATAGAAAAGTATTTATGGTTATAAATTTAGCTAAATAAATATTTTGGAGGATTATAAATAAAATGATAAGCATAATAATATTTTTTAATGGTGAAATATTTATAAATATGTTACAATTTACTACAACATAAATAGTAATTTATAGGGAAAATGAATGTATAAATATGAAAATGTTTTAGGAATAATATATCGCCAAGAAGTTCATATGGGCGAGATAATTAAATTAGAGTTTGATTTTTTAAAATAAATAAAGAATAATAAATAATTTTTTCAAGAATTATAGTTAACAACTTAATAAAGTTAAATTATGAATAACCTGTATCATGTTGAATTTTGACCAACATGATGCAGGTTGTTTTTTATATATGTAAGCATTTTTTGACATTTATAAAGGGATCTTTTATAAATAAGGTTTGTTATAAAAATAAGTTTATAAAGAAAACTTATGGTATGAAAATGAAATGTTATAAATAAGATGGGAAAATATTACAAGCAGTTAATTGACATAAAATGGGAATAGATGTATTCTGATACTAGAAAGGCTAATAACCTTATAAATAAAATATAATCAAAAATTATAATAATGTTTTTAATAAATTAAAATAAATTTAAATCAAGAATAAAAGGAGGGGTAATACAAATGAAAGACATTTATTCTTTTATATCAGAATTGTGTGATAAGGAGGCATACCAATTTATAAAAAAAGATAAACTAGAACTTTTTTTACAGCGTATTCATATTGGAAGCGATGATGAAAAAAAATCAACATCTAATCTTAGTAAGGAGGATATTTTATATCTTAATTCTAACAATACAAAATTGTTAGAATTAAAGCAGGAATACAAAAATTGTAAAAATGGTATAATAGATCATTCACTTTGGAAAGAAGAATATACTGAAAAAGAAATAGATTTTCAGTCTTTTAGAGCAGATTCAGGATATATATGGCAGATTAGAGACATGAACTTTGATATTAATTATTTATTAACTTGGTATTATATAAAGTCTATTGATAAATTAAATTTATTAGATAAATTAACAGAAGATGATGCATTTTCTCCATATACTGTTAAGGTAAAGGATGATAAATTAATTACTAGAGATTTGTTAGATTCAATACTTGAAATATATTTTTTAGAAAACAATCTTGGTATTTATGATTGGGAAGAGTTAAATATATTAGATATTGGAGCTGGATATGGTCGTTTAGCTTATAGATTAAGTCAAGCATTACCTAAAGTAGGGCAAATTTTATGTGTTGATGCTGTACCAGAATCAACGTTTTTAAGTGAATTTTATATTCGCTATAGAAAAGCAGAAGAAAAAGTAAAAGTTATTCCATTACCAGAAATAGAAGAAGTATTAAAAAATAAGCAAATTGATATAGCCATAAATGTTCATAGTTTTTCTGAATGTACATTTTCTTCAGTTTCAGCATGGATTGCATTAATAAAAAAATACAAGGTTAAATACTTGATGATTATTCCGAATGCTTGTCCTGCTAGTAATGGAGGAACCAAAATATTGTCTTATGAAAAGGATGGTACTTATAGAGATTTAGAGCTTTTATTTGCAAATGAAGGTTACGAATTAATTTGTAAAGAACCTAAATTTAATATCGAATTAGCTCAAAAGTTTGGTATTTCATCAAGTTATAATTATTTATTTAAATTGTCTAATATATAATAAAGTAATTTTTTAAAATTAGATTAATTATAAGTGATAAAAATTTTTAAATTTTTATCACTTATATTTAAAAGGGGTTTACTAGCAAGTAGATTCCTTATTTTTTTATTTTTTTACAATAATTTAAATTAATTTGGAAAATAATAATTATAAAAAAAAATTCTGTATAAAATGTAAAAAAAGAAAAAATATTTGAAAAAATAAAATACAAGTAAAGCGTATAATAAGACATATTATTACAATATGGAGTGGTATAATATACTTATGGTAAAGTTTGCTAAAATATAAGTAAAAATGCATAAAGAAATATTTTGTAAGAATTTATATTGTAAAGGTTTTATATAACATATGAGATTTAAAACTATTAAATATAACATAAAAAATTAAAATAATATTTATCACATCAGAGTTTAAGGAGGTGGATATTTCAAAAAGAAGAGTTAAATAGTATTTTTAATTAAAATATAGATTTGCAAGTAGATGATAATCAAAGGTATAAAGTATAATTTAGAATGATGCAAGGAGCGATAGTATTATGAAAAAAGTAAATAAATTATTATTAGTTATGCTTAGTGTTTTTCTCATCGTAATTTTATTACCTTTGAGAGGCTATGCTTTAGATAATGTTACTGATGAAGTAAGTTACTTATCGGATAATGAGAAAAATCAAATAGAGAAAATTATAGAAAAAAATATGAATAAAGGTAAGATTCCTGGTATGTCTATAGTTATAGTTAAAGGTGATAAGTCTGTTTACCAAAAGGGGTTTGGATATTCTAATATAGAATCAAAAAAATTAGTGGATTCTAAATCCTTATTCGAAATTGGTTCTAATAGTAAAGCATTTACTGCTCTAGGAATTCTTAATTTACAAAAAGATGGATTAATTAAAATTGATGATGAAGTAACTAAATATATTCCTTGGCTAAAAGTTAAATATAAGGGAAAAGAAGTTTCAATAACTATAGAGGAGTTATTACATCATACAAGCGGGATACCTTTTAAGACAATAGATAATATACCAGTTTCTAATGATGATAATGCAATTGAGGAAACTGTTAAAACATTAATAAATACAGAATTAGATAATAATCCAGGAGAAAAGTTTCAATATGCAACAATAAATTATGATATATTAGGATTAATAATTGAAAAGGTTACAGGTATAACATATGAAAAGTATATTGAAGAAAATGTATTAAAACCAATTGGATTAAATGATACTTACTTATATAAAAATCAAAATGTTAATGAACGTATGGCACAAGGATATAAGATTGAGTTTTTAAAATCGCGTTTATATGATGCTCCAATTTATAGGGGTAATAAACCAGCAGGCTATATTATTTCTGATGCTGAAGATATGGCAAAATGGCTTAAGGCTCAGATGGGATCACTTGATAAATCTAATTTCAGTAAAGATTTAATTGAAGATTCTCATAAACCTAATCGTAAAATTGAACCTTTAGGAGATGGTTCATCATATGCTTGTGGATGGTTTGTTTATCAAAAGGGTGGAGGAGAGATTTCCCATGGGGGAAATAATCCTAATTATTCTTCTTTTATATTATTTAGACCAGAAGATAAAGTAGGAATTGCAGTACTTTCTAATACAAATTCACAATATGTATCAGCGATTGGACAAGGTATTAATGAAATGCTACAAGGTAAAGAGTATAATAAAGATATAAGAGATTTAAATAAAAGTGCAGATAATTTATGTGTTTTAGTTATATGTATTACAAGTTTAATTATTATAAGTACTTTGTATTTTGGAGTTAAAACATTAAAAGAGATATTAAAGAAAGAAAGAAAATTAAATGTAAAAAAGTTAAAAGGTATATGGAAATTTAGTTTCTCTCTGATTTTCATGCTAGGTTTAAGTTATTGTATATATTTAATACCTTATATTCTTTATAGAGGAGTGTCATGGAACTTTGTTTTTACTTGGATTCCTAAAAGTGTAAAAATATCAATTTATTTGTTATACGTAAGTGTTTGGTTAGTATATATATATTCGTTAATTACAAGTCTTTATAAAAAAAAGGATGATAAGTCTATACTAATATTATCAATATTAAGTGTTGTTAGTGGATTTGGTAATGCCCTTATAATTTTTACTATCAATATAGCTATAAACAGCGACAATGGCATGAAAATTAAGTTATTAGTGTATTTTGTACTTGGCATAATATTATATGTTTATGGTCAAAAGATTATGAGAGTGAAATTGATAGAAGTGACGAATGAAATAGTGTATTCGAAGAGAATGGAAATCGTTAAATGTTTATTAAAAGCTCCTTATAAAAAGTTTGAAGAAATAGAAAAAGGGAGAATTCAGTCAACTTTAAATAATGATACAGAAACTATAAGTAGGTTTACAAATATTTTAATTGGTGGAGTAACAAGCGCTGTTACACTTATTTGTTGTTTTATATATTTAGGTTTTGTAAATATATATGCGTTACTACTTTCCATAATAATAATAATATTAATTGCAAGTATATACTATTTAACTGGTAGATATGCAAACAGGATTGGAGAAGAGGCACGAGATCTTCAAAATGTATTTTTTAAGTTTATCAATGATTTAATTGGTGGATTTAAAGAATTAAGTCTTAATGTAAAAAGGCGAGATGAATTTGAAGAGGATTTAGAAATAAGCTGTGATAAATATAAAATTAAGAGAGGAAAGTCAGCTATAGCATTTGCAAATATGTTTGTAGTAGGCGAGTTATTATTTACACTTGCAATTGGAGCTGTAGCTTTAATTTTCCCTTTAATCTTGAAAAATTTAGAAAGTACTAGTATAGCAAGCTATGTTTTCATATTACTTTACATGACAGGTCCAGTTCATGGAATATTGAATACTATACCTAATGCTATTGAAGTGAAAATAAGCTTTAAGAGAATTAATGGTTTATTAAGTCAAATAGTACTTTCGGATGATAAAGAGTGTAATAAAGAGTGTAATAAAGAGTGTAATATTAGATTAGAGTTAAATGAAGTAGAATATATTTATGATGAAAATGATGAAAAAAGTTTTAAAGTAGGACCTATAAGTTATGAATTTAACTCAGGGGAGATAGTTTTTATTACTGGTGGAAATGGTAGTGGTAAATCGACATTAGCTAAACTATTAACTGGATTATACACACCTTCTAAAGGTTATATAGGATTAAATGGTAACAATATCAAAGAAAATATATTGAGTGAAAATTATTCTACAGTTTTTAGTGATTTTTATTTATTTGATAAGCTTTATGGAATAGATTATAATGGGAAAGAAATAGAAATAGAAAAATATTTACAAATATTACAACTTGATAGTAAAGTTCAAATAAAAAATGGGAAATTTAGTACAACAAAATTATCAACAGGTCAAAAAAAGAGACTTGCTTTACTGGTTACTTATTTAGAAGACAGGCCTATTTATTTATTTGATGAATGGGCAGCAGACCAAGATCCTGAGTTTAGATTATTTTTTTATAACACTCTTTTACCAGAACTTAAAGAACGAGGTAAGTGTGTTATAGCTGTAACACATGATGAACATTATTTTAACCTTGCAGATAAACTTATAAAAATGGATATGGGGAAATTTACTTATTGACACGAATGATTTAATTTAAAGGTATAATTTAAAACTAAAAATAAAACTCCATGTGATTTAATACTTTTATTAGCGTTATCACATGGAGTTTTTAAATGACATCATATATAAATATTATTTTTATTTAATAATGCTATCATAGTCACATTTAGGTTTAAAATAAGCCTGAGGAAATCCACAACATGGACAATCATTAGGGGCAGATATACCTTCATGAACATAACCACAGTTTAGACATACCCAATAAATTGGTTTCTTTGAATGAAATATTCCTCCATTTTTAAACCTATCAAGTAAATCAGAATAAATTTCTACATGAGATTCCTCAGTTTCTTGTAATTCTTTAAAAAAATGAGCTAGTTCATCTAAGCCTTCTGAATGAGCTATTTTTTCAAATTCTTTATACATTTTAGTGACGTCCTCTTCTCTGTTCACACTAAAATCTAAATTTTCTTCAGTGGCTTTAATATTATTTAAGTATTTTGCATATGCAGCTCTAGAATGAGCAAGTTCATTTCCAGCTAATGTTTCAAAAACCTGAGCAACCCACTGATATCCTTCTCTTTTAGCTTTTTCTGCAAACATTATATAGATGTTATTGGTTCTGGCTTCTATTGCAAATGTTTTATAAAGATTTTTCTCCGTTTCTGTTCCCTTAAAGTTTTTCATGATTATAAAACTCTCATTAAATTAATATAGTTTAGTCTATGCTATTAATCATAGATAAGTGAATCAAATAGTTTTAGTATTAAGTAAGGAGTGACTTTATATAATTTTAGGATTATTAAATTAATATATTTTACGTAATACTAACTACTATATTTAAATGAATTATATATTTGTGTTAGAAAATGTTAAGAATAATTAATTAATAAGACTTAAAATCAAGATAGGGAGAAGCTATGACAGGATTTTTCTAATTTTAAAAGGACAAAGATGTAAATTAGCATATTGGAAAATATAGAATAAAAGTTAAAACAGTATTATAGCTAAGTTATGATTTATCAAAATTATTTATAAGGGATATTAAAATGACTATAAATATGATTTGAATTTTGAATAATGTTAGAGTCTTAGTGTATAGTTTAAGAAGAAAAGAAGAGATATGCTTTTACTTATTAAGATAGATGTTTAAAAAAAGTTTACTGGATTTTTGCTTTAATATTTAAAAATATCAATGACTTTAGTTAAAATTTTTGTTAGAATAGAATGTATGGTGTTAATTCAATACTTGAAACTATTTTAAATGATTTAGGGAGGGAATAAACAAATGGAGAAGAGATCAGAGAAAAATAGAAGTAACAATAAAAATAAAAAGCCCAAAAAGAAAATGAAAAAATCAACTAAGATAATATTGCTTTCATTATTAGGAATACTAGTATTTGTAGTAGGTTTTGGAGGTTTTTATTTATGGAATATGACTAGTGGAATTAAAAAGACTGATATATCAAAATCTGATATGGAAAGTAGTATGGATAATAATGTCAAAGGAAAATATAGTGATATAATAAATATAGCATTATTTGGAGTTGACAGAAGAGCAGGAGATACTGGACGTTCGGATGCTACTATGTTTGCAACTATAGATAAAAAACATGGCAAGCTTAAGCTTACATCTATAATGAGAGATAGTTATGTAAGTATTGATGGACATGGAATGGACAAGTTAAATCATGCTTATGCTTTTGGTGGAGGAGCTTTATCTATAAAGACTATAAATCAAAATTTTGGACTTAATATAACAGATTATGTAGCTGTTGATTTTGGTGAACTTGTAAACATAATAGATGCATTAGGTGGCGTAGATATAGATGTTATGAAAAATGCAGTTTCAGAAACTAATAAGTACATAGATGATGTAGCAAAAGAAACTAAGAAAACAGGCGCTCATATTTCAGCACCAGGTATGCAACATTTAACAGGAGTTCAAGCTGTAGGATATTGTAGAATAAGATATAACGATAATGATTTTGCAAGAACAGATAGACAAAGAGATGTTTTAGTAGCTATGTTCAATAAAATAAAAACAACTAGCCCTACTAAATTACCAGGAATAATTAAAGAGTTATCACCTTATTTAGAAACAAGCTTAAGCACTACAGATATGATAGGTTTAGGAACTGATGTGTTACAAAGTGGAATAGGAAACATTCAACAACAAATCTTACCTATTGAAGGGTTAGACAATTGTAAAGGTGGAATAGCAAGCAATGGAGTGTTCTACTTTAAGTATGATAAAGATGCATTAAAGAAAAGAATGCAAAACTATATATTTGAAGATATAGATCCTAAGAATAAATAGTTAATAAAAAAATCCTTCCTACGAAATCCGTAGGAAGGATTTTTTTATTTGATCCTTATATTAAGCTTCTGTTTCGTTCATTATTCCTAGTTTATCAAATATCATGAATGCTATACTCATTATCATAGCTACTATTGTAGCAAGTCCCATTCCTTTTAACTCTATTGAGCCAAAGCTTACATGTATACCACTTAAGCCTACTATAAATATTACAGAAGTTAAGATTAGATTTCTAGATTTTGAAAAATCAACCTTTTGTTCTATGAAGGTTCTAAGACCTGATGTTGCTATCGTTCCAAATAGTAACATGCTTATGCCACCTATTACTGGAGTAGGGATACTACTTATTAGAGCTGATAGCTTACCAGAAAAACCTAGTATTATTGATATAACTCCAGCACCACAAACTACATATACACTATAAACTTTAGTTAATGCCATAACTCCTATATTTTCGCCATAAGTTGTTGTTGGTACTGAACCCAGTAATCCAGATAATATTGTAGATAAACCATCACCTAATAGAGATTTATGAAGTCCAGGTTCTTTTGTAAGATCTTCACCAACTATACTACTAGTTACAGTTAAGTGTCCTATATGTTCAGCGATTACTACAAAGCTTGCTGGAATTATAGTCATTATAGCTGTCAAGTTAAATTTTGCTATTTGGATATGAGGGATTGCGAAGAATGATGCAGAACTTACTGTATTAAAGTTTACAAGTCCAATTATATAAGCTGTTATATATCCAACTACTACTCCTATTAATATAGGAATTACTTTTAAAAATCCTTTTAATAAAACGTTGCAAAGTATTACTGTAATTAAGGTAACCATAGAAACTATAATCCATGTGGAGTTAGGTCCTTGTGGATTATTAGCTCCGCCTACTGAAAAACCTGCCATATCAGCTGCTGTTGATGCGAGTTCTAAACCTATTATAGTTACAATTGCTCCCATAGCTGCTGGTGGAAACAATTTGTTTATCCAACCTATACCAGTGAAACCTACTGTTATTGCCACTAAAGAAAATATAACTCCTGTAGCTACAAAGCCACCTTGTATGATTTGAAATGAATAACCTTCTTTAGTTAATAAGAATACTGGTGCTAAGAATGCAAAGCTTGACCCTAAATATGCAGGAATTTTTTTCTTAGTTATAAATGCATAAAGAAGAGTTCCTATACCGTTAAAAAATAATACTGTTGTTGGATCAATGTGAAATAAAATTGGAACTAAAACAGACGCTCCAAACATTGCAAATAAATGTTGGATACTTAATGGAATAGCTCTTTTTAGTGGTACCTTTTCACTTACACCTACCACTTGAGTTTCTTGAATTGAAATGTTTGTTTCTGAAATTTTCATTATTATCCCCCTTCTTAGCCTCTCTGGACTAAATTAAAAGTTTTTTATACTATACCACTTCTTTAAAAATTTTTCAATAGGAGGAATTATAAATTTGAGTAATATGTATTAATCCAAATATTATACTATGTAAATCCATTAATTTTATGATATAATAAGCAAATGTGAGTATTTTCTAAAATTTTTAGGAAAATTAAAGTTTTTTGATAAAGAGAGGAGATTTTTAATGATTACTGTAAATAATGTAAGTTTAAGATATGGTGGAAGAAAATTATTTGAAGATGTAAATTTGAAATTTACTCCAGGGAATTGCTATGGAGTTATAGGTGCAAATGGTGCTGGAAAGTCAACTTTCCTAAAGATTTTAGCAGGAGATGTAGAACCTAATACAGGTGATGTTGCAATGGCTCCAAACCTAAGAATGTCAGTTTTAAAACAAGATCATTATGCTTTTGATGAGTGTGAAGTTTTACAAACTGTTATAAGAGGAAATGCAAGACTTTATGAAATAATGCAAGAAAAAGATGCTTTATATGCTAAACCAGATTTTTCTGATGAAGATGGTATAAGAGCTTCTGAACTTGAAGGTGAATTTGCAGATATGAATGGATGGGAAGCAGAATCAGAAGCTTCATCATTACTTCAAGGCTTAGGAATAGGAACAGATCTTCACTACAAAACAGTAGGAGAACTTAATGGTGAACAAAAGGTAAAAGTACTTTTAGCTCAAGCTTTATTTGGTAAGCCAGATGTACTAATACTAGATGAGCCTACAAACCACTTAGACCTTAAAGCTATTACATGGCTTGAAAACTTCTTAAGTGATTTTGAAGGAACAGTTATAGTTGTATCCCATGATAGACATTTCTTAAACATGGTATGTACACAAATTTGTGACGTTGACTTTGGAAAAATAAAATTATATGTTGGTAACTATGATTTCTGGTATGAATCAAGCCAATTAGCACTTCAAATGGCTAAAGATCAAAATAAGAAAAAAGAAGAAAAGATTAAAGAACTTCAAGATTTCGTTGCAAGATTTAGTGCTAATGCTTCTAAATCAAAGCAAGCTACTTCAAGAAAGAAGTTATTAGATAAGATAACATTAGATGATATACAACCATCAAGCAGAAAATATCCTTTCGTTGGATTTAAGCCAGAAAGAGAAGTTGGTAATGATGTATTAGTGGTTGAAGATTTATCAAAGACTATTGATGGAGTTAAAGTTTTAGATAACATTAGCTTTAGAGTTGATAGAGAAGATAAAATTGCTTTTGTAGGAGATGAAATTTCTATAAGTACATTATTTAAAATACTTATGGGTGAGTTAGAACCAGATAGTGGTAGCTTTAAGTGGGGAGTAACTACTTCACAAGCTTATTTTCCAAAAGACAATAATGAGTTCTTTGATGGATGTGATTTAAGTCTTGTAGATTGGTTACGTCAATATTCAGAAGAAAAATCAGAAAGCTATTTAAGAGGTTTCCTTGGAAGAATGCTTTTCTCAGGAGAAGAAGCTTTAAAGAAAGCTAGTGTACTTTCAGGAGGAGAAAAAGTTCGTTGTATGTTATCAAAAATGATGCTTAGCTCAGCTAACGTACTTATTTTGGATCAACCTACAAACCACTTAGACCTTGAATCTATAACAGCAGTAAATAATGGATTAATAGACTTTAAGAGTATAATACTTTTTGCATGTCACGATCATCAATTTGCTGAGACAGTAGCAAATAGAGTTATTGAAGTTAGTCCAGAAAACTTTGTTGACAAAAAATGTACTTATGATGAGTACTTAGAAGGAAAATAGAATATACATAAAGAGAGATACCATATTTATGGGAACTCTCTTTTTTTTTATTAAGTAAATATTAGACACATTTAATAGAATCACTAATAAAATAAAGTGAGAACTTTTTTATAGAGGAGATGTAATATGGGTAGTTTTAATATTTATGCAAATTCAGATACACTTATTTCAAAGAGATTAAATAATAGCAACTTTAGTTCTTTAAACTATCTAGCTGTAGGAGAAAGAGTTAATAATAATAGCTGTATTGATAATATTGTATCATTACTAAATTTCGACTTAAGTGGGATGGTATTACAGGGAGAGCTAAAAAAGGCTGAAATTCATCTTTATGTTAATTGTGAGTCAGTAGGTATTAGAGACTCAAACCTTAGTATGAATATTTATAGAAATACTCAGGAGTATAATTACAAGACAGTAACTTGGGATACTGCACCTCAAATGGTCAATTCAGGCTATAAGGGATATGTATCAGGATGTGATGTGTATCAATATATAAGGATTGATATAACAGATTTAGTTAGAAATTGGCTTAGTGAGTATTATCCTAATTATGGTATAGCTTTGGTTGAAGATGATTGTGGCAAACTAGTATTTTTTGCGTCAAGTAGAAGTAAGTATCCTCCTTATTTAGTTATATATGAGGAGAACTGTAATATTTGTTGTAAAGGTCCAACAGGGGCAACCGGAGCAAGAGGAGCGACAGGCCCAACTGGTCCAACAGGGGCAACTGGAGCAACAGGACTAATCGGAGTAACAGGTCCAACCGGAGCAACCGGAGTAACAGGAGCAACCGGAGCGACAGGAG
>NZ_FQZB01000004.1:0-227161 GCF_900141845.1 Clostridium cavendishii DSM 21758 | reverse complement strand
GGAGCAACAGGAGTAACCGGAGCGACAGGAGTAACAGGAGCGACAGGAGTAACAGGAGCAACCGGAATAACTGGGCCGTTGAGTACAGGGAATAATGCTCAATTTATAACTGCAGTTTCACAACAATTAGCGGATAACGATTATGTTGAGTTAGTTAATTCTGTGATAAATGGTTCTAATATTACCCATGTAAATGGAACAACAGATATAATATTACAAGGAGTTCACACTTACTATGTATCATGGGAGATTATTGCAATTGTGTCAGTTGCAGCAAGTGTATTTGATGGAATACTTGAGCTTAATGATCAAATAATATCAGGTAGTTTAGGTAGCTCAGGTACTATACAGCTTATTGGAAATGAAGGTGCTGCTAGCGGAAGTGCAGTATTTGTAGCTACAAAAGTTGGAGATAATGTGTTGAGATTACAATATATGACATCTGATGGAGGTATCAATACTATTACTTCAGCATCTGTATCAGTTATAGAGTTAGCATAGAAATAAGGGCTATTCACTTTTTTTGAATAGCCTGTTTTTAGATTAATATAAGTTTAAACTTTCTTCGGGAAGTTCCTTTAAAATTCTATTTATTATTTCAATACCGTTTCTAGCATTAAGATTAGGAGGTGACAAAAGCTGTTTAAATAATTTACTTCCTTTTTCACCTAAAAATAAAGATTGTATAGGATTAAGTAGTGCATAGGAGCTGGTGCCTATCAAGAGTTCTTTTTCAACATAGGGTAAGTAAGCTTCTAATATAGATTTTCTAGTGATGTTGCTCGCAATTCCTGTAGAAAGTTCATCAAATTTACTAAGCAAGTAACAATTTTCATAGGATGCTCTACCAATCATAACTCCGTCTACATAAGTCAACTGTTCTTTTATATCAGAAATAGTTTTAAATCCACCATTAATTTCTATATTTAAATAAGGAAAATCTTTTTTTAATTTATGGACTAAAGTATAGTCTAAAGGTGGTATTTCCCTATTTTCTTTAGGACTTAGGCCTTTTAAAATAGCTGAACGAGCATGAATAGTATATCTATCAGGCCTTGCCTTTGAAATAGCTTCTAAAAACTCTAATAAATCTTCATAACCTTCTAAAATTATTTTGCTGTTTTTAGGATTTAAAATGTCCTCACCGTTAATTCCTATTCTATGTTTTATGGTAATAGGTTTTTTAGTAGCTTCTTTCATAGCAATAAGAATTTCAAAAACTAACTTTTTATCAGCCATTAAAGCAGCACCCATTAAATTACCAGATACCCTATCAGATGGACATCCACAATTAAGGTTTATTTCATCATAATCATAATTTTCAGCAATTTTCACAGCTTTAAATGCATCTTCTGGATTACAAGCTGCTATTTGAAGTGCCACAGAACCTTCATCTTTTTTATTAAAAAATAAATGCTTATCAGTATCAGTATTTATTATAGATTGTGCAGAAATCATTTCCGTATATAAAAGGGTGTTTTTTGTAAGTATTCTAGAGAAGGCTCTGAAATGCCTATGAGTTTTATCGACCATAGGAGCTATACTTACTTTTGGAGTTTGTATTTGAGAAATATATTTTTCCATAATTTCTCCTTTCTTTTGTTTTGGCATATGAATGAAAACATTAAATTAAAGATTTCAAGTACAAATCAAAGTAAGTGACTATACTAGATCATTATTTTTTAAATATGCCTTAGATTTAAATATATTATACAAGAGATTAAATAATATATGAAGAGGAACTTTAAAAACTGAAAATGTATAAATATAAAGCAAAACTAAAAAGTGTGCATAAATATAAAATGTTTAAAATAATTAATTTAAAAATAAAATATAATAATTAAAACAATAAAGTAAAGGTTTTTATTTTTCAAATTTATAAAAGTTACAAACTATGTTGTTAAAAATGTAATAATATGCTATATTCATTTCAGTTATAGTTACATAGCTATCCGAATAATTATAATTCTATTTAATAAAACTTCTTATTGGCTAAAGGTGGTCATTAGGGGTTTTTTGTTTTTTAATTTTAAAATAAAAAGGAGTTGTTAAGGTGTGACAGGAGATGTTTTTCTTAGCTTAAAAAATGTTTGTAAAAGTTTTGATGGAAACCTAGTGTTAAAAGGATCTAATTTAGAAATAAGGCAAGGTGAATTCCTAACGCTTTTAGGGCCTAGTGGGTGTGGTAAAACAACAACACTTAGAATGATAGCTGGTTTTGAGATTCCAAGTAGTGGAGAAATAATAATAGATGGTGAGAATGTAACAAATGTTCCAGCCTATGAAAGATGTGTAAATACTGTATTTCAAAATTATGCACTTTTTCCGCATATGAATATTTTTGATAATATTAGCTTTGGACTTAGAATGAAAAAAGTTAGTAAAAATGAAATTTCAAAAAGAGTAACTGAAATTTTAAAAATAGTTCAGTTAGAAGGCTATGAAAGTAGATTACCTTTCCAATTAAGTGGAGGTCAAATGCAACGTGTTGCAATAGGGAGAGCACTTATAAATAACCCAAAGGTATTATTACTTGATGAACCGTTAGGAGCTTTAGATTTAAAACTTCGCAAACAGATGCAACTAGAGCTTAAGCATCTTCAACGAAAGCTTGGTATAACCTTTATTTTTGTAACACATGATCAAGAGGAAGCACTAACTATGTCAGATAGAATAGTAGTTATGAATAAAGGTGAAATAGAACAAGTAGGTACACCTGAAGAAGTATATGAAAGACCAGCTACAAGATTTGTAGCAGATTTTTTAGGTGAAACAAACCTTTTAGAGGGAGAAACTATTAAAATTAAAACTGATGAAGTTCTTTTAAATTTAGAAGAAGAGGATGACATTATAAGAATTCCTAATTTAGATTATAAAATAGGAGATAAATTTTTAGTATCTGTTAGACCTGAAAGGATAAAAATAAAATCCAAAATAGATGAAGGAGATGTATGGCTTACAGCCAGGTTTAAAGAGCGTATTTATGTTGGAGCAATAATAAAAACTGTATTACAACTTAAGAATGGAAAAGATATAATAGTTAATGAAATAATAGATGATAGTTATGATTTTGAAAATTCAGGTGATACAGTATATGTAACTTGGAAATCTAATCATACAGTAGTAATAAAGGGGTAGGAGGGTATAAAAATGATTCAAAAATCCTACGTTAGTAATAATAAAATCACTTTGAAAGCAAGAAATATTAATTATATAAATAATAAGATAAAAAAATTAACAGGACCTGCTGCATTTTTACTACCAGTTTCACTGTGGATGTTAGCTTTTTTCTTAATACCTATTATAATAATATTAATTGTAAGTTTTTGTACAAGAGGAGAATTTGGTGATATAAAATATACACTTACATTTTCAAATTATTTAAGACTTGCGAATCCGCTTTATATTGATATATTTATAAAATCTTTAGGGATAGCAGTATTGACAACAATAATATGTTTAGTATTTGGTTATCCGTTTGCATTTATAATAGCAAAAGCACAAAAAAAGATTAAACCAATACTATTGTTATTAGTAATTTTACCATTTTGGACAAATTCCTTGGTTAGAAGTTATGCTATGATTATTATACTAAGAACAGAAGGATTACTTAATATGTTACTTTTGAAGTTTAATATAATAGCATCACCTATGCATATTATGTATACAGATATTGCAGTCATGATAGGAATGCTTTATATGATGTTTCCATTTATGGTTTTACCCCTTTATGCAGCTATCGAAAAGCTTGATATGAGGATATTAGAAGCTGCTGATGATTTAGGTGCTACGCCTATACAAAAATTTATTAATATTACTTTGCCACTTACAAAATCAGGTATACTTTCAGGTTCATTACTAGTTTTTGTGCCAACATTAGGTTTGTTTTTTATAACAGATTTAATGGGAGGAAGTAAGGTAGTACTTATGAGTAATCTTATAAAAAATCAATTTTTAACAGCTAGAGATTGGCCTTTTGGAGCTGCTATATCCGTAATTTTAATGATTGTAATGATAATATTTATATTAATATATACTAAGCTTGGTGGAAAAACGGATAAAGGAGGCTTAGTATAATTATGAAAAAGGGTGCTAAATATGTATATGCGTTTTTAATATTTATGTTTCTTTATATACCTATAATGGTACTTATAGCTTTTAGTTTTAATAAATCAAAATTAAATGTTATGTGGACTGGTTTTACATTTGATTGGTATAAAAGTTTATTTTCAAATGTAGGTATATTAGAGGCGGTAAAAAATTCATTTGAAGTTGCAGTCATATCTACTATTATATCTGTAATAATAGGAACTTTAGCAGCGATAGGACTTTATAGATATAATTTTAAAGGTAAGAAACTTTTAGATACAGTATTATATTTACCATTAGTTATACCAGAGATAGTTATGGGTATATCTTTGCTAGCCTTTTTTTCACTTATAAATGTGCCGCTTGGAAAAATTTCTTTAGTTATAGCACATGTTACTTTTAGTATAGCTTATGTGATAGCTGTAGTTAAAACAAGGTTAGATGGTTTTGATAAATCAGTGGAAGAAGCAGCTATGGATTTAGGGGCTAATCCTTTTAAAACATTAATTTATGTAACATTACCGATAATAATGCCAGGTGTAATAGCAGGAGGTTTATTAGCATTTACCCTTTCCTTAGATGATGTAATAATAAGTTTCTTTGTATCAGGACCTAATAGTACAACATTACCATTAAAGGTGTTTTCTATGGTTAAGTTTGGAGTTACCCCAGAAATAAATGCTTTATCTACTATAATATTAATATTTACAGTTATAATATTGATATTATCTGCAAAGCTTACTAAAATACATCTAACAATGAAAAGGGTAGGAATTATATTAATAACAATGTTCATTCTAGTTGGTTCTTTAGGTTATGGAATTTTTGGAATGACTAAAGTTCAAGCTAAAACGCAGGAGGAACTTAATGTATTTAATTGGTCAGAATATCTTCCGCCAGAAGTTATAGAAAAGTTTGAAAAAACTTATAACATAAAGGTTAATTATTCTACTTTTTCATCTAATGAAGAAATGCTAGCAAAGCTTATGGCAGGTGGTGGAGACTATGATATTGCTGTTGCTAGTGATTTTATGGTAGAAATTCTTAAAAAACAAGAACTTATACAAGAAATAAATAAAAATGATATAAGTAATATGAGTAATTTAAGTGAAGATTTTTTAAATTTACCATTTGATAAAGGAAACAATTATAGCATTCCATATATGTGGCTTGCTGGCATTATAGGGTATGACAAAACAAAAGTAAAGTTAGGAGAAATAACAGGATACGCTGATTTATGGAAAAGTGATTTTAAAAATTCTATAACATTATTAGATGATGAAAGAGTTATTATAGGTATTACTCTTAAAAAATTAGGATATTCAATAAATGAAACAGATCCTATCGCTTTAGAAAAAGCTAGGGAAGAGCTTAAGAAGTTGCAAACAAATGTAAAGTCTTATGATAGTGATAGTCCCAAAACTAGTCTTATAAATGGAGAGTCTAAAATCATATTTGCTTGGGGGGCAGAGGCAAGTCTTGCAAAAAGAGAAAATAAAAATATAGAATATGTAATACCTAAGGAAGGACTGTTTCTTCAACAAGATAACTTTGTAATACCAAAAGGAGCTAAGAATACAAAGGCAGCAGAAAAATTCATAGATTTTATTTTACAACCAGAGATAAGTGCAGAAATATCTAAAAAATTTCCTTATGGAAATCCTAATAAAGAAGCTTATAAATATATAGATAAAAAGATAATGGAAGATAAAGCTGTTTATCCTGATAATATATATTTAAAAAGAGGAGAATACCTTAAGGATATAGGAGATAAAGTTAAGGATTTTGATGAAATTTGGTCAAAAGTAAAACAATAAATATATACAATTAAAGTCTAGGTATTAGCCTAGACTTTAATTGTTTTGGATTCTATTATTTATATTAAGTAAATGTAACTTTAAGCCGATGTTGAATTTGATTTTGAAGTTTTTCTTTGACATATAGAATTATTAAAATGATCGCAGGTTGTACAATCGTTCTTACATGATTCTAAGTGGATTAGTACTTCAGTATTTGCAAGAGAATTTTGAAGAGCTGTTTCTATATTACAAGCTAAATTATAAGCTTCTTCTACTGTTAAATGTTTTGGCATAACTAGGTGTAAGTCAATATATTTTTTACTACCAGCTTTTCTTGTTCTTAAGTTATGAAAATTACAATAAACTGAATTATAGCTATTTATAAGTTTTTCGATAGCTTCTATTTCTGCATCAGATATTTTAGTGTCTAAAAGGGGAGAAAAAGCATTCATAAATAATTCTATAGATTCTTTAATTATGAAACAGGAAACAAGTATTGCTATTAATGGATCTAAAAATGTTATCTTAGTAAAGAAGATAAGCATTAAACCAAGTGCTACGCCTAAAGAAGTATATACATCTGCCTTTAAGTGTAAAGCATCTGCTTCTAGGGCTATGGAATCATTTTCCTTAGCTACTATATAAAGCTTTCTAGATACTAAAAAGTTTACGAAAGAGGAAATCGCCATAACTAAAAATCCAATACCAGGAGATGATATTTCATGAGGTATAAAAAGTTTCTTAAAAGCTTCTACTATTATCCATATAGCAGGTAGAAGTATTAATAGGGCTTCTATAACTCCAGATATATTTTCATATTTTCCGTGACCATAAGGGTGTTCTTTATCAGCAGGCTTGTCAGAAAACTTAACAGATATAAATGTTATAAGAGAAGCTAGTAAGTCCACTGTGGAATGGATTGCTTCTGAAAAAATACTCATAGAGCCAGTTATTATAGATACTATAACTTTTAATATTATTAATAATGTATTTGAGAATATAGATAAACGAGCAATTTTTATTTTACTATTCAAAATAAGACCTCCATTTTAAAATTAATTAAAAAACTAAATGATAATTAAGATTCAATATCAAATTCTATGCATTCTCAATTAAAACTCAAATGATAATAAAATCATTATAAAATAAAATTTAGAACAATTCAATAAAGAAATGAAAATATATAGTATAAAATTAAGTCAAAATTCGACAAAAAAGAGGTTAGGGAAAAGAGTGTATATTCATGATTTATTTATGAATTTGAATTTTGTAATAAAATATGGTACAATAGCCGAGTGAGAAAAATATTAATCTTAAAGAGCCATAAATTATGGACTCGGATTGTAATTACTTGCTAAATATTATAGTATGAGTTACAATAGCATTAAGTGATTTTGATTTTCCAAAAAATACTAAAGAGTATAACCGGTCAGTGTAAAATCCTTTCTGACAAAAATAAATAAAAGTAAAAGTAGATTGTATCCAAGCAATAAAGTTTAACGGAATAGATAAAAGCTTTATATGAATGGGTAATGAACTAATACTAAGATAAGATTACAGAATTTATCTAAGTGTTAAGTTTCACTTAATCTGATATGCTTTTGCCAGAGAAGGAGGGCGTTAATTAATGCTTAAAAATATTAAAGATAAGCTAACCAAGAGCTTTTCAAGAGGAAAGAAGGCACAATTATTAGGTATAGTAGTAATTGTATCACTAATAGTTACAATATACTGCTTAAGAAAAACAGTAACTGTGAATATAGACGGACAGGAAAGTAAAATAGTAACCTATAAGGGTACTGTACAAGGGGCTTTACACGATAATAACATAGTTTTAGGTAAAAAAGACAAAGTTGAACCGGGTATTGAAAAAGATATTTCTAATAATGGAACTATAAAAATTAAAAGAGCTGTTAATGTAAAAGTTAAAGTTGATGACAAAGAATTAACTATTGAAACAGCAGAGGATAACATCGCTTCAATGTTAAAAGCAGAAGGTATAAATATTAAAGATGAAGATAAGGTTTTACCTTCAAAAGATACAAAGATAAATAAAGATCTTAATGTAGAAATAGTAAGAGTTGAGATTAAAGACGTTATAGATAAAAAGGACTTAGCTTTTGATGTAAATGTAAAGAAAGATGATAGTCTTGCAAATAGCTATTCAAAAGTTATTCAAGAAGGACAGAATGGAGAAAAAGAAATCACCACTAGAATAGTATATGAAAATGGTAAGGAAATTGACAGAAAGACTATTAAAGAAGCTATAACTAAAGAACCGGTAACAAAACAAATGGTTCAAGGAACGCTAAAAACTTTAGCTTTATCTAGAGGTGGAGAATTAACTTATCTGAGGACAGTTTCAGCAAAAGCAACTGCGTATTCAGGTGGAGGCTATACTGCAACTGGAAAATCAGTTTCTAGAAATTCAGAAGGGTATAGCACAATAGCAGTAGATCCTTCAGTAATACCACTAGGAACAAAGGTTTATATACCAGGGTATGGTTATGCTGTAGCTTGTGATACTGGTGGAGCTATAAAAGGAAATAGAATAGATTTATATTTTTCAAGTTCATCTGAGGCCTCTAACTGGGGTGTTAGAAATGTTACTGTATATCTTATAAAATAATTATTTTAGCCAGCAATTTTATTGCTGGTTTTTTTTATTTAATTATAAAGTTTATGATGGTTTTTAATATATATGTTCTAATTGATATTATACATAAAAACAAATTTATTAATAAATAATAACAACTAAATATTTTTAGTTTAAAATAGCTAATTTAGAATTATATATAATCTATTTTATAGTATGTGTTAATTTAAAACTTTCAAACTATGTTGCTTTAAATGCCTGTTGAATTTATTAGACATAATGAAAAAATATATAATTATAATTTTATTATTTAAGTGTAAAATGAGAAAAAGTAATATATCCCTATAAGTAGATGTTATTATATTTTAAGGAATTGAATATCCTAATTATTAGGATGAATAATTAAAGAGGTAATAACTATGTACCTGTCAATACCAGCCGTTTTCTTTGTGCCAGTTTATTATGAGAAGGAAAATATGCTAAATATAATAATAGGAGAATTCAATTTAAATAACGAGTTTTCTGATAGAAAGGATATAACCATAGGAATATCTTTGCCTACTCAAAGAGAAGAGAAGTGGATTAGAGAAAAAGACTATATGGAAGAGTATTCTAAGAATAAAGGTGTTAAAGTCATTATAGAAAATGCTGATACTGATTCAAATAAACAAGCTCTACAAGTAGATAACTTAATTTCACAGGGAATAGATATATTAATATTAGCACCAGTAGATTCAGTAGCTGCAAAGGATATTGTTGAAAAAGCACATAAAGCAGGAATTAAGGTAATAGATTATGATAGGCTTATAAAAAACAGTGATGTAGACTTATTAGTTAATTTTAATAAAACTAGGATTGGAGAGCTTCAAGGTAAATTTGTTACTCAAAATGTTCCTAAGGGAAATTATATTATTATGTCAGGCGATCCAAGAGATGATAATTCTTATTATATTAAGAATGGAGCAATGGCATATATAAAACCTTTAGCAGATAAGGGAGAAATAAACATAATTGCAGATAAGGCAGTTGATAATTGGGAGCCCCAAAATGCCTTTAAGATAGTAGAAGAAGCATTAAGAAATAATAATAATAAGGTTGATGCTATAGTGGCTCCAAATGATGCAACGGCAGGTGCTGCTATTGAAGCATTGAAAAAGCAAGGTTTGGATGGTAAAGTTGTGGTAACAGGACAAGATGGAGATTTAGCTGCAATTCAAAGAATAATCAAAAGGACTCAATCTATGACAGTTTTAAAAGATACTAGAGAAATAGTAGCTGCAGCTATAGATGCTGCCATAAAGTTGGTTAGAGGAGAGGCAGTGGATACAAATGCTAAGGTGAATAATGGTAAAATAGATGTACCTGCTATTATTATTGCACCAATATCTATAGATAAGAATAATTTAAAGAGTGTTCTAATAGATAGTGGATATTTAAAGCAAAATGAAGTTTTTGAAGTTTATAGATAAATCTTTAAAATTTTTGAGTTTAAAGTATTCAGAGGTAGGAATACAAAATAGACAAGGAAAATTTTTCTTTAAGACAAAATTGAAGCGTTGGCTGAGAAATGGTTAGAATAATGGTAGAGAGTTATGAGCAAGGAGTAAAATAATAAAAATAGTTATAAATGCACTAAGATTAATCTTAGTGCATTTATTTTAATACATTTATATATGAAATTTTGAAGTCATAAGATTAGCTCAATTGAGACTTTAAAATTATATTATAATTTTTGTTGTTTTATTATAAATGGAACAGATATAACAGCTATATTTTTTCTCTTAAGTAAAGTTCTTTTCATAAATACTGCTGTTTGATTATGAAGTAAATTTCCCCACCATTTTTCTGTAACAAATTGAGGTATAACCACAGTAATCATATCTTGTTTTTTTGATGCAAATTCTTCAGAATCAATGAATTTTAATAAAGGATTTAAAACATCTCTATACTCATCTTTTTTTATTATAAGAGGTATATCGATATTATGTTTTTCCCATTTTACTTTTAATTTTTCAGTTTCAGCATCATCTGTAGAAATATGAAAAGCTGTTATGTCATTAGAAAGACATTTGGCGTAGTTTATAGTTTTTATAACAGCTTCATTAAGGGAAGCAACAGGAACTATAAATCTTTTAGCTTCAGTTTCATTAAACTGTGGAAAATAATTGTTGTCTAAACTTAATTGGGCAGCAACCTTTTTATAATGTCTATTTATTCTTTTCATTAGAAGAATAACAGCAGGAACTAATATAAATACAATCCAAGCTCCATCTTTGAATTTATTAATAGATACTACTATAGCAGTTACAAAGGTTATTGTTGCTCCAATTCCATTAATCATTGCTTTATGAATCCAACCGTTTGTTTTTTGTTTATACCATTTAACTACCATCCCGCTTTGAGATAATGTGAATGATATAAATACTCCTACTGAATATAGTGGGATTAGAAGGTGGTTTTCGCCTCTAAATATTATTACAAGTACAATAGCTGCAAGTGATAAGAATAGAATTCCATTTGAAAAACTAAGCCTGTCCCCTCTTTTAGCAAATTGTCTTGGTGCATATCCATCTTTTGAAATAAAAGAAAGTAATAATGGAAAATCTGAAAATGCAGTATTAGCAGCCATTATAAGTATTAAAGTAGTTGAAAATTGCATAACCAGAAATAGTAAACTTCCTTTACCAAACACTTGCTCTGCAATTTGAGATACAACTGTTTTATCTAATGTAGGAAATGCATGATATATAGTTGCTAAATATGAAATACCTCCAAATATAATAAAAACTATAAGAAACATTAAATAAAGGACTTGTTTTGCATGCTTTGGTGCTGGATCCTTAAAGTTTGCAACACCATCACTTACAGCTTCTATACCAGTTAATGCTGAACATCCTGATGAGAAGGCTTTTAAAAATAAGAAGATAGTTAAATCCCCAATTTGATGTGTTATTTCAGGATTAGGTACAGGTTGTATACCAAGTATAAAATATTTAAATAATCCAGTACCAACCATGATTATACATATAACTAAAAAGAAATATGTTGGTAAACTAAAAATTTTAGCTGAATCACGAATTCCTCTTAAATTTCCTATTGCCATAGTTAAAATTATAATTATTGTAAGTTCTAATTTAAATCTTAGTAAAATAGGAAATGCAGACGTTATTGCTGCAACTCCAGCTGTAGTGCTTACTGCCACAGTAAGGATATAGTCTATAGTTAGTGAGGCACCAGCAACCAAACTTGGAATTTCACCTAAGTTTTCTTTAGATACTATGTAAGAACCTCCACCTTTTGGATAACTATTTATCGTTTGTCTATAGGAGAATATTAGAATAGATAATAGTCCTAATATGGCCAGAGTAACATATCCTAAATACTTAAAAGATGCTAAACCTATTACAGGTATCAATACCCATAGAATTTCTTCTACTGCGTAGGCTACTGAAGATATAGCATCAGAGGATAAAATAGGTAATCCTCTGAATACACTAAGTTTTTCATGGTGTATATCAGATGATTTTAATGGTTTTCCTACTAAAAATGTTTTTAGCTTTGACATAGTTTTGCATCGTCATCTAATAATGAAATTATATATGATAATATTAGATGACTCCTCCTTAATATTAATTTTTATTTTCAAATCATACCACAAAGTTACATTAAAGTGAATATATTAAATTAAATTTTTTAATGAATTTAATAAGTTGAAAAATTCAATTAATTTTAAAAATTATTTGCAGAAAAAAGTTATTGAATTACTAATATAGATATTTTTAGGAAGGGGAAGAGAAAAGCATTAGAATTAAAATATGAAATCAAATTTAAGCTAGAATTAGATCCAATTTTTAAAATAAGATCTAACCCCTTGATTTTAAACATATTATAAAATATAATAATACTGTAAAATTTCATAGAGACAGTTCGTGAGCCTCCTGTCTTAAAATAAAACTACGGTTATTAGATTTTGTATATTAAAATTCAGTTTTTCTTTTAGTGAGGAATATTAAATTTTTATATGCTTAATTTTGTCTGTAATACCGTAGAGTTTTCTACGGTTTTTTTATTTTGAATTTAACAGGCTTCTATAAAATTACAAAAATAAGGGGAGAAGTTAAAATGAAAAATAACAAGGTTAGAAAATTAGCTTATTCAGGAATTATAGCAGCTTTATATGCTGTATTAACAGTTGCAATAGCACCGTTATCTTATGGTGGTATGCAATTTAGAGTTTCGGAATTACTTGTTTTATTTGCATTTATAGATCCAATATATATAATTGGATTAACACTTGGTTGTTTTATAGCCAATATATTTAGTCCAGGTGGTGTTATGGATATGATATTTGGAACTATGGCTACGTTTTTAAGTGTAGGATGTATAACTCTTACCAGAAATATATTGAAGAATAATTTAAGAAGTTTAATAATAGCTTCATTATGGCCAACTATTTTTAATGCTATTATAGTAGGGTATGAATTACATATGGTATTCGGTGTTCCACTTTTATTAACTATGGGACAGGTTGCTTTTTCGGAATTTGTAATAATAACAATAATAGGAGTGCCTTTATTCAGAGCAATACCTGAAAGCCTAAAACAAAAATTTTCATTAGTTAATTATAAATAATATTAAAGAAATAACTATACCATCAAAGATGGTATAGTTATTTTTATTTTAAAGTATATTAAAATTTTTTCATAGTTTGTAGGGTAAGTTTATTAAGTTGCTGTGATTTGGAGCGATAGTGATGGGGAAAGACTAATAAACTTTACTCTCTTGCAGTACGCTTAATCTAAAGCTTTTCTAATTTTTTAGTGAATGAACAGGTGCCGGAATTCTACCACCTCTATTAACAAACAGAGAAGAATCACCGTCATTTACTTTCATTATAGGGGCAGTACCTAAAAGTCCCCCAAATTCTACACTTTCACCTACATCTTTATTTGGAACAGGAATTATTCTCACAGCTGTAGTTTTAGCGTTTATCATTCCTATGGCAGCTTCATCAGCTATAATTGCAGAAATTGTTTCAGCTGAAGTTTTCCCAGGGATAGCGATCATATCAAGACCAACAGAACATACACAAGTCATAGCTTCAAGCTTTTCTAAGGTTAAAAAACCACCTTTAACAGCTTCTATCATTCCTTCATCTTCAGATACAGGAATAAAAGCACCACTTAAACCTCCAACATAGGAAGATGCCATAAGGCCACCTTTTTTAACAGCATCATTTAAAAGTGCCAAAGCAGCTGTAGTTCCATGAGTACCACAATTAGAAAGACCCATTTCTTCTATTATTCTTGCAACAGAATCACCTACGGCAGGAGTAGGTGCTAAAGAAAGATCTACTATTCCAAAAGGAATATTAAGCCTTCTAGAAGCTTCTTTTGCAACTAGTTGTCCCATTCTAGTTACCTTAAAAGAAGTCTTTTTTATAGTCTCAGCAACTTGTTCAAAGCTTTGGCCTCTGACATCTTCTAAGGCTCTTTTAACTACGCCAGGACCGCTAACACCAACATTTATAACTTTTTCGGCTTCACCTATACCATGAAAAGCACCAGCCATAAAAGGATTATCCTCTACTGCATTACAAAATACAACTAATTTAGCACAACCAAATCCATCTGGAGTAATATTTGCAGTTTTCTTTATAATATCACCCATAAGGCGGACACCGTCCATGTTTATACCATAACGAGTAGAACCTATATTTACAGATGAACAAACAATATCTGTTGTGGATAAAGCTTCAGGTATTGAATTTATAAGAGTTAAATCACTATTTGTAAAGCCTTTTTGAACTAAAGCAGAGAAACCACCTATAAAATTCACACCAACTTCTTTTGCTGCTTTATCTAAGGTTTTAGCTATTTTTACATAAGAATTTGCATTAGTAGGGGCTGCTACTATAGAAATAGGAGTTACGGATATTCTTTTGTTTATTATTGGAATTCCAAATTCCTTCTCTATAGCTTCACCTGTTCGTACTAAATTTTTGGCTGTTTTAGTTATTTTGTCATAAATATTATTACAAAGAATATCGATATCAGGAGAACTACAATCCATTAGGGAAAGCCCTAGAGTTATAGTCCTAACATCTAAATTTTGTTCTTTTATCATAGATAGTGTTTCAAGTATTTCAAAATCAGTTAACATAGTACCTCCTTAAATCTTATGCATAGAATTGAAAATATCTTCGTGCTGTACCTTGACGTCAAGATTAGAATTTTTTGAAAATTTGTCAAAGATGTCTTTAATTTCAGAAATATTTTTAGTTGAATTATCTATTTCAGTAATCATAATCATAGTAAAATAACCATCCATTATAGTTTGGCTTATGTTTATAATATTAATATCACTTTCAGCTAATATTTTAGAAACATCATAGATTATACCAACTCGATCCTTTCCTATTACCGTAACAACTGCTTTCATAAAATACCTCCATAATATAGTAATTATTAAAATTATAGCATAACAAACCATAAAAATGTATAATTATAAGGTAAATGGTATAAAATTTAATCAGTTTATTCTTATAACTTAAATATTATTAAAGACAAAAATAAAGAAAGTTGATATAATAACATAAGAAAACCAAAGTAGGATGAGGTGATTTATGTGAGCGACATCGCTGGAAGTGGATGTGATATTTTAATACCATTTAATGAAAGAAAGCCACTAGCTGATATAGAAAGAAGTTTAGTTAAAACATATAGAAAACGTATTTGGTCAAAATTTATAAAAGCAATTAAGGATTACAAACTTATAGAAGAGGGAGATAAAATAGGTGTTGCTATATCTGGGGGGAAAGACTCTTTAATAATGGCAAAGTTATTTCAAGAATTAAAAAAACATGGACAAATGAATTTTGAACTTGAATTTATAGCCATGGATCCTGGATATCATCCTCAAGTTAAGGAATTGCTTATAGATAATTGTAATTATTTAAATATACCAATACATCTTTATGATTCAGGAATTTTTCAAGTTGTGAATAAAATCGCTAAAGATTACCCATGTTATATGTGTGCTAGAATGAGAAGAGGTTCTTTATATTCAAAAGCAAAGGAACTTGGGTGTAATAAGTTAGCTTTAGGTCATCATTTTAATGATGTTATAGAAACTACTATGCTTAATGTGCTTTACGCAGGTAATTTCAAAACCATGTTACCTAAATTAAAAGCTTCAAATTTTGAAGGAATAGAACTTATAAGACCTTTATATTACATAGAAGAAAAAGATATTAGGCTATTTACTCAAAATGCAGGAATATGGCCACTTAATTGTGCTTGTATGGTTGCAGCTAAAAAGGTTGGAAATACAAGATTTGAGATAAAAGATTTGATAGAGCAGTTTAAAACAAAATTTTCAGATGTTGATAAATCAATATTTAAATCGGCTCAGAATGTTTCAGTTGATTCTATACTGGGCTTTCAAATAGATGGTAAGGATTATTCTTATTTAGATTTTTATGAAGAGGAATCTTTATTAGAAAGCGTAGCAGAATTAAAACAGCAAAAACTTGCAAAAGAAGCAGCTATGATAGAAAAGAAAAAGATAGCTGCAGCACTTTTAGATGTTTTAGAATTAGAGGTAATAGCTGAAAAGACAGGTTTATCAGTAGATGAAGTAAAGTCATTAAAGTCGTAATTATGGGAGGGGTACAATATGTTTTTAAATGAATTAAACAGAGATGAATCATTAGCTTTTATAAATTTGGTTACAGAGCTTGCTTTAGCTAATGATGTTTTAGAAAAAGAACAAGAGGAATTAATGGAAAGTTTTTGTGATGAAATGGGACTTGGAACTGAAGATATTAAAGAAATGAATTATGAAACAGCTTTAGAAATAATAAAGAAATCTTCTAAGAGAATAATAAATATAATGTATTTTGAAATGATAAGAGTTGGTCTTGTAGATGGAGAATGTGAATTTGAAGAAATAGAATTCTTAGAAAAAGTAGAAGATGAACTTAATATATCAAGAGCAGAAAGAATAAAGTTTGCTAACTATTTTTATAATTTTCCAGAGATAACACCTGAAAATGAAGAAGAAGCAAGAGAAGTTGCAAAAGTTTTATTATAATTAAATATAGTTTTTTATAAAGATGTCTTCCTACGAATTTCGTAGAAAGACATTTTTTATTTATAGGTAGAAGTTGCAGTAATAATTTTTATAAGAATAAATAAAGAAAAAAATAAAATTTAAAAGTAAACAATTACAAAATTCATCTTTTCTAAATAAAATGTATATATTATGGTATGGATATCATTTGAAGGTACTTTCACTTATGAAATGCATAGGTGACTGTACCTTAAACTTAAGTAAGCATCCAAATCTTAGATTTGGCTAATGCGAACTTACTCATACGAACGATAGTGAGTAGGAGTTTCATATACTCATCCAAATCTTAGATTTGGCTAATGCGAACTTACTCATACGAACGATAGTGAGTAGGAGTTTCATATATAAACTCAATAAATAGATACAAAACTGTACTAGTACAGTTTGCATATATTCTGATTGAAACCGTTTCTTTCTATAACTTATAATTAAGACATAGAAAGAAATTTTTTTATTTGGGAGGTAATTTTCTATGAAAGGTTTAAAAATTGTTACTATAGGTGGAGGTTCAAGTTATACTCCAGAATTAATTGAAGGATTTATTAAAAGACATGATGAATTACCTGTAAGAGAAATATGGCTTGTTGATATAGAGGCAGGAAGAGAAAAACTTGAGATAAATACAGCGCTTGCAAAAAGAATGGTAGAAAAAGCAGGTGTTCCTATGGAGGTTCATTCAACTTTAGATAGACGTGAAGCTCTTAAGGATGCAGACTTTGTTACAACACAATTTAGAGTAGGATTACTTGATGCAAGAGTAAAAGATGAAAGAATTCCTCTTAGTCATGGATATATTGGACAAGAAACAAATGGAGCTGGAGGAATGTTTAAAGCATTAAGAACAATTCCAGTAATTTTAGATATTGATAAAGATATGAGTGAACTTTGCCCTAATGCTTGGTTAATAAACTTTACAAATCCGGCAGGAATAATTACAGAAACTCTTTTAAGATATGGTAAAAATAAAAAGGTTATTGGATTATGTAATGTTCCTATAGGAATGGAAAGAGCTATTTCAAAAATGTTAGAAGTAGAACCAAGTAGAGTTAGGATTGATTTTGCAGGATTAAATCATATGGTTTTTGGACTTAATATATATTTAGATGGTAAAAATATAACACAAGAAGTTTTAAATGGTATAGCTGAAGGTAAAATGGGTGGCATAGTTAAAAATATTAAAGACTTCGATTGGGCAGCAGAATTCATAAAAGGTCTAGGTGTAATGCCTTGTCCATATCATAGATATTATTTTAAGAAAGTAGAAGCACTTAAAGAAGAGTTAGAGGAATTTGCAAAGGGAGAAACCAGAGCTGAAGTAGTTAAGAAAACAGAGGCAGAATTATTTGAACTTTATAAGGATCCTAATTTAAGCATAAAACCACCTCAACTTGAAAAAAGAGGAGGAGCTTATTATAGTGATGCAGCATGCAGATTAATAAGTTCAATTTACAATGATAGAAGAGATATACAACCAGTGAATACTAGAAATAATGGTGCTATTTTAGGAATACCAAATGAATCAGCAGTTGAGATTAGTTGTTTAATAACAAAAGATGGTCCAAAGCCACTAGCAGTAGGGGAACTACCTATAGAGGTAAATGGTTTAGTTCAACAGATGAAAGCTTTTGAAAGGGTGGTAGTTGAAGCTGCAATTTCTGGAGATTACAATAAGGCACTTGTAGCAATGACAATAAATCCACTAGTTCAATCAGAAAAGGATGCAAAGATATTATTGGATGAGTTATTAGAAGCGCATAAAGATTATTTACCACAATTTAAACATTTATTTGAAAATAAATAATAAATATGTATCATAAGCTAAAAAGGTTCTCTTTTGAGAACCTTTTTATTATAAATTAATTTATTACATAATCCTTATTAATTTTTGCATTTAATATAACGTAAATTATAAGTGGAACGATACCTAAAGCATTAGTTATAAGTGAAGTAGTAGAATTCATTGATGCAAGGCCAAAAAATATATATAATACTCCAACAAATATAGCTAACTTACTTTGTTTTTTATTATATTCTATTTTGTCTTTTAACTTTTTTGTGGTAAGGCTTACTTTGTTTAATTTGATGAAAACACCAAACACTACAAAAACTAAGCCAGATGACATAAATAGTAAAAATAATAGATTGTTCATAATATGGTCCTTTCTGTTTTTTTATTACCTAGAGAGAGTATAATTGCTATTTTAGAATAATTTCTCAAAGGTTTTACTGTTTCTTAGTATAGCATATTTTTATAAACCTTTACAGAGATGAGTAATTTTAAAATTACTAGTTTTTTATAGAACTAGTCAGACTGTATATTAGTTTGAAAAGATGGTATAATTTAAGATATTGTAGCCATAAATACAGTTAGAGGAGTGAAAAAACTATGGAAGTTCAAGTATTTATTAATGGACAGAATGAAGCTTTAGTTTATAAGGCTGATAGAATAGAAGTATTAGATTTTGAAATGACTGGAATTAAATATAAGCAAATAAGATGTTTTAAAAATGGAAGTTCTACTTCAGAGCTTATAAAAAGTGATTTAGTTGATAAAATATTTGAAAAAAATTAATAAAGTTTAAAAATGAAATTTCTACTCATTATCGTTCGTAGGAGTAAGTTTGAGACACAAAATTAAAATTTTGATTCTCACTTAAATGAAGAAGCAAAAGCTTTTGAAATGATGGAGACAAAAGTAGAGGAAAATAAAATAACATTTAAGACACCTCACTTCTCAAAATACGTAGTATACGTAATAGTTGAAAAGCAAAATGGAGAATCTAAATTGCTTGTTACAGGAAGTAACGTTAATACTAATAGATTATTAATATTAGCTTCATTAATGGGAGTTGCAGGAGTTTTTATCAGAAAAAGATAATATTGATAATTATAAGGTAAAATAGAGCAGAATTTTCTGCTCTATTTTCGTGCTTTTAATAAGTTATAAATAGATTAAAACTAGAATGTAAATGTGATAATTTTGTAAAATAATGAATAAAGATGTAAAAACAACAGTTTAGTAATTTGAGGCTTTATTTATTATTATTGTGAAAAAAAAGCGTAGTTACAATTAGGAGAAACGAAAAAATAAAGGTTTTAATATTGATAAAGTATAAAAAACATAAATTGAATAAAGTTAGAACTTAATATAAAATCATAAATGATTTTCAAATAATACCATAATAAGGGGGACAAGAGATGAAAAAATTGAAAAGAATACTAAGTTTAGGTATGGCTTATTTATTTACAGTCACTTTATTACCAGCAAACTTAGTTGCACATGCAGAAGGTTCAGTACCTAAGTATTTAGAAACACAAGAAGGTTACTTAAGACACATGTATCAATATAAGGATATTTCTGTAGTTGAGAAATCTGATAAGGTTCATGAGAATGTTGTAAGTGTAATTAAAGCGGGAAAAGAAATAAGCAAATATGATAACACTTATTTTGATGCGAAGGATAATGAAATAGACCTTATCAAAATAAGAGAAGGAAATGAAAAAGTTTTAAACTTAGATAATAATCAATTTAGTGATGATACTTCTAATTTTCAAATAAGTATAGAAAAAAATAGTGTTTATACAGAATATATAGAAGAATCAAGACCAGTTTTCTCATTTAAACCAACAGAAGAAGGAGAACAGTATACTATAGTACCAAGTGATAACTTTAATAATGCAGTTGCATATAAAGAATTTTATTATGCAGGTTACGATGTAAATAATGATACATATATTCTTCAAAGTAATATACACAAAGACAAAAAATCAAATGTAAGTTTAGATTTATATAAAATTAAGGGTGATAAATTAGTATTTGAAAAAAATTTAGCAACAAAAGAATTTAATGATAACAGGGCTGCTCAGCATATAGGTGTATATAAGGATAAAAACGGAGTTATATGGAAAGTGCAAGATGGTTATGTAAGCAAATTTGAAAATAATTCATTTAAAGAAGTTTATCAAGTAGATAAAAAAATGACTGAACTATCTGTATATGATGAAAATCATATGATAGTTAGTTCATGGGCATTTACAGATGATTATATGACTGGTCAATATACTATAATAAATAGAGATGAAAATCAAAATAATAATGATAATAAACCAGAAGTTAAACCTGAAATTAAACCAGAGGTTAAGCCTGTAGATTCAAATGGAAACCAAACAATAGTAATAGATAAATTACAAAATAAAGATGATGTAAATAAAATTGAAGTTAAATTTGATGAAAAAACTAAGGAAGCTACTTTAGAACTTCAAGATATAAATGCAATAAAAGAAGGTAAAGGTAGTATAGTAGCAGATTTAGGAACAACAACTGTAAATTTACCTTTTGAAGCAATAGATAAGTCTTTACTTGTTGATGGAGCTAAGGTTTTATTAAGGGCAAAAGTAGAAGAAAATTCAGATATAACTAGCAAGTTAAAGGGTGTAAAAAAAGTGTACAACTTTGATTTAATAGTTAAAAATGGAGATAAAGAAACTAGCATACATCAATTCAAGAACGGACAAGCAGAAGTTACAATAAATGTATCTGATGCTGACTTAGAAGGATTAAATAGAGATAGACTAGCAGTTTTCTATTATAATGAAGAAACAAAAGCTTTTGAGATAATGGAAACAAAAGTAGAGGGAAATAAAATAACATTTAAAACACCTCACTTCTCAAAATATGTAATAGCTGAAAGACAAGATGGAGATTCTAAATTACCTCAATCTAAAGTGACTGAATCTAAGATGCCTGTTACAGGAAGTAATATTAATACTACTAATGTTTTATTAGGTGCTTTAGTGTTAATAGTATTAGGTGGAGTTTTATTAAGAAGAAGACATCACGCATAATAGTATGATATAATGGGGCAGGATATATTCCTGCTCTATTTTTCTTAAGATTTATAAGTTTAGAAAAGAATATATATGTGATAGCTTAAAATGAAATTTTGAGAGCTTATAATAGTTTATTAGGAAAATGTTAGAAGTAGAAAAAATTAATTTTCAATTTTTAATTCTTGGATATGCTAAAAATAAGAAAGTACTAACATATAAATAGACAATTTTTTAGGAAGAAGGTGTTATTATATTAGAGTTAATACTATTAATAATTCCATTTATATTACCAATTACAATAACAGGTGAGTTTTTTGGAAATGGATTAATCAATTTAGTAGGAATAATATATATTTTAAAAAGAAGAGAAAGTTTAAAAATTAATAAAGGTTTTATACTTATACTTGCTTTAAATGTAATAGCTATTTTAAGTTTTTGTTTATCTAATCGGTATTTTGTATCTTTTCAAGGCCTGAATACATATTTAACCTTCTTTATTTATTACATTATATATTCAAATATTGATTTTCAAGAAAATCTTAAATTAATAAATATAATAGTATATTCAATAACAGCTTTATGTATCTGTAATATAGCATATCAAGGTATTTATTATGGCGTTAGAGTATATGGAAATATTGGATATGCAAATAGTTATGCACTAATGCTTTTAGTAACTATATATTTAACTAAATATATTAAAGAAAGTCTTCAAATACCTATAAATGTGATTTTAACTATTGGTATTTTATACACTGGTTCTAGAAGTACACTTGTATATTTAGTTATGTTTATAATTTTTTATATCTTCTTTAAAAAAGATGAAACCAAACAACAATTTAAAGATAAGAATAATGAAAATATAGTTTTCAGCTTTATATTAGGTATAGTTTTATATGTAGTGTTTGAAAGTTTAGGTTTTGTTGGGTTAGTGATAGCTCCTATTATTATAGCGGTTATATATTATACAAGAAGCTTTTTAAATAAGTTTATAATAAGCAAAATAAAAAATAAGAATATATTATACATATTACCTGTAATATGTATAATTGTTATAGTAACATTATCATCACAAAATACTTTCCAAAGGATAAAAAACATATCGTTTAAAAATGGATCTTTTCAAGAAAGGCTTATAATTTACGGTGATGTAATAAGAGAGGTTTTAAAACATCCTTTTGGAAATGGTATAAATATGTTTGAATTTAAGCAATCAGCTATTCAATCAGCGTTTTATGATTTAAGATATGTTCATAATTCAGTACTTCAAATAAGTTATGATATTGGTTTAGTAGGTGGGATAGCGTTTTTTAGTATATTGATATATTTCTTATACATATTAATTAAAAATAAGGATATACATACTACTTTAATATTTATAATTATCATTTTACATAGCTTATTAGACTTTGACTTTTCCTATTCTACGATAATAGTTTTAATGATGCTTGTATTTAATTTAAACAGTAAAAATAGAGAAGTAGATAAAAGCTCTTATGATATTAAATTTTTATATAGTAGCTTTGTGTATGGAATTATAGCTTTGTTTTTAGTAGTGACTTTATATAGTGAAGGTACATTAGCTTTATCAAAGTATTTAATAAATTCAAACAGTGAAGAGACTGCTTTAAATATATTAAATAACACTAAAACTTTTAATGATTGGCGAGTATTTGACCTTCAAGGAAGAATATATAAAGCTAAGTATGATGAAAATCAAAGCAAGGAAGCTTTAATAGAAAATAAATATGTCTTAGAAAAAGGTTTAGCTATTTATAAAGACAATAATAATTTAAAATGGAATTTAGCTTATATATATGGAAAGCTAGGAGATGAAAATAAGGCAATAAAGTTAAGGGATGAACTTTTAGTAGATGAGAGATTTTATTTTGATGTTTATAAAGAGTATTATAAATTCTTAAAAGAATTAGAAGCTAAAAATACGAACTCTATATATGAAGAAAAACTTAAGGTGCTTCAAGAAACTTATTATAAAAATAAAGAAGAATTAAATCCTAGAAGCAAATATATAAAAAATCAACTTCAAGGTAGCTTTGAGGATTGTTTAAAACAAGAAAGAAAAAATTAATTTTAAATAACATAAAAACTAGTATTTTGAACTGCCCCCTGTGTGTTTCACAGGGGGCAGTTCATATAACCAGATACTAGTTTTTTTATTATTTAAGTGAGAATCTAAGTTTTAATTTAGTTATTTGGATTTAATCAGTAAGAGTACTTTTATGAGATAACTTTTTTAATTTAAATGAGCTAAAAATTTTCCAAGTACTACACCACCAAGACTTAAAAACAGATTTAAACATATATTTAAAAAGCCTAATATATAACTACCACTGCATAAAAGGGATATAGTTTCATAACTAAAAGTAGAAAAAGTAGTAAGTCCGCCCATTATACCTGTAGTTAAAAAGAGTTTAAGGTTTGGAGAGATTAAGTTAGTAGTCAAACTAATTTCCATAATAAGTCCTATCAAAATTCCACCAAGAATATTTACAATTAAGGTACCATAAGGAAGATTATTTCCGAAAATTTTAGGAGCTGCTAGTGATATTAGATAACGGAGACTCGCTCCTATAAAGCCACCTATACCAACATAAAGTAGTTTTTGCATAAAGAATTACCTCTCTAAATTAATTGTAATTAAATAAAAGTGTCCTAAAATATTATAATACAAAAAAATAAATTATTAACAAAAAATTAAGAGTTTTTAAAAAAACTTAAAGATTTATTACAAATTGTATCTAATTATAGTAATGAAATAAAAAGTATGCTAACATAAATTTATTAACTTGAAAAAAATGGGTAAGGGGTGTAAAAATGAATTTAAAAAATAAGAATTTAATGGTACGTAGAAGTTTACCTATAAAAATTTTTTTAGGATTAATTTTTATAATGACAATACTACCAGTAAGATACACAGTAGAGGCTACAGAAAATGTGAATATGTCTGTGGAATATGGTATTGATGGAAAGTATAAAACAGGAAGAAATATACCACTTAACATAAGTTTGGACAATTTAGGAGAGAATTTAGATGGAACTTTAGAAATTAAAGTTCCTGATTCTAATGGAAAGTACATTTTATATAGTCAAAGTATTAATCTTCCAAAGGTAAGTAAAAAGGCTGTAAGTATGGCAGTACCGTTAGGTAATAATTCTAATTCTGTAAAGGTAGAATTAAAGACAAGTAATAAAACTGTAGTTGAAAAAGAATTAACAGTATCGAATGGAAGAGTTAATGCAAATAAACTTTTGACAGGTGTTCTTACGGATGATTTTAATGGATTAAGTTATTTTGGAAATATTAAAATTGATGGAAAAAATCAAAAAGGACCTATAAATGAAATAAGTTTAGTGAAGCTTAATGAGAAAAATATTGGAGAAAATGAAAAAACGTTAGAATGTTTAGATGCTATTATAATTGATAATTATGATACTTCTAAAATATCTAAGGAAAAATATGAAGTTTTAAAAGCCTGGGTTAATAATGGTGGATATCTTATTTTAGGAACAGGTAGTAATTATGAAAAAACTTTAAAGCTTTTTAAGGATGATTTTTTAAATGGAACAATTGGAAGTCTAGAGAAAATGAGCACTTTAAGTTTAGGTATCAAAGCTAAGGTAAAGGACAATACTCCTTTAAATCTAGAAGTTCTTAATTTGACTCTTAATGATAGTAAAAGTTATGTATCTGAAAATGGTAAAAACTTAATAAATATAGTAAAAAAGGAAAAAGGAACAGTAATAATTACAAACTTTGATCTTGCTACGGAGCCTATTTCAAGTTTTTCAGGTAATACTGATCTTTGGGCAGGGGTAATAATAGATACTATAAATAATGATTCTAGGTCTGGCAAGTTTGATAAAGGTTTTTTAACTTATAAATTAAATGATATGTTAAGAGGTGTGCCAGGTATGAAAATGCCTAGCGTTAAAACACTAAGTATAATATTTGTAATCTATGTATTATTAGTTGGTCCCATAGGATATTTTGTGCTTAGAAAATTAAACAAAAGGCAATATTTGTGGGGGGGAATACCTGCATTAGCTATTATTTTTGCAGTAGTAATTTATTTTACTGGTGCTCCAACAAGAATAAATGAAATAATAAGTAACAAGGTCAATTTTGTATATATTGATGAAGATGGAAATGGGAAAGTAAAAAGTTATATAGGGGTGATGGCTCCTAGAAAATCAAATTTAAAAATAGAAGAACCTAAAGGAGTTGTATTAAGTTCGATTAATGATATGGATAATTATGGGCCTAGATCTCTTAGAGGATTAAGTGGTAATGAAATAAGTCAAAAGGTTATTTATGAAGGAAATAAAACTTACTTTGAATTAAATGATTTAGCGCCATTTACACCGGAAATTTTTGAAACAAATGAGAGTGTAGGTAAGTTTGGAAAAATAGAAAGTAACCTTAACTTTAGTGAGGGCAAATTATATGGAACTATAAAGAATAATACTGGATATGATATTGAAAATATATTAGTTATGACAGGTAAAGGGGTTTGGAGGATAGGAAAACTTTCGGCTACAGAAACTAAAGAAATAAAAGGAGATAGTGAATACCATAGAGGAACAGGTTATTTTATGCAACAAGTTTATTCTAAGAAGCCTAATGAAGTAACAGATGAGGAATGGAAGCTTGCCGATTTCATGGAGTTTAATAGAAACAATGTTATAGATAAGGATAAGGTTAATATATTAGCAATAACTAATATGCCTTCAGGGTATTCGCTTTTAGTAAATGGAAAGGCTGCTAAAGAATATGATTCTACTTTAATTACCACAAGTGCAAAGCTTAACTTTAAAAGTAAGGATGGAATTGTAGAGTATCCTTATGACTATTTTGCACCAGCTATAGTAAGAGAAGATGGTCAAGGTGGATATGATGAGTATTCAGGTACACTTTATGGAAGTATAGATATGGAGTTTGAGTATAGTATTGATAGCAATATAAATGTGGATAGTCTAAATATTAAAGATTCAGCTGATAAATATGTTGGAGATAAATTTAAGGGTGAATACGAAATATATAATTATAAAGAAAAGAAATTTGAAAAAATAGATTTAACACAAAGTGAGATTATCTTAAAGGATGTATCAAAGTATTTAAACAATAATAAATTGAAAATTAGGGTAAAGACAACTGATAATGATAAAAGACAGAATCTTCCTATGATAGGTGTGAAAGGGAGGACTAAATAATATGTTAGTTATTAAAGACCTACATAAGTCTTATGGAAAGTTTAAGGCTGTAAATGGATTAAATTTAGAGATAGAAAAAGGAGAAATATTTGGATTTATAGGTCCAAATGGAGCTGGGAAGTCAACTACTATGAAAATAGTAGCTGGTCTTTTATCAGCAGATTCAGGGGAAGTTTATGTAGATTCTATAAATGCTCTAAAAAACAATAAGAGGCTTAAAGAAAAAATAGGCTATATGCCAGATTTTTTTGGTGTATATGATAATTTAAAGGCAATTGAATATATGGAATTTTATGCCTCTATATATGGTATTTTAGGAAAGGAAGCTAAAACTTTAAGTATGGATTTGCTAGAGCTTGTAAATCTTCAAGATAAAGCTGATAGTTATGTAGATGGCCTGTCAAGAGGGATGAAGCAAAGACTTTGCTTAGCTAGAAGTCTTGTTCATAATCCAGAGCTTTTAATATTAGATGAACCAGCTTCGGGAATGGATCCTAGAGCTAGATTTGAAATGAAAGGTATACTTAAGAATCTTAAGGCTATGGATAAGACCATAATAGTAAGTTCACATATATTACCTGAGCTTGCTGAAATTTGTGGAGTTATAGGAATAATAGAAAAAGGACAAATGGTTATTACTGGTTCTGTTGATGATATAATGTTTAATGTGAGTGGACAGAATCCTATCAAAATTAGAGTTAAAGATAAAGTTGAAGATTCAGTTAAAATACTTAAGGAAATACCTTATGTAACCAAAACTCTTATAAATGAAAATAATCTAACAGTATCTTTTAAAGGTGGAGAAGATGAGGTAGCTACAATACTTCATAACTTAGTAAGACAAAATATTAAGGTATTATCTTATACACAAACGGCAGGTAATCTTGAAGATGTATTTATGAAAATAACAGAGCATGTGGAAGAATAGGAGGTTAGTGGTATGAAAATCAATCCAGTACTTAGAAAAGAATTAAAGCTTACAGTAAGGAGCTTTAGAACAGCCTTAATGGTAATGATATATACAGCTGCTGTAGCCTTCGTAACTATGGCTATGTTTTATGGAACAAGTTTTACGGGAAGGGGTAGAGGGGTTAATTTACAAAATTACATTTATATCTATATAGCAATAGCTTGTTTAGAATCAGGATTATTATTATTTATAGTACCATCATTAACAGCATCTACTATATCAGGAGAGAGAGAAAGACAAACTTTAGATATTTTACTATCTACAAAACTTAGTCCATTTTCAATTATTTTAGGAAAACTTATGGCATCTTTGAGTAAGGTAATACTTCTTATAATATCAACTATACCTATGTTTTCAATAATATTTATTTATGGTGGAGTAAGTATAGGGGATGTTTTGAAAATAGTATCTTTTCTTATAGTAACAACAATATTTGTAGGTTCTATAGGTGTTTTAATATCTACGTTTTTTAAAAGTACTAAGGGGTCAACAGCTATGACTTATGCATTAGTTTTTTTTATAGTACTTGGGACACTTATTATAGCTGCAGTTTATATTAGTTACATTTTTAGTACTACAATGAGTAACAAGTCTCCAGAAATACCATTTTGGTTATATATAAATCCAGCCATAGGATTTTTATCAATATTATACAATCAAGTAGGTGATTTACCTTTTATCTTAGGTGCTACAAATGGTTTAATAGGTATAAAAAATGCTTGGATTTATAATATTATAGTTCAAGGGGTGTTATCAGTAGTATTTCTATATTTAGCATCAATAAGATTAAATCCTTTAAATAGCAAAAGATTTATAGGCAAAAATATAAAAAATGTTGAAAATAGTGATATTTATAATAAGAAAGAAAAGTTAAATAAATTTAATAGTAGAAGGTCTAAAAATGAGTAAGTTAGATTTAGAAATAAAAAATTTTTTAAAGAAAACTGGGCTAAGAATAAAAGTGAATTTAGGATTAAATTATGTGCTAGTGGGACTTATAGTTTCACTAGCCTTAGCATCTGTTCTTATGATAAGTTCCCTTTTTATGCCTTTTTATGAGGCAAAATATATCTCTATATTTTTTATAATATCTTCAATAATAATATCAATTATAATTTCTATAATAAAAAGACCTAATATTAAAGAAATAGCGATATTATCAGATTCTAAAGGGTTAGAAGAAAGATTAATTACATCTTTAGAGCTTTTGGAAAAGACAGAGAATTTAGCAATACTTCAAAAAGAGGATACTGTAAAAAGGATAAAAAAATATGATATTAAAAAAAATCTACCAATTAGATTTAATAAAAGTTTGCTTGTAGTTTTATGTATTTTACTTGCTATTTTTTCAGTTGGAGCTTTTGTAAAAACAGATGCAAAGCAGATAGCTTTTGAAAAAAATCAACTTAAAAAATATGAAGAGAAGAAGATTAAAAAATTAGATGAAGAAAAAAAGAAGGTTGAAAATAATAAGAATCTAAAAGAGGAAGAGAAAAAAGAGTTAGAAGCTGAGATAGAAAAAGCTAAAAAGGAAATAAAGACAGCAGAAACTAAGAAAGAATTAGAAAAAGCTCTAGAAAAACTAGACAAAAAGTTAGAAAAACTAGAGCAAGGAGTTAAGGATAAAGAAGCAAAAAAAGATTTAGCGAAAATGAGGGAGGATATTTTAGAAAGCTCCAGAGAAAAAAGAAGTGCAGTGGCTTTAAAGGAACTAAATAAAATATCAACTGAGCTAAATAAAAATAAAGATGCAAAGGAACTTTCTAAAGCTTTAGATAGTAAGGATAAAGAGAAAATAGCTGAAGCATTGAAGAATCTAAATGAAAAACTTAAAAATATGAGTGAAGCTGACAAAAGTAGTCTTAGTAAAGCTCTTAAGAATGCAGCTTTAAATGCAGATAATGACAAACTTAAAGAAGCATTAGAGAAAGCTAGTGAGATGACTAAGAATGGTGAGCTCAATGAAAGTGATCTTAATCAAGACCTTTCAGACTTAAGTGAAATGGCATCATTGAGTAGTGGGGAACAAAATTCAGGTAGTGGACTTAATAGTGATAAAGAAAATGGAAAGAATAACGGTTCTGGAGAGGGAGAAGGCTCTGGAAATGGTTCAGGTAATGGATCAGGAAATGGTTCTGGCAATGCCTTAGGAAGTGGCGGTTCAGGAGGCCAAGGGCAAGGCAATGGCTGGAACAAAGGTAGTAAAGAGGGACTTAATAAAGATGGTGCATCTCAAACAAAACCAAAAGAAGAAGTATTCATAAAAGGAAGAAATAATGGTAAGGACGGAAATTTAAAGGGGAATAAAAATGAAAGTGGAAATTCACAAACGACAGAAACAGATTCAGGAATAAATCAAAGAGGCGAATCTGTAAACTATGATTCAGTTATAGGTGATTATAGTAAAGAGGCTTATGATGGATTAGAGAGTTCATCATTACCAGAAGGAATGAAGGATGCTATAAAGAGTTATTTTGAAGGATTACAATAGGTTATGATGTGATTTATAAAAAAGTGGAATATTAGCGAAATGGTTCAAAAATGAGGTGAGCTAAATGGAAAGATTAATAACTGAAAGATTAATATTAAGAGAATGGAAAGAAACTGACAGTAAAGATTTATATGAATATGCTAAAAGCGAATTAGTAGGTCCTAATGCTGGTTGGCCACCACATAAAAATGAGGAAGAAAGTAAAGAAATCATAAAAATGTTTATTAGAAATAATGTTACCTATGCTATTGTTTTAAAATCAGAAAATAAAGTTATTGGTAGTATAGGGTTACATGATAGAAAACCAGATGATAGACTTATTGAATTAAAGCAGAAAGAAATAGGGTATGTGTTAAATCCTAAATATTGGGGAAGAGGAATTGTTCCAGAGGCAGTAAATTGTTTAATCAAATATGGTTTTAATGAACTAAATTTAGATTTAATTTGGTGTGGGCATTTTGACTTTAATAATAAATCAAAAAGAGTAAATGAAAAGTGTGGATTTAAATATAGATTTCACAAAGATGAAAAATTGCAATTATTAGATGATAAAGAAGTTACTACTTTATATTATTGTATGTTTAAGGATGATTATATTAAACATAACCAATAAGTTAATCATTACAATATAATATCTTTGAATTGTGTACTAAAACTAAAGCTAGGTATTTTTGAGAGGTGGACATAATGAACTGTAATATTAATTCATTATATTTATGTGTTAATGATATGGAGAGAGCAGTTAAATTTTATGAAGATTTTTTTGAGAAGTGTGTAACTGAAAAAGATGACATATACAGTGTTTTTGATATAGAAGGTTTTAGATTAGGTTTATTTGCTTATGAACAGATGAATGAAAAACATACATTTGGAAGTAATTGTTTACCAAGTATATCTGTTGAAAACATTAATGTATTAAAAGGTAAGATTGCAAATTTAGAGATTTATTTTCCACTAACGAAGATAGGGCATAACTGGGTTGCTGAATTTGTAGATACTGAGGGAAATCATATAGAGATCACAACTCCTGTGGGATAATCTAATAAAATAAGTATTAATCATAAGATAGTTTAATCTGTTAGCGGAAGCTATACAAGATATTAAAGAAAGGAATTTGGTTATGGAAATAAATGAGGCTATAATAAGTAAAATAGTAGAGAAGGTAAAACTTTGTGAAGAGGAAATAGGTAAGGGAATAATAGGACAGAAGGATATAATAAGACAAGTTATTATGGGAATATTATCTGGAGGAAATATGCTTTTAGAAGGTGTGCCAGGGCTGGGTAAGACTCAACTTGTTAAGACTATTTCTAAGGTTTTTGATATGAGTTTTTCAAGAATTCAGTTTACACCAGATCTTATGCCAGCAGACGTAGTTGGTACGAATTTAGTTATAAAGCAAGGTGATAAAAGTGTTTTTGAATTTGAAAAGGGCCCTATATTTGCAAACTTAGTCTTAGCAGATGAAATAAATAGAGCTACACCTAAAACTCAGTCAGCACTTTTAGAGGCCATGCAAGAAAAAACTGTTACAGTAGGTAAAAGTACTTATATTCTTCCTCAACCATTTATGGTTTTAGCAACTCAAAACCCTATTGAGATGGAAGGAACTTATCCTCTTCCAGAAGCACAATTAGATAGATTTTTATTTAAATTAGATGTTAAGTTTCCAAATCTAAATGAGCTTATGGATATTATGGATATTACAGTTATTAATAAGAAGGTTGAGCTAAACAGAGTAGTTACAGGTGAAGAGGTTATTGAGATGAGGAATGTTATTAAGGAAATACCTATTGCTGAGCCTGTTAAGGAATACGCTTTAAAGGTTCTTCTTGCAACTCATCCAGAGCTTGAAGATTCACCAGAGGTTACTAAAAAGTATGTTAATGTAGGAGCTAGCCCAAGAGGTGCCCAAGCTATTTTTAATACTGCAAGAGTTAGAGCTATCATGGAGGGAAGATTTAATGTTAGCTTTGATGATATAAAGGCAGTAGCTTATCCAGCTTTAAGGCATAGAATATTCTTGAATTTTGAGGGTATTACCGAGGGGATAACTTCAGATATGGTTATTTCAAGGATATTAGAAGAAATAAAGGTTGTGTAGTTTATGTTTAGTTTTGATAGTGATTTTTTTAATAAATTAAATAATATAAATCTCAAGGTAAGACTTAGACTATCAAACGGAGCTCAAGGCGGCAGAAAATCACAAGCAAAAGGTGTTTCTGTTGAGTTTTCAGACTTTAGGGAGTATGTTCCAGGAGATGATTTTAGAAGAATAGATTGGAATGCTTATGGTCGTTTTGATAAGCTTTTTGTTAAGCTTTTTATGGAAGAAAGGGAAGCTATATTTAATATCTTTTTAGATACAAGTAAGTCTATGGATTATGGTGAGGCTAATAAAAGTCATATGGCACTTAAAATAGCTGCCTCACTATCTTATGTAGTACTTAATAATTTAGATAGGGTTTATGTAAATATATTAAACACTAAAATAGAAACAACTAAAGCAGCCTCAGGAAAGCTAGCATTTCAAAGGCTTTTAAAGGAACTTAGTCAAACTGAGTTTAATGGAGCTACAGATTTAAGTTCGGCTATTTTGAAAAAGAATATTAAAGGTAGAGGAGTTAGTATAGTTATATCTGACTTTTTCACACAAGGTTCTTTAGAAAAGATAGAAGAAGCTGTTAAATATCTTAGTTATAAAAAACAGTCCATAATACTTGTGCAAATACTTTCTAAAGAAGAAAGAGAACCAGAGCTTTATGGAGTTTTAAATCTAATAGATTCTGAAACTAATGAAGGGGTTAAGGTTTCAGTAACTCCAAAGCTATTAAAGAATTATGAAGAAGCCTTGAAAAAATACACTAGAGATTTAGAAGAGTTAGCTAAAAAATATGGTGGTAGCTTTGTTCAGGTTAATTCAGAGGATGAGATAGATAAGGTTATACTTAAAAATTTTACAGAGAAAGATTTAATATATTAAGGAGGGAGAATACAGATGAGACTTTGGCCATTAGGATTTTTGATACTTATTCCCCTGCTTATAATACTTTATATATTAAAACAAAAATCGGAAAATCAAGTGGTTTCTTCAAATTTACTTTGGAAGGAAGCCTATAAGAATATAGAGGCTACAACGCCTTGGGAAAAGTTTAGAAAGAATATAATGTTTTTCTTGCAGCTTGTAGCGCTTTTAGCCTTAATAATAGCTTTAACTAATCCGTTTATAAAATGGGGAGGTAAAAGTTATCAAAACTTAATTCTAGTCATAGACAATACAGGAAGTATGAACTCAAAGTATGAAGGAGAGACAAGAATTAAAAAAGCAAAAGAATTAGGACTTGATTATATAAAAAGCTTAAAATCTGGAGGGCAAATAACAGTAATATCCTGTGGAAAAGTAGCAAAGGTTGAAATTGCTTCAACTAAGGATAAAAGCATAGCAGAAGAAAAACTAAAAAACATAGATACTAAAATAGTATCAGGGGATATTAAAGACAGTCTATCAATTATAAGGTCTATTGGAAAACAACTTGAAAGCTATGAAGCTTTAGTTATAACTGATAAAGAGATAGATTTAAGTGATATAAATGGACGAGTTATAAGCCTAGGTACTAAAGGCAAAAATGCTGGTATTGACTTAGTAGCGCATAAAAATGTAGATAATTTATCTAAGGTTATGGTTAAGGTAACTAATAGAGGCGATTCTGATTACAGTAGCGATGTAAGTCTTTATGGAGATGACAAGCTTGTAGATGTTAAACAGGTTTCATTAAAACCTAAAGAAAGCACAAGTCTTTATTTTGATGTTAAGGACTTTAAAGGTACTTACTTCAAGGCAGAATTATCAGAAAAGGATGATTTAATAAGCGATAACTCAGCTTATGATATAGTAAAGGCTAATAATTCTAAAAAGGTACTCTTAGTTACAGAGAAAAATGTGTTTTTAGAGAAAGCTTTTCAAACTATAGATGGTATAGAAGTTATGAAAGCAAACAGTTTAGACAATGTTAATTCAAATGATAAATATGATTTGTATGTTTATGATGGAGTAGTTCCTAAAGAAATGCCTAGCTCCGGAAATGTGATGTTTATAAATCCTAGTGACAATCCTTGGTTTAAGGTTTCTGAAAGCTTAAAGGGTGGAGAGGTAAATATAGTTACAGATAACCTAGAAATTTCAAATAAAGCTGGATTAGGAAAAGAACCGTTCTCAGTAGAAAGCTACAGAAGGCTTAATCTAACAGGAAAAGCTAAACCATTTCTTAAGTATAAGGATGAAGTTCTAGGTTTTGAAGGAAGTTACGATGGTAGAGAAATTTGTGCTATAGGCTTTGATCTTCATAAAAGTGACTTAGGTTTAAAGGCTGATTTTCCTATTTTAATTCATAATCTAAGTAGTAAGCTTTTAGATCAGGGAATGCTACCTAAAAATAATTATTATGGTGGTGAAGACGTTGAGATTAAAGCAAGTTCCATAGGTTCTGATGTAACAATAAAAACTCCAAGTGGAAAGACAGTAAAACTACTATTAAAAACACCATTAAAGCCGTTTGGAGAAACTTATGAGCAAGGAATATATGAAGTAAGTCAAACTGTTAATTCAGAGGTCAAAAAAGAAAAGTTTACGGTTAATATTAAAGCTTCTGAAGAAGGAGATATGAGTAGTGAAAGTCAGGGTGAGATAGATAAAAGAGATAAAGCCATAAAAGATATAAGAGGTGGCTTAGAGCTTGAACCATATTTACTCTTACTTGCAGTTATTATAATAGGTGCAGAATGGTTTTACTATAAAAAGGGCTATTAGAAGGGGAGGATAAAAATGAGTATTGAAGTTACAAGATTATATGCATTATTACTTTTACCTCTTCTAATTGGATTTTTATATTATACAACTAGAAAGTACAAGGTAAAAAATAAAAAAGGAAAATCTGTATTAATAACAAGAATAATTATATTTTTACTTCTAACATTAGCTCTTTGCGATATAAGTTTAAAGATTAACCTTAAAGAGAATTCAACAATATATCTTTTAGACTTATCAGATAGTGCTAAGGAGTTTAAAGGGGAAGGAGAAAAACTTATAAGTGAAGCTATAGAAAATTCTCCTAGAGGAGATAAGTCAGCAGTTATAGCTTTTGGAGAAAATACTGCCGTAGAACAATTTTTAACTAAAAATAGAAACTTTAAAGATGCTACAGCAATACCAACAAAGACAGCTACAAATATAGAAAATGCATTAAATACAGCACTTGGAATCTTTGATAATCAGGGTGGAAAAAGAATAGTGCTTATAACTGATGGTGAAGAAAATGAAGGAGACATGATAAAAGCAGTTCCTTCATTAAAAGAGCAAAATGTAGCTTTAAAGGTATATAAGATAAATAAACAAAAACAGGATGAAGTATATGTAGAAGATTTGAAAATTCCTGAAAATATTAACCTCGGGGAAGAATTCTCCATAGTTGTTAAGATTCAATCTAATGTTAAAACTTCAGGGAAGTTATCATTATTCTCAGGAAGAGAGAAAAAAGGAGAACAGCAGGTTGAAATAGAAAGAGGTACTAATACTTTTGTGTTTAAGGATAAGCAGTTAAGTGGAGGTTTTAAGGACTATAAAGTAAGTCTTTCAGCAGATAAAGATACAGAAACTAAAAACAATGAATATATAGCTTATACTAATGTTAGAGCAAAATCTAAGGTTTTATTAATTGAAGGGAAACCAGGTGATGCTGGAGGTTTAGAAAGTTTACTTAAAGCAAGCTATGTTGATTATAAGAAGATAACACCAATATCAGCACCAAGAAGTTTAAATGAACTTAATGAATATAAGGCAGTAATAACTTGTAATGTTCATAAAGAAGACTTAAGTAAAGAATTCTTAGATAATATAGAACCTTATGTTAAAGATTATGCAGGAGGATTTATAGCAACAGGCGGAGAAGATGCTTATGCACTTGGAGAATATAAGGACACAGCCTTAGAAAAAATACTTCCTGTAAATATGGATATGAAGGGAAAGAAGGAAATACCTGAAATATCTATAGTAATGGTTATAGATCATTCAGGAAGTATGAGTGCTGGAGATGGAATTAGTAAATTAAATCTTGCTAAAGAAGCTGCAACTAAGGCTATAGATAACCTAAGAACAACAGATGATGTAGGTGTAATAGCTTTTGATGATAGTTATGATTTTGTAGTAAAGATGCAAAAGGCAAATGATAAGAATGCCATAAAAAAGTCCATAGGTTCAATTGGAGATGGTGGAGGTACATCCATATATCCAGCTTTAGAAGAGGCTTATAAGGCTCAAAAGGAAAGCAAGGCAAAAATAAAACATATTATCTTATTAACTGATGGACAAGATGAGTTTCATGAATATGATGATTTAGTAAAAAAATTAAATGATGATAAGATAACTTTATCTACAGTAGCAGTAGGGGAAGATTCAGATAGAAGAATGTTAGGTATTTTAGCAGAGGATAGTAAGGGTAGAAGTTATTATACTGATACTAACACTGATATTCCAAGAATATTTGCAAAGGAAATCTTTTTATCAACTAAGGTTTACTTAAATAATAGAACTTTTGTGCCAAAGATTACAGGTAATCATTCAGTTCTTAAAAATGTTGTAGAGGATGGAAAAATGCCAAACCTGTTTGGATATGTAGGAACCTCTAAAAAGGATAAAGCTATAAATGTACTAAGTTCAGATGAGGATGACCCTATTTTAAGCTTGTGGCAATATGGCTTAGGTAAAACAGTAGCTTGGACTTCAGATATGTCAGGGAAATGGAGTGGAGAATTTCTAACTTGGAACAAAAATCTTCAGCTTTGGAGAAATATTGTAGACTATGCAATAACGAATTATGATGGTGACAATTCGCTTAAAATAACTCAAGAAGGTAACTATGCTAAGATAGAATATACACTAAAAGATGGTGAAAAAGCTGGAAAGGTTACAGGTGTTTACAATAGTTCACAAGGAGAAAAAGGAGACTTTAACTTAGATGAGGTAGAGCCAGGTAAATATGAAACAAAGGTTAAACTAAAGGATTTTGATTTCTATAATTTCAATGTGCGTAAAGAAGTAAATGGTAGTGTTGAAAGTAGTAAAAGTTCAGCCCTAGCTATGCAGTATTCAAAAGAATATAAAATACTTCAAAACAATGAAAACCTTGAAGGGTTAGTAAATGATGCTGAGGGTAGTTTTATAAAGTCAGCTGAAGATATTTTTAAAGGCAAGATAAAGAATGAAGCATCAAAAACTAACTTAACTACTTTATTTACTATACTAGCTATGTTATTATTTTTAATAGATGTAGCTTATAGAAGACTTAATATTGATTTAAGTAAAGTTTTTAAGAAACTTGGATTAGTTAAGCTTAAAAGTAAATTTAGAAAACGTAGTGAAAAACAATTTGAATTAAAAAAGGCTAAGAATAAGGGAAAGCCAACTAATGAAAATTCAAAAAAGATTATTAATAAAGCTAAAGTAAACCTAGAAAGTGATAATAGACAAGATTCTAAGGAAGATAGTATGAAGAAAGAAAGTATCGAGGTAAATAAGGAACAGAAGAAGATAGTTAAAAAAGAAAGTTCTAAGAGCAAAAATACTTTAGATACAAAAGCTTTACTAAAGAAAAAACAAGATAGAAATGGGAGGGAAGTTTAATTTTGAAATTTGATATTAAAAAAGTTTTACCATGGTTTATACTTACTGCTTTAGTATTTGGGTTTATAGGATATAAGATAACTGTAGATAAAAGAGGTATAAATGTGGCTATAGGGAATGAAACTAATAAAAAAATAGAAGGGTTAAAGCTTATGTATGAAAATATAACAGAAGATATAAGTATACCTGGTATAGAACCAAATGTACAAAATAATATTAAACTTGAACCTAAAGAAGATTTTAAAGAAAATCAATTGAAGATTTACTATTTAGACAAAAGTGGAGTTGTGCATGATGAAGTTATAGTACCTTCTTTTAAAAAAAGTGAAAATATGACTGTTTATGTTAGAATAAAAGAAATAAATGAAAATGGGGTTATTGATTTTGAGGTGAAAGTAGATAAGTAAAAAATATATAGATTATAAAATAGGTTGTGTTAGTACAACCTATTTTATAATCATAATTTTGTAGTTAAAGAAATTTAATAAAACTGTGATAAGAGTGAAGAATTTAAGAAACGATAAAAATTTGACTATAAAGAAGTAACCTAGTAAAATTAACAGATAAAAAATTAATCGCAAAGGGAGAAAGATGCAATGAATTTACTATCACCAATATCTGAATTTGTAGGAACAGTAAAATATGGAGATACAATAGGTCTTGTTATAGCAAATGTGGATAGTGTTTTGCGAGATAAAATGGGATTAGATAATTGCGATCGAGCAATAGGAATTATAAGCAATAGGAGTGGAGCTGGTTCTCAAGTTATGGCTGCTGATGAAGCTGTAAAAGCTACTAATACGAAAGTAGTAAGTGTTGAGCTTCCAAGAGATACAAAAGGGGGAGCTGGACATGGTTGTTTAATCATACTTGCATCAGAGGATGTATCTGATGTAAGAAGAGCAGTAGAAATTACTCTCAATAATACGGAAAAAAATTTTGGAGAGGTTTATGGATTTGATGCAGGACATGTAGAATTTCACTATACTGCAAGGGCAAGTCTTGCTTTAAATAAAGGGTTTAATGCTCCTATAGGAAAAGCTTTTGGAATAATTGTAGGGGCGCCAGCAGGCATTGGAGTAGTAATGGCAGATACTGCACTTAAAACTGCAAACATTGAACTTATAAGTTATTCAAGTCCAAGTCAAGGAACCTCATACTCAAATGAGGTTATTATAACTATAACAGGAGACTCAGATGCTGTAAGACAATCGGTAATTGCTGCTAGAGAAGTGGGATTATCTATTGCTAAATCAATGGGAGAAAATCCTATATCAACTACAGGTAAAACTTATATTTAATATAGTGTTTATGATGATTTTAAAAAGTATAATAATATCTATATCTTTAAAAACATAGAAGTTAATGGGAGAAGGTAAAATTAATGTTGAACAAGGTGAAAGAATATTACATATAAATGCAGATTTTTTATCTTTTGAAAAAAATAAGATGAAAAATGAATTACTATACTTCTAAAATAGTTCATAATATAAGCATAGCAAGAGTGCTACCTAATTTGTTTTAGGTGGCTTATTTTTGTTTATTAATTAAATATTAGGTTGTTTTAATAAAAACTCTAATGCTATTATGTAAATAATCATAGAAAAAATTGTTTAATAATAGAAAGGGATGAAGTGATTATCCCTTCAAATTGAAAGGAAATTTTTATGTTTAAGGATATTTATATTGAGACTGAAAGGTTAATTATTAAGCCATATTGTATACAAGATATTGATTATTTGTACAAAATATACAGTGATGAAAAAGTGATGGCATATATACCTGAGGGCGTTATGTCGTATCAATGGGTAGAAGATTTGATAAAATGGATGGTTGAATATTGTTATGAAAAAAATACACCAGATAATATAATAAAGTTTGGTGTCTCTGTAGCAGATAAAAAGAGTAATAGGTTGGTGTGGATTAGGTTCACTTGATTGTAAGCCAGAAGATGTTGAGATATTTTATGGATTAGCCAGTGAATATTGGGGCCAAGGATTAGCAACTGAAGCTGCTAAAGCAATGCTTCATTATGGATTTGACATGATGGGACTAAAGCGGATTATTGCGGTAGTAAAACCTGATAATATAGCTTTAAGAAAAATAATTGAAAAGATAGGGATGAAATTTGAAAAAATACTTAAGATGGATGATATTCACTACAGCGGATATGATGGTGAATTATATTATGCTCTAACAAAGGATGAATATAGTGCTAACTTTAAACAATGACTAAGAGTCTACGTTTTATATAAATAAAGATAATTCATTTGAAGATATTTACCCGAGGTGAATAGAAATGTATAATTATCTTAAGATGATCAGTTAAAATAAATTAGTTGAGAAATATACTTAAACTTGGAATAGAACCTATAATATATACATCTTCTTAAAGTAAGTTAAATTAAGAAAAAGTTTAATGCATAAACTAAGATTTAACTTGAAAACTTTATAGAAGATATAAAGCTTATAACAATGTAAAGGTTTAATGAGTATTTAATATAAGCATAAATTTTTGATTTTATGATGTATTTTTAAATTAGTGGGTAGGGGAGTTAAGATGAAGATAGCAATAGTTTCAGATATTCATGGAAATTTAGTAGCGTTAAATAGATTTTTAAAGGTAATAGATGAAGAGAAAATAGAAACTATACTTAATTTAGGGGATTTTATAGGTGGATTATATCCTATAGAGGTTTTAAATATCATAAAGGATGATAAAAGATTTATAAGTGTTTTAGGTAATCATGATGAATTGCATAGAGATTATATATTAGAAGAAGCAGGAATAGAAGCAGTAAAATTTATAAACTCAATACCCTTAAATAGAATAATTGAAATTTGTAATAAAAAAATACTTATGGTACATTCTTCAGAAAAGAGTAATATGGATATTCCAGTATTATTTACTGGGAAATCCTTAGAAGAATTTGTAGAATCTTATGATAAAAATGTTGATATTGTTCTTTTTGGACATACTCATTTACAATGTTTTATAACTTATTATGGAGATAGGATTATTATTAATCCTGGTTCATTAGGCCTTAGCTATGATGGAAATGAGAGCTTTTTAATAATAGATTTTAAAGAAGGTGGAGTAGATTATATATTTAAAAAGTTAAATATATAAATTTAAGAATCTAAACAAAATATTTTAAATTTATGTGGATGGTTAATGTTAAATGGGAAAAATGTAATTTTATATAGTTACAAGGAATATATAAAATTATTATTGTCTATAATTAAAGCATGAACTTAACAAAAAAAGGAAGTGCTTAAAATGATAAAAGGAAAATTTTTAATAGCAACAGCCTTAGTAATGGCTTTAACAGTACCAACAGTAGCTTATGCAGCTACAGATAATACAAATACTAAAACTACAAAAACAGCAGTAACTCAGAAAAAAACTACAAATAAAAAAGTAAATAAAGATAAAAAGAACACTAAGAAGAAACAAGGGACTTATTATGATAATATAAAAGGTCTTGATGCAGAAACTAAAAAGGCAATAGATAATGCTCTGAAAAATGAAACTGCTATTTATAAAGAAATAGCAAAGGCTACAGGAGAGAAAAAACATAATAAAGAAACTACAGATAAAGAATTAAAGGATAAGATAAAGGCTATTGGAGCTAAGGTTAAATCAAAAGCAATTACAAAAGCAGAAGGTAAAAAGGAAATAAATGATTTAAAGCTTCAAAATAATGCTTATTATAAAAAGTTAAATGACGAAGTTAAAGCTGCATTAAAGGATGTTGAAACAAAATTAACAGCAAATAATGCAAGTAAAAAAAAGGCTAATGAAGAACTTAAAAAGGCTGTGGCTTCAAAAGATAGTAAGGCTATAAATGATAAAGCTAAGACTTTAGAAAAGGTAATTGCAGAAAAAAATAGTTTGTTAAAAAATAAGCTTGATATACTTAATAAATATTTAAAATAGAAGTTAATAAATAGAGAAGTGCTAGTTCTAGATAAAAATAGAACTGGTATTTTTTTGTCTAAATTTGTTGAATGTTTTTTGTTTACAGTAATATTAATACTAGTGTACTATTGAAATAGAACACTAGTATTAATAAGGAGAAATTTTATAAAAAAGTTAATACTTTAAAATTTTAAAAAAGAATTAGTTTTTGAGATAACACTTTTGATGCTTTTTTTCTTAATTATTATAACTGCTATGTACACATTAGCTATAGCTATAGGTTTTATTAATAATAGTTTATTTTTAGAGAAGATAATTGGAAATGCTAGCGGTTATAAAATTGATGAAAATTCCTTAAAGATATTATTTGTTTGGATTTTAATTGGAGATTTAATCTTTTTTATATTTACTATGCTTTTCTTTTTAAAGTTAAACCTAGAAAATAGAAAAGCATTTAATGGAATTGGTGAAGTAATAATTGCAATGGTTATGTATATTGTTATGAAGTTTATGAGTGCTTGTTTAGACTTTTTATTTAGTCCAATAGCTATTACTATTTGTAAATTAAAAGATGTTGATTATAATCTGTGTTCTTTAAATCCTTTCTTTATAATAAGTTCTGATGGAGTTAAACTTAGTTATGTTTCTATATTCATAATGATATTTTTAACCTTAAGATTATTAAAGAATACTAGAAAGATTGCAACCGGGTTAGATGTAAGCTAAAAAATAGGTGAGAGTTTAAAGTGGAGAAATGAAAGCGGGGAGTTTGAGTGCTTTATATAAGTTTCTGTTCAACTTTCAATTCTTAACTATCAATTTTAATAATTAATTGTGATTGGCAAGTGTACTGATTAATTAATCAAAAGAAAATAGAAGTAGGTGATATTGTGAGTGTGGTATTTAATGAAAAGCTACCAATATATATTCAGATAATAAATTATATAAAACAGAGGATAATCTCAAAGGAAATAGCTTTAGGAGAAAAGTTACCTTCGGTTAGGGATTTGTCAAATGAACTTAAGGTTAATCCAAACACTATTCAAAAGGTTTATGCAGAGCTTGAAAGGCAAGGAATAACCTATTCTAAGAGAGGAATGGGGACTTTTATAGTAGAGGATGAGACTCTTATATCTAGTCTTAAAAATGAACTTGCGTTAGATAGTATGAATGATTTTGTGATAAGTATGAAATCTTTAGGTTTTACTAAAGAAGAGGTAAAGGCATTTTTTGATAAAAAATGGGATGACTTTAATTAAGGGATGAGAGGAGTAATAAAATGAATGTATTAGAGATTAAAGATGTAAATAAAAGCTTTAGAGAGAAGAAGGTTTTGAAGGATATATCTATAGATTTAGAAAGTGGGAGTATACTTGGGCTTTTAGGTCCTAATGGTAGTGGAAAAACTACTATATTAAAATCTATTGCAGGACTTTATGAGATAAATAGTGGAAGTATACTTGTTGATGGAAAAACTGTTGGTAAGGAAACAAAAGGTATAGTTTCATTCTTGCCAGATAAGCCTATCATACCTAGTAATATGAAGGTTTCAGAAGCTATAAACTATTTCAAAAACTTCTTTGAAGATTTTAATGAAGAAAAAGCTATCAATATACTTACAAGATTTTATATTCCTTTGTATACAAAGCTTGATAGATTATCAAAAGGTGATAATGAGAAAGTTCATTTAGCGTTAACCTTAGCTAGAGAAGCAAAGCTTTATTTGTTAGATGAACCATTAGTTGGTTTAGATCCTAAAGCTAGAGAAGAAATGGTAGAGGTTATTTTGGAGAATTTTAATGAAGGAAGTTCTGTTATAGTATCTACTCATTTAGTGAGAGATGTAGAAAGATTATTTGATAAAGTATGTTTTATAAAGAATGGCGAAGTTTTTATGCTAGAAGATGCGGAAGACATTAGATATAGAAATAATATGTCTATTGAAGAATTTTTTAAAGAGGTGTATTAAACTATGAAGAAATTAATAAAATATGATTTGAAAAATTACTGTGTAGTGGGCGCTATATGTATTTTAGTATTAATACTAAATTTATGGTTAAATTATGCAACAGAAAATGGAGGAGCTAATTTAACCATAATGGGGTTTATAATAATATTATTTTATTCTGTATCAAAAATTAGTAAAGAAGCAATAAATACATGTGGATATACGATTAATTACTTATTGCCGTATAGTAAAAATGAAATTTTATTATCAAAAATAATAAGTTTTATAATAATAAGTTCTTTATATACACTTATAGCAATTATATTGTTTTGGGGAAGCGAAAAAAATATTAAATGTTTGATGGGGTTTTTGCATAATGAATTTGATGCACCTATGATATCATTAAATATAAGTCTTATTTGGAGTTTGTTTTGTACTAATATCTCTAATATAGCATTGTTAATTATAGTTGTTTATACAGATATAAAATTCAAATTAAGAGTAAAAAATTCTGTTTTTAATAATATTACTAAAGTTATAGTGATTTGTGCATTATTATTTATTATTTTAGCAGGTACATTAAATTTAGGTGATAGTTTTAATTTAGGAATTAATATAGCTGATATTAATAGAAGTACAATATCTAAGCTTCAAGGACCTTTTGTGACAGTTACTAATAAATTTATACAGATTAATTTTACTAGTTTATTAATATATATTGGACTAGGCTTGTATTGTTTTAAAGGTATTCTTAAAAGTTATAGGTTTATTGATGTTAGATAAATATAGTATAATAGAAAAAAGTTTTAGAATATACAAATTTAAAGATAAAAGAAAGAGAGTGTATGAGGATGAATGAATTAAATAAAGTAGATATAGAAAATAGAGAGCAAAATTATAAGTATATGGTTTATGCAATAAAAGATCAATTTGAAAATGAAAAAGACCTAATAGCTAATCTTTCAAATGCATCTGCTATAATCAAGTTTTACATTGATGATTGTAATTGGGCAGGTTTTTATTTAAATAAGGAAGATACTTTAGTACTTGGACCATTTCAAGGCTTACCAGCTTGTATAAGAATACCAAGTGGAAGAGGGGTATGTGGTACAGCTTTTAAAGAAAAGAAAGTTCATAGGGTTTTTAATGTTCATGAATTTGAAGGACATATAGCTTGTGATGGGGCTTCTAATTCTGAGATAGTATTACCTATAATAGATAAAAATTCAAATGTTTTTGGTGTACTTGATATAGATAGTCCATCTATAGGTAGATTTACAGAGCTTGAAGAGAAATATTTAATACAAGTAGTTAAGGTTATTGAAGAAAATTTATAAATAAGACATATGAAAGAAAATAAGACAGCATACTGGTATATTAATTTTTTTATTATGATTAATATGAAAAAAGTCGTTGATTTTATCAACGACTTTTTCAGCAAAATCACAAGAAGAGGTGTGATTTCCGCCGCTAAGGTGTAGTAAGATAACAGAGTGTATTTAAGAACTACACTCATAATAATATTATATAATTAATTTATATAAATGTTACAACGATAGTAAAGTAAGTAAGTATAGGGATTTCCTTGTGAAAAAATTGTTAAAGTATGTTGAAACTTTGATAAAATGTTTGACATGACAGAGCTATATTGATATACTTTTATTAAAGTGCAAACGATTGCAAAATATAATTTTATAAACCAATTAATATTCTATGTAAAAGAAACATCTTATAAATATTAAAAAAAGGAGCTTAAATATTTAACAAACTGTATTATTATTACCTTATAAAAATGTTATAATTACAAGGTAAACTTATAGGGTATATTACTAGAAATAATAGATTAATAAATTTATTATTAATCTTTTATTTTTGTTTCATAAACTTAAGAGAGAATTAGATTTAGTTTTTAAGTTAGGATGTGATTTTAATGTCAGTTACAATAAGAGAAGTAGCCAAGGAAGCAGGAGTATCTCCTTCCACGGTATCAAGGGTTATAGCAAATAATCCTAAAATAAGTGATGAAACTAAGGAAAGAGTTTTAGAAGTAATAAAGAGACTTGATTATCATCCAAATGCAATAGCAAGAAGTCTAGCGAAAAGCTTTACAAGTACTATAGGTATAGTTTTGCCTAGAGAAGCAGAGGATCTTTTTAAAAATCCATTTTTTGTTCAAGCTATGACGGGAATAAATGTATATGCCCAAAAAAAAGGTTATTACATAATGTATTCATTTACTAAAACAGAAGAGGAAGAAGTTGAGCTTATAAACAGATTTATATCAAGTAACATAGTAGATGGTGTCATTCTACTTATTGCAAGAAGTAAGGATAAATGTATTAAACTTTTAAAAGAAAAGGAGTTCCCATTTACTGTTGTTGGAAGACCGGATGAAACAGAAGGAGTTCTTTGGGTTGATAACGATAACTTTCAAGCTGCATATAATGCAACTAATTATCTTTTTGCTAGAGGATATAATAATCTTGCGTTTATTGGTGGAACAGGGGAATGGAATGTATCTAAGGATAGGTTAAATGGATATATACAAGCTCATACAATAAATGGTATGACAATTGATGATAATATGATTGTACAAATGGAAGATTTTAAAGAAAAATATGGTTATGAAGCGATTAATAAAATATTAGAATATAAAAAACCAGATGCTGTTTTAGCTACAGATGATTTGCTTGCATTTGGAGTCTTAAAAGCACTTCAAGATAATAATACTGATGATATAAAGGTATTAGGGTTTAATAACACCCCTCTTGCAGAATATCAAGTTCCACCATTAACATCAATTGATATTAATGCTGAAAAATTAGGATATTATGCAGCTAAGCTTTTAATAGGTAAGTTAAAGGATGAAAATATGAAAAAGAAACATTATATTATAGAAACAAATTTAGTAGAAAGAATGTCCACAATTAAGTGAATATCTAAATTTTAATTTTGATTATTTAAAATTATTCTTAATAATTTTAATTCATAAGATTTCAATAAGCTACAACGGATATATTATAGATAATATTTAAGAATTAGAGTGGCAAGTTATAGTTGTTGATAAGTAATTTGCTTATTTAGGATAATAAATATTAAAAGTTGAAAGCTTGCAGTTTTTAAAACATTAACATTAAGTAATTGTAAAAAGATTTTTATAGGTGTATAATGATGTGAACAATAATTATCTTTAGTTAAGGGGGACCTATATGGGAATAAAAATAATTTGTGATAGTACATCCTATATACCTAAAAATTTACTTGAAAAACATGATATTTCTATAATACCGTTAAGCGTTATTTTTAAGACAGAAAGTTTTAAAGAAACTGAAATAGATAATGTAAGGTTTTATGAAAAAATGGAGGAAGAAGATACTATACCTACATCTTCTCAACCTAGTATAGATGAACTTTATAATATGTTTGAGGAATTTGTTAAAGCTGGTCATTCAATCCTTGGAATATTTATGTCTTCAGAATTAAGTGGAACATTTTCAAGTGTAAATTTGGTGAAGAATATGATACTTGAAAATTATCATAATGCAATTATTGAAGTTATAGACAGTAAAAATACAGCTATGCCTATGGGATTTGCAGTTTTAGAAGCTATAAAAGCTGTTGAACTTAATAAGACATTCTCTGAAGTTATGGCAGCAGCTAAAAGGGTGATTGATAATTGTAGATTTTTATTCATTCCAGATTCTTTAACCTACTTAAAGAAAGGCGGAAGAATAGGTGGTGCAGCTGCACTTCTAGGAAACATATTACAAATAAAGCCTGTACTAACTGTAGTAGATGGTAAAACTACAATATTTGATAAGGTTAGAACAAAGAAAAAGGCTATAGATAGAATGATTGAAAAGTTTATGTCTGATGTTGAAGAGAAAGGTTTAGGTGATGTAGTAGTACATCATATAAATACATTAGAAGAAGGTTTAGAATTAGCAAAAAGAATAGAAGAAAAGACTAATATTAAAGTACAAGTGTGTGATATAGGACCAGTAGTAGGTGTTCATGTAGGACCAAAGAGTATTGGTATAGCATATTACACTAATCCATAGATTATAAATAAACTAAAAATTCTAAGTAGAATTTTTAGTTTATTTTCAATTTATGCAGAATTTAATGTGCATAAATAATAAAAAAATATTGACTTATTATAGATTTTAGTGAATAATATACATTATAAAGTTAATAACTAAGGTAGAGGTGCAAAGATTAAGAGTATCATAGTTGAGGTAAGCACAATGACACTATGAGAAAGGAAAATTTGCCGAAGTGAGTAAGCTAACGCTTTAAAGCTACTTGCTGGTTTTGATTAGAATATAAGCAAAACTGTCACAATTTAAAGTTTGTGGAGAGCTATCATTCAAGTAAGTATTTGATATGTATTATTATACATTTTAATACCCTGAGTGTAATGCTTGGGGTATTATTTTTTTGTATGAAAAATATAAGATTAGATATACTTTTAATGTTTTTTTATCTTGGTTAATGCTTTATGGGATGTTCTAAATTTAGGGACAACTTATCTTTAGAATAAAAATTATATTCAATACAAATAATTTAATAATAGCCCATAAGGAGGAACAAAAAATGAGTACGAATGAAAATTCAGGAGAATTAAAAAGGGGTTTAAAAGCTAGACACTTAAATATGATTGCTATGGGAGGGGCTATAGGAACAGGAATATTTTTAGCTATGGGGGATACAATTCACCAAGCTGGACCAGGCGGAGCTATGGTAGCTTATGCTGTAATAGGGGTTATGGTATATTTCTTAATGACAAGTCTTGGAGAAATGGCTACATATATGCCTATATCAGGTTCCTTTGGAGCATATGCAACAAAATTTGTAGATCCAGCATTAGGTTTTGCGTTAGGTTGGAATTATTGGTACAACTGGGCTATAACAATAGCAGCAGAAATGGTAGCCGGTTCTATTATAATGGGACATTGGTTTCCAAATGTTAAGCCAGTTTATTTTAGTATATTATTTCTTGTGATAATAGTAGGATTAAATCTTTTATCAGCAAAGGCTTATGGAGAGTCTGAATATTGGTTTGCTGGTATAAAAATATTTACAGTTATTGTTTTTTTAGTAATAGGAGTAGCAACTATATTAGGGATAATGGGTGGAGAAGCTATAGGACTTAAAAATTTCACTTCAAATGGAGGACCGTTTATAGGTGGATTTAAATCAATATTTGCTATATTCTTAATTGCAGGTTTTTCATTTCAAGGAACAGAGCTTGTAGGAATAGCAGCAGGAGAAAGTGAAAATCCAGAAAAAAATATACCAAAGGCTATAAATACTATATTTTGGAGAATAATAATATTTTATTTAGGAACAATTTTTGTAATAGGAGCAGTGCTTCCATTTTCAGAAGCAGGAGTTTCACAAAGTGCATTTACAATGATATTCGAAAAAGCAGGAATAGCTACAGCTGCATCTATAATGAATGGAGTTATATTAACTTCAGTACTTTCAGCAGGTAATTCAGGTATGTATGCTTCAAGTAGAATGTTATATGCTATGGCTAAAGATGGAATGGCACCCAAAATATTTGCAAAGGTAAATAAAAAAGGTGTTCCCGTAAATTCATTAATTTTAACCACTATAGTGGCATCAGCTTGTTTTTTGACTGGAATATTTGCTCAAGATACAGTATATGTATGGCTTGTAGCAGCATCAGGTTTAGCTGGGTTTATAGCCTGGGTAGGGATAGCAATTTGTCATTATAGATTTCGTAGAGCATATAAAGCACAAGGGCACCATTTAAATAATTTAGTATATAAGGCTAGATTATTTCCAATAGGACCAATAATAGCTTTGCTTTTATGTATAGTTGTAATCTTAGGTCAAGGATTTGCTTATATAAATAACGGACAAGTCGATTGGAATGGATTAACAGCAGCATATATAGGACTACCAATATTCTTTATACCATGGGTTTCCTATAAAGTTAGACATAAAACTAAGCTAATACCTTTAATGGAAGTTGATTTAACAACAGGACAATCTGCTTTAAATAATAAAGAAGATAAAGTAGGATAATATGATTTTTGGAAATAGAAACAAAACACTTAGGTGGATTGTTTCTATTTTATTTAAGATATATTTTTGAAAGTAATAAGCTAGTATTTGCATAAATATGATTTATTATTTTTATGTATAAAACTACTATTAATTAAATAAAAAATAAAAGTTTATTAATAAATTTAGTGGTATAATTACTATGAAAATAATTTTTTATAAAGGAGCGATAAAAATGAATCAAGTACTTGAAAATATATTAACAAGAAGAAGTACCAGAGCTTTTAAAAATGAGCAATTAAAAGATGAAGAAGTTGAAGTTATAGTAAAAGCTGGACTTCATGCGCCTAGTGGTATGAATAGGCAAACATGGCAGTTTACTGTAGTTCAAAATCCAGAAACTATAGAAGAACTTGCTAAAGTTATAAGAAAATTATTGAATAAAAATGAAAGTTATAATTTTTATGGAGCACCTACACTTGTTATGGTATCTAATGATATAGATAATACTAATGGACTTGCTGATTCTTCTTGTGCTTTAGAAAACATGTTTTTAATGGCAAATTCATTGAATATAGGTTCTTGTTGGATAAACCAACTTAAAACAATTTGTGATAATGAGGAAGTAAGATGTATTCTAAACAGCCTTGAAATTCCACAAAATCATATTGTTTGGGGAATTGCGGCATTAGGATATAAAGCTACTGAAAATAATAAAGAAAATAAAATAACTGGAGTAGTTAAATATTTTAAATAGGATATAAAGATTATTAAAGAAATTTGTATTTAAATAACTTTGATTATGAATTAGTTTATAAGTTTAATTTCAAGTTATATTATTAAATTACTTAAAAACATAAAGCTATTGGTAAATTAAAAAACAAACTGTTAATTGTCAACTAGACAGGCAGAAGTTTAAGTTACCAATAGCTTATTTTAATTTGTGTTGTAAGGTGGTAGATTGAATATAGCTATAAGCATTTTACATTTTTTAAAGTGAAAATGTTGATAGAATACCTAATCAACATTAATTAGCCTAGTAAAGTAAAAAATTGATTTAAGGGTGAATATTAAAAAGGGTGAATATGTAAAAAAAATCAGATAATACATAGTATAAAGAAGTTTTTTTATGCAAACATTATCATTGTGAACAAAATTTTAATAAATAAATTACTTAGTTGACTAATTAATTTGTCGCTAGTATAATAAATTTTAGTTAGTAGACTAATTAATTTTGGAGGTAGTTTATGAAGTGTTTTAATGATGATTCGTTGTACAGTGTTTTTTATCGCGTAATCAAATTACATTATAGAACAATGCACGGTATGCTAGATAAGATAGGTATTTATCCTGGGCAACCACCTGTGCTTTTTTCACTTTATTTTAAAGATGGACAAAGTCAAAAAGAGTTAGCCGACAAAATAAAAGTAAAACCAGCTACAATTACAGTTATGCTTTCAAGAATGGAAAAAGCAGAGCTTGTAACTAGAAAGCCAGACAAAGATGATCAGAGGGTTTCTAGGGTGTTTATTACTGATAAAGGAAGAGAAACTTGTGAAAAAGTAAAGGAAATAACTAAAGAAGCACAAGAAATATGTTTTAAAAACTTTACTCAAGAAGAACTTATAATAATTAGGCGTCTATTTATGCAAATGAAAGACAATCTTTTAGAAGTAGTAGATGAAGATATAAAGTTTTAACTTTACATACATTAAAAATATTAGACTAAGGAGTTGATTGTTAAATTGAGCAAACTACTAAAACATCTTAAACCATTTGTTTCATTAATATTTCTTGCAATAATACTACTATTTATTCAAGCAATGTGTGATCTATCATTACCAGATTACATGTCTAATATTGTAAACGTAGGAATTCAACAAGGAGGAGTTGAAAACTCAGTTCCAAAGGCAGTAAGAGAAGGTGAAATGAATAAACTTTCGATTTTCATGAATCCTGATGAAAAAAAAGAGATATTAAGTGATTATACGTTAATTACAAAGGAAAGTTCTGAGTATTCAAAATATGTTAAAGATTATCCAGCATTAGAAAAGGAAAATATTTTTGTACTAAATGATATTAGTAAATCAGAAATTGATAAAATAAATATACCTTTAGGAAAGGCATTTTTAGCTGTTTCTGGTGTGGAAAATTTAAAATCTCAAGCTAAAGATGGAATGATAGATCTAAATGGTAGAAAGGTTCCAGAAAAGACCGATTTATTTATGATTTTTTCTAAACTTCCAGAAGCTGAACGCTCAAAAATTACAGATGATATGAATAAAAAGTTTGTATCTTTAGGCGATACTATGATTACTCAAGCTGCATCTAAGTCTGTTAAAGCAGAATATTCAGCTTTAGGTATGGATACATCTAAAATAGAAAGAGATTATATTATCCATACTGGCTTAATAATGTTGGGTATTTCACTATTTGGTGCAGTTTGTACCGTAATAGTTGGACTTTTAGCTTCAAGAACAGCAGCAGGATTAGCTAGCAATTTACGTAAATATGTTTTTACTAAAGTAGAAAGCTTTTCAAATAATGAATTTGATAAATTCTCTACAGCTTCATTATTAACAAGAACTACTAATGATATTACGCAAATACAAACACTTGTTGTAATGGCTATAAGAATGATAATATATGCTCCAATTTTAGGTATAGGTGGAGTGATAAAAGCTATTCATAAAAGCCCATCTATGTCATGGATTATTGCGTTAGCTGTTGTTATTCTTTTAGGATTAATTGTAACAGTATTTTCAATTGCTATTCCTAAATTTAAAGTTATTCAAAAACTTGTTGATAAACTTAACCTAGTTACTAGAGAAAATCTATCAGGAATGATGGTAATAAGAGCATTTAATACTCAAAAGTTTGAGGAAAACAGATTTGATGAAGTAAATAAAGATCTTACTAATACAAATTTATTTGTGAATCGTATCATGATAGTATTATTCCCAGTTATGATGCTTGTAATGAATGGTGCAACTATTCTTATTATATGGGTTGGTGCTCATAAAATAGCTGATTCAAGTATGCAAGTTGGTGATATGATGGCATTTATGCAATATGCTATGCAAATTATTTTTGCATTTCTTATGATGTCATTCATGTTTATAATGATTCCAAGAGCTTCTGTTTCGGGACAAAGAATTTCAGAAGTTTTAGATACTGAAATTACTATTTTAGATCCTGTTAATCCACAAACTTTTACAAAGCCAGTTAAAGGAGGCATAGAGTTTAAAGATGTTTGCTTTAAATATCCTGGTGCTGAAGGAAATGCACTTGATAATATAAGTTTTAAAGCATTATCTGGTCAAACTACAGCATTTATAGGTTCTACAGGCTGTGGTAAGTCTACTTTAGTAAATTTAATTCCAAGATTTTATGATATAACTTCTGGAGAAATACTAATAGATGGAGTAGATATTAAAACTGTAACACAACATGATTTACGCGAACAAATAGGTTATGTTCCTCAAAAGGGTTCACTATTCCAAGGAACCATTGAATCTAATATAAAATATGGTGATAAAAATGCAAGTGCTGAAGATATAAAGAATGCAGCTAAGATAGCTCAAGCAATGCAATTTATAGACGAAAAACCAGAAGGTTTTGAAAGTGATATTTCCCAAGGAGGAAGTAATGTTTCGGGAGGACAAAAGCAAAGATTATCTATTGCGCGTGCTCTTGTAAAGAAAGCTCCTATATATATATTTGATGATAGTTTTTCAGCTCTTGATTTTAAAACAGATTCAGCTTTAAGAAAAGCTCTTAAAGAAACAGTTTCTTCTAGCACATTTTTAATAGTTGCTCAACGTATTTCTACTATTATGAATGCTGAACAAATAGTAGTTCTTGATGAAGGAAAGATAGTTGGTATTGGTACACACGATGAACTTATGGAAAACTGTAAAACTTATCAAGAAATTGCTCTATCTCAGTTGTCAAAGGAGGAATTATCATGAGTTCAAAAGAGAATATGAAAGGACCTAAAAGACAAGGGAAAATGGGTGGACCCGGTGGTCCTATGATGCAAGGTGGAGAAAAAGCACGTGACTTTAAAGGAACAATGAAAAAGCTTATTTCTTATTTAAGTGTATATAAATATTCAATGTTTATAGTATTTGTATTTGCAATAGCAAGCACTATTTTCTCTATTGCTGGTCCTAAAATAATGGGAAAAGCAACAACAAAGCTTTTTGAAGGAATAATGGGTAAAATTTCGAATACTGGTGATATTGATTTTGATTATATAAAAAACATAGTATTACTACTTATAGCTTTATACGTGATAAGTTCAGTATTTAGTTATATTCAAGGATGGATAATGTCTAGTGTTTCTATGAAGGTAAGTTATAACTTTAGAAAAAGTATTTCTGAAAAAATTAATCGTATGCCACTTAAATATTTTGATGGAACAAACCATGGTGAAGTGTTATCTCGTGTTACTAATGATGTTGATACACTTAGCCAAACTCTTAATCAAAGTTTAAGTCAGATTATTACTTCAGTTGTAACTGTAGTCGGAATACTTGGCATGATGCTTAGTATTAACTGGCAATTAACCCTTGTAGCACTTTGTGTAATTCCGTTATCAATGATACTTATAGGGGTCATAGTTAAGAATTCTCAAAAGTTTTTTAAGCAACAACAAGATTATCTTGGAAATTTAAATGGTCATGTTGAAGAAATGTATAGTGGCCATGTTGTAATGAAAGCTTTTAATGGTGAAAAAGAGAGTGTTAAAAAGTTTAATAAGATGAATGATAAACTTTTCACTGTAGCATGGAAATCACAATTTTTAACTAGCATAATGATGCCTCTAATGGGTTTTGTAGGAAACTTAGGTTATGTAGCAGTATGTATTTTTGGAGGATGGCTTGCAGCAAAAGGAACTATACAAGTTGGTGATATTCAGGCGTTTATTCAATACGTGCGTCAGTTTAATCAGCCTTTAACTCAAATTGCAAATATTTCAAATATACTTCAACAAACAGCAGCTTCTGCTGAACGTGTTTTTGAATTTTTAGAAGAAAATGAAGAAGTTCCTGAAACAACTAATCCAGAGGCAACTGATAATATTTCTGGAAGTGTTGAATTTAAAGATGTACATTTTGGATATAATGAAGATAAAATTATAATAAATGATTTTTCAGCTTCAATAAAACCAGGGCAAAAGGTTGCTATTGTAGGACCTACTGGTGCTGGTAAAACTACTATGATAAAACTATTAATGCGTTTTTACGATGTAAATAGTGGAGAAATCCTTATAGATGGTCACAATATAAAAGATTTTACTCGTAATGATTTACGTTCAATGTTTGGTATGGTTTTACAAGATACTTGGTTATATAATGGCACAATCATGGAAAATATTCAATATGGACGTCTTGATGCAACTAAAGAAGAAGTTATAACAGCTGCAAAGGCTGCACATGTTGACAGTTTTGTTCATACTCTACCAGATGGATATGACATGGTATTAAATGAAGAAGCTTCTAATGTATCACAAGGTCAAAAACAATTATTAACTATAGCAAGAGCTATACTTGCTGATCCTAAGATACTTATTCTAGATGAAGCTACAAGTTCTGTTGATACTCGTACTGAAGTACAAATTCAAAAGGCTATGAATAATCTAATGAAAGATAGAACAAGTTTCATAATAGCTCATCGTTTATCAACAATACGTGATGCAGATTTAATACTTGTTATGGCTAATGGAGATATTGTTGAACAAGGCACTCATACTGAGCTTCTAGCTAAAGAAGGTGTATATGCTAATCTTTACAATAGCCAATTTGATATTGAGGAAGCTATTTAATTAAATTTAATTTTAAATATAGAGGCCCTATAAAGTAGAAGTTTTCATTTTTACTTTATAGGGTATAATTAATATAGGATAAAATATTAGTTATATATTCTAATGTATAGCTTATTATACATTAAAAATGCTATTGAATTAATAGAAATTTAATAGTGTTTTTTGTTAGTAATAATTAAATTTAGAGAAATAATAATATATAGAACTATGTTCAGATTCATTTTTGGCTATTAAAAGTTTAAATAGTCTTGTATTTTATATATTTTTATATAATAATTATATTAATAAATGAAACTCCTATTCACTATTATTCATAGGAGTAAGTTCAAATAGTAAAATTAAAATTTGGATTTTTACTTATAGTTGGGAGGTAATTATGTTAAACAATGAAAATATTGGGACTATGGATATAAATATATTATTAAGCATTGTTAATATGAAGCTTAGGGATAATTATCCTTCTATTGAAGCTTTATGTTATGATATGGATATAAGTGAAGGAACTTTAATCAATAGGTTAAATGAAGATAAATACATATATCAAAAAAGTAATAATCAATTTATAAAAAAATAGCAATAAAAAAGGCTAGCATTTTTAGGAGGAATTTTGGACATGAACGTAAAAGAGCCATATTTATTAGTTTTCGGAGCATCAGTTGTAGATATTTTTGGATTTAGTAGTGCAAACTATAGACCATATAACTCTACACCAGGAAAGGTTAAAATGTCATTTGGAGGAGTTTGTAGAAATATTGCTGAAAATATGGCAAGAGTAGGCGTAAATACACAATTTATATCTATATTAGGAGATGATGAAACCGGGAAGAATATGTTAGAGCATGGAGCTGAAATTGGTTATGATATGACTAATTCTATGATAATAAAAGGAAAATCAACACCTACATATTTAGCTATATTAGACGAAAGAGGTGAAATGGTTTCGGCTATAGCTGATATGAGTAGTATAGATGCTATGACTACAGAATTTGTAGATTCTAAGAAAGAGCTTATAGAAAATGCAGAATATACTTTTTTAGATGCAGATAATCCTGTTATTATGGAGTATTTACTTACTAATTTTAGACACAAAACAAATTTTGTTTTAGATCCTGTTTCTGCAGAAAAGGCTAGTTGGGTTAAACATTTAATAAAATATTTTCATACAATAAAGCCTAATAGACATGAAGCGGAGATACTTGCAGGTTTCCCAATACAAGATGATGATGATTTAAAAAAGGCTTGTGAATATTTTATAGGATTAGGAGTTAAAAAGGTATTTATATCTTTAGATGAGGATGGAATATTTTACTACGATGGAAAAGAATGTGGTAAGACTAAAGCTAAAAATGTAACAGTGAAAAATGTTACAGGTGCAGGAGATTCTTTTGTTGCAGGTCTTGGATATGGATATATGAATGAACTTAGTATTGAAGATACAGTTAAATTTGCTATAACTATGTCTAACATAACTATTTCGCATGAAGAAACTATACATCCTAGTATGAGTTTAAAGTTTGTAGAAGAGAGTATGGGCAATTTTGAGTGGATATCTAAAAAGATATTATAAAATTTATGTTAATTTATTGAAGTATCATTTTAATATATTAAATTTTTTACTATAATTAAATTATGGAAAGGAGTGAATTTTATGAAGGTGAAAAAAGGAAAATTGGCATTATTAGTATTAGCATCTACAGCATTAGTTGTATCATTAATTGAAGATAAGAAAAAGAAAAAGAACTCCGAAAAATAGGGTTAAGATAGATTGATATTAAAATTGATTTACTAAAGGATTTATGTGGAGGGACTATTTTGAATAATGAGAGTAAAAAAGTAATGGCATTAATTTTTATAATTATAGTTCTTACAGGAGTTTTATGGGAAACAAAAGGCGATAGTCGTTATATTATAATAGAAAGTATTCTTATCTTGATTGTGATGTGTTTATATATTTTAAAGTTATACAATGAAAAGAAAATGTTAAAAAATTCAAATGATAAGTTGTTAGAACAAAATAATAAATTCATACAAACTATTGATGGTATAGGAGATACTCTAGTATATTGTGATAAAGCCAATGGCAATTTTGATATAAGTTATAATGTTAGAGAATTACTTGATATAGATGAAAACGACAATTTAAATATGACTTGTTGTGAAGATTGGTTTAAATATGTAATAGAAGATGATAGAGTTAAATTAGAAAAATATTTTTATAAATTTTGTAATGATAAAGAAGGAACCTTATTTGAAGATAATCACAGAATAACTACTAATAAAGGTGAAATAAAATGGATTAGGCTTAAAGTTAATGCTAGAAGAGATGAGTTTGGTAAGGTTACTAGTATATCAGGAAGTTTATATGATATAACAGAAAAAAAAATGAATGAAGATAAAATATTATATATGAGTTATTTCGATGGAATTACTGGTTTATATAATAGAAATTATTTTAAAAAACATGCAAAAAAATTTATAAAGAAAAATAAGGGGAAAAAAGCAGCATTAATATTTATAGATATTGACAATTTTAAATATGTAAATGATTCTTATGGGCATGATTACGGTGATGAACTTCTAAAGAAGATAGCAACAAGTTTTGAAAAAATGATAAATAAAGATAAAGATATGCTTTGTAGATTTGGTGGAGATGAGTTTGTAATATTTATAAAGGATTTTGATGATATATCGGAGATTCATGCTGTAGCGAAAAACCTTATAAATATATTTAATAGACCTATTAAGATAAAAGAAAAATCAATTTATAGTTCAGCAAGTATAGGTGTAACACTTTTTCCTACAGATGCAGATAATTATGATATGCTTTTAAAACAAGCTGATGCAGCTATGTATAAGGCGAAAGGAAATGGAAAAAGTAGATATCAGTTTTTTAATGATGAAATTTCAGAGGAGCTTGCTAGAAATTACAGTTTAGAAAAGGGATTAAGAGACGCTTTAGAGGATGATGAACTTTATGTTCAGTTTCAACCTAAGGTAGTGTTAGAAGACGGGAAAATAAGTGGATTTGAAGCCTTAATTAGATGGAATAGTAAGGAACTTGGGTTTGTAAGTCCATCAGAATTTATTCCAGTGGCCGAAAATACAAGATTAATAGTTCCTATAGGTAGATTTGTTATAGAGGAAGTATTAAAAAAATGTAAAGAATTAATTGAAATTGGATATTCTGATTTTAAAATAGCGTTAAATCTTTCTGAGATACAATTAAGAGATGGTAATATAGTAGAAGATTTTAGAATTTTGTTAGATAAATATGAAGTAGACCCTAGTTTTATTGAGGTAGAAATTACAGAAAGTATACTTATGAAGTCATTTGATGAAAATATAAAAACATTGCTTAAAGTTAAAGAATTAGGTATGAGTGTAGCTTTAGATGATTTTGGAACAGGGTATTCTTCACTTAATTATTTGACTAAATTACCTATAGATGTTTTAAAGATAGATAGAAGCTTTGTTACTGAGATAGGTGATAATGCTAAAGGTAAATGTATAGTTGAAAATATAATACAACTTTCGCATAAGCTTGGGATACAAGTTGTAGCTGAAGGAGTAGAAATAAGAGAACAAGTAGATTATTTGAAAGATATGCTATGTGATTTTGTACAAGGGTATTATTATAGTAAACCTCAAAATTTCGATATAATATTAAACCTTATGGAAAAAGGATATATAGAAGGTTAGTACATATAAAGTGAATTGTTATTGTGTTAAACAATTCACTTTTTATTTGATATTATTTAAAAAATAAAATGAATTATTGACAAAAAGATAAAATGAATGTATAATAAAGTAAATTAATAAAGAAATCCAGTGATGAGGAATAGTAATTATGAAGTTAGCTTTAAGAGAGCTTGGGATGGTGTGATCCAAGTAGTTTTAATTAATAATGAATGGACCTTCTAGGAGTAAATCGAAATCCAAAGGGAGAGTAGTGGTTATCGTAAGTCCTACGTTATAAGGAATAGGGTATGTTAGTACCTGAAAGAATTAAGAGGCATATTTTATATATGCAAATTAGGTGGCACCACGGATAATATCTCCGTCCTATTAGTTTAGGACGGAGTTTTTTTATTTGGTGAAAAATTATAAACTTAAGGGGGTGATAGTAATGCCATGAAATATAAGTTCTTTTATAAGAAATAAAATGGTAAAATTTATTAATTTAAAGGGAGAGATTATATATGAATACAAAGAAAATGATATTAAATGCTATACTTTTAGCTATAGGGGCATTACTACATCAAATAACACCAAGTTTTGGAGGAATGCAACCTGATTTTGCTTTAGCTATGTTATTTATAATTATAATAATGAATAAAGATTACAAGACAACATTAATAGCTGCTGTAATAACAGGAGTATTTACAGCTCTTACAACAAAGACTCCAGGTGGGCAACTACCTAATGTTATAGACAAACTAATAACAGCGAATATTATTTATTTTATATTAATACCTTTAAGAAATAAGCTTAATAATAATTTAAAGATGGGGATAGTATTACTATTAGGTACAATAATAAGTGGTACAGTATTTTTAGAAGCACTAGCGATTCTAGCAGGATTACCAGCGCCTTTCAAGGTATTATTTATAGGAATAGTATTACCAGCGGCACTTATAAATCTAATAGCTGGTTTAGTTTTATATAAATCGGTAACCTTAGCACTTAAACGAAGTAATATAAAAGCATAAGTCAAAATAATATGAATAAGGGAACTTTAAAAAGTTCCCTTATTCATTAACAATATAACTAACTAAGAATTAATTTTATTCATACTTAAATTTTACTATGATTTCTTTAATTTCGCCTTTAGAATTTTTTCTTATTTTAAAGTCTTTTATATCAGTAAAATCATTTTCTAGCTGATAATTTAATTCATTAATTGTAGCTTTAGCCTTTTTAGTCAAATCATTATCTTCTATTACTACAAATCTTTCTTTTTTAGTTGTTATTTCATTTTGAACATCATCAACAACAACAAAATATTTATCGCCTTCTTCAATTACTAAATATTCTTTTCCTAAAGTGATTGATGAACAAAGGTTATTGTTTATACATTTAACTAACATAGTATACCCCCTATAATAAATTTATTAAGTTCAATATACCATAATATTTAAAAAAGTAGAATTGCTTTATAACCTTAAAAGCGTATTTTGTGAACTATTACAAAATAGAGTTGAAAATCTGTATATATTATACATTGAATAGTTAGAATATTCAAAAAGTAACCACTGAATAAGAAAATCATATAATATTTAAAGAAATAATTTGTTTGGAGATTTAATAGTGAAAAGGGGAGACTTAAGTTTAATTTATAAAAAGAATAAACTTCCGGGAAATTCAATATATCTAAAGAAAAATAGGTTTTTTGTAGAAATTAATGAATTTATAAAGCTTATAAATGGTAAATGTGATATATTTGGAAGAAAAATATATATAAATTTAAAAAAACAGCAAATCATAGTTTTAGATTTAGATTATATGCGATGGGAACCTAAAAATGAGAAAATATATATTTCCCTTTTTGATATTGTAGACGCTTTAGAATTGATAACTATTTGGAATTATGAACAAAATATAATACAATTAAAGGATTTAAAAAAGAAGAATACTTATAAACATACTAGCAAAGGAAAGGAAAAAGCATTAGTTAGGCTTGAAGATTATACAGTAGGAGATGAATATGATACAGAAGAAGCTATATTTAAGGCAATGGCAGTTTTTGATTATCTATATGATAACAATATTCCATTTTCGATAGCATGGATATGTAGGTTTATAGATCCTAGTAAAGGAATAGATAGAGATTTTTTAAAAGAAGATAATACAAAATTAGCACATTTTATTTATTCATTAGATTATGCAGTTTCTAGAGGTGCTACTATAGGATTACACGGATATACACATCAAAGCAAAGATGAAATGTCTGGAGATGGAACTGAATTTAGTGAAGAGATAAATACAGAAAGGGAGGATATTCTGCCTAGGATTGAAGCCGCTGTTAATACAGCTAAGGAAATGGATATACCAATAGGATTTTTTGAATCACCACATTATGCAAGTACAAATTTTCAGCAAAGTGTATATGAAGAATATTTTGATTATATATATGAACCTTATGTAGGTATATGGGGAGATAAGGTTACCTTAAGTCCAAGAAATAATAAAACTCTTTATATACCAACACCTTTAGGTTACTTAGAAGATGAAAACATTGATGATATGCTTGATAAAATAAGAGATAATGATGATTCGATTTTAAAAAGCTTTTTTTATCATACTTTTAAAGAAAATAAATTTATAAAAATTATTAATTCAGATAATTTAATAGAAATAGAGTACAATGAAAATTCATATCTAAAACAGATAATAAATGAAATATTTAACGAAGATGGTTATTTTACAAAGATTAATAAATTAGAAGCAGGTGATTAAAGTATTAATATAATAATAAAGTTACAATGATTATTATTACCTTATCACAATAATAGAACACACCATATGAAAGAACTGCATAATATGTATATATATATGTTGAAGAAACATTATAAAGGAGGAGAACTTAGGTATGTATGTAGCGAATGGTTCTACTATAAGTGGTGATGCAGGGCATAATTGTTATCCAGATAGTGGTGCAGTTGGGATAAGAGTAGAAGATAATTGTACAAGAGATGTTTGGAAGGCTATAGAAGCTAAACTAAAGGATTTAGGTTATGGAGTAGTTGATTGTACTCCATGGGGAGAGAGTTTTAATACTGTAGGAGAGTCTTTATCATATAGGGTTAGACAAGCAAATAATAGTGATTCAAGTTTACATTTATGTATTCACTTTAATGTAGGCGGAGGAAAAGGTGTAGAATGTTGGATAAGTGATTATGGTGGAAGAGCTGAAAAATTTGCAAGTCAAATATGTGATGAAATTTCAAATCTTGGCTATTATAATAGAGGTGTAAAAGTTGGAAATCTTTATGTTCCTAAATATACAAATATGTCTTGTGTTTTAGTCGAATGTTCATTTTTAGATTCATCTGAGGATATGAATAGATATAATGTTAACGATTTTGCAAATGCAATAATAAAAGCTATTACAGGAAATTCATCAGGTGCAACAGGTGGAGGAGACTCAAGTGGTTCTGGAGATAATTCTGGAAATGTTGATAATAATTATTCACCTAATGCTATAGTTAGATATGATTGGCTATACACAAGGGATGCAAATGGAAATATAGAAGAAGGTCATAGAGTTGATATAGGGGATAAGATAGAAGTTTTGGATGTAGGGTATACTAAACAATTAGACTATATAATTTATCCAACTCCTTGGGGAGTTAGAAGAGCTTATGTAACCAATGGTGAATGGATTGGTTATCTAAATGAAAATAATGGGAAAATGAATGTGGATGCCGATGGATATGACTCTCCTAATGGTTCAGTTATAGGAAGTATATATGCAGGAGAATTAGTAACAACACTTCAGGAATCAGGAGATTGGGTTAATATAGTTTATTCTACTAATAAAGGAAATAACACTAAATCAGCCTGGGTTAGAAAATCACAAGTTAAATACTAAAAAATAATTGAGAATTAAAAGTAAGGATTAGAAAGTTATATATTATATAACTTATACTTCTTAACTATTAATTCTCAATTTTTATAATTGAATTACAGCGTAAGAAAATTATAAAAATATTTTTAAATAATGAATATTGAGTTTATAGTATTCTTCTCTTATAGGGGTATCTAATTTATTATAACTATGTTGAGATATTAATGGTATTCCTTCATCTGTAAATTTAGTTATTATAGAAGAATGGAAGACATGATTGTTTAAGTCAGCAAAGAATATTAAATCACCTAAAACCAGTTTAGAAATATCTTTTATTTCTTTTGCTTTTACACCATAGCCATTAATTTCACCATTGCTTTTTAAGAACCAATAAAGTGAATGAGCAACAGTCCAGTTTAAAGATGCACTATAAAATGGATGATGATTTAGTTTTTTATAAAACCATGGATATGGAGAATATAGAAGAGGACAACCACCAGCATAAAGGCATTGAGATATAAAATTTGCACAATCATCACCAATATCATCTTTTTTAGGATTTATAAAATGGTACTCTTTATTTGGAGTAAGTGCATATTTTTTTGCGTAAGCTACAGCTAAATTATTATTATATTTCACTTAATACACCACCTAAAATTTTATGAAAATAAAATTAAAAAGAATAAAGCCCTCCTAAATAAATATTATAATAATATTTATTTAGGAGTGGCTTTTTAAATTACTTTTTTTTACGAACTCTATAAAGTTCTGGTGTAGATTCATCAATTACTTTAAATTTGTATCCATTATCTTTATAATATTTTAATATATCAGGAAGAGCCTTAGCTGTATTTTTATTTACATAGCCACAATGCATTAAAACTATTGCCATATCTTTTTTACTTTTAGCTCTTTGTGCTATCCTGCCTGGATCAAGTCTAGGATTCATACCGTCAGTACTATCAACATTCCAATCATAAATTTTAAGATTTTTTTCATGCAGTTTATCTACCATAGTGCTTGTAAGCTTATAAGTGTTGTTGTTACAACCAAATGGAAATCTTAGAATATTAGGCTTACAACCTGTAGCACTTTCTATTGCATTTTGAGCTTGTAACATTTCATCAATAAAACTTTCAGAGTTTCTATAAATTTTATTTTGTTCATGTGTAAAGGTATGTAAGCCTATTGAATGACCTTCTTTAAACATTCGTTTTAGAAGTTCTTCTTGACCTTTTACCATATTACCTATTACAAAAAAAGTAGCTTTAGCATCATATTCTTTTAATGTATCTAATATCTGAGAAGTCACTTTTCCTCCTGGTCCGTCATCAAAGGTTATGTAAACTATTTTTTCAACACATTTACTATCTTCGGTACTGTCTTCAGTAGCAAAAGTTTTTGTGTTTGGAATATATATTATAGATATAGCAAGCACTAAAAAATAAACTAAAAATTTTTTGATCTTCATAATCTATCCCTCCAATTCTTTGTACTAATTTATTATTAGCAAAAATAAGTTTATTATTAGTGGTTTTTACAGTAAATAAATATATGATAATATCTAAAAAGTAGTGTATAATTTAACGTATAAAACTTATGAAAGGTTTGTGATATTTAAACAAAAAGTTAATTTTATAATTTTCAAAAGATTTTAATAAGTTTACGTGATATAATTTGTAAAAAAGAAAAGGAATGAATTTTATGAAAGAAGCAATATATAGAATAGGAAGTATAGTTTTAATTGTTGGAATTATATGTCTTATAGGATGGGTAGCAATAAGTGTATTACCATTTATTTTAGCTATAGTTGTAGTAATATGGATAATCAGACAATTTAAAAAGAGAAATATATCAAATCAAAATAGTACAGATTTTTATAATAATCAAACTCAAAAACCAGAAACTATAAATAGACATAATAATATTAGCGAAGTTATAGATGTAGATTATGAAGAAGTAGATAAATAATATAAAGTTTTAACTTCCTTAAGGAGGAAGAGTTGTGAATTTTAGAAAGCTTAGCATTTTCTATGAAACAGCTTTGAATTTAAATATGACTAAGGTTGCAAAAAAATTATATATAAGCCAGCCATCTATAAGTCAAGCTATTTCAGAAATAGAGCAAGAACTGAATGTTAAATTATTTGATAGAATAAATAAAAGATTGTATTTAACACATGAGGGTGAAATATATTTAAATTATGCTAGAAGAATATTAAATCTTCAGCAGGAAGCAATAGAGGCTATAGAAAGTATAAATAAAGGTGAAAAAGGCAAGATTGTAATAGGTGCCAGTACAACTATAGGAGCGTATATTTTACCGAATTTTATAAGAAAGTTTAGTGAAGAATATAGAGGCATAGAGATATCTATTATAATAGAAAATACTAAACATATAGAAGGATTGCTTTTAGAAAATAAAATAGATTTTGCTTTTGTAGAAGGACAAGTATATTCAAATGAAATAGTAAAAGAAACTATTTGGAAGGATGATCTTATATTTATTGCTAGTAGTGACAATAAGATTAATAAAATAAAAGAACCTGATTTAAAGATAATTGAAGATTATAAAATAATTATGAGAGAAGAAGGCAGTGGAACTAGAGATATAGTTGAGGTTTATCTAAACAGTAATAACATAAATTATAATATTGCTATGCAAATAGGACATAGTGAGGCTATAGCTAGTATAGTTGAAGCTGGTATAGGACTTGGTTGCATATCCTATAAGTGTGTAGAAGAAAAAATAAAAAATGGAACATTAAAAAAAGTAAATTTTAAAAATTTTAATTTGAGAAGAGATTTATATTTGGTAAAGCATAAGGATAAATTATTAAATCCAAATATGCTTACGTTTATAGATGAAATTAAGAAAGTAAGAATTTAAAAAAAGATACAGTTTGTATTTAGAATGCAGACTGTATCTTTTTTATTTTAGCATTATAAAGGGGAGTTGTAGAAATTATATAAAGCTCTAAAATATTTTCTAATTAAGTACATAAGTAAATATACAAAAAAAGTGGGCTAAGCTACCAAGTAGAATGAATATATGAAATATTTCATGGAAACCTAAATGCTTGAAGGTTAAAAATTTAGGTTTTGCGCCATAGATAATGCCACCTATAGTATAAAGAATTCCACCACCAATAAGCCAAGATACTCCAACAAATGAGATAGAAGTATAAAGTGGGTATATTACAAAGACAGCCATCCAACCCATACCTATATAAAGTGCAGTTGAAATCCATCTAGGACATTTAAACCAAATCATTTTAAATAAAACTCCGCCTAAGGTTAAGGCAGCAATTGCAGTTGTAAATATTATTCTGGTAGTACCATCTAGCGCTAACAAGCAAAATGGCATGTAGCTACCACCTATTAAAATGAAAATCATAGAATGATCTAGCCTTCTTAAAAAAGATAGTATTTTATCAGAGGCTTTTGCTAAATGGTAGGTAGCAGAAGCTGTATAAAGAAGAATTAAGCTAACACCAAAAATTATTACTGATGTAAGAGCTAGGGCAAAATTATTTGAAATCAAGGGGGAAGAGTTTACCTTTACTATCATCGCTATTAAGCCAACTATTGATAATAATGCTCCGAAAAGATGAGTAAAACCGTTTATTGGTTCTCTGAAGAATTTTTCCATATATATATACCTCCTTAAAACTTGTACTACGATACATAGTTTTCAAAACTATGTTTTGTTATATTTAAATTATGCATTTAATATAAAATAAAGTCAATAGCTAAAAAATGAAGATTTAGATAAAATTTATTTATAAATATAAGAATATCTTGATTTTTCTTCAAAATACTATTAATATTAACGTAGGGACAACAACAAGTAGTTTTAAAAACTATGTAATGGAGGATTACTATGGATATTAAAAATTTGGACATTTTTATTGATGAATTAAAACTAGACGAAAATATAACTTTAAGTGAAATACCAGAAATTGATTTATATATGGATCAGGTGATACAGTTATTTGAAAATAAGCTTTCTTCATCGAAGAGAGGTGATGAGGATAAAATACTTACTAAAACAATGATAAATAATTATGCAAAAGGCAAACTTTTAATGCCGATAAAAAATAAAAAATATACAAAAGAACATATTATATTAATGAGTTTAATTTATAATTTAAAAGGAGCATTATCTATAACGGATATAAAAACACTTTTAAGCGGAGTTATAGAAAACTATGAAAATGCTGAGGAAAAAGATATAAATCTTAATAAGATATATAAAATGTATTTAGCTAGTTCTTCAAATAATACAGAAGTATTTAAAGAAAATATAAAAAATGAAATAAATATTATAGAAGATAAGTTTAAAAGTAGTGATGAAATTTTTGGAGAGTATGAAAAGAATCTTTTGTTAGTATGCTCTCTTATAAATATGTCTAATATGTATAGAAAGGTAGCAGAAAAAATAATAGACAATGGAATTAAGTTTTAGATTAGGTGAAATTATATCCAATTTACTTTGATAAAATAGATTTGTTATTTTTACTCACATCATAGCATATAAAGTCATAATATGTACAGAGAATGAAAATAAGGAGGGAAACTTATGAGTTTTTCAGTAAATGACTTGTATGACTTTAACTATGGAGATGAGGCAAATTCAGTTTTAGATTTATGTGACCAAGTACATGGTGATTCTTATGATGATAAACCATGTCACAAACCGGAACCAAAATGTTGTAAACCGGAACCACCATGTCACGAACCGGAATCAAAATGTTGTAAACCGGAACCACCATGTCACGAACCAGAATCAAAATGTTGTAAGCCAGAAAAACCATGTCCAAAACCAATTCCTAAAAAGGGAAAAATCTTAGTTAAGGTAAAGTTAAACTGCTCTGATGGTGAAGCTCTAGGTGGTGTAAGGATTAATCTTTATAGATTATGTGGATGTTCTCCAGAGTTAGTAGCTTCTAAAAGAACTGATTCTCATGGAAAAGTTGAGTTTAAGTGTTTAGAAGATGGTGATTATAGAGTTATAGAAATAATAGATAAATGTTTCTTTGAGAAACCAGAATATTATCCATGGAATGAAATATGTATAGATGGTTGTAATAAGCATGGAGAAATTTTGATTATAAATAAATTGAAGAAAATAGAAAAGCCATGTTGCAAGCATGAAGAATGTGGCTGCAGAAATTTTGACAATTGTTGTGGAAATTTTAATGGCTGTGGCTGTGGCGATTTTAATGGTTGTGGCTGTGGTTTTGGAGGTAATAATTTCTGTGACAGCTGGTTAATATTACTATTACTTTTTGGATTCTGTTGGTAAACTATATAAATCCTTTAACGTTTAATATTTGATGTTATTTTAACCCTTAGAAGTATCTAGGGGTTAATTTTTATAGTTGTTTTTAAAGGATGTAAAATATATAATTAAGTAAATAAAATCACTGTTTGCTATCTTTCGTAGAAGTAATATTACAGAGTAAGTTAGTAATATCTAAATTTAAATTTTGATATCTATTCAAGTTAAAATAACCAAATTAGAAATTTAAATTTCCACTTAAATGATAGAATTTATTAATTAATAATACATAGGGTAACTATAAGTGATATAATAGAATTATAAAGATTTTAAAATTTTAAGGAGATTAGAAAAATGAATTTTGGTAGAAATGATGAATGTTGGTGTAAAAGTGGCCAAAAATATAAAAAGTGTCATATGGAATTTGATGAAAAGTTAAGGAAACTTAGAAATCAAGGTCATATAGTACCACCAAGAAATATTATAAAAAATCAAGAACAAATAGATGGAATTAAAAAAAGTGCACAAATTAATGATGGCGTTTTAGATTTAGTTGCAAAACAAATTAAGGCTGGAATGTCCACAGCAGAAATTGACAAATTGGTATATGATTATACAGTAAGTCATGGAGCTATTCCTGCGCCATTAAATTATCAAGGTTTTCCTAAAAGTGTATGTACATCTATAAATGATGAGGTATGCCATGGAATACCTAGTGAAGATATAATACTTAAAGATGGAGATATTGTAAATGTAGATGTATCTACTATATATAATGGGTATTATTCAGATGCATCAAGAATGTTTATAATAGGAGAAGCTAGTGAAGAAGCTAAAAGATTAGTTGAAGTCTCAAGAGAAGCATTAAGAAGAGGTGTTGAAGCGGCTAAGCCTTGGGGGTATTTAGGAGATATAGGTGAAGCTGTTCAAGAATATGTAGAGGCAAATGGATATTCTGTTGTTAGAGATTTTGGTGGTCATGGTGTTGGAATTCAATTTCATGAAGATCCTTTTGTAGCTCATGTAGGAAAAAGAGGAGAAGGAATGGTTTTAGTACCAGGTATGGTATTTACAATAGAGCCTATGGTAAATCAGGGAGCATATCATATATTCGTAGATGCTGACAATGATTGGACTGCTCTTACAGAGGATGGTTCACTTTCAGCACAATGGGAGCATACTGTACTTATTACAGAAACAGGGGTAGAGATATTAGCTAAATAGAAGGTTATAAAAAAGGTGATTTCAAATTTGATTTAAATATAGTTAATATAGATATGGAATATATAAAAGTTCACTTAACTATAAATCCCAATTTGTGTGATGAACTATATATTTACGTGTATAGTATAAATTAAGAAAATGTAATTGCTGTATTAAAGTAATATTTTATGACAATACGGAATTAATATTTTACATTGTATATTTTTGATTTTTGTGGTAACGTTGGGATTATTAAAGACGAATCAGTAACTTAAATGTTAAAAGGGAGTAACCTAACTGCCTGTATTGGGGATAAAATCAACACACTGACCTTTTGATCTAGCTTTATCATGGCTTATTTTAGCCAAGTGAGACTTTTAACACAATGTTTTTATTATTGTATTAAAAATTTTTTAGTATAATTATTTATTCTAAAAGAGATTTTAAGCAAGATAGAATTTCATTGTGTTAGGGGTCTTTTTTATTTATATATTTTAATTTTATAGGGAGCTCATTAAATGTCAGAATTTATATTTATGTTTTTCGGAACACTCACATTTTACAACGCTGTACCAGCTTGGTTAATTAGTCCTATATATTGAATTATATTTCATTATACTTATAATACTAATATATATAATTGGTGTTAAAGTTGTATACAATGGTCAAGCATGTGATATAGCTTTAGAAAATAAGGATGTTTCAAAAAACGATAATAAGTAAATATTTTAAAAAAAATAATATTGATTTTTTAAATTTGTATTTAAACGAATAATGAGAATATAAGAAGTATTACTGAGAGCTTATTATTAAAGGTGTGACTATTTGGCAAATAGTCACATTTTATTTATAAAACTAGTATAATGATATTAGTGAATTAGTATATTAAGGAGTATCAAGTATGCCATCTAGTGCTGAATTTATAAGACAATCTTTAGAGTTACATCTATTTTTTTCAAGAATTATGAAAGAGCATTCATTCTTTCTACAATTAGGTTTCACACCAAGGGACTCAAATTTTATGCGTACAGCAGATATGTTCAGGATGGAGTTTGACAAACTTTTAGAAGAGGCCATATATCTTTCTAACGGCGTTGTTAGCCGTAGTGTGTTACAGTCTGGTGAAGTAGTAACACCATTTACGTTAAAAGCTGAAATGGCTTCAGCATATCTTACAGGAGTAAACATTCCAACTGGTTTGACACAAGAAGAAGCAGGATTGGAGGATGCTTCTTTAAGGATAAGCAATCCCATGCTGGAAAAAAGAGTATTTATGATTAATGAAAGAGCTATAAGATTAGTTTCAGATTTAATACACTTTAAGACTAGGATATTATCAGGAGTTCTATCATGTAAGATATTCACAAGTAATTATCCATTACTTATAGACCATATTTTAAGGGAAGCAAAATTTTATCTTAAGCTAATTCAAAGACTTCAAAATGGTGAGGATATTAATTTGGAAAAAGAGGCTTATGAGCAAGAAGTTTTCTGGAATAGAATTATGGCTGAGCATTCCAAATTTATTCGTGGCTTTCTTGACCCTACGGAAAACGAGCTCATATATACAGCAAATAACTTTGGAAACCAATTTGATAAACTGACTAAAGAGGCGATAGAAGCTATGAATGCTTCAATGTCAATTTCAGAAGTTACAGATGATAGCCTAAAGGCAACTATAGACATTAGCAAGTTTAAGGCACAAGGTACTGAAGGTTTAGTCAATTGTAAAATTAAATCCATAATAATTCCACTATTAGGAGACCATACTTTGAGAGAAGCAAATCATTATTTGCGCTTATTAAAAATATTTAAAGCAGCATAAGTATAAATAAAATATTGTTATGAATTATTCTTATAGGTTGAATATATATTAAAAAAACTATGTATACGAACTTTCCTGATTGAATTGTAATAGTATATTATGAAATCAGAAGTTGTTGCAGTAAAAAGTTTTAACTTTAATATAAGGACAGAAAAGATATTAGAACTAATTGTTCAGCAGAATTACATTTTGGACATCCATTAGGTAAATCAATAATTTTTCATTTTAAATTTATCACGAAAGCAGCTTTAGAAGATTCAAAAGAATTTGAACGGGGTGTTAAAGTAATTGTTGAAAATAATAAAATTTTGCAGGAACTACTGAATTACTTAGGTTAAATCAAACTTGAATTACTTGTAAGTGCTTAGATATATGTTATTTTTAGACTCAATATCACAATCAAGCCAACTTATATTACAAATTAAAGTCCAGCAATAATCTGCTGGACTTTCTTAATATCACATACTACACATATAGAGTATATAAAAAAATTAAAAAGTTTTTAAAATCTGCTCTTGATAAACATATTTAAAATAATCTTTTTGGTACTATACAAAATTTAAATTAATAGGAAAATATAGTTGATTAGTATGTCACGACGTGATATAGTTTAAGTATGACATATCGAGACGTGACATATAGCAATGTGACTATTGGGAGGTGATTATTTGACGGATAAAATAATTAAAAAATATTTACCTATGACGGAAACAGCCTTTTATATCTTACTATCCCTTTATAAGCCTACACATGGGTATGGAATAATATTAGAGGTTGAAAATTTAACAAATAAGAGGATAAGTTTAGGTTCTGGAACTATCTATGGAACCTTAAGTAAGATGCAAGCGGATGGGATAGTTGCAGTATATTCCAATAGTGAACGTAAAACTATTTATGAAATAACTGATTTAGGAAAAGAATTAATAAATTTAGAATTTAAAAGGTTAAAAGAATTAAATAGTAATGCAGAAGCATTAGGGGGGTACTTTAAATGATTAAAAGGGTATTTAGAGGATTTTGGAGTATTGATATTTTAAAAACAGAAGAATGGTTAAAGGAGATGGCAACTAAAGGTTATGAACTTGTAGATGTTAACTTTAACATAAGTGTATTCAAATTTAAAAAAGGTGTAAGCAAAGAGATAAGTTATAAAATAGAGTTTAAAGAAAATAAAGAACTTTTAGAAAGTGTAAAAAGAGAAGGCTGGCAAATTCTTTCAAAATCTAGTAGATGGAGAGTATTAAAAAATGAAAAACCAATTGAGGAAATAAAAGTTTTTCCTGAAAATTTTGAAATGATTAATAGATTTAATATTTTAAAAAAAGTAGGTTTTATAATTTATACTGATATAATTTTTGTAATATTATCGAGTATTTATTTATTAATGTGCCATATCCTTGGTGGAAAGTCTAATTTTATATATATTTCTGGTGAAAATATTAATTTTACTAAAAATATGTTTAATTTCTTTGTTACACCTATCAATATAATAATCCTTTTAATTGCTATATTATTTTATAAAAAAATTAATAAAGTAAGTTTAGAATATTCTTTGGCAAATAACATAATTGAAAAGGGATATTTAAAAAAATCATCAGGGAAAAGAAAAATTAGATTTAAACCATTATGGATGTATGAACCAGATAGAATTGAGGAATGGTTACAAAGAATGGCTTATGAAGGGTTTGAACTTAAAAGAATTTTGCCACAGTGTATATTTATATTTTATACTACAGATAAAAAGAATCTTAAATATTATATTGATTTAAAGAAAAAAGTTGATTTTGGTTATTATAATATTAATAAAGATGCAGGATGGCATAATGTTCATATGGCTAAAATATTAGGAGATAATTATACCATTTGGACTAAAGAATGTATTGGTGATGAAGTTCCTAATATGTATACTTTCCATAGTGAAAGAGTTAAAATAGCTAAGGAGATATATGGTAAAAACTTTCCTTTTTTGATATTATTAGCAGTAATTTATCCATTGATGATTAAAGATATGTTTAGTGAATTAACAAATGGGAAAACAGAAATATTTTTTATTATATTTTTTATTATGATTTTATATTTTTTTATATATTTGATTGTAAGTCTTATAAAAATTAAGAAATATTATAATAGGATTTTGGATGAAAATAAGGAGATTAAATCGGTTGTTTAAATAATTTATAATTACCATTATATAAATATAGAGTTTTGCAAGAAAAGAATGATTTAGAAGCAAATGTTTGATATAATATAGTAAATGATTACACAAGGAAAAGATAAGTAGGGGGAGAAACATGGAGTTAAAGTACGAAATTTCAAAAGAAGACTATATTAATTTTAATAAGAATTATATAGCAACTACAAAAGCTTTAAGAGCAAATTTAAATAGGCAAAGATTTGGTAAACCTTTAGTTTATATGATTTTTGCAGTGTTACTTTCAATGAGTACAAAAGTACCAAGAATTTATTGGTTAGGTGGTTTTGGAGCCATTTCAGTAGTATGGATATTAGCTTATCCTAGGTTTGTTAATAAGAAAATAGAAAATGATGCGGACAAGTTATTAAAAAAAGAGGAAAATAAACGTATTTTAGGGAAAAGAGCACTTAAAATATCAACAACAGGAATATCAGAATATGTAGACAGTAATGAAACTAAAGTGGTATGGAATGAAGTACAAAGAATAAATGCTGATAATAATTATATATACATTTATGTAGGACAAAATTCAGCTTTTACTATACCTTTAAATGGAATAGAAGTTACTAAGGAAAATATAATAGAAGAGCTAAAAAAGTATGTTGATGAACAAAAATTTTCAATAATATAATAATAAAATCTCTGCTTAATTTTAAAGTGGAGATTTTTTTACATACAAAAAATTAAATACTTAAAGCATTGAAGGTAAAATTTATTTAATATAGTAAAATTAGAGAATTAATATCATATACTAATAATAAGACTACTGTATGTGGAGAACATAGTAATGAAAAAAAGACTTAGAACTTATAATCAGGAGCCAAGAAAAGTTTTAGATTTTAAATATGGCGATATAACTGGTGATGGTGTTGTTGATGGCGTATATTTAATGGGAAATAAACCTTATGGAATGGATAATCCTTTTGAAGCTGATATAAAGCTTTTAGTTATAGATAGGAATACAGGTAATGAGGAAAGTATAGAACTTAAGGATGAAAGTGGATATGGATTTAGTTTGCTTTTGGGTAATTTTACATCAAAAGATAAAGTAGATATTTTAGTTAGAGGTAGCACAGGCGGTTCTGGAGGCTATACCTACAATCATATATTTTCGTATATTGATGGCAAGTTTAAAGAGATTTTTAATGGTGAGAAATTCTATTCAGAATATAATACAAAAGCTAACTATATAGATGATTATAAGATTTATATTATTTCACAAAAGGCAAATAAAAAATATACAATAGATATAAAAGATACAGACAAAACATATTTGGATATGGTCTATGATGAAAAGGGTAAGGTTAAAAGAGGATATGAGATAGGGATATCAGCTATAAATGCTGCTTACCCTATAGTATCAGAACAAGATTACTTAGATGCTTTATATATTTTACAAAGAATAATTGGACAGAGTAATTCTAATGATTTGGGAGTAGTTCAAACGCTTATTAGATGGGAAGACGGAAAATTTAAGTTGGTGAATCAAACTATAGGAGTGAGTGGGAGTGAGTTAAAGGGAAATAGAAAATCAAAAGAAAGAATTAAGAGAAATGTAAAACTAAGGCAGGAAGATAATAAAACAGAACAAACTTATAAAAAATACATTAAGGAAATAGTAAAAGCTATTCCAGAAGTGGAAAGTATAATATTTATCAATAATGGAATTAAGGAAGTTCCGATAACTTTTGGTGACTTAGATAATGATGGTGAGGAAGAAATTGTAATTGCATATAAATATGAAGGTGAGGCTTATGTTGCTATTATAAAGCAAGCTAAGGAAGGATTAATAGTTTTAGATAAAATAAAGGGTAGTGGTAGCTATGTTAGAGATATAATAATAGCTCCAGTTATAGGCTATGGAATGAGAGAACTTATAATAGGATGGCAAATTGGTGGTGTTTGGCAAAGGTTAGATATTAGAAAATGGAATGGAGAATGTTTTCAAAAAATATTGTTTGAAGATATAGATTATAGCAAAATAGATGTTATTGATTTAAATGCTGATGGTAAAAGTGAAATAGCCTTATGGTATCATGATAATGGAGAAGTATATAGAATTGAGGTTTATAATTTAAATAATAATATGTTATATATTGATAAAGATGTTTATCCAGAGTATTTTAAAAGAATAATTTTTTATTATAAATCTTTAACAAAAAAGAATCCAGATTCAGCCATGCTGTGGTATCAGCTTACAAAGGCTCAAGTAGAAGCAAAAATGTATAATGAGGCAAAAGAATCTATAGAAAAAAGTTTAAATATAAAAAGTGATTATCCATCAAAAGAAGAGTTATTAAGTTTGAAAGAAAAAATACAAAATAAGCTTACTACTAAAGTTTAAAAAAATATGTAAATTTTATAATAATTTATGTTTAATATGAGGTGCCTTTGGTATATAATAAAGAAGATTATTATATTTTTAAGGAGTTAACAGATGAGAGCAGTTTATAGAAATCCAAAAGAATTAGCAACATGTTTGAAGGACTTAGTAGATACTTATTTAGAGGATCTTATAAGCTACGAAAACTTTTCAAAAAAAGTTATGGCAATAGTTAATGCTAATGAAGGTAGTGTTTATAAAGAAGGGCATATGCCTGTAAAGCTTATAAGAACTTTAGGTGAGGAAAGAGCTCAAGTAATAGATAAGGTAGTTGCTGAAAACAATTAAGGTGTAATATGAAAAATGAAGTTAAGGCAGCAGAGATAGCAATGGAGCTTGGATTATATTTGAAGGTAGTTACCTCTATAAAAAGTTTTGAAAATTTTAATAGCTTTTTTAATATATATACTGATTGTGATGAACCTTGCAGAAGGGTAGTCATCTTAACAAAAGATAACCTAATTGAAGAGGTATATGATGAAAATCCAAGTGAACCTATAAGTAAAGATAAACTTATAGATGGAAACCTTTGGCTTGATGAATATCCATTAACTAAAAATCCAAATGCTATTGAAAAAGAGAATATAAGTGTAGATAGAGAATTAGTAATTAGTCTATTTACATAAAATATTTAGAATAATAAATAAATTAAAATCCTTCCTACGGAATTCGTAGGAAGGATTTTTTTGGATTAGCAAAAATATATAGTTGAAGTAGCTTTTTAGTGTTAAATAGTTAAGGTTTTTAAGTTTATAATTATAAATATTTCTTAAGAATGTATGTTTTGGTATAATGAATTAAGGCAATAATTTAAAATATAAAATTAAGTATATAGGTGAAGTATGATAATAATTATATTAGAGTATTATGTAAATGCAATTAAAAGAAAAGAGCATTAGAAGTTATTTAAGGTTATAAATATATTTTTGATAAGGAATAAGACATACATATGTCTTAATATATTTGTTACCCTATATTAGAGGTGAATTTATTGGAATTTATAGAGGCAAAAAGCTTAGTATCAAATTATATAGATGATAATCCTTGGTTTGGGATAAATTATAACATGAACATATATAAGGGGTGCTGCCATGGGTGCATATATTGCGATTCAAGAAGCGAATGTTATGGAATTGTTGATTTTGATAGGGTAAGAGCTAAAAAAGATTCAACTTTAATTATTAGGAGAGATCTAAAATCAAAAAAGAATAAGGGTGTTATACAAACTGGTGCTATGAGTGACCCGTATAATCCATTTGAAGAGAAATTACTTTTGACAAGAGAAGGGTTAAAACAAATAAACGAGAATGGTTTTGGAGTTTCAATAATAACTAAGAGCCCACTTATTACTAGAGATATAGATATACTTAAGCAGATAAAAAAGCATTCACCGGTTCTTGTTAAAGTGACAATAACAACATTTGATGATGAGCTTTGTAAGCAAATAGAACCTAATGTAGCAGTTAGTTCAGAAAGATTTAAGGCAGTAAAAGAACTTTCTGATAATGGGATATATACAGGAATACTATTAATGCCAGTATTACCTTTTATTAATGATACTGAGGAAAATATAAAGAATATAGTAAAAAAGGCTCATGAAAGTGGAGCAAAATTTATATTTGCTTATGGTATGGGCTTAACATTAAGGGGAAATCAAAGAGAATATTTTTATGAAAGATTACTAAAAGCTTTCCCAGAGAATAAAAACTTAGTTAGAAGCTATATTGAAACTTATGGTAATAGATATGAATGTTCCTCACCTAAAAGTAATCAATTGTGGAAGATATTTAAAGCTGAATGTACTAAGTTTAATATATTATATAGAATGGAAGATATTATAGTAGGTTATAGAAATGGTTATGAAGATAAACAAATAAGCTTTTTTAATAATTAATAATAGATTTATTGTATAAAAATAGCAATCAAATTTTAAAATAAATTTGATTGCTATTTTTTAGATAAAGCACTTAACAATCTTCACTAGCACCAACATAAATAAAAATTATCAATAACTTTGATAAAAAGAGGATACCAAATAATAATCTTTCGACTATTAATTAGCAATTCTTTACTTATGAAGATGTTTTGCTCGACTATATAAAATATTTATATAACTATATATAACCTTTCGGCTATATATAACCAATTTTTATCAACACTCTATATAATCTTAGCTCGACCTTATATCATAAGTTGGAACCTTTATTTAATCAAATTAATCGACTAAATAAAAGCTTTTCCTAACAATATAAAATCTTCTCTCCGACTAAGTATAAGCTAAAGGTTTCTAAAATCTTTAACCTATAAATAATCTTTGACCGACTTATATATACCTTTTGCTAAAAGCATATATAAATCTTGGCTCGACTGTTAAGCACCTTATGATATTATCTTAACCATTTATATTTAATATATACTGGAATTTAGAGGGAAGTTTTAAAAGATTAAATTCATTGTTTTGAATAAAGTATAAATATATTATGTATTGTTTAAAATATGTTTATAGTAAGGAAAGGAAGTGTTGATTATGTCAATTGATACTGTATTTGCACATACAATAACTGAAATTATAAGAAATAATAAAGGTGAGATAACAGCATATAAATTAGAAAATGGAGAAAGAATCTTAAAGGAAGAGGCTATTTCTTTAGCAAGACAAGGTGTAATTAAAGGAATACAAGATATAAGTTCAAAAAAAGAAGATAGCGTAAGTTTACCAGATGGAGATGGAAATAATAATTTAGGAGAGTTGCCTATAATTAAATAAGAATTAATTTGAAGTAAAACTCTAGCATATTTAGTTAGAGTTTTTTAATGTATAAAAACTTAGAATAGAATTATAATAAGAGTCTTATTAATAAAAGTTATCTTATATAAAGTTTTATTAATTTAAAATCTAGAGATTAATTAAAAGAGTTTATATAAGTTAGTTTTGAGGTTCAAAAGATAAAAGGGGATAAATATTATGAAAAAACTTATGAAGGTTTTTAGAAGTGATCTTATAAGTATTGTAAAAAACCCTATAGCATTGATTATTGTTATGGGAATATGTGCTATTCCAGCATTATATGCATGGGTTAATATAAAAGCTTGTTGGGATCCTTATGGTACTACAAGTAATATACCGATTGCAGTAGTAAATAATGATAAAGGTATTACTATTGCAGGAAAAGAAGTTAATGTAGGAGCAGATGTAGTTAAAAAACTTAAAGATAACAAAAAGGTAGGTTGGAAATTTGTTTCTGAGCAAGAGGCAGATATGGGAGTTAGAGATGGTACCTATTTTGCAACTATTGAAATACCAGAGAGTTTTTCAAAGGATTTAAGTAGTATAACTGCAAATAATAGTAAGAAGGCAGAAATAATTTATAAAGTTGATACTAAAGCTAATCCGGTAGCTAGTAAGATAACAGGAGTAGCTGAAGGAACGTTGATTGATGAAATTACTTCAAATTTTGTTCAAACCGTTAATAAAGAGGCTTTGGAAAAAGTAAAAAGTTATAAAGAAGATATGAATAAAAATCGTGATGATATAATTAAGCTTAAAAATGCGCTTATAAGAGCAGGCAGAGATATGGACACTATAATAAGTGTTTTAGAGAATGTAAATGCAAATTCAAAAAATTTAAATGTATATTTAACAGAAGTTAAAAATACTATTCCTGCACTTACAAGTGGAATGACTGTACAAGAAGGTACTATTAAAAGTACAGAAAATTTGATACAGAATACAAATAATAATTTAAATTCAACATTTAAAAGTTTTAAGCAAAGTTTAGAAGAAATTAAGGTTAGCATTGATAAAATAGTTACCATATTAGATACTATACAGGTTTCTAATAATAGTTCTCAGATAAGTAGTTCATTAAATGCGGTTAGTAATAATATAAATTCAGCTAATAATAATATAAATTCTAATTTAGAGTATCTTGAAACTATGAATAAAACAAAAGAGACTCCAGAGGTATCTCAAACTATAGTTAACCTAAAAAATTTGCAAGATAAATTAAATGAACAGAATAAAGTTGTAACAGAAAAGGCTAATGAAACAGACAAAGGTAATATACCTAGTCAGGCAGTTATAAATCAATTAAAAGAAAATTTAAAAAAAATATCAAATAATAGTACTAATTTAATAAGTGCTGTTGAAAAGAATACAATGCCAGTTTTAAATGATATATCAAAGAATTTAGTAAACGCTACAAAAGATGCAGCAAAATTATTAAAGACATCACAAATTGCTGTAGATGGGATAAATACACTAATTAGTTCATCTGCTGATGGAAGTAAGCTTGCAGCAGACGTATCAGGAGAAATATTAGAACAATTAAATCAATATAAGGATGAAATTAAATATATAGGAGATCAATTATCAAAGGTAGACGATAATGATTTAGATACTATAATTGCTATATTAAAAAGTAATCCTGATTTAATTGGAGAATTTATAGCAAATCCATTTACTATAAAAGAAGTTAAAGTATATGAAGTTCCTAATTATGGTTCATCTATGGCACCTATATATTCAGTATTAGCCCTTTGGGTAGGTGGTTTAATTTTAACTTCAGTACTTAAAACAGAGAGTGTTAAATTTAAAAAAGATGAAACTTTAACAATAAGACATAAATATTTTGGTAAAATGTTAACATTCATTTTTCTTGCGATAATACAAGGTGTAATAATAGCATTAGGAAACATATTTCTTCTGAAAATTTACTGTGTAAATCCATTTCTAATGGTTGTATTTGCAATATTATCTTCAATAACTTTTGCAACAATAATTTTTACTAATGTATCTTTGCTTGGTAATCTCGGAAAGGCTATAAATATTATATTAATGATAGTACAACTAGCAGGATGCGGTGGAAGCTATCCTATACAAGTAGATCCTCTCATTTTTAGGATTCTTCAACCTATATTTCCTTTTAGTTATGCAGTTGGTGGATTTAGAGAAGCTATTGCTGGTCCATTAGTTAGTAGTGTTGTTTTAGATATAGTTATGTTAACAGCCTTTTTCATTTTATACATAATTATAGGTTTTACGTTTAAACCACGTTTACATAGTATTGTAAAAAGGTTTGAAAAGAAATTCAATCAATCTGGTATAGGTGAATAGTGGGGGTGAAGTAATGAGGATGCTATTTAGGATATTTAAAAGAGACTTAAAAAAAATAAAAACCAATTATGCAGCTATTATTATAGTAACAGGTCTTTGCATTATACCATCTCTGTATGCATGGATAAATATTGCTGCTTCATGGGATCCTTATGCTAATACAGGAAATTTACCAGTTGCTATTATAAATAAAGATGAGGGAGCAATAATAAATGCTACAGAAGTAAATGTTGGTGCACAGGTTATAGAAAAACTTAAAGAAAATAAATCTATAAAGTGGGAAATGGTAGATGAGTGGCAAGCTAATAATGCATTGAATGAAGGAACTTATTATGCAATAATAGAAATTCCACAGAATTTTTCAAGTGGCTTAGTAAGTTTAACAACAACTAATCCTAGAAAGCCAAGTATTATTTATAAGGTAAATGAAAAAGCAAATGCAATTGCGACTAAGATAACTAACGTTGCTAAGGATAAATTGACCAAAGAAATAAAAGAGAATTTTATAAAAAGTGTTAATGAAAAAACTTTTTCTGAATTTAATAAGGTAGGTTTACATCTAGATAATACGAGACCAAAGGTATTAGGTATAAAGGATGTAGTAAATACTGCAAATAGTCAACTTGGAGAAATTAAAAAATTTATAGATACTTCTAGTAATAATGCAAAAGATTTGAATGAATATATATCAAAAGTAAAGAATGATTTACCTAATATAACAAGTCAAATAAATAACTTGGAAAAGGTTACAGAAGCTAGTCAAAAATTAGTTAATGCAACAAGAGATAATCTTATAAAAATTAATGGTGATATAAACTCTAATATTATAGATTTACAAGTTTTGGTCCAAAAGATAAACATGGCGTTAAAAGATCTAAAAGATTCAACTATTTCGAAATTAGAGAATGAAAAAAATCTAAATGAAGCTAAAACCTCAATAGATAACATTAGTAAGTTAATAGATTCAAATATTAAAACTCTAGAGGAAATTAATAAAAATTTAAATGATAGTAATTTAAAATCACTTATTCAATCTTTAAATAATGCCAAAATAGTAGTAGATAATGAAAAGAATGTTATTAGTAATTTACAAAATAGTATTCTTAATGGTGGAACTATTCAAGAAAATAGTCAACTTATAGATTCTATAATAAAAATTAATGATGAATTAACTAATAAAATAACATTAATATCAAACGAATTTTATAAAAATGGAACAAACTCAATTAATAATGCTGCTAATATTATGAATCTTGGATTAACTCAAACAAATTCCATATTAGAAACTACAAAAATAATAGTACCCCAATTAAACGCATTAGCTAATTATGGTATAGCTTCTAGTAATCAGGCCATAAAAAATGCTGAAGACTTAAAAATAAAAATTTCAATAATACAGGATGAAATAAATGATTTAAGTTCAAAGTTAAACGCTTTAAATGAGGAAAGCTTAAATAATATTATAGAGATAATGCAAAAAAATCCTAATGAAATGGCTAATTTTATAGCATCTCCAATAGAAGTAAAAGAGGAGGATGTATATGGGGAAGGAATATTTGGAGTAGGACTAACACCATTTTATACAGTACTTGCAATATGGGTGGGTGCTCTTTTAACAGCAGCATTATTAACTACGGAGTGTGAAGATTTTGACAGTGGAGCACAACCAAACATATTACAAAGGCATTTTGGAAAGATGATTTTGTTTGTTATTATAAATTTAATTCAAGCATTAATAGCAACTTTAGGAGATTATTTTATACTAGGTGTTAAAGCGTATAATTTATCATTGTTATTTGTATTTTCAGCTTTGACAGCAATAGCTTTTACAATAATAATTTTTACACTTGTATCATTATTAGGTAATGTAGGAAAGGCAATTGCAGTAATTATAATGGTATTTCAAATAGCTGGAGCTGGTGGTATTTATCCCATACAAACAAATCCAGAAATCTTTGGAGTTTTATATCCAATATGGCCTTTTACATATGCAATAAATGGTTTTAGAGAAGCGATTGCAGGTCCGGTTTGGAAAACTGTTGACACTAGTATTACTGTACTTTTAATATATTCAGCAGTGTTTGTTATTCTTTCAGTATTTAAGAAACCATTACATCATTTAACACATTTTATGGAGCATAAATTTAAAGAGTCAGAGTTATAAGGTTATTTACATAATACACTAAATAAAGCTATAATGTTAAATATAAGTATACAAATTGGATGAGAGGGTGGATTTATGCAAAAAAGAATAATTAATAGATATGGTATATTAATAATCATGATTATTTTAAGTATGTTTACTATAGTATCATGTGGAAAAGAAAATACTGCTAGTAAACAAGTGAAAAATGAGAAAAGGGAAGCTCCAAAAGAGTTACCTATAGCTACAATAGTAATAAAAGATTATGGAACTATAGAGGCTGAATTATATCCTCACATAGCACCTAATACAGTAAATAATTTTATAGAATTATCTAATAAAGGTTTTTATAATAATTTAACATTTCATAGGATTATAAAAGATTTTATGATACAAGGTGGAGATCCAAATGGAAATGGTCAAGGTGGACCAGGATATAGTATAGAAGGTGAATTCACGGAGAATGGATTCCAAAATGATTTGAAACATGAAAAGGGAGTACTATCAATGGCGAGAACTAATGAGCCTAATACTGCTGGAAGTCAATTTTTTATAATGACAAAAACAAATAAAGGACTTGATGGTAAATATGCAGCGTTTGGAAAAGTAACTAAGGGGCTAGATATACTTGATAAAATTCAAGTTGTAAAAACTGATTCAAATGATAAACCGGAAACTCCAGTAGTAATAGAGAGTATAAAAGTTGATACTAAAGGAATAAAGTACGAGGCACCTAAGAAAAATTAAAATATTGATGGAAAAATACTGAAATCCTATGTTAAATTTAATATAGGATTTTAGTTTTATGCTATTTAAATAATTAGCATAATAAAAATCAAGAAAACATTTTAACGTAGATTTTGAAATATATATATTAATTAAAAAAAACAGTAAACAATTTACTTTTCATAATAAATTGATTACTGTTTTATTTTATAAAGCACTTAACAATCTTTGCTAGTACCAACATAAATAAAATTATCAGTAACATTGATAATAAGAAGATACCAAATAATAATCTTTCGACTATTAGTTAGCAATTCTTTACTTATGAAGATATACTTAGCTCAACTATATAGAATATTTATATAACTATAGATAACCTTTCGGCTACATATAATCATTTTAACACTTTATATAATCTTAGTTCGACCTTATATCATAAGTTGGAACCTCAATTTAATCAAACTAATCGACTAAATAAAAGCTTTTCCTAACAATATAAAATCTTCTCTCCGACTAAATATAAGCTAAAGCTTTTTAAAATCTTTAACCTATAAATAATCTTTGACTGATTTATATATACCTCTTTAAGAAGCATATATAAATTTTGACTAGACTGTTAAGCACCTTATGATATTATCTTAACCATTTTGATTAAGTATATACTGGGGATTAGAGGAAATAGTATTTTTATTAAATTTTGAATTCACTTACTATATTATTTAATGTTACTGCTAAATCAGCTTGAGTTTCAGCAACCTCGGCTACTTCATCAGTACTTACCTTAGTATCATGTACAGTACCAGCTATTTCAGAGGCACCAGAAGCTACTTCTTCAACAACAGCAGAAACTGACTCTAAAGATTTTATTAATTGTTCTACTGAATTTGATACATCTTCAATATTTGTTGTAAAGCTAGTTATTAATTCAGATACATTATTTGCATCTTCTAATGAAAGATTAGCTCTATTTATCATTTCATTATAATCTGCAGTAACTTTTTTATCTATAAATTCTAATATTCCGCCTGACGTTTGTGACATATTTTCAAAAGCATTTTTAACTTGTCCAACTATATTTTGGATATTATGGACAGTTTCAGTTGATTGAAGTGCTAATTTCGCAACTTCGTCAGCTACAACAGCAAAGCCTTTACCGTGTTCACCAGCTCTAGCAGCTTCTATAGCTGCATTTAAAGCAAGTAAATTTGTTTTAGAAGCAGTTTCTTCTATGATTGCAGCCATATTGGTAATTTCTTCCACTATTTTTCCATCTTCAATAGCTGTCAAAATAGCAATTTCTTTTTCTTTATACATATCTAAAGTGATTTTTTTTGAAGTTTCGGATTCTTCCTTCATATTCAAAGCTCTAGTTTTGATCTCCATAGCAGAATTATTTCCATCTTTTGCTTTTGAATTAAGTTTTAATATAGAATTTTTTATTATTTCACTTGAAGAGTTCATTTCTTCTGTAGAAGCACTAGTTTCTTCCATAGCTGCTGCTATTTCTTGAGTTCCAGCATTAATAGTTTGAATTTGTTTATTAATTTCAGAGATTACTGCTGATAGTTCTTCGCCACTTGCACTTACATTTTGACTATTTGATGAAATATTAGTTACTATATTATTTAAATTACTATTCATATCATTTATTGCTTCAGCAATTTGACCTATTTCATCTTTAGAATTAACACTTAATTTAGAAGTTAAATCTCCTTTAGCAACTTTTTTAATGATTTCTAATAATTTAGGAATATCTTTTAATATTTTAGTAGTAACAAAATATAATGCTAAAATTAAAAGAATTAAACCACCTATATAAGTAGAAAGTAAAAGTATGTTAAACTTTACAAGCTCTTTTTCTACTTCAGATTTTGAGATAACTGTTCCAACAGACCAACCATTGGATTTTATAGGAGCATATGCGGCATAAAGTTCAGAATTATCTAAGGTATAAGTAGCAACATTACTTTCACCTTTAATCATTTTTTTACCTACTTCACCAGGTGTACCAGCATATTCAGTAAATTTATCCTTTAAAATTTTTGTTTCATCAGGATGATACATAAATGTTCCAGTTCTGTCTAAAAGGAAAGTATAACCTGTTTCACCAACCTTATATTGTTTCATAATTTCAGGTAATTTATCAATTAAATAATCTACAGCAACAGCACCTATAGATTTTCCATTATTATCTAACATAGGATATGCAATTGTAATAACCATTTTTCCTGATACTGCGTCTTTATATGGTGCAGTATAATATAAATTACCTGCTTTTAAAGTTTCGGAGTACCAAGGTCTATTATTGACATCCCAATCAATAGGACTGTCTTCACCAGTTTCATCAATTAGATAACTTGCTTTTTCAATTACCATATATACTGAGGATGCATTTTTATCAGTTTCTTTTATGCTTTTTAAACTTTTAACAACGTTTGTAAAGTTAGGATTTGTTTTAACATCATCTCTAGTTTTAACTTCAGTCATTAAATTTTTGATAGAGGAATTTGTTGTCATTTGAGTAACTAATGTTCCGCCTCTTTCAAAAAAACTATTAACATCTTTAGATATTATTGTAGCATTATCTTCTAAAGATTTATTAATATTTTTAGTTAAAACATTTTTGTTATAGTAATTAACTATAACTCCTGTAATTGTAAAAACAAGCACAGTTATAGCAATAAGACTAGTTAGTACCTTTAATAGAATACTTTTGTTAATTTTGTTAATCAATTTTTATCACTCCTACTTTTCTTTTGGTAATACATTTAATTATCGATATTAAATTCATTATATTAATATTTAAATATTTCCATGTATACATAACACATAGAAAAGACTTTATTTAAAATTAAATATTTTTTTAAATATTATATTATGAGTTTTATATGAATATATTGATATATATATTTATATATAGGAGGTCAAAATGAATAGTGATAGGGAAGAGCTGAAAAAAGCGACTTCTGGTGAATTAAATTTTGATGAAACAGAACCATATGAACTTGAGTATGAAATTCAACAGCCAAATCCTGAGGAAATTGAAAGTGGAATTCAAGATGGAATCTTAGAATCAAATATAGATGAGAATGTAAATGAAAGTAAAAAAGAAATAAACAAAGAAAAAATAGAAGAAAGTAAAGAAATAAATATAGAAAAATTATTACAAGATATTCAAAATTCAATTAAATTAAATAAAACATTAGTTCAAAATAATTTAAATACAAATAGTAATAGTAAAAGTAAAAAGAATACAACTAATACAGATGCTACAGCTAGTAACACAGATACTACGGCTTCTCCGACTATCAGTGAATCTCTTGCTAAAACATTGGTAACATTGACTACTATAAATGGAATCAAAGATCAAGTATGTTTATTACCATTAGATTTTTGTATGAGAAATTATTTTAATAACTGTGTACTTCCATTAGTTTCTACGTTAGATTTTATATCAAGAACGTCTTTTAATTTATCAGCATCAGTTGGGGTATTAACAAATTCACCAATTGTTCCAGTTAAAAGATCTCAAGTTAAAGATACAATAGAATTAATATATTGTATAAATGCACAATGTGAAGATGTTTATAGAATTGCATGCAAAAGAATAGAGATATTACTTGAATATGCTAGATGCAATAAAATATAACAATTTTGATTATATAAACAAAAAACAGTAATTAAATTTATTTATTATAAATTTGATTGCTGTTTTTTAAAGAAAGTATTTGAAAGTTTTAAACATTATAAATGAAATTAGTATCAATTCTCATGAAAAATAGATCAAATAGTAATTTGATGATTAATATATTTTTATAAAGTATGTATAAGTCTTTATTTAATTATTATGTACTTTATTAGTGATATATTAAGTGTATATTAGAAATTAAGAATAAAATGCCTGTCCTTATTGGACAGGCATTTCATTAAAATTTAAATTCATTTACTATATTGTTTAATGTTACTGCTAAGTCTGCTTGAGCTTCAGCAACTTGAGCTACTTCATCAGCACTCACTTTAGTATCATTTACAGTACCAGCTATTTCAGAAGCACCAGATGCTACCTCTTCAACTACCGCAGAAACTGCTTCTAAAGATTTAACTAATTGTTCTATTGAGCCTGATACATCACCAATATTTTTTGAGAAGTCATTTATTAATTCAGATACATCATTAGCATCTTTTAGTGAAAGGTCAGCTCTGTTTATCATTTCATCATAATCTAAAGTAACTTTCTTATCTATAAATTCTAATATTCCACCTGCGTTTTGAGATATATTTTCAAATGCAGTTTTAACTTGTCCTACTAAGTTTTGAATATTTTGAACAGTTTCAGTTGATTGAACAGCTAGGTTTGCAACTTCACCAGCTACGACAGCAAAGCCTTTACCATGTTCACCAGCCCTAGCCGCTTCTATAGCTGCATTTAAAGCAAGTAAGTTTGTTTGATCAGCAATTTGGCCTATGATTCCAGCCATACTATTGATTTCTTCTACAATTTTACCATCTTCAATAGCTCGTAGAATAGCTATTTCTTTTTCTCTATACATGTCTAAAGCAGCTTTCTTTGAAATTTCTGATTCTTTTTTCATATTTAAAGCTCTATTTTTAATTTCAATAGCAGAATTATTTCCGTCTTGCGCTTTTGAGTTAAGATTTACAATTGCACCTTTTATTAATGCACTTGATGAATTCATTTCCTCTGTAGAAGCACTAGTTTCTTCCATAGCTGCTGCTATTTCTTGAGTTCCAGCATTAATAGTTTGAATTTGTCTATTAATTTCAGAAATTACTGCTGATAATTCCTCACCACTTGCACTTACATTTTGGCTATTTGCTGAGATTTTTCCTACTATATTATTTAAATTATTATTCATATCATTTATTGCTTCAGCTATTTGACCTATTTCGTCTTCAGAGTTAACATCAACTTTGGATGTTAAATCTCCACCAGCAACTTTTTTAATAACTTCTAATAATTTAGGAATATCTTTTAATATTTTACGAGTAACAAAGAATAATGCTACAATTAAAAGACCTAAGCCAATTACATAAGTAGTTATTAAAATAGTATTAAATGTTACAAGTTGTTTTTGCACTTCTGATTTAGTAATAACAGTTGCAACTGACCAACCATTAGATTTAACAGGAGCATAAGCAGCATAAACATCTGAATTGTTTATAGTACAAGTAGCAACACCATTTTCACCACTGATCATTTTTTTACCAATTTCTCCAGCTGTACCAGGAGCATCAGTGAATTTTTCTTTTAAAACTTTGCTTTGATCAGGATTATACATAAATGTTCCAGTTGTATCTAAAAGGAATGTATAACCTGTTTCTCCAGCCTTATATTGTTTCATAATCTCAGGTAATTTATCAATTAGATAATCTACACCTACAGCCCCTACAGATTTTCCATTAGCATCAAATATTGGATAAGCTATTGTAATAACCATTTTGTTTGTTAATGCATCTACATATGGTGCAGTGTAATATAAACCTTTTGCTTTTAAGGTATCCCAGTACCATTGTCTTTTATTAATATCCCAATCAGCAGGGCTATCTTTACCGTTGTCTACAAATATATAGCTTGGTTTTTCTAATGCTATATAAACAGCAGAAGCATTTTTATCTGTTGCTTTTATATTTTGTAAGCTTTTTAGAACAGTAGCATAGTTTGCATTTGCTTTTATATCAGCTTTTGTTTGAACAGCCTCAGCTAATGAACGAATAGAATCATTTGTAGCCATTTGAGTAACTAATGTACCACCTTGTTCAAAAAAACTGTTTACATCTTTAGATATAACTGTTGCATTATCTGTTAAAGACTTATTTATATTCTGATTCAAAACATTGCTATTGTAGTAATTGACTACAACTCCGGTACCTGCAAAAACGAATATAGTTACGCCAACAAGACTAGTTAAGACCTTTAATGAAATACTCTTTTTAATTCGTTTAATCAATTCTAAACACCCCTAATTTATATATTTTTTCTTTTGTTTATATTCTAATTATCGCGGCCAAATTTATTATATTGAGAAGTAAATAGTGGTACAGATTATTTATAATTAGAGATTTAGGTAAATATAACTAGACTAATTATAAAATATATAATTTAAAATAATCAAAAAAAAAACAGCAACTAATTTATTAATAATATAATAAATTAATTACTGTTATATATAAAGCACATAACAATCTTAGCTAACACCAATATAAATATTAAAAAATTTATTATTAATAGATGAATATAATACCAAATAGTAATCTTTCGACTATTATTTAATAACTATTCAACCATTAAGATGCTTCGCTCAACTATATAAAATATTTATATAACTATATATAACCTTTTGGCTATATATAATCACAGTTAACACTATATATAATCTTAGCTCGATTTTATATCATAAGTTTTAACCTAAATTTAATCAATTAAATCGACTAAATAAAAGCTTTTCCTAACAATATAAAATCTTCTCTCCGACTAAATATAAACTAAAAAATAAAATTTTTAATCTATAGATAATCTTTGATCGATTTATATATATTTTTAAAGAAAACATATATAAATCTTAACTCAACTGTGATGTGCCTTATGATATTATCTTAACCATTTGTATTTAATATATACTGGAATTTAGAGTAAGAAAATTTAATATAATATATAGCAAAGCAGTAGACAAAATTTATCTACTGCTTTGCTATCTTAAATTATTAATTAAATTTTAAATTTTCCTATTTCTTCATTTAGTTTATCTGTACTTTGTTTAGTATTTTCTACTTCACTTAATATATCCATAGATTTTTGTGTTATATCTATAATTTTTTCTGCAATGTTTGTTGTACCATTAGCTCCTTCATCAGCAGCTTGAGCTACTTGGTCGATTGTTCTTACCATATCTTTAACTGATTCTAATAAATTCTCAGCTGTAGAACTAAAGTTACTTACAAGTTCATCAACAAAGTTTGCATCATTGCTATACTTTTCAGAAACTTCAAGCATTGTATTATAATCTTTTTGTACTTCTACTTCCATGAATTTAAGTAAACTATTTGAACTTGTTGCTAAATTATTTACAGATTCAGTAACTTTTTCAGTTATACCTTGAATCTCTGCTACAGTTTCTTTTGATTTTTCAGCAAGTCCTCTTATTTGTTCTGCCACAACAGCAAATCCTTTACCAGATTCTCCTGCTCTTGCAGCTTCAATGGCAGCATTTAAGGCCAAAAGATTGGTTTGTGTAGTTATTTCCATAATTGATTCTGAAAGGATATTTATTTGTTCCACTACTTTTGAACTTTCAATAGCTTTTTCTAGGTTTGATTTACTATCTAAAAATATTCCTAATGCTCTATTTTGAGAATCAGTGAAATTACTTTTAATAGCAATAGCTCTATTATTTATTTCTTCAGCAGCTAAAGATCCCTTTTGAGCTCTTCCTGCTATATCTTCAATAGCTCTATTTATTTCTATTGAGGAAGCGCTCATTTCCTCAGTTGATGCAGATGTTTCTTCCATTCCAGCAGATAATTCTTCTGTTGTAGCTGAAACTTCTTCTATATTAATATTAAGATTTTTAACATTACTTGAAACAGTATCAACAACATGCTTAATATTTTCAGATTCTTGTTTTACGTTGCTAATTAATGCTTGTAAAGAATATTGCATTGTATCAATCGTATTTACAATATCACCTATTTCATCTTTTCTGTTCTTAATATTTGTATCAAATTTTAAAGTAAAATCTCCTCGAGAAATATTCTTTAAATATTCCATAGCTAATTTTAATGCCTTTACAATAGAATTTGAAATAACAACTGTAAGAAATATTGATCCTAATATAGAAACAATGAATACTGTTATGAATATTATTACTGCATTTTTATAATCTGTTTTATTTTGATTATATAAATTTTCTGCTAATTTAGTATTATATACAGCTAATTCTTTTAAGTCTTTTTGAAAGCTTTCAGCAGTACTTTCAACTGAAGCAAATGCGTCTAAGGCTTCTTTAGATTTACCGTCAATTGAAAGTTTTGTAATATCATTTATAGATTTTTTATATGGTACAAGTTCTGATTCAATATTTTGTATTAATTTTTTTTCATAATCATCAGTTTTTGTCTTTTTGTAATTTTCCCAGTTATTATCAAAATTTTCTTGTCTTGTTTTAATATCATCTAACTTTACTGATTGCTTATTTTTATCTCCGACATGTAAAATGGCATAATACATATCAGCTTCTATACCTCTAGATTGGTTTCTATTATCATTCAACCATTGAATTGATAGTAATTTTTCTTTATATAATGTTTCAACCATGTTGTTAGATTTAAGTAAATAGTAGTAACCAACTCCGCTAATTGTACAAATTAGAACAAACATTGAAATTGAAAACATCAAAATTTTTGTTCTTACTTTTAAATTATTAATCATTTATCTGAACTCCTTTTTATAAGTTTATATTACAATTTTCGATAAAAATCGTCATTTCTTTAATGGAATTTTAATTATATGTTTGAAGTGATTTTTATATTTTTAAAATTTGAAAAAATTATTAATAAGTTTATTGAAAAACATTTGTAAAGAATTTTAAGAAAATTAATATTTAGTATTAATTACTAATAGTTTTAAAATTCAATTCATTAGTTTATAATGGATATATATAATAAAGTGAATAAATGGAGGAAATGGATATGAAAAAATTCAATTATTCAATACCTACTGAGATTTTCTTTGGAAAAGGTCAAATAAGCGTATTAGGAAGAGAAATAAAAAAATATGGTTCTAAGGTTTTATTAGTTTATGGTGGTGGAAGTATAAAGAGAAACGGAATTTATGATAGTGTTTTAGAAATCTTACAAAAAGAGCAAATAGAAGTCTGTGAGCTTGGAAGTGTAGACCCAAATCCTAGGATAAATAGTGTAAGGAAAGGTGTAGAAATCTGTAGAGAAAATAGTGTGAATTTTATTCTAGCTGTAGGAGGAGGAAGTTCAATAGATTGTGCAAAGGTTATAGCAGCTGGAGTTTCTTATAAAGGAGATGTTTGGGAATTAGTAGTTGATCCAAGAAAAGTAGAGGATGTATTACCAATAGGTACTATACTAACTTTAGCAGCAACAGGTTCAGAAATGGATGGATTTGCAGTTATATCTAATCTAGAAACAAAAGAAAAATTAGGAACTGGTCATGATAAAATGAAGCCTAAGTTTTCAATTTTGGATCCAACATATACTTATACAGTACCTAAAAATCAAACAGCAGCAGGAACAGCAGATATTATGAGCCATGTTTTTGAGGTGTATTTTAGTGATACAAAGGAAGCTTTCCTTCAAGATAGAATGGCAGAATCAATACTTAAAACTTGTATAAAGTATGGTAAGGTAGCAATTGAAAATCCACAAGATTATGAAGCGAGGGCAAATTTGATGTGGGCATCTAGTTTGGCAATAAATGGACTCTTAAGCTATGGTAAAGATACAAATTGGTGTATACATGGAATAGAACATGAGTTAAGTGCTTATTATGATATAACACATGGTGTAGGTCTTGCTATAATAACTGTGCCTTGGTTTAATTATATATTAAATGATGATACTTTATATAAATTTGTAGAGTATGGGGTTAATGTTTGGGATATAGATAAAAATTTAGAGCATTATGAAATAGCCAAATTAGCTATAGAAAAGACAGCTAACTTTTATAAAGAGTTAAATATCCCTATGAGTTTAAAAGAGCTTAACATCACAGATGAGAATTTTGAGAAAATGGCAGAAGGTGCTGTAAGGTATGGGAATATAGGACAAATAAAATCTTTAAATAAGCAAGATGTAATAAATATATTAAAGAAATCTTTATAAGTTTTACTTAGCTTAATTAGATTTATTGATTAATGTTATAAATTGATAAATTAAAGTTAAGAAGTTATTATACTTAATCTTTAAGTATATAATAAATAATATATACTAATACTAAGTTTTGAAAAGTCTATAAGTTTATACTTATAGACTTTTCAAAACTTTAAAATCTTTTACAGGGTTATTTTTATGGAGGTGTTTAATAATGAATTTAATAAATAATAGATACAGGGTTGTAGGAAATATAAAAAAAGATAATCTCTTAACATCGTACATAGTTATAGATGTTATGGATAACTATAAAGTACAGCAGCTTAGCATTATTAACTCTGAAGTTATAACTAGAAGTAAAATAGATTTTTTAATAGAAGAATTTTTGTCATTAACCAATATTGAGAATAGTAATATAATTAAGCTTTTTAATTTTGGATTAATTTACTCTATAGATGGTAAGAAAATTAATAAAAAGGAATACTTTTACACAAAAGAATATGCTGAAAATAATATAAGCTTTAATAGTTTAGTTAAGCAAATAAATGAAGAGGAAGTTTTAAATATATTTATTAAGTTATGTAAAGGTATTAATTATTTACATGTTAGAGGCTTTGTTTATGGAGAATTAAATATACAGAATATAGTTATAAACAAAAAAAATAATATATATAATATATTACTTAAAGATATACCTACAATAGAAATTGAAAAAGAAGAGTGGAAACAAGATAATATTACAGATGTTTTTAAAAATAATGAAAGTATAACTGATAATAAAAAGGATATATATGCTGATATATATGCTTTAGGAATACTTTTAATAGCTTTATGTGGTGAAAATATTTATGATGAATCAGATATAAATAAAAAAATAGATAATTTGAAAAATAAAGTTTCAATAGGAAATGATTTTTATAAAAAAATTATAAATATAATAGAAAGAATAATTTTTGAAAAGAGGAAAGATCGCTATGAGACAGTAGGAGATATAGTTAATGATATAAATACAATTTTTAATAAGAATTATTTAGCACTTGAAAAAAATGATATAGAAAAACTTATATTTAAAACAAAAATTATAGCAAGAGATTATGAGATTAAAAAGGTAATAAGTGTTTTTAATGATAGTATTCATCATAAAAGCATAAATAATAATATAGTGGTGCATGGTGAACAAGGAATAGGAAAAACAAGATTATTAAAAGAGTTAACTTATATTTTTAATATGAAAAAAATTGATGTTTATTCAAGCTTTTTACTAGGAAATAAAATTAATAGAAGTAATATAGCACTAGTTGAAATATTTAAAAATTTAGTAGCTGAATGTGATAATGAAATTGTATATAGATATGAAAGTGAACTTATAAATTTTATTCCAGAACTTGCAGAAATGAAAAATATTGATAGAGCTGAAATATTAGAAGGTGAAAAAGAAAAATATAGATTAATAAGTAGATTATATAGTTTTATTAAAGAAGCAATAAAAAATAAAACTATAATCTTTATAATTGATAATGCACATTGCCTAGATGAATTTTCTATTGATTTTTTAGAATATTTCAACAGTCAAACAGTTAAAGATAAAAATATAATAAGTATAATTTCTTATAATGACACAGAATATTTTTCAAATAATAGATTTTATAATTTTATAAATAAGAATAATAACTATATAGATATAAAACTTGAAGCTTTTAATAGTGAATATACTTCAAAAATGATTCAAGAAATACTTAGCATAAATGAAGTTCCTAGGTCATTTGCAAATATAGTATATAATAAAACTTATGGTAATCCTTTATTTATAGAAGAAACATTAAAAGATTTCCTCTCTAAGAAGTTGATTTATGTAAATGATGACTATATATGGGAAACTTTATATGATAGTTTTGAAGAGTTACCAATTGCACCTACGATGGAACAAGCTCTTTTAAATCAAATAAAAGAAATTGATGATATAAGTTATGAAATCTTAAGTAATATGTCAGTTTTCAATATAGATATACCTATACAAATTATACATGCTTTTAACAAATCTTATAATATAGATATAGAAAAATATATAGATGCTTTAATAAGTAAAGGAATACTTTCTAAAAAGGCTGATAATAGAGGGTGTACTTTTAATTTTTCAAATAAAGTGTTGAAAAATCTTATTTATGAAAGGATAGATATTAAAAATCTTAAAGATAAACATAAACAGGCAGCTGAAATATTAGAAGAAGTATTTAAAAATGATGATGAAATAATATATCACCTAGAAAAGTCTGGAGATAACATTAAAGCTAGAGAATATTGTATAGAAAATGCATATAAGATGGAAAGACTTAGAATAATGGATAGGGCACTTTCAAACTATAAAAAGGCTCTAAGCTTATTTTCTGAGGAAGAAAATATTATAGCTAAAATAGATATAGTTATAAAAATAGGTGACTTATATTCTAATGCTGGTAATTTATCAAAAGCTATAGAAATATATAATGATGTATATGATTTTACAATTCATGAGGATAACAAAAAATTACAAGTAGATATGCTTAATAAACTTGCTAGTGTTTATCAAAGAAAAAATGAATTAGAAAAAACTTTAGAATTTATAAATAAAGCAGATGTTATTTTAAAAGAAATAGATTATATAAATGGTTATTTAGAGAATAGAAGAGCATTAGCTATCATAACTAGTATGAGTAGAAATTACGAAAAAAGTATAGATATATGTAAGGAATGTATAAGTTTATGCACAGACGAACACTTACAATTTAAAGCTTTTATGCATAATATTCTTGGAGTAATATATTATGAACAATCTAAAATAAAGGATGCTGTTGAAAATTATAATTTAAGTAGACAATATTTTGAGCAAATAAATGATATTTCAGGTATGGTTACGTCATTAAATAATATAGGAGTAATTTATTCAGATTATTATCAAGATAGTGAAAAAACAATAAAATATTTTACAAGGGTATTAGAAATGGCTGAGGAAAATAATATTATAAGTATGAATATATACTCATTAATAAATTTAGCTTCGGCATATTTAGAAAATTTAGATTATGATTTAGCTCTTAAATATTTTAATGAAGCTTTAGATAAGACAAGAAAAAGTGAAATAGAAACAAACGTATTTTATATTTATAATTGTATAAGTTATGTACTTTTAAAGTTAGATAAATATAGAGAAGCTAATGAATATTATATAAGAGCAGAAAAAGAGTTAATTGAACATCCAAATCAAGGGAAATTGATAAGTATTTATTACCAAATAGGAGCAGAGCTATATTATAAGTTTGGAGAAATAGATAAATCTTATGATTTATTACAAAAAGCATTATATGTATATAATAACGATAGAACTACCCAGTTTAAAAATGCTAATATGCTTATATATATATTAAGTGTTGAAAGAGCGAATAATTTATCAGAAATACAAAAAAGTATAGAAGGGTTTAAATTTATAATAGAAAGTTACGGTAGCGCAAATAAAAGTATTGATTCATTATATGATATGTGCATTGTGCTTATTAACAAGGGATTTAAAAATGATGCTATAAATTTATTAAATGAAAATATTTTAGATGAGAATGTTGTAACAGTTGATAGCGTAAAGCTTAAGGGTATATATTTAAGAAATCTTATTAAAAGAAGAGATAAGATTATTAATGAGATAAATACTAATTTAGAGCTTGCAAGAAGGATAAAGGATAAATTGCTGAAGTGGAAGATATTGAGTGATGTAGGTGATTACTATATTAATAAAAAAAATTACTTTTATGCTGCAAATTATTATTTTGAAGCATGTGAAATTATAAAAACTAATACACTTCAAGTACCAGAGGATAAAAGAGTTAAGTTTTTTAATTATCATGATATGATTAACCCTTTTTATAAGTTTAATGAAATTAAAAATTTATATACAGCTATTCCTGATAAAAATAAAATTAGTCATTCTGCTTTAAAAGATTTAAATAATCTTTTTAGCTATGACAAATTTGTAGAGATATTAAACAATGATAATTTTATTAGTTCTGCAAAAAACATATATAGGTCAATTCTCCCAGAAGGAATTAGTAGTATAAGAGATCTTATAATAAATATGACTGATGAACCAACAAAAATTTTAGATATTATTATTAAGATTTTAGCAAGTGATGTATTGGCAACTAAAGGATTAATAATTTTGAGAGATGACAATGTTAATTATTCAGTAATTGCATCAACTAATGAGGAGAATGATTTAGAGGGAATAAAAGTATTTTTAGAAAAAGTTGAAGACACAAAGAAATCATTAGTTATAAGTGAAGCAGCTTATGATAAAAATAATATAAATTTAAAGTGTTTACCTAAAGGGATAAAAGCTATAATGTGTATATTCATTATGCCCAAGGTATATATATATATGGAATCTGAAACCATATTAAATAATTTTAATGAAAATAGTTTATCAAAATGTATGGAATTAAAGCAATTTATAAGATTTATTATAAACACATATAAATTGAAGCTTACAGCAAATATTGATAAACTTACACAAACATTAACTAGAAAAGCTATAGAAGAGGTTTTAGAGAATCATATACAAATGGCTAATATGGGAAATGGGATTTTTTCTATAGTAATATTTGATTTAGATAATTTTAAGGGGATAAATGACAAGTTCGGGCATCAGACTGGTGATGACGTATTAAAAAAAGTCACTAATGTTACAATGGATTCTATAAGGGATGGGGACGTTTGTGGTAGATATGGTGGAGAAGAATTCATATTAATCCTTAAAAATGCTGATAGTAACTTAGCATTTCAAATAGCAGAAAGAGTTAGAAAAAATATTGAAAATAAAGATATATTAGGTGATAAAAGACCAGTAACAGTAAGTATGGGAATTGCTACATATAAGGAACAATCTGAATTTAAACAACAACTTATAGAGAAGGCAGATCAAGCGCTTTATGTAGCAAAGGAAAATGGAAAAAATAGATGTGAAATTTGGAAAGAGGATCTTGATAATAACAAAAAATATACGAATAAATTATCTGGTATAATAAATGGAAATTTGGTTCAAGATTCAAGAAAAGTATTAGTCATGGTAGACTTTATAGAATTAATTAAGGAAATAGATACTACAGAAAATAAGATTTTTAATTTACTAGGTAGGATAATTGAAATTACAGAGGCAGAAAAAGGGTTGTTTTTTAAGGTAAAAGAAGGAGTTATTAAAGAAAAATATTCGAGAAAAATCTTTGAAGATGCTTGGAGTAATATAAGAAATTTTAATGAAAAAATGGTTGCGAATGTTATAACTACTAAGCAAGAAATATGTACTATAGATTGGGATGATATAACAGGTTATGATCCTATTACTGGAATTCCAGAATGGAATTCTGTAATAATAGTTCCTATGATAAAATCAGGTGCAGTAAAGGGAGTTATTTATTTGACAACATCTATAAAAATTAAAGAGTTTAAGTTTGAAGATTTAAATTTTGTTAAGACTTTAGCTCAATTAGCTGTAGCAATATTATAGATAAAGTATAAAGATTTTCTTAGAATAAAGATGTGAAATGCTTTCAAGGTAATTTGCATCTTTTCTTCTTTTATGCGAGGAATATATTGGATTTAATTAGTTAGGTTTTTAATAAAATTATAAAATGTGTAGTTATGAATTTTCTGAAAATATATTTTTAAAATGTAAATAAAAGAGTATAATAAAATTAAAAACCGAGTAATATAATGGAATAGATGGGATGTGAGTAGGGTGGAGCTTAAGGAATATTGGTATACTGAAATGAATAAAAGAGTATCTAGAAGAAGTTATATTAATGAGGATATAGAGATAAAAAAAATAGAAGCTTTACAAAAATTAATTTATAAAATTAATAGCAACGCAGATTTAAATATACAATTAATCAAGGACTGCGAAGAAGTTTTTAAGGGTTTTAAAGCATCTTATGGAACTATAAGCGGAGCTAAGTATTGTTTAGCATTAGTTGGAGATAGTAATGATAAAAATATAGAACTTAAGTTAGGCTATTATGGTGAGGCTTTGGTATTAGAGGCTACCTCTTTAGGACTAGGAACCTGTTGGATTGGTGGAACTTATAATAAGAAAGCGCTAGAAAATATAATAAGTATTAAGGATGATGAAAAGTTATATATTACTATAGCCCTTGGCTACGTTAAAGATGAGAAGAGTTTAAAGGAAAAAATTTTAGGAAAAGTAGCTAAGGATAAAAATAATATAGAAGATTTAATAACTCTTATAAATTGTAGCATTCCTCAGTGGTTATTTTTTGCATTAGGATCAGTAAGAAAAGCTCCTTCAGCATTAAATAGACAACCGTGGCATTTTGAATATGATGGTAACAAAGTTAGATCATATATTAAAGAAACCAAATCTAATTATGAAAGAATAGACTTAGGTATAGCATTGATACATTTTGCATTAGGTGCAAAAAAACTTGGTGTTGATGTGACTTGGGATTTAAAAGGCGATGAGGCTGTATATATAGAAAAACAATAATATAAATAATCATTTTAATGTATAATATATAAGCTAACTTTTATAGTTAGTTTATAATTTTGAAATTAATCAATATATTAATAATTAAATAATATAAAGTCAGATGAAGAAAATATTTGCAATTTATAAATTATGTGATATAATAAAAAAGTAAGTTATGGCTCATTGGTCAAGAGGTCAAGACGCCACCCTCTCACGGTGGAATCAGGAGTTCGATTCTCCTATGGGCTACCATTAAACTCTTAAAGCTTGTAGATACTAGCTTTAAGAGTTTTTTTATTTTGCTTAAAAAGCGTTGATAATATAATTTTTACACAATTTTCACACTATAAATTTTATAGGATACTTAAAATATCGACTGATTTTCTTTTGAGGCTATTCTTCATACGGTATATGAAGATAGTAAGTTTTAAGTAAGAAACTTAGGTTGCTTTTGGTTAAAATCCTTCAAAATATTAGCATTTTAATTTCAATAAGAATTTATTATATAAAATTTACTTTATTTATAAAATATAAGGAAAAATGTAGAAATATTTTCCTTGAAATTGAAAATTATGTAGTTATATAATAGTAACTGTAGTAATTTTTAAGGGGGAAATATAAATGAAAAAGAAAATTAGTTTAGTTTTAAGTATTATTTTAGCATTTACTTTTTTTAGTTTTTTAAATCCAACGAGTGTTAGAGCAAAGAATTTAAATGATACAACTGAGAATAGTGCTAAGTTTGGAACGCAACTTTTACAACCTGAAAATGGATGGAAAAGATATGATGATACAAATTCATATTTTCAATATAATGGGGAAAGTTGGGTTGCTGCAGAAGATGGAGGTGGTTATGAGGGTAGCTATCATGTAGCAAAAACAGCTGGTGATAAAGTTTTATTTAAATTTTATGGAACTCGTTTTAGAATAATAACTAATATTAATAAAGATAGAATAAATGATGACACAAATCAGGTAAAAATAGATGGCACAGTAGCTAGTAATTTTAATGAATATAGCGAAAGCTCGATATACAAAGCTTTAGTGTTTGAATCATTACCATTATCATTAGGATATCACACTGTTGAAATAGAGGTAAATGGTCTTTTTGTGTTTGATGCTATAGACATAGATGAAAAGGGAGAATTAAAACCATATGTAGATTCAATAACATTAGATAAATCATCAATAAGTTTAGTAACAGGAAAATCAGAGCCACTAATAGCTACAGTAAAACCAGACAATACAACAAATAAAGAAATTGAATGGTCATCAAGTGATAAAGGTATTGCTGAATATAAAGATGGAAAAGTAGTAGCAAGTAAAAAAATAGGAACTGCAACAATAACTGCTAAAGTTAAAGGCACTGATTTAAAAGTAACTTGCGAAATTAATGTAACCGAAGATAAAAGTAGATCTATATTAGCTATAACAATGGTAAATGGAATAACTAAAGAATATGATGTATCACCAGATGAAATATCGGCTTTTGAAAAGTGGTTCGATTCAAGTAATGGTAAGGGACAAGTTAGATATGGATTTAATAAAAAAATAAATCCATACAAAACAGTAAAAGAATATGTAGTATTTGATAAAATAGCTTCATTTGAAATTAGGTCATATGAAGCAGATAAATAAGATATTAAGAGCATCTATAAGGGTGCTCTTTTTTGTATTTCTTAGAATATTGAGGTGAGGTGTACTATGAATGAATTATTAGAATTATCCGTAAATCAAGGGCTAGGATACGGACTTTTTGTTTTTCTACTCCTGTATGTCTTAAAAACTACAGGTGAAAGAGAAAAAGGTACCAGGACCTATTGGATAAACTAAGTGAGAATTTCAATATAGTTGAAAATGTCCAAACTGATGTTAAAGAAATAAAAGATCACATATTCAAAAAGTAAAGGGAGATGGAAATATTGAAAAAACAATTTAAAATCTTATCAGTATTGGTAGCTTTATTGGCTACCTTTTCTTTTTCTTCAATTATGGTACAGGCTTTACCAATTAATCAGCAATTCATAAATAATAATAGAAGTTATAGAAGCCTAAGACCTATAGGAATTGTAATTCATGGTACTTGTAATGAAGGTGCGACTGCACAAAATAACAGGGATTATTTTAACAGGGTATATGTAGGAGCTTCGGCGCATTATTTTGTGGATTGGAATGGAGTAATACAAATTATTCCAGGTAATGAACAGGCATGGCACGCTGGAGGTTATGCAAATAGAAATTATCTTAGTATAGAGATGTGTAATCCTAGAAGCGGTAATATAGAACAATTCAATGAGGGATATAAGAATACAGTTGAATTAGCAGCAAGTATATGTAAATCTAATGGATGGAATTCAGCTAATAATATTTTTAGTCATAAGTATATAAGTGATACTTATAGGCAGACAGACCATCAGGACCCATATTCTTTTCTAATTCAATACGGTAAGTCTTGGAATACTTTATGTCAAGATATTCAGAATGCTATTAATGGACAAAGTATAAATATAACTAGTCCTAAAGAAGAAAGTAAGCAAGTTAATACAAAGCCTATAGTAGGGTTTACTTATGCTAATAATGCAAAAGTAGAAGGAGACTTTTTATATGCAAGGGATTCAGAAGGGAATGTAATTCCTGGCAGATGAGTATCAAGTGGAGATAACATAACCGTATTGGATATCAGTCACAGCAAACAATTACTATTAGTTGAGTATCCAACTAATTCAGGAGTTAGACAAGCGTATGTTAAAAATGTACCTTCTTTAGTACATTATTATTATGAAGGACAATATAAAAACGGGAGTACTAGAGAACTTGCATATTTAAATAATGAATGTTCTAATAGATTCGGTAGTTTAGATGCATGGGAAAATGCAACACCTTTATTTAGAGATAAAAGTGGACGACTTAATCGGGTGTATTCAACTAACAAGGGGAAAAATACAAAAAATGGATTTGTAAAATATAACGAGCATTTCAATAAATTTTAGGGAGGAATAGAAAATGGAAGAACAACTTTTAAATCAAATAATACCAATACTAATAACCGCTATAATAGGGATTATAGCAACTGTAATTAAAATTGTAGGAGATGCTGTAATAGAGCTAATTAAGGCAAAAAAAGAAGAGGCAACCCAAAAAATTATACAAGGACAGCATGAAAAAGAAGTTAAAACAGCTTTAGAGGTATGGAATATAGTAGAAGAACATTTTAGAATAACAGAAGTTATAGGAGATACTATTCAACTTAAGATTATTATGTTCAATGATTTATTATTAAAGAAATTACCTGGATTAACTCAAGAACAACTAGACTATTTAAGGCAAACTATAGCAGGAGAATTTAATAAAGGTAAACAAATTCTTGCAGAAGATAAAGCAAAACAACAAGCTCAAATAAATACACAATTACAACAAGAGAATGAAGTATTGAAGAATAAGTTAGCTACAATTCAAAATACAGTAGCATAATCAAAAGCTAGAAAAGAAGCAGAGAAGAAGTTGTTCGGAGACTTCTTGGAATGGTATAATAATGAATATAAAAAATAAAGCGTAGAATTAACTACGCTTTATTTTTTTATTACATATACAAACGTAGGTTATCATACAATTTTACATAATTATTATAAGTTATCATTAATCTGTCAGTTTCAAGCTTTACACCATAACTGTTTTGTAAAGTTCTTAATGAAATTTTAAGTTCACCCCATCCTCTTGCAAATGATGCTTCTTTAGTGCTATTATTCCAAGATACATTAATGTCATCATACCCACATGCACTTGTTACATTTTTATATCCTGACCAAGATGGTATTTTAGTAGAATAATCAGTAGCATATGCATACGTTGTCTGAATTTCATCCTTTTGAATTTCATTTGCTTTAACAGTTGTTGAAGTAAATGTTAAAGCAGATGCCAATAATGTACCTGTTAAAATTGATGTTAGTAAGATTTTTTTCATTTAAAAATTCCTCCTTTTTATTTTGATTACATAAATAGAATATCATTAGATTGATTTTATGTAAATATATTCAAGAGATACAAAAAAGTTACAAAAAGATTACGGAAAGATTACAGAAATTAGCATTCTTATATTGAGAAATTAAAAAAGATTAAAACCAATAAGACATGTCAATACTTCAACTAATTTAAAATCAGGAGTTCGATTCTCCTATGGGCTACCATTAAACTCTTAAAGCTTGTAGATACTAGCTTTAAGAGTTTTTTTATTTTGCTTAAAAAGCGTTGATAATATAATTTTTACACAATTTTCACACTATAAATTTTATAGGATACTTAAAATATCGACTGATTTTCTTTTGAGGCTATTCTTCATACGGTATATGAAGATAGTAAGTTTTAAGCAAGAAGCTTAGGGCGCTTTTGGATAAATTCCTTCAAAATAACAACATTTTAATTTTGATAAGAATTTATTATATAAAATTTACTTTATTTATAAAATATAAGGAAAAATGTAGAAATATTTTCCTTGAAATTGAAAATTATGTAGTTATATAATAGAACTATAGTAATTTTAAGGGGGAAATATAAATGAAAAAGAAAATTAGTTTAGTTTTAAGTATTATTTTAGCATTTACTTTTTTTAGTTTTTTAAATCCAACGAGTGCTAGAGCAGAGAATAAGGATGTTGTAGTTGGAGAAAAGAATCTAAATAGTACGAATCTTGGAGATCAACTTTTACAGCCTGAAAAGGGATGGAAAAGATATGATGACAGTAATATAAATATAAATTATATAGGGAACTGGAAAAAATTTAACCATGAAAGTTTATATAATAAATCAAGTAATGAAAGTGATACATCAAAAACTAATAAAGTAAAATTCAAATTTTCAGGTAATAAATTTAGAATAATAAGTTGGAATAGCAATACAGATTCTAATATATCTTCTGAAGCTAAAATAAATATTGATAATGAGAAAAGTGGTAAGATTAATTTCAAAGTTGGAACAGTAATACAAGGCTCAGTCTTAGTTTATCAAAATTTAGAATTAGATAATAAAGAACATATAGTAGAGATTATAAATGAAAGTAATAAATATATATCTATAGACGCAATAGATATAGATGAAAATGGAGAGTTAAAACCATATGTAGATTCAATAACATTAGATAAAACATCAATAAGTGTTATTGCAGGAAAAACAGAGTCACTAACAGCAATGGTAAAACCAGATGATGCAACAAATAAGGAAATTGAATGGTCATCAAGTGATAAAGATATTGCTGAATACAAAGATGGAAAAGTAGTAGCAGGTAAAAAAATAGGACATGCGACAATAACTGCTAAAGTTAAAGGTATTGATTTAAAAGCAACTTGTGAAGTTAATGTAACAGAAGATAGAAACAAAGCAATATTAGCTATAACAATGGTAAATGGAATAACTAAAGAATATGATGTATCAGCAGACGAAGCAGCTGCTTTTGAAAAGTGGTTCGATTCAAGCAATGGGAAGGGACAACTTAGATATGGATTCAATAAAAAAATAAATCCTTATAAGCAAGTTAAAGAATATGTTGTATTTGATAAAATAGCTTCATTTGAAATTAGGTCATATGAAGCAGATAAATAAATTAAGTAAGGTATTAAGAGCATCTATAAAGGTGCTCTTTTGTATTTTTAAATTATAGTTTTAGAGAGAAATTTTATGAATTTATGTTAAATTATCTTAATAATCCAAATAAAAAGAATTTTCCCTTTTTGTGTACAATATATATAATTGTAAAAAGAATTAATTTCTAAAGGGGGAAATTATTATGAAAAAACTCACAAAATCTTTAGCATTTGTATTTTTACTATTTGCCTTACTAACTGGATATAGCGTTCAAGCATTTGCTAGTACAAGCTCCTATAAAAATACAATAGATTCTTTCAATGTAACCACAAATTCAAAGTACCAACCATCTGGTGGTAATACGTACTGTAACATCTTTGCTCAAGATGTTATGAAAAAATTAAGTACTCCATTACCTAATGGTACATGTTCTACTATGCTTAATGCATTGTCAGGTAACAAAAATCCTCATTGGAAGTCTATTACTGCAACTCAAGCTCAAAGTCGTGCCAATAACGGTTATAGCACTATTGGCATAACTAGTGACCATATAGTTGTAGTTTACCCTCATGGTAATACTGCTTCTACTGTAAAGGATGTTTATATGTCTATGGCTGGTTATAAATGTTTTAATGACACAAAGATAACTTATGCTTGGAAAAGTACCAGATTGTCAGAAGTTAAGTTTTATTCTTATTATTAAATTTTAAAATATATAATAAATAAAAAGTTTAATAAAAACAAGACATGGCAATACTTCAATTAAGAGGTGTTGCTATGTCTTTTATAATTACAAAAAAAATTCATATAATTGCTTTAATAATAGCTTGTGTAATAACAATATTATGGATTGACAGTATAATGGAATTTAATAATAATATCACAAATCAATACGGTGAATCAAAATATTATTTAATTATAGTATTAGCTACAATTATTAATACAATAGTTCATGAATTGTTACATGGTTTAGCTTATTCAATATTTGGTGGTAAGTTCAAAATAGGATTTAAAGGTATATATGCATATACACAAGAAACTACAGGAAGAAAATTTTCAGTAACGCAGTTTGCTATTATATTATTAGCTCCAGTAATGATAATATCCATATTTTCTTTATTAATGCCATTAACAGGAGGATTAGTATTCTTTATAAATTTAATTGGTAGTACTGGGGATTTAATTATGGCTTTTTGGTTAATTAGAGTAAAGAAAAGCTCATTAATAATAGATACTGATAAAGGTTTTGATGTAATAGAAGATAATATTATTTTTGATAAGAGGTAATTTTGTATTTCTGAATAACGTATCTTTTTGCATTAAGTTTAGGAATTTCTGTTCAAAATTACAGAATAAACTCGTTAATGCTAATATTTTCATAGGCTATTATTTACTAATGTTGGTTAAGCTAATATTGTAAAAGAAAAAGTGCTATTTAAAGGAGGAAAATAAATATGGCTTCAAGCAATAAGAAATTAGTACCAGAAGCAAAAAAAGGTTTAAACAGATTAAAAAATGAAGTTGCGTCAGAAGTTGGAATGGAAGATTATGAGCACCGAGATAAAGGAGAAATTTCTTCAAGACAAAATGGAAGTATTGGTGGAGAAATGGTAAGAAGAATGGTACAAAGTTATCAAGAAAGTCTTATAAATAGGTAATTAGAAAAAATAAGATTTAGAGGAGTTAGTATTATGTTTAAAGGTAATAAAGAAGAAGAAAATAAACAAAAAATCAATATTGGAACTAAGAGAACAAATAATAGTAAGTATCAAGAAAAAAACAAAAAACCTAAAAATAAATAATCGAACATATAAGAATGATTTAATAATTTCTAAAGAATTAAATGAAAAATAAGCCACTTAATGAAAATAAGCGGTTTATTTTTACTAATTTTAATACATAATATTAATTTTATTTAAAAAAAAGTATTTAATTACAAATTAAAGTGTTGTATAATATAATATACAAATATTCATATTATTTACATTAATGGGGATGGGGGTGTATTTTTAATAAGAGTAAATGTTGGGTTTGGGAGATAAAAATATAAATAAGGGGTTAGTGTGTATGAAAAAATCGAATAATGTTTTTTACTTAAAAAATACGAGAAGATACAGGTTTCTCAGAGTAATTAAACTTATATTAAGAGAAACTTCAAAAATGAGAGAGAAGGTTGTTAGATAAAAATGAGAACTTGTAACGAAGAAGAATTTTATATAAGGGCATATCAGCGTTAGAGAAATTTGTTGATATGCCTTTATAATATTTTTAATTATGAAGTTTTATATTAACTATTTCAGAACGACTACCTATTCTTATAGGTGGCCCCCAGGTACCGTAGCCTGAAGATACTACTATATTAAAGTTGTTTTTCTTTTTATAGCCGTAATCTATTTCAAAAATATTTTTTGTTATAAGGTTAAAAGGTGCTATTTGGCCTTTATGGGTATGACCAGAAACTTGTAAATCTATATTTGTATCTTCACTTTCATTCATACTACTAGGATTATGATCAATTACTATTACTGGCTTATTATTATCTATAGTTTTAATTATATCTTTCAAATTTTTTCTTTTATCTTTAATCCTGCTAATAGATATATCATCTCTACCAACTATATAAAAACTATCATTAATAAGTTTATAATCATCTCTTAAAACAGTAATTCTTTCGTTTTTTAATAAAGAAGATAACTCTTCAACTTTATTGTCAAAAATATCATGATTTCCTAAAGCAAAAAATATACCATATTTACTTTTTATTTTACCTAATTCAGAAGCCATATTGTTTTCAGAAAATGGTTTAAGAGAACTATCTATTAAATCACCAGCAATTAATACTATATCAGGATTTAAGCTGTTTATTTTAGAAACCATATTTTTAAGTCTATAATTGCCAATAATATCACCAAGATGTATATCAGATACTAACACTATATTAAGTTCTTTTTCTTTAATTTGTTTATTTATTTTTATATTATAGTCTTTAACATAAGAATTATTTGCATTAAAATTACCTACGCTTATTAAAGCTAAGATTACAACAACAAGTAATATACTAAATATTAAGTTGTTACTTTTAAGTTTTGGGAAAAAATTTAGTTTTCTATTTAGAATTAAAAAAATATCTGTAATAGCAAAAATTATTAAAAGGTAAATAGATATAGCCATATAATAAATTCCAATATACATAAGTGGACTAGATAATGCTTTTGGAAAATATTTATTTAGTAATGAATAAATTATATAAGAAAAAGCTATTAACCAAAATAAAGTCCAAAAAATTTTACTGTTTATTTTATAAATATTTGATATTCTTAAAAAAATACGTTTTCCCATATAATAATTTAATGATATAAAAGTTATAAATATTAATATCAGAATGCATATATTTTCAAATGTATTCATAAAGCCCTCCTATATTTAATATATAAATTAATTATAAACTAATTATTCTATTGATGAAATAATAAACACAATTAATTATTAAGTGTTATCATTTAATAATATTTAATGAGATATTTATTAATTTAAATTAGTAAAAGCATTTTTTTATAGGTGGCTTCATTAAAGTAAATTTATATTAATTAATTTTAATAGAAATATTTTTATAGAGTAAGTTCAACTAAAGGCCTAATGCCTTAAGTTAAGAGTTAGAGTAGCACTTAATTTGCTCATAAATAATATAAATGTTATAATTACCTAAACTAAAAATTATGGGAGTGATTATTCAAGATGGATAAATATTTATTAAAAGTACATAGAGTAAATAAGGAAGCAACATTACCTTGCTATGCTAATCCTGGTGATGCTGGTTTAGATTTATATTCAGTAGAGGAAGTTATAATAAATCCTACCGAGACTAAGCTTATAAAAACAGGTATAAGAATAGAACTTCCTCCATATACAGAGGCTCAAGTAAGACCTAGAAGTGGACTTGCATTAAAACATTCTATAACTGTTTTAAATACTCCAGGAACTATAGATGAAGGCTATAGAGGAGAAGTTGGTATTATTTTAATAAATCATGGAAAAGAATCTTTTAAGGTTGAAAAAGGCATGAAAATAGCTCAAATGATAGTAAATAGAGTAGTCCCAGTAGAAGTTAAAGAGGTAGAAGAACTTTCAAATACAGTAAGAGGTGAAGGTGGATTTGGATCTACAGGAATGTAAAAATTATTAAAATTTTAATTTAAAGTTTTAATTTTTAATAATTTGTGTCTTACAATATTGTAATGTTAATGACTTTGAAACAATTATAAAGTATAATTAATACTAAGGGGAAAATTAATTATATTAGGGGAGTGGAAATGTGTTAACTGCTAAATATATATTAAAGACACAAGTTTTATCATTAATGTTTGCAGTTTTTGCTGAAATTTTTATAAGCATTATAATTTGTACAAGATGTTTAACAAATAGAAATGTAACATTAGTTTTAATATTTTTGTTACCAATGGTACTTTTAATTGTATATACTTATGTAAGTTATAAAAAGTTAGATGGTTATTTAAGAACGTCTATGCTTATTATATTTCCTAATTTTATTTATTTAATTTTGATAAATAAAATTATAGCACTGATTTATTTGGGAAGTACACATAATTTTCATCATGGTACAAGGTTTTATTTAATAGCTATGCTTCTTATACTTATAACTTGGATTAATGTTATACTAGGAGTCTTTATAGGTACAAATTTAAAAATAAATAAGATAAATAAAATAGATAAAATAAATAGAAATGTCTAGTAACAAAATGTTTGTCGTTACTAGACATTTTTTATTTAGATTTTTTTATTATTTTTGTAATTTATCGTGAGAAAAATCTATTGACAATTAATTGGATAACTCTTCCCAAGCTTCATAAAGAGAATCTATTTCTAATTGAAGTTTAGATATAGATTTATTTACAGCTTCGCTTTTAGTAGGATTTGAATATACTTCTTCAAGACAAAGTTGCTCTTGAAGAGATATCATTTCTTCTTCTTTATCCGAAATTTCTTTTTCTATATTTTTTAATTTAAGAGTAAGAGCCTTAGCTTCTTTTTCAGCTTCTTTTTTCTTTCTTCTTTCATCTTTAATTTGAGTTTTAGTTTTACCTTGAACATCTTCTTCTAGTCCTTCATATCTACTAGGATTTTTTTTCTTTTCAGAGTAATAATTATAATTACCTAGGTATGTATTTATACCATTCTCTTCAAGTTCATATATTTTAGATATAACTTTATTTAAAAAATATCTATCGTGAGATATAACCATTAAAGTACCGTCATAGCTTAATATAGCATCTTCTAAAGCTTCTCTAGACATAATATCTAAGTGATTAGTAGGTTCGTCTAAAAGAAGAAAATTTGATTTAGATAACATTAATTTTAGTAAGTTTATTCTACATTTTTCTCCACCACTTAGAAGTGATATTTTTTTAAATACATCATCACCAGTAAATAAGAAAGCAGCTAAAGCAGTTCTTACTTGTGTAGTTGTCATGTCAGGAAAACTGTCCCAAATTTCGTCTATTATAGTTTTTTCAAAATCCAAATCAGATTGTTCTTGATCATAGTAACCTAAAAATACATTTTTACCTAAGATGCTTATCCCATTATCAGCTTTTACTGTTTCCATTATTATTTTAAATAGAGTAGTTTTTCCTCTACCATTTTCACCTATTAATGCAATTTTTTCGCCTCTTTTTAAATCAAGATTTACATTATTGAATAGGATTTTTTCACCATAAGCTTTAGACAGATTTTCAGCATGAAGTACATCATTGCCTGACTTTATAAGAGTTTCAAATTTTATTCTAGAAGCCATGGCTTCTTTTACTGGTGCATCTAATCTTTCAATTTTAGCTAATGCTTTTTCTCGACTTTCAGCGGCCTTAATACTTTTTTCTCTATTGAAAGAACGAAACTTTTCTATTATATCCTCTTGTCTTTTTATTTCAGTCTGTTGAAGATTATAAGCCTTAAGTTGAGCCTCCATAGCTTTTTCACGAAGCTCTAAAAATTTTGTATAGCTTGCATTATAACAATTAACACTACCACCTATAAGTTCGAAGGTTTGGGTTGTAACAGAATCTAAGAAAAATCTATCATGGGATATTAAAATAACAGTACCTTTATAAGCCTTTAAATAGTCTTCAAGCCATTCAATTGCTGATAAATCAAGATGATTTGTAGGTTCATCCAAAAGTAATATATCAGGTTTTATAAGCAAAAGCTTACAAAGGGCAACACGAGTTTTTTGTCCTCCACTTAAGGTTATTATATCTTTATCAAAATCATTTTCAAAGAAACCAAGACCTTTTAAGACTCTAGAAATCTCAGCTTTATAAGTATAACCACCTCTATTTTCATAAAGTTCTTGATTTAAGGTATAGTTTTGTATCAATCTTTCATGGTATTCAGCATTGTTAGGATCATAAGGTTCATTAAGCTTCTCTTCCATATTTTTTAAAGTTTCTTCTAATGAAAGTAAATCACTAAATACTTTAAGCATCTCGCCGTATATAGTAGAATCACTATCTAAAGATAAATGTTGTGATAAATACCCAAGAGTTTTATTTTTATCTATGAATAATTCTCCTGAGTCACTAGAAAGATCTTTAGTTAAGATTCTAAAAAGTGTAGATTTTCCTTCTCCGTTAGCTCCTATAAGTCCAACTTTATCGCCTTCATTTACATTGAATGTAACACCTTTTAAAATTTCATCTATTCCAAAGCTTTTTGTTATATTTTTTGCGCTTAAAACTATCATATTAAAAACTCCTTTGTATATTCACTATGTTAAACTATACTCTATTATACTATAAAAAGGCTTTGTATGAAATGAAAAGAGCCTATGTTTTAAGGAATAAACATAGGCAAGATTATTATTAAACACCATCTTTAACTATTATATTGGTAAAAGTAGGGGTTTCATTTATCATTCCAATAGAATATATTGTATAAAAAGTTCCAAGTTCTAGTTTTGTATTAGGTAAGGTGCTTTTAAAACCAGTAGCATTAGAAGGATAAATTAGAAATTCATAAATACCGGCTGAGATTGGTCTATAACCAGTTTCTTCTTTATACTCTACATACTTAAATAATCTACGATTAGGGAATATACCTAAATCAAGCAAAGGAGCATTAGGAGAAAATTGAATATATCTCAAGAATGAAATGCTAGGATTTAAAGATCCCATGCCATCTTGGATTAATTGAAGTTCAATATTAGAATCAGGGTTAATAAAGGCTAGAGTTTGATAATTATTTGGGTATGTGTCTATAGCAGCATTTAGTATAGGGTTTTCTTTAGTACCAGCTTTGTAAACTGTTAATGTACTCTCTCCAGGGGTTACTGATATATAATTAGATACTTCTCCAAAATGTAAATTTTCATATGTTAGCGTATTATTAATATAGATATCTATTTCTACATCGCTTGGGATTGCATGTAAAAATCTTAAGTTACTATTTAAGTATGGAAGAGGGGGTCTAAAAAGAGCTAATTTAGTAGAGTTTAAATCATTAAAATACATAGTTACCTCCAAAATTTTAATATATATTTTAATATTATGAATAAGTGTAAGCTTTATAGAACAATAATAGCTGGAAATGAATATTATATAATTGGAGGTGGAGCGCTAAGATGGATAGAGATGTTAATTATAGAGATTTATTTATTGGATTAGATAATCCTGTTAAACTTAAAAATGGAAAAAGTACAATTCCTATAAACTTTGATAATGGAGCAACCACTCCACCGTTTAAAATGGTTGGAGAATACATTGAAAATTTTATACCTTATTATAGTTCTGTTGGTAGGGGCAAAGGACAAAAGGCTAAGATATGCACTGAGTTCTATGAAAAGTCTAGGGGAAAAGTTTTAAGATTTTTGAATGTTAAAAATATAAATAAGTATGAAGTTATGTATGTCAAGAATACTACAGAGGGCATTAATTTGTTAAGTAATATTTTATGGACATCAGAAGATGATGTGGTTTTATCAACTAGAATGGAACATCATTCAAATGATTTACCTTGGAGAAATAAATGGAAAATAGATTATGTTGAGGTGGGGAATGATGGAAGTATTGATGTTACTGAAATAGAAAAAAAGTTGATAGAATATGACGGCAAAATTAAGTATGTAACAATAACAGGATCTTCTAATGTTACAGGTTATGTCAATCCTATAAATGAAATAGCTAAGATAGCTCATAAGTATGATGCTAAGATAATTGTAGATGCGGCTCAGCTTGTGGCGCATAGAGTGATATTTTTAGAAGGAAAAGAAAATGATGATTATATAGATTTTATAGTGTTTTCTGCCCATAAGATGTATGCACCTTTTGGAATAGGGGTAGTTGCAGGAAGAAAAGAAAATTTATCAAATGTTCCTCCTTTTATGACAGGTGGTGGAACTGTAGATATAGTTTTAGATAATGAAGTTTATTACACAGAATGTCCTTATAAAGAAGAAGCTGGAACTCAAAATCTTATTGGTGTAGTAGCACTATTAGCAGGAATAAGACAACTAGAATTGATAGGTTTTAAAAATATTGAGAATCATGAAGAAGTTTTAAAAAATTACTTAATGAGTGGAATAAGTAATATAAGAGGAATAAAGCTTTATGGAAATAATATAGAAAAAGATAAACTGTGTGTAATATCATTTAATTCACAAAAGTTATGGCATGAATCACTTGCTATAGCTCTTGCTGATATACGAGGGATAGCTGTTAGAGATGGCTGTTTTTGTGCTCAGCCATATGTAAAGAGATTATTAAGTATCAGTGATCAGGCATCATATAGATATTTAGTACAGGATAGGACTCTAAGACCTGGCATGGTTCGTACAAGTCTTGGACTTTACAATAGTATAGAAGAAATAGATGAGTTTTTAAACACATTAGAATATATACAAAATCATAAGTGACATTCTAAATTTTAGATTTAGTTAATGTAACTTACTAATATGAACGATAGTGAATAGGAGTTTCATTTAAGTAAGAATCCAAATTTTTAATTTGGTTATTCGAACTTATTTCTATGAATGATAATGAATAAGAGTTTCATTTAAATAAAATGAGAGTATATGAATAAAATTATTATATACTCTCATTTTATTATATATATTATATCTTAGAAAGCTTAAATTTATACAAGATTTTAGTAAAGAACATATTCTTATCTGCTAAAAACTTTGTATTTTGGTAATAGATCCTCAGTATCTAACAGTACATTATCAGCTATTAAAGGTCGCAAATAATTTATAGCTTCGACTGTTATATGGTTTCCTTTTTTATTTATCCATTCCTTAGGAAAATGTTTAATTTTATTAGCTATTTCATTAGCATCTACAAGTACAGTTGAACTTTTGTAAGGGGAATTAGTTTCTCTTTTAATACTTACCATATACCCTGATTTTCCTTCTGCGGCAGCTCTAATAGCAGCTGCACCTACCATTATAGCTTCATCTAAATCAGTTTTTGAAGCACAATGCATAGCACATCTTTGCATAACACCTAATTCTAATGCTTTAACTCTTTTAGTTATACCAGCATCCATTATTAAATTTTTTAAATATTCACCTACACCACCTAATTGAGCATGTCCAAACTTATCGTGGGCAGAATAAGCGCTTTGTGTTATAAATTTACCAGTACAATCTCTAAGACCTTCAGAGGCAACTATGTATACATGATTTTTTTCTTTAAAGGTTTTTCTAACATCGTTTAAAAAATCAGTGATTGAGAATTCACTTTCTGGTAAGTAAATAAAATCAGCGCAAGGCTTGCCATTAATTTGGGCAAGAGCAGCAGAAGCAGCTAACCATCCTGTATCACGTCCCATAGCTTCAATTATAAAGATGCCATTATCCATATAAACTGTAGAGTCTAAATATGTTTCTAAAGTTGCAGTAGCTATAAATTTAGCTGCACTACCAAAACCAGGAGTATGGTCAGTTAGTACAAGATCATTATCAATAGTTTTAGGGATACCTATAAACTTAATATCTAAATTCTTCTTTTTAGCATATTTACTAAGTTTGGCAGTGGTATCCATAGAGTCATTTCCACCTACATAGAAGAATGCTTTTATATCAAGTTCTTTTAATATTTTTATAAGTTTTATATATTCATATTCATTTTCACTAAAATCTTTTAATTTATATCTACAAGAGCCAAGTCCAGAAGATGGTGTATTCTTGAATGCTTCTAATTCATCCTTGTTCATAGAAGAAAGATTAATTATTTTTTTTTCTAATATTCCTTGAATTCCATTTAAACCACCATAAACATTATCAAAAACTTCAAGATTAAAGTTTTCTTTTACTAGTCCATACACGCTAGCATTTATAACTGAAGTTGGACCACCTGATTGAGCTATTATACAATTCATTAATATTATCTCCTTTATGTATCAAATAAATTAATTTTATAGAAAAATATAAGAATAATTAACTTATACAATCTAAATGTGTTATACAATTTAAAATAAAGTGTATTACATTTAATAATATACATTAAAAAAGAAGTAAAATAAAGTACTTTTTTTTACTTTTAATATAGTCGGAATTTTCTTTTAATTTAAAATTTAAAAATTTCTTAAATAATACTGGTTTTATTTAAGAATTTTGATAAAATAAATAGGTTAGTATAATTAATATATTATGTTAATAAAATATATAGTATATAATATTAAATTATTTATATTAGGGGGATAATATGGATATAAAAACCGTAGTTTTAATAGGGATTGCGCTAGCTATGGATGCATCTGCTATAGCCTTAAGTATAGGGTTGAATTGTGCAATTCAAAAAAAGAATAAATTTTTATTTGCATTATCATTTGCTTTTTTTCAATTTCTATTTACATTATTAGGTGCTATAGGAGGGATGCTATTTGAAATTTATATAACATCCATTCCAAATATAATAGGCGGGATAGTAATAGCTATTGTTGGTGTTATGATGATAAAAGAAGGTATGGAGCAAAAAGAAGAATGTATACTTTTAAAGACTAAAATGTATTTTATACTTGGAATCTCTGTAAGTATAGATGCTTTAGTGGTTGGATTTACAGCCTTTAATAGAGTTGGAAACTTAATGAATATAACATTCATATCAGTTATAATAGGTATTATAACTTTAATTTTAAGTTTAACAGCATTTTTTGCTTCTAAATATGCTAGAAAGTTTAGTTTTATTACTAAGTATGCTGATTATATAGGGGGAGCAATACTTATAGTTTTTGGATTTAAAATGATATTTCTTTAAGTGAAATTCTAAATTTTAGATTTAGTTAATGAAACTTATTCATATAGGTGAGATTCTAAATTTTGGATTTAGGTAATCGAATTTACTCATATGAAGGATAGTGAATAGAAGTTTCCGTTAAAAAAGTGTTACTTTAAGCTTTTAGTAACATTTTTTCTTTTTTAATGATATAATAAAAGAAAATATTTATTTGGAGTTAACTATGAGTGATGTAGAATTTTTAAAGAGTAAAGGTATAAAGATTACAAAAGCAAGGCTTGTTATTTATGATATGCTAAAGCAAGCAGATAGCAGCATTACAGCGGATTATATATATGAAAAATGTAAGGAATTAGGTATAGATATAAACCTTTCAACTGTATATAGAAATTTAGAAGCCCTAGAACTTAAGGATATAATTGATAAATTTGATTTAGGGGAAGGAAGAAATTCTTTTGCTATTAAGAAAAATAAACATAAGCATACGTTGGAGTGTAATCTCTGTCATAAAGAAATAGAAGTACCTTGTCCTATGCAACAAATTGAAGAGATGGTTAGAAATCAGACTGGTTTTGTATTAACTGAGCATAAGCTTGTGCTTAAAGGTGTTTGTGAAGAATGTAAAATTAATGATGGTAAGTGTAAAAAAATGACTGAATAAATTATGAATTTGAACCTATAGACTTAATTAGTTTATAGGTTCATTTTTTTTATATTTTATAAGATTAGTTATATAATTTTATATATTTTAAATAATATATAAAACTTTTATATATTTTATACGTTATACTCATTGTAATGGTAAACGAAGGGGGAATTTATGGTGGAGGATTTTGAATTAGTAAAAAAGATAAAATCCGGAGATGTGCAAGCATTTGAAGTTCTTATGAAAAAATATCATAGGCAGGTTTGTAAATTTGTATATACTATAGTTCAAGATAATGAGGCAGTTAAGGATATAAGTCAAGAGACCTTTATAAGTATTTATAATAGTATTTACAGGTTTAAAGAGGAAGGCAGATTTACTACTTGGCTTTTTCAGATAGCAAAAAATAAAAGTATAGATTATTTAAGAAAAAACAAAAGGAATAATATGGAAGGAGAGAATGAACTCTCAAGTAGAGAAAGTCATGAGGAAAGTATAGATAAGATTTTAGAATTTAAAGAAAGAAAAAAATCTGTAGAAGGTTTTATAGGTGGACTAAGTCTTATAAATAGGAAGCTTCTTTATTTAAAATATTATCATCCAGAGCTTACTTTTAAGGATATAGGCGATATATTAGAACTTAAAGAACAAGCTACTAAGAATAGATATTATGATTTGCATAAGAGATATATAAGGTATGAAGAAGAGAGAAAAGGTGGTGATATTTATGAAATGTAAAGAAGTAGAAGTTTTATTATTAGATTTTATAGAAGGTAATATAGCTAGTATAGAAAAACAAGAACTTTTAAAACATCTAGAAGTTTGTGATGATTGTAAGCATATGTATGAGGTTTTAAAGTCAGCGAAACAAGATATAAAGGCTGAATTTGATTCTGATGGATTTGAGTATTTTGATAATACAAAGGAAATTATGAGTAAAGTTGATGTAAATAGATATACAAGTAATAAAAAGAATATACTTAGAAATTTGAAAAAGTATAAAAAGACTTTAATATCTATGGCTGCATTATTAGTTATAGCTTTTATATCAATTAGCTTAATTGTTAAGAACGGAAATTTTATTAATATGGGACAAAGTGTTAAAGAAAATAAAGATGATATTCATTCAGATATTAAAAATAAATGGGATGTAATATATAGTGATAAAGATAATATAATTTTAAGAGATTTTTATAAAATAAAGGCTTACTCTAAAAATAGAGGGGTTTACTTTTCCATAGATTTGAAAAAACAAGGATTAAGTTTAACTACTAAAAATGATTTGATAACTAATGTAAGCAAGGATGGAAAACTTATATATATATTTAATAATAGTGATAAAAGCTCCATGATTGTTGATGTTACTAATAGTAAAATTCATAAATTAGACTCTAAAATTTATAAGGAAGAAATTGAAAAGTTAGATGAATTTGATATAGAAATGTTTGCGAATTCTATAAGATGGTCAGATAATTCAAGATATTTAATTTTTTATAATAGAGAAAATTATATTCTTAAAGAAAAAGATAAATTGGATAGGAAGGAAAATATATATTATATTTTTGATTTGAATAACTTAGATGATATAAAACTTAATGAGATAAAATTAAATTTAACAAATAAAGAAATGGGGCTAACTGAAAAGTTAGGCAAAGTAACTAGAATTACAAACTTTAATGGGAAAACAGTATTTCAAGATAAAAATGGCCTTTTAAATATTAATGAATATTTAGGAGTGAACTCCTTAGATAAAACAAATTTACATGTAACAAACAATGGGGATGCGGTTATAAATAAATATATATATAGAAAAGGTGATTATAATACTAGAGTAGACATAGATGATAAATTTGAAAATATTGGCGATTTAAATAAATATACAACTACTGTTATAGATAATGACATTTATATAGCATTAAATAATTATAAAAAAGATAAAGTAGAAATTTATAAATTAGATGGTGGAAATTTAGATAAATTAATTGAAAAGGAAACTCGTGGTACAGTATTATTCTTAAATGATAAAAATATGAAGTTTAATAGTGATAAGTTATACTTGGAGGAAGAGATAGGAGATAGTAGAAAAAGTATAATATCAATTGAGTTGAAAAGTAAAGAATTAAAGGAAACAGTGCTTATAAGTACATTTAATGAATATGATTTAAAAATAGCAAAGGATGGCACAAAATTTATAGCATATGATGATAGGTTAAATGAATCTTCAGGCTTAATTTTAACAGATGAAGATTATAAAAATCTAGATCTTAAGAATATAGGTAGAGGTAGTTTTATAGATGAAGATACATTAGTGTTTACTCAAAGTAATGATAATGATGATTATGATATATTCAAATTGGTAAGTTACAATATTAAAACTAAAAAGTATTCTACATTATACAATAGTATGAAGGATTCTAAAATTGAATTCAAAACATCAAATGCAGACTATGAGGATGATATTAGATTATTGCTTAAAAATTATTCCCAAAATTTGATCACAGTTAAAGAGGTTATAACAGAAGATAAGTTTAAAGAAAATATAGAATTTTATGATAAGCGTTATAAGGAAAGATTAAATTCGTTTTTAAGTAAAGAAGCATTGGAGTACTTAACTAAGAATAATCATCATTTAGATTATACAGGATGTTCAGCTAAGAATAATATTTATTTAAGTGTATCAGGTGATGATATAGTGAATGAAAAGCTTGTATTTTCTAAAGAAAATACCTTTAAAGAAAAGAAAAACCTTTCTTTAGATTATGTTATTTATATAATGTCTATAAATAGAAAAGAAAATGAAACTCATAATAATTTTTTAAGGGAAACTCAAAAAATAAACTTAATTAAGGTTAATGATAAGTTAATGATAGATAGTATAAAGGTAGATGAACAGAATACTTCAATTAAGTAAATAAATAATATAAGTAAAGGGCTATCTAGAAATTGAGGTTTTAAGAGAGCTCTTTACTTATAGGGGTTTCACTTTTTAATATGAAGTTATTTTGATTTATTTTAAAAACAAATGTAAGAAAATATCTAACTTTTGAAATTTTGCTACGTTATACTAGATGTAAGGGTTAATAAAGGGGTGAAATTAGTTTGGAGGATTATGAATTAATAAAAAAAATAAAGTCTGGAGATATTTCTTCATTTGAAACACTTATGAAAAAATATCATAGACAAGTCTGTAAGTTTATTTATACTATAGTTCAAGATAATGACGCTGTTAAGGATATAAGCCAAGAAACTTTTATAAGTGTTTACAATAGTATTTATAAATTTAAAGAAGAAGGGAAATTTACTACTTGGCTTTTTCAAATAGCAAAGAATAAAGCTATAGATTATATAAGAAAGAACAAGAATCAGAAGTTAGAAGATGAAGAAAAGCTGCTAAATGAGGAGAGTAAAGATGAAAGCTTAGACAAGATTTTAGAGTTTAAAGAAAAGAAAAAATCTATAGAAACTTTTGTACAAGGGCTAAGTCTTGTAAACAGAAAGCTACTTTATCTGAGATATTACCATCCAGAGCTTACTTTTAAAGATATAGGAGATATATTAGAACTTAAAGAGCAGGCAGTTAAAAATAGATATTATGACTTGCATAAAAGATATATAAGATATGAAAAGTCACAAAAAGGTGGTGATATCTATGAAATGTAAGGATGCAGAAAGTTTAGTCTTAGATATATTAGAGAATAGTGTTTCAAGTAAAGAAAAACAAGAATTCTTTAAGCACCTAGAAGAATGTACTAGCTGTAAAACTATGTATGAAGAATTTAAGACAGCAAAAGATGAGCTAAAAGAGCAATTTACTTTTAATGATTTTGAATATTTTGATAATACTGCTGAAATTATGAATAGTATTGATCAAAATTTATACAAGGATAAAAAGAAAACTATAGTAAGAAAAGTTAAGGATTATAGAAAAACCATAATAACAATGGCTGCTTTATTAGTTTTAGCAATAACATCTGTTGCTTTTATAGTTAAAGATAATAGCTTTAATGCTATTAAAAATAATCAAAAAGATAAGTATAATGATTTTGATAATAGATGGGATATTATATATAGTCAAAATGGTAATATAATATTTAAAAACTTCTACAAAATAAAGGCTTATTCAAAGGAAAAAGGAGTTTACTTTTCAATAGATTTGAAAGAGAAAGGATTAAAACCAGATATAAAAGAAGAAGTTATAACAAGTGTAAGTAAAGATGGAAAGCTTATTTTTGCTTTTACTTCAAATGAAGGTAAAGGGGTTATAATAGATATAGCAAAAAATAAGATTTACAATTTAGATATCAGATTACCAATGCCAAATAACCAAGATTCTAAAAAATTTGAAGAGAAAATATGGTGGTCTGATAATTCAAGATATTTAATGGTATTAAATAAAGAAATAGCTCAAGGAGGAGAAAAAGAAAAGAAATTAGAAGGAGCCAATGAATTTTATGTTTTAGATTTAAAAGATTTAAATAATATAAAGACATCTATACTAAGACATAATCCAGAAACTGATAAAAATATGGTTATAGATAGTCAGGCATCAATAACTAATGATGGAACTGTAATAATTGGTAACTATGTTTATGATAAAAATAATTATGAAAATAGGATAGATATAAGTGAAAAGCTTAAAGCAAACGATATAAAAGAAAAATATTCAGCAGTTGCTAAAGAAAATAATATTTATATAGCAGTTAATGATTTAAGTAAACAAGGTAATAAAATTGATTTATATACTCTAGAAAATTCTAAGTTAAATAAAATAGGTACTATAAATAATTGTACAGGAAGGTTTATAAACAATAGATCTTCTGATAATGAAGAAAATAAACTTTATTTATATGGGGTTTATCCAAACTTAAAATATTCAGTTATAACTTATGATTTAAAAACAAATGAAATAAAAACAACAGATATGCAAAAAGGTTTTCCAATAATGGATAACGATGTTAGTAGTAATGCTCAGGCTGTGTTATATTATAGCCAAAGATGGTTAATTGAAAATCCAATGGTATTAATAAAAAATGATTATATAAATATAACTTTGAGTAATATAGGAAAAGGCAAGTTTTTGAATAATGATGAAGTTGTATTTATTCAAAGCTTACCAAAGGATGATTATTATAAGTTTAGAATAGTTAGTTTCAATATAAAGGATAAAAAATATACCAGTTTATATGATAATATGGATGATAAAAAAATAAGTTTTAAAAATAATATTATGGATTATGAATACGAAGCAAGAGAGATTTTAGAAATGTATTTAGGAAATTTAGTTAATTCAAAACATGAATTGTCACAAGATGAGCTGTTTAATAATATTAAGAATTATGAAGAAGATGTAAAGCCTTTTGTATCAGAAAAATATTTAAATAATTTAATAATGAATAGGGGGTTAATAGTTTTTAAGGGATATTCAATAAAGCAGGGAGTAGATTTAAATATTGTAAATGATAATGATAGCATGACTGCAAAGTATAATAAGAGTGAATTAAATGGAGCTGAGGAGATAGTAATTTCATATAATAGTCATATATATATATATAAGGATAATAAAGAAAGAGAAGTAAAAAATATAAAAGGAGAAGTTTTTTTTAGATTAGTAAATGGAAAAATTGTCGTAGATTATAGTAATGATAATTTTGATGAGTTTATGAAATAGCTCTATAAAGTGTACCCAAATTAATTTTAAGTAAGTTTGGGTGCACTTTTTCCTAATTAAATTTAGAGAAAATGTTTTTAAGCTATAAAAATTTTTAATGAAAATAAAAAGTAAAATTGCGTAAATACATTTGGTGTTATAAAGTAAAAATATAAGAAATGATTTTTAATGAATATGATTTTTTCCTAAAATCAGGAGAATATTTAAGAATTATGTTTAATATATATTAGTATATTTAGTAAAGTAGGAGGCACTAATATGCTTAATATTAAAGTATGGGATGAGAAGAATGAATGTGTGTTTAGTAGAAAAGTATGGGGGAAATTTAAAGGCGAAGAATTTTTAAATCATAATGAAGAGGAAGTAGGAGATCTAGCAATAACTTGGTGTATGTATAATGAGACCGCATGTACTTATATAGGCGATGAAAAATGTGAAGCTTTAAAACAAATTGCAAACGATTACGGATGCTTTTTATAATTTTCATCTGTATTAATAGATCGTTAAATTTTTTTTAACGGTCTATTAATTATTAAAATAATTAATTCATATAGTTATATAAGGTAACTTTTTTATGTATTTAACCGTATATACTTTAAAAGCTATTAAAGAGGGAGTTTATAAAATGAAGAAAAGATTTGTAGTTATATTTTTAATACTTATAGTTTTTGGTGGAGCGTATATAATATTAGCTAATTTATTAACAGGTGAGCAAAAATTCAACATAATCCCCCAAATAGTGAAGGTTAAAGATGAATCTTCTAAAAAAGATAATAATAAAAATGGTATAGCTGATACAATAGATATAGTAGAGGGAGCAAGAAAAGAAGTTAAGAATAAGACAGTATATAAAGACGCTTATTATGAAGGAGGATATCCTAAAGAGGGAGAAGGTGTTTGTACTGATGTTATATGGAGAGGATTAAAAGAAGCTGGAATAAATTTAAAGGATGAAATGGACAAGGATATAAGAAATAATTTAAAAGAGTATAAAAGAGTAAAAGAAAAGGTTGATCCCAATATAGACTTTAGGAGAGTGGCTAATCAGGATATATTTTTTCAAAGACATTTAGAAAGTATTACGACTGAAATTAAAGCAATGGATAAGGATAATTTAAAATTATGGCATCCAGGCGATATTGTAGTTTTTACTGAAGGTTATGAGCATGTTGGGATAATATCAGATAAAAGAGACTTTGATGGCGTACCCTTTGTAATTCATAATACTCCGCCTCATGCTAAAGAAGTTAAACTTACTTGGTTTAAAAGTCCTATACATGGACATTATAGATGGAAATATTGAAAAGTAGATAAGTAAAAGTAAATTTATGTTTAAGATTGAGCTAAGGATTAAAGAAAGCCTAAGAATACAGAGGTTGTATTCTTAGGCTAATGTTATAATTTTTTCCTATTTATTATAAGAGATATTATAAGTACTGCTACAGAAGCTAATGCAATAGTTCCTCCAGGTGCTGAGTTAAGCTTATATGAAGCTATAAGTCCTGAAAAAATATCTATAACTCCAATTATCATAGATAAAATAAGAGTATGCATAAAACCTTTTTTAAATTGCATAGCAGTAGCTACAGGAACTACTATAATAGATGATATTACAAGTATTCCCATAACTCTTATAGAAACAGATATGGTTGCGCCAACCATTATAGTAAAAAGATAGTTTATAAGTTTTACATTGATTCCGGAAACTTTAGCACCTTCTTCATCAAAGGTAGTATAAACAAGTTTATCGTATAAAAGAAATATACCTATAAAACAGATAAGAGCAACTATTCCTATTATAATGAGATCATCACTTGATACAGTTAATATACTTCCAAATAAAAAGGAATTTACTTTAGTAGCTGATTTACCAGTACTTACGAGAACTATGGCTATACCGAGACTCAGTGTAAGTATTATAGACATCACAAGTTCTGCATATTTTTTGTAATATTGTCTAAGTAATTCAATAACTATAGCACATACAGTCGTAAAAATAAAGGCTGTAATTATAGGGTTAAAGCCAGCTACAAGGCCAATCGCAACTCCTGCAAATGAAGAATGAGCAAGTGTATCACCAATCATTGAATATCTTTTAAGTACTAAAAATAATCCTATACAAGGGCACAATAATGAGATTATAAGGCCAGCCATAAAGGCATTTCTCATAAACTCTAAATCAAACATAGATTCTAATCCAAACATTAAATTCAACCTTTCTAACGTACTAAGCCATTTATTTTATTTATATATTCATTAGTAGTGTAAATAGTTCCTAAACTATCAGCTATTTCAAGTATATTTGAAGAATATTTTATAGCTTTTGATCTATTATGTTCTACAGATACTATAGTTATATTTTCATTTTTATTTAAATTATATAAAAGGTTATAGATTTCATTTTGAGTGCTTTCATCTATACCAGTTGCAAGTTCATCAAGGAGAAGAATTTCAGGTTTTCCCATTAATGCTCTAGCTATGAAGATTCTTTGTTGTTGACCACCTGACAAGGAACCAATTAAACTATGCTTAAAATCTTCCATTTTAACGTAAGATAAGACTTTATCTATCTCATCTTTATATTTTATTTTAATAGCCTTTCCATGACATTTTAATATTTCATTTACTGTAATAGTAAATTGGGAGTTAAAACCCTCGATTTTTTGAGGTACATAACCTATGTTCTTAGTATCTAAAGAAATATCTCCATTTATAGGTTTAAGCTGTCCTAAAATAAGCTTTAATAATGTAGTCTTACAACTTCCATTTTCTCCTACTATAGAGGTAAAACTTCCTTTAGGTATTTTTATGTTTATATCATTAAGTTGATAAGGTGTCATTCCAGTATAAGAAAAGTTAAGTTTATTTATGTTAATCAAAATATCACTCCTAGTTTAGTATGCTTTAATAATTATACTACTAATTGCAAACCATTTGCAATAAAGATATAAAAAATAGTGAAGAAAGCATTTTAATTGCTTTCTTCACTTTCTTTATAAGAGAGATTTTTATTATCGAGAGGAATAGCTTTTTCTAATGCCCAAGAATTATTGCTATCTTTTTTAAAATAAGCTTTATAGGTAATTTTAGCATTTGGTGGAGCAGAAGATAGACCATAAGCTTCAACAACGGCAGAATCTTTATCTGCAAAAACAAGCTTCATAGTTTTTACTCTTAAAAGTTTATTAGAATTAAACATACCAGTTGTCATATAGTGTTCTGTTGCATAATAAAGATCTTTACATTTAGTAGTTAATACTTTCTGTTTAAGAAAAAAAATACTACTTGCGAGTATTAGTAGAACTAATATTAAGGTGATTTTTCTAATTTTCTTTTTTCTAAGTTTTCTCCGTTTAATTCTAGTTAATGTACCTCTTTTTCGTCTTTCCATAAATATACCTCCAAAGTGAATTAAGTTTATATTAAATAGTAATAATAAAAGAGAATAAATAATATAAATATATATTACCAAAAAATTCCAGAAAAGTAAAAGGTAAAATTTCTTTATAGTTTAGGAAATATTTCCTTGAAAACCAGTTGTAAATGAAATTATAATAAGATAAAAGACTTATGAGAAGGGAATGATAAAAATGGATTTTTCGTCATTAGTATTAATGGAAAGAGACAAAGAAACAGGATTATTTAAAAAGGAGATTGGAAGCTATTCAGTAGGTGATGGAGCAGAATATGTTAGAAAGCTTTATGTAATAGAGAATGAAGTAACAATGATATTTGATACTAAGGTAGATGTAGAGGAATGGCAATTTTCTGCAATCTTTGATTTGTTTAATAAAAAGGCTTTTGAAGATTTAGGATATAAAATAGAGGACATAGATGAAGAATATAATCCTACTTTTAAGATAAATTTTAGCTATGAAGAAGAACATGAAGAAATGAAAGCTATAATAAATGAACTTTGTAACCTTATAAAAGTAAATATGCATAAAGTATTTAAAGATATAAAAGGCAAAGAACAAGAATACAAATAATAAATATGCAATAAGTATGAAAGAGGGGCATTATAATGAGTGAAGTTTTGAAATTAAGAAATAGGGATGAGATTGAAGCAGAAAGCAAGTGGAAAGTTGAAAAGATTTATGCTTCGGTTAAAGAATGGGAAGAAGATTTTGATAAATTAAAAGAAGAAGCTCCTAAGCTTAAAGAGTTTGCAGGAAAATTAAGTTCTGCAAAGAAACTTAAGGAGTATTTAGACTTAGAAGAAAAGTTATCAAGAAAAGCAGAAAAACTTATGGTATATGCACATTTAAGAAGCCATGAAGATACTACAAATGCAGAATTCCAAGCGCTTACTAATAAGATAGATCCGTATTTAGCAGAGTTTTCAAGCTATACAGCATATTTTGTACCAGAAATTCTATCCTTAGAAGAAGGTGTTTTAGATAAGGCTATGGAAGATATTCCAGAGCTTAAGATATATAAATTCTTATTTGAAGGAATATTAAAAGAAAAACCACATGTATTATCAAGAGAAATGGAAGAGTTCATGGCATCAGTTTCTGATTGTTTAGGAGCACCAGAGAGTATATTTAGTATGCTTACAAATGCCGATATGGTTTTTGGGAACATAAAAGATGAAAATGGTAATGAAGTAGAACTTACTGAAGGTAACTACAGTAATTTTATAAGAAGTAAGGATAGAAGAGTTAGAGAAGATGCATTTAAACTTTTATTTAATACTTATAAAGGCTTTGAAAACACTATAGCAACAAGCTTAACAAGTTCAATAAAAAGCTTTAATTTTAAAGCGAAGGCAAGAAATTATAAAAATGCTTTAGAAGCTTCATTAAAACCAAATGATATAGATGTTAATGTTTATTATAATGCAGTTGAGACTATAAATAATAACATTAAATCACTTCACAGATATGTTGATTTAAAGAAAAAATTGTTAGGTCTTGATGAAATTCATATGTATGATTTATATGTTCCAGTGGTTGATATAGAAAAAGAGCATATAGAATTTAATAATGCTATTGATATAGTTAAAACTGGGCTTAAGCCACTTGGCGAAGAATATCTTAACATATTTGATGAGGGTGTAAGAGAAGGCTGGATAGATATTTATGAAAATAAGGGCAAGAGAGGCGGAGCTTATTCATGGGGAAGCTATGATACTATGCCTTATGTACTTCTAAATTATAATTATGATATAAATGATGTATCTACTCTTGCTCATGAAATGGGGCATTCTATTCACTCATATTATACAAGAAATACTCAACCTTATGTTTATGGAGATTATACTTTATTTGTAGCTGAAGTTGCATCTACTACTAATGAAGTTCTACTTATACATCATTTAATAGAAAATGAAAAAGATAAAAAGAAAAAGCTTTATTTAGTTAATCAAGAACTTGAACAAATAAGGGCAACAGTATTTAGACAATTAATGTTTGCTGAGTTTGAACTTATAACTCATGAATCTTTAGAAAAAGGGGAAGCATTAACAGCTAAAGATCTAAATGATATATGGCATAAGCTGAATGTTAAATATTTTGGACAAAAAATGAAGGTTGATGAAGAAATAGACATAGAATGGGCTAGAATACCACATTTTTATTCAGATTTCTATGTTTATCAATATGCTACAGGTTATGCAGCAGCATCAGCTTTTGCTAAAGCAATACTTGAAGGCGGAGAAGAAGCTGTTGAAAAATATAAAGGCTTTTTAAAGACTGGTGGAGCTGATTATCCAATAAATACATTAAAAACTGCAGGGGTTGATATGACTACTTCAATGCCATTAGAGGCGACTATAGCAAGATTCAATGAATTATTGGATATGCTTGAAGAATTAATTTAGTAGATAATAATTATTAAATAATAAAAAATACTATTTATTTTTTATATAAAGTTTGGTATAATGAAATAAATAATAAAGATAATATTAAGGTATAAATAAATTATCTATCTAGGAGGAATAAAAATGAAAGAAGTTCAAATGTGTCCAAATTGTAATGAGGAATTTATAGCAAAATTCAAAGAAATGATGGAAGAAAAAGGGGTAGAGATTGAAGAAGGTTGTATAGGTCAATGTGGAACGTCAACTCCAATATGTTTAGTTGATGGAGAAGTTGTTGAAGCTGATACAGTTGAAGAATTAGCTGCTCAAATATAATTGATATTAAAAGAAAAATAATAGACCAATTTAATTGGCTATTATTTTTCTTTATATGCCTAATTTTTATCACAAAATTATAAATAATATTTTAACGTTTTTTAAATATTCAATATAATCTTGATAAATATTATATGTAGAGTATAATATTTATTAATAAATAAAGATGAAAAGATAATAGGTGGGAAGTATGAGTAAATTTCAAAAAGATTTTTTTTATAAACTTATTAATAGTTATGGATTTGTTGTAGAACAGTATTCAGAAACTGAAGAAGATTTTTTAGCTTTAAAGTATATAGAAGATGGTATATATTCAGTTATTATATCTAAAGAAAAGGATCAAAAAATAAATGCTACAAAGGCAGAAGAATATCTTAATACTAAAAATAAAAAATTTGCAATACACAATGTAATTTTATTAGAAGATGATATGGTAAACGAAGAACCAGTTAATTTTAATAGAATTTTCATAAACGGACATAGTGGAAAAATATTAAAATATGATATGTTATCAGAACCAATAGTAAAAATAATAGCAAATATTTTAGTGGATGAAAAAAAAAAGAATCAACAGTAGATAAAATAAAGGCTTTTAAATTTCCAGATAAAGCAACAAGTGTGTTAATAGCTATAAATTTAATTGTTTTTATAATTAGTGCTATCAAGTCGGGGTCAGTATGGAATATTAAAAAAGATATATTAGTGGAACTTGGAGCTAAGGTAAATTATTTAATAAATGGCGGAGAGTATGAAAGACTGATAAAATCTATGTTTTTACATAGTGGCTTAATACATTTTGTATTTAATATGTATGCTTTGTATTCATTAGGTAATTTAATTAATCAAATATATGGAACTAAGAAATATTTAATAATATATTTTTTATCAGGAATAGTAGCAAGTTTTACAAGTTATAAATTATCATATGGTGTTTCAGTTGGTGCTTCTGGCGCTATATTTGGACTTTTAGGATCTTGTTTGTTTTTTGCTTATAAGGAAAAGCAAAGAATAGGTAAGGAGTTTTTTATAGATATAATTTCAGTTATAATATTAAATCTTATAATAGGATTAAGTATACCTAATATAGATAATAGTGCACATTTTGGAGGACTATTTGCTGGAATTATAATTACATTTTTTATTTATAATCAGAATAAGATTATAAAAATTTTCAAAAAGGAATAAATCCTATGAGCATTATGCTCATAGGATTTATTAAATTTAAGATAAAATTAAGTTAAGTGTAATATTTTCTTAACTCTTTTTATGTGTTTATTTTGATATAATTTATTTACAATAGATAATAAGGGGATAGGAGTAAATATATGAAAAGAGGTATTCTTTTAATATGTGCAGTAGGAATGATAGTTTTAGCTTTTTTTAAGTTTGCCTACACTGATAAAACGGTTGAAGATAAAAAAAAGCAAGATCAAGAAAAAACACTTTTTGCTCAAACTTTAGAAAAGACCAAGGGAAGAAAATTTTTAAGTGATTTAGCAATAAAAAAGAAGGATTACTTGGGACAAGCATATCTTAATGATTTAAATTATAAAGTAGATTTCTATTTAAATAACAAAAAGTTGGTTTTTAATAAACCTATAAAAAATAAATTTAATAGATATTATTTTTCATTAAATGATTTTGCTAAAACTTTAGGAGTTAACTATAAACAAAGAAAAAATAACATAATTTTTGAAAATAAGGTTAAATTAGATTTAGATAATAATATTTATGGAATAAAAGACAATAGATATAGTTTAAGAGGTGAAATTATAAAAAGTGAAGATGATATATATATAAGCTTTTTTGATTTGTGTGATATTTTGAATTTAAGAACTCATTGGGATTATGGAAAAGGAAGTATAATAATAAATAAAATTAAAAAGGAAATTAAAAGAGATACTTATAAAAATGAAGAAAATAAAGAATTAAAAAATTCATATATAAGGTTTGAAGATTTTGCTCCTGGTAATGTATATGATGAAGGACTAACTGCAGAAGAGAAATCTGGATTGAATGCTGATGAGATTAAGAAATTGGATGCAAAATCTAGTGGAGTAAATCTTGAAAAGATGCGAGTTGTAGCAGACTATATGTATAGTAAATGTGAAACATTTCATATTGCATTAGTATCTAGGTATGTTAATCCGGAATTAGGAATAGATAATGATATTGCAAGGGATAATAATATTAAAAATGCTAACTTTTTATTCACAATTGATTATCTTATAAATAGAAATGGAATAGTAGGATTACATGGATATACACACCAATATGGAAATGCTGAAAGTATAATAGGATCTGAATTTGGGAAAAATGGGTATAATAAAGAATCAGATATAAGATTAAGGGTAGAAGCAGCTATTGAAAATGCGGTAAAGCTTAATATACCATATAAATTTTGGGAGACACCTCATTATAGGACTACCAAAGAACAACAAGCAATATTTGAAGAATACTTTAATTATTTATATGAACCATGTATAGGAGTATACAATACAGAAATAATAGAGTCTAAAAGAAATAAGCTTACTAAATATATTCCAACACCATTAAGTTATGTTAAGGATCTTAATGTAGAAGAAATGAAGAAAAGCATGCAAAATAAAAAAAGTAATGAAATAATGAGTCTTTATTATCATGCTAGTAAAGAAGCCACAAATTATATAGAAGTAAGTATAGACAAAGAAAATAATATAAACTATAAATATAATGAAAATTCAGTACTTAAAAAGTTAGTTAATTTTATACAGGAAAAAGGTTATAAATTTAATTCAATAGAATCTTAAAATTAATAAAGCTAGTTAAAGCTAGCTTTATTAATTTTTGTTTAATGTGTAAAATATTAGAAGGGATTATTTGATTTGTATAGAATACTTATATTAAACAAATATAAATTTAACACATACTCAATGTAAAGGATTACAAAAAGAATTATAAAATGATATTATTAAAAAACTTAAACTAATTAGTTTAAATTTGGGTATATATGTTTTTATATAAAATATATTTATCATATAGTAACTTATAAAGGAAGTGCTATTATGCTGCGAAGGTAATTTTAAATGTGCATTTTTAAAAAGTTCTAATTTTAAATTTTAATAATGAAGGGAGAAATAAATATGGGAATCTATTATGGAATAATATATGGAGTTATCATAGTGTCCCTTGCTATCATTTATTACTTATTTAAATATATCTTTTCTCAGGAAAAAGGAAGCAAAGAAATGCAAGAGATATCAGAAGCCATTAGAGAAGGCGCTATGGCTTTTGTAAAGAGACAGTACAAAACTATAGGTATAATTGCAGTTATAGTTTTAGTTATTATACTTTTAGCAGTATATTTTGGAAACCAATCGAAGGGAGCAGATGAAGCTTTTAAGATTGCATGGCATACAGCTATTGCTTTTGTAACTGGTGCATTTTGTTCTGCTTTATCAGGATATATAGGAATGTATATGACTGTAAACACAAACATAAGAACAGCAAATGGAGCAAAGAGTGGACTTAATAAGGCTCTTCAAATATCTTTTAGAGGGGGAGCTGTAACTGGCCTTGCTGTTACTGTATTATCACTTTTAGGAGTAACTACATTATTCTTAGTATTTGGAGGAAGCTCTAGTGATGATACGCTTATAAAAGAAGCCCCATCCCTAATAGTAGGTTTTGGTTTTGGAGCATCTTTAGTAGCATTATTTGCTCAATTAGGTGGAGGTATATATACCAAGGCAGCAGATGTTGGTGCAGACCTTGTTGGTAAAGTAGAAGCAGGAATACCAGAGGATGATCCAAGAAATCCAGCAGTTATAGCAGATCTTGTTGGAGATAATGTAGGTGATTGTGCAGGTAGAGGTGCAGATCTTTTTGAATCTACCGCAGCAGAAAACATAGGTGCAATGATACTTGGCGTAGCGTTATTCCCTGTATTCGGAGTAAAGGGTATATTATTTCCATTAGTTGCTAGAGCGTTAGGTATAATAGCCTCAATAGTAGGTATATTCTTAGTTCAAGTTAAGGATGAAAGTAAAGATCCTATGAAGGCTTTAAATAAAGGTTATTTGATAACTACAGGAATAGTTTTAGTATTTATGTTTTTCACAGTTAAAAATATGTTATCAGGAAATTTACCAAATGGAACAGAAGTAAATTATATGATGCTTTATGGATGTGCAGTGGCAGGAATAGTTTTAGGATTTGGATTTGTATGGCTTACCAATTATTATACATCTGTAGAATGTAGACCAGTTAAAGAAATAGCAAAATCCTCTGAAACTGGTCCTGGAACAAATATAATAACTGGAGTTTCTATGGGGATGGAATCTACAGCTCTTCCAGTATTGTTTATATCACTTGCTATATTCATTTCATATAAATTAGGAGATTCAGCACTAGGTGGAATAGCTAATGGTGGACTTTATGGTACAGCTATAGCAACTATGGGGATGCTTTCAACTTGTGCATTTATCTTAGCTATGGATACCTTTGGACCTATTACAGATAATGCAGGTGGTATAGTTGAAATGTCAGGTGCGCCTGAAGAAGTTAGAAATGTTACAGATAGATTGGATGCTTGCGGAAATACCACAAAAGCTCTAACTAAGGGCTATGCAGTTGGTTCAGCAGCTCTTGCAACATTCTTATTATTTTCAGCTTATCTAGATGAAGTTAAAAAGATAATTGGAAAACCACTTGATTCTTGGTTTTCAGTTGATATAGGTAAACCAGAAGTATTTATAGCTGGTTTTATAGGTGTTATGCTCGTGTTCTTATTCAGTTCAACAGCTATAAGAGCAGTTGGTAGAGCAGCTCAATATGTAATTATGGAAGTTAGAAGGCAATTCAAAGAAAAACCAGGTATAATGGATGGAACTGAGAAACCAGATTATGCAAGCTGTGTTGATATAGTTACAAAAGGTGCGTTAAAAGAAATGGTGCTTCCAGGAATACTAGTTATAGTAACTCCTGTTTTAGTAGGAATACTCCTAGGAAAAGAAGCAGCGGCAGGATTTTTAATGATAAGTACTATAGCTGGAGTAATACTTGCATTATTCTTAAATAATGCAGGTGGAGCTTGGGATAACGCCAAGAAGTTCATAGAGCTTGGAAATCATGGTGGTAAGAAGTCAGAAGCTCATAAGGCAGCTGTAGTTGGTGATACTGTAGGAGATCCATTTAAGGATACTGCAGGACCATCTCTTCATGTATTAATAAAATTAATAAGTACTATAACTTTAGTATTTGTATCATTATTTAGTTAAGAATTGAGAGTGGAGAGTTATTGATAATGGGCAATGGGTAATTCTTAATTTTCCTTTTTGGTTGTGTAGTGTGGAAGTAAGTTTAAAAAACCTAGGGAAGCCTAGGTTTTTTATGATTATAGATTAATAGTGAATAAAAAATTTTATAGTGAATATATTGGTGGTAATAAGATATGTTGGGGGCTTGTATGCGTAAAAAATTTTTATCTATAGCTATAGGTTTACTTTCAATTTTTACATTGATATTACTTTTTAACTATTTAAAGGAAAATGAAATGATTGTAAAAAAGTTAAAAAATGAAATAAGAGTTTCTAAACTTGATGATAAACAAAGGCAACTTTTAAATGTGTTTTCAGGTGGGAATATATATAGTTATGATATTAATTGTGATAGAAAAGCTTATAAAAAATTAGATATATGGTTAGAACGATATGAAAAAGGTGAGTTTAAGGGGGAAGCATTTAGAGGATCAGAAGAAAGTAGTCAGATAAATAATAGCAATATAAAGTATATGTTTTCTTTTGAAGATACTGAAAGAGGGAAAATTTACAGGGATGCCATGGTAGATGGGGAGAAGATGTATTGGGTAGGAAAGAGTGATATGCCATTTGATAAGTTAAAAGATATAATGGTAAAGTATAGCTTTGGAACAGATAATAAAAAAATAGATTTTAATAAGGATATTATATTGGCTGTTTGGGGAGAAAGGAAAGAAAGTTATATGGAAGCAAGTTTATCTGATGCTACAAATGTAAATGAAGAAAAATTTAAGAAAATTATAAATGATGAAAGAGCTTTTATATTAAAGTGTAAGTTTAGTAAGTGAATTTTAAAATAATATATAATTAGTAAACATGTTGTAATTGCAAATGCCTTCCTACGAATTTTGATATGCTCCCTTTATAGTAGACAGTTAAAATAATAAAACTGTCTATATAAAGGGAGTATTTTATTATGGTATAATTAACAAATAAAACCAATGAATGAAATTAGAGAAAATATGATTGAATTTAAAAATGTCAGTAGGATATATATGACAGTGTAGCAATTGCTAATATAAAAATTGCTATTTAAAATGAAAATATTACAAGAAATAAAGAACTGGGAGTTGCAATTATGAAGATTAGTACATATTATTTACTTTTAAAAGATGCTTCAAAAAATATTAGAAAGCACGCTACTATTAGCATTTCTTCCATTATTGCAGTAATGTTAACGTTATTGATTTTAGAAATGTTTTTGCTATCTTTCTTGAATCTTAAGGTGGGGATTATTGGTGCTAATACTCAATTTGAAATACGGGTGTCTTTAAAAGATGATATAAAGGTTACTGATAAGCAAAATATATATAATAAAATAAAATCGGCAAATGGTGTAACTGATATTAATTTTAAAAATAATAAATCTCTATCAGCAGCATATATAATTAAAGTGAATGGACCAGATGATATACCTAAAATAATTTCTAGACTTAATGGGTCAAAAGGTATAGATAAAATTAATGGTGGTCCAAAGGTTCAAGAGAAAATTGTGATAAAAGCTAAAATAATTCAATTGATAGGATTTATACTTTTCCTTATACTTATGGTAGCGGCTTTTTTTCTAATTAAAAATACAATAAAGCTTTCTATATATCCAAGAATTAATGACATTAGGACAATGCAGTATCTTGGTGCAACAGATTGGTTTATTAGATGGACATTTATTTTTGAAGGAATGATAATTGGATTTTTAGGAGCAGTGTTCTCATTAATAGCAATTTATTTCTTATACAGTTTGGTATATAAAAAAGCAACTTCTTTTTTGGCAAAAATGTTCATTACCTTTATAGATCCATCTTTTATATTAACAACTATGTCATGGAGCTTTATACTTATTGGAATAATTCTAACTACTATAGGAAATGTTTTAGTTTTAAAAAAGTTCTTAATATTAAAGAAAAGTGGATTGAGTATATAATCAAAGTATAAGATTGTCTTATATTAGTTTTTATATTCTAATGTTAATGGAATTTAATTTGTAATATTATTTTGAAAATGCTAAAATAGATTTATAGTAAAGATAATGAAAAGACAGTTAAGGATTTTAAATAAATATTTAGAATTAAAAAAATGAGGTGAAGTTTATGTTAGGTTATAATTATAAAGTTTCTAAAATTGAAGAATCTCTACAAACATCTAACATAGAACTAGGAAAATGTACTTATATAGATTTTAATATAGAGTTAATTTATAGCGTAGTTAAAACACCTAGAAAGTGATATGTGCTTTCTGGGTGTTTTATTTTTATAATTTTAAGATATAAGGAATGAAAAATAAGAAGTCACTACCTTGACTAAGATTAAAAATATATAAATAAAAGGAGAGTTTAAGAATGAATAGAAGTGAGATTACAATTAAGGGAGTACCAGCAAAAGCAAGTAAATTAGAGAATGGAAATGTTAATCTAATATTTAAAATAGCGACTTATGATGATAAGGAATCAATTTATAGTGTAATTGTAAAAAAGGAATATTGGAGAGATGCAGTAATTGGAATGACTGATGTAAATTATTTTGTTATTAAAGGTGAATTAAAAGCATGTGTAAATAGCAAAGGTATACCATTTATTTCGGTAGAAGCAACTTATATTAAAATATTCAAATTTTCGAAGGATGCTACTGGAGAAATAGATCTAAATTATGAAGTACCAGATGGAACCGATGAAATAATAGATATTTCAAAGTTAGTAAATGAAAATGAAGACATGTCAATAAAACGTTCAAAGAGGAAAGCAATAAATTATATTAAAAATAATAATAAGTTTAGTAATCCTATAGTTGTTAAAAAAGGAAGTTTTGTAATAGTTTCAGGGCATGATCAATATGCAGCCGCACAAGAACTTGGAATAAAGAGTGTGCCAGTGTCATACGAAGAGAATTAGATAAGAGATAGGATACTTTAGAGAATTTTGTGGCTAAAATGAATCCTACAGTTATAAATGGCTATAAAACCATGGATATAAATTAATGTATAGCTTTCATCATAAAGTATATTAGGCTTTTTTGATGAGAGCTTTTGATATAGTATAATGAATGGTTTGAATATATTGTAACTAATAAAAGTAAAGGTTGTAAAAAGTTATATAATGCTGAGTAAAATGATTGAATTTGTGCTATAATATGGTGTGTATAAACTGGTAATTTTTACTTTGAAGAAAAGCAGAGAGTTGATAGAAAAAGCATTAAATTGGGGTGTAATAAGATAAATTTTAGTATAAAAAAGGGGGGCTAAGGTATGCCGATAAAGATAGCAAATGATTTGCCAGCAGCTAAAGTACTAAGTAGCGAAAATATATTTATAATGAATGAAGATAGGGCTAGAAATCAACAAATAAGACCATTACGTATAGGAATTTTAAATCTTATGCCTACAAAGATAACAACAGAAACACAACTTCTTAGACTTTTGTCAAATACGCCACTTCAAGTTGATATAACTTTAGTTCATACAAAAAGCTATGTATCTAAAAATATTTCAGAGGAGCATTTAATTAATTTTTATACTACTTTTGATGAAATTAAAAATAAAAAGTTTGATGGTTTTATAATAACTGGAGCACCAGTGGAAGAACTTGAGTTTGAAGAAGTTGAATATATGGATGAACTTAGAGATATTATGAATTGGACAAAGGAAAATGTATATTCAACACTTCATATATGTTGGGGAGCTCAAGTTGGTCTTTATCATCACTTTGGTATACCAAAGTATAAGCTTAATAAAAAAATGTTCGGCATTTTCGAACATTATAGTAACGATCAAAAACTACCATTATTAAGAGGTTTTGATGATGAGTTTTATGTTCCTCATTCAAGGCATACAGAAATAAAAAAAGAGGATATATTAAAAGTACATGAACTTTTTATAGCAAGTGAATCAGAAAAAGCAGGTGTTTACGCTGTGCTTTCAAAGAATGGCAGACAAATTTTTATAACAGGTCATCCAGAATATGATAAGGAAACTTTAAGCTTAGAATATTTTAGAGATTATAATAAGGGACTACCAATAGAAATTCCTTTTAATTATTTCAAAGAGGACAATCCATCAAAAGATATAAAGGTAACTTGGAAAAGTTCAGCTAATTTATTATTTTTTAATTGGCTTAATTATTATGTATATCAAGAAACTCCATTTGAAATTGAAAATATTAAGAAACAGTAGTTTATATTATAAAAACATATAATATAAATATATATGAAAAGGGGATGAACTATATGGATGAAATTTTAAAGAAAAAAATTGATTTAATGGTGGAAAATTTTCATAGATTAAAAAACGATTTTATTTGGGAAGAGAGACTAGTAAAGCATTTTGCAGCTATGATACATGCTAATAATAATAAAGTTGTTAATACAAATGAAATTCGCAAAACTGTAGATTATATAAAAGAAAAAACAAGTACATTTTCTTATTTTAGAGGCGCAAATAAGTTTATAATAGCTAATTTGTTAACCTTTGAAGAGGATTATGAGGATATGTTTAAAAAAATAGAAAATATTTATGGAAAGTTAAAGGAAAGCGGATTTAAAAGGTCAGAATATTTACCATTAGCAGCCTATACAATTGCTAAAGAAGCTAGTGATGATAGTCAAATTGCTTATAGAATAGAAAGAATGAGTTTATTTTATGAAAGTATGAAGAAGAATCATTGGTGGTTAACATCTAGTGATGATTATGTTTTAGCAGCAGTATTAGCTAATACTGATTTAGATGTTAATGAAACTACAAATAAGATTGAAGAATGTTATGGTATTTTAAAGGATAAAGCTTTTAGTGCGAGCAATGATTTACAAACATTGTCCCATATATTGGCTTTAGGTGATGAAGATTCAAATAAAAAGGTAAATAAAGCCATAACTTTATATGAGGGATTAAAAAATATTAAGTGTAAAGTAAGATATAGTGGCTTATCTTCATTAGGAGTTCTAACTTTAATAACAGATGATACAAGTAAAATATTAAAAGAAGTAAAAGAAGTCTATGATTATATATACGAAAAAGATGGTTATGGATTTTGGTCACTTGATAAAAATATTAGAATAATATTAGTTTTAAACTTAATTTCAGCTTATTATGTAGACGCTATTAAGGATGAGGTTTTAGAAATCACTTTAGCAAATAGTATAAATGCAATACTTATAGCACAAGAACAAGCTGCAATGATGGCTTGTATAGCTGCAAGTGCTGCTGCTTCAAGTGCAAGTAATTAAAATTAAAAAATAAAAGAATAAAAAGCAAATTTTAAATAAATAATAGAATAGCTTTAATAATTTTATGGATTTATAACTTTATAATGTGTTAAAAAAATAGTTTTGGATAAACTACATTTGATATATTTAAAACTAAGGAGGATAAAGTTATGAGATACGAGAATGAAAGGCAATATAGAAAAGAAACTTCTTTGAAAAATTCAACTAAAACTCAAAATCAATGGGCTAAGAATAAATTAAATACGTCTGTTGAAGAGCCTGGAATAAATGAAAGTGGAATAGAAGCTAAGAAAAAAGGCTTCTAAAAATATAATCGGAATAAAAAACTATGTGGAAATTTTCCACATAGTTTTTTACATTTTGGATGTTTAAGGATTTATATTCGATTACTTTTTCAATATTTATTTTCAATTGTTTTTATAATACCTATAATTGACCAAATAAAAAATATAATCAGAAATAATATGAATTTGCAAACTATATCATCTATTAAGATGTTCATTTGAAAGATTACTTTAGTTTTTTACCACACTTAGGACAAACGTTCCAAGTTGGAGAAATTGGTGAATTACAGGAAGGACAATCATTTTTTAATTTATAACCACAATAAGGACAATTTAAAAAATCTTCATTTACTGCTTTACCACAGTTTAAGCATACTTCTTTTGTATAAGATGTTCTTATTATTAAATAAAGAATTAAACCTAAAAGGTTTGGAATAAAGATTGCAATTGTAGTCCAAAGCCAAGGATCCATACCTCTTTTTTTTGCATCAGTGAAAACAAATCTACCTATTAAATAAATAATTAATATAACAATTAAAACAACTAAGCCCATTATACATACTGGAATAATATCAGCCTTAGTACAATTTATTATTACTAACGAAGATATGCCTATAAAAAATATAGAAATTATACTCAAAATTATAAAAAATATTTTTTTCCAAATACTCATTTTAATACACTCCTTTTAATGATTTAATATTGTATTTAAATTTATTTTATTTAAATTTTTCAGATTATCTTTTAAAGCTATTATAGGAATAATAGTTAAGCTTTGAAGAAAACTAAATGTAATATACACAGCTATAATTCCAGTGAAGCTATATTTAATATAAATAAGAATAATTAACGAAAATAAGCCTGTAAGATTTAAAAACATTGCTAAAATTATTAAATAAATTAAGTTTTTATTTTGTATCTTCTCAGTAGTTTTTTGAACTAAATTAACTGGCTCAACTGTTTCGTAATTACCTAATTCAAAAAGTAGATTATCTAGTTCTTTATCAGTCATAATTAGCCTCCTCCATATATTTCTTAAGAATTTTTTTTGCTGTGTTCAATCTAGATTTTACTGTTCCTTCAGGTATATTCAAAATTAAAGCTATATCTTTTTGCTTTAAATTATTATAGTAAAATAAGATAATTATAATCTTATAATCGTCTTTCAATTTATTAATAGATTTTTGCAACAATTTTTTAATTTCATTTTTTTCCATTTCTTGTTCTGGTAAATATAAATCGCTAGGTATATTCTCTATAAGAAGATTTTTTTCAGTATCATCTTTAAAATCAATAAACTTTGCAAAGTATTTTTTTATTTTTCTATAACTATCTTTATATAAATTTATAGCTATAGTAAAAAGCCAAGGCTCAAAATCTCTAGTTCTATCAAATTTATCCATATACCTAAAGGCCTTTATAAAGGTATCTTGGAATAAATCTTCAGCATTGGTTTGATTCCGAGTTAAGTTAAAACAAAGCTTATATAGAGATGTTTTATATTTTACTATAAAGAGCTCTAAAGCCTTATTTTTATCTTTATCCCATATCTGCCAGATAAATTGATCATCCAAAGTTTTGCCCCCTTTCACTATTTACTACGATGCTAAAAGTAAAAGGTTCATTTTATTTTTTAAAACTTTTAAATAAACCTTCTGTTTATATTTGTATTAGTACTTTTACAAAGTAAATTGTAATATAAAAATCGAAAATTTAGATTTTTACTTAACTTCAAATAACTAAATTTATCAACTAGGTAAGTTTGAAAAATAGAATTATGATTTTGACTTTAATTTAAGATTTAGCTATTTGAGCTTAAAAATAATAGCTTAATTTTACCATATTACAGGTTAAAATTAAGCTATTAAATGTTTATTAATTATTAAGTTGTAAATTATAGTTTTCTAAATCAGTTTTGTGAAGAACTTCTTTTTCTAATAGATGCTTGGACATAGAATGTAATACTTCAATATTTTCATTAAGAAGGTTTTTAGTTTCGTCATAAAGCTCATCAAGAATTTTTTTACATTCTTCTACAACCTGATTTCCATAAGAAGAACCTAAATTGCCAAGGTCAGATAATTTTAAAAGACCAAGACTTTCGCCCATACCATATTCAGTTACCATATTTTTTATTATATTTGTGCATTGCATTAAATCATTATAAGCACCAGTAGTTATATTTTTCACTCCAAAGATTATTTCTTCAGTAGCACGACCACCTAAAAATACCATTACTCTCTTTCTTAAGTAATCATAACTTTGGTAGGATTTATCTTCTGGAATTGTTAGTGTATAACCACCTGCACCTTTTGTAGTTGGAATTATAGTTACTTTAGATACAGTGTCTTCTGGCATTAATAGCATAGAAATCATAGCATGTCCAGATTCGTGATAGGCAGTTATTTCTCTATCTTTATCTTTTATATGAGATCTTTCAGTTTTTTCATGACCTGCAATAACTATAGAATAAGCTTCTTCTAAATGGTTGTTTAAAATATATTCAGAATTATCTTTAGCAGCTAGTATAGCAGCTTCATTTACAAGGCTTTCTAATTTAGCACCTGAAAAGTAGGTGGTTTTTTGAGCAAGTTCTTTTATATCTATATCCTTATGTGGTTTGTTTTTAAAATAAAGAGAAAGAATTTTTTCTCTAGCATTAACATCAGGAAGAGTAATTTCTATATGTCTATCAAATCTACCTGGTCTTAAAAGAGCAGAATCTAAAGTATCAAGTCTATTGGTAGCTGCCATAACTACAATACCTTCTTTTTCTGCAAATCCAGACATTTCTGTAAGTAATGCATTTAAAGTTTGGTCTCTTTCATCAGAGCCACCTGAATTATTGCCAGAGCTTCTTTTCTTACCAATAGCATCAATTTCATCTATAAATATAACAGCTTTTCCTTTAGCTTTAGCTTTTTTGAATAAACTTCTAACTCTAGCTGCGCCAACACCAACATACATTTGAACAAAATCAGAACCACTTATAGCATAGAAAGGAACTTTTGCTTCACCAGCTACAGCTTTAGCCATTAAAGTTTTACCAGTTCCAGGTTCACCATAGAGAATAATACCTTTAGGCATCCTTGCACCATATTTTTCATATTTTTCAGGGTTTTTAAGAAAATCAACAATATCCTTAACACTTTCCTTTGCTTCTTCATTACCAGCCACGCCAGTAAAATCTAGTTTAGCAGATTGACTAAAATCAATAGCATCTAAAGATGACATACTCTTAGCACCTACTTTACCTTTTGAAAATGCTAAAAAAATAAATGCTAAAACAGAGGCAGTTAAAAGTCCTGCAGGAATAGTTTTAGATAAAGGTTTAGTAGGGTTTTCAGTAGCATCGACCCCTTTTTTTAACAACTCTTCTTTAAAAGTAGGGGAGTTAGGATTCTCACTTATATATTTACTACCATCCTTTAAGGTAACACTTAGTGTATTATCTGCATTAAATACAACTTTAGATATATTTCCATCTGTAGAATTTTTTAGAAATGTAGGATAGTCTATTTTTGAAATATGACTTTCAGTATAATTCATATATACAAGAGAGGATAGGGATAAAGCACCAATTATTGTTGGAATTAAAAAGATTTTCTTTTTAATGTTATTCATAAATACCTCCTCAAACTTTATAAACTAATTGAATTTTTAAATTTTAAAATTTAAAAATAATTTTTATAATCATAACAATTTATATTATATATTCTTTTAAAAATTTGTCGAATAAAAAGCATATGTTTTACCAATGTAAGTTATGGAGAAAATGACTTTTAAAAATATGGTAAATGAGTTATACTTTAAAGGGAAAAATAGACTTTAATAATTAGGAGGGGTAAACCGTGAGAGTTTCAAATGTAGAAGCTGTTTTAAGTGGACAAGATATATTAAGTATAATTAATGATTTTGTTAAAGTAGATGGTTTAAATTTAAAAGAAGTTAATATAAAAGAAGAAATAGAAATTGAAGGTAATTTTAAAAAAATTATAAAATTTAAATTTAAATTAAATGTAAGTATAATTAAAATAATAGAAAATAATATATATTTAAGTTTAAATAAAGTTAAAATATTTAAGCTTGGAATATTTAAAAAAATAAAAAATATAGTGTTGAAAAAGGTAGTTAATAATTTTAAAGAATATGGAATATCTGTAGAAAAAGAGATTATAATAGTAAATTTAAATAAAATATTAGGCACTCTTCCATTTATAAATTTTAATTTAAATAATTTATATATTGAACAAGAGAATATAAAGGTAAATTTCTCAGATATAAATTTCTATTTAAATAAAATCAATGAAGAAATAACAAGTGTATTAGAAGAAAATGTACAGGAAGTTATAGAAGAGGAAAACAGTGATTTAAAAAATGAAGATTTAGTGATTGAAGCTATGGAAGTAGAAAAAGTTAAGGATAATTATTCAGGTGGAAGAGAATTTATAAAGGAAAAAATGCCAGAAAAGATTAAAAATTATTCTGATTATTTATTCTTAGTTCCTGATATAATTGCTTTAATATGTAGATTATTTAAAGATAAAAGGGTAAATAAAAAAACAAAAACAATACTAGCAGCTTCTTTAGGCTATACTATTATGCCTTTTGATATTATTCCAGATAAAATTCCATTTATAGGCTCAATTGATGATTTATCCGTAATATTTTTTGCTTTAAATAGAATAATAGAAGATGTACCTATGGAAGTCATATTAGAAAACTGGCAAGGTAAAAATCATTTTGTTGTAGTTTTAAAATATATGGTAGATTATTTAACAAGATTTACAGGAGCAAAAAATGTAGATAAAGTTTATAATTTTATAGATGAAATGGTTACGGCATAATTGCAAATCGATTTTAGCGAGCCTAGATTATAAATAAAAAATTAAAAATTTAATTATAGAGTATAATATATAAATATTAATACTTATATAGATATGAAGTCATTATAAGACTTCACATACAATTAGAGTAGAATAAGGAGCATATTATGGGAAAGAAAGTTTATGCCATAAAGGAAGGGTTTAATTCTGAAAAGAATGAGAAAATCGAAAATAAAATCGTTTATACTTGGGCAGAATGTTTAAAATATGTAAAGGGTGTAAAAGGAGCAAAGTATAAAAGTTTTGAAGATATGAGTGCAGCTAAGCAATTTTTAGAAGAAGGAAGTAAGTTACTAAAGAAGGGAGTAGATGAGTATCCAAATGATTGTCTTCATATATATGTTGATGGAAGTTATGATATAAGTACAAAGAGATATGCATACGGATTAGTAGCTGTTAGAGACAATGTGGTTGAATACATTGATAGTTCAGCATCAGAAGATTCGTCTCAAAGTAATATAAGACAAATAGCAGGTGAATTAGAAGCAGCAGTTAAGGGTGTAGAATATGCCCTAAGTAAAGAAGATAAAAAAGTTGTTATATTTCATGACTATGAAGGAATAGCTCATCATGCTACAGGCTTTTGGGAAAGAAGGGAAGAATCATCAGTTAAATACTATAATAAAATGAATGAATTAATAAATTTAGGAATTGAAGTGATATTTGTTAAGGTTGATAGTCATACAGGAGAGTTATTTAATGAACTTGCAGATGAAAAATGTAAGGAGAAATTATCAATAACTTCTGATAAAGTAGTTGATAAATGGCTAGCAAAAAATATTTTATATGTAAGTAATGATGATGTAAAGAAAGAAATAATAAAAGTTACTAATAACAAACAAGATAATATTGTAATTGTTGATAGTTTAAATAAAGCTAAAGATAATAAAAAGCAAAATCAAGCTGACTTAGATATTAGTAAAGAAATTAATAATATTGTTCAAGGATTATCTAAGGAAAAACAATTAAGGATATTAGAGATAGTAAGAGAATTTAGTTTGAATTAGAATCTGTAACTATAAATATATTTATAAAAAGTAATTAACAAAATATATGGTTGCATATAAATATAAATTAAACTAACAGAAAATATTAGTTTTCCTCAAAGAAAAACTAATATTTTTTTGTTTTTTAACTCAAGAGATTGATAATTTAGGAATTCATTAAAGGTTATAATTTATATAATAGTTAAATGTTTACAATATATCTTTGTAATGGTATATTTTAGTTATAAAATCTTAATTAGAAAGGAGGAAATGAGTGACCTAAGATAAAGAGTTAATAAACTTGTAGTACATCTGCTATTAATAAAATATAGTTTTAAATGTATTTATTAATAGTGGACAAGCACAGAGTAATTTTAAAAGTTAATATTATTAAATTAGCTTTAAATAGTATTAATGAGGTTGATTAGAAGTAATATTCAGACAAACTAATAGGCAAAGAATAATGAATTTCTATATTTTAAACAGTAGAATTATTATTCGTATGGTTAAGGATTATATTTAAATTGGATGGAGGGAGAAAGTTGAAATTTAAATTAAAATTGAAGAAATTAATAGTAGCCATGATAGTATTTATGATGTTTATTACTATGACACCTAATGTAAATGTTTTCGCAACAGCCACTGGATTACCAGGCGTACCTTCAATTGAACATAATCAATGGGAAGGAGATTATGATGGAAATTATGATATAAGCTGGAATTTGTGGTATGGAAACAATGCAACATCGTGGTCACTATATGAAAAAGTAAATCTTAATGGCAAATTTGAAAAAATACAAGAAGGTAAGTTAACTGATAACAGTCCAGGGCCTCAAAAAGGAACTATAGCTATTAGAGATAAAGCTGTAAGTGGTACTTTATATTATTATGTAGAATTATCAAATTCTTTTGGAACAAGTAAAAGTAAGGTAGTCACAATAAATGTTGGTGAAGCATCTGTAACATCAAAAATATTTATAAAAGAATTTGATATAGAAGGTAATGTTAACCAAATTACAGTTCCTTTAGGAAAAAATGAAATTACTTTAGATACTCCTGAAATAAAGGATAGTAAATTTAAACTAAGTACAAATAATAATACAGTGATTAATTATTCTTTAAATGGAAATAAAATTACATTAAATGCTTTAAAAAGTGGTAGAGCTTCTTTGAAAATAGTAGAAGAAACTACTGGAGAGACTAGGTTAGTTGGTGTAAGAGTTAAAAATACAGATGGATCTATTCCAGCATTACCAGATTATCTTTCAATAGGCTCTGTAAGTGAAAGTACAAAGACAGATATGGACTTTTGGAAGGACTTTTCAAATGATTATAAAAATAAAAGAATGGATGTTAGATATATATATGTAAATGGTGGACCAGGGCCAGATGGTTGGGTAAATTCAGAAGGTGGTAATGGTTCTAGAGTAAAAAAATACTTAAGAGATAGTTTACAGTTAGGTGCTATACCATTCTTTGTATATTATAATATACCAGCTGGTGGAGAAAGCTGGGCTAATGATTATCAAAATGCTAATAACAGAGATTATATGAAAACCTATTATAAAAATTTAAAATTGTTTTTAGATATTTGTAAACAATACGGTAAAGATGAAACAGTAGGTATAATATATGAACCTGATTTTATAGGATATGTAATGCAACAATCAAATACAACAGCAGATAAAGTTAGTGCATTAGTAGATACAGCTTATGAGACAGGTATTTTAACAAGAGGACAAGATCCGGATTTTCCTAATACAGTTCAAGGACTAGTTCAATCAATTAACTATATAACAGATAAATATTATAAACAAGCTTATTTTGGATGGCAATTTAATATATGGTCTTATTCTGGTACAGTAGTGCCAAGAGGACTTATGCATTCTACAGAATTTAATGGATGGGAAAATGGAAGAGAAGAGATAAAAAAAGTTGCTAAAATAACGGCTGATTATTATATAGATGCTGGAGTTAGAACATATGGAGCTGATTTTATTTCAATTGACAAATATGGTTTTGACGGAGCAGGTGAAGGAAATATAGCAAATGATCCTAAGAATTCTATTTGGTTATGGAACGCTGATTTGTGGACAAACTATTTGCTATATACAAAGACTTTACATGAGACTACTAATTTACCAGTAATACTTTGGCAAATGCCTGTAGGACATTTAAATTCATCGGAAGATATAAGTCCATATACAGGACAAAGGTTTAAGGATTTAACAAATGTTAAAAGAAATTTTGAAGATTCATCTACAACTTATTTTCTTGGAGATACTTTTAAACCAGGAATAGGTAACAGACTAGATTATTTTAAAGGAAATGATGCAAAAGATCCTAAAGTAAAAGTTAACGGAGATACTGTTACTTGGGGCTCTCATATGGAAGAGGTAAGAGATTCGGGTGTAGTTTCAGTTTTATTTGGTGCAGGTGTAGGAGATAGTACTGATGGTGTAGGATTTATACCTGAGTTTGGGAATCAACCAACAGATTATTATTTCTGGATAACTAAAGTTCAAAAATATTTTGATAATCCTATTTTATTAAAGAAATAATATTAATTAGGTTAATAAGAGGCAGAAAAATTTATCTGTCTCTTGTTTTATAAAAAATATATATAGGGGATAATGTGTATTTTTAAAAAATTAGGTTTAAAGTATTAAAATTAATTTTTTTAATAAAAGATCATGATAAGAATAAATATAATTATATTAGGGATAAACTTACCAAAAGTACCTTAGAAAAACTATAAATAATAACACTATTTTTATTATAAAAACTTAAAATATACATAAGATAACATTATCAAGTTGAAAAGAGGTGTTAATTATGGGTAAATTATTAACTGGTTTAACTACTGGCGCCATATTAGGTGCTACTGTCGGTATGATGGTATCTCCTAACTTAGACAGAAAAACTCAAAAGACATTAAAAAGAGCTAGAAAAAAGGTCATGAGTATGGCTGATGATACATATGATAATGTTCTTAATTTTATGAAATAATTAATTAAATAATAAAAGGCATTCAACTTATTGGCAAAACATTTGTGAATGTCTTTTATTTTTTTATAATATATAATATTTTTTTTAAAAGTTTAATATTTATGTTAAAATAGTAGAGAAAATAAAGAAAAAAGTTCATATTTTTTATATTATTATGTTATAATCTATACATAATAATATAAAAATGGAAAAATGAAAAGGAAGATTGGGTTATGGAAATTTTGTCATTAGGAGAAAAAATTAAGCGTAGAAGAAAAGAATTAGGTATGACATTAAAAGATTTAGCTGGTGATAGGATTACTCCAGGACAAATAAGTCTTGTTGAATCTGGGAGATCAAACCCATCTATGGATCTTTTAGAGTATTTAGCAACTACATTAAAAACTTCAGTAGAATATTTAATGGAGTCAGAAGAAACTCAAGCAGAAAAAATATGTATATACTATGAACAAATAGCTGAAGCTAATATATTAAATAATGATATATTAACTGGTGAAAAATATATTGAACAAGCACTATATTATGCAGAAAAGTATAATTTAGATTTTAGAAAAGCTAAAAATTTATATTTAAGAGCTGAAATTTACATGAAGCAAGATGAGAATATATTAGCACAACAATTTTTTCTTTCAGCAAACGTTATATTTATAAAAAACAATAATCAAGAGGAAATTGTAAAAACATTTTTAAACCTTGGAAAGATAACATTTATAATGAAGGCATATCATTCAGCTAATACATATTTAAAACAAGCAGAAAAACTTTATTTAGATAATAATTTAGGTGAAGATTTCATACTTGGAGAAATATATTATTATCTTTCAAAAACTTATTTTCATGTAGAAGATTTAAGAAATGCTATGAACTATTCTTTTTTAGCAAAAGAAAAATTTGCAAAAATATATAATAGGGAAGAATATGCAAAAACATTAATGCTACTAGCAGAGCAATATAATAAAGAAGGTGATTTAGAGAACGCTATTAAATATTCTAAAAAAACACTTAGTATTTATAAAGAGCTAAATGATAGTAGAAATATATCAAATATAGAGAATTCTCTTGGAAAGTTATTTTATGAATTTGAAAATTTAGAAGAATCTTTTATACATTTTGATAAGGCAAAGAAAATAAGAGAAGAAAATAACGACAAGGGACTTATTGAAACACTTTTAAATATTTGTGAAAACTATATAAAATTAAAAGATATAGCAAGTTGTACTAAAACTTTGGAACAGATAAATCAATTATTAAAACTTGACGATATAGAAGAATTCATACAATATAATATAGTAAAGTTTAGACTTAATATGATAAAAGAAAATTTAAAAGAAGCAGAAATAGTACTTATAGATACTTATAATTTTGCAAAAAATAATGATTTAGATAAACAAAGAGCCGAAATTGCTATAATGATTGGTAAATTTTATTTAGATAATAAAAGAGAATTTGAGGCAGCAACATATTTAGATGAAGGAGTAAAGTTGTTTAGAAAGGTTGGAATAATAAAAAATTAGATAGTAAACAAAGGTGAGTGTAGCATGGAGATATTATCAACTGGAGAGAAGATTAAAAGAGCTAGAATATATAAGGGAATAACATTAAAAGAGCTTTGTAAAGATAAAATATCTATATCTAAAATGAGTTGCATAGAAAATGATAAGATAGTTCCAGAACAATGGATACTAGAAATAATTTCTGAAACTTTAGATTTAGATATAAATTATTTAATACAAAATGATGAATATCAGCTTCATGAATATATAAAAAAAGCGGAAAAATTAGAAAAGAGAAAGCTTGATGTTGAGGAACTTAAATATTATATAGAATATGCTGAATCCAAAGAATACTATAAAGAAGCATTTAAATTAATACATATTTTAGTGCTTGTGTATATGGAGCATAGGGATTTTGCAAGTATATCTAATATATTTTATAAGTATTACGGAGCATATGAAAAAAACTTAGAGTTAAGTAAAATATTTTTTGAGGATATAAGTAAATATTTTTTTAAGACTGAACAATATAGGGAAGCTCTTATGTATTTAGAAAGATTGTATATATACCTGATGGAACAAAATATAATTTATGATGATATAAATTATTATGGGAATTTAAAGGTTTTTGAAGGAAAATGTTATTATTATTTAAATAACTTTGAAAAGTTAAATATGATTATAGAAGAGATAAAACAAATATTTCCGAATGTGACTGATACAAAGTTAGAAGGAAAGATATATGCATTAAGTATATTATTAAATCCAAAGATTTTGTATGAGGATAGATCTAAATATAATAAAATGGAAGAATGCTTAAAAGATAATAAAGTTATTTTAGCTAAGGTTAAATTTAATATTGCACTTTCATTCTTTCAGTTTGGGGATAAAGATGAAGCTTTAAAAGAAATAGATGAAGCATTAAGCGCTATTAATAAGGATAATAATGAAGAATATGTGGAATTTTTATTAAAAGTAATTAAGACTTTAATAGGAAATAATGAAATAAACAAGTCTAAAATTCTTTGTGATGAAGCTTGTGATATAGCGATAGAACTTGATAATATAAGACTAGTGGAAAAGGCTTACTATTTTAAAGGTATAGTTTCTCGAATATTAGGAGATTTTACACAAGGGGAGATGTATATGAATTTATCTACAGACGCCCTTATGAAATTTGGAAATAAGAAAGAAAAATATGATAGATATCTTGAAATGGCAAATATGTATCATGTAATAGGTGATTTAAGAGATTCCTTAAGATATTTTACGTTAGCTATGAGACTAGAAAAGATTATGAATAATTAAAACTAAAAAAGGAGATTATATCAAAATTTTGATATAGCTCCTTTTTCATATATATTAAAAGAAGCTATTAGTAAACGAATGTTCACCAATAGCATTATATTTTTCTATTTAAACCAGTATTATAGCTTTTAATTCTGATTTTCAATTTAAATATGTTATGTGTATGCAGTATCTTTTATATATTTATTAGAAACTAATTCTTTATTTTCGGATGATTCAATTTTTGAAAAAGTTATGTTATTTATTCTATATTTATTAAATAAGTTCATAAGATTTAAAGTGTATTTTAAAGGATTTAAATTCAAAGCTTTTAATATAAAATAAATTGATGTTAAGCAAGATATAAAATCAGCTATAGGATAACTTATTAAAGCTCCCATTACTCCAAATTTAATAGTTAATATTGTAGCAAGTGGAATAAAAACAATAAGTTGTCTATAAAGTGATAAAATAAAGCTTAATTTAGCTTTACCAATAGCTTGGTAATAATAAATACATATATAATAAATACTTACAGAAGGAAGTAAAGATATACATATTCTAAAGGCTAATACAGTATCATTTAAAAGAGTTAAATCTTTTAAAAAGAAGCCGATGATTTGTTTTGAAAAAATCATTAATATAAGCCATAGAGCTACAGAAGAAAGGCTTACTGCTTTTATAGAAGTTATAAGTGCTTCACGAACCTTAAGCTTGTCAGAAGCTCCAAAACTAAAAGCAACAATAGGTTGCATAGCAGAACTTATACCAATTATTGTTATAAACATAAACATACTTACTTTAGTTACTATACCTATAATGATAATGGCTTCGTCACCACCATTATAAGCTAATAAATTATTTAATATAACAGCAACTATTGCATCAGAAATTTCTATAATAAAACTAGAAAATCCAATTATGAATATAGATATTAGAATACCTTTATTTATAGACAGCTTCATACTTTTTAAGGAGAAGCTTAAATTAAAGGATTTCTTTATAGGTTTAAACTTATAAAGTGTGAAAGCAAAACCTATGGCTTGAGAGATGACTGTTGCTATGGCTGCGCCAATAACTCCAAAACCAAGAATAGCAACAAGAAGATAATTTATAAAAATATTAATTATTGCTCCTAAAGAATTTGCATAAAGAGTTATTTTAGTATTACCAAGGGCTGTCATAATATAGCATAGTACTACTGTTAAGCATTGAAAAATACCACCTATTAATATTACTGAAATATAATTATCAGCATAAGGAAAAATAGTAGAACTAGCGCCTAAGAAATAAATTATTTTATTTTTAAAAATATATATAAGTAATGATAAAGTTGTTAAAGATAAACCAGTTATTAAAAATGCATTTAGAATTGTATTTTTTAAAGCTTTTAGGTTATTTTCACCTAGGTTTCTAGAGACTAAACTTGATGTACCAATAGCTATAAGCATACCTACGGCAATCAATAATCTTTGAATTGGAAAGGCAATTGTAAGTGCACCAATAGCATCAGGACCTATATATATGCCAACAAATAGGGTGTCTACCATATTATAAAGCTCTAGAACTAGGAGAGATATAACGGCTGGTATAGCAAATTTTAAAAGGATTTTGCTTATTTTCCCGTTAGTAAAAATTCTACTGTCCATTCCCATAAACTCCACCTCGAATTAAAACAATTTAAATTAACTGGTTTTAAAAACTTTTTCATATTTTTCATATTAATATCAACTCCGTTTCTATTTATTTTCTTAATATCATTTAACCTTCTTAATACTATTATATTAATACTATGAAAAAATAACATTAACTTAAATGCTCAATAAAAGGTACTATTATGTGGTTATATATACTTTACAAATATATGCAAATAGCAAAAAAACACCTTATTTAAGGTGTTTTTGTACTTCTTTTAGTATAATTAGTTGTGATCCATAGCCTATAAGTTTAGTTTGTAAGTTTAGAACTGTACTTTTTTTGTTATATTTAAAATCAATTTTAGGAAACGATGCTTTATGAAGTATTTCTTTTTCTTCCTTGCTAAGTCTTTTAGGTTTCCCCATTGATTTCCAATAATTAAAAGAAGAACCAAAGGTCTCACTTATTTCATATTTTGTCATTATAGTATCGTTATTTATATTTGTTATATTTAAAGAAATCTTTTTTTCTGCTGTATTTTTAACACCTCTAAGTTTTGAAAAACTATTAAAAGGGACTAAATTATTAAGTTCTTCATTATAGCTATATATAAGTATTTGATATTCAGAGTCATTTTTAGTTACTATATAGTCTTCACCTTGAGATACAAGGGTATCTCCTAACTTATTTAAAAGATAGTAAGCATAGTATGCTGGTTTTTTAATTCCTTTATCATTAACAAGACCGGGATAACCGAAAAACACTTCATTTGTAAGATTTATTTGCCTATCTAAAACATCGAAAGCTCTTAAAAAAGCTAAATCGTTTTTATAATTTAAAGTATTATAAATTATAAAAGGTAGCATATAGGCAGTATCATAAATTAAATCTATACTATTTGAAACAAAAAAATTATCGGTTAGAATCTCTAAATTGTATTCATTTTCTAATAAGTTAGTTAAGTTGTTTCTTATATTTTCATTCATAGATATAGAGAACTGAAACTTAAAGGAAGATAGGTCTATTATTTCAAGTTCGTTAAAATAATCTAAAAATGAAACTATTACTTCAATAAATTCATCTTCTGTAAAACCGGTGTCATCTAATATTATAAGTGGTTTCAAATTAAGATTTTCTACATATTCAAAAACATCACAGGCTCTATTGAAATTATAAAATTTAGCTCCTGGAAAGATTCCCATATCTTTAGAAAATACATTAAGTAACCTTACAAAATTGAAGCCTATTTCTTCCTGTAACTCATCTAGAATATCCTTATTATCTTCAATAAGTAAATCAAAAGCATCGCCTACATTTAGACATTCTTTAAAAGTCTTATTAAACTCACCTAAATCACTCGCCATATCTATATTTATTTTAGTAATTTTATTTTCATAATTGAATCTATCATAGTCTTCAAGATAATAGTTTAAATAGTTAATACTATCAGGTAAGAGTAAAAGTTCTAATTTTTTTTGTTTTTCAAAATTTGCCTCATTAACTTTGTATTTTTTTCTATATTGTAGAGGTGTACATTTATAATAATTTTTAAAATGTTTATTAAAATATCTAGTATGCGAAAAACCAACATCCTCACTAATTTCTGATAATGTCTTATCTGTATCCAAAAGTAACTTAACAGATTCCTCGATTCTTGTTAAATTGATAAGGTCAGTAAAACTATAACCAATAGCAGATTTTATTTCATGAGAAAGATAATGAGTACTTAGAAACTCTTTCTTCGCTATATCTTGAAGAGTAATGTTATTATTGTAGTTATTAAAAATAAACTTAGCTATTCTGTGATATCTTTCTAATTGTTCTTCATTTTCTTTTAAATCTTCTTTTTCATACATTAGATAATGAAAATTATTAATTAGATGATAAAGTAAATTAACTAATGTAGATTCTATTTCCTCATCAAAATTATCACCTCTTTGAATAAATTCACAAAGAATTATAGCTAAAAATGTTCTTAATACATCATATTTTTCAGATTCTTGGGCACCATCATCACTACTGTTAGTGTAAAAAACCATATTTTCAATATCACTGTAATATTTCTCAAAAAAATAAGGATCTATATGAAAAATCAAAACTCTATTGTCATCATTACTTGAATATATTCTATGAGCTTCATCCACATTAATTATTTCAAGCTCCCTATCCATAAGTTCGTAATTATCTGTATCCACACTTACAGTTATACTTCCTTTAAGAACAAAAAGTATTTCAATTGAATTATGCCAATGAATTGGATATTCCTTAATGCTAACATAGGATATGGTAACTGGTAGATCAGAAGGATAATTAATATACTCTCTTCGCATTAAATGAACTCCTTTCAAATTTTAATAATATATTCTATTATATTAATAAAATTACAATTTTAAAAGTAGGTAGTTAAAAGATATAAAATTATAGTGGGTTAGAAGATATAAAATTAATTATATTTTTTGAAAAAAGTTTGCATAATTTAAGGAATTTTTAAGTTGAGAAACAAGCTTTATGGTGAGATAATTAATATAGTTAATACATATACTAAGGAGATTAAAAGATATGGTAGAAATAATTAAAAAAATGATGAGTATCATGAATGATATTCATGACAAAATAATGGACAAATTCGGAGCAGGAACATATAATTTTTCAGATAAACAATTACATTTTATTATAATAGGTATAATAGGTATATTAATATTTGCAGTAACTCAAATAGTTTTTAAAAAGCTTGCTAAGCATAGTATAACAGCTATCTCTTTTATATATACATTTACTGTTTTGTTAGTAATTGTTTTTGGAATAGAGCTTGAACAAAAGATAACTAAACGAGGTAACATGGAGTTTGGAGATATTGCAGCAGGAGTAAATGGTTTTTTATATCTTTTTGGAATATACCTAGTAATAAAACTTATAGTTTATGCTATAAGAAATTTTAAAAAGGAAAAAAGAAAAAAATAATGAATTATGTATATATGTTAAATTGCATAGATAATTCATTATATACTGGATGGACAAATGATTTAAAGAAGCGTATTAAAGCACATTCAGCAGGTAAGGGGGCTAAATATACTAGGGCTAAGCTTCCGGTTAAACTTGTATATTTTGAAGAATATGAGGATAAAATAGAGGCTCAAAAAAGAGAATATTTTATAAAACAATTACCAAGACAAAAAAAGCTAGAATTAATAGAAATGTTTGATAGTGAAAAGATTAAGGAATATATTTAATATTAGCATAATAAAGAATACTGAAAATAAATATAAACATAAGAGAAAAAATTTCTTTTATGTTTTATTTTTTTAAAAATAGAGGAATTTAAAGAAAAAAATAGAAAAAAGTAAATAATAGAGTTTAATTTTTATAAATAAGCATAATAACTTAGAAATTGCTTTTAAACATCTAAAAGCAATGTTGTAGTTATTACTACATATGGTATAATAACTTATATCATTTAAAGAGTTATTAAATACAACTTTAAAAGTTTTAAGGAGATGATGGGGGAAAGTTTTAAAATATTTTAGGTGGACTAAAGGGGGAGGAAGTTTATGGGTTTTTATGAGATAGTCTTTTGGGTTGGAGTAATTTATACTGTGATAACATTTTTACTTGGAGGAGTTTCAGGAATACTTCATTTTGATGCACATGTGGATTCTCATATGGATACTCATATAGATACTCATGTAGATAGCTTCCATGGAACATCAACTTTTGCAGTATTTCCAATAAAGCCAATAACAGTAGTTTCATTTCTTACAGTTTTTGGTGGTACAGGTATTGTTCTAACTAAAAATGGATTTTTAGCAATTGTAGTTTTTATAATTGCCACATTTTTAGGATTATTAGTATCAACTTTATTATATAAACTAGTAGTAGTACCATTATATAAAGCTCAAAATACTAGTGCTGTATATCAAAAAGAACTTATAGGAATTAAAGCAACTGTAATCACGCCAATATTAAAAAATAGTTTTGGGACTATTGCCTATGTGGTAAATGGTAGTAAAAATAATTCGCCGGCTAAAAGTGTTAAGAATACTGCGATAAATCAAGGTGAAGAGGTTTTGATTTTTAAAATTGAAGATAATGTATTTTATGTAGAACCTTTAAATGAGAATAAATAAATAAAGGGAGAGAGAAAAATGGAGTTAAGTGATTTAGTTATTCCACTAATTATTGTAGGAGTTATTATACTTCTCATAATAACAATATTTTCAATGTGGAAGAGAGTTCCACAAGATAAGGCGTTAGTAGTAACAGGGCTTAAGAAGAGAGTTATAACAGGTGGTGGAGGACTTGTAATACCACTATTAGAAAGAACAGATAAAATATCACTCGAGAATATGCAGATTGAAATTAGAATAGAAGGAGCATTAACTGGTCAAGGAGTTGGTATTACAGCTGATGGTGTAGCTGTAGTTAAGGTTAAATCAGATACAGATTCAATATTATCAGCAGCAGAGCAGTTTAATACATCAAGGGGATTAGAGCATACATTACAAGTTATAGAACATACTACAAAGAATGTATTAGAAGGAAAACTTAGAGAAATTGTTTCTAAGATGACAGTAGAAGAAATATATAAAGATAGGGAAACATTTGCGTCTCATGTACAAGAGAACGCAGCTATTGGACTTGCTCAGATGGGACTTGAATTAAAAGTTCTTACCATTAAAGATATATCAGATAGAAATGGATATCTAGAAGCATTAGGAAAGCCAAGAATAGCAGCTGTTAAGAGAGATGCTCAAATAGCAGAAGCAGATGCTGCAAAAGAAACTAAAATCAAAACTGCAGAAGCAATAAGACTTGGAGAGGCTGCTAAACTTTTATCAGAGACTCAAATAGCAGAATCAAACAAACTTAAAGAGTTAAAGGTTCAAGCTTATAGAAAAGAACAAGAACAAGCAAAGGCTGTAGCTGATCTTGCATATCAAATAGAAGCAAATAAATCTAAAAGAGAAGTTTCAGAGACTGAAATTCAAGTAGAAATAACTAAAAAGCAAAAAGAAAGAGAACTTGCTGAAGCATCAGTACAAGTCGAAATTACTAAAAAAGAAAGAGAAATAGAACTTGCTGAAAAAGAAGCATTAAGAAAAGAAAGAGAACTTGAAGCTACAGTTAGAAAACAAGCAGAAGCAGATAAATTCAGACAAGTACAAGTAGCAGACTCTGTAAAGTATAAGGAGATTGCAGATGCAGAGGCAAGATCTAGGGCGATAGAATTAGAAGGAAAAGCTAAAGCCGATGCATTAAGGCTTCAAGGTATGGCAGAGGTTGATATTATAAGAGAAAAAGGTAAAGCAGAAGCAGAAGCTATGATGAAAAAGGCAGAAGCATTTAAACAATACAATGAGGCTGCTATGGCTCAAATGGTCGTTGAAAAATTACCTGAGATTGCTAAAGCTATTTCCGAACCTTTATCCAAGACTGAAAAGATTGTTATTGTTGACAATGGGTCAGGCTCAGAAGGAAATAAAGGTGCTGCTAAGGTAACAGGGTATGTTGGAGATATAATATCACAACTACCAGATACAGTTGAAGCTTTAACAGGAGTTAATATATTAGATTTTTTAAACAAAAAAGCACCAGTTGAAGATAAAACAGAAAAAGTAGATAGTAAATAATAAAAGAAAAGGCCGATAAGCTAAGCTTATTGGCTTTTTACATAACAAGAGAGTATATTATCACTTATTAATTATAGCTCATAGGATGATAAGGAATAGTTAATAAGTCTTTTGTAATTGGAAATAGTTCTTAAGTACTTATTTTTATAGAAGTAAAGTGGGGGTGATTTTTTACTTGAGCTTATTACTTTATTTTTTGAGTTTGAGTTATTAGTAGAAGTTCTGTTAAGTTTTGAAGAACAACCACTAAAAGAAATGATTTGAATTAAAATTACTATGATTAGTTTTTTCCATTTCATAATTAGCACCTTTTATATTTTATCTGTGTAATAAAAAAGTTTAAATAGAATATTTAGAAAATAGTTTAAAAGTATCAAATTTAAATATTGTTAAAGTTTACCGTAAACATCGGTAGCTATTTTTTGTTTAAGTATTTCTTTACCATCTTGTTTGGTTATAAAGTAAGAAGTTACTTGAATTTTTCCATTGGATAAGGTTTTACAGTCTTCTGCTACTAAATCATAAGTTTTATTGCCTTTTTCAGAAGCATTTCCATAAATGTTGAAAACAACTTTTTTATTTTGAACATAGCTTTCTATATATATTGGTGATTTATAGGTATTTTTAAACTTATAATCTAATGATCCAAAATAAACAGTAGCATCTAGGCCATATTTTGAATAGCTTGTTCCAAATGAATGATTATGGCGTTCAGTTGGAAGTATTCCAGCATTCATAACAGCCCTGTACAAAGTTGTTGATACTTGACATATACCCCCACCAACTTCGTCTACTAATTTGTTGTCTTTAAATACGCCACCTAAATCAAATCCGTTTTTGTATGTCCTTTCACCTACAGTATTGTTGAAGCTAAAAGTTTCATCGGGTGCAATTATTTTACCATTAAGTTTAGATGAGCCAATTTCTAAATTTTTTTTTCTTCCTTCTTGTTGGTTAGCTGGAAAATCTGTGCTGAAAGTTCCTATAATACCATTAACTTTTGCTAAATCATCTTTTTTTATTTTTGGAATTTCTTCTTCTACTGGGATATCCACAGAGGTTTCTTCAGAAATTTCTCCATTAATAGAATCATTAATAATCTTTGACATCTGTTCATCATTTATTTTTCTACCATTTATTCCATCAGTAATGTGGGGAGTACCATTATTTATTGTGAGAGTAGCATTTTTAGCTACCTTATTTACTGTGGATTTTAATTTTTCTTCAAAAACTTTAAGTTTTTCTTTATTATAAGTAAAATCTAATTTTATATTGGTGTTTATCCCCTTTTTTATATTTTTATTTCCAAAATATATATTATTATCTTTTCCTAAGGACATTGCTTCTTTTATAGCTTTTTCTATATCATATTTGGGATCTAAATCAGAATACTTGATTTCAATATTTTTATTATCAGCTCTAACAATTAATTTTTTGTTTAAAATTTTATCACTAAATTCTTTTTTCAAAATGTCTTTTGCTTCATCTTCAGATTTATTAGTTAAATTAATCCCTTCAACTTTTATTTCTGGATATATTTTATTACTCCAAAGTTTAACATTATTCTTTGCATTAATAGAATAGATCCCAAATGTACTCAATATAACAACCATTGTAAGAATACTAATAATATTCCTTTTGAAATTTTCTTTTTTTTTCTTCTTTTTATGCATATTTTCCCCCTTGTTTTAAAGCTTAATATTTCAACTTAAGTTTCAAAAATATTTAAAATCAAATTTCCTTAAATATAGTATAATGTTAAAGTTTTTCTAAATTTAGTTAAAATGTTTCTAAAATATTTCTAAAAAGCACTTTAGAACAAAATTTAATTTAATATTCTAAAGTGCTTGTTTTATTATTCAATATTTATTATTCTTTGAATTCGATTATCTTCAATAGAATATTTATTTTCTTTCACATAGTAACAAGTTAACAATAATTTTGTTCCGCTTTTATTCCAAAGAGCAGAAAAGTTATTATTATCATTATTTTTGATTTCTTCAGTAGTAGAGATTTTAGATTTTATTATTAATTTATTTCTAGATACTTCACCTATAATTGGATGGAGAACTGAAGTTTTGTTATCAATGAATTGAGTAAATAGCTTATTTTTTGTCTTATTATACGCATAAGCATCCAATTTCATTAAAGTAGATGATTTGACTGAATAATCTAAAAATTCAGTGAGTTCATTAGATGAAAAATTGTATATATAAGCTTCAGTTTCTTCAGAATTATTTTTTATAGTTTCAAATAATAATCCTGAGTCTTTATTTAATAAGTGAAAATTAGAGGAAACTATATCTAGATTACCGGTATCTTTTATAATTTTTGGAGCTGGATCGTCAAAAGTAAAAGTATATATTTTATTTTTTAAAGCACCATAAAATTTATTATTTATATGTGAATATACTATTGCCATACCGATTTTTTCGTAAGGATATCTGTCTATGTCTTTATATAAAGTTTCTTCATCAATAGAGATAGATTTTCCTGTATCTCTATCTATTATATGAGATACGAAATTTGTATTTTCAAAACCATTTCCATTACCGGCTTTAAGATCATAATATTGAATTAGTATATATTTCTGGTTATCGTCTATATACTGTATATTGCCATACATATTATTTTCAAATATAAGGCGACTTTTTTTAGTATATAGGTCAAATTCGTAGTAGGAAGCTTTAGGCTTTAAAGAATCTTTTTCGCAATTAAAACTAGCTGTTAATAGTTTACCATTAGAATAACTACCTTCGGATATTTTACCAGGAATATTCAATTGTAAATCGCTTGTTTTTTTAGTTTTTGTATTATAAAGGTACAAATCATCACTATTATAAGTAATTAATAAAATATTATCATCATCAAACCAATCTAAAAGCCTATAGTTATTAAGTTTAACTTGTTCACCATTATAAATTTTAAGTTGATTACCATCAAATTTTTTGCTTGCTTCTTGAGTATTATTAATTAATGTAGTCCCTTTTGAAATAGTTCCTTTTTTAGAAGATTTATCTTCTTGCTTTGAAGTTACATTAGTAGAAGGAGTGTTAATTGCATTGGTTTTATTTTTATTAGGCGAACATGATACAAATAATAGGGATAATATAATCAAAAAAATAATGGAAAGTTTAATATTTTTCATTTTACGTACCTCGCTTTAAGAACAAGTTGCTTTATTTTAACAGACTTATATTGGGGGTTTTTGCGTTAGAATAACAAGATATAAAACTTGAAACTATAAATATTTATAATTTTAAAACAACTAATAATTTTTTTCCATAAAGGTAGAATCTCCTTATATATTTTATAATATAAGGAGAGCATTTCTAATGATAATAAAGTTATTTCTAAGTTGTTTCCGAAAATGGAATTTTTATCATAACATTAAAAGTTGTATCAGAACTTAAAGTTATACTTCCCTCATGTTCTTCAACTATAGTTTTACATATATATAGTCCAAGACCTAAACTACCTTTTTTTGATTTTGAGTTTCCTCTAATAAAAGGTTCTAGGAGATTTTCTAATATGTTTTCTGAAATTTTTTCATTAGAATTTATTATTTCTAAACACCAAAAATTATCCTGTAAATAGTTATTGATGTAAATTGATGTGTTAGGAATGCTATATTTAATAGCGTTGTCCAATAGATTAATAACAAGTTCTTTTATTTTGTTTTTAAGACATTTTAATTCTAAATTTTCTAAGGAGGATACAAGTTTAAGATTATGTTTGTTCAGGCTTAAGCTCAAATCAAAACAAATATCTTCAATGAGTAGTTTGGTATTAGTTATTTCAAAATCTTCATCTATTCTAGAGTTTCCCTTTGATGTTTCTAAAAGTTCAATAACCAACTTATGAAGTCTATTGCTTTCTTCTAAAATTCTATTTGAAGCCCTTTTTTGAAATTCTTCATCATTTAAATCGCCTTCACTTAATAGTTGAGCGTAGGCTGAAATGCCAGTTAGAGGTGTTTTCAATTCATGGGTAACATTGTTAAAAAAATCTCTTCTGGTAGCTTCTAATTTAACTATTTTATTTTTTTCTTTTTGAAGCTTATCTATATAATTTTTTATTTCCTGAGACATAGTGTTAAATTTTTTAGCAAGTATACCGATTTCATCATTACTATTAATTATAATTTCATTATCATAAAAACCATTTGTTATATTCTCAACTGATGAAGTGAGTTTATTTAAAGGTCGAGTTATTTTTGTAATAAGGTAGTAAGTAAATAAAAAGGCTATTAATAATGTTATTATTTGAATTATAGTAATATTTCTAATAAAATCATTATTAGATTTGAAGAAATCCGTATAATCAAGTTTAAATGAAGCAATACCTAAAAAATTATTATCAAAATATATAGGATAAGAAAAATGTAATATAGTTTTGGTTGAATAATCTTCTAAGTAATAAAAGGATTTATTATTTACAGCTTCTAAAATATCTTTTTTATAAGAAACATATTTATTATCTAAGGTAGGATTAATTGCCTCTATTAAGTTTCCATTAGTATCACTCATTGAAACATAGCAGTTATTTAATAAACTTAATTTAACTGCTATATTGTATGAAGACTCTTCAAATGAAGTTTTATTTAGTGGTTTATTTTCAAGAGTAAGTTGATTACGTATAAATTCTCTAGAGTTATTCATTATTGATAACATGGAATCTTCAATTTTTTTATTGTTATTTTCTTCAAAAGTAGTTCTTATCTTGTAATTAAGAAATACAGAAGATGAAAAGAAAATTATAAATATACCAAAAATAAACTTTTTCTTTAAGCTGCTTTTAAATAATTTATTTTTCATCATATCCTCTCATTTTATATCCTACTCCAAAAATAGTTTCTATTAAAGTATTATCATCCATAAGTTTACTTCTAAGTCTTCTTATATGAATATCTACAGTTCTAGAGTCGCCATCATAATCCATTCCCCATACTTTATCTAATAGGGTTTCTCTATTAAATACTATTTCTCTATTTTGAGATAGGAATAGTAAGAGCTCAAATTCTCTTGGTTTAAGTTTGACCTCTTCTTCATTAAAAATAACCTTACGTTGTTTCTTAAATAACTTAATAGACGAATTTAATTTGATAAAGGGGGTCTCCTCCTGTTTTTGAATAGTAGTACTATAATTAGAAACTCTTCTAAGTGCTACTTTTATTCTAGTTATGACCTCTCTAATATCAAAAGGCTTAGTTATATAATCATCAGCTCCAAGCTCTAAGCCTAATATTTTATCAACTATATCATTTCTAGCAGTAAGCATAATTATAGGGGTATTATTATAATTTATCTTTCTACAAACATCAAAGCCATTCATATCAGGTAGCATAATATCTAATATAACAAGGTCAGGAGCAAAGGTTTGAAATATGTCTATTCCATCTTGTCCATTAAAACATTGACGAGTTATAAAGCCTTCTTTCCTAAGAGCAAATGATAATGCATCGGAAATTGAATAATCATCTTCTATAAGTAAAATTTTGTCTTTCATAAGTTGAAAATCCTTTCTTTTATAGTATTAGACTAATTATAAAACAGTAAAAAATATATTACAATATTGAGAAAAAATACATATATAAAAAATAGACTTTGACTTTCTTTGACCTTTGTATTATTATATTAAATATAGAGAAAAATATTAAGGTCTGTAAAAACTTAAAGGAAAGGATGAGATGAGTTATGAATATTGAAAAAATGACATTGAGAGTGCAACAAAGTCTAAATGAGGCACAATTAACTGCTGTAAAATATAATCATCAGCAAGTGGATGTAATTCATCTGTTTTCAGCGCTTGTAAATCAAGATGATGGATTAGTGCCAAACATTTTTGGGAAAATGGGAGTGGATTTAAAAGCTTTAAAAAATACTGTTCATGTTGAGCTTGATAAAATGCCTAAGATCCTAGGGGAAGGAGCTCAGAGTTCTGGAGTCTATGCAACTAGAAGAATAGAAGAGGTATTAGTAAAAGCAGAAGGTATAGCTAAAAAATTTAATGATTCATATATAAGTGTTGAGCATGTTATGCTTGCCATTATGGAAGTTGATAGCAATGGAATAGTAGGAAAAATATTAAATAAATTTAGTATAAATAAATCTGATTTTATGAAGGTTTTAGCTGAGGTTAGGGGAAGTCAGAGAGTTGATAATCAAGATCCAGAAGGTACTTATGAAGCGTTAGCAAAGTATGGAACTAATTTGGTTGAACTTGCAAAAAAGCATAAGTTAGATCCTGTTATAGGTAGAGATGAAGAAATAAGAAGGGCTGTTAGAATTCTATCAAGAAGAACTAAAAATAATCCTGTATTAATAGGTGAGCCTGGAGTAGGTAAGACTGCTATCGTAGAAGGATTAGCAGAAAGGATTGTAAGAGGGGATATTCCAGAAGGTTTAAAAGAGAAGATAATTTTTTCCTTAGATATGGGAGCACTTATTGCTGGAGCTAAATATAGAGGTGAGTTTGAAGAAAGACTTAAGGCAGTTCTTAAGGAAGTGCAAAATTCTGATGGAAGAATAATTTTATTTATAGATGAAATTCATACTATAGTTGGAGCAGGAAAAACAGAAGGTGCTATGGATGCAGGAAATCTTATAAAGCCTCTTCTTGCAAGAGGAGAACTTCACTGTATAGGAGCTACTACCTTTGATGAATATAGACAATATATAGAGAAAGATAAAGCTTTAGAGAGAAGATTTCAACCAGTAATAGTTGATGAACCAACTGTTGAAGATACTATTTCAATATTAAGAGGTCTTAAAGAAAGATTTGAAATACATCATGGAATAAGAATACACGATTCAGCTATAGTGGCAGCAGCTAAACTTTCTCATAGATATATTCAAGATAGGTTTTTACCAGATAAGGCTATAGATTTAATAGATGAAGCTGGTGCTATGATTAGAAGTGAAATAGATTCTCTTCCAACAGAATTAGATATGGTAAGAAGAAAAATGTTTCAATTAGAAACAGAAAAAGAAGCATTATCTAGAGAAAATGATGATGCTTCAAAAGCAAGACTTGCAACATTAGAGAAAGAACTGGCTGAACTTAAGGGTAAGAATGATGAGATGACAGCAAAATATGAAAAAGAAAAAGGTCATATTTTAGAGCTTAGGAATCTTAAAGCTGAACTTGATGAAGCTAGAGGTATGATTGAAAAGTATGAAAGAGAATATGATTTGAATAAGGTAGCAGAGTTTAGATATGGTCTTATACCAAAGCTTGAAGAAAAGATAAAACAAAAAGAAGCTGAAACTAGAGAGAACTATGAAGGTGCTCTACTTAAAGAAGAAGTAACAGAGAGTGAAATATCAGAAATTGTAGCTAAATGGACTGGAATTCCTGTAAGTAGATTAGTAGAGGGAGAAAGACAAAAACTTTTAAGACTTGAAGATGAGCTTGAAAAGAGAGTAATAGGCCAAAATGAAGCGATAAGGAGTGTTTCAAGCTCAGTTATAAGAGCTAGAGCAGGAATGAAGGATGAAAGAAGACCTATAGGCTCATTTATATTCTTAGGACCTACTGGAGTTGGTAAGACAGAACTTGCAAAGACATTAGCTAGGAATTTATTTGACAGTGAAGAAAACATTATAAGAATAGATATGTCAGAATATATGGAGAAATACTCTGTATCAAGACTTATAGGAGCGCCTCCAGGATATGTAGGGTATGAAGAAGGGGGACAATTAACAGAAGCTGTTAGAAGAAAACCATATTCAGTAGTTCTATTTGATGAAATAGAAAAAGCGCATGAAGATGTATTCAATGTGTTTCTTCAAATTTTAGATGATGGTAGACTTACAGATAATAAAGGAAAAACAGTAGATTTTAAAAATACTATAATAATAATGACATCTAATATAGGAAGCAATTATTTATTAGATAATAAGAGTGAAGAGACTATAGATGATAGTATAAGATCTTTAGTTATGAATGAAATGAAGGCTAGATTTAGACCAGAATTTTTAAATCGATTAGATGATATAATATTATTTAAGCCTTTAACAAATGAAGGAATAAAGAAGATTATAGATATATTCTTAGAAGATGTTAAGAAGAGACTTAAGGATAGAAATATAACTATGAAAATAACTGAAGGTGCCAAAGAAATATTAGCTAGAGAAGGTTATGATCCTATATATGGAGCTAGACCACTTAAGAGATATATAGAAAACACATTAGAAACAAGTATTGCTAGAAAAATCATAGCTGGTGAAATTTATGATGGATGTACAATTGGAATTAATTCAAAGGATGATAATATAGTTATAGAAAAAATATAATAAAAAGAGGATGCTTTAAAAATAATTTTAGCATCCTCTTTTTATAATAGCTTCTAAATTTAAAGCACATATTAGGCTTAATACAGATAGTTATAATTAGGATAAATAGCTATATAGTTTCAGTAAAACCAAAAATTTTAGCAGTTTCTTTAAACTTTTTAGCTACATCAAAATTTTCTTTTTTTTCATTAACTTCTCCAAGCAAGTAATATATTTCGCCGTTGGAGCTACTTAGAGTAAGAGCTTTATTTAAAATTTCTTCAGCTTTATCATAGTTATCTTCCAAAATAAGTTTTTTGCCTAAATTTATATAGATGTTTACGTTGTTTCTTAAAGAATCTTTTTTTAAAACTTCATCTAAAACAACTTTAACTCTTTTAACTGTAAAAGGTTTTTGTAGATATGTAGAAGCTCCCAGTTTGGTACATTCAACAGCATTTTTAATTGTACCAAAGGCAGTCATAACTATTACTGTAATAGTTTTATCGTATTTTTTTATTGCTTTCAAAAGTTCAGTTCCTGACATACCAGGCATTTTTATATCAGTAAATACAAGAGATACTTTATTTTTATTTAATAATTTTAAAGCTTCTTCACCATTTGTAGCCTCCAAAACTTTATATCCTTCCATCACTAAAAATGTTTTTAACATTTCTCTAATATTTTTAGTATCATCTACTATAAGTACTTGTTTCATTAAAAGTCCTCCTTGACAACTTATAATCTATATGTTTTTTTGTAGTATAACTGTGAAGGTAGTACCTTTATTTAAAGTACTATCACAAGTTATAACACCGTTATGAATGTCTATAATTTGTTTTGATAGTGACAAGCCAAGACCTGTCCCGTCTATATCTTCATTAGCTCTAAAAAATTTACAAAATACTTTTGGAATATTTTCATGGCTTATGCCAATACCTTCATCTTTAACAGAAAACTCTATACTAGTTGAAGTTTCTTTAATAGTCACATAAATGGAAGAATTATTATTAGAAAACTTTATTGCGTTAGATAAAAGATTATTAATAACCCAGCCAATCTTATCTTCATCACCATAATAGTTACTTTCATTTACATAACTATCAAATATTATTGATATATCTTTAGTAGAAGCTAAACTAGTGAATTCTAAAACTGATGTTTCAACAAGTGATTTTATATTAAAAACATCTTTATTTAGTAAACTATCATCAGAAGCTATTTGAGATATTCTTAAAAAATTATTGATTAGTGTGAGTAATCTTTGAGAATCCTCATTTATTGTTGAAATTATCTTTGATATATTTTCATTATTTTTGATTTCATTTACCTCTTCAAGAAGGCTTGCACCCATCATAATAGAAGTAAGAGGTGTTTTAATTTCATGAGATATTGAACTAACAAAATTATTTTTCATTTTTTCAAGGTTCTTAATGTGAGTTATATTTTGGAAGCTCACAATTATACCATTTAATGTACTATTAGTATCCATTATAACAGAAAGATTTACATTATAGATAAATTCATCATCTTTAAAATTCATTATTTTACTAGAAGTATCTAAATTATTGTTTAGAAGTTCACTAATAAAATCAAAAAGTTCACCATTAGGAATAGCTTCTAGAATATGATGACCTATAACATCCTGCTGATTTATATTGAAAAAGTCCTGACAAGCATCATTCAAAAGTAAAATTCTAGAATTAATATCTAGTACAATAAGTGGATCAGCAATACTCTTTACTATAGCTAAAGATTTATTTTTTTCATTTAAAAGCTGACCAAGAGTTGAATTTTGAAATTCACATATTTTATTACTCATGTCATTAAATTCAGAGGCAAGCATTCCTATTTCATCCTTAGAAATTATATTTGCTTTATGGGAAAAGTCACCTTCTTTAGCTTTTAAAATATCCTTTTGAAGCGAATAAATAGGTTCTAAAAATTTTGATATTAATTTTAAAGTTAAAAGAAAGCTTATTAATATTAAACCAATAGATAAAAAAATCATAGATAAAGTAGAAGTATGTATTTTTTCTGTTACATTTCCTTTTTTATTAAGAATTGCTTTTTGATTTAATAGAGATACATCTCTAATAGATTTTCTTAGTTTTAAGTATTTTGGTTTTACATCAGTAGTGTAGTTTTTCAAAAGTATTTCTTTACGATCTGAACTACTATTTGTATTGGATTTTATTAAACTAGAAAATGAAGTCAAAAAATCTTCATAATTTTTTTTTATATCAGATGTTGAATTTTCTTCATATACTTCAGTTAGATTATTAAGTTGAAAATAAAGAGGTTCATTAAAATCGGTATTTTTTTCATAAAAGGCTTTTAAATATTTATCATCATTATATATTATATAAGATAGTATATCTTTATCCATAAAATCAATTGTGTCTAGCATTTTATCACAAAATGTTATACTATCATAATTCTCATTTAAAACAGCATCAGAAGCTTTACCAATTTTTAAGAGATTAAAAATTGAAAAGGTACCTATTAAAATATTTATAATAACTAAAATCATGAATAAATTGATAAATTTTCTTTTTAAACTTTGTTTCATTTAATCCTCCTATATAGAAATATAAATTTAGGTAATATTTTTAAAGTTTAATTATGTCATAATGTAAGTATATAGGCAATTAGTAAAATATACAATAAATGATACAAAGCAAATAATATAGAATAAAAGAATGGAATTGCAGTATGATGTAATTTCTAAACATAAAGGAAAGACCTAAGGAGAATCCCTAGGTCTAATAATTGATATTAATTTTAAAAATTACTTTAATGATTTTTCGTATTTAGATACCATCCTCTTAACCATTTCTCCACCAACGCTACCGCATTGTTTTGAAGATAGGTTTCCGTTATAATCTGTAAATGGTACTCCCATTTCATTAGCTACTTCTGTTTTAAATTTTGATAACCCATTTTTTGATTCTGGAACTAATTTTTGTGCCATATTAATTTCCTCCTTCAAAGGTTAAAAAATTTTATTTGCTAAGCTTTATTTGCTTTGCATTATTATTATGTATCTATATATTTTTAATACACTATGAAAACGGAGGTAAAATAGGAATAAATGTATAATTTAGGGTTAATATTCTATGGATTAAAGTTAAATTATTAAATTTGACATATCAGTTTTTATTTTGTCCCTATACTCTTAAATTATTGAAATTTATATTACGAAATAAATATTATTTTTTTATAATAAAGGCTTTCTAGAAAATCAGTAGAAAGCCTTCACAGTAATAAAATTTTATTAATAACATATGCAAGTATAGAGCATATATAATTGTTCATGTACAATTATATATTACTTTTAACTATTTTAAAGATATATCATTATAACTCTTATAACCATAAGCAGAGGTAGCTGATTTAACTCCGTTAAGGATAGCTTTTTCCATAACTCTAGCAGAGAGTAAACCAACAACGTTTATATCAGCATCTATTTTATTTGTTGACATAGTAAATATTGTATCACCATCAAACATAGTATGAGCAGGGCGCATAGTCCTACCAAAGCCATTATGAGCCATTGAAGCTATTTTATTTGCTTGAGCTTTAGTTAGATTTGCGTTTGTTAATATAGTACCTATAGTTGTATTGCCTTTAAATACGTTATTTTTTTTATCATATAGAGAAATCATAGTTTCTTCGGTATCAATAAAACCACTATTATCTTCTTTTAAAGCACCAGCTATTATCTTATTTGTATTAGGATCTATAATATCACCGAGACAATTTACTCCAACTATTGCACCTATTTTTAAGTTGCCTACCTGAATTGCATAAGATCCAAAACCGCCTTTCATTGATTTTTCAGCACCTAAAAATTTTCCAATTGTAGCACCTGTGCCACAACCTATATTTCCATTTATATTATCAGAATAAAGTTCGGAATTTTTACAAGCTAGATAACCCATCTCTTTATTAGGACGAATTTTTGGATTACCACAAGTTAAATCAAATAAAACTGCTTGACAAACTATGGGAACCTTAGTTATACCAACATCAAAGCCTATATTATGTTCTTCTAAATATTCCATAACTCCAGAAGATGCATCAAGTCCAAAAGCAGAACCACCTGATAAAACAACTCCATGAATTTTTTCAACCATTTCCATAGGATTCAGTAAATCAGTTTCCCTAGTTCCTGGAGCACCTCCTCTAACTTCAACCCCAGCACTAGCACCTTCTTCACAAATAACAACAGTACAACCAGTGCCAGCTTCAAAATCACTAGCGTGACCTAGTTTAAAACCTTCTATATCGGTTACATTTATTTCAAACATAATCTTTCTCCTTTAAAAAATTTAAAATTTTATATTAAAAATTATAGTGTAAAAAAGAAAATATTAAATAAGGTACTTTAAAACGAGTGATTGTTTTAAAATACCTTTACTAATTTCAGTCAAAAGCCTATTTCTTTTTAATTTTTAAGATTGCAATTACAACTGGAATAGTTACTAAAGCTGAAATTAATGCTTCAGGAATACCATTAGTTATTCCTATACCAGCTATGAACTTTCCTGCAATTTCAGGTGACACATTTATTGCTTTAGCAAATCTATCTGCATATATTAAATAAACAAGTCCAAGAACTAATGCAGTATTTGTTAAGGTACCTAAAATTGAAGCAGTACCTATACTTAAAACTTTTTCTTTATTTGTATGTTTAAATTTTATAACTACTACACTAAGTAGTATAAAAACTATTGCTGTTAGTATTCCATCCACTTGAATTGGTAAAAATACTTTTAAAGCTATAAAAAGCATAAAGCTTACTGTTGCAGTAGCAAATATACCAGCTAAATTAATATGTTTTTTTACAGCTTTGCTCATACCTGCATAAATATAATAACTAACTACACCTATTAACACCCTTGGTAATATAGCTATTATAGGATTCCAAAATATAAAACTTGTTGGGGTTGGTGTAGTAAAAGCCTGATATATTGAAAATAATCCAAAACATAAACCTATTATTGCACCTACAATTGGACCTTCTATTATAGCACCTATAATAACTGGAATATGCATTATAGTTGCTTTAACTGGTGGAATTGCTATAAATCCTAAACCAGTAAGCCCAAGAAATATTGATATTGCTGATAACATTCCAGCAACTACAAGTTTTCTTGTATTAAGCGATGAACTTGTTACTAAATTTTTTTCCATTTTTTTAAATCCTCCGTTCTTATTCCTATTATGGATATAATTCGGTTTTATAAAAATAAAAACCATAAAGTTCGGTTTCTAATAGAATACCGACAATATGATTTTATCACGATTTTATAAGAATTCAAGCAGTTTTATAAAGAAGTTAAAAATTGTTAGTGAAAAATTTATCAAAAATAAGTTGTTTACTAATTTAGACAATAAAAAGAAAAAATTTTCAGAAAATATATAAATCTGCTATGCTTCTGTTGACTATAAAATATAAAAAGGGAGATAATATATATATGTGCAGTAAACATTATCATGAGAGGTGAGTTTATGGAGATATTAGAAGTAGTTAATGAGATAGAGAAGCACTTACTTGAAGATAAAAAACCATCGATATATTTAAATGAAGCAAAGAATAAAGGTTTCTTTAAAATACAGGGTATAGAAGTACTTAATGAGCTAGAAAATATTCCGCAATCACCAAAACATCATCCAGAGGGAAATGTTTGGAATCATACTTTACTTGTAGTAGATGAAGCTGCAAAATATAAAGATTTAAGTAGCGATGCTAGAGTTTTTATGTGGGCAGCATTAATACATGATATAGGAAAAGAAAAAACGACTATGAATAAAGAAGGAAGAATAACAGCATATGATCATGATAGAGTTGGAGCCGAAATGGCAAGACGGATGCTTAGAAAAATTAGCGAGGATATTGTCTTTAATGAAAAAGTTGTGAATTTGGTTAGATATCATATGCAATATTTATATGTAAGTAAAAGATTACCTTTTTCAGATATAAAAGCTATGAGTGAAAATTCAAATCCTGAAGATATTGCATTGCTTTCTTTATGTGATAGATTTGGAAGGGGAAAGTTATCAAAATCACAAAAAGAAGATATGTTATCCGACATAAATAAATTCTTAAAACAAGTATCATCTACAAGTGGAGAGGAATATAAACTTATAGAAGATTTAAAATAGTGTGAATTAAAAAGCTTAAACTACCTAATAAAATAGTTTAAGCTTTTTAATTTATTATAAGGGTTAATATATAACAAAGTCATTATTCTATTTATTATTTTTTATCATGATGTTTACGAATAAAAAACACTTGTATTTAATACAAAAACATGATAAGCTTTTATTAAGCATTAAAATATACAAAAATTGGGGTGGTAAAATGCTTTTTTATAGTACAAGGGGATATAGAGAAAGAGTTTTTTCAGAAGAGGCAATAATAAGTGGGCTAGCTAAAGATGGAGGGTTATTTGTTCCGGAGAAATTTCCTAACATAGCACATAGATTAGAAGAATTAAGTTTTCTTACCTATGAAGCTTTAGCATATGAAATTATTAAATTATTTTTTAATGAATTTAGTGATGATGAAATTAAAGATTGTGTAAATAGTGCTTATACAGGACGTTTTAAAGTTCAAGTTAATAATAATTTTTTAGAACTTTATCATGGACCAACAAGTGCTTTCAAGGATGCTGCACTTCTTTTTTTGCCACAGATAATGAAAAAAGCAAAAGAAAAGACTAATTTTAAAAACGATATATGTATTTTAACTGCTACATCAGGTGATACAGGTAAGGCAGCATTGGAAGGCTTTAAAGATATAAAAGGGTTTAAAATAATAGTATTTTATCCTAAGGATGGAGTAAGTGAAATACAAGAAGCTCAAATGCGTACTCAAAAAGGTGAGAATACTTATGTTGTAGCAATTGATGGAAATTTTGATGATGCTCAAAATGGGGTAAAAGCAATATTTAGTGATGGTGGTTTTAAGCAATATTTAGATGACAGGGGAGTAAGTATAAGTTCGGCAAATTCAATTAATATAGGAAGATTAATTCCTCAGATAGTATATTATTTCTATGGTTATTTTAGATTAGTTAGTTCTGGGAGTATAGCTATGGGAGAAAGAATAAACATAGTTGTACCTACTGGGAATTTTGGTAACATATTAGCGGCTTATTATGGGAAAAGAATGGGGCTACCTATAAATAAGTTTGTATGTGCATCAAATGAAAATAATGTACTCACTGATTTTATAAATACAGGAATTTATGACAAGAGGCGCGAACTTAAACTTACAGAATCACCATCAATGGATATATTAGTTTCGTCCAATTTAGAAAGATTATTATTTGAATTAAGTAATAGGGATAGCAATCTTATAAAGGAATTAATGGATGAGCTAAATAAAAATGGTTTTTATAAAATAAATGAAGCTATGAAGAAAAATATGAAAGATTTTTATGGTGGATTTGCAACTGAAGATGAAGTTAAGAAAGCAATAAAATCAGTTTATGAAGATAAAAACTATTTAATAGATACTCATACAGCAGTTGCTTATTCTGTATATCAAAAGTATAGAAAAGCTACTGGAGATGATAGCAAATATTTGATAGCATCAACAGCATCACCTTTTAAATTTGTAAGGAGTATATTAAAAGCTGTAGATGGTAATAAATTTGAAAATGAGTATAAGGAATCAAACGATTTTAAACTTTTGGAGGTGCTTGGAGATATTACAAAAAATAAAGTGCCAAAAGGTCTTGCTTCTTTAGAAAATTTAGAAATTAGGCACAACAATTTATGCAATAAGCAAAATATGGAGGAGATAGTAACTCTATTATTAAAAGTGGGGGATTAAATATATGATTAAAGTAAAGGTTCCAGCAACTTCAGCCAATATAGGGGCAGGCTTTGATTGTTTGGGAGTTGCCCTTAAGCTATACAATATTTTTGGATTTGAAGAACTTTCGGAGGGGCTTAAATTTGAAGGTTTTGCAGAAGAATATTGTAACGAAGAAAATGTGGTTTATCAAGCTATGATTAGTTGTTTTGATAAATGTAATTATAAAGTGAAGGGCATAAAAATAACTTTAATAGAACAAAACATTCCTATGACTAGAGGCTTGGGGAGTAGCTCTAGTTGTATAGTGGCTGGTCTTATTGGGGCAAATAGACTAGCTGGAAATACTTTAACAAGGGATGAAATATTGGATTTGGCTGTAGAGATAGAAGGCCATCCAGATAATGTAGCACCGGCTATATTAGGAGGGATGGTAGTAGCTATAAAGGATGATGAGAAAACTTATTATAATAAATTCAATATAGAGGATAGATTAAAGTTTGTAGCTTTAATTCCAGATTTTATGTTAGCAACATCAGATTCAAGAAATGTCTTGCCAAAAGTAGTGGAATTTAAGGATGCTATATTTAACTTATCAAGAGCAGCATTTACTGTATCTTGTTTTGCTACGGGTAGATATGAAGCTCTTAATAAAGCTTGTATGGATAAACTACATGAACCTTATAGGAGTAGACTCATACCAAATTATTTTACTATAATAAATAAGGTGTATAATAATGGTGGACTTTGTGCGTTTTTAAGCGGGGCGGGTCCTACTATTATGAGTTTGTATTTAGAAAAGGATATTAATAATTTGAGTGAAGTTAATACTTTTATAGATAACTTAGATGAAAAGTGGGATTTAATTAAACTAGAGGCTGAAAATAATGAGATACATTTATAGGTTTAGAAGGTGAAATAATGGATAAGAACTTTTTAGTGATTGATAAAAGGGTGTTACCAGATGTTTTTGAGAAGGTAATACTTGCAAAAAAACTACTAAAGGATGGTAAGGTAAAAGAGATTACAGAAGCAACTAAGCAAGTTGGAATAAGTAGAAGTGTTTATTATAAGTATAAAGACTTTGTTTTTGAATTTTCCGAGAGTTCAAAAGGAAGAAAACTTATATTTAACATGATAATAACACATGAAAAAGGTATTCTTTCAGCTGTTCTTAATTTGATTTCAGAAACTGGTGGAAATATACTAACTATAGATCAAGGAATTCCTATAAATAATTCAGCTTATGTAACTATAACTATGGATATTTCATCATTAGAAATTGAATCACAGAAACTGTTAGAGAAGATAAAAACTGTAAAAGGTGTGGAGAAAGTAGAATTTGTGGCTATGGAATAACTTGTATATATAATGGATTAAGCAATATAGATAAACATTTTATTTATATTGCTTAATTTATTTTTATCATTAATAAAGTGCATTTAGTTCCAAAGTAATTGGATTATTAAAAAAAACATGATATAATAATTAGAATTAAGTGGTAAAAAATAGAAAAGGGGGTTAGAGATTATATGAGAGATTCTAATATTTATAAGAAAATATTAGATGGACAAGGCAAATTGCCATCCAATATGGGGATAATACCGTATGAAGATATTGACGAATTTACATATGAAGGGATAAAGGAAAGTTTAGAACATAATGGGGACTTCAATATAGTTAATATGGAAGTGAAGGAAAATTTATTAGAAGGAAACATAAGATACATAAATCAAAATTTAAGAGTTAAAATTATTATAAATAAGAGTAAATTTGATGTAGTAGACATAGAAGAAAAGAAAGATTATTATGAATTATCCGATCAAGAGGTAGAACATGCTAAAGTGGCCAATGGATATGTAGAATGTAGAGTCTACTTTGGTAGGAATTCATTAGAATCATATTTAGCGCAACTTAAGATATTAAATACTATAACAAAAAATGTGGCTATTTTAATAGATATGAGTGCTTTTAAACTTTTGTCTGGAAATTGGCTTAGCTTTGTTGCAAAATCCAAAGTTCCACCATCAGCTGAATATTTGTATAGTGTTCATCTAGTTAGCGATGATAATAAAAAAGGTATATGGATGCATACACATGGATTATATAGATGTGGTCTTTTAGAAGTGGAAATGTTAAAAATTACAGAATCAGTAGAAGGTCAATATAATTATTTAAATGCTATAGTTAATAAGCTTTTAATAGAAGGAATGCCAAGGCAGGAAGCACCTATATATGCAGGTCGGTCTCAAAATAGAGATATAGTTTATATATGGCTACCGTGGCAAAAGGCTATAAAAAGATTATCTAAAAAAGGATTGTTTGGTGCAAAAATAAAGTTTTTAGGGGATAAAGATGATAGGAAGGATGGTGCACATAATGGACCATCAGCTGTTTTATTAGCTTATGATAATAAAAAAATAAAAGATGCAGATTATTATGCTGAAATAATAGCTGATAATCCTATTATATACATAAATAGTGAAGAAACAGATAGAATGTCTGCTGTGGCAGAAGAAAGATTTCATCATTTCAAGCAAATATTTAATGATTATAAAAATGAAAATAAGTGGGAATTTGTAATTAAAGTTGGTTGCCTTATAGATTCTGCTAAGAAAAAGGAAGATAGAGAACATCTTTGGTTTAAGGTTAATGAAATAAAGGAAAGAGATTTTTTAGGTGAGCTTATAAATGAGCCATATGGAATAGACAGTATGAAGAAAAATTGTATTTATAATATGATGATATCTAATATTTCTGATTGGAGGATATATTCTCCAAAAGAAAGTTATTCACCAGATTCAATTTATAAGTATTTTGAATTAGATAAGTAGAAAAAAGGTTCCATTTAACTATTAAAGTTATAGTTAGGTGGAACTTAATATTATGCCTAATTATCAATATAATAAATTAAGACATATTACAAAAAATAATAGATAAATTTAAATATAATTGGTATTTTTGGCCTATTATTTTCTTTCATATGCCTAAAATGATAATTAGGAGTGAATTTTATGAAGCTTATGAAGGTTGGAGTTTTAATGGGAGGAGTTTCCTCTGAAAGAGAGATTTCTTTGAGGTCTGGCGAACAGGTTGTAAATAATTTAGATAGAAAGAAGTATGAAGTAATACCAATATTGCTTGATTCTAAAAAAGACGTTATAGAAAAGGTGGAAGGAGTAAATTTTGCATTTATAGCTTTACATGGAAGTTTTGGTGAGGATGGGGAAATACAAGGAATTTTAGAGAGTTTAAATATTCCTTATAATGGATCAGGTGTATTAACAAGTGCTCTTTGTATGAATAAAAAACAAAGTAAAAGGATAATGAAGTCAGTAGGAGTTAATACAGCTGAGTTTATAACAGTAAATAATATAGATGAAATAGAAGTAAAACTTAAAAATAATTTAAGCTATCCATTAGTAGTTAAACCTAATATTGGAGGCTCAAGTGTAGCTACATTTATTGTTTATAATGAAGAAGAACTTAAAGCTTCAGTTAAGGAAGCTCTAAAATATGATAAGGAAATAATAATAGAAAGATATTTAAAAGGTGAAGAATATACTGTAGCTATATTGAATGGTGAAGCTTTACCTATTATAGATATAAAATCGAAAGGAAAGTTTTTTGATTTTAAGGCAAAATATACGAAAAATGAAGCTACAGAAGAGATTGCTAATATAAGTAGGGAACTGGAAAAGGAGATCAAAGAGCTATCTATAAGATGTTATGAAATATTTGATTGCAAAGCATATGCAAGAGTTGATATCATAGTAAGTGAGGGGATTCCTTATGTACTTGAAGTGAATACATTACCAGGTATGACCAATAATTCTTTGATTTTAAAAGCTGCTAAAGCAATAAATTTAACTTATGTGGATTTACTTGATAAAATAATTGAATATTCACTTACTTAATAAAACTTATTATTACTAGATCAAACCTATGTAAAATAATATCAATAAATTTTTAAATTAGAATTAGGTAAGAATTAAAAGTTTTGTATTAAATTATTTTTAATCTTTAATAATAAATTTTTATAACCATTTATGGTAAGCTAGCATAGATAAACGATGAAAGGGGCTGATACTTTGATTTGTTCAGATTTAAATTTCAACAATGAGGAGCCTATATATATACAAATAGAAAATAATATTAAGGAAATGATAGAAAAAGGAAGGATAACTAGTGAAAGTAAATTACCATCGTCTAGAGAATTGGGAAAACTTCTAGGAGTTAGTAGGAATTCAGTAATAAGTGCTTATGAAAATTTAGAAGCTAATGGATATATATATACATTAAAAGGAAAAGGTACCTTTGTTGCAAAGAGAAAGAGTGTTAGTAATAGAGGGTTTAATGTTGATTGGAATAGTAAAAGAAATAATTATGGTAAAACCTTAGAAGAATTAGATATTATCAAAACAGAATTGGTTTGGAAAAAAGGTATGATATCTTTTAAAAGTATAGCACCAGATGAAACTCTTTTTGATACCGAAGAGGTTAAAAAAGGTTTTTTAAATAGAATGAGTATAGAAGGAAATAAGCTTTTGAATTATGGTTATGCACAAGGATATAAGCCATTAATAGAATTGCTTTTAAAGTATATGAAGGAAAAAGGCGCTAAAATAGATAACAAAGATATTCTAATTACAAATGGATTTACAGAAGGTTTAGATATAGTGTTAGCTACTTATACAAAGCCAGGGGATACAATTATATGTGAAAATCCGACTCATAATACAGCCATAAAAATAATGAAAAGTTATGGACTTAAGGTTATAGGCGTTAAGATGAACAGTAATGGAATAGATTTAGAAGATCTTGACTTGAAGCTTAAAGAGAATAAGGTTAAAATGGGATATTTAATTCCTTCTTATCATAATCCAACAGGTATTGTTATGGATGTGGAAAAAAGATATAAGGTTTATGATATTTTTAAGAAATATAATGTACCAATAATAGAGGATGGATTTAATGAAGAACTGTTATATTCAAGTTCTCATGTACTCCCTCTTGTAGCGTTAGAAGGAGATGGAAATAGTATAATTTATATAGGAAGTTTTTCAAAAATATTATTTCCAGGTATAAGATTAGGATTTATTTTAGGGGATAAGAGTTTGATATCAACACTTGAAAGTGTTAAGAGGGGGAGAACAATTCACTGTTCATTTTTAGATCAAGCCATATTTTATGAATATTTAAATAGTGGAGTTTTTTCGAAATATATAAAAAAAGCACGAAAGCACTATAAGGAGAAATATGAATTTACTTTAGCTAAAGTTAAAGAGTATATACCTTATGAAGAGGTTTTTGGCGAAGGAGGGTTACATCTTTTCATAAAATTAAAGGACATAAATGCTAGAAAGGTTTTAGATAAATCTTATGAAAAAGGAGTTGTATTTACTCCAGGAGATATATTTTATTTAGATGGAAGTGGAAGAAATACTTTTAGAATAGGATTTTCAAGGCTTTCAGATGAAGAAATAACAGAAGGAATAAAATTAATAGGTCAAAGTATAGAAGAGGTAATGGAAAAAGAGAGCTTGGATTAAAGAAAAGCTCTCTTTTTTGACATAAGTAAATTATAGAAGGTAGTCTTTTTATTATCATAATTACACAATAAATACAAATTTGAATAATATATTAATAGTAGAATATTTAGTGATTTTGGAGCATCTAGGAAGTGGTAACAGAATTAATATATTAGGATGAGGTGAGGTACATGGCAAAGTGTGTTCATTGTGGAAAAACATTAGAGAATAGGGAACTTAGAATATCTGTTTTAACTTCTCAACCAGTAAAGTGCCAAAATTGTAAAAAAATCAATGAAATAAGTTGGTTTACTGTTATATTTACAGCAAGCATTATAGTTTTATCATTAGGTTTTGGTATTAGAATATTAACAGATGTATCATTTAATAGCTTAGAGATAATTATTTATATGATTTCTGTAGTAATGTCAGTAATATTATTATGCCCTTTATGGTATAAGGTAGCAAAAATAAAAAAATGAGTTAGCATTCATAATGGGAATCCATCAGGGTAAGTTCAAATAATTAGGTAAAGGTTTAGATTTTCACTTAATCTTTATTTTTTCTTTATATTTAATGTATAAAAAATAAAATTCTTTCTCTTACAATTAATATTGGAGGGAGAGGATTTTATGTTTTCAATAAGAAATTTATCGAAAGAATTCAAACAAGGAAATCAGATACAAAAAGTTTTAAAAGGAATAGATTTAGAGGTTAATAAAGGAGATCTAATAACTATAATGGGACCATCTGGTGGTGGGAAATCTACACTTTTATATAGTTTAGCACTTTTAAGCGAACCGACTTCAGGAGAAATATTTTTTCAAAATAAAAAAGTAGATTTTCAAAATGAAAAAACTTTAGAGGGGTTAAGGAGAAATAACATAGGATTAATATTTCAAAATCCAAATTTAATAAGTTCACTTACACCAGTAGAAAATCTTGTAATAGTTATGAACTCTAAGGAAGGCCACAAAGAAAAGGTTAGAAAAGCGGAAGAACTTTTAAAAATGGTAGGATTAAGTGATAAGAAAAAGGCAAGCATAAGTTCATTATCAGGGGGAGAAGCACAGAGAGTAGCTATTGTTAGGGCCTTAGTAAATAAGCCATCAATTCTTTTATGTGATGAACCAACAGGTGCATTAGATTCTGAAAATGGAAGTAATGTTATTAATATTTTACTTAATATAAGAGAGGAAACACAGTGTGCATTAGTTATAGTAACTCATGATGAAAATATAGGAAGATTAGGTGAGAGAAGGCTTTATTTAAGGGATGGTGTTATAGATGAAATTAAGAGAGATTCTAAAGTTATATAATTTTAGAAAATTTAAAAAAGAAAAAATACTTTTAAGTTTTACAGCACTATCTATATTCATAGCAGTACTAGTATCATTAATGGTTCCTCAAATAGCAGAAAGTCACAAAAGATATATGGAAAGCAATATAAGACTTTTAAATGGTGGGGACTTAAAAATTAGAACAAGATATTTATCTAATGAGTTTAATGAAGTGATTAAGGATGCAATAGATAAAGGCTTTGAAGTGAAAAGTAAGGATGTTGAAACAGGCTTTTTCTATTTGGATTCTGGCAAAAAGGTAGTTGGTTCAATAATTGTAGATGGAAAGAGTTACAATAAAAATTCTGAAAATGATTATAATCTTAAAGAAAATGAAGCTGTATTATGTAGTAGAATAGCTAAGAATTTAAATATAAAGGTAGGGGATAAGATTAATGTAAACGCCAGTATAACTGGAAAAAGGGAGTATACGGTTAAGGCTATAGAAACATTGGCTTCAGGTGTAGATAAGGATTCTGAAATTCTTGGCTATGGGAAATTAGGTAGAAATAAAGAGAGCCTGGAGAAGGATAAAAATCTTGTAACTAAAAATGGAATGGTTATTATAAATGGAAAAGAGTATAAAGCTTTAAGTGAAAAGCTTAGAAATGTTGAGAATGGTTATGAATATACTACACTTGATGAGAGACGAAAGGAGGTTAAAGGTGAGATAAGTAGAGAAGTTGCAGTGCTTTCTATTGTTACAACATTATCATATATACTTTCAGCTTTAGGTATAATAAGTACAACTATTATGTTATTAATAAAAAGAAAAAGGGATATTGCGATACTTAAAATGCTAAATGTTTCTTCTAAGATTTTGAAAAGGTCTATGAAGGTAGAGTTAGGAATTATAGTTGGGTTACCTTTAATATTAGCATCTATTTCTTCGATTTATTTTTCAAAGGTATTTTTAAGGATAAATAATATTGAGGATTTATGTACCTTAAATGATAAATTACCTATAATTCTTAAAGGAAGTTTATTTAATGTATTTATGTTTTTAATAATACTTAATGTAGCTTTATTAACATCAAATGCTATACAGCCATTATCAATAATAAGGGAGGATCAAACTCTTGTTAAAAAATATATAAAGAGAACAGCTAAAATTACAATTCTGTTAATTCCAGTAATGCTTATAGTATATGCTATCTTTATAGGTCAAATTTCATCTGCTTTATCTAGTATTGGAATTCTGCTATTTATACTTATATTTTTTGTGGCTATTTCAATTATTCTTAAGCTACTACAATTAGTTCCTTTTAGAAACACTTTTTGGATTTATAGTATAAAAACTATAAAAAAGAATTTTTCGTCTTTTGTATTAGTAATTTTAAGTATAACCTTAACCTTATTTCTTATATTAATAGGGTTTAATATGGATAAAACTATTAGAGATGCATTTAATAAGTCTGTGGATTCAACCTTACCTTATAATTATATGATAGGACCTCAAGAAGGTGAGAATATAGATAGTATACTAAAAAATGATGCTAATATATCTGGATATTCAAAGTTATATGAATATGAGGGAAAGGTACTTAATAAGGGTGTAAAATTTAGAAGTGCTACAATAGCTCAAATAAAAGAAAATGAATATGGAACAAAGTTTAAGATTCTAGAAGGTAATGATATATATGAAGGTGAAAAGGGGGGCTGTCTAGTAAGTCAAGAATTTATAAGAGAGACAGGAGTAAAGTTTGGAGAGATATTAAATATAGAAACAGAACAAGGAAATGTAGACATTAAGATTAAAGGAATTTATGATGGTGGTAAAATAGATTCGCATAAGATAATCACAGATTTTGTTAGAGAAACTAATGATATAGGTTATATAGTAAAAGCAAATAATGATCAATGGACAAATAAAATTAAAAAATCATGTGTAATGCATATAGGGATAGTTGGAGAAAGCTTTGCAGAAGTTGCTAAGGAGTTTTTAAAATTATTTAAAGGGTTATGCTTTATAGCTATATTTTCTAGCTTACTTTTCAATATAAATATGGGTTTTATGAGTTATATGGGAGAAGAAAGAGATGAAACTATAATTAGAGCTTTAGGAATCGGAAGAAGGTTTAATATAAAACATGAAATAATTAAATTTTTTATTGTAATGTTAGCAAGTGTTATAATGGCCACTACTTTATATAATTTAATTATAAATTCTATACTTAAAGGTTTTATGGGCGTTACTTCAAACATTTCTATTCAAATGTTTGGATTAATAATAATAATTTCATTTGTTTTAGGTATAATTAGTTTTTTATTTCCTATAAATAAGCTTAATAATAATAAAAGTTATACTATATTAAGGGAGGAATAGCTATAATAAATACTCATTAATATTAATTTATATTAATGTTTTTATAGAATAGATTTAAATTAAAAAACTAAAATTTGAATACTAATTAAATTAAAGATTTAGAATTCAACTTAATAAAATAAATATTATATGTGTTATAATGGAAATATGATAAATAAAAGAGAATTAATGGTTTAAGCTAATATAGCCACTTTCAATAGGTAAGAAAGTGGCTATGTTATAGATAGAGGAGTTTAGTAAATGGAGAAAATATTAGTAGTAGATGATGATAAGGATATAGCTTTTATGCTTAAGAATTACTTAACAAAGGAAGGATACGAGATAGAAATAGCACATGATGGAATAGAAGGGTTAAAAAGCGTAACGGGGTTTATGCCTAAGATAATTTTATTAGATGTAATGATGCCAAATATGGATGGATATACTATGCTTTCAAAACTTAGAGATTTTTCTAATATTCCTGTAATATTATTAACTGCTAAAGGTGAACAAATGGATAAAGTATTAGGCTTTATGAAGGGTTGTGATGACTATGTAGTAAAGCCTTTTGATCTGACTGAGCTTACATTTAGAATAAGAGCTGTTTTAAAGAGAATAAATAGTATAGCAAATAATAAGATTGAAAATGAGGACAAGATTATAATTAAAGATTTAGAGATAATTAGGGATGAATTTAGAGTTTTAAAGTTAGGTGAAGATTTAAAGCTTACTAAAAAGGAATTTGAGATTCTATGCCTTCTAGCATCAAATAAGGGCCGTGTGTATTCAACAAAGCTTATATATGAAAATTTATGGGGAGAAACTTTTATAGAAAATGATAATTCTATATTAACTCATATAAGAAATTTGAGAGAAAAACTAGGTGATAATGCAAAAGAAGGGAAATATATAAAAACTGTATGGGGAGTAGGCTATAAAGTTGAAAAAGATATTTAAGAAAAAGATATTTAAATTAAAAGGTGAAATTGTAATTTTTGTGATAATATCTATTGCGCTTTCATTTTTTATTGGTATTTTCATGGCAGAAACTATTAAAACAAATAGATCAGAAGGAGAAATTCAAAGAGATAGAGAAGAAAATGCTAAAGAAGTAGTAAAAAAGCTGAAAAAGAATCTTGAAAAGCAAACACTTGATGAGCATAGACTTAACGAAATGCTTAATATGAATGGTGGGAATGGTGATTTATACGTTTTAGATTATAAGGGAAATGTTTTATATGGTACCCATAGAAACATTAGCAGTATAGATATATCAAATTTGAAAGAAATAAATATATATGAAGTTGGTGAGAATTATGATAGAAAGAGATTTAGGGGACAAGGTATTATAAAAATAGATGATGAAAAATATTTGTTTTATGATTTGATGCAGTATGCTGGAGGTGGCGGAGATTTACCAGCTGTATTATTAATATTAATTATAGCAATAGCTATATTTTGCATATTGATTTGGGGAAGAGTTTCCTATATTTCTAAAATGAACAAGTCTATAAAAGTAATAGCTGGAGGAAATTTTTCTGAAAGAGTTCCTTTAAAATATAGAAATGAACTTAGAGAATTAGCAGAAGCTATAAATTTTATGGCAGTTCAGTTAGAGGAAGAGGATTCTAAAAAGAAAGAATTTATAACTAATATTTCTCATGATTTAAGAACCCCTTTAACTACTATTTTAGGCTATTTGAAAACTATAGAAGAGAAAAAATATAATTCAATAGAGGAGCTTAATAGTTATTTAAGTATAATAAATAGGAAGAGTGTATATCTAAAGGGGTTATTAGACGATTTTTTTGACTATTCAAAATTATCGTCTAATGATGTAGGTTTAAATTTTACCAATATATATGCACAAGAAATACTAAGACAAATTTTCTTTGAAGAAAAAGATAGATTTTCAGAAAAAGAGTTAGAGTTGAAGTTGTCTTTATCAGAAGAAGCTTATTATATAAATGGTGATGGGGAGCTTTTAGAGAGGGCTATAAATAACTTAATATCAAATGCTTATAAGTATTCAAAAAGAGGAACTGTAGTTCAAATAAATTTAAAAGCAAAAAATATAAATAAATTAAATTATGTAATTATAGAAGTTATTAATATTCCTAAGCAGAAAATGAGTAAGGATGAAGCTACTAAAATTTTTGAAAGATTATATAAAATAGATAAATCTAGAGGTGTAGAGGGTAGTGGATTAGGCCTTTCTATAACTAAGGAAATAATGAATTTACATAAAGGGTATATAAAAACTGAATTAAAGGAAGAAGCTTTGGGTGTAAGTTTATTTATACCAAAGTTTGAATTGTAGAGGAATAATAAACTAAATACTAATTGAATAAAGTAACAATTAGTATATTAGATGAGTTATATAAATTAAGCTATATTTTTAATATGGCTTAATTTTTTTATCTAGAATAATTAAATCTAAGAATTTAAACCTTTCTTAAACGACATTTAAGAAGATAAAGTGTATAGTTCACAAGGTAAATGGTATATCTTGCGAAATAATATGGTATATAATAACTTATTATGATATAATAAATACATTAAAAGAAATAAAACAATTAGTTTTTGGAGGGGAAAAAAATGATTGATTTAGTTAATAGAAGGATTAAAGTAGATGAAATAATATTTTTAAGTTTTAAAGAATTTTTTAGAAATATAAAGGATATATTTTTAATAACTTTGGTTTTTGGGATACCAACTGCTATAGCTAATTTTATGGAAGAAAAGGATGTTATACATGATAGTATTTTTAAAAGTTACAATGGAGGTTTTGTGAGTTTTTTAACAATGTTATTTGTTTCAATAGGCTCAATGGCTATAATAAAATTAGTTAGCGAAAGTATAAAAGGAAACAAAATAGGGTGGGAGAAGGCTATAAGAGATACATTACCTAAAAGTGTTTCTACAATAATAGCTAGTATATTAGGTATTATAATAATAGCAGTTTTTACATTTTTACTTATAATACCTGGTATAATAGCATGTATAGCTTTAAGTTTATCTTTACAATTTATAGTTTTAGAAAATAGTGAGGCATTAAAATCATTGCAGAAAAGTAAAAACTTACTAGATGGAGAAAAATGGGATGTGTTTGTAAAACTCTTTTTACTAGGGATTATTATTTGCCTTATAGAGATATTAATAACTATGGGGATGAATGTTCTAGTTGTAAGTTTTTCACCTATAATAATAATAGGTTCATTAATTTCTTCTTTATTAGGACAAGTAATAGTAATAGCCACAACTATAATATATATTAATTTAAAGAATCTAAAAGAAACTTATGATTTTATTGCGTAGGTATTATTGGTTTAGAGTTAATAAATAGATGATTCTTATATTAAAGTATGCTATAATTATTTACAACATGGGATAATTTGGTTTTATTTGGGGGTAAAATGGAAAAGAATTTAATTAAAAACAAGGACTTTATTTTACTTATAATAGGTAAAGTTATATCATTTATAGGAACAAGAATGAACAGTTTCGCTTTTGCATTATATGTTTTAACTATAACTGGTTCTGGAAGTAAATTTGCATCCATTCTTATAGTAGGTATTATACCTCAAATTATTTTAACGCCTGTTTGTGGAGTTTTAGCAGACTGGTTAGATAGAAAGAAAATCATGGTATATATTGATAGTGCAATGGCTATTTTATTTACTACTTTATCAGTAATAGCATTTATATCGACTATAAATTTAACACATATTTATATAGCAGTTATTTTAGGATCTATATGTCAGGCACTTTATAACCCTGCAGCAGGAGCAGCTATACCAAGCTTAGTAGAAAAAGAACTTTTAGTTAAGGCAAATTCTATAGATAGTACAGTAACTACATTAGGTGGACTAATAGCTCCAGCTATAGCGGCCGCCATATATGGGATATTTGGAATAAAGATTATATTACTTTTGAATGCTATAAGCTTTATCATAGCATCTATTATGGAAGCTATGATTAATCTTAAGACTGAAGTTAAAAAGTTGGAGGGGAATGTTTATAAAGAATTTTTTAATGATTTTAAAATAGGGTTTGATTTTATAGTAGGAAATAACTTTTTGAAATATATTATGATTTTTTGTTTTTTTATAAATGGTGTTCTTGGAGGTTCTATGAGTGTAGGGATACCTTTTATATGTAAAATAGTACTTAAAATATCAGATATGCAGTTTGGATTAACTGAAACAGCTATGGTATTTGGCTCATTAATAGGTGCTTTATTATCACCTATGATAGCTAAAAAAATAAGTCTTGAAAGATTATTTAGTTTAGTTATATTGGGTTGTGGAATTTTATTATTCCTTGTGGGGATAGTAGTAAATAGTAATATCATAAGTGTTGTAAACAACTTATTTGTTACGTGGATATTATTTTTATTAATACTTACTACATTTACTATAATAGCAACTTTTATAAATATATCTATGGGAACTATGATGCAGAAATTAACACCTAACAATATGTTAGGTAGGGTTATGGCCACTGGTGGAACTATTGCAATAATAGCTATGCCTTTTGGACAAGTAATTTATGGAGTTTTATTTGATAAAGTGATAACTTTTTATATATTTGTGGTCTCAGCTGCCATATTAACTACTATTGCTTTAATATCATTTAAAGTATTAAAAGCTCAGGATGAGAATTTAGTAGCTATACTAGAAGAATAAGAAATAAATAAATAAACTAGTAAAAGCCTTGGAATATGATGTGCTAATCCCTTAGTAACAGTTTTTATTATTTAAACTGTCCACCATAAGGGAAGTATATCAATAACCAAGGCTTTTTGTATTCTAAAATCGAGATATTTTATAGAAAATTTTAAAACACGAATAAGGAATATATATTAAGTAAGAAAAGTTACATGTTTTTTATTCTCTTGTAAGCTTCAATATAATATCTTTATGTTCAGGATAGTCATTTAAAAGATTATTTCTTTCAAAAAGTTCAAAATCTTTAAATTCAAATCCTGGTGAAACCATACAGCCAACTAATGCATATCCAGGGTTATTCATAGCAGAACCAAAGATATAATTCTTAGGAACTAGAAATTGAGGGACTTCACCTTTTTCAATATCTAAACCAAGTTGCGCTGTAGTAAGTTCGCCTTCTGGACTTATCATATAAATTGTAAGAGCAGAACCTGAGTGATAGTACCACATTTCATCTGATTTAAGACGATGAAAATTAGAAACTTCACCATCTCTAAGTAAAAAGTATATACTGGTCCAAAGAATTCTTTCACCTTCAAATTTTGTTCTTAAATCATTAGAAGTAATATTTTCAGAGGATGCAAAACTCTCTTTATAATATCCTCCTTCTGGATGTTTAATCATGTCAAGTTTTTCTATAAAGTAATTAGCTGAAAACATAGTTGTCTCCTTCCTTAGTTAAAATTTATTTTGAATTATTATTTTATTTGATAAAAAAATGTTTACATTAATTATAAAATTAATAATGCTATAAATCAATTAAATTATTAATTTTATAAGTTTTAGAAGTTCCATAGAAATAGAATTATCATCAACATTCATAGGAGCTGTAGTAGGAAATAAAGTATACATTCTATAAATATACACACCTATAAATAAGCTAGCAATTAAAGTATATAAAAATAGTTCATTTCGTTTACTACCTAATAAAGGCTTGTCTGCACTTATTAAAAAAATTATAAATGGAATAACTATAAAGAAAAGTGGATGATAATGAAAAGCAGTCTTAAAATCTAATCTTAATAAAGCCAAGTGAGCTCTTGTAAGTCCACAGCCAGGGCATGGTATGCCTGTTATAGCTTTTATAATACACATTCCTTTGGTAAGTATGATAAATAGTGCTATACAGATTATTAATATAAAATTATTTTTTAGAAATAATTTAAAATTTGACATTTAAAAATTCTCCTAATATATTTTAAAAAATTAGAAATACCTATTTATTATTTAAGCATTAGCTTAGAAATAAAGCAAGTATTTTAAAGGAGACGATTTAAAGCTATAAGGAATATTAAATTAAATAAAATTAATAAATAAAATAATATAATTAGTAAAGAATATAAATAATAATTGCTAAGGAGGAGTCTAAGTTATGTCATATAAAAGTATAATTTTTAGAGCAGTTAGCACTTATTTTATACTACTTTTTTTAGCAAGGATTATGGGGAGAAAACAAATATCTCAGTTAACATATTTTGATTATATTGTTGGAATAACAATTGGATCTATTGCTGGTGAAGCTGCTATAGATCCTAATGTAGATATGCTGGATGGAATGTTTGCTGTTTTTATATGGAGTGTTCTTACAATATTAATTTCAGAAGTTAATTTGAAAAATATTAAAATAAGATTATGGGTAGACAGTGAGCCATTATTGATTATAGATAAGGGTAAAGTTATTTATAAAAATATGAAAAAAGCTAGGTATAATATTGGAGATTTATTAATGCAGCTTAGAGATAAGGATATTTTTTATATTACTGATGTTGAAATAGCAATATTAGAACCTAATGGAACACTTAGTGTTTTGAAAAAGGCAGAGAAGAGTGAATTAACTGTAAGTGATATGAATATTAAAAAAGCTAAAACTGGTATAATGGCTGAACTTGTTCTAGATGGAAAAATATTATCATCACATTTAAGGCAAGTTAAAAAAGATGAGAATTGGATTTTTGAACAATTGAAAATAAGAAATATTAATAATATTAAGGATGTAGTTTTTTTTGGTGTTCAAGCTGATGGGCAAATATATATTGTTACTAAAAATAATTAAAATATAAATTTCAAATTTGGGAATAAATAATATAGATATAATAATTTTAGTTAGGAAAGTAATAAATTATATTAAAAATGAAGGAGTTGTTAGATTTGAAAAAGCTATTATATATTACCGTTAATTCAAAGCCAGAAAATCTATCTTCAAGTAAAACTGTGGGAAGAGAATTTGTTAATAGGTTTATAACTAAATATCCAGAATTTCAATTAGAAGAATTAGACTTATATAAAGATCATATACCAAGATTAAAATATCAATATTTTGAAAATAGAAATGATGCAATAAATAAAGATAATACTCAAGGCTTATCAGCAGAAGAAAAAAAAGAAGTTGATAGAATTATGTGCTTATGTAATCAATTTATAGAAACAGATGTATGTGTAATAGCAGCACCAATGTGGAGTTTATCATTTCCAGCACCATTAAAAGAATATATAGATTGTATAGTTCAAGTGGATAAAACAGTAAGCTTTGCTGGTGGAAAACCAAAAGGATTACTAGACGATAAAAAGAGAGCCGTAGTATACGTACAATCTTCAGGCGGAAATATTCCATGGATGTTTGGTCCAATGGCTAATAAAGGGTTAAACTATATAGAGGACATAATGAATTTTATGGGAATTAAAAATTTCCAAAAGCTACTAGTAGATGGAACAGGTTATACTGAAAAAGATATGATAGCTGCAATTGAAAAAGCAAAGAAAGAAATAGATGATATAATAGATAAAATTGAAGTTTAAAAATAGCTGATTAAAAATGGTTTTAATAATTATCATATATTTAAATTCTCTTATAACATATAAGGGAAAAGAGAATAATTTTTGATGACTTGGAAAATGTTTTGAAACAGAAAAATTATTCTCCTTTTCCTAAAGCTTATAAGGATTCTATAAATAAAGTCTAGTTTCTAATTTCTTATCATATTCAGACCAACCATTTTCAAGAGTTTTTGATTTTATTTGATTAATTTTATTCATAGTAGCGTCAAGATTATCAGCAAGATTTATTATAAAGGATTCTTCCATTTTCATATTTCTAGGAGAGCCGTATTCGAGCTTACCGTGATGTTGAACAATGCAGCCTTTTATTCTATTAACAAAATCATCAGAATAAAAACTTGGATTTTCGTTAATAGCTCTATCTATTAGTTGAACTCCAATAACTATATGACCTTCCATTTCTCCACGTAATGTATATTTAAAAGAACCATTAGAATCAAGCTCGTATATTTTGCCGATATCATGAAGTTTTGCACCAAGAACTGCTGTTTCAGTTCTTTTACATTCATATCTTTCACAAAGAACAGAAGTTAAATACATAACTCCAAGTGTATGTTCTGCAAGACCACCTATGTAATTATGGTGCATAGATACGCCACCTATACCTTTCTTAAATTTTTCTAAAAAAGTTTCATCTTTAAAGAAATAATCATTTAATGCTTTACCTTCTCTAGAAAATATATATTTTTTAGTAAGTAAATCAATTTCGTTCATAATATCTTCTATAGGTCTTTTAACTATAGGGAGATAATCCTCTATTTTATAGTCAGATAGGATTTCATACTTTTTAATTTCCAGATTCGAATCTTTGACTCCTTCAACATAAATCACAGTACCTTCTTTTATATTTCCATCTTTATTAGAGAGGGTTGCTTTTATATCACCTGTTTTGTCAGCTAATATACAAACAACTTTATTAGAATCATTAAAAATTATTTTGTTTACAATTAAAGAAGTTTTTAATGATTTTCCGTTTTTTATATTATCTAAAAATTCATCTTTTTTACCCATATAAATTCCTCCAAAATTATTATCATTAAATATTATCTACAAGTAACAATAAAATATTATAGAAATTTAGATGAATAAATTATTTTGAAGTTTAATAGAATATAGGCTTACTAATGATTTAGTAAGCCCATAAACTTTTGTATAGTAGAAAATTAATAATATTTGCAAATTAATTTATATTAATATTTTAAGTTATTAGAATTAAATTCATATAGATGTTATTTTATACTTTCACATCTAATAATTGACCACGATTAGGATCTATAGCACATGTTTCAATCATTTTAGTCATATTATTAGCATTTTCTTTGCCTGTATCCATAGACATTTTAAGTAGGCTAATTCCTACGGCATCTTGTAATGCAGATTGATGCATGGAAACTGATAAAGCACCTATATCCATATATATCACCTCCTTAATATTATTATCGTTATTTTATAGTAAATATGTAGATGAATAAAGTTTATTAATAATATTGACATTAGTAAAAAAAGGTATTACTATAAAAATATATTAGTAGTACATAATGTACTACTAAATACGAGCGGTTTATATAAATTATATTAAAGTATTAATATAAGGGGTGTATCATGAATAAAAAATATTATAGTAAAAAATCTTATTATAATGCTATATTACAGATAGCAATACCAGTATCGACTCAAAGTTTATTTCAAGCTTCGTTAAGTGTTATTGATCAATTTATGGTAGGTCAGCTTGGGCAAGAAGCAATTGCAGCTGTTGGACTAGGATCAAGATTTCCATTTGTTTTTTTAGTAACTTTAACGGCAATTGGTGCAACAACATCTATTATGGTATCTCAATACTGGGGGAAAAAAGATAATAAAAATATAACAAATGTATTTGCAGGAAATTTAATATTTGGAATGATTATAACATTAATATTTTCTATAATTTCACTAAGCTTTTCAAAACAAGTTTTAGGTTTTTATACAAAAGATAGTAATATAATTAAATTAGGAAGCGAATATCTTATAATTAACGCTATTTCGTATGTACCCATGTTACTAATTACGATTTATGCATCAATTCTAAGAAGTACAGAACATATTAAATCTCCGATGTATGCAGGAGTATTTGCAGTAATATTAAACACACTATTAAATTATATTCTTATATTTGGGAAAATTGGTTTACCTACAATGGGGTTTTTAGGGACAGCATATGCTACAACTATTACTAGATTTTTAGAGGCTGTACTACTTATAGCTTTCACGTATATTAATAAATATCCAGGAGCTTATAAATTGAAGGATATTAGCAATGTTTCATTTGAGTTTATGAAAAAAATATTTATTATAGCTATACCATTATTAATAAATGAATTCATGTGGGCTTTAGGGGAGACAATGTATTCAATTGTATATGGAAGAATGGGTACAGCAGAAGTCGCTTCTATGACATTGACTTATCCGATTCAAAGCTTAAGTATAGGTTTGTTTTCAGGTGTGAGTAGCGCTGCTGGAATTATAATAGGAAATAAGCTTGGAGTAGGAGAAAATGAGCTTGCATTTAAATATTCGAAAAAATTTGTTAGATTAGGAATTATTGGATCAGTAGTTTTTGGAGTTTTATTAGTAGCTTGTTCAAATTTATATATTTCAGTGTTTAATATAGCTAGTGATTTAAAAGAATGTACATTTAAGTTATTAGTTATGTTTAGTATAGTTTTATGGATTAAAGTGTCAAATATGATTATAGGTGGTGGAATTTTAAGAAGTGGAGGAAAAACTAAGTATACACTTTATTTAGACATGCTTGGAACATGGGGAATTGGAGTGCCTATTGGATTTTTTTCAGCCTTTGTTTTGAAGTTACCAATTCAGTGGGTTTATTTAATAATTTCAGGAGAAGAACTTGTAAGATTTATTGTTGGTCTTAAGATAATGTATTCAAGAAGATGGATGAGGAATCTAACAGAATCAAATTCAAAGGTTAGTATAGAACAAGTAATTTGAAAATGTTATTTTAACTATATTAGGAGTGAGCATTTATGAATATTAATGTAAAAGAAATGATTATTGAGTTTTCAAAAATAGAAGAAGTAGAGGGAATATTATTAGCCGGATCACATGCAATGAAAACTAATGATACAGATTCAGACTATGATATATATGTTTATTCAACTAAAGAAATATCAGTAGAAAAAAGAAAATTAATTATTAATAAATATTGTGATTATATGGAGGTTAATAATACATTTTGGGAAATTGAAGATGATGGATTTTTAAAAGATGATAATATTCCAATAGAAATTATATATAGAAATTTACAGTGGATTAATGATACATTAAGTAGAACTGTAATAAAATTTGAAGCAGATGCAGGATATACTACTTGTTTTTGGGCTAACTTTATAAATTCAATTATACTTTATGATAAGCAAGGAGAATTAAAAAAACTACAAGATAAATACAATATAAAGTACCCTAATGAATTAAAGAAAAACATAATAAAAAAGAATTATCCTTTATTAAAGCTTCAAATGCCCGCATATTATTATCAAATAGAGAAAGCTTTAAAAAGAGCTGATTTTATAAGTATAAATCATAGAGTTTCAGCGCTATTTGCTAGCTATTTTGATATTATATTTGCGGTAAATGAAATACCACATCCCGGAGAGAAAAAAATTATTAAGATTATTAAAGATAAAAATTTAAAAGTACCAGTAGATATAGAAAAAAATATTGATAATATTTTAAATTATTCGGTATTAAAGAATCCAAAAATATTATTAGAATTAGATGAATTAATTCGAAATTTAGATATATTTTTAAAAGATGAGGGACTATATATATTTAATAATAAAGATTTGCCTATATAGAACTTATATCTTTTGTTTATTAATAAGGATGTAAATAAAATATATATTCAAAAGTGTAAAATAAAAGATTATGGAATTTGAAGGTTTATATTGGTAAAATAATAAGGAAGTTCGTAGTAAATAGTGTAAAATAGATTATTTAATATAGAGAGGAGAATAGGTGTGGAGGAAATATTATGTTTATTAGAGAAAATGAATTTTTCAAAAACAGAAGCATCAGTATATGTTAATTTACTTCAAAATTCAAGTTTAAATGGTTATCAAATTGCTAAGAATTTAAACATGTCACGTTCCTCAGTTTATGGAGCTTTGGATAATTTATATAAAAAGGGTATTGTATTTTCATTGCCTGGAGATTCTCAAATATATAAGGCAGAAAATCCTAAAGTATTAATAAATAAGATGAAAAATGAAATTGTTCAAACAGCAGATTTGTTAGAAGAAAAACTGCAACAATTAAAGTATTCAGATTCTGAAGAAAGGTATTTGAATATAGCTGGATATGATAATATTATTTCAAAAGCTAAGGAATTATTATTAACAGCAAAAAAAGAAGTATATATAAATACCGATTTAGATTTACAAATGTTTTTGAAAGAGTTTATTAATCTTAAGAAAAGGGGCGTTAGAATAATTATATTTTCCTTTGCTAAAGTAAATTCTGATAATTTACCAGTAGAAATATATACTCATAATAATGCTAATTGTGGGGGAAAAGAAACAAGAATAATGATGGTTGTAGATTGCAAGAAAACATTAATTGCAGATAGAGGACCTCATAGAGAAGAGTTCTTAGGTACATTTACAGATAATTTGCTTTTAGCTTCAGTTGTTTCTGAACATATTCATAATGACATATATCTTTTGAAATTAAAGAATAAATATAAAGATAATTTAATTGATGAAGATATTAAGTTAAATACATTACTTGAAAATAGATGAAATATAGAATAAAAAACTAATAATATAAAAGAAGAACCTATTTTAAAATTTTTATAATTTAAAGATAGGTTCTATTTTTAATAGGATAAAACTTGAAATTTGTTTTAAAATTCTAGTTCTTATTTAAAATCTGTGCGAGAAGATGGATCATTGTCACCATAAGGAGTACTTTGATTTTGCTTATTCTTAATTTTTGCAGCGTAATTATTAGTTATTGAACTAGGATTTTGTCTTTTCTTTTGGTTAATAGAATGCATATCTTTCATAATTAAATCCTCCTCATAAGTCAATAAAACTTCTATATTAGCTTATCCATTATTAATAAAAATATTATATATTCTTAGAAGAGAATGTTACCATTAGAGTGAACATTTTTGAAATATATTAGCCTTTTTTATAAATAAAGACATTTTCAAAACAATTAATGCTTTAATATGACTTATATATAAATAAGTTTTCAATGTCAACATTAAATGTTATAATTTGTATAAAGAAATTCTAAAAATTGTAAAACTTTGGGATGAAATATTAGTGATTAAGGATAAGTATCACCATGGTGATTTAAATCAAAAACTTATAGAGAATGGATTATTGCTATTAAATAAAGAAGGTGTTGATGGTTTTTCACTAAGGAAGGTTGCTAGCATGTGTGGTGTAAGTCATAATGCACCATATAAACATTTTAAAGATAAAGAGGAACTCATTGATGAGATAATAAAAGAGGTTTGGAAAAGCTTCTACTTAGCATTAGCTGAAGTAAGAGATTTGTATTCTGATAATCCCAAAATTTAAATAGCTGAAATAGGGAAGGCTTATGTGAAATTTATGGTGGAAAATCCAGAATATTTAAAGTTTATGTTTTTATCAGATGATAAATCTTCAATAAATATTGAAGAGGATAAAATAGGTGAAAATAATAATACAGCATTTAATGTTTTCAAAGAAAGTGCAGATGAATATTTAAAAGAAATAAATATGAATGAAGATTTATTTGTAGAAAAAATATTAATTATGTGGAGCTTAGTTCATGGCATATCTGTATTAATAGCTAAAAAAAGTATTTCGCATGATGAGAATTATTTAAATATGGTAGAGAAGATGATATACGATACTTTAAAAGGAATGGAAGTAACTAGATTATAAATTTAAAGGGGGCATTTTATATAATAATTTTAAAGAGTGAGGACTCAATTGGGATATTTTCGCCATCATCACCAATAACATGTAAATCACCTAATAGGTTTAAAAGGGCAAAGAAATATTTGGAAAATAAGGGGTTTGAAATAATAGAAGGAAGCTTAACAGGAAAAGCTGATTTCTATAGATCAGGAAGTATTAAGGAAAGAGCTGAAGAATTAAATGATCTTATTAGAAATAAAGATGTCAAATGTATAATGTCTACTATAGGTGGAATGAATTCAAATTCAATTCTTCCATATATAGATTATGAAGCCTTTAAAAAAGATCCTAAAATAATTATTGGTTATTCAGATGTTACAGCAATTTTGCTTGCTATATATGCAAAAACAGGAATAAACACATACTATGGACCAGCGCTAGTAGCATCTTTTGGAGAGTTAGAGCCATTTGTAAGTGAAACTTATAAGTGTTTTCAAGAGATAGTTGAAGAAGAAAGACTTTTTCCTTATGAGATAGATAAACCTAAATATTGGACTGATGAATATATTAATTGGGAAACTCAAGATAGAAGTAAGGAACAAAGAAAAAATGAATGGATAACAGTTTATGATGGTGTTGTTAGAGGAAGAGTAATAGGTGGAAATTTAAATACTATGCAGGGGATATGGGGAACTGAATATATGCCTGAAATAAAGAATGGGGACATACTTTTTATAGAAGATTCCTTAAAAGATGCATCTACAATAGAAAGAAGTTTTTCATTACTTAAGCTAAGTGGAGTTTTTGATAAGGTATCAGGAATAATACTTGGAAAGCATGAACTTTTTGATGATTTAGGAACAGGCAGAAAACCATATGAAATACTTTTAGAAGTATTAGGAGATAAAAAACTTCCTTTCATAGCAGATTTTGATTGTTGTCATACTCATCCTATGATTACTTTGCCTATTGGATGTATTATAGAGTTAGATGCAAGCAATAAGCATATAAAAATCATTGAAGATTGGACTAAATAAAAAACAGATAGATAAGTGATAACTTTAAAAGTGGGGCGATTATATGGAAGTAAAAATAATTCACAATAAGGAAGAAGTAAAAAAGTATTTAGAGGATAAAAATATATCAAATTTTATGTATCATTGTAGTAACATAGAAAAAGACTTTTGGGAATATAGTCAATTTTATGGATTATATGAAGGTGATAAAGTAATTGCTATGGCGATTTTTATAATAAAATATGGTGAACCTATTTTATTAGCAACTTCATATTGTAAAGAAGATAAGTATCAAGAAATCTTATTAGAAAAGTTAATCGTTTTTTTACCTAGTAATTTATATAGTCATTTAAATATAGGTTCATATAAACTTTTGAAGAATGTAAATCACGTTAATTCAAGATGTTCATTTTATAATATGAAATTAAATGAGGATAAATTTAATTTTGACAATGCAAGTGAAAATATAGTGAGAATTAATTATGAGGATAAAGACAAATTAATAGAACTATTTGAAAGTAGTCATCCAGAGTATATGTTAGAAGAAAAGTATTTAAAAGAAGGATTTTTCTATGGAATTTGGGATAAGGATAAACTTATATCAGTAGCTGGAGTATTTTCAAATTCAGAAGAAATGGGAGTTATGCAGATAGGAAATGTTACAACTCATTATGAGTATAGAAATAAAGGATTAGCAAAACAAGTAATAACTAAATTAATAATGGATAACAAGAGGAAAAATAGAAAATTTGTTTTAAATGTAAAGAAGGACAACTTAGGAGCTATCAATGTATATAAGAAATTAGGTTTTGAAATCATTGGAGAATTTGAAGAGGTTATTACTGAATAATTTAATTATAGAATAAGTGCTATAAATATATTAAAAGAGATATATTTATAGCTTTTTTTATGTGTAATAAGTTAAAGCATACCTAAAATTTTTAATAAACAGAGAATGTATAAAAGTATTTAATACGTCTATGAGCTTTAGTTTAATTTATAAATATTAATAACATTATTAGGAATTTCAAAAACTTTATATGTATTTTTAGTTTTAAATTCATAATAGTAAATTGCATTTTCAGTTATCGGAAGAGTTCCTTCTACCTCTTCAATAATTTTTGAATCAGGTGTTGAGCCTAAAAAGTAGAACCCTTTCTCATCTAGTGAAAATTTAGGCAGTTTTATTCTAGTAAACTTATCTTTTGTATTTAGAATTACCTCTTTTTGTAATGAGTTTACATCTAAAAGATAGAACTTATTTATAAATTCACTATTTTCAACATTAGCAGCAGTAAATAAAATCTTAGTTGCATCATTGTTAACAGAAATATCATTTATATTTTTGTTTGTAGAGTAGATTTCTTTTTTCCTAATTCCATTTTCGGTATATTGAATAATTTTATGCTTTGGAATATGAGGATAGTGAGTGGTACTAAATTCTTTTAATGAATGTTCTATCGTATAAACTTTATTATTAAGTTCATTATAACAAAATGTATAGATAGTAGAATCATTATCTTCATTATGCCATATATCAATTTTAGAATTAGCTAAATTATAGGTGCCTAATGTACGATGGTGATATTCTTTAATAAAGGTCCTGAAAACCAAAATCAGAATAGCTATGATTTGTTCTAGAGTAAATGGTCTTAAATTTATTTGAGTTAATATCATATATACCATAGGTAGAAACATAATCACCATTTATTTTATCAGTATACATTATTGAGATAGATGTATTTTTTTTATTTGAGGTTATAATTTTATTATTTGGTATATTAGTGAAAGTTATGTTTTTACTAAAATTAACTTTATAATAATTTTAAAATATAGACATAAATAATATTAGTATAAGAAAATATATTGATTTTTTCACCATTTGTTCTCCTTTTATAGAAATACGAATTATAAAATTATAAATGTAGTATTTCAAAGAAAGATTATATTCATACAAGCATAGGGTATAATACTGGGAAATAGTATTTTTCTGAAATAGGAATGTAAAAAGTATACGGGAATCATATATTAAAATATTAAAAATATCAGCTATTATTTATTATATAGATAATGTTAAATATCAGTAAATTGCTATTTTATATAAGTATAAAGTAAAAAAATTTATAGAAAAAGGTGGACAGCCACAAGTTAAATTTTGTAGAAGAGTAAAATAATAAATATTTTGGGTTGGTATCAGTTTAATAATTGAATTTAAGAAGGTATTAAGACAAGTTAATAGAATATAGTACTATATGAAACAATATAGATTATATTGTTTATGTAATTTTATTATAAATACTTATCTTGGCGTTTTAATACACGAGATATTTTTAGGAGTGTAAAATTTGAATAAAAAATTACAAAAAAATAAAATTAAGAATGTATTAAAGAAAATGGTTTTTATTATACTAGCTATTGGGATAGGTGGAATAATAGGTATAATTATAGGCAAGGTAACTTCAGGAAACAGCATTTTTATAAATTTAATATGTATTATGCTTATTATAATTGCTTTCATATTACAATTAATATTACATGAATTAGGACATTTAATTTGTGGAATTTGGTCTGGGTATGAATTTGTATCTTTTAGAGTTGGAACATTAACCTTTGTAAAGGAAAATGGTAAAATAGTAATCAAAAAGTATAAAATTGTTGGAACAGCAGGACAATGCCTTATGATGCCACCAAAAGGGAATGAATATGATTATCCGTATGCTTTTTATAATTTAGGTGGAATATTAATGAATGTATTAATATCATTTTTAAGTATAATTTTATATATAGTATTCCCTATGCCTAAATTACTTGGGACATTTTTAATTTTTATTACGATTAGTGGAATTTATGATCTACTTGCAAATGGTATTCCAATGAAGGTATCAGGGGTTGTTAATGATGGTTATAATTTGTTATCACTCAAGAGAGATAAATTTGCAAGATATTCATTTTATACTCAACTTAGGGTAAACGGATTACTTTATCAGGGAGTAAGAATGAAAGACATACCAGGAAAGTGGTATGAAATACCTTCACAAGTTGATTTAAGCAATTCATTATTTAGTAGTATGAAATGCTTAGAGGCAGCATACTATCATGATAGAAAAGAATTTGATAAAGCAAAGGAATGTTATGAAAACTTACTAAATGACGCACCTAATTTGATTAACTTATTTAAGAATGAAATTAATTGTGAGCTTCTTTTTTATGAGATAATAGGTGAATGTAGACAAGATGTAATTGATGAATTATATACAAAAGAATTGAAAAAATATATTAAGGCAACTAATTGTTATATAACAAGGAAACGTTTAATGTATACTTATGCTGTTATAATTGAAAAAGATATAGAAGAAGCAAACAAAATATTAAATGAAATTGAAAAGATTAAGAAAACATATCCAGCTAAAGCTGAAATTGAGAGTGAATTAGAAATAATAGAATTTGTAAAACAAAATAAATATTAATAAGTGAAAATCATTGACAAGAAAATACTTCGGGAGTAGAATTAAAATATACTTCGGGTTAAGAATAATTTGAGGGGGAATAGAGTATGATAACTAATGAAAATTTTAATATAGAAACTTTGATTTTAAATTATATAGATGAATTTAAATTTTTATTATTTCCAGATCAGTGGAGTAATGCTTTTTTAGATTATTCTAAGAATGAAGTATTAGCAATTTTACTAATTTATAGACAAAAAAGTGTTACTATGTCTGATGTTGCTGAGTATATTAATGCACCTTTAAATACAGCTACTGGTGTGATTAGTAGATTAGAAAAGAAAGAAATAGTAGAAAGAAAAAGAGATGCTGAGGATAAGAGAGTAGTAAATATTACTTTAACAGATAAAGGTTCACAGTTTGTTGAAGCTGAAAAAGGTGATATTGAATACTATATTAAAAAAATATATGAAGCATTAACTGAAGAGGAAAAGAAGATTACTTTTAGTATAGTCAATAAGGTTATTTCTGTATTAAAGGAAGGAAAGAATACTGTTAATAAGAAAGAAAAAGTAGTTAAGAAAGTTAAAAGGATAAATATAGAATAGCTTATTTAAGTAAGCTGTTTTTTTTACAAAATACTTCGAGCAAAGAACTAATCTTTAAACGAATTAAAGGAGGATTATCATGAGTAGAATTATTATTTTTACAGGTAAAGGTGGAGTAGGAAAAACAAGTATTGCAGCTGCACATGCAGTAAAGGCTGCAAAGGAAGGATTTAAAACTTTAATAGTTAGTACAGATATGGCTCATAACTTAAGTGATATATTCGAAAAAGAAATAAAAGAAGAGCCAATAGAGATTTTTAATAATCTGCATGCTTTAGAAATAGATCCAAATCATGAAATGGAGAGACATTATGGAGAAATAGCAAAGGCTTTTAAAAATATGATACCTAAAAATAATGAAGAAGATGCTGAAATTTTTGAAGATATAGTTGTATTTCCAGGAATTGAAGAGTTATTTTCACTAATTAAAATTAAAGATTTATATGATGAGAATATATATGATTTAATAATTGTTGATTGTGCTCCAACTGGAGAAACGTTATCTTTATTAAAGTTTCCAGAACTATTTTCTTGGTATATTGAGAAGCTATTTCCAGTAGGTAAAGTGGCCATGAAGGTATTAAGACCTATATCAAAAGTTGCCTTTAAAATTGAAATGCCTAATGATAAGGCTTTAAATGATATTGAAAAGTTATATGTAAGACTTAATGAATTACAAAATCTTTTAAAGAATAGAGAAATATGCAGTATTAGACTTGTTACTATACTAGAAAAAATGGTTATTGAAGAGAGTAAAAGAAATTATATGTATTTAAATTTATATAATTTTAATGTTGATGGCTTATATATAAATAGGATAATTCCAGAGGGTATAGACAATAGCTTTTTTAATGAATGGAAGGTAAATCAAAACCGTTATTTAGAAGAGTTGGAGGCAGTGTTTGTTAATATACCAACTTATAAAATAAAGTGGTATGAAGTTGATATAAATGGAATAGGAGGATTAGAAAGAGTTGTTTGTGATTCACTTAAGGATAAAGAATTATTTAAGGTATTAAAGAATACTCAAAATGAAATATTTGAAAAGATAGATGATAGATATAGATTAGAAGTTTATATACCGTTTGCAAATAAAACAGATTTTGATTTGTTTGAATCAGGTACAGATATAATTATTAAAATAGGTAATTTTAAAAGAAATATTCCTATACCAAATACAATAAGAAATCGTTCAATAGTGTCTGCAAAATTAGAAAATGAAAAGTTAAGTATTATTTTTGAATAGGAGGCTTTTATCATGAATAAGGAATTTATTAAAAAGGTTATTCAAATAAAAAGACTTGAATATGAAGTTTTTAAGCAGATAATGCCAAGTTCAGTTAAAAATAAAGTAGATAAATTTGAGAATGAAGTTTTTAATTTAGTAAAAGATATTGCATTTGAAATAATTAATGATGATATGAAAGAAAAGGTTAATGTGAAAAGCAAAAACACAAAAAAGATAAGTGTTGATTTTAATTAAGAAGGGGGAGATGGAAAATGAGAATAATATTATATACAGGTAAAGGTGGAGTAGGGAAAACAAGTATTGCAGCGGCTACAGCTTGTAAAATAGCAAGTGAAGGCAAAAGAGTATTAGTTATAAGTACAGATTTAGCTCATAGTTTAAGTGATTCTTTTGAGGTAAAGTTATCTAATGAGCCTATACAGATATCGGAAAACTTGTATGCTATGGAAATAGATTCTAATGTAGAGAATGAAAAAAAATGGGGAAATATAAAAGGCTATTTTGAAAAACTAATGATATTAAAATCAAAGGAAACTATAGAAACAGAGGAATTATTAGTGTTTCCAGGCTTTGAAGAATTACTAGCTTTAATTAAGATTAAGGAGCTATATGATGGGGGAGAATATGATGTTTTAATAGTTGATTGTGCTCCAACCGGAGAAACTATGTCATTACTTAAGTTCCCAGACTTATTTAAATGGTGGATGGAAAGGATATTTCCTATGAAGAAAAAGGGAGCTAAGATAATGAAGCCTATCATAGAACCAACTATGAAAATACCAATGCCTACAGATGATGTTTTTGATGAAATTGAAAATTTATATGCTAAAATTGATGAACTACATTCGCTTATGCTGAATAAGAAGATAGTTAGTATAAGAATAGTAACTACACCTGAAAAGATAGTTGTAAAAGAAGCTAAAAGAAGTTTTTCTTATCTTCATTTATTTGATTATAATGTGGATGGAATAATAATAAATAAGATATTTCCTGAGGAATCTATAAAAGGATATTTTGAAAAATGGGAAGATATTCAAAAGCAAAGCATTAAGGACATTGAAGATAGCTTTAATGGAATTCCTATTTTTAAACTAGAGTTAATGAAAAGTGAGCTTAGAAGGTATGAGCTTCTTAAAAAAGTTGGAGATAACATCTATAGAGAATTAAGACCAGAAGAAGTATTGTTTAAGGAACAGATATTTTCGATTAATAAGGAAGAAGAAGGTTATATATTATCTGTAAGGATGCCGTTTGTAGATAGAAGAGAGTTATCTCTTTCGCAAAATGGAGATGAGCTTATAATTGGTATAAAGAATGAAAAAAGATGTTTTGTATTACCTAAAAAACTTCAATCAAAAGAAGTTTTAGGTGCAAAATATGATGATGGAAAATTAAATATTAAGTTTGCTTAAACTTATATAAGATCAAAGACCATATATAAAATTAATATATGGTCTTTGATTTTATCAGTTCTATTCGTTCTTTTGGATTTAGTATTAGTAGATTATCTAGCTTTATTTCAGAAGGTTTTCTTGATATTCCATGTATTGGAATAACATGTTTTGCATTTATTAATTTAGCTGCTTTACTCATTTCTTCAGGTCCCATATTGAATTGACCATCATAAGGAAGAAGGGCATAGTCTATGTTTTTATCTTTTAAATTTTTCATCTCGTCTATCATAGAAGTATCTCCAGCATGATAAATTTTAATGCTATCAACGTTATTTATTATGCATATAATTATTCTAGAAAATATTATAACCTTATGTTACATTTTTATGTGTTTTCCAGACTTAATGATAATTATTTAGATGGAGAATTTTTAACTTTAGTTATTCTAAAATTTTACAGATAGTTTACGAAATTATAATCTTAAAAGAACTATTAAGATGCTAAGATTGAGAAGGTGAAAAAATCTGAAGGAGCAAGGAAATGAAAGAATAGTTTTTTAGTTTATAAAATAAAAAAATTTATTTATTACATTAGCAAACTCAAATAAATAGGAGGAGAATTTATGAAATCAATAAATAAGAATAAACTATTTATACTATCGATAGTAGTTTTATTTTTTGCAGTTGTAGGAACGTTAACAAATAGTAGCATAATAAATAATAAAAATACAGTTGAGAAGAGTTTTTTGGCAAAAAGTCAGGAATGTTATACAAGTGAAAAAAATTCCCAAGACTTAAAGGTACATTTCATAGATGTAGGTCAAGGGGATTCTATTTTAATTGAGAAAGATGGGGAAGCTATGTTGATAGATGCAGGAACTACAGATCACGAAAAAACAGTAATTAATTATATAGAAAAACAAGGAATAAATAAGCTAGATGTTGTTGTTGCAACACATCCACATGAAGATCATATTGGAGGGATGCCAGGTGTTATAAATACCTTTGACATAGGAAAAATGTATATTCCTCAAGTATCTGCAAATACAAGAACATTTGAAAGAATGGTAAGTGCCGCAAAAAATAAAAGGGTAAAGTTCATTTCACCAGTTGTAGGGGATAAATTTAATATAGGAAACGCAAGGTGTACAGTATTAGCACCAAAGAATGATGACTATGAAAATATTAATGATTATTCAATAGTAGTTAAATTAGAATATGGAAACACAGTTTTTTTATTTACAGGAGATGCACAAGAGGTGTCAGAGAAGGAAATGCTTAAAAGTAGGTTTAATTTAAAAGCTGATGTTTTAAAGGTAGGACATCAAGTAGCGAGGAGTTTTTATCAGCAGTATCGCCGAAATATGCTGTAATTAGTGTTGGTTATGGAAATAGTTATGGACATCCAAATCAAGGAACAATAGAAAGACTAAGAACTGTAGGAGCACAAATATTTAGAACTGATGAAGTTGGAGATATAGTAGCAATTAGTAATGGAAATTCTATAAAATTTAATAAAATATATGAAAATTATAGCGATAATTATGAAAAAAAATTTAAATAAAGTGATTGTTAGATAGTTATATTAAATGCATTGAAAAGAGGATTTAATAAAAAAATCCTCTTTTTGTTATAAATGTTTTAATAGAAGGTTATAAATATTTCAATATAACTCTATAAATACACAATTTGTGAACTTATATACAAATTTGCAAAAAAATACTATATATGATATAGTTATCCAAAAAGAAACGTGTATGCAAGAACTAAACTTTAAGTAAAATATATACTTATATTTTAGTCTTATATCATACAGCAATTAATCATACAGAAAATAGGAACAGAATTTTTAAGTATATGATAATAAATGAAATATTAAATAAAGTAGGAGTTTGTAAGTATGAGTTATATAAGTTATTTAGATTATTATATGCCTAAAACATATGAAAAAGCAGAAGAAATTCTAAAGCAGATAAATGATGAATCTATTAATATAAAATATATGTTGAATCAGGGCAAGCTTGAAAATATTTCTGTGGAAAATGAATTAAACAATCATGAAATGATATTTAAATTAATGGACAAGTATATTGAGAGTAATAATTCAGCAAGTGACTTTGATGCTATTATTTTTCAGGGAGCTGACAGAAATATTTGTAATGAAACAAGCATTCCTTATGTAATTATTGAAAAATATAATATGAATAAAGCAACAGTTTTTGCTTTAAATCAAGAATGTTCAACAACACTTCAAGCGATTGAACTTGCTGATGGATTAATTAATAGTAATAAAGCAAAAAAAGTGTTAATAGCTAGTATTTGTAGAGCTGATAATGTACAAGAACGTTATGTATTTCCTACTATATTGGGGGATGGGGCTGGATTAATTGTAATTGAAAATCAAGGTAAATTAAAGATTTTAGATTCTTTTTCAAGGACAGATGGTACTTATAGTTATAAAAAGTATATGAATATTCCGTATATACTTTCTGAAAAAGATATTACTATAAATATAAAAAATGCCATATTAAAACTTCTTGAAAATAATAAATTAACAACTGATGATGTTAAATTTATAGTTCCACAAAATGTGAATGAAATTGTATATAGATTACATGCTAAGGTTTTGAAAATATCTCCAGAAAAGTTTTTCTTAAAAAATATACCCTTTGGGGGTCATGTTGGAGATATAGATACTATTAGAAATTTAAAGGATATTATTGATAAAAATTTAGTATTTGAAAAGGAAAAATTAGTTTTATTTGCAATGGGGATGATTGCTGAGAATCAAACTTATGTATCTATATTAATAGAAAAAAATTAGCTTTTTAATAGAAAAAATTAAGTATTTAAGTATAAAAGAGGAGTGGCTTATTTATGGAACAAAAAATAATTGAAATTTTATCAGAAATAAAGGAAGATGAAGCTTTGAAAGATTCATTGACATTAGATTCAAATATAATTGATGATGTAGGAATTGATTCATTACAAATGATTAATTTCATTTTGAGGGTAGAAGAAGTTTTTAATAAAGAAATTGATTATGAAAAATTTGAATTCTCCTATTTACAATCTATAAATTCATTTTGTAATTATTTAAAAACAATATAGTTAAGGAGTTATTAATGAATAAGACTATTTTAATTGGAGAATTCAATTCAGAAAAATATTGGAAAGATGAAGGTTATGCAAAGCTACCAGAAATTCCAGATAAGAATAGTTATAACATAATACGTTCAATGGATGAACTTTTATTTCCATTAGCTAAATCAAAAGATTTGTTAATAACAAGATATAAGTTCAATTCTTTTTTAAAAGACTATTTAGAGAGTATAGGGTTTGATTTTTTATGTACTAATAAAAATGTAGAAACGGTTGAAGATATAAATGATAATAGTATCTTTGAGGTCTTATACAAAAATAAGAATTTGTTTAATGATATTTTCCCTTATGATGTCAAGGATAGGAGCTTAGAACCCTATTCTATAATGAAGTATTGTAAAAACTTAGCTTATTCTTTAAACCTTAAATATAATGGATGTGACTATAAAATAGTAAAGAATGTTAATTCAAAAGTATATTCTCAAAATTTATCTAAAATTTTGAACCTTAAATATTATGGTGAGATTATAAGTAGCCATGAAGAACTTGTTTTATTGAGTAATGAAGCTAAATTTAATAATGGATTATTAATTAAAGATCCATATGGTGTATCTGGAAAAGGAAATATGCTTTTAAATTCAAAAGTACTTATAAATAGAATTGCAAAATATCTTAAGGCACAAGAGGATAAAGGGTTAAAAACACTTTTTGTAGTAGAGCCATTTCTCCAAAAGGAAATTGATTTTTCATGTGGTCTTAACATCTCTAAAGAGGGTAAGATTAAAATTATTAGCGTACAAAAAATGATTAATTCTAATTTTGCCTACTTAGGTTCAATTACTGCTGATAAAGATTTTGTAGATTATTTATATAGAAATAATTATTTCTACACTATAGAAAAGATTGCAGATAAATTACATGAAGATGGATATTTTGGAGATGTATGCATTGACTCTATGATTTTGGCTAATGGAGATATTGTACCCATTATAGAAATAAACTGTAGAAAATCCATGGGTTTTATAAATTACTATTTGGATCAATATTTAAAAAGATATAATTTAAAGGGTTCTTTATGTTTCCTTAATTTAGGATATAAAAAGGATTTAACATTTGAAATTTTATTTGAAGCTTTAAAAAGTAAAGGACTTATTTTTTATAGTAATTTGACTACAGGCTTAATACCTATTTCTTCAAATACTATGTTTATAAATAGAGACTTGGATATTTCGCCAAAAGAAGAAAAAATATATAAGGGCAGATTTTATATGTGTATTGTATCTAGTGATAGTGAAGAAAGAGAAAATATATTAGATAAAGTAAAGAAGACTTTATATGAATTATCCGTTCAGATATATAATTAGATGATTTTAATAAAATGTTATTTAGTAAAAAGAGGTAAATAAATATGAAAGTTGCAGTTTTATGTTCAGGAGTAGGACTTGGAGTTTATGTTCCTGGTTTAATAATAAATAGAGATTTAAAAAAGAATGATATATCTTCTGAAGTATTTGTACTTGAAAATCTTATTGTTGAAGAGAAAAAGGATAAAATACCAATTAATAAAGATGCATATCATAAAAATTTTTCAGTAGCATTAGTAGGACTTAAGATATCCAAAGATATGATGTCATCAATATGCAATCAAAAGCTTGAGAATATTATAGATTATTGGTTTAGAGAAAAAATAAATTACTTTATTGTTGTTTCTGGTTTTTGGTTGCCAATAATAGAGCTTTATAAACAGAAATATAATGAATTAGACATACATTGTGAGTGCATTCATATAGATAGTGATTTTTCAGCTTCTTGGAAAAAGGTTAAGAATATTCCAAGTTATTGTCACAATGAATTTTTATACAGTTACAATGATAATAAGCTTTTAAAAGATTTACTTATTTCTGATGAATCTCCTATAGAGTTTAAAGACAGAGAGGACAGGCTTTTAATTCATGGAGGAGGATGGGGACTTGGAACCTATACTAATAAAATAAATGAACTTAATGAATTTTTAATTAAACTTTACATTATTGCTTATGATTATTCTGAGGTTAAATTTAATGATGAACTGAATAGGTATTTTATGATTGATCCAAGTTGGAATCCATGGATAAGAGATAAAGATGACAATTATATATTTCCTCCTTTTGCAGAAGTAAAAACTAATGTAACTGAATTTAAAAGCAATGATAATTATCCAGATGTATTTAATTTAATTCGTAAATCAAAAGGAATCGTTAGTAAACCAGGTGGTGCAACACTTATTGATTCTTTATCATCTGCTACACCCTTAATAATGTTAGAGCCTTTTGGAGAATATGAAAAGAAAAATGCAACTTTATGGCAAAGTTTGGGGTTTGGTATATATTATGATGATTTTATAAAAATACATTATAAAATGGAATTTTTAGAGAAACTTCATCTTAATATTTTGAATGAAATAGGAAAAAGAGAAAGTTATACTTCTTATTTAATAAATAAAATAAATGGAGGTTTTTTATGCAACCAAATACTAATGTAAAATTTGATGAAAATAGTTTTAATATACTTAAAAAGACACTAAAAAATATATCTAATACAAAACATAATAGAGATAGTAATAGTTCATTTGCTACTAACCTTCCAGTAGAAATAGGAATTCAATTAACTAATAGATGTAATTTACGTTGTAAGCATTGTTTTGAGTGGAATAAGGATGGATATCTTCAGAATGTGGATGAGTATACAAAATCAGGGGAGTTAGATAAATCAGTATTAAAGCAAATCTTTCTTCAAACTAGAGAGGCTAAGTCTAATATGTATTTATGGGGGGGAGAACCTCTTTGTTATAGTTATTGGGATGAAGTAATTTCAATACTTGAAGAGGATAAACGTTGGACTATAATATGTACAAATGGAATTCTTGTAGATAAAAAATTAGATTCATTATTAAAGATATCAGAAAATGTAGTACTACTTATTAGTGTTGATGGATTTGAAGAAGAAAATGATGCTATTCGTGGAAAAGGTACATTTAAAAAAGTGATTGAGAATATAAAACTTTTAATGGATTTAAAGAAAAAAGGAATCTTTAAGGGAGAAGTTTCCGTAAATTGTGTTATAAGTGAAGCTATGACTGGTAAACTATATGATTTTATGGAGTTTTTTGAAAAGTTAGGAATTAATACTGTATATTTTGGTTATCCATGGTACCTTCCAGAAGATACTGCAAATAATATGGATATATATTTCAAAGAAAATTTTGATTGGTTAAAAACATTTAATGATGATTATATTCCAAGCTGGCATTCATACAAATATAATCTTAATAAAGATATTTTGAAAGTTTTAATTCCTGAAATTCAAAGGTTAAATAGTAGGGTTTGGAATATAAGAATTAGATTTCAGCCAGCATTAGAAATACCGCAAATTGAGAACTTTATAGCTGGAAAAGAGATTCCAGCACAACATAGAAAGTGTTGTTTGTCAATTTCAAATCGTATGAATGTGCTTCCATCTGGTAAAGTAACTGTATGCAAGAATTTTCCTGAATTCACTGTAGGAGATTTGAATAATGAGACTGTAGAGGAATTATGGCACAATAATAATTTTAAAAAATGTAGGGAAATTCTTAGTTCAAACTTAACTCCTGTATGTTCTAAGTGTATTCTACTATATTTACATGGAGTATAATAAGTCTTTATTATCATAAGGTTTATGAATATATTATGATATAGAAATAGTTTTAAGTTAATTATTTAGATTTTAAAATAAATTTGTGTATCTTTTTATAGAAATTTTTGGAAAATAAAAGTTTTTTATGTTTTACTATCAGGAAAGGTTTATTGGATATTATATTATTTACTTTGCGCTTATAATTTAATTTATTAAATTAATAAATTATAGAAGTTCATTTTAGCTATAATTATGTTAAAATATATTATAACTGTTATAGTAGAGAAAAGAGTTCTTTGATAATTGATAGGAGTGAGTAAATGTACAAATTTGAAGATATAATATCAGGAGATTTTTCTAAATATGATGAAGAAACTCAAACATATATGAAGATATATACTGAGAAGATTAGAGAAAAGATAAAAGTTGAATTAATAAATCATATAGTTAGTGAGATGCTTGAAAATGCAGAAAAGAATAAAGAAAATTTTATAAATACTTTAAGTGAAATTTTAGAAAATGGATATAAAGGGCTTAATAAAATGCCTACTGGAGCTCTTTTGAATATGTACTTAGAACGTAAAAATCAAGAAGAATTCATAAATTTATTGGAGAAAATAAATGATGAAATAATATAAAATATTTATAAAAAAAATATATATGGGTATAATTAAAATAGAGTTTATATAAAAAAAAGATGATTTTATACGATAATATAGTTAGATATAATATAAAAAAATTGAATTGATTTATAAAAATATTATTTTACAAAATTAATTTTCGATTAAAAAATATTAATATATTAGGAGTATTAATGGCAAATGATAAAAAATCATATAAAATTGTTGGAGAAATAAATAAGGAATTAGCCCAAACTGCAGAATTTGAATATTATGGAGAAGTTTATATGTCTCCTGGAGTGATTAAGCACATAATGAAAAAACATAAAAATAATCTAGAAGATTATGTTACAAATAATATAATTGATTATATAAAGTTAATTATAAGAAAACCAGATTTTGTAGGAAAACATCCTAAAAAAGTTGGAACTAGCATTGAGCTTGTAAAAAAAATAGAACAAAATTTATTATTAGCAATTGATGTTGATTTAGATGAACATTATATTTATGTAGCATCATTGTATCCGATAACAGAGGCTAAACTAATAAGCAGAATTAGTAGTGGAAGAGTTAAAAAATTCAAAAAATAAAAAATTGACTTTAATATAAGAATAAAGTATAATAAAAATGGATAAAGTAGTAGATGAAAATAATGATTTGAGGTGGGAAATGGCTCCCCACACGCAGTTTTGCTGTTAACAGAGATGCAGGATACGCCGACCTGCCAAATTATTGTTTTAAGAGTTAAGCACCCAAGTCTTGGGTGCTTTTGTTTTATGGTAAAGTAGCTATTCTATTATAACAAAGAGTTAAAATAAAGTGATTTAAAAATAATTTAGTTAGTTAATTGAATTATTATTTATTATATTTATATAAAAGGAGAATTTTTTTGTGGAAGATAATTATAATCAACAACTTCCTTATACAGTGGATGAATATTACTCATTTGTAGGAGATAAGGAAGCAAATTATTTTTATTGGAATTTCAAATCAATTAATAATGGTAATAAAATCACGTGGAATTGGGGTGCTTTTTTATTTGGTCCAATATGGTTGATCAATAGAAAGATATATTTACCAAGTATATTAATTTTTTTATTAGAGATAACTTTTGATATTTGTGTGTTTACCTATACTAGTTTATTAATAAGGATTGTGTTTGGATTATATGGAAATTATATATATTATCAACATGTTAATAAAAAGATGGCAGAAGTAAAAAATATGGATGTTCACGCAAGTAAAGAGCATAATAAGCTTTCTCAAGTAGGTGGAACTAATAAAATTATGGCAACTTTATTCTTAATAATATTTATTATGGTTATTTTTATTTTAATAAATAAGAGTTAAGACTTAAAATTATCTACACAATTATTCTTTTGTTAAAATATTTAGAATTTTAAAAAAATAATGTTAATAACTCTATAGTAATATTTGAAAGATAGAACCCCTATAATAATGCATAGAAATGTATTATTATAGGGGTTTTTGGATGCTAAATATAGAGATTATTAAAAATATTTAAAGGTATAGAGTTTCTAAATAAACAAATAAATAATTTTAAAAGTAAATAAAGTTGACTATTAGTTGATTTTTCAGAAGAAAAACAACTATCATTCCATTGTAAAAAGATAAAGCGAATTTTAAAATTGAAGTATAAGGAGGCGTTATTTATGGAAGAAATAAGTATTGGATTTAATATATTAGTTAAAAGAAAGGAAAAAGGAATTACACAAGAAGAATTAGCAGATTTTATTGGTGTATCAAAATCTGCAGTATCAAAGTGGGAGTCAAATCAAAGTTATCCAGATATAACTTTATTGCCTATAATAGCCACTTACTTTGATATAAGTGTAGATGAGTTAATAGGTTATCATCCACAATTGACAAAAGAAAAAATCAAAAGTCTATATTTAAGACTATCAGATGATTTTAGTAAAAAATCTTTTGATGAGGTTTATGATGAATGTATGGATTATGCTAAGAAGTACTATTCTTGTTTTAGGCTTCAGTTCAATATAGCATTGTTATTGATTAATCATGTAAATTTGGTAGGGGATAAAGAAAGAACTAATGAAATATATAAAGAAGCAGAAGATATATTTGAAAGGATTATAAAGAATAGTAAAGATTCAAGTCTTTGTAGGCAAGCAACTTATTTGAAAGCTACTTGTTTATTAATGACAAATAGGGTTGGTGAAGCAATAATTAATTTAGAAAGTATTACAGAGCTTTCTTTAAATCCTGAAATTCTATTAGCGAATGCTTATGAAATGAAAGGAGATACAAATAAAGCTGTAAAAATTTCACAAGAATATATTTATGGAAATGTAATAGGAATATTAGGAGCAGTACCAAGTCTTATAAGGTTATATGGAAATGATATTGCAAAAGTTGAAAAGTGGATTAAAATGACATTAGAATTAAGTAAAATATTTAATATTAAAGAAATATATCCTTCAAGTTATTTATCAATTTATTATATTACAGCTTACATTTATGTTATGAATGGAAAAAATGACAAGGCAATAAACATGTTAGAGAATTATGTAAGAACAATTTCAAATACTGAATTTTTTCCTATTAAGTTGAAAACAAATGAAGTTTTTGATTGTATAGAGGGATTATTTGAAAAGTTAGATTTAGGGAATCAATCACCAAGAAATGAAAAGATTATTAAAGAAGAAATAAAGAAAGCAGTCATAGATAACCCAGTATTTAAACCTTTAGAGAAAGAAGAAAAGTTTAATGATTTAATTAAAAGATTAAAGGATATATAGGAGTGAATAATATGGAAAATATAAAGGAAAGTATACCATTTTTAATACCAATAATAATAGTTGAATTTTCATTAATGCTTGCAGCAGTAGTTCATATATTAAAACATGATAAGTTTAAGATTGGGAATAAGGTAATATGGATAATTGTTTCAGTATTTATACAGATTATAGGACCTATCCTTTATTTTACTATTGGTAGGAGCGATGAATAATGGAGGTTTTAAAGGTAGAAAATCTTTATAAGAGTTTTAATGGATTTAATGTAATAGAAGACTTAAGTTTTTCAGTACAAGAGAATTCAATATTTGGCTTCATTGGGAAAAATGGAGCGGGAAAGACAACTACTATGAAGATGATTCTTGGACTTCTTGAGGCCAGTAAAGGAGAGATCTATGTTTGTGGTGAAAAAGTAGTCTATGGAAATGCGAGGACAAATAAATATATAGGTTATCTGCCAGATGTTCCAGAATATTATGGGTATATGAAGCCATATGAATATCTAAAACTTTGCGGTGAAATTACAGGTATGAACAAGAGAAATATAAAAGTAAAGAGTGAAGAATTATTATCATTAGTAGGACTAGAAGGTAACAATAGGAAGATAGCTGGATTCTCAAGAGGAATGAAACAAAGATTAGGTATAGCACAAGCTCTACTTAACGAGCCAAAACTTGTAATATGTGATGAACCAACATCTGCACTGGATCCTGTTGGAAGAAAAGAAATATTAGATATTTTATATAAGGTAAAGGATAAAACTACTATTATTTTCTCTACACATATACTTTCAGATGTAGAAAGAATATGTGACACATTAGGTCTTCTTAACAATGGGAAAATAGCTATGAGTGGGAAGCTTCATGAGATAAAAAGTAATTTTAGAAGTGATAGTATATTCATAGAACTTAATCATGAAAATGAAATATCTATCTTTAAAGAAAAGCTAGAAAGTATAAAGAATGTTATTAATATTGTAGTAAATGAAGAGAAAGTTAATCTTAAGGTTAATAACGTAGATGAAACAAGTAAAGAAATAATAAGATTACTTGCAAATAATAATATATCAATAGCAAAGTATGAAGTATTAGAACCATCTTTAGAGAATCTATTTATGGAGGTGGTACAATGAAGAGTTATATAGCCTTCACTAAAAAAGAATTAATTGAGCAAGTAAGAACTTATAAGTTATTTATATTTTTAGCAGTATTATTTGTTTTCGGGATGGTAAGTCCTTTATTTGCAAAGATAATGCCAGATATAATATCGTCTATGAACACTCAAGGAGTTGAAATAAAAATTCCAAAACCAACGTATATAGATGCGTATGCTCAATTTTTAAAAAATATTGGTCAAATGGGGATTTTTGCTTTACTTCTTATATTTAGCGGATTATTATCTAACGATGTTACAAAAGGAACTTTAGTAAATATGGTTTCTAAGGGGTTATCTCGTAGAGTTATAATTTTAGCTAAGTTAAGCTCGGCAGTTTTAATATGGACATTAGGTTATTTAATTGCTATAGCGACTAATTATATATATACATTTTATTTGTTTGGAGAACATTCAGTTAACAATTTAGTATTAGCTCTTTTTAGTTTATGGTTATTTGGAGTTTTTTTAATTAGTATTATTATTTTAGGTAGTACAATAGTTAAAGGTAGTTATGGAGGATTAATACTCACAGCTATTATCTATGGAAGTTTAGCATTAATAAATTTGTTTCCTAAAATTATAAAGTTCAATCCATATACTTTAACTTCAAAAAATATGGACTTAATAACAGATAAGATGGAAATTAGGGATATTAAAGTAACAATAATCACTACTGTGGTATTAATAGTAATAGCACTAGTAGCTTCATTAAAAATCTTTGAAAGAAATAAATTATAAATTATAATTTATAGGGTAGTCCACATTTTGATACAATCCCACTTAAGTAGACAAATGAAATAATTAAATTTCATTTATCTATGGAGGTGGGATTGTATCATTTTGAACTACCCGTATTTTTTATTTTTCTTTGAAATTATTTAAGCTTTAAATATCTTTAAAATATGATTTTATTTATTGGGTTAGTATGATAATATTAAATGTAATAAAAAGTAAAAAGATGGAGAGTGTAATGATTAATATTGGTGTAATTATTTATGGACTGATTATTTTAATTTTAGTATCGATTTTTAAGTTTGCAATAAAGAAGAAGAAAAAAGTAGATGTGAATATATGGAGAGAAATATTAGGTGTTTTATTTGGAATTTATATTATAGTATTAGTTTCAGTTACTTTATTACCTATATTTATAGGGAATAATCATGTACAAAGAGATTTAATAGTTAATTATATACCTATAAAAGGTATTATAGAATGTTATAATGTAAATGTAAATTCAGAATATTGGTCATATGCTTTTGGATTTAAAATATTTTTACGAAATGTAGGAGGAAATTTTATATTACTTATGCCTATAGCTATAATAGTACCATTATTTTTTAAACGCTTTAGAAACTTTAAAAATATAGTATTATTAGGATTGATTGTATCTATAGGGATAGAAGCTCTTCAATTTATAGAAAACTATTTAAACATTGGTATTAGAGCTGTTGATATTGATGATGTAATATTAAATACATTAGGAGTAGCTATAGGATATGGCTTATATTTAGTATTTATAAAATTAGTTGATAGGTTTAATTTTAAAATAGTAAAAAGAAGTTTTGAAGTATAAATTATAAAGACAAGCAAAAAGCCTATGAAACCTTTTGTAAATCAAGAGCTTTCAGGCTTTTATATTTTATAAAAATCTATATTTTTATTAATTTTTATATAATGGCAGTTTTACTTGAAGATCCAACAGTCCAGCTTTCATTTCTGCTCCTACGCTGCCATCCATTTGTTCTGCAAGTAGCCTTACTATGGATAGGCCTAGTCCTGTTGAATTGTTTCTAGACTTATCTCCAGTATAGAAACGGTCAAATAGTTTATCTGCCTCAAGTTCGCAATTGGGATTCACTGAATTACGAACTGATATAATCGCTCTTTTATCGAAGGTTAACAGACTTACTTCTATATTACCAGTGGAATGCTGGACACAGTTACGAATCAGATTTTGTACAATCCTTGTAACCATTTCCTTGTCAGCAAGAATAAAAATAGAGCTAGACGCTTTTAAAGAGACAGTCAGATTATTTTCTTCAAGTGTAGTTACTAAATCTGCAAGACATTCTGTTACAAGGTTTGTAAGATTAATTCGCTCAAGATTAACTACAGGCTCTACATTTATGAGATAGGAGTATTCAAAAAAATGCTCTATCATACGACCTAATTCTTCAGAATGCTTTTGAGTGATGTGAAGTTTTTCGCGCTGGGAGTCAGTTAATTCCCCTTTTTCCATAAGTTGCTGATATCCTTTTATAGCAGTAAGTGGTGTTCTCAAATCATGAGAAATGTTTGCAATCAGTTCTTTAAATCTTTTTTCTTCACGAATACTATTAAGACGTAGTGTTTCCTCTGCCTTTAAGCATTTATTAATATTGATAGCAAGGTCATCAAATTCCTTATTAAACAATTCTAAGCTGAGTGGTTGACGCGTGTTTTCTGATAACCTTTTATGAAGCTGTTTGTTTATATTATGCAATTGCAGCTGAATAAAAGTAACATATATAGAGAGTATTATAACAATAATAGTAAGAATAACAACTGCAATTAGCATTATCTGCACCAACCTTTTCTATAAAATATTTTTTAGGAAATTCCTACTCATTACATTCGTATGAGTAAGTTCGAATTACTAAATTCAAAATTTGGATTCTCACTTAATTTCTGTTCTTCTAAATATGATGTAGGTGATTGATAAAATTATAATAATAAAAACTATACTGCAAACAATTGCTTTTAATATAGTTCCTGCTCCAGAAGCCATAGTTAATACTGGATAGTTCTGTGCAAATGGATTGTATTCAAGTAATTTTCCGAATACTCCTAGCTTATCTTTAACTACTACAATAAAGTCAAAAACAAAAGCTAATCCAAAGCCTGTACCTACTACAAAAACTGGTCTTCTTAGTATGAAGGCTAGTAAAACACAGATACTTAGACGACTTGCATAAACTATTGTTAAGGTCAGGATAATTGCTAGCATTTTGAAAATTACATTCACAGAGATCTCTAGTCCTGCCTTGTTTGAGAATATATCCATAAATACAGATGGTATAACTAATGTTCCAAATTTAATTCCTGATACGAAGGCAATAATGGTTCCTATTGAATATGGAAGTAACATAATAGCCATTACTAAGAAATATACAATTGACTTGCTTACAAGTATTGTACCTCTTCCATAACCACAAGAAATTGCTGCGTTTACTGTTTTATTTTCAAAATCACTACAGATAAATATACCTGCGATAACTGCTCCAATTATAGACATTACAAACACATCAGATAAGAATATTGTATTGACAGTAACTTTTTCTTCAAGTGTACCATTTGCACTCAAACGTGATACTATGATAAGAGATACTGCACACATACTTGTTATAAAGAACGATACTTTAACTGCTGTGGATTTAAAAAGTTTGAATAAATCTGAATAAATTAAATTAAGCATTATGATAGCCCCCTATAACTGATATAAAGTAATTTTCAAGTGTATCTCCTTCAGTTGAAAAATTCGTCATTATAACATTATTTTCATAAAGCGTTCTTGATACCAGTTCCTTTTCATTTAGATAGTCGTATAATTTGACCGTCTTATCAGGCATAACCTTATAATTTATAGTATTAAGCTTTTCTTCTAATATAGTTACCAGTTTTTCAGTATTATTACAAGCAATATTTATGTGGTGCTTACAGTTTTCTTCAAGCTTTTCAAGGGTAAGTGTCTGTTTAATCTGACCTTTGTGTATAATAATATAATCTGTTGCAGTCTGATATAATTCTGGTAAATTGTGACTTGATATTAAGATTGTCATTTGACGTTCTTCACATAACTTTTTTAGTAAATTACGTATATCTACAACTCCTACTGGATCAAGTCCATTTATTGGCTCATCTAAAATTAACAATTCAGGACTACCTAGCAGAGCAATTGCTATACCTAATCTTTGCTTCATTCCAAGGGAAAAGTTTTTTGTTTTCTTATTTCCTACTTCCTTAAGTCCCACCATTTCTAGTAGTTCATCTTCTAGTTCCTTATTAGGTACTCCCCGCATAATTCTATGAAAATTTAGGTTTTCTTTTGCAGACATGTTAAGGATTAAACCTGGATTTTCAATCATGCAGCCAATACGCTTTCTTTCAGTCTGTAGTTCCCTATCTCCCCCATGTCCAAATAGTTCAATATTTCCCTCTGTTTGAAAAGTAAGTCCTGTTATTATACGCATCAAAGTTGTTTTGCCAGCTCCGTTTTGACCTATCAATCCATATATTTTTCCAGGTTTCATATTAATTGAAACATTATAAAGTGCATAGGCACCGCGATATTCCTTTGTTAAATTATTTGTTTTCAATACATATTCACTCATTTTTTTACATCTCCCTTCTATAATCTTAGTATATAAATCAAAGGTTTAGAAAAAGTTTAGAAATTAAAAAAGATGTTTAGAAAGTGATAATAAATAGTGAAAACTTAAAGTCTATTTCAATTACTCCTTATACAGGCGATAACCAAGTCCCCATATAGTTTCTATATACTTTTCATTTGGATTAACTTTCTTAAGCTTATTTCTAAGATTACTTATATGGATTTTAACCGCATTGTTATCGTCAAAAAATTCATCCTGCCAGACAAGCTCGTAAATGTTTGCTTTAGTAAAGACTTTGCCACGGTTTTTTAGCAGTAATTCTAATATCATATATTCCTTAGCAGTAAGATCAATAAAGGCATCTTGTACACTTATACTTTTTTCATTATCATCAAGAATAAGATCTTTATAAGTAAATATCTTGCTCTCCTTAATTTGCTTATTAAAACGCCTTAAATTTGATTCAATCCTAGCTATAACTTCTTCTAAATCAAAAGGCTTGGTGATATAATCGTCTGCACCAAGTCTTAAAATATCTACTTTCGTACCTACCATATCTTTTGCAGAAATAACTATTACAGGTGTGTCTGTAAACTCTCTCATTTCCTTTAATATTTGGTCTCCACTCTTATAGGGAAGCATAAGATCAAGCAAAATTAAGGCATATTCATAATTTTTTATTTTATTCATACCATCCATGCCGGTAAAAGCTGATACCACTTCATATCCAGCATCTGTTAATGCTTCTGCTAGCATTAAGTTGACATCTTTATTGTCTTCAATGATTAAAATGCTATCCATAAGTCAGCCTCCTTGTAGAAATATCCTAAAAATCTATTTATTTTTTATTACATATATTTTATCATAGATTTAGAGTGGTATTGTAAAATATTTTCAAAACACAGTTAAATAAAATTACAAAAGAAAAAATTACATTTTTTAATTTAAGAGAAGGTATTGATTATAAAAAAATTAGTTTGATTCATAAATCAATGATGGCCATGTTGAAGATCTGGATAAGTAAAAAGGATATTGGATCATTACGAGAAGAAGACAAGTATGCATTAGAAATATATGGTAAAATATTGACGAGCATGAAAATATTTATATAATATTGAAATATAAAAGGGGGAGAAAAATGGAATTTAATAAAACCAACTTTGATTTTTTTTATAAACATTGTATAAGTAAATTTGGTGAAGATATAGGAAATATGATATATGAAACTGCTGAAAATATATTAGCTAAAATGAAAAGTGAAGTTGACTATAAAAACAGTAAAGCTATAAAATGGCATATGGATAAAAATATGCTACCTACAATAGCGATGTATTTTGCATTTAAGAAATTTGATGTCACCTGTGAAAGAGCATATGAGTATACAGGTGAGATATTGAAAATTGCATGTGAAAAAGTTCAAAATAAAAATAAATTTCTTGGTAAGATGCCATTTGGATATAAGTTATTTAAGGTGACTTGTAAATCACTTATTGAAAAGCAATATCCGCAAGAAGGATGGGATATTGAATGGATAAAATATGATAATAAAGAAATACATGTTGACTTTAAAACTTGTATATATATGGAGACAACTAAGAAGTATAATTGTTCTGAATTATGTCCTTTGTTTTGTTCTAATGATGATATAACTTTAGGTGGATTTGCTCCTAATATTATATTTGAACGCAATGGAACGATTGGTAGAGGGCAAGATAAATGTGATTTTTATTTTATAAATGGGAAAAGTGAAAGTGAAAAAATATCAAATGAAGATAAAAAAAGATTAGAAATATAATTAGAGTGAAGACTTTATTTAGTAGTTTATAAATAGAAAAAATATTCATATACATTATGTAAAATCTAAAACATAAGAAAGAGGAGAAAAAAATGATTGCTCCAACAATATTAAAAGGAGAACTTGTTGAAAGATTTAGAGAACATTTATTAGAATTTAATTATTATCATATTATTTATGAAGGCAAAAACAACAGCTGCATTGAAAGTAGAAGTTTTAATATATATGAAGCTAACTTGATTATTAATAATTTTATAAATTCAAATATACCAATTGTATGTATGGCAGGAAGTAAATCAAGTATACCTTTCTTTGATTATCATTGCGCGGTAAATATAGATAAGGAAAAGGGAGAAGCGTATGTATATGAATTACTAGTGAAAGAATCTAAGGAGGAGAATTTAATAAAGGGATTAGTAATGGCTTTATATGTGATGAAGTATTTTTTGAAATCAGATAAATGTAAAATTGAAAGGTTAATAGTTCCATTATTAATTTTAGGCTGTGAAGATAATGAGGAATTTGTTGTAGAAAATATTATAAGTGAAAATAAAGCTATCTTATATTTGAAAAATATTGGATAGAGTAATATTGCAGTAAAGTTTAAGTATAGAATAAAAAAATAGGATGTTTAATGATGAAAGAGGATAGATATATCAATTCAATTTTTTTCAATTAGGCTTATCACGATATATGGTTAAGATTGAAAATTATATAGAAACAGCCAAAATAAATAATTAAAGGTAAAGCTGCTTCAATATTTTTTAGAGAATATTATTGATTTTTCAAAGAAGAAAAGATATCTTTTTGAAAATGGTGAAGAACTATTGAATAAATTAGGGTATGAGTTTGAATTAAATTAGACTATGAATAGGGGATGATTTTATGAAGTATACATTAGAATGGGTAAAAAGTGAATTTAATAGAGGAAATAAAATTAAGTATGAATTTTTCTGGGGGCATAGACCTTCAAAAAATGGGAGAATAACAAAATCTTGTTTTAGTCAATGGTGGATGAGTGAATTTGAAATTGATAATATAGTATATTGCTGTGCTGAGCAATACATGATGGCTGAGAAAGCAAGATTGTTTAATGATGAAGAAGTATTAGAGGAAATATTAAAAACAAAAGAGCAAGGAAAGATAAAAGCATTAGGAAGAAAGGTTAAAAACTTTAATGAAGAAGTTTGGAATAAGAATAAATATGATATTGTTCTAAGAGGGAATAAGGCAAAGTTTTCACAAAATGAAGCTTTAAAAGAATATTTATTAACTACAGGAAATAAAGTACTAGTTGAAGCAAGTCCATATGATAGAGTGTGGGGAATAGGACTATCAGCTGATATTGAAGGAATAGAAAATCCTCTTTTATGGAAGGGAGAAAATTTTTTAGGTTTTGCATTGATGGAGGTTAGAGATATTTTAAAAGGATAAAATATATTGATTTTAGTATGTAGGTATTTACAGTGTGTAGAAGATATGATATATTATAATTAAATTATTATGGAAGGAAGTGGTTAGTATGTTAAAAATGAAAAATGCTTTAAACAAATTAAATATAAAATTAACAATAACCACGCACCTAAGATAGGATTAAAGAATATAATATAATTCATTCTCGTGAATGAATAAAAATGTTTCTTATAGTTGTGGCTATAGTGTCACGACTTTTTTGCGACCTTTTTTAGGATATAACCCATAATAAGGAGAGAAAAAATGAACAAGATAGAAATAATAATTAATAATAAATGTTGGCTAGAATCTCAAGCTAAGGAGCAACTTCTAGAAATATCAAAGTTAAAAGGAATAGAAAGAATAGTAGGATTACCAGACTTACATGCAGGCAAAATTCCAATAGGTGTAGCTGTAAAGACAAAAGATGTTATATATCCTCATTTAATAGGAGGAGACATAGGATGTGGTATGAAACTTGTGAAAACTGGTGTAGTCAAGAAAAAATTTAAGATGGAAAGATGGGTAAAGAAGTTAGAAAAACTAAAAAGTTTAGATGAAGTAAAAATAGAGAGTCCTTATGAAGGTAAGTCACCAATTTATCCACTCGGAACTATTGGAAAGGGAAATCATTTTGCGGAGTTTCAAATATTAAATGAAGTAGTAGATGAAGAAGAATTTAAAAAATTAAATATAACAAAAGATGATATATTACTTTTAATTCATAGTGGGTCTAGGAATTTTGGACAAAATATATTAGATGAGTTTGATTTTAAAGAAGGTTTAGATCCTAATGGTGAATTAGGGGAAAAGTATTTGAGAAATCATGAGTATGCGTTAATATGGGCAGAAAGAAATAGAGGATTAGTTGCAGATAAAATATTAGATTATTTAGGGTATAACTCTATTGGAGAAAGTATTATAGATTGTAATCACAATTTTTTAGAAGAAGAAGGTTACTATTATATTCATAGAAAAGGAGCAACATCTAGTAAAAAAGGTGCTGTAATAATTCCAGGTTCCAGAGGAAGTTTAACCTATATAGTTCTTCCTAAAGAAGATACAGAAATATCATTAAATTCTTTATCGCATGGAGCAGGAAGAAAGTGGCCAAGATCTATGTGTAAGGGAAAACTTCAAGCTAATTATAGTAGAGAAGATATTAAAACTACTGCTTTAAAAAGCTCAGTTGTATGTCATGACCTTGAATTACTTTATCAAGAAACCCCAAAGGCATATAAAAATATAGATGATGTAATTAATAGTTTATTGGAATTTAATCTTATTACAGTTATTGCTACTCTTAAACCATTAATAACTTTTAAAGGGTAGGTGATTTTTATGAAATTACAAATAAGTTCGTCAAGTGGCCCTTTAGAGTGTGAAGTAGCAGTAAAAAAGTTTTTAGAATCTATATTAGTAGAATTTAAAAATATAGAAATTTTAGAAACGACTTTAGGTGAAAATAAAGTTGGATATAAGTCAGTCATTATACATTCAGATGAGGATTTGTCAGATATTAAAGGAACTATTAAATGGATTTGTGAAAGTCCTTATAGAAAAGAGCATAAAAGAAAAAATTGGTTTATCGATGTATCAGAGATTGAAGTTTTAGAAAGACACGAGATTGATGAAAGTTTAATTAAATATGAAACTTTTAGAGTAAGTGGAAATGGTGGTCAAAATGTAAATAAGGTAGAAACTGGAGTAAGAGTTATTTATGAGCCTTTAGGTATAGTAGCTGAAGCTAGAGAAGAAAGATCTCAAATAATGAATAGAAAGAAAGCTATTAAAAGGTTATATGAGTTTTTAGAAAATAAAAATAAGGAATTAGCAAGACGAGAAAGTAAGATTTCATGGCAGGAAAATAGAGATATTATTAGAGGAAATCCTATTAGAATTTATAAAGGAGTTGATTTTAAAAGATATAAGGGTAAGTAATTACTAAATTTATAAAAGAGAAATCTCACTTTTTCTGTGCGATTTTTCTTTTAGATACTTGGTTATATTAAGTATAAGACATATTTTTGAAAACATTAGATAAATATATTTAATTATTTTTGTATATATGTTCTAATTAATATTCTACATAAAAAACAAATTTATTAAGAAATAATAACAACTAAACATTTTTAGTTAAAAATAGCTAATTAGAATCATATATATTATTTAATTTGATTCTATAAGTTCCATAAAAGACTTAATAATATGAAACTCCTACTCATTTACATTCGTATGAGTAAGTTTAAATAACTAAATTAAAATTTAGATTTTCACTTATGATAAATTATGAGTGAAAGTAAATTTAATTTTTTGAATAATCTTTATTGAAACTTATATATATAATAACAAAAGTATAAGATGAATTTAAGTTCATTTATATAAAGGTATAAAAAATAGATATACGGAGGTG
>NZ_FQZB01000009.1 GCF_900141845.1 Clostridium cavendishii DSM 21758 | reverse complement strand
ATGATATTTTAGATGGTGGAATTGGAAATGATTATTTAGATGGAGGAGTAGGAAACGACACGTATGTATTCGGAAAAGGGTATGGGCAAGATATAATAGATAACAGTTCATCATCAGGTTCAGATATAGATGTATTGTTAATGAAAAATTTGAGTTTTAATGAAGTAACATTAACAATATCAAATACAGACTTAATAATAGAAGTTAATGGAACAAAGGATAGCATAAAAGTAGCAAGATATTTTGAGAACGGATACTTTTCATTAGAAAAGATAAAGTTTTCAGATAATAAGGAATTAGATGTAAAGGGAGTGCAAGATGTACTTGAAAACAATAAAAAGCAGGGTATTAAGGCTTATGCATCAGTAAATAACTATCAAGTAGCATTAGAAAAATCAATAGAAACAATAGGTGGGATTAGTGATAGTAGGATGGTTAATATAAATCAACCTTCTAATATGAATAACTCAAGTAATGATAAATATCTATTTAATTTAAGTAACAATTATTAAAATTTAAGTATGGAGACTCCTTTAGCTTGAATAAAGGAGTTTCCAAAACTTGAAAAATGTTAAGGGGAATTTAGATGATAAATGAGAAAGAAATAAATAATGAGGTTATAGATACTGGATTAGAATCATTAATGTTTACTTTTACAATATTGGGTATCGAAGTAGAGAAGGATGAATTAATACAAAAATATATTAGTCCTAATGAGATGTTTAATGATAATAAGATTGTCAGAGCACTTAAGGATAAGAAGATTAAAGCAAAAAAGAAGAAATATAATTTAGAAAAACTTAAAAATTCATCAACACCTTTTATAGTTAAAATAGATGATGAATATCATTTGGTGTTAAAGATAGTTGGAGATAGTATGGCTTTGCTAAATACTAAAGAAAGGAAAACAGAAAAGTTAGATTTACTTGAATTTAATAAAAGGTGGAGTGGCGAAGTTATAGCTTTAAAGAAGGATATCAATGAAGTTAAGGAAGGCTTGTTTAATATTAAGTGGTTTATACCTACTATTAAGAAATTTAAAAAACCTTTAATTGTTGTATTGTTAGCATCATTAATGATACAAGTACTATCTATTATAATGCCAATGGTTATGCAGGTGATAATAGATAAGGTTTTAATACATAGGACTCAATCAACTTTAAATGTTTTATGTTCTATACTAGTTTTTGTCTTAATATGTGATATAATTCTTAATCTTTCGAGAACTTATATCTTTACACATACTACAAGTAAAATAGATATTATACTTGGTTCAAGACTAGTTAATCATTTATATAGATTGCCGTTAAAGTATTTTGAATCAAGGAGGGTAGGAGATACTATTGCAAGAGTAAGAGAAATAGATAATATAAGGCAGTTTCTAACTGGAGCACCTCTTACTTCTATATTAGATGTATCATTTATTTTTGTATATTTTATAATCATGTTTTTTTATAGTAAATCATTAAGCATAATAGTTTTGTTATCATTACCTGTTTTTGCAGCTTTATCTTTAATCATTACTCCATTACTTAAGAGTAGGATTGATGAAAGGTTTTATAGAGGGGCAGAATCTCAATCATTTTTAGTTGAGTCTGTTAATGGTTCACAAACATTAAAAGCTTTTGCATTAGAAGATGAGTTTCAAAGGAGATGGGAAGGATATTTATCTAAATATGCTAAAGCAAGTTTTAAAACTGTTATATTAGGAAATTATGCATCTAATGTTGCTCAGTTTATACAAAAAATATTGGATGTGATTATACTATGGTATGGGGCGATTCTTGTAATGGATAATAGTATAACTATTGGACAACTTGTTGCTTTTAGAATGTTATCATCTAGGGTTAGTGAACCCGTTTTAAGATTGGTTCAAATGTGGAATGATTTTCAACAGACAGGTGTATCTTTAAATAGAATAGGAGATATATTTAATACTCCAACAGAAGATTCTATAGATACTAAAAAAATAAGGGTTCAGAATATGCAGGGGAAAGTAGAGTTTGAAAATGTATTCTTTAGTTATAATGCTGGACAAGCGCCAGTATTAAAAGATGTTTGTTTTGAGATAAAAAGTGGAGAGATAATAGGTATTGTTGGTAAAAGTGGTTCTGGAAAGAGTACAATATCAAAATTAATACAACGCCTATATATAGCAGATGAAGGTAGAATATTAATTGATAATATTGATATAAATATGATTGATCAATTTTGGTTAAGAAGGCAAATTGGAGTAGTGTTGCAAGAGAATTTCTTATTTACTGGAAGTGTAAGGGAAAATATTGCTATTAACAAAAGAAATGCAACCATGTCTGAAATAGTAAATGCATCAAAAGTAGCAGGAGCTCATGAATTTATAAGTAGATTATCAGAGGGATATGATACTGTTATTGGAGAAAATGGTATTGGATTATCAGGAGGTCAAAAACAAAGACTAGCAATAGCTAGAGCACTGATTACTAATCCTAGAATATTAATATTTGACGAAGCTACGTCAGCATTAGATTATGAATCGGAAAGAATAATTCAGAATAATCTTAAGGAAATATGTAAAGGTAGGACTGTTATAATTATAGCTCATAGATTATCAACTTTAAGTGATGCAAATAGAATCATATCTATAGATAGAGGAAAAATAGTTGAAATGGGAACACATCAAGAGCTTATGCAAAATAAAGATGTATATTATAATTTATATATGCAACAAAGTAGAGGTGATATTAGTGTTAGGATGGACTAAAAGAAAAAATAAGCTAGATTATGAATTTTTGCCTGATACTATTGAAGCTATAGAAACTCCTCCGTCACCCCTAGGAACCTTTTTTATTTTACTAGTATCATTTATTATTGTGGCAGCTTTTATGTTTAGTTATTTTGGAAAAGTTGATAAAGTTGTTTCTGGAACTGGTAAGGTAATTCCGAATGGTGATGTTAAATTGATTCAGCCAATTACTATGGGAAAGATAAAGGAAATAAAAGTTAAAGAAGGGCAGGCTATAAAAAAGGGTGATGTTATAATTGATTTAGAATCTAAAGAATTGGATATACAGGTATCAAAGTTAGAGACAGATATTACTAATGCTAAGATAGAAGAACAAATTCTTTTAAACGATAAGAATGGTAAATATCTTGATGAAGGTATAGATTTTAATAATGTAAGTGAGTCACTAAAAAAGTATTATGATGATTATAAAAATAGCAAAGCTGATTTATATCAAAAGAGTAAAAGTAGTGATGAAAGAAATTTAAATGAAATACAAGATAAATATAATCAAGAAAAAAAGAAGTTAGATGATTTAAAGAATAAGTTAGACAATGATAAGAAAAATAAAGAAACTGAATTGCAAGCAACTTATTCGCAAAAAGAGTATGATCTTCAAGAGAAAGTTGTAAGTGATATACAAAAGAACATAGATGATCAAAAACAAAGAATTAAAGAAAATGAATCAAAAAGACAAAATTCTATATTACAAGAGTTAATAGAAAAGAAAAAAAATATTAAAAATTTAGAATTTCAGTTGGAATCACTAAAAAATCAAAAAACAAGTTCACAAATAATATCTTCTGTAGATGGATATATTAGTACATTAAATTATAATACAGTTGGAATACCTGTTACTCCAGATAAGCTAGTAGCTACAGTTATACCAGAAGAAACTGAAATGATAATGGAAGCCTTTATAGCTAATAGGGATATATCAGAGATTACCGTAGGACAAGAGGTGGCGCTAAAATTTGAGGCATATTCTTATCAGAAATATGGTGTAATAAAGGGTAAAGTTGATTATATTGCTAATAATGCTATGCAAGATCCTAAACTAGGTGGTGTATATAAGGTAAACATAAAACTTAATAAGCAGTATATAGAATTTAAAGATGAGAAATTAAAAATATTACCAGGAATGAATGCACAGGTAGAGATTATGTGTGGTAAGAGACGTATTTTAGATTACTTCTTGGATCCATTTAAAGATGCAGTGAAAAACACATTTACAAAATAAAATAAGAGGAAAAAAGAAGTCTCATTTTTAATAAAAGACTTCTTTTTTTATTTCTATATGATTATATATAAATGTATTACTATATATTTTCAAAGGCAGGAATTGGACATGGCTAATATCTTTGATGTTTTTATATATTTAGATGAAGGCTTAATTAAAAATTTATGTTCTTCTATGTTAGAAGGTTATATAGAGATAAGAACTAGCAAAGTTACATATGACAGAGCATTAACAGGGAGAGTACATCTAGAAAATAGGCAACAGTTATTTGGAGAAGAAAGGAGTGCTAGAGATGAAAGAGAGGGCTATAAAGGGAAAAATACTTCAGAAGCTTGTAGTAATCAACAATCTGTTGATAGAGATACTGGGGTAGAGCAGAGGGATTGTGAGAGGGTTGAGGAGGAAGTAAAAAAGATATATACAATATTCACATTTCATAATAGGATATTAGATGTTCTTTCCAATAATAATATGCTTACAAGGCCTAGTGAGTCCCAGCTTATAAATAGTAATATAATTGTAGGAAGTTTTATAGAAGTAACTGGTACAATAACAACTACTTCAGTATTATCATATTTAGATATAATAATAGATATTATAAATTGTTATGGAGAAGAATACTTAAATAGTTTAATTAAAGAAGATTTTAAGGGAAATATGAATTTTTCGTCAATATTAAATATGGAAAAACGCTTAAGAGACATATTAGCCTTAAATGGAACCCAAGATTTAATAGTAGTAAAAGGGAATACTATAATTATCTTAACGGTAAATACAAAATTTTTTATGAATAATGATGCATATATATATGATAAAGTAAATTGCAATTGCAAGATAATGGGGAAGGTTTTAAGTGTATCAAAAAACATAAGTTTATTTAGGAAGGCTTCAAGCTATGAATATTATGAAAAGTTAATTGCTTCTTTTGAGCCGTTAATGAAGGCTTTGGAAAGTAAAGGGATAATAGTTCCTAAAATGCCTAGGATTAGGTTAGAGGGAAATATAGTAGAGTTATTACCAATAAGTATATGTGTATAGCTAAGTAGCTTTTAGAACCTGAAACTTCAAAGAAAGTAATCTCTAAAATAGCTAAAGGGATTAATTCACTTGAATATATGGAGATTTTTGATAATTCACTTGACAGATATAATATTAATATTATAATATTAATATAAATTTAATATTTGAAATTAGCAGTGAGAAAGAGGAGTAAAACTTAAGTTAAGTATTAAGAGAGGAAAGCACATGGCTGTAAGGTTTTCTATATTTACAAGTTTGAAGGTAGCTTTTGAGCTTCTTTGCTGAATTTTTAGTAGGTAAAGACGGCAGTCGTGTCGTTATAGAATAAGAGCCCATGATTTTGTGGGAATAAAGGTGGTACCGCGAGTCTTCGTCCTTTTTGGATGTAGACTCTTTTTTTATTTCTAGAATAATATTTTTACTTATATATCTATAAGTAAGAATCCAAATTTTAATTTGGTTAATTCGAACTTACTCATACGAATGAAATGAGTAGGAGTTTACTTAAATTTATTATTTTTGCCTAAGTTCACATAGTTAAATCAAATATTTAGATTTTTATTTTAGAGATTATATTCTAACTTAGATAGTTTTGAAGATTTACATCTAAGGATAAGATAAATAATGTTTTAGGAGGAATTTTATTATGGAAAAGAAAAATATTGCAACAACTTATAATCCAAAAGAATTTGAAGCAAAACTTAATAAAATGTGGGAAGAAAAGAAGTACTTTACTCCAGTAATTGATAAGAATAAAAAACCTTATACAATTATAATGCCACCACCAAATATAACAGGTCAGCTTCATTTAGGTCATGCTCTTGATAATGCTCTTCAAGATACACTTATAAGATTTAAGAGAATGCAAGGTTATTGTACTTTATGGCTTCCAGGTGAAGACCATGCAAGTATAGCTACTGAAGTTAAGGTTGAAAATGAGTTATTAAAGCAAGGCTTAAAGAAAAAAGAAATGGGAAGAGAAGCTTTCCTTGAAAAAGTATGGGAATGGACAGATGAATATAGAGCAATAATAAGAAACCAACTTAAGACTATGGGATGTTCAGCTGATTTCACAAGAGAAGCATTTACTATGGATGAAAGATTAAGTAAGGCTGTAAGACATGTTTTTGTTAAGCTTTATAATGAAGGATATATATATCAAGGAAATAGAATAACTAACTGGTGTCCTAAATGTCAAACTGCATTATCAGATGCTGAAATTGAATATGAAGAACAAGAAGGGAGCTTTTGGCATATAAAATATCCAGTAGTAGGATCAGATGAATTTTTAGAAATAGCAACTACTAGACCAGAAACAATGCTTGGTGATACTGCTGTTGCTGTAAATCCTAATGATGATAGATATAAACATTTAGTTGGAAAGATGCTAAAATTACCTCTTACAGATAGAGAGATACCTGTAATAGCTGATGAATATGTAGATCTTGAATTTGGAACAGGTGCTGTTAAGATAACTCCAGCTCATGATCCTAATGATTATGAGGTAGGTAAGAGACATGGACTTCGTGAAATAAGAATCATGGATGATAAGGGAATAATAAATGAACTTGGTCTTAAATATCAAGGACTTGAAAGATACGAAGCTAGAAAACAAATGGTAGCTGATTTAGATGCACAAGGTCTTTTAGTTAAAATAAAACCACATACTCATAATGTAGGTGTTCATGATAGATGTTCTACTGTAGTAGAACCTATAATATCTAAGCAATGGTATGTTAAAATGGAAGAATTAGCAGGCCCAGCTATAGATGTAATCAAGAATAAAGAAACAAAATTTGTTCCAGAAAGATTTGAGAAGACTTATTTTAACTGGATGGAAAATATTCAAGATTGGTGTATATCAAGACAATTATGGTGGGGACATAGAATCCCAGTATTTTATTGCCAAGATTGTGGAGAAATAATGGTATCAATTGAAGATCCTACTTGTTGTAGTAAATGTAAATCTACAAAGCTTAAACAAGATGAGGATGTATTAGATACTTGGTTTAGTTCAGCGTTATGGCCTTTTTCAACTTTAGGTTGGCCAGATAGAACTGATGATTTAGAATTCTTCTACCCAACGTCAACACTTGTAACAGGTTATGATATTATATTCTTCTGGGTAGCTAGAATGATATTCTCAGGACTTCATAACATGGAAAAATCACCATTTGAAAATGTATTAATCCATGGACTTATAAGAGACTCTCAAGGAAGAAAAATGAGTAAATCTCTTGGAAATGGTGTTAATCCATTAGAAGTAATTGAAGAATATGGTGCAGATGCATTAAGATTTATGCTTCTTACAGGAAATGCTCCTGGAAATGACTTTAGATATTATCCAGAAAGAGTAGAAGCTGCTAGAAACTTTGCAAATAAGATATGGAATGCTTCAAGATTTGTTATGATGAACCTTGATAGAGAGGTTATGGATAAATATAAGGATTCAAAAGATTATAGCTTAGCTGATAAATGGATACTTTCAAGACTAAATACTTTAGTTAAAGAAGTAACTGAAAACATGGATAAGTTTGAACTTGGAATAGCTCTTCAAAAGGTTTATGACTTCCTATGGACAGAATTCTGTGACTGGTATATAGAACTTGTTAAACCTGTTTTATATAGTGATGATGAAGCTAAGAAGGGTGTAGTATTTAACGTGCTTTACAAAGTATTAACTACAGGACTTCAATTATTACATCCAGTAATGCCATTTATAACAGAAGAGATTTATACTCACTTAGATGCAGAATATGAATCAATAACTATATCAAAATGGCCAGAATATGATGAAAACTTAAATAACGAAATAGCTGAAAAAGATATGAGCTTTATAATGGAAGCTATAAAATCTTTAAGAAACTTAAGAGCTGAAATGAATGTACCACCTTCAAGAAAAGCTAAGATAATGGCTTATGTATCAGAAGATGCTAAGGCTGCATTCGAAAATGGTAAAGCTTATTTAGAAAAGTTAGCTTCAGCTTCAGAAGTTGTATTACTAGATAGTAAAGAAAACTTAGAAGAAAACTTAGTTTCTGTAGTAGTTAAGGGCGGAGAATTATTCTTACCACTTCTTGATTTAGTTGATAGAGAAAAAGAACTTGAAAGATTAAATAAAGAAAAAGCTAAATTACTTTCAGAAATAGATAGAGTAGAAAAGAAGTTAAATAATGAAAGATTCGTATCTAAAGCTCCAGAAGCAGTAGTTGCAGAAGAAAAAGCTAAGGGTGAAAAGTATAAAGAAATGTATAAAGCTGTTGAAGAAAGAATAAATGCTTTAATGAAATAAAATATTAAATTATTAGTTTTGAACCTCTTAATGTTGGTAATTATCAACATTAAGAGGTTTTTTATAATAATTTGATAAACAAAATACGGTCGTTATGGTATAATTTTGAATATATAATATTTTTTGAGGTGATTAAATGAATGATCTTGAAATACATAAATTAAAAAAGATAAAAAAGATTTATGATAAGAAAAATATAAGAGATAAAAGCTTAATTAAGTTGCTTTCAAAAATTATAATAGGGCTTATTATATTTTCAGCTATAATTTTATATTTAGGGGCTGATAAAATAGAAACCATAGTACAAAAGGTTATTAAAATTTAAAGAGGTGATTAAGATGAAAAAAGAAATTTATGTAGATGATGAATTTAAAAAAATTAAAAGATATTATAAAATTAGAAATTTTAAAAATAAATTAATATTATCTATAATGTTAGTTTTAGTTATTACGCTTACGTTTTCTATAATCACTTTTTTAATTATTTTTAACTATGAAAATAATTATAACACAGGGGTAAAGGGAGGAAGATATAATTATTTAAAACTTTAAAAAGTATTAATTTTTAATTAAATAATATAAGTGTACTTGAATTTTAAAATAAAGGAGATATAATTTTACTATATGGAAACTGAAAATAAAAAAATAGTTTCCAAGGAGGTATTTATGACAAACAAAGGTTTCAAAAAATCAGAAATAATCTTTATTTCTACATTAGGTTTTGCACTTGGTATAAGACAGATGGCTATGACTATGGTTATGCCTTTTATAAGTATATATAGTGAAACTTTAAGCTATAATACAAAGTTTTTAGCAGGAGTAGCATTGGGTATTTTTGGATTAATGCAAGCTATATTTCAAATACCTTATGGCATTTGGAGTGATAAAAAGGGAAATAAGTTAGTAATGCTTATTGGATTAATGCAGGTAATAATAGGTCTTGGAATTGCTTATTTTGCTACTAATATTTATTTTTTAATACTAGCGAGAGCTATGCAGGGAAGTGGCGCAGTTATCGCAATAGGGTATTCATGGATAGCTAGCACTGTAGATGATGAAAAAAGAACAAATGCATTAAGTATAATTGGAGTTATAATAGGTGTGGCAGCATCGGCATCCTTTGCTTTTGGACCATTAATTCATAGATATATATCAGTAAAATATATGTTTTTATATTCAGGACTTTTAATTACTCTAGCATGGATTATTATCCTAATATTTTTAAAAGATAATAGAAACAAGAAAGAAATAAATGAAATTAAAGTAAAAAAAGCTTTAAATATATTAATTAAAGATAAAAACTTTATAGCATTAAATATAATAGCTTTTTTTAATAATTTCATTATGACAGCAGTTTTTTTTGCTATTCCAGAGTATTTAGAGAAAATAACAGGAGTAGATGGAATGTGGAAGGTATTTATGCCAGCTGTTATTATAGCTATAGTTATTATGAGAATTACAGCTAAAAATTCTAAAAATGAACAATCAATAAATGCAATAATATTGTCTTTTATAATAATTAGTATAGGTATTGTATTTTATTTTAATAAAAATTCATTTATAGCTATTTTTGTAGGAACAGTATTTTTTATGGTAGGATATATAGAGATAAGCACCTTAGCCCCTTCACTTGGAAACTTTATATTAAAAGATAGTTATAGAGGAATTGGAAATGGGTTTATAAATAGCTTACAATATGTAGGTTCGTTTATGGGAGCGGTAGTTACTGCTGCAATTTGGGCAAAAAGCGAATTGTTAGCATTCATTTTAATTATAATTATTGCAATTGCTGGAGCGTATATATCAAGGAAATATATAAATAAGGAGGATTTCTATGAAGGAGAAGATATTGCAAGCCTTAGCTAATCAAATAGATATTCATGGGATAAGAAAGTTTACATTGGATTCTATAGCTAAGGATATTAAAATAAGTAAGAAAACAATTTATAAATATTATAATAGTAAGGAAGAGCTTATAGAAGAATATTTTCATGAAATAATAGAAAGTGATAAGGAAAGCGTAGAAAAGATAATTAATTCAAATTTTTCTTTAGAAAAAAAATTATATAATGTAATTCATAGTTATCATAAATATAAGTTGCCATCTAGTGTGTTGAATGATGTGAAGATATTTTATCCTAATGAGTGGAAAAAGATATTAGAATTTAAAAATTTTAAAGTGGAAGTAATAAAGCAATTATTATTAGTTTCAAAGGAAAAAGGTGAAATAAAAAAGGATATTAATTTAGAGATACTTTGCTTAATAATAGAGAAGGTTAGTGAAGAAATTTTAGATAATGAAATTATTGATAAAGCTATTTCAGTTAATTGTAAAATGGAAGAAATGCTTAAAATTATAATGAACGGAATATTAGATAGACAATAATTATTGACGTATAATAAGGATTTATGAGATTATTAATAGTCATAAACTTAATTATATAAAGGAGATTTTTTAAATTAAGTAGTTGGATAAAAGTTATATTAGCTATATAATATATTTATTGCCGGTTAAAAAGTGAAAAACTTAATCATATGAAACTTATCTTCATATAGGACTTGAATTAAGATTAAGTTTAGAAATTTTAAGGTAATATATAAGGTTGGGATGGTGAAAGATGAATTATAATGAAGCTATAAAATATATACATAATACAGCTAAGTTTGGAATGAATTTTGGATTAGAGAGAACTGAAAAAATATTAGAGCTTCTAGGTAATCCACATAAGGAATTAAGGTGCATACATATAGCTGGAACTAATGGAAAGGGATCTACCACAGCTATGATTACTTCTGTATTAAAAGAAGCAGGGTATAGTGTTGGAATGTATACATCTCCATTTTTGGAAGAGTTTGAAGAACGTATACAAATTAATTTTTGTAATATAGATAAAGATGAACTGGCTAGTGTTATTACAAAAGTAAGTGAGGCTGTAAATAAAGTTATAGAATTAGGCTATGATAGTCCAACTGAATTTGAAATAATAACTTGTGCTATGTTTTATTATTTTAATTTAAAAAATGTTGATTTTGCAGTAATTGAAGTTGGATTAGGGGGAAGACTTGACTCAACAAATGTTTTAACTCCACTACTTACAGTTATTGCATCAATAAGTTTAGATCATATGAATATATTAGGAGATACAATAGCTAAAATAGCATCTGAAAAGGCTGGAATCATAAAAGGTGGGATAGTTGTTTCGTATCCACAAGTAGAAGAAGCTAGAGAGGTTATTAGAGAAAAAGTCAGAATAACCAATAGCTCACTTATAGAAGTAGATAAAGAAAGTGTGAAGCTCATAAATGCAAAAAGTGCTGGTTTTAAACAAGAAGTAGACATAACTTTTGAAGATAATAATATTAAGGTTAAGTTACCTCTATTAGGAAAGCATCAATTATTAAATACAGCTGTAGCTATAAGGAGTGTTTATGAACTGAAAAAACTGGGGGTTAATATAACTAATGAAGCTATTAAATCTGGAATAGAAAATGTTAGATGGAAGGGAAGACTTGAAGTATTAAAGGATAAACCAGTAGTGGCAATTGATGGTGCCCATAATTTAGATGGTATTAAAAAACTTAAAGAAAGTGTTTTAGAATATTTTGATTATAAAAATTTAGTTTTAATAATTGGAATGCTTGGAGACAAAGAAGTTTATAAAATGGTTGATGAGATAAGTACTTTAGCTTGCAGGGTTATAGTTACAGAGCCACATAGTTACAGAGCTGAAAATCCAGTTAAACTTTATGATATTATAAGAGATAAAGGAATTTCTTGTGAGATTGTAGAAAACTATGAGGATGCTTATAAAAAATCATTAGCTTATGTTGATAAGGATGATATGATACTTATAACAGGTTCACTTTATATGATTGGAGACATGAGGAAAATTATAACTAGGATAGAAGCTTAAAATTTAACATTAGACAATAAATTTTAAGCTGATATAATGAGAGATAGCTTCTTTTAGAAATGGAGGATGTACTTAATGTTAAATTATAATAGAGCAAATAAAAATAGAGGCTTTTTAGGTTTAATTACAAATGGGTTTTATAATATATTAAACTCAAAATTTTTTAAATTTACGTTTTTTGTGATACTTTTAAAGTCTATATTATTTATAGCACTAATATCAGATGATAAGGCAAATGGGATAAATACTGCGAGAGTATTTTATAGTATGCCACCAATACTTGTTTATTTTAGCTTTATAGCTTTAATAATCTCTTTTGGATTTATATTTAAGGGGAGAGGGCAAATAGTTGCCTTTTTTATAATAAATCTATTAATAAGTATATTTTATATAGGAGATATATGGTACTTTAGAAGTAATAGTGCATTTTTAAGTCTTCACATGCTAAAAATGACATCTAATCTTGACAATCTGGGTAGCAGTATATTTTCAATGATAAGATTAGTAGATTTACTTTTTATTGTGGATATATTTATTCAAATATTTATAAGTGTAAAAGAATGGAATGGATATAAAAATATTAAAAGTGGATTTTTTAGCTTTTTAATATTATTTGTAGGGAGTACCATTTATTTAACCTATGCTCATATAAAAATAGATAATTACCATAGAGGGTATATAAATCAAATAATATTCCAAAAAAGCTGGGCACCTAATCAAACTATATCAAACTTAACACCAATAGGGTTTCATATATTTGATGCTTATAATTTTTATGTGGATTCAAAGCCATATAATTTATCGGATACTGAACTTAAGCAAGCAAAAGATTTCTTTGATGGCAAAAAAGAAAATTTACCAGATAATGAATATAAAGCTATGTTTAAAGGAAAAAATTTATTGCTTATTCAATGGGAATCTTTGGAGAATTTTATTATAAACCAAAAAGTTAATGGACAAGAGATAACACCAACTTTAAATAAGATACTGAATCAAAGTTTTTATTTTGATAATTTCCATGAACAAACATGGAATGGTACAAGCTCTGATGGAGAACTTATTTCAAATACTTCTGTATTTCCAGTAAGAGAAGGTTCAACTTTCTTTAGATATCCATCTAATACCTATAAAAATTCATTGCCTAATATTATGAAAAGTTTAGGCTATAGTACATTAGCTTCCCATCCAGATAAGGGTTCTTATTGGAACTGGATGCCGTCACTAAAATCTATAGGATATGAAAAATGTATAGATTCAAATGATTACAATACAGATGAAAAAATAAATTTAGGTGTTAGTGATAGAAGTTACTTAAAACAATTAGGAGAAAAGATAAAAGCGCAAAAACAACCATTTTTCACATATACAGTAACATTATCAAGTCATGCGCCTTTTGATCTTCCGCAAGAATATAAAGAAATAAAACTACCTTCAAATTTAGAAGGAACAAAACTTGGTGGATATTTTCAAAGTATACAATATACAGATAAATATATAGGCGAGTTATTAAGCTATTTAGATAAAGAAGGTCTTTTAGATAATACAGTGGTTGCTTTTTATGGTGATCATGAGGGTGTTCATAAATTCTACGAGGATGAAGTTCAAAAAGTTAAAAATCCAGAAAGCTGGTGGCTAGAAAATGATAGAAAAGTACCTTTAATAATATATTCAAAAGGTATTGAAGGTAAAAAAATATCAATAAATGGTGGACAAGCAGATACATTACCAACATTAGCTTACCTTTTTGGAGCTCAAAAAGAACAATATGAAGATCAAGCTATAGGAAGAAACTTATTAAATACAAATCAAGATTATACAGTGTTATCTACAAGAAAATATTTAGGGAAAGAAAGTAAACCAGGACAAAAGGAAGATATGCTTTCTATAATAGACTTAAGTGATAAATTGATAAGAGGAAATTACTTTAAGTAAGCATCCAAATCTTAGATTTGGCTAATGCGAACTTACTCCTACGAACGTATGTGAGTAGGAGTTTCCTTAAAAAATAAGTCGGTATTACTTTAATGCTATTGTTTTTTAAAAGGATTTTTATTTAAATAAGTAGTTTAGAATTTAGAAATGAAAATTATTTGTAAATAATACTATTACAGAGTATTCCTGAGTGTCCTCTTAAAAAATAGTTTTATTTTAAAGAATAAGTGTTTTTTAAAATGTAGTTTCTATTATTAAAATATTAAATTATTTTTATAATAATGTTTTATTTAGCGATAAGTAATTTCAATTTCGGGATATAAATTATTCTAAAAATACTCTGAAGAGTTAGAGGTGAAAAAATGGGTTCAAGTATATTTTATAAAGAGAAGAGTAAAATATTATATTTTATTTTAATATTAAATATAATATTTCCAATAATATCTATAGAAGGATTAATTCCTTGGACTATATGTATTTTCTTTATGTATAGCACTAAAAGAGCTATAAATGAAGAGGTAAATCCTATGAAAAAAGTAATTATATTTTTTATATTAAATGCTTTATCAATAGGGGCATATAATGTAATTGTAAATTTGGTATCAAATAATTTAGCAAAAATGCTTTTATAAAAAATAAGAAGTGGAAAATTTCCACTTCTTATTTTATTTCTTTTAAAGCTTTAGCTAGTTGATCAGGACAAGACGTAGTTTTATTACCACACTTAATGCCTTCTAATCTTTTGATTACTTCTGAAACTTCCATTCCTTCTAGTAGACTAGATAAGCCTTTTAAATTTCCATCACAACCGCCTAAAAAGCTAACATTTATAAGTTTGTTATCAACAACATCAAAGTTTATCTCTCTTGAACAAACACCATTAGTTTTAAAATTAATCATATAAATCCCTCCAATGTTATAATTAATCAATTAATTATAACATTATTCTTCTATAAGTGCATTTATTATTTTGGTATAAATATCCGAAGGATTTTCCTTCCATTTGTTGCACAAAGCAAGAGCTTGCTTTTTAGAAGCTACAGTCAATTTTAAATCAAGTAATAATACATCATTTTCAATGGCTTTTAAATTAATTAAAAATGAGTTGTCATTAGCTAATGTATAATCAGCAGTAATGTTCATTTCTTTTTTTATAAGTTCAGTTTTATTTTTTAAATATTCATCTATAATTTTTATTTTGCTTTTTGATATTCTATCATTAAAGAAATTTAGAACACTAAGTCCTTTATCTGTTAAATTAAAAACTTGCTTTGAATTATGTTCATTATACTTTAAAAATTCGGAACTTATAAGTTCTGATATATATTGTTGTAGTGTAAAATAATTTATAAAGCTATTTTCTAAAACTATTTCAGTTAATTGTGTATTAGAAATAGGATATTTTATAGACTTTATTATATATAAAAGTAAAAGTTTATTTTCAGCTAATTCTATTGTATTTTCATACAAGGCCAAACCCTCCAAACAAAACATGATTTATTTAATTATAACACATAACTTAAATATATGAAAAAATATTTATAAAATTATGTTATTTAGCATAAGTTTATAAGGAGTAGTATTTAATAAAAGGTGGTAAGGTGAGGAGGTTTAAAAATAAGGTAATAGTTTTTTTAGTTTTCATAATTTCTGTTTTAGTATCTATAGCTACATCTAATGATTTTGGAGTTTCTTTTACTAAGGCTGAACATAAGGTAATGCCTATATATGGTGTTGATATTAGTGAAAATGCAGTTGCATTAACATTTGATGTAAATTGGGCTGATAAAGATTATTTAGGGGATATACTAAAGATATTAGATAAACATAAGGTTAAGGCTACATTTTTTGTTATGGGTAAGTGGGTAATATATCCTGATGGAAATGTGGAAAAATTAAAAGCAATAAAGGATGGTGGGCATGAGATAGGAAATCATAGTTATGTGCATCCTGATTTTCAAAAGATAGATGAAAAAAGAATGAAGGAAGAAGTGAAAAGAACAGAAGATATTATTCTAGATAAGGTAGGAGTAAAGACTATACTATTTAGATGTCCAAGCGGTTCTTATAATGATAAGGCTATAAATGTAGTAAATTCATTAGGTTATAAGTGTATTCATTGGGATGTTGATAGTGTTGATTGGAAGGAGCAAGGGAAAGAAATAGAGTATAATAGGGTTATAAAGAAGATAAAGCCAGGTTCAATAATTTTATTTCATAATAATGCTAAGTATACGCCAGAAAATTTAGATAGATTATTAGAAGAATTAAACGAAAGACATTATAAAGTCTTGAAAGTTAGTGAAATTCTGTATAATGATAAGTATGGTATAAACAGTGATGGACGACAATATTTAATAAAGTAATGGAAAAATAAATAAATATATTGAAATTGTGGTAGCAAATGTATTATAATGGAAATGTAGAGAAATACTTAACAATTTATAATTTTATAAAGTACAAAAAAAATAATAGTATTAAATACCAAGGGAGAGAGGGGTTAAGATGGACAATTTGATGTTAAATAACAAAATTTACTTAGAAGGAACTATTGCAACTGGATTAGAATTTAGCCACGAAATGTATGGAGAGGGATTTTACACATTCGGGTTAGAAGTAATTAGATTAAGTGATTCAAAAGATTTATTAAATGTTACTATTTCAGAGAGATTAATTACAAACATGGATCTTGCAATTGGAAACGATATTATAGTTGAGGGACAGCTAAGATCCTACAATAAATTTGTAGATGGAAGTAATAAACTTATATTAACTGTATTTGCTAGAAATATAGAACCTTGTATAGAAAGAACTAAAAATCCAAACGAAATATTTTTAGATGGATATATTTGCAAAGAACCGGTCTATAGGACTACACCATTTGGAAGAGAAATTGCGGATGTTCTTTTAGCAGTAAATAGAGCTTATAACAAATCAGACTATATACCAACTATAGCTTGGGGAAGAAATTCAAGATTTTGTCAAACTTTAGAAGTTGGAGATAATATAAGAATTTGGGGAAGACTTCAAAGTAGAGAATATCAAAAAAAGGTTTCTGATACTGAAAGCATAAAGAAAATAGCTTATGAAGTATCTATTTCTAAAATGGAAAAAGTAAACAAAGAAAATGAAGAAGGAATAGACGCTGAGGTTACTTTAGAAGACCAAGGAGCAGTATAAATAAAAAAAGGGCTGTAGCTAATGCTACAGCTTATTTTCTTAAATCATCAAGAAGTTGAGTCTTATCTTTTGTCTTATCGTCTACTGATTTTATTATTTTGGCAGGTGTTCCAGCTACAACAACTCCAGCAGGAACATCAGAAACTACTACAGAACCAGCAGCAACAACAGAACCTGCGCCTATTTGAACACCTTCAAGTATAACAGCATTAGCACCTATTAGAACATCATCTCCAATAATACAAGGTGTTTTGCTTGGTGGTTCTAAAACTCCAGCGACAACAGCGCCAGCACCTAGGTGAACTCTATTACCAAGTTTACCCCTAGCACCAACAACTGCATTCATATCAACCATGGTACCTTCTCCTATTTCAGCACCTATGTTTATAACTGCTCCCATCATTATAACAGCATTTTTACCTATAGTTACTTTATCTCTTATAATTGAGCCTGGTTCTATTCTAGCATCTACGTCTAAAAGATTTAACATAGGAATAGCAGAATTTCTTCTGTCATTTTCCATTCTAAAATGTTTAATTTTTTCCTTATTAGCAAGTATTACTTTAGAGATTTCTTCACTTTCTCCAAATAAAACATAGAAATTAGAACCTCCATACCATTCTACTTTTCCAAATTCAGCACCGTCTAGATCTCCATTTACGTATACTGTTACAGGAGTAGATTTTTTTGATTCCTTAATAAATCTTGCGATTTCATAAGGATCTGTAAAATTATAACTCATAATTTATCCTCACTTTCTAAATAACAAGTATTATTTTAAAATATTAAATAACATTTAAAATGTCTAATATATTTTATTATAATAGAAAATCATTATTAGTAAAAGCATAATTTGTTTAAAATACCTATTTATATCAAGTGTAATTGTTTACATGAATAATAATCATTATTTAGGATTCAATTATTCTAACAAAAAGTTTGTAGATGTTTGTAAAGAGTGAATAGAGACTTTAAAATCATATAGAATCTTAAAGTTTACAATTTTATTATATTGTTAAGTTTTAGGTGAAATTATATGAGTTTCTAAGATTTATAATATTTATATAAGATTACTTTTTGTACGAATTTACAGTAAATAATAACTGTAGTATACTTTTAATAATTATTTAAGAGAGATTTAAAGGAGAGTCTAATAATGGGAAAACTTAAAAAAGGATATATTCAAATATACACAGGTAATGGAAAAGGAAAGACTACGGCTGCTTTAGGTTTAGGACTTAGAGCTTCGGGTGATAACCTTGTAACTTACATGATACAATTTTTAAAAAATAGTGACACGGGGGAACTTAAAGCAGTAGAAAATTTAGGAGGTAATTTCAAAATTTTTAGATTTGAATCACCTAAAGATTTTGTTTGGAATTTAAATCCTAATGAGATAGATATATTAAAAAAGGAAATAAATGAAGCTTATTTATTTGCAATGAGTGTTTTAGAAAAAAAAGAATGTGATATACTTATATTAGATGAAATAATGGGTGTTTTAGGAAATAAGTTTCTTACAGAGGAACAGGTTTTGACATTAATGGAAAAGAAACCGGATGATATTGAACTTGTTATGACAGGAAGAAATGTTCCCAAAACTATTGAAGAAAAGGCTGATTTAATAACTGAGATGAAGCCTATTAAACATTATTTTAATAAAGGGGTAGAAGCCAGGGAGGGAATAGAATATTAATGAATAAAAGAGTAGAAGCAGTTCAGATATCAGGTATAAGAAAGGTCTACAATAAGGCTTCAAAGTATGATAATGTAATATCGCTTACTTTAGGGCAACCAGATTTTCCAGTACCAGATATAATTAATAAAGCAATGATAAGGGCTATAGAAGATGGAAAAACAGTATATACATCTAATGCGGGTATATTAGAGCTTAGAAGAGAGATTTGCAATTATCTAAGAAAAATAAATATAAATTATAATCCAGAAGAAGTTATAATTACAGTTGGAGGTAGTGAAGGCTTATATGCAACCTTTATGGCTATATTAAATGAAGGGGATAAAGTTTTAATGCCTGCAATTGGTTATCCTGCTTATGAAAATATAACTAAAATGTTAGGTGGTACTATGTTAACCTATGATTTAAATGGAGATTTTTCAATAAATTTTGACAGTTTAATTCAAGGTTTAGATAATGGTGCTAAAGTTTTAGTGTTATCTTACCCAAGTAATCCATTGGGAGCTACCTTAAGCAAGGATGATAAGGAAAAACTTTATAAAATAATAAAGGATAGAGATATTTTAATAATAACAGATGAAATATACGCTTCACTTTGTTTTGAGGATGGATATAATTCCATAGCTCAGTATGAGGATATAAAAGAGAAGATAATTTATATAAGTGGGTTTTCTAAAATGTTTTCTATGACAGGCTTAAGGCTTGGTTATGTATGTGCTAATTCAAAGTATATAGATCAAATAGTAAAAGTACATCAATATGGAGTATCTTGTGCTCCATCAATAGTTCAATGGGCTGTAGTAGATGGATTAAAATATTGTATGAATGAAATTAATGTTATGAAAGCTTCTTTTATAGAAAGAAAGAATTTTGTATATAAAAAGCTTTTAGAATTGGGATTAGAAGTAAATGATCCTAAAGGAGCGTTTTATATATTTCCAAGTATAAAGAAATTTAATATGACTTCAGAGGAGTTTTGCGATAGGTTATTAGAAAGTAAAAGAATAGCTTGTGTTCCAGGAACTGCTTTTGGTGATAAAGGTGAAGGATATATTAGAATTTCTTATTGCTACTCTAAGGAATCATTAGAAAAGGCCTTAGAAGGAATAGAAGAATTTATTAAAGAACTATAAATTTTAAATACTAGATAATAATAGTAAGCAGGTTAAGGATTTTTCCTAACCTGCTTTAAGTTTAAAAATTTAAATATTTATATTTATTACATCCTCCATATTATAAATACCAGGAGCAGTAATATTAGCCATGTAAGCACAAGCTTTTAAAGCTCCCATAGCAAATACATCTCTAGACATGGCTTTGTGGTTTATTTCTATAATTTCTTGTTCACCAGCAAATATTACATCATGATCTCCAACTATAGAACCGCCTCTTACAGCATGAATGCCTATTTCATTTTTTTCTCTCTTAGAAATACCATCTCTACCTTGAACTAGCTTAGTTTGAGTATTTAATGAATCTTGAATTCCATGAGCTAATAAAAGAGCTGTACCACTTGGGGCATCTACTTTCTGATTATGATGTTTTTCTATAATTTCAATATCAAAGTTTTCATATAAAACTGGTGATATTTTTCTAAGCACCATATTTATAAGATTTATACCTAAGCTCATATTAGCAGATCTAAATAATGGTAAGCTTTTTGAAGTTTCATCTATTATAGCTAAATCTTCTTTAGTATAACCAGTAGAACAAATAACTACAGGTTTATTATTAGTTTTAGAAAAATCTAATATAGATTTTAAAGCGTCAGCTCTTGAAAAGTCTAATAATACATCATATTCTACATTGCAAGAATTTAAGTCTTCAAATACTGGATAATTAGTTAATCCATTATTGAATTTATCGATTCCTGCTACTATTTCTAGATTTGGGAACTTAAGTGCTAGATTTGAAATGACAGTTCCCATTTTGCCACAACATCCGTTTAAAATAACCTTAACCATAAAAATCTCCTTTATTATTTACATAAATTTTGTTTTATAAGCTCATTTTTAAGTTTTGAAAGGTGTGATTCTTCCATTTCATAAAGAGGAAGTCTTAAGTTACCTACATTATGTCCCATTAAATTTAAAGCGGTTTTGATTGGAATTGGATTTGTTTCTATGAACAAAGTAGTAATTAATTCTAATAAATCAAGTTGAAGTTTTAACGCTTCATTAGTTTTTCCATTCATATAAAGTTCACACATATCATGAACTTCCTTAGGCATAATATTCGAAATCACAGATACAACACCCATTCCACCAAGTGATAATATAGGAATTATTTGATCATCATTTCCAGAATAAATATCTATAGCATCGCCACAGATAGCTTTCATTTTAGCTATTTGACTAATATCTCCACTAGCCTCTTTTATAGCAACTATATTAGAAAGTTCACTAAGCTTTTTTAGCATAGTGGGGTTTATATTCATACCAGTTCTTGAAGGAACATTGTAAAGCATTATAGGAGTTTTAACAGCATCATTTATAGCTTTAAAATGTGCAAAAAGTCCTTTTTCAGAAGTTTTGTTATAGTAAGGAGTTATAACTAAAAGTCCATCAACACCTATTGATTCAGCCCATAAACTCATTTCTATACTTGCTTTAGTATTATTATTAGAAGTACCTGCTATAACAGGGATTCTTTTATTTATAGTATCTACTGTAAACTTAATAGTATCTTTCTTTTCAGTTTCAGTCATAGTAGAAGCTTCACCAGTTGTTCCGCAAACTACTATTGCGTCAGTTTTACTCTCTACATGCCATTCTAATAATTCTTTTAATTTATTAAAATCAACCCCATATTCATTAAACGGCGTCACTATAGCAACACCAGCGCCTTTAAATATACTCATATTTAATACCTCCAAAATGTGTTTCGTATTAATTTTAATATAATACAGTTCTTTACTTATATAATATATATATATATCTACTATAGTGCAAATTATATATAATAATCAAGCATTAAGTTCTATTAGGTAAATTGTGGATTTATCTAGTGGAAGTTATCCCTAGAAATGTAGTAATATAGGGGGTTGAGTGCAGTTTGTTTTAATTTTAGAATTTGACTTATGCTGATTTAAGTGTCACTATAAAGCTTTGAGTTTGAATTTTTGTTAATGTAACTTTCAATACTAAGAGGGGATGTTAATATGAGTTTTTTATTTTTAAAATTAAATAGTATAATAAAAAATTACTACATAAATATTATGAATAATAAATAATAAAAAGGCAATAATACTTAAGGATTTATTATAAAAAGTAAGTATTTATATAGAGGAGTTTTGGATATGAGTAAAACACCACTAAAAAAAGTAATAAAGTCAAAAATAAAAAGTAATAAAACTCTTACAGAAGCGGAAATATTAAGAGAAAAAATGAAATATGAGATAGCATCTGAACTTGGGCTTAAAGATAAAGTGGACGAATTAGGTTGGGGAGGGCTTACTGCTGAAGAAACAGGAAGAATAGGCGGTATAATGACCAAAAGGAAGAAAGAGAGAAAGATTCCTAGTAATGATGAGATTTTAGGAAGAAAGCCACCCATTGACGAAAAATAAAAAAATATATAATATGTATAAGTAGAAACTGGAATATGGGGGATATCTTATGGAAGCTTATAGTAAGATGGCAAAAGTGTATGATGAATTAATTTATGAGGATGTAAATTATGAAAAAATAGCTAACTTTATACTTAATTTATGTAATAAGATGGCCATTAATAAAGAAAATTATTTGGATTTAGCTTGTGGTACTGGAAATGTAGCGCAATATATAGGCAAGAATTTTAAATTGAATTATCTTGTAGATTTATCAGAAGAAATGCTTATGGAAGCAGATAAAAAGCTTAGGTTTTCAAAAGTTAAAGCAAAGATAATATGTCAAGATATGTGTGAACTTAATCTAAATAAAAAATTTGATTTAATAACATGTGTACTTGATTCTACTAACTACATATTAGAAGATTCTGAATTAGAGGATTATTTAGAAGGTGTACATCAACATTTAAATGAAAATGGAGTTTTTGTATTAGATATAAATTCTTATTATAAGCTTAGTGAAGTTTTAGGAAACAACATATATACATACAGTACAGATGAAGTGTTTTATAGCTGGGAAAATGTTTTTGAAGATGATATAGTAGATATGGATTTAACCTTTTTTGTGAAAAATGGAGAACTTTATGAAAGGTTTAATGAATTTCATCAAGAGAGAGCGTATAAAGAAGAATTTTTAGAAAAGAAATTTAAAAATGCTGGTTTTATCATAAAAGAAAAGTATAATGGATATTCAGAAGAAAAAGTTTTAAAAAATACTGAAAGAATAGTATATGTTCTAACTAAAAGTTTAGGTTATATATAATGTATATTTATGGAGGGAGTCTTAAATTATGAAAGATAAATTAATAAGAGCTACAGCTAAAGATGGTATGATAAGAATTATTGCAGCTACTACTACTGAACTTGTAAATGAAGGAGTAAAAATTCATGAGTGTACTCCAACGGCTGCAGCAGCACTTGGAAGAATGTTAACAGCAGGTTCTTTAATGGGAGCTATGCTAAAGTCAGAAAAGGAAATATTAACTCTTCAGATAAATGGAGGGGGAGAAGCTAAGGGTGTTACAGTTACATCTTATTCAGATTGCTCAGTTAAAGGATATATAGGAAATCCTAATGTAGATTTACCTTTAAATTCAAAAGGAAAGTTAGATGTAGGTGGTGCTATAGGTTTAAATGGTAGCTTAACAGTTATTAAAGACTTAGGATTAAAAGATCCATACGTAGGACAAGTACCTATATATACAGGAGAAATAGCTGAAGATTTAGCTTATTATTTTACAACTTCAGAACAAAATCCATCGGCAGTATCATTAGGAGTACTTGTAGATACTGATTATTCAATAAAAGCAGCAGGTGGATTTATTGTTCAAATGATGCCAGGGGCTGATGAACTTCTAGCAGATCTTTTGACATATAGACTAGAAGAGATACCTTCAATAACAAGTATGATAACAGAGGGTAAAGATATAAGAGAAATAATTGAATTCATATTTGAAGGTATGGATTTAAAAATAAATGAAGAAATTGCACCACTTTATAAATGTGATTGTTCAAGAGAAAAGGTAGAAAAAGCATTTATGAGTATTGGAATTAAAGACCTTACTGAAATTTATGAAGAAGGTAAAACAGAAACATTAAAGTGCCATTTCTGTAATACTAGTTATGAATTTACATCAGAACAAGTAGGAAAGCTTTTAGAACAAATAAAGAAATAAATTTGTTCTAAAATTTCAATAAAATAGGTTGACAAACTTCTTCTTAGTTCATATAATAATATTGTCCAAGGAACGAAGGAGATTTTGTTCAACTCGCGGAAGTGACTCAATGGTAGAGTGTCACCTTGCCAAGGTGAAAGTTGCGGGTTCGAATCCCGTCTTCCGCTCCATATATGGCGCCATAGCCAAGTGGTAAGGCAGAGGTCTGCAAAACCTTTATTCCCCAGTTCAAATCTGGGTGGCGCCTCCATATAGAACCCCTGAAACGACTACGTTTCAGGGGTTCTATTAAATTCATAATTTTTATTTTACTAGTCAAAACTGTCCTCTGACTGTCCTGTTAGGACACTTTTAAAATTGGAGATAGTAGCGAAGAGTAAAAAAATAACCTCCTCAGTGCGAATGAGGAGACTATTTATAAGTACATATTATTTTAGTGATTTTTTTCTATTGCTTTATCAAAGATATGAGCAGTAGATTTTTTTATTTTCATTAATTATATATATTTTAATAAAGTATCTAAAAAAGGTATTATGAGGATGCTTTTTTATAATGGTCTATACATTAAAAAATTTATTCGTTGTGACATTCATGTTCATGACAAGAATCACCAGAATCTACAAGAGATCCTTCAATCCGTTTTAAAGCTACAGTTTTTATATCTCCAGAGCATCCACGAAGTACTTCTATTTCTGCATTATTTAGTACTCGTACAGCCCCTTCACCCATATTACCTGCCAGCATAACTTTAACACCTATATCAGCAAGAGTTGTTGCTATATTTGATTTACAACCACAACCTACTGGTGATGGAACTGTTTCAGAAGAAACTATTTTTTTAGTCTTAGTATCAACTGTGAAAACAGTGAAGTATTCACAGTGTCCAAAGTGATCATCAATATTATTATTACGTGATGGTAATGCAATTTTCATAATATAAACCTCCAAAGTAGGATGAAGTAGCATAATAATAAGAGTTATTGTCATATGCCCTTTATGCATTATAATAAACTTACAAAGAATATATGTCAATAAATTAATGCAGCGAATATAACAGTTCAAAATATATATAACTAATCACATTTAAAGATATCAATAGAAAAAACTTGCGTAATAGTAATCACTGATTTATAGTATATAGTGTAATGAAAATGCAAATTACTTGCAAAAACTAGATTGATGTCGAATAAATAAAATTAAACATTGTGTGTTATATACATGAGATATATTACGGAGGCGTATAAGTATGAAAACAAAAATTGATATAATTTCAGGATTTTTAGGATCAGGGAAAACTACTTTAATAAAAAAGTTACTTAAAGAAAAATTACATAGCGAAAAGATAGTGATAATAGAAAATGAGTTTGGTGAGGTTGGAATAGATGGAAATATATTAAAAGAGTCAAAAGCTGAAGTAAAAGAAATTAATTCAGGCTGTATTTGTTGTACTCTAGTGGGAGATTTTGAAAAGACACTTAAGGAGGTTGTGACAAAGTATAAACCTGATAGGATAATTATAGAGCCATCTGGAGTTGGTAAGCTTTCAGATGTAATAAAAGCATGTAGCACAAGACAATTAAAGGATTCTATAACTATTAACATGACTATAACAGTTGTAGATGTTCTTAAATATCAAGTATATTTGGCTAACTTTGGCGAGTTTTTTGAAAATCAAATAAAAAATGCAAAGACGATTATTTTAAGTAGGACACAAAAAGTGGACAGTAAAAAGCTAGAGTCTGTTGTTGATTCCATACATAAGTTAAATAGCAAGGCAAAGGTAATAACAACAGCATGGGAAAGCATAAATACAGATATTATAATTGCTGTTGCTGAGCAAGATACGTTAATATCCTTAGAGCAACAGATTAAAAGAGCACAGAAAGTTGTTATAAAAGAACATTCTCATTCTAAAGAATGTAAATGTGGCTGTAACCATAATCATAATGCAGATGAAATTTTCGAAGTTTGGAGTATAGAAACACCAAAGTTATATAAAGAAGAAGAACTAACTGAAATATTAAATGTAATGGAAAATAATAAATCTTATGGATTTATATTAAGAGGAAAAGGAATTTTACAAGTTGATAAAGATAAATGGATACAGTTTGATTATGTTCCTGGTGAATTTGAAGTAAAAAATATAAGTCCTGATTATACCGGAAGATTATGTATAATAGGCACGGATTTAAATAAAAACGAAATTCGTAAATTATTCCATATTTTATAATAAACGAGGTTTGTAATTATGAAAATAGCGGTAGACATAATAACTGGTTTTCTAGGGGCAGGTAAGACGAAGCTTATTAACAGTATGCTTGAAAATAAGGATTTGTCAAAAGAAACAATAGTTATAATACAATGCGAAACTGGAGAAACAGAAATAACCTGTAATCTTATAGAAAATAAAAATATAGTTATTAAAAATATAAATAAAGAAATTTTGTTAGATGCTAAATATATAAATAATCTCGTTAAAGAGTATCAACCCAATAGAATTATTATAGAGGCAAATGGTATGGAGAAGCTTCAAAATTTATTAAATACTTTTGACGATCCCAACATAAATAGACTTTGTCTCCTAAATAGAATTATAAATACTATTGATGCTTTAACATTTGATATTTTTATGAATAATATTAGTTCAATACTTGTAGATCAGATTTCAAACAGTGATTTTATTGTGATAAATAATACGGATAATTTTACTAAAGAAAATTTAAAGAATATTAAAAAGACTTTAAAAAGAATAAATAAGTCTGCGAAAATAGTTAGATCAACGTTAAATGAAGAAAACATGATTATATGTGATGATAAAATTTTAAGCATAGAAAATAGTGAAAAGCTATCGAATCTCTCTGATAAACTTATTATACCCTTTTTGATTTTATGCTTTGGATATTTAATATTTTCTGCTTTAAAACCAATAGAATTTAATATGAACAGAATTTTATCATGGCTACAAGTGTTTAATACAGTATTTTTAGGTATCTTAGTTCAGGCATTTCCCTTTATATTAGTTGGTGTATTTATTTCGGCTATAATACAGGTATTTGTATCAAGTGAACTAATAACAAGATTTTTCCCGAAAAAGATGGGTTTAGGATTTGTTGTTGCTATATTTGCAGGATTTCTTTTTCCAGTATGCGATTGTGCCATAGTGCCAGTGGGCGCAAGGCTTGTTAAAAAAGGTGTGGCTTTGCCAGTAGCTATAACCTTTATGCTTACTGCGCCTATTGTAAATCCAATTGTTATTATCTCTACATTATGTGCTTTTCCAGGGCAGACTTATATAACATTGTACAGAATATATTTTGGTATTGTAATAGCACTTTTAGTAGGTTTAGTATTTAGAATCTTTCCAGAACAAAATAGCATTCTTTTAAATAAAATGGATACACTTACTTGTGGTTGTGAGTTTTGCAGTGATAATAATAGTAAGGGTATGCTTAAAAAAGTAGATACAATTTTTAAACATGCAGGAGTAGAGTTTTTTCAGGTAGGAAAATTTTTAATTATGGGTGCATTTATTTCTAGCATGATGCAGACTATAATTCCTAAAAATATTCTTGCAAGCTTAGGTGGAGGCGCTATTAGTTCACTATTAACAATGATGATGTTAGCTTTTATTCTTTCAGTATGTTCTACTTCCGATGCTTTTATAGCAAGAACCTTTATTAATCAGTTTCCTATGGGATCAGTAATTGGTTTCTTGATACTAGGGCCTATGGTAGATATAAAGAATTTACTTATGCTTTTGGGGAGCTTTGAAAAAAGATTTGTTGTTAAGCTTGTTTTGATTATATTTACAGTTTCTTTTGTAATACTATTATTTGCAACTAAATTATTTCAAGTGAGGTGATAATTGTGCAGTTAAGAATATATAAAAAAATAAATATTGAAGCGTTATTAAAACTTATAATATTAATTGGATTTGCTTTTTCCTTTTCTTATATGATAATGACTGATAAAATTCTTCTTTATGTACATCCTAGGATTGTTCCTTATGTAAAATTCGCAATTGTAGCAATGTTGTTACTTTCATTATCTATTGTACGTGATATATTTAAGCCAAAGAGAAGGGTAAATATTACTCCTTACTTATTTTTCATTATACCTTTGTTTATGGCGTTCATATTACCACAAACTTCACCAGATTCAACTTCAATGTCATTTGGAGATAGTACAAGCAATAATCAGGTTGTAAATAAAGCAGATAGTACTACTTCAAATAATAATATAATAGATCAAGGTAAAACTAAAAGTGATAACACTGGAACAAATGCAACTGCTAGTTCAAATATTAATAAGAAAAGTTTTGGGCTAGAAATGCGAGGAGATACAATAGTTATTAGCACCGATAATTTTGTCAAATGGATAAACGAGATTTATGAAAATACTGAAAAATATGAAGGTAAGAAAATTGAACTAACAGGTTTTGTATTTAAATATAAAGACTTTAGAAAAAATGAATTTTCTCCAGCTAGGCTTATGATGGCATGTTGTTCAGCAGATTTGCAACCAATTGGTCTTTTGTGCCGTTATGATAAAACTGCAGAGTTAAAACAAGATACTTGGATAAGTGTTATAGGTAAAATAAAAATAGAAGACTATAAAGGTCAAAAAACTCCTATAATTATAGCTGAAAATATACAGAATATTGAAAAGCCTAAAAATAATTATGTTTATCCATATTAAAGCTTAAAATTAGAATACAAAATAAGTAAACTAGAAAAATCCATATATAAATCTTAATTAGGAGATATGTATAGATTTGATTTTGGGACTTCAAAATAGATTGAATACAAAATATTTATTAATATAGGGGATAAATCTCAGCATTTTTAGGCTTTAAAGTACATAGATATAGTTAATTAATGCTTTTTAGTTTTTCATTTTAAAGGGGTTTTTACCTCAGATGATTTATCCTCATAGCTTGTATGAAGTAAAGATTCAGCTTTTGGACCATCATGATCATCCATATAGTTTTTATACATATCCTGAAGTTCAGGATTCTCAGCATGTGCAAACTACGCACTTATTTTTGTTAGTTTCAGCACGTCCATTTACATTATAAGCTAGTGCACCTACAGGACAGTTATCTATACAGATTCCGCAGGCTATACATTTGTAGGGGTTCCGCCTCCGTTAATACATCCACTAGGGTAAGTCATAACTTCAATAAAAACATATTCTCTCAATTTATCATTACTTAAGAATTTGTCTATTTCATATAAGCCACTTATAACGGAAACTTTCATAGGCTCATTAGTAAGAGTAACTTGAGCTAATTTTAAAAACTATGATGCTATAAAGGAAAGATTGGATAAAGATACTCCGCTAAAGGGGTATGAAAAAAATAGAAATGTATATGCTATTATGCATGACAAAACCAAAGAAGCTATGGGAAAATGCTAAAAATTCCTTTAATCTTAATATTAATAATATAGTAAGAAGTAATCCATGTACAAATATTAATGAATTAGTGAAATATATTGAGTTATTAAACGAAGGTGTTAAGTAAAAAAATATAATTTTAATAGAAATAAAACTATTTTGAAAGTGGCCTATTTAAATAATTTTTAGTTAAATTGATGATTTTTATTTTACTTGTCCCATTTGTCTTCTGACTGTCCTCTTGGGACAGTTTTAAAATTGTGGATAGTAGCAAGGAGTAAAAAATAACTCCCTCAGTACCAGTGAGGAGATTATTAAAAACTACATATTTAATGATTTTCTTTTATTTCTTCTACTGCTTTATCAAAGATATGAGCAGTAGATTTTTTTATTTCTTTATTTATATGAATGTAAATATCATCTGTAGTTGCTACACGACTATGTCTTAATCTTTTTGATATTTCATGTGAAGAGGCTCCGTTGATATATAATATTGTTGCATGGCTATGCCTCAAGCCGTGAAAGGTTATCTTTTTAAATTTATATCTTTTTACATACTTTGTGAAGGTTGCTGTTACATAAAGTGGTCTTAATTGTCTACCATCATCCCAGGAACAAACATATTCAAATTTTATTTGGTTTCCACTTTCAAGTCAAAGTAACCCAAATATGAAGAGGATAGAATTCTAAGAGTTTAAACATTAAAAAAAACCATAATGGGAAGGTGAGTTTAATGTATAAAGTAATAGGTAAGGGATCAAGTTTTTACTTTACAAGTGTTGGTGATTATATACTAGAGAAGGCTAATCTTTCGGGTAATGAACAAATAGTGTATGTTCATCTTAAAAATATTCTTCACAGGCTAATAAGTGTTTTCAAGGGATAAAATTAAAGGGGAATGTTTTAGACAATGAATATTATTTAAAGCTATCAACTAGATATCAAAGAGCCGAGATATTAATAATAGATGATCTATTTAAGGAGAAAGTTAAAAAGAATAGGTTAGTTGGTGAATTAACAGAAGCAGACATGAAGCATATATATCCAATTATTAATTATAGATATTTTAATAAACTACCTATATATAATACATAATTTACCTTCCTAGGTTGAATTGAATATACTTGCTAATTTGAGCCGTAATTTCAGTGTGAAAATGCTTTTTGGTATTTCTTTTTTTCACTATTTATATTACATTTGTAAATTGATAGTTTTACTCATCACTACCTATTACTAAAAGTATTATATATTCATCATACTCAACAAGTACTATATCAAAAATTGTGTAAGTATAGCATCTACTAATAATAGAATTACATTCATAAATAGATTTATTATCTTCATATGGCAAATTATATATTGTTATTGGTTTATATAAATAATACTGGATACTAGTCTCAAATTCTTTTGCTTCAATAATAAGTTTTTCTAAATCAACACCGTTAATACCACTACACATTTTTGTTATAATATCTGATAATTTTGTTTCATGTGACTTTTTTAATTTAAAATGAGATGAATCTATTAATTTATCTATATCTGTTGTATCGCCAGGGCTGGCTGCCCCATACCAAAAACTTTTCATTCTATTTTTTATAGAATTTTCAAATGTAATTTCATTATTTTCGCCTATATAAAATATATCTGCATCAAAGGATACATATCTAACACCAGAATTGTACATCTGAATATTAAATTCATCTGAAGCACATGAAATTATTCCACCTAAAAAACCAGTTGTCCCATTTTCATAATAAAAACTATTACAATCTAAACTCATTATAACTTACTAAATCTCCTCTATAAATTGCTATTTATCTAGTACATAGTATATTAAAACTAAGACTAAACTTATATGAATATATTACCATATAATTTGTTAGAACTATATATTAAATAGTAATTTATGTTTTATCAATTTGAAAAAACATAGATGACATGAACAAGCATTTTAAATATGGTTGCTTTTATGGGGATTATTATTTGGAATACTTCCTAGGAAATCCGTAGGAAGGTTTCTTGTATTAAGAATACCACCTGCTAAGCGGGTGATTCTAAAGGCTTTCAGCTATGAGTAGAAAATAAAAAACCTCCGTTGTAAGGTTATAGTAGGTTTGCCGACCAATACTATAAAAAACAAGGGAGGTGTGTCCGTTATTATGGACAATAGTAGTTTAGCACATAGCAAATGGAATTGTAAATATCATATAGTTTTTAAAATAATTCAAGAGGTTATTTCTAAATTTACATCTGCACCTAATGGATATGCTATAGATTTTGGATTAACGGATAAAGGTGAAACTTTGTTAATTGAAGTTAATGATGGATATGCACTAGGGTATTATGGGCTATTTAATTTAGAATATGCAAAGTTATTGTCTGCAAGATGGGCTGAATTAACAAATACAGTTGATGAATGTGATTTTTAAATAGTAAATTTAAGCTATTAGAAGCCTAATTCAAAGTGCCCAAGGCTTAATTTATATAATTACAAGAACTTTCACTAAGTGATAATCTACTCGTTTGTTTTTATTTGGACAAGATAAAAGATATGATTAACTAGGTATAAAATGAAAATATTTAGTGGAAAAACCCTGCGTATACATTTTAAATATAGTTCATGTAATAGTATAATAGATATTGATAGTAAAGATTTAAGTTTAGAATATTTAATATTAAATAATAAATCAGAAAAAGAAAATGATTTACTAATGTTTGATACAGATATAATGTTAGTAGGATTATGTAAAAAATGCAGGGGGGGATAAAAATGGCAAGACCAACTAAATTCAGAAGAGTAGAGTTTTTTCCAGAGAATAATTATTTTGTTCCGATTGAAAAGCCTAAGTGTGAACTTGAAGAGATTCTTCTAAATATAGAAGAACTTGAAGCCATGAGACTTAAAGATATAGAAGATTTAAATCAAGAAGAATGTGCGGAAAGAATGCAAGTATCTAGGCAGACATTTCAAAATATAATTGATAGTGCTAGAAAAAAAGTAGCTATTGCATTAACTGAGGGAAAGGCAATAAATATTAGTGGTGGTTATTATACCACTAATCATTGTAGATTTAAATGTATGGATTGTGAAACTCTATATGAGATAAAGTATAAGCAAGATAAATCAGTATGTCCTAACTGTGGTTCTCAAAAGGTACTTTGTAGTAAGAAGGCAAAATTTTGTGGACGGTGGTGTAACGGTCAAAATCTTAAATAATAAAAAAATCATCCTTATAATAGTTTTATTATGAGGATGATTTTTTATTAAATAATATATTGAAAAAAATTATTAATGCTGACAGTCATGTCCATGAGCATGGCAAGAGTCTCCAGAATCTACAAGAGATCCATTAAGCCAGTTTAAGGCTACAGATTTTATATCTCCAGAGCAACCGCGAAGTACTTCTATTCCAGCTCTATTTAATACTCTTACAGCGCCTTCCCCCATATTGCCTGCAAGCATAACTTTAACACCCATATCAGCAAGAACAGTTGCAATATTTGATTTACAACCACATCCTTCTGGGGATTGGACTTTTTCAGAAGAAATTATTTCTTTAGTTTCAGTATTAACTGTAAAGACAGTAAAATACTCACAATGTCCAAAATGATCATCAATTTTATTATTACGTGATGGTAATGCTATTTTCATAATATAAACCTCCAAAAATAAATTAGCATAATAACTATAGTTATTGTCATATGCCTATTATATATTATAATAAATGTGCAAGGAATATATGTCAATGAATATATAGATATTCATAAACATTATTATTAATATAGGTTTGGAAAAATAATATCTATTTATAACTTTTAGAGAGATTTATAATTTTCAATAATTTAAAATAAATTTTTATTTAATCAATATATCGTAATATTACGATATATTGATTAAATTGAAGAAAATTTAATATTTTCTTAGAAATTTCGCTTTTTATCAAATTGACTCATTAAAAAGTAAGATATTATAATAATTTCAGATACCTATATGGGGTATATTAAGAGGAGGTAATATTCATATGTTAAAACTTTGGAAAAAATATTCATATCTAATATTAATGTTATTTTTAATTGTTGGTTTATTTGATTTTAGAGTTGGATTAATTGCAACAATATGTATGTTCGCGCCTGTTGTAGTTTCTTTCTTCAAGGGAAGATTTTGGTGTGGGAATATTTGTCCTAGAGGAAGTTTTTATGATAATTTTGTTTCAAAATTTGCAAATAAGAAAAAGACACCTAAATTTTTAAAGACGGTTTATTTTAGAATAGTAATTACTGTTCTAATGCTTACTGTTTTTACATCAGGAATGATAAAAAATTGGGGTAATATTTATGGGATGGGGTTTGTAGTTTACAGATTAATAGTAGTTACTACAATAATAGGATTAATACTTTCGTTATTATATAACGAAAGAACATGGTGTAATTTCTGTCCGATGGGAAGTATAGCAGCTTTAATTTCAAAATTTAAAAATAAAGGAAATAGAAAATTGTTACTTAAAGTGAATACAAGTTGTATATCGTGTAAATTATGTGAAAAGAATTGCCCTATGGGAATTGCGCCATATCAATATAAAGATGATTCGATAAGCCATCATGATTGCATTCAATGTGGTAAATGCGTTTATAAATGTCCTAAAAAGTCTATTAAATATTAATAAATTTGAATTGACTAGTATAACGAGTTAATTTGATTAACATCTATTATACAGCTATACAAAATAAAATCTATTAAAGTATTGAAGAGGTATACACTTTAAGGGTGTTAAATACAGAGTTTTAAGGCCAGCTTTGTTAAAAATATGGTGAGCAGTTAGGCATCTTTCACATAGTATGTACTATAAAAAATAATAAAGTTTTTATGTACACGAGGTGAGAAAATGAGTAACAGACATTATGTTTTATTAGCTACAGATGGATTAATAGAATTACCATTGGATGGAGAATTATGCACTCAAAATAGAAAAGAAGTCTACATTTTTGGTTTTACAGGTGGGCTTTTAGAAGTAGATGGTATAAAAGTTAAAGAAAATGAATATTTAGATTATAAAAATTCAGATAATTGGAGTGCTATTTTAAATAAAAAAGGGACTGCTACTATTCCTTCACCATTAGTTTGGGGAGAAGTAGGTGATAATATATATATTACTCTTATTAATATAGGAATGAAATATCTGCCTGATTTTAGAGATTTCCATACAATTCACATGCACGGGGCTCATGTCGCTACTCAATTAGATGGATTTCCTGAAAGTTCATTTGGTGTTCCAATGTGGGAGGAAACTGATCCGCTTACTGCGCCGCCTAATATAACTTATTTCTTCCATCCAGAGAATCCTGGAACATTGATGTATCATTGTCACGTAGAAGCATCAGAGCACGTTCAAATGGGGATGTATGGAGCATTAGTTATATATCCATCAATGGAAAGTTTAGCTGAAAATGGAATTACAAAGTGTGAAAGTTGTGGCTATTGGAAATTAAATGATGAATATCTGTATCACATTCCTAAAACTGCTACAAATAGAAACTTTGCATATAATAATATTCATAGTTATTTTGATAAGGAGTATGTAATGCTTTTATCTGATATTGATTCTGTATGGCATGAAAGTGTTAGAGCAGGTATTCCTTTTAATGCAGTAAACTTCAAACCAGATTTCTGGTTAGTAAATGGAAGAGCTTTTCCTGATACACTTCTTCCTCATCCTTTAACACCAAGCTATTATAGTAATAAAAATCTTACTCAAATTGACTATAATTCATATGTTCATGTAAAAACTAATGAAAAATTTTTGTTAAGGATGATTAATATGGGCTATCAAGTTGTTCCATGGCATATTCACGGTTGGCATTTTACAGTAGTAGGTAAGGATAGTCACTTAAGTCCTTTCTTAAAACTAGCTGAAAATTGTGAACATTTTGATCATGAAGCTACAGAAATGGGGTTTACTAATACAATAGGTTCTGGTGAAACCTATGATTTGATTCTTAGTGCTGATGACAAGAGAGCAGTATATAGAAATTATATTGTAAATGGACAAGATGGATTCCCTTCTCTTTGTAAACAACTTAGAGAAATTCAAAAAATAGATCCAAATTCAATATTTAATATTCCAGAAGAACCAGTAAATTGTGCTAATCCAAAGACAATAAATGATATAGAGATTTGTGATCAACCTTGCGGAGATCCAAATGATAACTTTTTCCCACAATTTTATCCAATGCATAATCATGATGACTACAAAGTTACTAATAATGGAGTTTATCCAGGTGGTCAATTAACAATGATTCAAACAGATGCTCCAGATAAAATTATGCAATAACAATAAAAACAAACAATCTGTTAAAATATTTTAATTTAAAAGACAGGCTTAAAATAGCTCTGTCTTTTAAATCTGTTAGTGAATGCCATGGGAAAATTTATTATAGGAGTATTTAGAATAAATGAAATTTAAATAGGGTAGTTAGTTTATTACTTAATTAACCAAGGAATTTAGGTGTATTTACATAATCAGAGCGAATAGCCTTTTGAAGTATTGTAAGTTGTATGTTTGAATTATCTTTTGATGCGTCATAATTATACATTGTACCACACTCATCGCACTGCAAATATTCTATATTATCTATTTGTTCTCTATTGTCAAATAGGAAAGGAAGATTGCAATCATTTTTAATATTTTCTTTAGCTACATGAGTTTCTAATTTATATGAGTATAAAAATGTTGTTTCTCGTTTTACTGTAAAATGAACTCCATTGCATTTTGGGCAAGTTAATGATTCTTGTATTTTCAAAGTAATCAATCCTTTCATAAGCTATTTAAAATGAGGATAATAATATTATGCCACAGAAAAAATTTAATATTAAAGTATTAAGAAATAGAATTAATAAATAAAGATAATAAAGTGCTTCACATAAATTTGCTTATTAATTATATATTATATTGTCCAGAAAAAGTGAGGTGATTAATATACCATGTTGTTGTAAATCTAGATGTCCTGAACATAAATGCTGTAGATGCCATGAAGGATATCATAAAGAATGTCAAGAATCTTCTATTCACTGGAAGTAGTTCTATTACAACCTGTGATAATGAGGTAAATGCAGCAACATTTAATATTATAAAGATAGGATAGGTTTTATTAATAAATATTTTAAAGGATAGAAAGTATTTAAAAATGCATTCTATTCTTTTTGCATAGTAAAAGATAAAGTTATTTATTTTCTAAATTATTAAGATCATTTAAATTATAAGAAAGACCACAATTACATCTAGTGTCACCAAATTTTAGAGAATAAGCTTGGGAGAGTTCTATATTTGATTTAACTACCCCTTTAGCAAAATCTTCATTATTTTGTGATATCATACCTAGAGCATTAGCTTTTTCCTGAGTATTTATTATAGCTCCTACAGGAACATATCTATTAGAAGGAATTCTTACTCCATTTGTAATAATAGCTCCTAAATCAATATAACAGCTATCTTCAACAATAGAATTAAAGACAATGGCATTAAAGCCGACAAAAGTATTATTTCCTATAATACATGGACCATGAATTAAAGCTCCGTGAGCAATGCTAACTTCTTTTCCTATATAAATAGAATAAGTTTCCTCATTTACAGTGAATTTCATATTTTTCAATCCATGTAAGGTTACTCCGTCTTGAATATTAGTTTTATGGTCAATATAAAATGGGGTACCTTCATCAGCTCTAAGCGTTGAATTACAGCCAATAAATACTTCACTGCAAATTCTTACGTCTCCTATAATACTAGAAAAAGGACTTATAAAAGCAGTTTTATGAATGGTTGGATATATACTAACAGGATTAAAAGAGGTAATTGGATTACTGCTAATAAAATATGAATATATATTAGAATGGTCTAGAGTATTATATTTACTCATAGTATGTCTCCTAAAAATTTATTATTATATTATACTAATATTTCATAATTGTTATGAAGAAAATAAAAAAAGTATAAGAGCTTTTATTATAGTAACAAAAAGAAAATAAAAAACATATAGTTTAATTAGAGCAATAAATTTGGAGTAGTTATGAGAGCTATATTAAAAAGCATAAAAGATAAGATTTTAAATCCAGCACCTAAGATTAAAGAAGTTGCATATAAATGGTCACAACCTCTAAAGTATACCTTAAAGCCTACTATGATAGTATATCATCATACTGCAGATGATAATCTTACGCCAGAGCAAATAGATGCAATGCATAAAAAAAGAGGATGGGCAGGAATAGGTTATCATTTTTATATAAGAAAAGATGGTACAATATATAGAGGTAGGCCAGAGAATGCAGTAGGAGCTCATGCTCCAGGAGTAAATGATAAAGCATTTGGGATTGCAGTAGAAGGAAATCTTAACAACGAAAAATTAACTCCACAACAAATGAAGAGTCTAATTGCATTATCTAGATATCTAATGAAAAAATATAATATTAAAGATTTAAAGAGACATAAAGATGTTAAGCCTACTACAGAATGTCCAGGGGCAAATTTTCCTTTTGAAGAAATTAAAACAAAATTAAAGGATTTACTATAATATAAGTATTTTTAGATTGTACTTTAAGTGTTAATTTATATTGAATTATAGTTATATAAGTTAAACAAAAAGATATTTTATATATTAATATAATATGTAGAATATCTTTTTTGACGTTTCTGCCATTGAATTAAATCTAAATCTTTTTATAAGATGAGCGTCAATGAATTGAAGTAGTCTTTCTACCTTGCCTTTAGTTTTGTAATATAGGAATTTAAATAATATGCTAATCTAAGAGTATTAATATTTTAAATAACGTCTTCTGCTTTTTTATTGCTTTTGCTTGAAAAGTGTTATAACAAGGAGTAAAATATAAAATATGGAAAATAAAGAAAAAAAGGGAAAAGAAAAATGAATGATATTTTTACAAAAAAAGAGAAAAAGTTTTTAATAGCTATGGGACTGGTTATGGGATTTAGGGAGTTGTCAATGACAATGTTGAATCCTTTTATAACTATATATGCTGCTACATTGAAGTGGGATACGCCTTTCTTATGTGGATTGTCTTTAGGGATTTACGGGTTAACAAATGCGCTTTTTCAAATTCCATATGGAAGTCTTAGTGATAGAATTGGAAGGAAGCCTGTAATTCTAATTGGGTTGATTCAACTATCTGTAGGCTTATTTTTAGCTGGCTTGGCTAAGAATATATATATTTTGATTTTTGCAAGAGCATTACAGGGATCTGGTGCTGTTATGGCAATAGCTTATTCATGGGTGGGTGATAGTATAGAGGATGAAAAAAAGAGTAGAGCAATGGGAATATCAGGAGTAATTGTTGCTTTGGGAGCAGTATTGGCATTTGCATTAGGACCAATGCTTTATAATTTGATATCTGTTAATAATATGTTTATAGGTTGTTCCTTTTTAATCTTTTTATCTATAATATTTATATTGTTTTTTATTGAAGAAAAAAGAGATGGAGATAAGATAGCAGATACTAAAAATTCAATTTTTTTAGATATAAAGCTTTTGTTAAAAAATAAGACTGTACTATTTTTAAGTATTTGTGGTTTTATTTTTAATTATATTATGTCAGAAATGTTTATGATTGTACCAGATGAATTAAAGATTAAAATAGGTGCTAATCATATGTGGTATGTATTTTTACCTGCTATTATTGTTGGGATTGTGACACTTAAAATAGCTACTAATATAGCTGATAAGAAGAATTTTGTTAATGTAACTGTAGGTGCTTTTCTGGCTATGAGTTTAGGATTTATATTGATATATCTAAAAATGTTTATTTTTATATTTATAGGGACTATATTTATTTTATCTGGATTTATGTGCCTTACATCGATATTCCCATCTGTTATAAATAAAGAGATAGAGAAGGATATGCGAGGAACAGCTAATGGTGTGTTTCAAACTATGACATTTTTGGGTTTTTTTGTTGGTCCTACAATAACAGGTTATTTTTTAGAGTACAATTTTAGTTTGCTAATTTATATTATTCCTATTACTGCAGCAATATTTGGAGCTGTATTAGTTTATAAATTAGGTCTTATTAAAAGTTACTCTAAATCATAACAGAGTATATAGTTTGTTTGTAGAGTATAAGTATATTAACAGTTTCTATATTCCATATAGTTAAATGAAACGACGTTCATTTAACTAAGAAATGATATGATTATATGTAAAATTTATCAATAAAAGTAAATAAAAGGAGGGTTAATATGGTTAAATATGATACATTAATAAAATTACTTTGTTCTTTAGAAAAAGAAAAAGAAAAAGGTATAACTTTTATTAATGAAAATTCAAAAGACTATTTTATATCTTATTCTGACATGTATGAGGAAGCACTTTTTTTATTAGGATATATACAACAAGTTGGAATAAAATCAGGCGATAAGATTCTGCTCCAATTAAACAATAATTTTGATTTTATACGAACTTTATGGGCCTGTATATTAGGAGGTATTATACCAGTTACAGCACCTTTGGGATATAGTGAAGAACATAGAATAATGATATTTAAGTTGCTCAAAATGATGCAAAATAGTTACTTGGTAGTTAATAAGGAATTAATTGAATATATGAATGATGTTTTGGCAAATAAAGGTTTTGTGAATGAATTTGAAAGTATGCAGTCAAGAATTATAATGATTGATGCTGTAAATTTAACTCCTAAAAAAGGGGTGATTCAAAATAAAATAGATGTGGATAAAGCTTTAATTCAATTTTCTTCAGGTTCTACCGGAAATCCTAAAGGGGTAGTACTTACTTATAGAAATTTAATGTCTAATATTTACGCTATAATAAAGGCATCAAAACAAGTTAATACGGATTCTACATTGAGTTGGATGCCGTTATCACATGGTATTGGATTAATTGGTTTTCATTTAACGCCTCTTGCAGCTAATATAAATCAACATATTATGGATACACGTATGTTTTTAAACAAACCAATATCTTGGTTAAAGAAAGCTTCTGAGTATAAAGTTACATTTACCTCATCACCAAACTTTGGATTTAAATATATTTTAGAAAATTTTAATACTGAAGTTATGTCTGGAGTAGATTTATCAGCCATAAAATTAATTTATAATGGTGCAGAACCTGTATCTGTAGAATTATGTAAAAACTTTCTAAATATAATGTCCAAATATAAATTAAAAAATTGCGTAATGTTTCCTGTATATGGAATGACGGAAGCAAGTTTAGCAATTTCTTTTCCTTTAGTAGGTGAAACTCTCAATGAAGTAACTTTAAATAGAAAAAATCTATCAATTGACAATAAGATAAAAATTGAAAATTTTGAAGAACCTAATTTAACTGCGACATTTGTAAATTTAGGTTATCCGGTTGAAGATTGCCAGGTAAGAATATGTAATGATTGTGATGAAGATGTTGGTGAAGAAGTAATAGGGAATATACAAATAAAAGGAAAGAATGTATTTCTAAAATATTTTAATAATGAAGATAATATGAATAATTATTTTACAAAGGATAAATGGTTTAAAACAGGAGATGTAGGATGCATTATCAATTCAAGGCTTATAGTTACTGGTAGAAAAAAAGATATAATTTTTGTAAATGGAAGTAATTTTTATCCTCAGGATTTAGAAAGAATAGCAGCAAAACAAAGTGGAATAAAACAGGAATTTATAATAGCAACATCTATTTTTAATGAATTGTTGCAGAAAGATGAAATTATATTATTTATAGCATCAAGTCTTTCTAAAGAAGAATTTTGTAAAGTTATAAAGAAGATAAAGAAGGGAATGTTAAAGGAAATAGGTTTAGAACTTAAAGTTGTTATTCCAATATCAAATATACCTAAAACTAATAGTGGAAAGCCACAAAGGTTTAAATTAGCTAAGAAATATTTAAATAAAGATTTTGATAGCATTATACAAGAATATGGAGAGTATATTCTATTTAATGAGAATAGTGAATGTGTTGAAGTAATTTATTCAGAAACAGAAAAACAAATATTAGATATTTGTATAGAAATATTAGGAGATACTGATATTGGTTTAAATAATAACTTAATAGAATATGGAGGAAATTCTATTAAGTTAACTCAGATTCATTCTAAATTAGAGAAAATCTATCCTAATAAAATTACTATAGGAAATATTTTTTCTTATCCGACTATTAAAAAATTAGCAGAATTTATTGACCAACAGAATAAAGAATTAATAGAAACTATACAAAAACCAATAGATCTTGTTAATAGAACCATAAGAGAAGAGTCTAGATATGATAAAATAAGATCTTTTATTGTAGATGAAAGATTATCGAATTTAATTAATATGTCAAATTATTTGGATGTACATGTAAAAGATATATTAACAGGTATATTCATATATTCATTGTACGTAGCAACAGACAATCCTATAGTTAGTATACAAACTTTACTGACATCTGAGAATATGATTGTACCTATTTCTGTAAATATAAATAACATTGAAAATATGATGGAAATATTTACTGTTATCAAAAGGAATTGTGAAGAAAATAATGGACAAACTATTTTTTCAGAAATAAGCCAGAATAGTAGTATTACTGAAAATCACCTAGAATTACAATATATAATATGCGAAAAAAAGTTAATTAATAATAATCAATTTTTAAATATATATGATGTCATCTTAACTCTAGATATTACTGATAAATATATTAATTTAGAATGGAACTGCAATAATAAAATGATGTTAAAAGAACTAATAAGTGATTTATGCAGATTGTTTGATGAAATACTCGATAATATGATTGCTAACTTTAATTTATTGGTAGAATAGAATGTTATGTAAGGATGTGAGTGAATTGAAGACCGATTTTTTAAATTTAAAGAATATAAGTTCTAAGAATTTCACTTCAAGAGAAGTTGCAGGAAAAGAAATGGATAATCAAATAGCTATTATTGGAATTGGTATAAAAATGCCGATGGCTGATACTCTTCAAGAGTATTGGGAAAATATAAAAAATGGGGTAGATTGTATTAGAACATTGCCTGAAGAAAGGCAAGAGGATGTATTAAATTATTATAAAACAGTATACAGTGATGACGATAATATTAAATTTCTTAAAGGTGCATATATAAATGATATTGATAAATTTGATTGTAATTTTTTTAATATGTCCCCACGAGAAGCGAAGTTGATGAATCCCCTACAACGACTTTTTTTACAAACTACTTATAGTGCTTTAGAAGATGGTGGATATGGCGGTGATGATTTAAGAGGAAGTAAAACTGGAGTGTTTTTAGGACTTGTTAGTGACTTGGAAGGATATAAATACAAAGAAATCATCCATAATGTAGACAAATCTTCTTTACCAGTTTCTACAACAGGAAATTTATCATCAATAATTGCATCTAGAATAAATTATTTATTAGATTTTAAAGGACCAAGTATGCTTATCGATACGGCCTGTTCATCATCAATGGTAGCTGTTCATATTGCTTGTGAATCATTAAAAAGAGGAGAATGTGAATATGCGATTGCTGGTGGTATAAAGGTGAACTTTACACCTATTGATTCTAAATACTATAAGATCGGTATAGAAGCGGAGGATGGTATTACAAGGACTTTTGATAATAATGCCAACGGTTCTGGTATGGGTGAAGGGGTTGCTGCAATATTGTTAAAACCTGTAAATAAAGCTATAGAGGATAAAGATAATATCTATGCAATTATAAGGGGAAGTTCAATAAATCAGGATGGAACTTGCATGGGTATTACTGCACCAAACCCTCTTGCTCATACAGAGCTGTTAAAAGCAACATGGAATAATGCAAAGATTAATCCGGAAACCTTGTCATATATTGAGGCTCATGGAACAGGAACATCAATTGGTGATCCTATAGAAATAGATGGATTAATTGGAGCATTTAGAGAGTACACTAGTAAAAAGCAATTTTGTGCTATAGGTTCTGTTAAATCCAATATTGGTCATTTATATGAATGTGCTGGACTAGCAGGATTAATTAAAGCAGTTTTGATGATTAAAAATAAGACTTTACCCCCAACAATTCATTTTAATGAACCCAGTAAAAAAATAAATTTTTTAGATTCACCATTTTATGTTAATTCTAAACTTGCTAGCTGGGATAGCAAATTTAGAAGATGTGGTATTAGTTCTTTTGGTATAAGTGGCACAAATTGTCATATTGTTTTGGAAGAATATAAGCAAAGTAATCAAAAGTTAATGAAAGAAAGGGATATTAAAAAAGAAGAAAAACATATATTTACTTTGACGGCTAAAAGTTTAACTTCATTGCAAAATATGATTAAGCAATATAAAACTTTTCTTGAATATAACTCTGATATAAATATTAAAGATTTATGTTATACAATAAATTGTGGAAGAGGACAATATAATTATAGAATAGCGGTAATTGTTAGAAACGCAAGTGAGTTGCGAATAAAATTAAGTAGTATAAATGAGAAAGATTTATGTAGATCAGAAGACAATGTATATATGTATGGGGAATATAGAGTTGTTTCTGAAGAAGAAAAAAAATTAACTGGTCAAGGGATAACGATTAGGGAAAAAGAAAAAAATAATATTTTGTATGACTACAAATTAAGAAATTATTCTATTGAAAGTTTATTTACTGAGCAAACTGTTAAAGAAATTTGTTATGAGTTTATCAAAGGTACTGATATAAACTGGAAGTATTATTATAAAAACCAAGATTATCATAAGATTTGTTTGCCTACATATCCATTTGACAAACAAAGATTCTGGTTGGATCTAGATTGTAATATGAATAAAAATGGTGAATCTTCAGAAAAATCTTTATATTATAAAATTAATTGGTTAAAGGTAGAGGCTAATATAACTGAGAATGAAGATGTGATTGATGATTATGTATTTATATATCGGAATAGTAATTTAATTGATGATACTATTAATATTCTTCAAAGTAGAGGTAAGAAAATAATTACTGTTAAATTAGGACTTGAATTTGAGAAAATAAGCGACCATTCTTACATTATCGGAAATAGCATGGAAGACTATGAGAAGTTATTTTGTTCTATGAATATTGTTTCAAATATAGCTATCGTATACGAACCTACTATTAATTTATATAAAGATTTAGACGACATTAATTCAATAAATGGAGCTGTATTAAACCTTATATATTTAACTAAAGTAATTTCTAAATACTATACAGATGAGAAAGTATATATTTTTTTGATATCTAGGTTTGCATATGAAGTAACAAGCAATGAAAGTATGATATATCCCTATAATGCAGCGCTAATAGGATTGAGTAAAGTTATAAATATAGAAAATGAAAGCATTAAGTGTAAAGCTATCGATTTAGATGAAAAAACTAATAACTCAGTTATTCTAGATGAAATCAAAAATACTTCTGATTACAAAATAGTTTGTTATAGAGAAGGTTCAAGATATGTTCAGCTATTAGAGGAAACTAGTATTGAAAATGAAATTGTTAAGGAAATACCAATAAAGAAGAATGGCGTATATGTTATTACAGGCGGGGCAGGTGGAATAGGTCTTGAAATTTGCAAATATTTAGCAGCAAAGAGCGAGATAACATTAATTTTAGTAAATCGTACTAAGTTCCCTGAAAAAGATCAATGGGATGAAATTGTTAAAAGTAATAAAAATTTCAAATTGGTAAGTAAGATTAAGAATATACAAAATTTAATAAGAACTGGTACAAATATAGAGTTAAGATGTGCTGATGTTACAAATTTTATTGAAATGAGAGAATTGATAAATGATATTAGAGAAAAACACGGTGAAATTAATGGGGTTATACATGCTGCTGGAGTAGGAAGTTTCAGAACTATAAAAGAAATTGATGTGAAAAATTTTAGTGAAGTATTTGATCCTAAAGTTAAGGGAACTGTTATTCTAGATCAGCTAACCATGGAAGATCCATTAGATTTCTTTGTACTTTTTTCTTCTATAGCAACAGTTTTTCCCGCATTTGGACAAAGTCATTATGTAGCTGCTAATGCATTCATGGATTCTTACTCAGTATATAGAAATAAAATAGGAAAATATACGTTATGTATTAATTGGACAACATGGAAGGATACTGGTATGGCCTGTGATAATGGAATAAATATTGATACTATTTTTAAAGCTATACCTAATGATAAAGCTATTTCTGGTTTTAAAAATGCATTGAAAGCAGGAATTAAGCAGATAATAATCGGGCAGTTAAATTATAATAGTTCAAAGGTTAACTTAATAGATAAAAAGTCTATTAAACTTTCAGATGAAATAGAAAAAAAGATTAGTTTTAGAAAAAAGAATGATACTTTAGAAAAACACATGAAAAATAAAAATATTAAAAAAGAAGTGAAAATAATAGGTAAAGATAATGGAAAATATAATAAAGTAGAGAGAACGCTGGCAGAAATATGTTCGGAACAGTTGGGCTTTTCAGATATAAATATATACGAGAGTTTTTTTGAGCTTGGTGCAGACTCTATTATGATAAAAAAAATTCATGAAGAAATAAATAATAAATTCCCAAATATAGTGGAAGTTGTAGATTTATTTGAGTATTCTTCTATAAATAAGTTGGCACAGTTTATAATGCAAAAGCTTGAATTTACTTCATCTCATATCTTAATTGAAAAAAATGAAAATAAATTAGTAAATTATAATTATGATGATATATCAATAAAAATTACAGATGACAATTATGATGATAGAGATGTAGCAATAATAGGAATGGATGTAAAGCTACCTATGGCAAATAATTTAGAAGAGTTTTGGGAGAACATAGAGAATAAAATAAATAGTATTACAAATTTTCCAATAGAGAGACAAAAAGAGGTAGAAAAATATTTGATTCACAATAATAAGGATTTTAAAAATGTTAAGTACAATCCTGGTGCCTATTTAACTGATATTGATAAGTTTGATTATAGTTTCTTTAAAATAGCTCCTAATGAAGCTAATCTAATGGATCCTTGTCAGAGGTTGTTTATTCAAAGCGCATGGAAAGCGGTAGAAGACGCAGGATATGGCGGTAATAAATTGAAAGGTACGAATACAGGAGTATTTGTAGGATTTTCAAATAATTTAAGAGATAGTTACGGAAGATTATTTTTTGAAGATGATTTTATTGAACCAGCAGCTATTGTAGGAAATATGCAGACCATATTAGCAAATAGGATTTCCTACTTAATGGGGATAAATGGTCCAAGTGTTGTATTAGACACAGCATGCTCCTCTTCATTGGTTGCGGTTCACTATGCTTGTAACAGCATATTAAGCAAAGATTGTGACATGGCTATTGTCGGAGGAGTCCGACTGAATATATTACCCATTTGTAATGAAAATGAAACTATGGGTATTGAATCATCAGATGGTGAAACACGAGCATTTGATAATAATTCAGACGGAGCCGGTGTAGGTGAAGGTATAGCAACTATTGTTGTTAAAAAAATATCCAAAGCTATAAAAGATAGGGATCATATTTATGGTGTGATTAAAGCAACTTCAATAAATCAAGATGGTAGATCTAATGGATTAACATCTCCGAATCCATTTGCCCACGGAGAATTGATTAAGACAGCATGGAGTAAAGCTAACATAAATCCTGAAACTATAACTTATATTGAAACTCATGGTACTGGAACTAATTTAGGAGATCCGATAGAAATTCAAGGAATAAAGCATGCATTTAAAGGTTATACCGATAAAAAACAATTTTGTGCTATAGGATCAGTAAAAACAAATATAGGACATTTATTTGAAGCTGCAGGAATCGTTAATTTGATTAAGGTTGTATTAGCAATGAAAAATAGAAAATTGCCACCTACTATAAATTTTATAAATCCAAATAAAAATATTTCTTTTGAAAACTCACCGGTTTATGTAAATACTAAGCTTTCTGAGTGGAGACCTGAATGTAATATATTGAGGGGAGGAGTCAGTGCATTTGGTTTTGGTGGTACAAATTGTCATGTGACTATTGAAGAACCTCCAGTAATACGGAAAGATAGAAAAGTAAATGACATTGATAGTTTTGAAGTTTTAACTATATCAGCTAATAGCAAAGAGTCTCTTAAGCAATTAGTATTAGAATATAATGACTTTTTCAAAAGACAAATCGACTTTAACTTGAAAGATGTTTGTTATACAGCAAATACAGGAAGAGGTCATTATAAATTTAATATAGCAATGATTTTAAAGGACAAAGAAGATTTATTAAGTAAACTAGAAGAACTTAATTTGAATGGGTTTGAAAGTTTGGAAAAAGATTTGATATATTTTGGAGAAGTAAATCCTCAAAACGATATTGACATAAATAAGTATAGTAAACAAGATGTATTGATAGCTGATAAAATTTCTTTAGGTAGTTTCAAAGAACTTTGTAAACTTTATGTAGCAGGAGTAAAAATAGATTGGGATAGTATGTATAAGAATGAGGAAGTATTTAGAACCAAACTTCCAACATATCATTTTGAAAAGAAAAAATGCTGGTTAGAATTTTCAGATGTAATAAATAAATTTGATAACAATAACTCTTTATACTATGGAACAAGGTGGATAGAGCATTCTATTAAAAACAATGAAAGTAAAGAAAAAAATGAAGTTATACTTATATTTAGCAGTTTGAAGTCTATAAATAAAGAGCTAATTGACGAATTAAGAAAAACAAATGCTATTGTTTATGAAGTATACATGGAAGATAAATTTTATAAGATAGATGACCAAAAATATATTATAAGTAATAAAGAAGAAGATTATGAAAAACTTCTTAAAATATTAGAAGATAAAAATATCAAAAAAATAATCCATAGTTTTACTTTGGATTGTAATTTAAAGGATGTAGATAGTCTTGATGTGTTAAAACAATGCCAAGAAAAAGGTGTATATAGCTTGTTTGCTCTGTTAAAATCTGTAAATAAAATGAAATTTAGTAATAAAATAGACATGATAATAATTTCGTCAAATGTTTATGAGATTACTGGTGAGGAGGAAAATATAAATCCACATAATGCTACTGTATTTGGATTAGGAAGGGTCATATCACAGGAGTTTCCAAATATAAAATGTAGGAGTATAGACGTAAGTAGTGATATTTCAGTGAAAGAAATTTTTAATGAAATATTTATTTCTGAAGAATTTTATCAAGTGGCTTACAGGAATGGAAAAAGGTATGTTGAAGAGTTCTGTGAAATAAATCTAGATAGCTTTGAGGAAAATTCAACTACTTTAAAAGAAGATGGCATATATGTAATAACTGGAGGAACAGGTGGAATAGGCTTAGAAGTAGCAAAAGATTTGGCAACTAGAGCAAAAGTGAATTTGGCATTAATTAATAGAACACCAATACCAAGTAAAGAAAAATGGAATGAAATTCTTTCTAATTCTAGAGATGCAAAGTTGTGTAAAAAGGTAAGAAGGTTAAAAGAAATTGAAAGTATTGCGGCTACTGTACAGTGTTTTTCTGCAAATATATGTGATTTATCAGAAATGACTAATCTTATAGATAATTTAAGAGAAAGGTATGGGAATATAAATGGAATTATACATTGTGCAGCTGTTCCAGGAGATGGGTTTATAATAAATAAGCAAAGGGAAGTTTTTGATGAAGTTTTATGCCCAAAAGTGCAGGGAACTTGGGTTTTAGATAAAGTTACTGAGAAGGATAACCTAGATTTCTTTCTTATATTTTCTTCAGCTTTATCAATGATAGGTGAGGCTGGACAGGGAGATTATGTTGCGGCTAATTCTTATTTAGATGTATTCGCAAAATATAGAAATAGAAAAAATAAGAGAACAATTACCATAGATTGGGTTTCTTGGAAAAGTGCAGGTATGTCAGTAGAGTATGGGTTTAATGTTGATAAAATATTTAAAGCAATTTCTACAAATGATGCTTTGGAAGCATTAAATAAGGTATTACACAAAAATGTAAAGCAAATTCTTATCGGCGAGTTAAACTTTGATGGAGAATATATATATATCATGAATGAGTTTCCGATGAAAGTAAGTGAAAAAATTATGGATTTAATTTCGCAAAAAGAAAGTTTGTATGTGAATAAGAAGAAAGTTTTAGCAAGTAATAGTAAAAAATCCGTTATTTTAAAGGGAATAGATAATGATAAAATTACTGATACCTATTTAAAGATTGGAAATATATGGTGCGAAGTTCTTGGAATTGAAGAAATACATGTTGACGAGAGTTTCTATGAGTTAGGAGGTAACTCAATACTAGCTATAAGACTACTGCGAAAAATTCAAAAGGAATTTTCAAAGATAACTGAAATTTCATTAAATGATATTTTATCTTTATCTACAATTAATCAATTAGCGCAGTATATAGAGAGTAAACTTATCAAACAAGATTTTGAAAATAATAATATATCGGGTATAGAGTCTAAGAATATTAAAAAAGGTGAATTAACTATAAAGTGCTTTTCAAATGGAATGCTTACTTCTAATTGTTATTTACTTGAGTCAGAAGGAGAAGGAGTACTGATAGATGCTGGAACAAATAGTGACATAATCATGAAGGCTATAAGTGAAAGTTCGATACGGCTAAGATATATAATTATTACTCATGCTCATATAGACCATATGCTTTCTATGGATGAAATTAGAGAAAAAACAGGAGCACGGATATTGATACATGAAGATGATAAGGATGGATTAGAAAATTGTTTGGGAGCTTTAATAATTAATAAAAGGTATTCTTTGAAAGAAAGTGATAGATGTATAAAGGAGGGAGATGTAATTAAATTTGGGAATGTAAAGCTTGAAGTTATACACACTCCTGGACATACAAAGGGATGTATTTGTTTAAAAACAGGCAACAAGATTTTTACTGGTGATACCCTTTTAAAGGGTGGGTATGGAGCACCTGATGAAGAATATGGAAATGAATCTGACCTTATGAATTCAATTTTAAATAAACTTATGACTTATGAAGACGACATTATAATTTATCCCGGACATGGTGAATATTCAACTATAGGAAAAGAAAGAAACAATGAGTTTTATAGAAGTTATACTATACATTAATCAGGAATGAGGTTAGTAATATGACAAAAATAAAGTTATTTTGTTTAGTCTATGCTGGAGTTAGTTCTTTTATATTTTTTAAGTTGAAAAATGGATAGATAGTAGAATTCAAATTTGTCCTATTGAGTTATCAAGTAGAGAAATGAGATATAAGGAGCCATTGTATGGCTCCTACCAAGATGCGGGTGAAGATGCTTACTCTATTATGAAGTCAGAAATAACTAATAGTGAATTTGTAATTTTGGGCCATAGTATGGGGGATGGGGTGCTTATGAATTGTATTATAGGATAACAGAAAATTGTTTGATTAAACCTAAACATATGTTTTTTTCTGGTAGGGATGCTCCTAATATTTAATTTGAAAGATAGTAGTATTTGTTTATTATCTGATTATGATTTAATAGAAGAGTTATGCGAAGTTATAAATAATAATTTACTTTGAAATACGAGGAGGTTAATTTATGAGTAAAATTGGTGTAATTGGAGCAGGTATAATGGGAACAGGAGTGGCCCAAAGATTTGCTCAATTTGGACATAATATAAAATTAATAGATATATCTGAAGAAGTTCTTGAAAAGGCAAGGGAACAGATAGTTAGAAATATAAGGTTTCATAATATGGTAAGCAAAAATGATGCTTCAATTGATTTAAATAATGTATTGGAAAAGATTAAATTTACTGTAGATTATTCAGAACTTGAGGATGCAGAGTTTATAATTGAAAATGTTCCTGAAATCTGGAGTATAAAAGAAAAAGTCTACAAGAAGTTAGATACTGTTTGTAAAAAAGATTGTATTTTTATGGTTAATACATCATGCATATCAATAACTAAGGTAGCTTCTATAACAACTAGAAGAGATAAGGTTATTGGAACTCATTTTATGAATCCTGTGCCAATGAAAAAAGCAACAGAAACTATAAAAGGATATCATACTTCGTCTGAAACTATTAAAGCTGTAGAAAATTTACTTAATAGCGTAGGTAAAGAAAGTATTCTTGTTAATGATTTGCCTGGTTTTGTTTCAAATAGAGTTTCACATCTTTTAATGAATGAGGCCGCCTACGTAGTTCAGGATAATGTTGCATCACCTGAGGATGTAGATCTTATATTTAAAAAGTGTTTTGAGCATAAGATGGGCCCACTTGAAACAGCAGATTTAATAGGACTCGATACTGTTGTTAATTCGTTAGATATATTATATGAAAGCTACCAAGACCCTAAATTTAGATGTTGTCCATTACTAAGAAAAATGGTAGATGCAGGATTGTTTGGTAGGAAAAGCGGAAAAGGATTTTATGATTATATTTAAGCAACATTATAATAAACAAAGAGGAGAGTATTAATATGGAAGTTAAAGAAAAAGTAAAAAGTTTTTTAGGAAGATTTTTTAGGAAGCATGAGATTGATGACGATGAAGATATATTTTCTTTAGGATTTGTTAACTCACTATTTGCCATGCAATTAGTTATGTTTGTAGAAAAGGAATTTGGTATATTAATTAGCAATGAGGATCTAGACACAGAAAATTTCAAAACTGTAAATAAGATAACTAGCCTTATTGAGAGTAAAATAAAATAGGGGATGATTTTATGGAATTTCTATTAAAAGAAAATAATATTAAGTTGCAGGAATCTCTTAAACATTTTGTAGAAAATCAAATAATCCCATTTGCAGACATATGGGATAAAGAACAAAAATTGCCTAAAACAATTGTGAATAAGCTGGCGGCAAAAGGATATTTGGGAGCTACAATTTCAAAAACTTATGGTGGAACAGAAATGGACAATCTATCTTTAGCAATACTGAATGAAGAAATTGGGAAGGGGTGTTCTGCAACTAGAAGCTTATTAACCGTACATGGAATGTGTTCACTTGCTATTTCAAGATGGGGAAGTAAGGAAATCAAAGAATTTTATTTACCCCAAATGTCAAGTGGAAAACTAATAGGAGCTTTTGCACTTACAGAGCCTAACGTAGGAAGTAATGCTAAAGGTGTAGAAACTACTGCAGAACCGGATGGTGATTATTATATTTTAAATGGCAGAAAAAAGTGGATTACAATGGCACAAATTGCAGATGTTTTTGTAGTATATGCAAGATGTGATGAGGGAGTTACAGCCTTTATTGTAGATGGAAATTCACAGGGGGTTACTATAAAACCAATGTTTGATTTGCTGGGGGTTAGAGCTTCAATGATAGGTGAAATTTCTTTCGAAAATTGCAGAGTGCCTAAAAAGAATTTACTTGCAAAAGAAGGATTTGGACTTTCTCATGTAGCTTTAACATGTTTGGATTATGGAAGGTTTTCTATTGCATGCGGTTGCGTAGGGGTATCTCAAGCTTGTTATGAAGAAAGTATTAAATACTCTAAAAGTAGAAAACAGTTTGATAATTATTTAAAAGATAATCAATTAATACAAAAAATGATAACAGAGATGACTGTAAAAATAAATGCTGCTAGGTTACTTTGTTATAAGGCAGCTTATCTTAAAGAAATTAATGATCCTGATTCAATAATGGAAACTTGGCAGGCAAAATATTTTTCATCTAAAATATTAACGAAAATTGCTGAGGACTCGGTTCAAATCCATGGAGGTAATGGAATATCTCCAGAATATAAAGTTGCAAGGTTATATAGAGACTCAAAGTTAAATGAAATAATTGAAGGAACAAGTCAGGTACACGAAATGTTGATAGCTAAAAGTGTATACAGGTTTTATTAATTATGATAATCAGAAATATGTGATAAGGGAAAAAATAAATTTATTAAACTTTAGAGTATTTATACTTAAAACTCTTAAAAAATTTTATAAGATAAGGAGAATAATAGTATGAGTTGTAATAAAGTTAAGTGCGTGGTATGGGATCTTGATAATACTATTTGGGATGGGACTATTATTGAAGATGATAACGTAGTACTAAATAATAAGGTAGTTGATATAATAGAAACCTTAGATAAAAGGGGTATTCTTCAGTCCATCTGCAGTAAGAATGATTTTGACTTAGCTATGAATAAACTTAAGGAATTAAGACTAGATAAATATTTTTTATATCCACAAATAAATTGGAATCCTAAGTCAGAAGGAATAAAAAATATAGCAAAGAGTATAAATATTGGAGTAGATACATTAGCTTTTGTGGACGATCAGGAGTTTGAGTTAGATGAAGTAAAATATTCTTTACCGGAAGTATTATTAATAAATGCAAAAAACATTAAAGAAATTCCAAATATGCCAGAAATGAATCCAAAATTTATTACTAGTGATTCTAAGAATAGAAGATTACTATATCAGAATGATATTAAAAGAAATAAAATTGAAGAAGAGTTTTTAGGAACAAAAGAGGATTTTCTTAAATCATTAGATATGAAATTTACATTAAGTAAACTAGAAGATGAGGATTTAAAGAGAGCTGAGGAGTTAACTGTAAGAACTCATCAATTAAATGCTACCGGATACACATATTCTTACGAACAATTATATGAGATGAGCAAATCTGATAAATATTTTATTTTGATGGCACAATTGGATGATAGGTATGGCACATATGGTAAAATAGGACTTGCTGTAATAGAACTTGGAGAAAATTTATGGACACTCAAACTTCTACTTATGTCTTGCAGAGTAGTATCAAGAGGAGTAGGAACAATTATATTAAATTATATTGCTAGGTTGGCACAAAAGAATAATGTAAGATTATTGGCTGAATTTGTTAAGACTGATAGAAATAGAATGATGTATATAACATATAAGTTTGGTGGATTTAAAGAAATTTTAAGTGAGAATGAAAAAATTATTTTGGAAGCAGATTATTCTAAGCTTAATCCAATGCCAGATTATATAGAAGTTATAGAAAAGGAGGAGCTGGCATGCATAAGTTAGCATTTCTTTTTCCAGGTCAAGGATCTCATTTTGTTGGTATGTGCCAAAGTATGTATAATGAATTTTCGATTGTAAGAGAAACTTTTAATGAAGCAGAAGAAGTACTTGGTATTGATTTGAAGAAATTGTGTTTTGAAGGGCCTTTATCTCAGCTCTCAAAGACGGGAAATGCACATATGGCTATCTTTACTTCCAGTGTAGCTATCTTCAGAACTTTTATGAAAGAAATAGGATATAACCCACAATTTCTTGCAGGACATAGTTTAGGTGAATATTCTGCTTTAACTTGCTCGGGAATATTTAGTTTTAAAGATGGATTAAATATTGTAAAATATAGAGCAGAAATTGCAGCAATGGCAGAGCATGATAAGGATGGTGGAATGACCATAATAGATAATATTGATAATTCCATTGTGGAAGAACAATGTTTAAAAGCTCAAAAGGAAGGTAAAAAAGTTTATATCAGTTGCTATAATACAAAAAAACAAACATCTATATCTGGCTTGAAAAATGATGTAATGGAAGTGGAAGAAAAAATTTTGGACTTAGGTGGTCAAATTACTCCATTATTTGGGAGTGCACCATATCATAGTTCTTTAATGGATGAAGCGTCTTTGAAGTTAGAAGAGTATTTAAACAAAATTCATATTGGAAATTTTAGGTATCCGGTTGTTTCTAATTTTACTGGCGCTTTATATAAAGATCCAAAGGAAGTGATATTTTATCTGAAAAATCATTTTACAAATCCTGTAAAGTGGATTGATACAATAAGATTTATGGATAACAAAGGAATTACAATGTTTGTTGAAATGGGAGTTAAAAACTTATTAACAACTATGATAAATAATAATAAAATTCAAATTCAGTGTTTTGGGCAGAAAGATGAAAGACATAATTTAATTCAGTTATTCACAAAGACCGAAGGATATAAGAAACATTTGCCTACATTTATATCAAAGTGTTTAGTTGCAGCTGTTTCAACGGAAAACCACAATTGGAATAATAATGAATACGAAGAAGGTGTAATTAAACCATATAAAAGAATTGTAGAGATTCAAGATTATTATGGAAGTGAAAAATGTGAATATGAGGTATTTCATATGGAAGAGGCATTAAAATGTTTAAAGCAGATTTTCGAAACCAAAATTGTAAGTAAGAAAGAACAAAAGGAGTGGATAACACAAATACTTGAAGAAACTGGCACAATATATTTATTTAGAGACTTTCAGTAGATTTTTGAGGAATATATATGAATATTTATGCAGTTGAGATAGTAGATGAGTCACACAATCAATATTTCTACAATTTGATAAGATATATATCTAAAGAAAAGTATAAAAAAGTAGAGAACTTTAAATTTATAGAGGATAAACTTCGTGCAATTTATGGAGAATTATTAATAAGAAATTCAATTATTGAAGAATGCAAATTAGACAATAGTAATTTAAGCTTTCAATATAGTAAATATGGAAAACCATATGTAAAAAATATAAATAATTTTCATTTTAACATTTCTCATTCAGGAAAATGGGTGGTTTGTGCTACAGATAAAAGAGAAATTGGAATAGATATTGAAGAAGTGAAACCTATTGATGTAAACATTGCAAAAAAAATTTTTTGTGAAGAAGAATATATGGAGATTTTAAAAAATGATGTGAAGGATAGAGTGGCAAAATTTTATGATTATTGGACTTTAAAAGAAAGTTTCATAAAAAATATAGGAGAAGGTCTATCTTTTCCGCTTAATTCATTTTATATAAGAGAATGTAATTATGGTATGTATACAACATTCTTAGAAAAAAACAATAAACAGTATTTTTTTAAGAAGTATAAATTGGATTATAATTATAAAATGTCTGTGTGTTCATCATGCCAATATTTTATAGATGAAATAAAAGTATATGATGTTATTCAAATAGTTAACAATATTAAAAGAAGTATAATGTATAACTAATTTTGAATTTAGATTATACTAATTTAGAAGTTTATAATAAGTAATATAGTTCATATTCAAATTAATTATAATTCATATATTCATGTAAAAATTAATGAAGAAATATAATATTAAATATTTAAAGAGACAAAAAGATATTTTATATATTAATATAATATGTAGAATATCTTTTTTGACGTTTCTGCCATTGAATTAAATCTAAATCTTTTTATAAGATGAGCGTCAATGAATTGAAGTAGTCTTTTTTATTGTTTTTACTTGAAAAGTGTTATAACAAGGAATAAAATAAAAAATTTCATAACTGAAACCATAATAAAAAAATTGCGAATTTATAGAGAATAAATTATTAAAACTTATCTAACACTATAATAGGCATTTATATATAAACTAGATAAGGAGTAATATTTATGGATATTCATAATGTTCAACGTCAAGAAATAGAAAATATTTATGGTAAGATTAGTCCTTTTGAGTTCAAGGAGAAATTAATAAATCTTGCTAAAGGACAAAGAGAGAAGAGTGCTCATACTCTTTTAGATGCAGGAAGAGGTAATCCAAATTGGACAGCAGCAACGCCTAGAGAAGCCTTTTTCACTTTTGGTATGTTTGCTGTAGAAGAAACTAAGAAGGTTTGGAATGATGGTGATTTAGCTGGAATGCCAAGAAAAGAAGGAATTACTGAACGCTTTTATGATTATGTACAAAAGCATAATGATATGCCAGGAATAATACTTTTAAAAAATATAATTGATTATGGAATCAATAGGGAAGGTTTTGATGGTGATAGTTTTGTATTTGAACTAGCAGATGCAATTATTGGAGATAACTATCCAGTTCCAGATAGAATGTTAATTCATATAGAAAAAATCGTTCACGAATATTTAGTACAAGAATTGTGTTATAACAAACCTCCAGTGGGGAAATTTAATATTTTTGCTGTAGAGGGTGCTACGGCAGCAATGTGTTATGTTTTTGACAGCTTAATAGCTAATGAATTGTTACAAAAGAGAGATAAAGTTGCATTAATGGTTCCAGTTTTCACACCATATCTTGAAATACCGGAATTGCCACGTTACAATTTTGAGGTTGTACATATTAATGCTACAGAATTAACAAAAGAAGGAAATCATACTTGGCAATATCCAGAAACTGAGATTAATAAACTTAAAGATTCCAGTATAAAGGCATTATTTATCGTTAATCCTAGTAATCCTCCATCTGTTGCAATTAGACCAGAGACTGTTAAACAATTAGTAAATATAGTAGAAAAAGATAATCCAAATTTAATGATTATTTCAGATGATGTATATAGTACTTTTGTTGATAATTTTCGTTCTCTCATGGCTGATTTACCTTATAATACAATAGGAGTATATTCTTTTTCTAAATATTTTGGAGTGACTGGTTGGCGTTTAGGTACAATTTCACTTTATGAAAAAAATATTTTTGATAAATTATTAAAGGAATTACCAGAAGACAAAAAAAATGAGTTAAGGGAGCGTTATGAAGCGCTTTCTACTAAACCAGATAAGATACAATTTATAGATAGGATAGTAGCAGACAGTAGACAGGTTGCTCTTAATCATACAGCTGGTTTATCAACGCCTCAACAAGTTCAAATGGCCTTTTTTTGTGCATTTGCATTACTTGATAAAGAAAATAAATATAAAAATCAAACAAAATCTATTTGTAAACGTAGGCAGAAACTTTTATTTAAAGGGTTGGGTCTAGAATTAACAAATAATCCGTATGACGCTTCTTATTATACAGAATTTGATTTGCTAGAATGGGCTACATGTCATTATGGAAAAGAGTTTGGAGAATATTTGCAAAAAAAATACAAACCAGTAGACATTTTATATAGACTAGCTGAGGAGTCTTCTATAGTGTTATTAAGTGGTGGTGGATTTCAAGGTCCAGAATGGTCTATAAGAATATCTTTAGCAAATCTTAATGATGATGCTTATTCAAAAATTGGAGAAAAGCTTCATAAGATATTAGATGAATATGTAGACTCATGGAGAAGTTCATTATAATAAATAGTTAAAATTTTAATAGTTTGAATAAAGTAAAAAAAGGAATACACAAAATTAGGTGTATTCCTTTTGCCTATGAAGTAGTATCTAAAAACTTAGAACTGTTATTTGTTGAATTATTTAATACTTTTTGTAATAAGTCTGATATACCATTATTTGAATCTGTAGAACTTAAAGGATTAAGAGAATCTTGTAATTCTGTATCAGAATTTTCATCATCATCATTTCCAAAGTTTGTTGTTGCACTAGCTTTAGCAGACATTTGCATTATATCTAACATTTGAGCCAGCTTCTGAGGATTTAAAGATAAACTATCTAATCCATTTACAGTTTTAGATTCAAGGTTGATTTTATCAGAAGAATTTATGTTATTTGTTAAGGCCATATTATTAACATTGTTAATTGAGGCGGTATTATTAATCATGTCTTCATTCTTAATATTTTCAATCATTTCTTGTAGCATTAATTCAAATGAATTATTGCTATTAGTATTATTTGATTTGATGTCATTTACGTTAGGTTGCAATAATTGAGAAACTTTATTTATTTGCATAATGCTACTCCTTTAAAATTATTATTCAGTATAATGATTTTACTATTTATTAAGTTGTTTGTCTATGATTAGTATATACCAAAGCTTGAAAATTATATGAAAAAATTAAAATTAAAATAAAAGTTATAATATATATTTTTTATAGGGTAGTATAGATTTAAATTTAAATGAAAAATAAAAACTATTAGTTGAGAATTATGAGGATAATATTATATTAATAGCAAAGGTATAATATATTTTATAATTTTTTATATCAAAATAAATCTTTAAATAGTATTTTTGGTATAAGTTTTCATTAAATATGAATTTTATGCAATTTAATGATGGAAAAAATAGTTAATATTTATATGCCATAACATTAACAATTATTCATAATTAGCGTAAAATGTACTGTAAGTAATTATTAATGCAATTCTATTCATTGTCGTTTATATGAGTGCTCTTACAGAATCAGTTCACATTAGGAAAATTGAAATTCGAATTCTTACTTAAAGCAAAGTTAAAATACTTCCTCTATCCACAAGCTTACCTTCATTTAAATATATTGGAGTAACACCAGAGGATTCTAAAAACTCTTTTACTTGATTTCCATAAGTGTAATTATCTAGTGAACCGAAAAATGCCATTTTGGTTTTAGAAATTAATCCACAGGTTCCACCTATGAAGCCATAATCAAAACCTTCTAGAATTATATCGCCAGGGGGAAGAAGTAAAATGTTAAATCCTTTTTGAATTAAAGACTCATATATTTTTTTATCAGATGTAATTATTGAATTTTCATTAACTACTGCACAAGAACATTTAGTGTAACCTTGAGGTACATTAATTAAAGTTCTTTTTTGCATTTTATTTAATAAAATTTTATCTGTATATTTTAAGTTATGAACAAAAAAATTAGTAAATGATAATGCGTTTAATATTATGTTGTTTGGATATTTATTTTGCAGATAATTAGAACTTTCATAAATTTGCAACCCCATATCTTTTAAAGTAGATATAAAATCTGAATTTGTATTTTTAGCAACTATAATTTCTGAATTATTAATTATATGAAGCTGAATGTCTGGATGACCATTTATAGCAGTGTATAAATCATTACATTTTGGAACCTTTATAACTTTTAGACCATAGTTAGATAAGGTTCTTATATCATTAAATGGTGTTCTATAGTCTATAAAACAAGTCTTCATTTTGACCTCCTAAAAAATAATATAACATAATATTACAACAAAATTTAATTAGTTGTCGATTATTGAAGTTAAATTTTTGAATAGGTATAAAATTTTTATACATACTATAATTAGGAAGGAGTGAGACAGGATGCTTTTGATGAAATTGACTTACGATGGTGAGCAGAAATTTATTGAGGATATTCAAGAAATAAGGACATTATTAAAGGAAAAGAAAGTTAATGTTGGCATAGTGGAAAGTATAGAGGGGAATACTCACTTCGTTAAACTAATTTGTGATGATGATGTATATAGCAAAAAAGTAGAAAGTATAGTTGATATATATATAAGTAATATACTTTATAAGATTGTAATTGATAATTTTAGAAAACAAGAGATGTACGAATATTTAACGGATACTTATTTCTTTTTAAAACATGAAGAAATTATGGAAGTAGAAGAAAAATTAATGGAAGCACTTAGTTTTAAGGGAAGTATTTCAGATGAGACAAATATATATTGTATGAATAGAGTGAATAACATAGTAGAAAAGATAAAAGGTTGTTTAGAAGAAAATAGGGAAATAAATATAAACGGATTTCTCATATTTAGAATGAAGGATTTAGTAAATGATATAGAACTCATAATAGATAAAATAGTAGAAAAGTATATGGTAGAAAAGGAATACAAGGAATTTATTAAACTTTTACGATATTTTGTAGAAATTCAGGATAGCAAAATTGAAGAATTAAATATTATAATAAGCAAAACTGGATCTTACGAGATAACTGATAATCATGGAAAAGATATCTTTAAAGACTTTATAAGTGAATTAGCGGAATGTAAAATTGGAGATAGTATAAATATTGAAGATGTCATTATAAGTGGACTTATAACTAATGCACCCAAAAAAATTATAATTCATAAAAAAGAAAACTGTACAAATGAAGAATTTTTAGATACAATAATGAATGTATTTTGTGAAAGAGTTGAAATTTGTAATGATTGTACTCTTTGTACTACTAAAAAAATAAAAATATAAAAAGTATTGACATTGTAGAAGAACAATGGTAAAATATTTTTTGTCAAGTAGAAACAGCCGTTTCTCACCTTACAGCATTGCTAGTATGGTCATGTATGATTATTACAAAAAGATTTGTGGTAATAGAGGACGGCGAAAGCCGTCCTTTTATTATTTATATATGTTGGCTAAATTCTATCGGAGGTGAAAGATATTAATAAAAATTTTGCGGTAAATGAAGAAATCAGAGAAAAAGAAGTAAGACTTATAGGAGATGACGGTAGTCAGCTAGGAGTATTATCTTCAAGAGAAGCGCTAAAGTTAGCGGAAGAGAAGGAGTTAGATTTAGTGATGATATCACCAAATGCTAATCCTCCAGTTTGCAAAATAATGGACTTAGGAAAGTTTATTTATGAGCAATCAAAAAAAGAAAAAGAAGCAAAGAAAAAGCAAAAGGTTATCAATATTAAGGAAGTTAGATGTAGTCCAACTATTGAAGAACATGATATTAACATCAAGGCAAACAATGCCAAAAAATTCTTGCAAGAAGGGGACAAAGTCAAAATAACTGTAAGATTTAGAGGAAGAGAAGCAGATTATTCACATATTGGTGCAAAGATACTTGGAAAATTTGTAGCTTTGTTAGAAGAAGTATCTGTTATTGAAAAACCTGCTAAATTAGAAGGTAGAAACATGACGTTGATTTTGGCTCCTAAAAAAGCATAACTTGAGAGGAGGAAACGATTATGCCAAAAATGAAAACTCATAGAGGTGCAGCTAAAAGATTCAAAAAAACAGGAACAGGTAAGCTAAAGAGAGCTAAGGCTTTCAGAAAACATATCTTAACTAAGAAGAGCTCAAAGAGAAAAAGAAACTTAAGAAAAACTGCTTACGTTTCTACAACACAAGAAAAAGCAATGAAAAAATTATTACCATATCTATAATAGTTACGGAGTAGGAGGTTTACAAGATGGCAAGAGTTAAGAGAGCGGTTAATGCTCGTAAAAATCATAAAAAAGTATTAAAACTTGCAAAAGGTTATTACGGTGGAAAAAGCAAGTTATTCAGAACTGCTAATGAAACAGTAATCAGAGCATTAAGAAATGCTTATGTAGGTAGAAAATTAAAGAAGAGAGATTTCAGAAGATTATGGATAGCTAGAATAAATGCAGCTACAAGAATGAATGGTCTTTCTTATTCAAAATTCATGAATGGAATAAAATTAGCTGGCGTTGATATAAACAGAAAAATGCTTTCAGAAATCGCTATAAACGATCCAAAAGCATTCACTGAATTAGTTGAATTAGCTAAGAAAAGCTTAAACGCTTAATAAAGTGCGACTTTAGGGTCGCATTTTTTTCTATATCATAAGGTTTCTTTAATATGGTAAAGTGGGGGACGTGTTATGTATATTAACATAAATAAAAGAATAAAATTGAATCCTTTACAGATTTTAGCGCTCGGTTTTTTAATAGTAATTTTAGCGGGTGCAACAATATTAACACTACCTATATCATCAGCAAATGGGAGTACTACAAATTTTTTAGATAGTTTATTTACAGCTACTTCAGCTACCTGCGTAACGGGATTAGTTACTGTAGATACAGGGACACATTGGAGTTATTTTGGTAAAACGGTAATAATAATATTAATTCAAGTGGGAGGCTTAGGATTTATGTCCTTTGCTACTTTATTTGCATTATTGATTGGAAAAAAAATAACCTTAAAGGATAGATTATTATTACAAGAAGCTATGAACACTTTTGAAATTCAAGGTCTTGTAAGGCTTATGAAATATATTTTAGCATTTACTTTTACGGTTGAAGGAGTAGGAGCACTTATATATTCAACTAAATTTATACCTCAATTTGGTTGGGGAAAAGGAATATATTATAGTATTTGGCATGCTGTATCGTTTTTTTGTAATGCTGGTTTTGATCTTATGGGACATTTTAATAGTTTAACAGGATATTCTGATAATAAAATAGTAATACTTAATACAGCTATGTTAATAGTTATAGGCGGATTAGGTTTCGCTGTATCAAGTGAAGTCTATAATTATAGGAAAAGTAAAAGGAAATTCTCTCTACATTCTAAGGTTGTATTAACAGTTACATCAATACTTGTTTTTGGAGGAGCATTTGTAATATTTTTACTTGAATATAATAATCCGGGTACAATGAAAAATATGACCTTTATGGACAAGATTTGTAATTCGATTTTAGCTGCTGTTACACCTAGAACAGCTGGAGTTAACTCGGTATCTACTTCAGATATGGCGATGGCATCAAGAGTATTAACTATTATACTTATGTTTATAGGTGGATCACCAGGATCTACAGCAGGAGGAATTAAAACTACAACTTTTGGTGTTTTATTTTTAACTTTAAAATCTATGATAAAAGGCAGTGAAGATGTTGAAGTATATGGAAAGAGAATATCAAAAGATATAGTTTATAAATCATTTGCTTTATTTATGCTATGTTTTATGCTAGTAATTACAGTTTCAGGAATACTATCAATAACTGAAATTGGTGCTAGTTTTGAGTATATACTTTATGAAGTTGTATCAGCTTTTGGAACTGTTGGTCTTACTTTGGGACTTACAACAAAGTTAACAGCAGTAGGAAAATTTTTTATAATACTTACAATGTATTGTGGACGTGTTGGTCCTTTGACAGTTATATTAGCTTTAGCTAATATAAATAAAAAGAGTTCTATAAGATATCCAGAAGAAAAGATTTTAATAGGATAGATATATTTAAGGAGTAGTGAGATTATGTCAAAAAAACAATTTGCTATAATAGGTACAGGAAGATTTGGATCATCAGTTGCAAAAACTTTATATAATTTAGGTCATGATGTTTTAGCAATTGATATTGATGAAGAAATAGTTAATGAAATGGCTGATTATGTAACACATGCAGTACAATTGGATGCAACAGATGAAAATGCATTAAAAGCTATAGGTATAAGAAATTTTGATGTAGTAGTAGTAACTATTGGAGAAAATATACAATCAAGTATAATGACAACTCTTATAGTTAAAGAAACTGGAGTTAAGAAAATAATAGTTAAGGCAAATAGTGAGCTACATGAAAAAGTTTTATACAAAATTGGGGCAGATAGAGTTATATTACCAGAAAAAGAAATGGGAGTTAGGGTAGCTAATAATTTAGTTTCATCAAGTGTATTAGATTATATAGAATTATCTTCAGAATATAGTGTAGTAGAAATAGAAACATTAAAGGAGTGGCATAATAAGACTATTGGTGAATTAAGTCTTAGAAGTAAATATGGAATAAGTGTTATAGCTATTAAGAGAAATAATGAATTAAATATTTCACCATATGCTTCTGATATGTTTCAGCCAGGAGATATTATAGTTGCTCTTGGAAAAATTGCTCAGCTAAGTAAGTTAGATGGTAAGGTATCATACTAGTATAGAGGTGATATTTTGATAAAAATAGAAAGCAAAGAGAATACTTTATTTAAAGAGTTTAAAAAATTAAAAGAAAAAAAATATAGACAGCAAAAGCAAAGTTACATAGTAGAAGGATTTAGATTTGTAGAGGAAGCTATTAGAAGCTCAGCAAATATAGAATATATAGTTATAGATGAAAAAGTACTAGATAAAGCAGAAGAACTTTTAAATGAAAATAATATAAAAAGTATTAAAGTAATAGTTTTAGCTAGTAGTTTATTTAATCAACTTATATTTACAGAAACACCACAAGGTATTATTGCTATCACAAAGATGAAAGATTTTTCTTTAAGTGAAGGCGAAATATTCGTACTTGTAGATAAAGTACAGGATCCAGGGAATATGGGAACTATAATAAGAACAGCGCATGCAGTAAATGCAGCTGGTATTATATTAACTAAAGGTACGGTAGATGTATACAACGATAAAACGTTAAGGTCTACTATGGGATCGATATTTTATATGCCAATTATAGTTGATAATGATTTAAGTCTTATAAAAAAGCTTAAAGAAAAGAATTATAAACTTATAGTGAGTTCACTTCAAGGGAAAAATAACTTTTTTGAAGAAGATTTAAGTGGCAATATTATAATTGCAGTAGGCAATGAAGGTAGTGGAGTAAGTAAAGAAATAGAAGATTTAGCAGATATAAAGGTTAGGATACCAATGCCTGGTAATGCTGAATCTTTAAATGTTGCTGTGGCAACTTCTATTATGCTTTATGAGAAAATAAGACAAAATCTTATAAAATAGTATTGAATAATGCTTTCAATAAGGGTATAATTAGTTGTAATTTAATATAGAAAAGACTTTGATAGAGAGAGTAGTTATAATAAATACCTTTAAGGGAGAAAAAGCCATAGACTGTAAGCTTTTTTAAGGATTATATAATGAAGTTCACTCTGGAGTCCTAACTGTGAAATATTAGTAGTAGTTAGCGGTTATGCCGTTATATTTAAATCGAGTGAACAGTTTTGTTAACTAGGGTGGTACCGCGGAATACCCCGTCCCTTTTTTAGGGACGGGGTTTATATATTTTTATAAAGGAATATTGAAGAAATAATTAACTAATATAGAAGGTAAAAATATTATTTTTTCAATAAGACTAAGAGATGAAAGGAGTTATTAAAATGAAAGACAAATTGAATTTTATAAGAGAAGCTGCATTAAATGATTTAAAATCAGCTTTCAATAGTTCTGAAATTGAAAACATTAGAGTAAAGTACTTAGGTAAAAAGGGAGAACTTACTTCTATATTAAGAGGTATGGGGGGGCTAACATCAGAAGAAAGACCAATAGTTGGTAAGATAGCTAATGAGGTTAGAGCTTCTATAGAAAATGCTTTAGAAGAGCTAACTAAGGAAATAAAACATAAAGAAAAACAAGCTAAATTAAATAGTGAAGTAATAGATATTTCTATGCCAGGAAAGAAAAATTTAATAGGAAAAAGACATCCGTTAGATTTAACGTTAGAAAGCATGAAAGAAATATTTATATCAATGGGCTTTACAATTGAAGAAGGTCCAGAAGTTGAGCTTGACCATTATAATTTTGAAGCTTTAAATATTCCTAAAAATCATCCAGCTAGAAGTGAACAAGATACTTTCTATATTAATGATAATATAGTTTTAAGAACTCAAACTTCACCAGTTCAAATAAGAGTTATGGAAAATCAAAAACCACCAATAAAAATGATATCTCCAGGAAGAGTATTTAGATCAGATGCAGTAGATGCAACTCACTCACCAGTATTCTATCAAATGGAAGGGCTAGTAATAGATAAGAATATTACATTTGCGGATTTAAAAGGAACCTTAGAATTATTTGCAAAGAAGATGTTTGGAGATAAGGTTCAAACTAAGTTTAGGCCTCATCATTTTCCATTTACTGAACCATCAGCTGAAATGGATGCTACATGTTTTGTTTGTGAAGGTAAAGGCTGTAAAGTATGTAAAGGCAGTGGTTGGATAGAATTATTAGGATGTGGTATGGTACACCCTCAAGTACTAAGAAACTGTGGAATAGACCCAGAAGAATATAGTGGATTTGCTTTCGGTTTTGGTGTTGATAGAATGGTTATGCTTAAATATGGCATAGATGATATAAGACAATTATATGAAAGTGATATGAGATTTTTAAAACAATTTTAGGAGGGATTAGAGAATGAAAGTACCATTTAACTGGCTTAAAGATTATGTAAATATAGATGTTGAGGCTAAAGAGCTTGGCGATATGTTAACTCTTTCAGGATCACAATTAGAAGAAGTTATAACATCAGGAGATGGAATAGTAAATGTTGTTACAGGAAAAATAAATAAGATTGAACAACATCCGGATGCAGAAAAATTAGTTGTATGCGAAGTAAATATAGGAAAAGAAGAACCTATACAAATAGTTACAGCGGCTAAAAATATGAAGGAACAAGATGTAGTTCCAGTAGCACTTCATGGTGCAGTTTTAGCAGATGGAATGAAAATTAAAAAGGGTAAGCTTAGAGGTGTAGTTTCTAACGGAATGTTCTGTTCAGAAGAAGAGCTAGGTATAGCTGGAGATGAACCAGTACATGGCTTAATGATACTTCCACAAGATGCACCTTTAGGAATGGATATAGTTAAGTATTTAGATTTAAGTAAATCAGTTTTAGATTTTGAAATAACTTCAAATAGACCAGATTGTTTAAGTATGGTAGGAATGGCAAGGGAAGCAGCTGCAACTCTTGGAAGTAGCTACAAAATGCCAAACATTTCTTATAATGTAAAAGGAAATGGAAATATAACTGAAGAACTTAAAGTAGAAGTAAGGGATGCTCTTTGTAGAAGATATATGGCAAGAGGGGTTAAAAATGTTAAAGTAGAACCATCACCTAAGTGGATGCAAGAAAGACTTCTAGATGCAGGGGTTAGACCTATAAATAATATAGTAGATATAACTAATTTTGTTATGCTAGAGATTGGTCAGCCAATGCATGCTTTTGATAAAAGAGAATTAAAATCAGGCACTATAGTAGTAGAGAGAGCTAAAGATGGAGAAAAGTTCACAACATTAGATGAAATTGAGAGAGAATTAACTTCTGATGTTTTATGTATTAAAGACGGAAAAACTATTACTGCTTTAGCTGGAATTATGGGTGGATTAGAATCAGGAATTAAAGATGATACTACAGAGATAGTGTTTGAATCTGCTAACTTTGAAGGAGTAAATATAAGAGTTAATGCTAAGAAGTTAGGTATAAGAACAGAATCTTCTTCAAGATTTGAAAAAGACATAGATCCAAATTTAGCAGAGCTTGCTTTAAATAGAGCTTGCGCATTAATAGAAGAATTACAATGTGGTGAAATTATAAATGGAACTATAGATGTTTATAATGAAAAGAAAGAAGAAGGAAAATTAACAGTTTCTTCAATTTGGGTAAACAAATTCTTAGGAACAGATCTATCTCAAGAAGAAATGAAAAAATGTTTAGATAAATTAGATTTAAACACTGTAATTAATGGTGATAACTTAGAAATAACAGTTCCTACTTTTAGAGTAGACATAGCTATAAAAGAAGATATAGCTGAAGAAATAGCTAGAATCTATGGATATGACAATGTACCAGCAACAATAATAACTACAAATACTGAAAGAGAACCGAAAAGCAAAAAGCAAAGATTAGATGATTTGGTAATTGATACTATGATATCATCAGGATTAAATCAATCTATAAGCTACTCATTTGTAAGTCCTAAGGTTTTTGATCAAATTTCTTTACCACAGGATTCAGGTTTAAGAAATGTGGTTAAGATTAAGAACCCATTAGGTGAAGATTATAGTATAATGAGAACTACTACAATGCCTTCAATGATGGAGTGTTTAGCTAGAAATTATTCAAGAAGCAATGATATCTGCAGATTATTTGAAATGGGTAAAATATATATACCAAATGAAGATGAAAATAAATTACCTACAGAAACTAATATATTAACTATTGGTATTTATGGAGAAGTTGATTATTTTGATCTTAAAGGTGTAGTAGAAAATTTAATAGATGCTTTAGGTATTAAAAAGGTAAGTTTTGAAAGACTTACTACTAATGTAAGCTATCATCCAGGAAAGACTGCTGAGTTATTTGTAGGAAAGACTTCGGTTGGTACTTTAGGAGAAGTTCATCCAGATGTTACTGAAAATTACGGTATAGATGATTCTTGCTTTGTTGCAGAATTAAATTTAGACAAATTATATGAAGCAGCAGATACTATAAAAACTTATAAAGCTTTACCTAAGTTCCCAGCTGTTACAAGAGATATAGCTTTACTTGTAGACGATGAAGTATTAGTTCAAACTATAGAAGAGACTATTAAAAAGACAGGTGGAAATTATGTTGAAACTGTTAAATTATTTGATGTTTATAAAGGTAAGCAAATACCAGAAGGCAAAAAGAGTATAGCTTATGCAATAGTTTATAGAGATGCAACTAAAACTTTAGAAGATAAAGACATTAATAAAGTTCATGATAAAATATTAAAAGCTTTAGAATTTAAATTAGGCGCTCAGCTTAGATAAGATATATCTTGAAAAAATGATGAACCGATATGCTTTGGCATATTTGGTTCATTATTTTTTTTTACATATGGATAACAATTCTTTTATTATGTAGTACTTTATGATAAAATTAGAATAATGGAATAGTGTAAAATAAGTAAATAGAGGTGTTAATGATGGCTACAGTTACTGTTAAGATAAATGGAATCGAATATAATTTGAAAGGTGAGGCTAACGATGATTACCTTAAGCATGTGGCAGAGTATGTAGAAGGAAAGCTTAAGGATATTTCTAATAAAAATGCTAAGCTTAGTACTACAGCAGCAGCAGTTTTAACTGCTATAAATGTTGTTGATGAACTTTTTAAGGGAAATAAAGATTATAATGAACTTTTAAGTGATTATGATAATTTAAGAATTGAAAAAAAGTCATTGGTAAAGGATATAGAAGAGCTTAAATCAAAGCTTAAAGAACTAGAGGAAAGAGAAGAAATAGAAGCGTCTAAGGCTTTAGAAGAAGATGTTTCTAAGATTAATAATCTTGAAGAAGAAAATATTAAGTTTAAGGAGCAAATTGATTTATTAACAAAAGAATGTAAGGCTACAGTTGCAAAAAATAAAAGGCTTACAGAAAGTAATAAAGAGATGAAATTTAATAATCAGACACTAAAGTATAAAGTAATGGATTTGCAAAAGAAGTATGTAGACAGCCAAATAATTATAGCTAAAGAGAGAGTAAATAAAAATCCTTTATTAAATATAAATAAGGCGCAATAATAAAAACAACCAAATATTTGGTTGTTTTTTGTTTTAAAATCTAATAATGAAAAATTATAACAAAAATAATAAAAGTTATTATATATTAATTAATAAGGTGAATGATTTATTTTGTATATAAAATTAGTTTTCTAACATTAAAAGACAGCGATTTATTAAGTACTGTCTTTTAATATTAGAATTAGTTATTCTTAAACTATGATGCTTCAAAGTCAAGATCATTATCGCTTAAAAGTTCTTCAGAAGAAGTTTTAACTTTTCTTCTATTTATGATTTCATCAACTATCATTGCTATAGCACCATCACCACTAACGTTTGTAGCTGTTCCAAAACTATCTTGTGCGGCATGAAGTGCTATCATAATAGGCTTTTCCAAAGAACCAAAACCAAGCATAGCTTGTAAAAGTCCTAAGGCAGCCATAACACCACCACCAGGGATACCAGGTGCAGCAACCATAGTAATTCCAAGCATGAAGATGAAAGGGATAAATGTTCCAAATGTAGGTGTATTTCCGTTCATATACATAACACCCATAGAAGTTAAAACTAAGGTAATAGTATCACCAGCAAGATGAATAGTAGCAGTTAAAGGAATTACAAATTCTGCAATTTCTTCACTAACTTTATTATTTTTAGCTGATGCTAAAGTTACAGGTATAGTTGCTGCTGAGGATTGAGTTCCAACAGCAGTTAAAAAAGCTGGTATCATATTCTTAAATAACTTAAAGGGATTTTCACGTCTTAAAGCTCCTGCAATGCTATATTGAGCTAATATATATAGTGCTTGTAGACTAAAAAGAATTAAATATACTATTCCGAAAGCTTTTAAAGTTGAAAAAATCTCACCACTAAAGCTTAATTTAGCAAAAATACAAGCTATATAAAAGGGAACTACTGGGATCAATATGTTTTTTATAATCATTCCTACTATTAAACTAAATTCGTCCATAACTTTAAGCATAGAACTTTGTTTTATGCTAGATAGCCCGATACCTAAAATAAATGCAAATACTAATGCAGACATTACATCCATCATAGGAGGGATATCAATTTTGAAGATTGGAGAAACATCTACTTTATTTTGGTCTAATAAAATTCCTCCTTGTATAAGCTTAGGTAATAGCTTTGAACCAATTAAAAAGGTACAAAAACCAGCTGTGATAGTAGCTACATAAGCAATAATAGTTGTTAAAAGTAGAGTTTTACCAGATTTATTACCAAGTGATGCAATTCCAGGAACAATAAACCCTATAATTATTAACGGAATTACAAAAGATAAAAAACTTCCAAATAGGCTACTAAAGGTTGTTAGCATTTTTATAGGAAAGACTAAGTTAATGGATTTACAAACTAGTCCTAAGGTTATTCCTAATATAAGTGCGATAAATATTTTTGTGATTAATGATATTTTTTTCATGTGCCCCACCTCTTTGTCTTTTGTTAAAATACAAGTGTATTTTCTTTAAATACAATATACTATCTTCAGTGTATAAAGTCAAATGCTTTTTATAAATTTAATATTATTTTAAGGTTATTTTTATTAAAAAGATTATAAATAGAAAAAAGTAATTATAATGAATCTAGGGATATGTATTAACACGTATTATATATTTATAAATGAAGGGTACATTCTTGGTAAAGGTTTACTTAATCATGATGAATTGGTTTTTCTAGTATTTACATTTTAGGACAAATTATGATATACTAAAATAAAATTTTACTCCATATTGGTTAAAAATAACATATTTTAAAATCAAATATTAAATATTTGAAAAAATATATATTAAAATTTTAATTTTGTTTTAATAAAAAGCTTTTATAGAACTAATATTACGAAAGAGGTAAATATAATGAAAGAACAAAAGCAACAAGGATTTAATTTCAATTTGGTTAATAAAATTAATTTTTTAGTTATTACATCAATAATTCTAATATCTATAATATCAGCGTTTATTTTAGGTGGTAGTAAGGCGGGAACAGATGCTATTTATCAAGGGGTACCAGTGGAAGTAATTGCATTATTAATATTTAAGATAAATTTTAATAAAAATATAAAGGCTATATCTTTTGGAACTTTAGTACTTCTCTCAACCTTAGCTATTAGCTATTTTAATGAAAAGTTTGATTTATCAACATATTCTATTTTCTTTATTAGTTTCATTGTGGTAGCCCTTTATTTTGAAGAAAGATTAATATTGGCTCAAGGTGCTTTACTTAATATTAGTTGGATAGTTATATATATAATTGCTCCAGCTAAGCTTTTGGGTAGTAATTGGAATACTTTAATATTTATAAGTAATTTGATTATAGTAGATGGAATTATATTACTTCTGTTCTTTATGACAAAATGGGGGAATAATTTAGTTTTTTCTGTAAAACAGAAGGAAAAAGAAACCAATGACTTATTGAAGAGTTTACAAACGTCTATGGAGGTTGTTTCGGATACTTCTAACATATTAGATCAAAACATAAATATATTTAAAAATAGTTTGGATGGAGTTAAAAATAAGAGTAGATATATTACAAATTCTATTCATGATATGGCAAGTGGAACTGAAGAAGAAGCGGAAAGTGTTAATGAAATTGCAGGAGCTATACAAGATACTGTATTAAGTATGGAAAATATTCAGGGATTTTCAAAGGAAATTTCTCAAATAACTTTAGTTATGAATAGAGAAGTTGAAGAAGGTGCTAAAGATATTACTGATATGAACAGCAAAATGGCGACAGTAAATCAAGCAGTAGGAATTGCTTTATCTACTGTTATGAGGCTTCAAGATAATTTGAATGAAATAAATAGTTTTTTAGAAAGTATAACTCAAATCGCGAAACAAACAAATCTTTTGTCTTTAAATGCGGCTATTGAAGCGGCTAGGGCAGGAGAAGAAGGAAAAGGCTTTGCAGTTGTTGCTGATGAAATAAGAAAGCTAGCTGATAAAAGTACAAGCATCGTTGGTGATATTAATAAAATTATTGAGAATATAACTATTAATACTAATGATGCAGTAGATAAAGTTAAGGAAGGAGATTTAGCTGTTACTGAAGGAAGTAAAATTGTTAATAAAGTTTCAGAGAAGTTTAGTAAGATTCATGAATCCTTTGAAGAAACAAATGGATATATAATAAAACAAAATGAAACTATAAATATTGCTACAGGATTGTTTAAGAATATTGAATCCCAGGTAGATAATATTTCAGCTATATCAGAAGAACATGCAGCATCAACGGAAGAGATATTATCAAGTGCAGCTGAGCAAAATCAAGATATTTTAACTATGGTAGATTCCGTTAATGATATTTATGAATTAAGTCAAAAGTTGGTGGAAAATAAAATATAATTTCTAATACAAAAAGCTAGTTTAAACAAAGGATTAAACTAGTTTTTTATATTTATTAGGTGTGACCCCTTTATATTCCTTAAATTTTTTAATGAAATAGCTAAAATTATCAAAGCCAACTTCAAAACAAATGTCTAATATTCTTTTATCTTCTGTCTGAATTATCTTTACTGCTTTATTAATTCTATATTCATTAATATATTCTACAGGGGTTTTAGAAATATTATTTTTAAAGAATCTACAAAAGTATTGAGGATTCATATTTACTTCTTTGGCTAAATCCTCTATATATATTTTACTCATATAATTTTTATGGATGTAATTTAAAATTTTCTTTATAATATCTATTTTATTTCCTAGTTTAGAGGAGTCTAGGCCATCTTTAAAAGCAAGATTATTTTCTTTTATAAATATAGATAAGATTTTATAAATACTTATCTTTAGGTCTAATTCCCATGCAATTAGTTTATTATCATGAATATTAATTATTTCTTTTAGCTCACTTATAATTGATTTTCCCCAAGGATTTTCTTTATCTATTATCAAAGGAAATTTTAGTTCACCATCTAAAAGTGGTTTTATATATTTAGTTTGATAATAATCATCATAAGAGCTATTTAAAATATTTAAATCAAACAATATAGCATGATGTATGGATGGAACATCTTTAACACAATTTGCTGAATGTAAGCTACCACTATTTATAATTATAGCTTCACCTTCAGAAACTTTAATAGGTACGGTGTTAATATTGAAAATAATTTTCCCTTTTTCTACGTATATAAATTCAACTTCATTATGCCAATGAAGATATAAATTACAGTTAATCCAATTTTGTTTATAAACATAGAAGGGAATGGGTGAATTTTCACGAGAAACTGTTTCTCTTAAAGTATTTTTTTCAGTATTCATAGAAATCTCCTTAATACGTGAAAGTCAAAATAATGTTATTTTTAAGCTAAAATACAGCAAGTATTTAAATGCTTTAATATATATAATATTAATATAGTATTTAAATGAGAAATATACAATATAAATTTTAAGGAGTGATACTATGTTTGGAAAAATAATTAAGCGTAATATAGAAGGCAGCAAGGTGTTTTTTAAATTTGAAAATGGAGAAGGAAGGATTGAAGTAATAAATCCTTTTATCATAAATATTTTTTCAGGTTTAAAATATGATGATCATTATTCAAGAGCCATAGAAGATTTAAAGGTTGAAAATTGTGATTTTACAGTTCAAAATAAGGGGAATTATATTAAAATTAAAACTGATGAGTTAGAGGTTAGGGTTTATGATGAATTTAAAGTAGATTTTTATGACAAGAATGGAAAGGTTTTATGTGAGGATTATAAGGGTGAAAGAGATCCTTTCATTAGAAGAGGTAATGGAAGCATTGCTGAAGGGGAAGGGCATGCAGTAGAAGCTAATAAAGAAAAACATAAGATAGAAGTTGTTAAAAAGATATTTGGTGATGAAAAGTTTTATGGACTTGGAGATAAAACAGGACATTTAAACAAAAGGGGTTATGGTTATGAAATGTGGAATACAGACGATCCAAGTCCACATGTAGAAAGTCACAAATCACTTTATAAATCAATACCATTTTTTATAACTTTAAGAGAAGATTGTGTATTTGGTATGTTCTTTGATAATACTTTTAAATCATATTTTGATATGGCTAAGGAAAACTCAAATTATTATTATTTTGGAGCAGATGATGGTAATTTAGATTACTATTTTATAGGTGGAAATAATATTTGCGACATTTTAAGAAGATATACTGATTTAACAGGAAGAACTCCTCTTCCACAATTATGGACACTAGGATATCAACAAAGTAGATGGTCTTATGCACCAGAGACAAGAGTTAGAGAAATTGCTAAAAATTTTAGAGAAAATGATATTCCTTGTGATGTTATTCATTTAGATATAGATTATATGGATAATTATAAAGTATTTACTTGGGATAATGAAAAGTTTAAGGATGAAAAGAAAGCTTTAAAAGAGTTAAAAGAAGATGGTTTTAAGATAGTTACAATTATAGATCCAGGCGTTAAAAAAGAAAAAAATTATAATATTTATGAAGAAGGCTTAAAGAATGGTTACTTTGCGACAGATAAAGATGGAGTAACATATGTTAATAAGGTTTGGCCAGGAGATTCAGTATTTCCAGACTTTTCAGAAGAAGCTACTAGAAAATGGTGGGGAGAAAATCAAAAGATAATGTTAGATGCAGGAGTGTCTGGAATATGGAATGATATGAATGAGCCTGCTAGCTTTAATGGACCACTTCCAGATGATGTACAGTTTAAAAATGATGGAAGAAATTCAGATCATACAGAAATTCATAATATATATGGTCATCTTATGGCAAAAGCAACTTTTGAAGGAATTAAAAAACATAGTGGAAAGAGACCATATATTATAACAAGAGCTGCTTATGCAGGAATACAAAAATATTCAACAGTATGGACTGGAGATAACCAAAGCTTCTGGGAACATTTGAGAATGTCAGTACCTATGCTTTTAAATCTAGGTATGAGTGGGATGAGTTTCTGTGGAACTGATGTAGGAGGTTTTAGCTTTGATTGTACAGCAGAACTTTTATCAAGATGGGTTCAAGTAGGAACATTTACTCCTTTATTTAGAAATCATTCATGTATTCGTACTAGAGATCAAGAACCTTGGGCTTTTAATGGGGAAACTTTAAATATAAATAGAAAATATATTAAGCTTAGGTATAAATTACTTCCATATTTATATGATTTAATGTGGAAAGGAGAAAATACAGGATTACCAGTAATGAGACCGTTAGTTCTCCATTATTCAAATGATAAGAATGTTTATGAAATAAATGATCAATTCTTATTTGGTGAAAATATAATGGTAGCTCCAATCCTAGAACAAGGTAAGACTTATAGATCAGTATATATACCAGAAGGAACTTGGATTGATTATTGGACTAAAGAAAAAATAGAAGGTGGAAAAACTATATTAAAGAATGCCCCACTTGACACTTGTCCTATATACATTAAAGCAGGTAGCATAATACCAAACTATCCAGAACAAAACTATATAGGTGAAAAAGAAATAAAAGAATTAACTTTAGATATCTATAGTGGTAATGGAGAATATGAGCACTATATTGATGATGGTGAAAGCTTTAAATATAGAGATGGAGAATATACTTTATATAAGTTCTCTATAGAAGCTAAAGAAGAAACTATTATTAATGTAAGAAAAGTTAATGAAGGTTTTAAAGTTTATAAAAGTTTAAAGGTAGTTTATAATGATAATGCAAAAGAAGTATATTTTGGTAATAATAAGATAGAATTTGTAGAAAATAATAATGGTATAGAATTTAATATACCAGCAGAAGAAGGAACAATAGTGATAAAATAGGAGATGATATTTATGACAGAAAAAGAAAAAATGCTTTTAGGAATGATTTATAATCCTATGGATGAAGAACTTTTTAATGATAGAATAAGAGCTAAGAAACTATGTAAAAAATTTAATTCATTAGAGCCAGATGAATTTGAAGAAAGAGGGAGAGTATTAAAAGAACTTTTTAGAACAGAGAATACATGTCATATAGAACCAAATTTCTTTTGTGATTATGGATATAACATAGAAATAGGCAAAGACTTCTATGCTAATCATAATTGTACTATACTTGATGTTAACAAGGTTAAGATAGGAAATAATGTTTTATTTGCTCCTAACGTACAAGTTTATACAGCAACACATCCAGTAGAAGTAGAAAAGAGAGTTGATGGACAGGAAATGGGTTATGCCATTGAAATAGGAGATAATGTTTGGATAGGTGGGGGAGCAATTATTTGTCCAGGTGTAAAGATTGGAAAAAATACTGTAATAGGTGCAGGAAGCGTAGTTGCTAAGGATATTGAAGATAATGTTTTAGCAGTAGGAAATCCATGTAAAGTTATAAGAAAGATAAATTGTTGAATTACAAATTGTTGAATTTTTAGAGGGGAAGGATTTTAAAAATGATGTTTTCTAAGAAAAATTTATTTTGGATTAATGAGCCAAAAGAATATACAATTCTAAAAGAAAAAATTTCTATTGTTACTGAGCCTAGAACTGATTATTGGCAAAGAACTTATTATGGTTTTCGTAATGATAATGCACATACATTGCTTATAAAAAACAATGAAAAATTTTTTTCTTTTATAGTTAAAACTGAATTTAATAGTAAAAATCGTTTCGATCAATGTGGTGTTATAATATATCAAAATAGTGATAACTGGTTTAAGGCTTCTATTGAATATGAAAATGATAAAATTCAAAGACTTGGTAGCGTTGTTACAAACAATGGTTACTCTGATTGGGCTACCACTGATATTTCGGCATCAAACAAATCAATGTATTATAGACTTAGTCGTAGAGAAAGTGATTATTGTATTGAAAATTCTGAAGATGGAGTGAATTTTAAACAGATGAGAATTTTTCATTTGTTTGAGGGTAATGGTGAAATACAAATAGGGATTTATGCATGTAGTCCAGAGGAGTCTTCATTTACTGCAACTTTTACTGAATTTGAATTTACAAAATGTATATGGTTACCTCATAAATAGTTAAATAAATCATTTTCTATATAAAGACCATAAAATAAATATTTATTTTATGGTCTTCTTTCTTGTAATTCGAATTAAATCATATAGAATTTGAAATAATATAGAGATGATATATATTATTCAAAGTTCATTTTAATTTCAAAATATACGAGGAGGTTTAATATGTCAATAAAAAATCATTTGTGGAAATTCATAGGCATAGTTTTATTAGCGGTATTAATAAATTGTGGGATATGGTTCTATATGGGTAGCGAAAAAGCCTTAGAATTTTTGGGTGGATATATTATTGAACTTAGTCTTAGTGTAGATAATCTATTTTTATTTTTATTAATATTTACTAGCTTTGGAATTGAAAGTGCTTATCAAAAAAGGATATTAAAATATGGAATTATTGGTGCGATTATATTAAGACTTATTTTTGTTGTATTAGGAATAGCTATTGTTAATAAATTTAGATGGGTATTATATGTCTTTGGAATAGTTTTAATTATTAGTGGTATAAAGATAGTTAAGAACGAAGAAAAGGATGTGTCTTATGAAAATAGTAAGTTAATAAAACTATTAAAAAAGTTAATGCCAGTAACAGAAGAACTGCATGGAGAAAAATTTTTTGTAAGGAAGAATAATGTTCTTCATGCCACACCTTTATTTGCTCTGTTATTTTTAATAGAAGGTTCTGATGTTATATTTGCAATAGATTCAATTCCGGCTATATTTGCAATAACTACAGATCCATTTATAGTTTATAGTTCTAATATTCTTGCAATACTTGGTTTAAGAAATTTATATTTCTTATTAGAAAAATTACATAGTAGTTTTGAATATGTAAAGTATGGCGTAGGAGCTATACTTATATTTACAGGTATAAAAATAGGTATTTCATTTAAATATCATATACCTATACATATATCCATTCTTGTAATTATTTTTATATTAGTTATAAGTGTTATTGCATCTTTAATTATTAATAAGAAAAAGGAAAGTGTTAAATGATAGAATAGATTATTTGATTTTTATTAAATAAAAACGCTCAACATGTGTTTAAAATGTTGAGCATTTTATGTTATCCGTTTACAATAGCTAAAAGAGTTTCAGTTTCTGTTAAAAGATTTATATCTTTAGGCAGAGGAATATCTTTAGCGAATACTTTATCTTCATAATTTAAATTTGATATGTCAAATTCTATAAATTCAGGTATCTTTTCTACTTCACCTTGTAATTCAAGAAATGGAGTATATGTTTCTAAAACTAATCTTTTATTTTCTAAATTTTCTTGACCTAAATACTTTACAGGTATTTTCATTTTTATTACTTCATTATCCTTGACATATTGAAAGTCAATATGAATTAGATTTCCTAAATGATCTTTTTGAACGTCTTTCACAACACAGTTTCTAATTTTATTTTCTACATTTAATGGAATTATAGAACCATTAGAATTAGATTTTAATAATTTAGTAAGTATATTGTTTTTTACTTGTATAGGTATAGGTGTTTTTAAAAATTCACCATAGATAATACCTGGTATTTTACCTTCTTTTCTTATATTTTTAGGTTGTTGCTTCAATGAACGATTGTCAATCTTAAATGCTATTTCAGCCATAATAAATACCTCTTTTCCTTTTTAGAATAAATTTATCAAGTTTATTTAGCAGTTTAAGATGCTTGTACCATTAACATATTAGGACTAAGCAAATAACTGCTTATAGAGTTTGGATATCAAACTCCCCATATGCATCATCCTCCTTATAAATATAATATATTAATTATAACATACTTTTAGGAAAATATAATATAAATAATAATTATATTTGAATATAAGTAATCATATGTAATTTAGACAGAAATAAAAAAATATAATAAAAGCATTGACTTTTAAATAAATAAAACATATTATTTTTATATATAGCACTTTAGTTGCTATATATTTTTTAACAAAATACTTTGATTATCAAACTATTTTATTTAAAAGGAGATTAATTATGAAGATAAAATCATTAAGAATAGGTGAGCTTGTAAGTAGATTACCTATTATTCAAGGTGGAATGGGAGTGGGAATTTCATCATCTTCTTTAGCATCAGCTGTTGCAAGAGAGGGTGGTATTGGTATACTTTCATCTATTCAAATAGGCTTTAATGAAGAAGATTTTGAAACTAATCCTTTAGTTGCAAATTTAAGAGCATTAAGAAAACACATAAAAATAGCAAAAGAAAAAGCTTTAGGTGGTATAGTTGGAGTAAATATAATGGTAGCATCTAATAATTATGAGGATTATGTAAAAACGGCTTTGGAAGAGGGTGTCGACCTTATAATATCAGGAGCGGGACTTCCAACAAATTTACCTAAAATAGCACAAGGGTATAATACTAAGCTTTGCCCTATTGTATCATCAGCAAAAGCCACATCAGTAATATGTAAGCTTTGGAGTAGACATCATAAGGTAGCGCCTGATATGGTAGTATTTGAAGGGCCTAAAGCAGGTGGACATCTTGGATATTCAAAGGAACAACTAAAAGATATAGAATCATTTGACTATGATGAAGAACTTAAAAAAATAATAGCTGAAGTAAACAAGTATGAAAAAGAATATAACAAAGAAATTCCAGTAATAGCCGCTGGAGGAATATTTACAGGAGAGGATATCGGAAAATACTTATCTCTTGGAGCTAGTGGGGTTCAAATGGGAACTAGATTTGTAGCTACTGAAGAGTGTGATGCTCATATAAATTATAAAATGTCATATATAAATTCTAAAAAGGAGGATATAGATATAGTAACTAGTCCAGTAGGTATGCCAGGAAGAGCCATAAGAAATAAATTTATAAATAAAATTTCTTTAGATAGAGAACCAGTTACTAAGTGCTATAAATGTATAACTCATTGTAATCCTAAAGAAACACCTTATTGTATAAGTAAAGCATTATTAAATGCTGTAAAAGGTAATGTAGATGATGCACTTTTATTTTGTGGTGACAATGCTTATAGGATAGATAAAATTGTTACAGTTAAAGAATTGCTAGAAGAATTAGTAAATGGTATATTAGAATATAAGCCAGCATTTTAAATTAATAAGAAGGTACCTTAGATTTATTGTAATTTAGGGTACCTTTTTGTTTGTTAAATTTCTTTAAGTTGTGTATAATATTTATTTAGATGAGAAAGTTAGAATAATATAAGTTTCATTAAATAAAATACGCTTATTTATAAGTGAAAATTTAAAATTCTAATTTAGTTATTTGAACTTATAAAAATATAATTTGGTTAGAAATTGCCTTATAAGAACAAGTATTTAAATAGGTAAATAATTAAATAGCTATATAGTTAAATATTTGAATGTAGAAACAAACGTATATTAAATAAAACAATTAGGAGAGATGAAATTCTTATGGAAAGAGTCGAATTACTTGCTCCAAGCGGAAGCATGGAGAGTTTAATAGCTGCAATAAACAGAGGTGCAGATGCAATATATTTAGGTGGAGATAAATTTTCAGCTAGAGCTTATGCTTCCAATTTCGATAAAGAAACAATGGAAAAGGCAGTAGATTATGCACATCTTTATGGAGTAAAGGTATATGTAACCATAAATACATTAATAAAAGAAAATGAAATAAATGAAGCTTTAGATTATGTAAGTTTTTTATATAAAATAGGTGTTGATGCTTTAATTATTCAAGATGTTGGAGTGCTTCAAAGAATTAAGGAAGAATACGATGATTTTGAAATACATGCTTCAACTCAAATGACTGTACACAATGGTGATGGAGCATTATTTTTTCATGAACAAGGTTTTAAAAGAATTGTTTTATCTAGGGAGTTAACTTTTGAGGAAATAAAATATATATCAAAAGACTTAGGAATAGAAACTGAAATATTTATACATGGTGCTCTTTGCATCGCTTATTCAGGTCAATGCTTAATGAGTAGTATGATAGGTGGTAGAAGTGGAAATAGAGGAAGATGTGCTCAAAGTTGTAGACTTCCATATACTTTAATAAATGAAAATACTAATGAAGAAACTAAGGGATATCTTTTAAGTCCTAAAGATATATGTACAATTGAAGATGTTGAGGAATTAGTAGAATCAGGAACAGGTTCGCTTAAAATAGAAGGAAGAATGAAGAGACCTGAATATGTAGCAGGAGTAGTTGAAAGTTATAATAAAGCTCTTTCAGAGGTTTATGCCAAGAGAAAGCCACAGGTTGAGGAATCAAAAAGAGTGTTAATGAAATTATTTAACAGAGAAGGTTTTTCAAAGGCTTATCTATATAAAAACGTAGGAAAAGATATGATGGCTTATAAAACACCAAAAAATTCTGGTGTTTTCATAGGTGAAGTGGATAAAAATGGAGAAGTTACTTTACTTGATAATATATCTTTAAAGGATGGTATTAGAATAGGTGAAGAAGGCTTTCCTATAAGTAAGCTTATAGTTAATAATGTAGACGCAGTAACTGCTAATAAGGGTGAGAAGGTTAAAATATTCCCTAAGAAATATAAGAAGGGAGATAAACTTTATCAAATGTCAGATAACATACTTTTAGATACTCTAAAGGTAGCTTATAAGAACCCTTATGAAAGAAAAATAGCTTTAAATGCAAAAGTTAATTTTAAAGTAGGTGAAGAATTAACTATACATGTAAACTATAATGGCAAGACATATAGTGTAACTGGAGAGGTGGTTCAGACTGCTCTTAAAAAGCCTTTAGATAAGGAAAAGCTAGAGGAAAACTTAAAGAAATCAGGGGATATACCTTATAAGATAGAAAATTTAGAATTTATAAATTTTGAAGATGGGTTCTTACCTGTATCATCTATAAATAATTTAAGAAGAGATTTATTCCTTAAGATAGTAGAGCATGAAACTTCAAAATATAAGAGAGTTAATTGTAGTTATATAAAACCAGTTAATATAAATAAGAAAACTTGTGAAATTCCAGAAATAATGGTTAGTGTTTTTACTAAGGATCAATTAAGAGCTGCTATTGATAAAAAAGTAGAAGCTGTTATATTAAATATTTGGGGTAAAAATAAGAATGATTTAAATGAAGAAGACTTTAAATTAACTTTAAATAGTGGAGTTAAAACTTACATATATATTCCGTCTATAGTTAAAGAGGAATATAATTATATATGTAAGTTTATAGATAATAATATAGATAAAATAGAAGGAATAGTTACAGCAAATACAGGTTTAATTTATAAATATAGAGGAAGAACGAAGCTTATAGGTGATTATAAATTAAATATATTTAACAGCAGTGGACTTAAGTTCTATATGCAAAGTATAGATATAGCTAATTTAAGCTTAGAATTAAATAGAAAAGAAATTAAGAAACTTATGAGTAATACAGAATATACAGCACAGTACACTGTATATGGAAAAGTTGAAGCTATGATAAGTGAATATTGTCCTATAGGAAGTACCTTTGGAGGAAGAGATTCTAAAAATAATTGTAGCGCTCCCTGTAGAAATAATAGCTTTAAGCTAATAGATAGAATGAATGAAAGATTAACAGTAAAGACAGATAAATTCTGTAGATCACATATATATAATGCTGTAGCTTTAAACCTAATAAAGGAAATGTCAGAGCTTAAGGAAATGGGGATAAAATCCTTTAAGCTTGACTTTATAGATGAAACTTATGAAGAAGTAATAGATGTTTTAAGTAGTTTAAATGGAGAAACTTTAAAAACTAGTAAAGTATTTACAAAAGGACATTATAAAAGAGGAGTAGAATAAAAGGGGAGTAAAAATGAACGAAAAAGCGTTAAGAGTATTAGAATTTAATAAAATAAAAGAAGAATTAAAAAAATATTGTGTAACCTCTGGAGGAAAGCAACTAGTAGATGCTTTAAAACCTTATGATTCAGCTTATGAAGTAAAAGAGCATCTAAACGAAACTAGAGAAGCTTTAGCTTTATTAACTAAGAAAGGTAATCCACCTTTTGAAGGGTTACATGATACTACTGAGGCTGTAGTAAGAGCTGAAAAAGGAGGAAGTCTTAGTCCATCCCAGCTTTTAAGAATTGCTCAAATGCTTAGAGCATCAAGAAGATTTATAGAATATATATCAAGAAAAGATGATGAAGAGGAATTTTATCTAATCGAAAATTTAGCTTTAGGTTTAACTCCTATTAAAAAATTAGAAGATAACATATTTACTGCTATTATAAGTGAAGAGGAAATATCAGATAAGGCAAGTCAAGCGCTTTATGGTATAAGAAGAAGCTTAAAAGAAAAAAATTCTTCAGTTAGAGATAAGGTGAACTCAATAATAAGAAGTAATTCAAAATATCTTCAGGATAATCTTTATACTATGAGGGGAGATAGATATGTAATCCCTGTTAAGGCTGAGTATAAGTCTATGGTACCAGGGCTTGTTCATGACCAAAGTTCAACAGGAGCAACTCTTTTTATAGAACCAATGAGTCTTGTAAATTTAAATAATGAAATAAAGGAATTATTTTTAAAGGAAAAGGCAGAAATAGAAAGAATTTTACAAGAGTTATCTAGTGCTGTATATGGAAGCATAGTTAGTGTAAAGCAAAACTCAAAGATAATGTTAGAATTAGACTTTATCTTTGCTAAAGGTAAACATGGAAGTAGTATAGAAGGTATATGTCCTAATGTAAATGAAGAGGGAGCCTTTGACATAATACAAGGAAGACATCCTTTAATAGATAGAAAGAAAATAGTACCTTCAGATGTTTATTTAGGAAGAGAATTTACAAGCTTAGTAGTAACAGGACCTAACACAGGTGGTAAAACAGTAACATTAAAAACGGTAGGATTACTTCACATTATGGGTATGAGTGGACTTTTAATACCAGCTAAAGAAAACTCAACTATAAGCTTTTATGAAGAAGTATTTGTAGATATTGGAGACGAACAAAGTATAGAGCAAAGCTTATCGACCTTCTCTTCTCATATGACTAATATTGTTGAAATAATGAAGGTAGCTAGTAGTAAAAGCTTAGTTTTATTTGATGAATTAGGAGCTGGAACAGATCCAACAGAAGGAGCTGCTTTAGCTGTATCTATATTAGAAACTTTAAGAGAGAGAAGTTGTAAGATAGTAGCTACTACTCACTATAGTGAGCTTAAAGGATACGCATTAAGGACTCAAGGAGTAGAAAATGCTTCAGTAGAATTTGATGTAGAAACTTTAAGACCTACTTATAGACTTTTAATAGGTATACCAGGTAAGTCTAATGCTTTTGAAATATCAAGAAGATTAGGACTTACAAATGATATAATAGATAAAGCTAAGAATTTGATATCATCAGAAACACTAGAATTTGAAGATTTAATACAAAGCCTTCAAGATAAGAGCGTTAAAGCTGAAAAAGATGCGAGAGAAGCTGAAAGACTTAAATATGAAGCATTAAAGCTTAAAGAAAAATATAGCGATAAGATGGAAAAGATAGAAAGTGTAAGAGAAAAAGCTTATGCAGAAGCTAGAAGAGATGCAAAACAAATCCTTAGAGAAGCTAAGGAAGAGTCAGATGAAATCCTTAAGAATATGAGAGAACTTGAGCGTATGGGAATAAGTAGTGATGCTAGAAGAATGCTTGAGGAAGAAAGATCAAAACTAAGAAATAAGATGGATACTGCTGAATCAAAGCTTCAAAAGACAGTACAAAATAAAGGTGAAGAGATAACTAAGGTTACTCTTGGCATGGATGCTTTCCTTCCATCTTTAAATCAAAATGTTATTATTATTTCAATGCCAGATAATAAGGGTGAGGTCCAAGTGGAAGCTGGTATAATGAAAATTAAAGCTAAGCTTAAGGATTTAAGAGTGTCTAAATCTTATAAGGAAGAAAAGAAGAAGGCCAAAAGAGAAGTGAAATTAAATATGAAGCAAGTATCTTCTTCTGTAGATTTAAGAGGGTTAGATGCTGAAGAGGCTTGTTATGTAGTTGATAAGTATTTAGATGATGCTTATGTAGGTGGACTTGGTGAAGTTACAGTAATTCATGGAAATGGGACTGGAATCTTAAGAAAATCAATAAATGATATGTTAAAAAAGCATCCCCATGTAAAATCCTATAGATTAGGGGCTTATGGTGAAGGTGGTAGCGGAGTAACTATGGTAACGCTGAAGTAGAAATATATAGTTTTTACGTTAATTATAAAGTTGAGAATTGAAAGTTGAGAGTGGAGGATGTACTTTCCGTTCGTAAAAAATGGAAGTTAGCTCTCAACTCTCGGTTTTCATTTTTAATTATATAGAAGTAGGTATAAATATAGTGAAGAGAAGATAATGATTAAATAATCTCTTGAGAATATTTGTAAAAGGGTGTGTTTGAAATTATATTAGTAAGTGCATGCTTGTGTGGAATTAATTGTAAATATAATGGCCTTAATAATTTTAAAAAGCCTATATTGGAGCTGGTTAAAGAAGGAAATGCTATGTTAGTATGTCCAGAACAATTAGGTGGACTTGAAACTCCAAGACCACCTAGTGAAATTGTAAATGGAACAGGTAAGGAAGTGTTATTTGGCAATGCAAAAGTTTTGTCAAATGAAGGCATTGATGTAAGTAAGCAATTTATAAAAGGTGCTAATGAAGTCTTAAATTTAGCAAAGCTTACTAATACTGAGCTTGTAATACTTAAATCAAAAAGTCCATCTTGTGGTATAGGCAAAATATATGATGGTACTTTTAATGGTATTTTAAAAGAAGGTAATGGAGTTACAGCAGAGCTTTTAATCCAAAATGGATTTAAGGTTATAAATGAAGATGAGTTTGGGGGAGTATAAAATGGATTTCAAAGAAGTAAAAAAATTAGCTAAAGAAAATTTAAATGGTAGCTGTAGAGTTTGTAGAATTTGTGATGGTAAAGCATGCGCAGGAGAAGTTCCAGGAATGGGTGGAAAAGGAACAGGTGAAGCATTTACAGCAAATATAGAAGCACTTAGAGATGTTAAGATAAATATGCGGGTAATACATAATGCAAAAAATCCAGATACTAAAATAAATATCTTCGGTAAAGAAATGGATATGCCAGTATTTGCAGCCCCTATTACAGGAACTACTTTAAATATGGGAGGGAAATTCACAGAAGAAGAATATATAGATTGGGTAATAGATGGATGTTTAAAATCTAATATATATCCAATGGTTGGAGATACTGCAGTAGATTCATTTTTAATTACAAATCTTAAAAAGATTAAAGAATATGATGGCAAAGGAATAGTATTTATAAAGCCTTGGGAAAATGAAAATGTTATAAAGAAGATAAAACTTGCAGAAGAAGCTGGTGCATTTGCTGTAGGAATGGATATAGATGCAGCAGGTCTTATAACATTAGCTATGCATGGAAAGCCTGTAGCACCTAAGAGTGTAGAAGAAATAAAACAATTAGTTAACGCTACTAAGTTGCCGTTTATACTTAAGGGAATTATGACTGTAGAAGATGCTGAAATGGCAGTAGAAGCAGGGGTAGATGCTATAGTGGTAAGTAATCATGGTGGAAGAGTTTTAGATCAAACTCCAGGAGTTGCAGAAGTTTTACCTAGAATAGCTGAAAAGGTAAAGGGGAAAGTTAAAATTTTAGCTGATGGTGGAGTAAGAACTGGTGTAGATGTATTAAAGTTAATAGGCTTAGGTGCAGATGCAGTTCTTATAGGAAGGCCATTTATTACAGCATCTTTTGGAGGACAATCAGAAGGTATTGAAGAATATCTAAAAAATATTAAAGGCGAATTAAAATCAGCTATGGTTTTAACTGGTTGTAATTCTATAAAAGAGATAGATAGTAAGGTTATATTTAAAAAATAATAAAAAGTTATGCTGTAAATTTTGCGGTATACTTTTTAAATATAAGTACAAAAAAGCATTCTAATATATAAATTATATTTGGATGCTTTTTTGCTTGTATATGTTTTATTTGACTATATTTATATGTTCAACATTTGGATCTTCTGTACCTTGAACATAAAGGCCAACTTTTTTAAGTTCTTCTATATAATTTATTATTTCTTCTGTTATTGTTTCACCTGGACATAGTACTGGTATACCTGGAGGATAAGCAAGTAAGAACTCACCACTAATTTTACCTACTGATTCTTTAAGTAGAACTGTAGTTTTTTCAGAATAGAAAGCTTCTCTTGGATTAATACTTTTCTCAGGTATAGTAGGTATATCAAGAAAATCAGGTTTTGGAACAGCGCCTTCTAAATATTCATCAGATATTTCTCTTAAAGCTTTTAAAAGAGCGTCTATATTTTCTTTTGTATCTCCAAAAGAACCAACAGCTAATACGCTATAAAGGTCAGAAAGTTCCATTTGTATATGATATTTATTTGATAAAATCATATCTAATTCATAACCTGTAATACCTAAATCTCTACAAGTAATTGTAAGTTTAGTTGGATCTAGTGAACAAACACCAGGTCTATTTAATATCTCTTCACCAAAACAATAAAAACCAGGTATTTTATTTATTTCATTTCTAGCATAAGTACATAATTCTATGGCACCATCTAATAGAGTTTTTCCATTTAAGGCTATTTGTCTTCTAGCGCAATCTAAGCTAGCCATTAAAATATATGATGGTGAAGTAGTTTGAAGTAGGTTTAATATTTGTTGAACTCTTTTTGGACTAACATACTTAGATTTTACTTGAAGAAGTGAGCCTTGAGTAAGAGAGCCAATTATTTTATGAGTACTTTGAGCACAAATATCTGCACCAGCATTCATTGCTGACTGAGGTAATTTATCGTTAAAACCTAAATGAGGACCATGAGCTTCATCTACTATGAGTGGTATATCATAGCTGTGTACAATGTCAGCGATTTTCTTTATATCAGTTGCTACCCCATAGTAAGTAGGATTGATAATAAGTACAGCTTTAGTGTCTTTATTAGCTTCTAAAGTTTTCTTTACAGTTTCAGGTGTAACTCCATGGGCTATACCTAATCTTTTATCAAGCTCAGGTTGCATAAACACAGGAGTAGCACCGCTTAAAATAATTCCAGCTGTAACTGATTTATGAACATTCCTAGGAACTATGATTTTATCACCTTCATTAACTACTGACATTATCATAGCTTGAATTGCTCCAGATGTTCCATGAATTGAAAAAAATGCTGCATCTGAACCATAAGCATCTGCAGCTAATTCTTGAGCTTTTTTGATAGGTCCAGTTGGATGATGAAGACTATCAACAAGTTTGAATACTGTTACATCTATTTTGAATGGGTTTTCACCTATGAAATTTTTGAATTCAGTATCAATACCAACACCTTTTTTATGTCCAGGAACATGAAATGGAATAGTTTCTTTGTTAACGTATTCCATAAGGGCATTATATAATGGGGTTTCATTTTGATTAAGTTTGTACACTGTTATACACACCTTCTTTCATAATATAGGTTTTACAGAAAACAATAATATTATAAGTTAAACATTTATTCAATGCAATAATAAATAAAATTTCAATAAAAATAGTGCGTAATCAGTCTTTTTATTGAAATGTTAATGAATAATAGTAAATTTATTTGTCAATAATATGTGAAAAGAGGTAACATTTGTTACACTACTAAAATTAAAAATTTAAATTTCTTATAACAAATAGAAAAGGAGATATATATGGAAGAGTTGAGGGTTACAAAAAGAGTTAAGGAAGCACGTCATCAAGCTAAAAAATGTAGAAGGAACGGTAATGTTCCAGGAATATTATATGGAAAAGATATTAGAAATTTAATGTTTGAAATAGGAGAATTAGAATTAAATAGTTTAGTTAGTTCTTATGGAGAGCATAGTGTTATAGATTTGAATGTAGATGGAGAAAAGTATAAGACCTTAATGAAGGATGTTCAAAGGGATCCAGTTACAGGAAAGTTTATTCATGTTGATTTAGAAAGTGTAGATGGAACTAAACAAATAATTTCAAATATTCCTATTCATTTTGTAGGAGAAGAACTTGCCGGAAAAAGAGGAGCTATAATTCAAAAAGAAAAAAGTAGCGTAAAGGTAAAATGTACACCAGACAATTTACCAAGATATTTAGATGTGGATATATCTAAAGGGAGAGTTGGATCAACTTATAAACTTTCGGATGTAGAAATCGGAAGTGAAATATCTGTTTTAGATAATTTAGATTCAGTAATAGCGTCAATAAGTTATGAACAAAAAATTGTAGAAGCTGATGATCTGGAAGGGCAAGAGTAGAAATCTAATAAATGCATTGAAAGAGTGTCGACTTATCGACACTTTTTGATTTTAATGTTGAAAATCCAATTTATATAGAATATAATGAGTGGAAGCTTTTATAAATTGCATGGGAAATATATACATTACCATTAAACACTAAAGTTTTCAAAAAATTTACGAATATATAACTTGGAGTAAATACAAGTGTATGATTTGAAATAAATACAAAAAATATATGAGTAGAGGTATAGAAAAAAGGAGAAATTTATATGAGTTTAAAAGAAAAAAAAGAAATAAAGTTATTTAGATGTGAAATAATAGATGAAAATAAAGATTATTACATAGGAAAAGATGTATTTAAAAATAAATACTATATAAAAAAATGTAATCAAAATAAGAAGTATAAAGTAGGTATGGATGATACCTTTTATGCTGAAGTAATGAATGAAGGGATTATATTTAAAAGAACCGTCCTTTATCCAATAACATCAAAAGAATATGAAAAGATATTTGTTAAAGAATCTTATAATGAAATTATAGATAAAGATATATTAAACAAAATAAAACAAATGTAAAAATATAAAGAAATAATCACAATATTTTTATAAATAACAATATTTTTATAAATAACAATATTTTTATAAATAACAATATTAAAATACATATAAAAAGAATTTGTAATATTATTCCTTTTGGTAAAAAAAGTAAAAAATATAATTTCAGACATAAAACTGTTTTAAATTAAGGTAAAATTGTGTATAATAGTTATGTTAATGAAAAAGGAGGATTTCTAATATGAGTTATTTAGAGAAATATAATAAGTGGTTAAAATCAGAAACTATAAATGAAGAAATAAAAAAAGAGTTAAGTACAATTAAGGATAATATAGAAATAGAAGATAGATTTTATAAAGAATTAGAATTTGGAACTGGTGGATTAAGAGGAGTTATAGGTGCTGGAACTAATAGAATGAATATATATACTGTTGGAAAAGCTACTCAAGGGTTTGCAGATTATATAAATAAAACTTATACAGAAGATAAGTCTGTTGCGATAGCATATGATTCAAGAAATATGTCAAAAGAATTTTCTAAAGCTGCTGCATTAACGCTTTGTGCAAATGGAATCAAGGTATATTTATTTGAAAGTTTAAGACCTACACCAATGCTTTCTTTTGCAGTTAGGTATTTAAATTGCAAGGGTGGTATAGTTATGACCGCATCACATAATCCTAAACAATATAATGGATATAAGGTTTATGGTGATGATGGTTGTCAAGTTACTGATAAACCAGCGAAAGAAATAATAGGTTATGTGAATAAGATAGAAGATTATTCAGTTATAAAATCAATAAGTGAAGACGAAGCTCTTGCAAATGGTTTGTTAGAATATATTGGAGAAAAAGTAGATATAGCTTATATAAACGCTGTAAAAGACCTAACTATAAGAAAAGATTTGGTTAAGGCAAATGCAAAAGATCTTAAAGTTATATATACGCCAATACATGGTTCTGGTAATATGCCTGTAAGGAGAGTTTTAAAAGAGCTGGGCTATGAAAATGTTGCAGTGGTAAAAGAACAAGAGATGCCAGATGGTAACTTTCCAACTGCACCTTATCCTAATCCGGAAGAACCTAAAGTTTTTGAATTAGCGTTAGAGCTTGCAAAAAATATACAACCAGATATAATTTTTGGTACTGATCCAGATTGTGATAGAATAGGTGTTGTTGTAAAAAATAATATAGGTGAATATAAAGTATTAACAGGAAATCAAACAGGATTACTATTAACACATTATATTTTAAATTCATTAAAGGATTTAAATAAGTTACCTGAAAAAGCAGCTGTTATTAAAACTATTGTTACTACTGAAGGTGTTAGAAAAATATGTGCAGATTATAATGTTGAACTTTTAGATGTTTTAACTGGTTTTAAATATATAGGTGAAAAGATAAAAGAATTTAATGAAACAAATAGTAATAAGTACTTATTTGGTTTTGAAGAAAGCTATGGATATTTAGCAGGAGAATTTGTAAGAGATAAAGATGCTGTTATTGCAGCTACTCTTATTTCAGAGATGACTCTTTATTATAAGCAAAAAGGAATTACTTTATATGATGCATTAATAAATATTTATGAAGAATATGGTTATTTCAAGGAAATTTTAGTGTCTATAGAGCTTAAAGGAAAAGAAGGTCAAGAAAAAATCTCTAAATGTATAGATAGCTTAAGAAATTCAGATTTGAGTTCTGTAAATGGTATAAATATAGTTACTAAGTTTGATTATAAACTTAGTGAAGAGAAAAATTTAGATCAAGATACAATAAAATCGATACAATTACCTAAGTCAAATGTATTAAAATTTGTTTTAGAAGATGATTCATGGTTTGTTGTAAGACCATCAGGTACAGAACCTAAAATGAAGGTTTATTTAGCTATTAAAGGTAGTAACTTAGAAGATGCTGAAAATAAATTGAATATATTTGAAAATAAAGTAATGGAAATTATAAATGATAAATTAAAGTAGTTAAATATCAGTTGCTATCACTTGTGATAGCAACTGACTTTATGTTAAGCAAAGGAGTGAAAATTATTTTGAATTACAATTCCCAATTTAAGGAAAAGTTATCCAAAATGTTATTTTTAGAGATTGATAAAATTAATTTTCTGAAAAGTATTAATGCTAATGGATATTATGATTTTAAAAATAATGATTTATATATCCCTATAAGTATAGATTATATATCGTCAAATATAAAGGATGAATATAAACTTAAGAACTTACCTATATATTATTTGATTGAAGGAATGTTTTTTGCATTAGGAGCAGATAAAGATTTTAAGTTTAATGAGGATTATAAGTTTTTACTTAATAATATTAAAGATTCTATAGCTTGTGTTAAAAAAATAATATCAGACAAAGTAAAGGAAAATAACTTAGAGGATGCATTTATATTAACAAGAGGCTTAAGTCAAATTATTAAAGAAAAGGATGTTCATCAAAAATTATTGTCTTTGGGTGAGGCAATAAGAAGTTTAGATAATAATTTTATAGATGTACAACAAGAAGAAATTAAAGTTGCTATTGATTTGTTTGAAAATGAAAGTTTTCCGTATTTATATTTAGCTATTTTAAGTGAAGCAATTGGAGAAAATGCAAAAGCTTTTTGGAGTATAAATGAGTACATAAATAATGGTGGAGAAAAAAATGAATTTATAGATGAATTTTATTGTAATTTACAAGATCAAATAAATTATGAAAAAGGTAAGGAATTATTAATAAAATCACCAGAGGAAGCACTTAAAAAGTTATTACCATTAATTGAACGAGAACAGGATAATGCTTTATTGTATTATCATATAGGGGTAGCGTATAGAAAGCTTGGTAATCATGAAAAGGCAATATACTATTTGAATGAAAGTTTAAATTTAGATAGTGCTTATGTGGAGACTGTAAATGAGATTGGGATAAATTATGCTTGTGTAGGTTATTATGAAGAAGCTATAAAATATTTTAGAAAAGCGTTTGAAGTAACAAAAGACATAGAAATATGTACAAATTTAATAATGTGTTATATTAACGTAAATGATGTACAAAATGCCAAGTTACATGTTAAAATAGCAGAAGGAATAAATAAAGATGATGAAGTTCTAATGCAATTAAAAAGAATATTAGAAGGAGAATAAGATGGAGATAAAAGAATATTTTAAAATTTTAAACAAAAGAAAATTAATGGTTATAGCTATAACTCTTAGTTGTGCACTTTTAAGTGCTGTAGTTAGTTACTTTGTTATAAAGCCTGTCTATAAATCAGAAATAAAAGTTGCAATAGATGCTAATACAGCTAGTGATAAAACAGAAAAAAAGCAAGATTATCAAGATGTCATAATGTATCAAAAATTAGTTAAAAGTTATAGTAAGTATGCTACAAGTAGAGTGGTTATTAAAGATGTAATAAAAGAGTTAAATTTAAGTTTAACAGAAGACGAATTAATAAATATGATATCTGTAGCACCAGAAGGAGATACTGAGTTTTTGGCAATATCAGTAAAGTCTAAGGACAAATATGAAGTTTCAAAAATTACAGATCAATTAGCACTTTCATTAAAAAATGTTACTAAAAAAATAAAGAATGCTGATAATGTTCAATTAATAGATGCAGCAACTGTTCCAGCAAAACCAGATAGTCCTAAACCAGCTTTAAATATTGCAATAGCATTTGTTATAGGACTTATGTTATCGGTAGGTTTAGTATTTTTACTTGAATATTTAGATAATACAGTAAAAGATGAAGAGGAATTAAAAAAGATACTTGGATGTTCTGTACTTGGTGTAATTCCGGTATTTGAGGAAAAGTAGGAGGATATATGGATAAAAAAATAACTTCAATCATTAATTCAAAATCAAGAGAAGCTGAAGCGTTTAGAACTTTAAGAACTAACATACAATATTCATCACTAGATGAAGAGATTAAAACACTAGTAGTTACATCCTCAGCGCCATCAGAAGGAAAGAGTACTGTTATTAGTAACCTAGCTGTTTCTATGGCTCAGGCTGGGAAAAAGGTTCTTTTAGTAGATTGTGATTTTAGAAAGCCAACTATTCATAAGAAATTTGCATTATCTAATAATAATGGATTAACAAACATAATAATAGGTGATGCTAAAATAGAAGAGTGTTTAAAAGCAACAGAAACGGAAAGATTATATGTATTAACTTGTGGTACTATCCCGCCTAATCCTTCAGAAATGTTAGGAAGTAAAGCTATGAGAAAATACATAAATGATTTTAAAGAAATTTTTGATCTAATATTAATAGATGCACCACCTGTTCTAGCAGTAACAGATGCTCAACTTTTAGCTGTAAATGTTGATGGTGTAGTGCTAATTAGTAGTTATGGAAAGACAGAAAAGAAAGCAATTATAAAGTCAAAAGAACTTATAGAAAATGTAGGTGGTAAAGTTTTAGGGGTTGTTCTAAATATGGTGCCAACTAAAGCTAATGAATATTATTATAGTAAATATTATGGACACTATGGTAAGTAGGTGATTATAATGGTAGATTTTCATAGCCATATAGTTTTTAATGTGGACGATGGATCTTCTGACATAGCTATGTCTAAGAATATGATTTTAAATGCAATAGATGAGGGCACAAAATGTATTTGTGCATCTTCTCATTATATTCCTATTGAATTTGAGCAATCAAAAGAAGAGTTTTTTGAAAAGGTAGATGATCTTAGACAAATATTCTCTGAAAAGATAGATATAGTTCCAGCTTTAGAGGTTTATTTAACTCCAGATTTGATAGAACTTTACGAAGCAGGTAAGATATGGTGTATAAATGAGAAAAAATATATGTTAATAGAACTTCCGATGAGTGAGTTTCCTATGTATACAGAAGATGTATTTTATGAATTAAGATTAAAGGGAATAACCCCTATAATAGCCCATCCAGAGAGAAATATAAAAATAGCAGAAAATATAAATTTGTTGAAGAATCTCATTGAACAAGGTGTATTAGCACAGATGAATTCAGGGAGTATTTTGGGTTTTTATGGTAAAAGGGTGAAGGAAGTAGCTGAAACATTAATACAGATGAACCTAATACATGTTTTAGGTAGTGATGCACATAATGATGGAAAAAGAAATACTAACATAAAAACTGCTTTTAACAGGATTAATGAAATAAATCCTGATTTATATGAATGGATAATTGAAAATCAATTTTCAATTATAAATGGTGATGATGTAGAAGTGTTACCAATAAAAAAAATTAAAAAGGCTGGTTTTTTAGCTAGAATGTTTAAAAGGTAATTAATTTTTTAATTGCCTTTTAATTTTTAAATGTCTTTATATTAAATCTAAGTACTCTTGGATAAATTTTTAATAATTTGAGGAATTATTATATAATAAGAAAATTTATATAAGATTATTTTTTATTAGTAATATGATGTTTATAATTATTGAATAATTGACTTGATTTTATTATACGTGTAGAATGAATAGTAATAAAATGTAAAGCAATAGAAGTGATTAAGCTTAAGAAAAAGAAAAGAAATTTAAAAGAAGAGGGAAAAAATGTTTATAGAAATTTTAAATTATAAAGTATTTAGGGGAAGTAAAAACCAATGCATTGATTTGATAAGGTCAAGTGAAAAAATAAATATAATTTCAGGTAATCCAGAGATTTTATATAATGGTCTTCAAGATAGTGTTTTATTTAAAAGTTATACAGATAAAACAACTTTAATTATACCAGACGGTATTGGAACAATACTTTCAGCTAAAATATTAAGAACACCAGTAAGTGAAAAAATTGCTGGTATAGAGGTTATGGATGAGCTTATAAAGACAGCAATGTCTAATGGGGAAGGTATATATTTACTTGGTGCAAAACAAGAGACTGTAGTTAAATGTGCAGAAAATTTAAAGTTAAAATATAAAGAACTTAATGTTTTAGGATATCATAACGGTTATTTTGATATAGATAATTGTGAAGAATTAGTAACAGAAATAAAAGGGCTTAAGCCTAAGATGATTTTTGTGGCTATGGGGTGTCCAAGGCAAGAATTGTTTATTTCTAAATATATGGATATGTTGCCATGCAGTATATTTATGGGTGTAGGAGGTAGTTTTGATATTATAGCTGGGAATCTCCAAAGAGCACCTAAATGGATGATTAAATTAGGATTGGAATGGCTATATAGAGTTGTTAAAGAGCCATTTAGAATTAAAAGATTATTTGTGATACCTAAGTTTTTGTTAAAGGTTATTAAAGATAAGAGGAAGAAAAATGAGAAAAATAATTAAAAATTTTTTATCTATTGGCTTTGCTGGTATATTAGGACAACTAATAACATTTTTAGCTATGGCATATTATGCAAGGGTGCTTGGTAAAAGTATTTTTGGATATGTTACATTAGCTCAACAGATGATGCTCTATTTTACTACAATTGTTTTGTTTGGACTTCAGACTTATGGTATGAGAGAAATAGCAAAAAGTAAAGATAAGCTAGAAGAAATATTAGGAGATATTATAATTTTTAGATTAGTAGTAGCAGTATTTTCTTTTCTAGTGTTATTGTTATTAAGTTTTATAATAAAAAAGGGTGTAGATTTTCAAATTGTATTTTTACTATTTGGATTAATGTTATTTCCAACGGCATTAAATATAGATTGGTTTTTTAATGGAATAGAGGTTATGAAGCATAATGCTATATATACCTTAATAAAAAATATAATTCCAGCAATTATAATAGTTTTAGTTATAAATTATAATAGGAATGTATTTATAATTCCTATAGCTACTGTTATAGGGCTTTTTATAGGTTTTATATATCAATATTATATATTAATATATAAAATGAAAATTAAAATATCTATAAACACTAATTTTGAAAAGTTTAAAAAATATTTTTATATAGGAATTCCATTTCTAGCTTCTGCAATACTTAGTATGATTAATAATAACTGCGATAAAATAATTTTGGGTTTTACAGTAAGTGATGCCGAATTAGGCTTATACCAAGCAGCTTATACATTTATAAGTTTTTTTATAAATGTAGAAGGCCTTATATTTACACCTGTATTTCCTTCATTTTCAAAGTATTATTATGGAGAAAAGTTGAGAGAGTTAAATGAAATTTGTGATTTTACAGCTAAAACTATAATAATGGTAGTTATGCCGTTGCTAATAGGTGGCGTTTTATTATCAAGGGAGATAATAGTAAAATTTTATGGTGGAGATTTTGGAGATGCATATAAGCCATTTATAGTTTTATTGGTTTACATATTTATACTTTTTATAAGAGAAATCTATGCTTATGAGTTAAATGCATGGGGATTTGAAAAATATTATCTTAAAATAATATTTATATCATCTATGATGAACTTATTTTTAAATTTATTAATAACACCTAAATATGGATATATGGCAGCTGCGTTTATAACTACTATTACTGAAATAATAAACTTAGTATTCATGAGGATGAAAAGTAGAAGTATAATAAAAACAAAAGAAATGATTTATATGTTTAAGATATTACCATTTTCTATAAGTATGGGGATTTTAGTATTTATAATGAAAAGGTATAATATAAATCTTTTTGTAAATATAGCAATATCGTCTGTGTTCTATTTTGCACTAGTAATAAAATTTAAATACATTGATTTAAACTTCATAAAGAGACTCAGGGAATAGGAGGTTAAATATGAATTACTATATGCAATATTTAAAAACAGCAAATGTAAATTTAGTAAAAGACATGGGGATGATACCTTATAAACTATATGAAAACTATGGTTATAATTCTACTGTGGTAACATTTAAAAATGGAGAATATCCATATCTGAATAAAGAAGTTAAAGGACTAAATATTGAGTTTGTAGAAAATAAGTTTAATTCATATACAATAGATGGAGGACTATATTTGTTAAAAAACTCAAAAAAGATTGACTTTTTGCAAATATTTCATGTAACCTTGAGTTCTTTTGTATATGCTTATATATATAAGCATATACAAAAGAAGGGGAAATTGTATTTGAAATTAGATTCTAGTCACAAATTAGTAGAGAGGATAGATGGTCTAAACGGTTTCGCTAAAAAGATACTTAGATGTTTTTTTAATAAGGTGGATTATATAAGTATAGAGCAGGATCAGTTATATTTTGACTTGTTAGAAAGATTACCTTATATAAAAGAAAAATTTTTTGTTTTAAAAAATGGAGTTGATTTTAAAGCATTACAAGCTATGAAGTTAGATTATAATTATGATGAAAAAAAGAATATAATTTTAAGTGTAGCTAGAATTGGTACAGAAGAAAAAAATACTATGATGCTTATGGAGGCATTTGCAGCAATAAAAGATATAGAAAAAACAGATTGGGAATTACATTTAGTGGGACCTATAGAAGAATCTTTTAGTAAAGAAATAGAAGACTTTTTTACCAGATATAAAAAATTACAAGGAAAAGTTAAATTTCTAGGAAATATAGAAGATAGATATGAGTTGTATAAAAAATATAGGGAAGCTAAAATTTTTTCTTTAACTAGTGAATTTGAAAGCTTTGGTATAGCATTTATAGAGGCGGCAGCATTTGGAGATGTAATAGTATCTACTGATGTTGGAATAGTTAGAGAGCTTATAAAAAATAATAATGGTTCTGTAGTTAATATAGGAGATACTGAAGCTTTAACTAATAAACTTACAGAATATATAAGTAAAGAAAGTTTAAAAGAGGAATCCTTAAATACTTATAAATGTTGTCTAGAAAATTTTAATTGGGATAAAATAGTCAAAGATTTTTATGAAAAAATAAATATTTTTAATAATTAGGAGGTATAATTTTATGTTAAATAAACTTACTATAGAAGGATTTTTGAATGAATTAGCTTCTAGTGCTCCAGTTCCTGGAGGGGGAGGCGCAGCGGCCTTACTTACTTCAATAGCAGCAGCATTAAATGCAATGGTTTATAACTTGACATTAGGTAAAAAGGCATATGAAGATTTATCAGAAGAAAATAAAATAAAACTTGAAGAAAATCTAAAAAAATCTGAAGATATATATAAAGAAGCTTTGAAATATATGGATAAAGATAAAGAAGCGTTTTTAGAACTTATAATGTCATATAAACTTTCTAAGGATAGCGTAGAAAAAGAGAAAATTAGAAAAGAAGCAATACAATGTGCTAGTAAAAAATGCTTAAATACACCACTAGAGCTAGCAAAGATGTCGCTAAAGTTCTATGAAAATATAAAATTTGCTATGATATATGGAAATAAAAATTTAATTTCAGATGCAGGGGTTGCAGCAATAACTTTACATGCAGCTATAGAAAGTTCTCTTTTAAATGTAACTATAAATTTATCATCTATAAAAGATATTAAAGAAAAAGAAATATTAAAGGAAGAAATAGAGAGAATTAGAAAAGTATCTGTTACTAATAAAGAAGAAATTTCAGGGTATATTTATAATTATATTAATTAAGGATAAGGAATGCATTTTATGCATTCCTTATTTTTTTAAATCATTTAAGGATTTTAATTCATAGCCTTGATTTTTCCAAGATTTTAAAATATCATCTAATAGATTTGTATTAGTTTTAGATACTGCATGTAAAAGCATGATACCACCATTATGCGTTTTGCCTAAAATTTTCTCTTTAGCCTCAGAGGGAGAAGGTTGATTGTCTATAAGCCAATCTTTATAAGCAAAACTCCAAAATACACTACTATAACCTAAATCATCTGTATATTTCAAAGATAATTCGCTATATTTTCCCATAGGTGGTCTGAAAAATTTAGGCATATCTAAACCAGTTAAATTTTTATATTCTACTTCTACATCTGTAAATTCTTTATTAAAAGTATTTACATCTTTTATAGTTGCCATTGAAGGATGATGTGAAGTATGATTACAAACCAAATGGCCTTCATTTACCATTCTTTTTATTAAATCAGGGTTTTGTTTTATATAAGGTTTAGTTACAAAAAATGCAGCTGGAACTTTATTTTCCTTTAAAATATCTAAAATTTTAGATGTATTACCATTCTCATAGCCTTCATCAAAAGTTAAGAAAAGTTCCTTTTTTGAAGAATCACCTATATAAAAAACTTTGTGATTTTTTATAAATGGAGTTTCCTTTGGTGGAAGTGGAGAGGAATCTTTTTGAGGTATATAATACCAACTGTATTCCTTGCTACTTAGAGTGTCATTTAAAGTAAAAGAAAAAGCAGGAGTACAAAATAAATTTGTAAATACTAAAAATAAAGATACTATTTTTAATTTCATAAACATCACCTCAAATTTATTATTACCACTAGAGATGGTTTAATTAATAAGTATTGATGGATAGTTAGGAAAGAAAAGCTAAGAAAATATTAGGCGTCTATCTATTTGAAAATAGCTAAGCGGTTGAAATATATTTTAAGCTAGAGTATAATCTTAATGTTATGAGTTTTAATTAAGAAAGGAATGTACATAGATGAAGTTAGGAATAGTTGGGTTACCGAATGTAGGTAAAAGTACTTTATTTAATGCAATTACAAAAGCGGGAGCAGAATCAGCAAACTATCCATTTTGTACTATAGAGCCAAATGTAGGAGTAGTTAGCGTTCCAGATAAGAGATTAGATGTTTTAGAAAAAATGTACAATACAAAAAGAAAAGTTTATACAGCAGTAGAATTTTATGATATTGCAGGACTAGTTAAAGGTGCTAGTAAAGGTGAAGGATTAGGAAATAAATTCTTGTCTCATATAAGAGAAGTTGCAGCAATAGTGCATGTAGTTAGATGTTTTAATGATGAAAATGTTGTTCATGTTGAAGGTTCAGTAGATCCGATAAGGGATATTGAAACTATAAGTTTAGAACTTATATTTTCTGATTTAGAAGTATTAGAAAGAAGAATGGAAAGAACTTTAAAGCTTGTTAGATCAGGAGATAAAAAAGCTAAAAGCGAATATGAATTAATGGAAAGAATGAAAATTCATTTAGAAAATAATAAACCTATAAGAACCTTAGAATGTACTGAAGAAGAAGAAGAATTTATAAAATCTTTATTTTTAATAACTTCAAAGCCTGTTCTATATTGTTGTAATATATCAGAAGATGATATGATGTCTGGTAATTACGATAATGAGTATGTTCAAAAAGTAAAAGCTTTTGCTATAGAAGAGGAATCAGAAGTTATAGTAGTTTGTGCAAAGCTAGAAGAAGAGCTTTCAGGACTTGAAGAAGATGAGAAATTAGAAATGCTTAGTGAATATGGGTTATCTGAATCAGGTTTAGATAAACTTATTCATTCTAGTTATAAATTATTAGGATTAATGAGTTATTTAACAGCTGGAGTACAAGAAGTAAGAGCTTGGACTATAAAAGCAGGGACAAAGGCTCCACAGGCAGCTGGAAAGATACACTCTGATATAGAAAGAGGATTTATAAGAGCTGAAGTTGTTGGTTATGATGATTTAGTAGCTTGTGGTTCTGAATCAGCAGCAAAAGAAAAAGGTCTTTATAGATTAGAAGGAAAAGAATATGTTATGAAAGATGGCGATGTTGTAAACTTTAGGTTTAATGTTTAAGACATGGTGTGTTTAAAAAAGTCTCAATTTATTGGGGCTTTTTTTATTTTAGAAAATATTTATTTATGAGTAAGATTGGTTAATTTTAATAATAAAATATTTAATGTGAATAAAATTTTTATAAAATATGAGAAAAAAGAAGGTATTTAGCAAGTTATATAGAATAATATTACTAGAAAGTGGTGTAAAGTGGTGCAAAGTGGTTGCAAACACCATAGAAAATGGTGTAAATTATAAGAGGTGTATTATATTTTAGAGGTGAATTATGTTTATAGGAGAATATCAACACGGCTTAGATTCTAAAAACAGAATAATAATTCCATCTAAATTCAGAGATGAAATAGGAGACAAGTTTGTAATAACAAAGGGACTAGATGGTTGTCTTTATGTTTACACCATTAATGAATGGAAGGTACTTGAGGGAAAATTGAAGTCATTACCATTAACTAATAAAGATGCTAGAGCTTTTGTGAGATTTTTTTTCTCAGGAGCTAGTGAAATAGAGCTTGATAAACAAGGTAGAGGATTAATTCCTCAGAATTTGATTGAATATGCAGGAATTGAAAAGGAAATAGTAAGTATAGGCGTATTGACTAGAATAGAAATTTGGAGTAAGGCTAAGTGGCAAGAATATAATGAATCAAACATAGATTTTGATTCAATTGCAGAAAAAATGAGTGACTTAGGGATATAAGGAGTATTAGTATGGAATTTAAACATGTATCTGTATTACTTGATGAATGTATAGAGAATCTTAATATAAAGCCAGATGGCATATATGTGGATTGTACTTTAGGAGGTGCGGGACATTCTAGTGAAATAGTAAAAAGATTAAACGAAAAGGGTAGATTAATAGGGATAGACCAAGATAAAGATGCTTTAAAGGCCGCTGGAGAAAGATTAAAAGAATTTAAAAATGTAACTCTCGTACATAGTAATTTTCATGATATAAAAAATGTTCTTGAAAGTTTGGATATAGGAGAAGTCGATGGGATACTAATGGATTTAGGAGTATCATCCTATCAATTAGATACAGGAGACAGAGGGTTTAGTTATATGCAGGATGCTCCTTTAGATATGAGAATGAATAGGGAGATAGAGTTTTCAGCTTATGATATAGTAAATAACTATAGTGAAGAAGAAATTACAAGAGTTATAAAAGAATTTGGTGAAGAGAAATTTGCGAAAAGGATTTCAAAATTCATTTTAAATGCTAGAGAAACGAAGAATATAGAGACTACGTTAGAATTAGTAGACATAATAAAGGCTGCGATACCAGCAAAGGCTAGAAGAGAAGGTCCACATCCAGCAAAAAGAACTTTTCAGGCTATAAGAATAGAAGTTAATAAAGAACTAGATATTATAAATAAAACTATAATTGATGGGGTTTCAAAATTAAGTAAGGGTGGAAGAATGGCTATAATAACATTCCATTCTTTAGAGGATAGAATAGTTAAAAATTCTTATAGAGATTTGGAAAATCCATGTACATGTCCAAAGGAATTTCCGATATGTGTGTGTGGAAAAACAAAAAGCGTTAAAGTTTTAACTAGAAAACCTATAGAACCATCAAAAGAAGAGTTAGAGATAAATCCAAGAAGTAGAAGTGCTAAATTAAGAGTTTTAGAAAAAATTTAAAATTAAAGAATATTAGGATGAGGAAGTGAATAAATTGGTATTAAAGGATTATGATTATGTTAAGGGCAACACAGCATTACAACCTAAGAAAAAAGAGACTAATCACGAGGTTGACAAACAATATGAAAAGTTAAAAAAATCTAAGTTAGAGAGAAAAAATAGGCTTAAAAATCAAAGAAGAAAAACTAGAGCAGAGATATTGCAGATAGGAGCATTAATATTTGTCTTAGGTATGATTGCTATATGGAGAGATACTAATGTGTATTCAATGAGAAATAATCTTTCTAATACTAATAAGCAAATAAGTGAAGTGTCAAGTGATAATGAAGCTTTACGTGTTGAAATTCTAAAGGCCTCATCTTTAGGAAATGTTAAGAAGACATCAGAGAATGACTTAAATATGGTAATACCAACAAAGGAAAATATAGTTAAAGTAGATTTAACTAAAGATAATTTTAAAAAACAAGAAAATAAACCTGTAAAAGTTACGAATAACAAAAGTTTCATAATGAATATAAAGGATGCACTTTTAAAATAGGGTGCATCCCTAAATGTTTTTTAGGTTCCCATAGCAATGCCGATGGAGGGGTAATTGGTGAAAGAACGGATTTATAGAGATAAATCTACTATTAAAAGAAGAATGTATATTGTTATTTGTTGTCTCATAATCACCTTGTTTATACTAACTTTAAGATTATCATATATAATGATATTTAAAAGCACAGAATATGCTAAAATGGCAGCTGATCAGTGGACAAGTGAAGTAAAAATAGATGCTAGAAGAGGGAGAATCCTAGATCGAAATAATAAAGAATTAGCAGTTAGCGCTAATGTTTATAGAATAGACTTTGATTTAAATGCCATAAGATCATATTGTCAAAAAAACAATACCAATACAGATGAAATAGCTAATAAGATTTCTAAAGCAGTTGGAATTGATAAACCAGAAGTGCTTAAAAAATTAGAATTTAAGTTGCCATCAGGAGCTAATGCGGGGGCAGCTACACTTGTAAGAAGAATAGAAAAAGAAGATGCCGATAAAGTAAAAGAATTAAAAATTAATGGAGTATTGATATCGCCTGATACAAAAAGGTATTATCCTAATAATAACTTTTTAGCGCAAGTACTTGGTACCACCAATTCTGATGGTAAGGGACTTGGTGGGGTAGAATATGTTTATGATAAGGCTCTTTCAGGAACACCAGGACTTAGATTGACTGAAATAGATAGAAGAAGTGAAGAATTACCATATACGATATCAAGGTTTACAAGGCCAGTAGATGGAAAAGATGTTACTTTGACTGTAGATGAAAAAATACAAGGATTTGCTGAAAAAGCGGCTGAGATTGCTTTGAACGATAATAAGGCAAAAGCGGTTTCTGTTATAGTTATGAATCCTAAAACTGGTGAAGTATTAGCTATGGCAAATAAGCCAGATTTTAATCCTAATAAACCATATGAGGGAGCAGAAAATTTTGAAGGTTCTACGGCAAAAGATAAAATACAAAAAATGTGGAGAAACAGATGCGTTTCCGATACTTTTGAGCCAGGATCTATATTTAAGGTAATAACCTCTATAGGAGCGATGGAAGAAGGTATTGGAGGTGGTTCTGAGAAATATAATTGTGGTGGAAGTATAAAGGTTTTAAATAGAACAATTAAATGTTGGAAAAGAACAGGGCATGGAACTCAGCCTTTTCCAGATATAATTAAAAATTCATGTAATGTAGGTTTTGTAGAGCTTGGAAAAGCTATGGGTAAAGAAAAATTGAATGCGTATATTAAAAAATTTGGACTTGGAAAAGTTTCAGGTGTAGACTTGCCTGGAGAAGCAAAAGGAATTGTAAAGAAAACAGAAAATATAACCGATGTAGATTTAGCAACAATAGCATTTGGACAAACTAATACTGTTAATCCTGTTCAGTTTATGACTGCTTTTAATGCTATAGCTAATGGAGGTACGCTTATACAACCTCATGTAATGAAGGATATATCTCATGCAGATGATAATGGTAAAAGAATTTTAGATTATGCATTTAATCCTAAAACTGAAAGGGTAGTAAGTGAGGAAAAAACTAGGTTGTTAAGAACTTATCTAGAAAGAGTTGTTACTGAAGGATCAGCTAAAAGAACATTTATAGATGGATATCATATAGCTGGTAAAACAGGAACTGCTCAGAAAGTTATAAATGGAGTTTATGCTCCAGGAAAGTATATTTCATCTTTCATGGGAATGGCTCCTTGTGATGATCCAAAGGTTACAGTTATGGTATCTATAGACGAACCAAGCAATGGAGAATATTATGCAGGTCTTGTAACAACACCAGCAGCTAAAATATTATTTACAGATATTTTTAATTATTTAGATCCAGATAGCGTTAAGGATGAAGTAAATAAATCATTAGGAAATGATGTATTAATACCTGAAGTTAGAGGCAAGAATGTTAATGAAGTCAAGAAGATATTAAAAGACCTTAAACTAAATTTTGAAATTCAGGGTGAGGGCGAATATATAAATGATATTACGCCAAAACCAGGATGCACAGTTAAAGAAGGGGCTAAGATAAATCTTTACACAGGGGCTACAGCGACCTATAATAAAGAGGTAGTTGTGCCAGATGTTATAGGTTATACAAAAGAGGGCGCTATAAAAATATTTAATAAGCTTGGCATAAAAGCTAGCTTTGAAGGTGAAGGTTTAATTGAGGAAATGAGTTCAGAGCCAAATGAAGTTATTTCTAAGGATACTGAAGTTAAATGTAAGTTAGATACAGATTTGGATGATTAAAATTTTAAGCACAAGCATGTGGATTTTTCCGCATGCTAGTGTTTTGTTAGTAATTTACTAAAGTTTTGTAGCATATGATTTAAGGAGTGATTGACATGATATTAAAAAATTTACTTAAAGGTATAGACTTTGAAGTGATAAAAGGCAACTCTGAAATAGAAATTAATAATATTTGCTATGATAATAGAAAAGTTTCTAGTGGAGATGTTTTTGTTTGCATAAAAGGTTTTGTATCAGATGGGCATAAATATATAGATGGAGCTATAAAAAATGGAGCAACATCTATAATAGTGGAAGAGTTAGTAGAAATAGATGCAGAAGTTAACGTAATAAAGGTTAAAGATAGTAGAAAAGCTTTAGCTATTATGGGAGCTAATTATTATAATAATCCAGCTAATAAGCTTAATATAATAGGAATTACAGGAACCAATGGTAAAACGACAACAGCATTTATGATAAAGAGTATTTTGGAACAAGCTGGTCATAAAGTTGGATTAATAGGCACTATTGCAAATTATATAGGTAATAAACCTATAAAAACTGAAAGGACTACACCAGAATCCTTGGAGCTTCAAAAATTGTTTTATGATATGGTAAATGAGGAAGTTAAATATTGTGTTATGGAAGTATCGTCTCACTCTTTGGAGCTTGATAGAGTATATGGAGTTCAATTTGAGTCAGCTATATTTACAAATCTTACAAGAGATCATTTGGATTTCCATAAGACATTTGAAAATTATTATAAGGCTAAATTTAAATTATTTGAGAGGACTTGTACTAAGATTATAAATATAGATGATGAGTATGGAATTAGGGTTTTAAATGATTTAAAACAGCAAAAAGCAAGTGATATATATACAATAGCAACTAATAAAATTTCGGATTTTACAGCAAAAGAGATTAAAACTACTGAAAAAGGGTCAGAATTTAAAATAGTTTTAAATAATGTGCAGAGTGAATTTAAAGTAAATATACCAGGGTTATATAATGTTTATAATTCTTTAGGTGCTATAATAAGTTGTTATAAAATGGGGATATCTATTGAAGCTATAAAAAGTGGTTTGGAAAGATCTATTGTTCCAGGGAGATGTGAAAGGGTAGCTACAGATTTGAACCTTCCATACGAAATAATTATTGATTATGCACATAGTCCTGATGGGTTAGAGAATATAATAAATACAGTAAGAGCTTGTACTAAAAATAGAGTTATAACTGTATTTGGTTGTGGAGGAGATAGAGATACAGTTAAAAGACCTATTATGGGGAAAATAGCAAGTGATTTATCAGACATAGCTATAGTTACATCAGATAACCCAAGGAGTGAAGAACCTATTGCTATAATAAATGATATTTTAAAAGGCATTGAAAAGAAAAATTGTGAAGTTATAGAAAATAGATATATGGCTATAGAACATGCCTTAGATATAGCTAAAAATGGTGATGTTATTTTAATTGCAGGTAAGGGTCATGAAACTTATCAAATACTAAATACAGGTACTATACATTTTGATGAAAGAGAAGTTGTGTACGAAATTTTAAATAAATAGAGGTGAAAGTTATATGCTAGAATTGACTTTTAAAGAAATTGTTGAAGCAGTTAAAGGTGAAGTAATAAGAAAAGGAAATAGTGAAAAGTTTTTAAGAGTATCAACAGATACTAGAAAAATAGAAAAAGGTAGTGTGTTTATAGCTCTTAAAGGTGAAAACTTCAACGGAAATACGTATATAAATGAAGCATCAGAAAAAGGTGCGATAGTAGCTATAATAGACGAAAAACTTTATGATGAGAAAACTTTAAATGATGAAATAAATATAATCTTGGTTAATAATACTAGAGAAGCTTTATTAGATCTTGCAAAATATTATAGAAATAAACTTGATATTAAAGTAGTAGGAATTACTGGATCTACAGGAAAAACTTCAACCAAGGATTTAATAGCAGCAGTATTAAGTGAAGATTATAAAGTTTTTAAGACTAAGGGAAACTTCAACAATGAGATAGGTATGCCACTTATGATATTGGAATTAGATTCTAGCTATGATATAGCTGTGCTTGAAATGGGGATGAGTAACCTTTTAGAGATACACAATCTTGCTAGAGTAGCAACTCCAGATATAGCAGCAATTACTAATATTGGCATATCTCATATAGAGAATTTGAAGACTAAAGATAATATTTTAAAGGCGAAACTAGAAATAGTTGATTACTTTGAAAAAAATAATCTATTAGTTTTGAATGGTGATGATGATATGTTAGCTAAGGTTACGACAGATTCATATAGAATAATAAAAACAGGAATAAGTGAAGAAAATAATATATTTGCAAGTGAAATAAATTTATTTGAAAATAGTTCTAAATTTAAAATAAATGATGAGAATGATGTTGTGAATTTTGATTTGAATTTACCAGGGAAACATAATATTCAAAATTTACTATTAGCAATTGCTATAGCAAAAGAACTTAAAGTAAGTTATGAAAATATGCAAAAAGGTCTTTTGAATTTAGAGGCTACATCTATGAGATTAGATATTATAAAGTTAAAGGATTTTACTTTAATAAATGATTGCTATAACTCAAGTCCAGCTTCAGTAAAATCATCTATAGATGTTCAAAAAGCTCTTAATGGTAAAAGAAATATAGCAATAATAGGAACTATGAAAGAGTTAGGACATGAATCAGAAAATGCACATAGAGAAATTGGTGAATATGCAAAGATTAATGGAATTGATAAAATGTTATTGGTTGGAGAGTTCACTAAGTTTGCCAAAATTGGATTTGGTGAAGAGGCTAAGGTTTACGAATCTAAAAAAGAACTTATAAAAGATTTAAAATCTTTTATAAAAAAAGGAGATGTTATTTTAATAAAGGCATCTAGAAGCATGAAATTTGAAGAGATTACAAAAGAATTAGAAAAATTTAATTTATAATTTGGAGGTGAAGGCTACTTAAATGAAATTTAGTAGCGATATAATATGGATAAAATAGTGAATTTAATAAATCCAACAATGATAATAGCAGTAGTAGTAAGTTTTTTAATAGCTACAGCAATAGGGCCAGCACTTATACCAATGCTTAGAAGATTAAAGTTTGGACAAAATATTAGAGAAGATGGACCTAAAAGTCATTTGAAGAAGGCTGGAACTCCTACTATAGGAGGAGTGATATTTATAGTAGCTACAATGCTTACAATGTTAATAATGGTAAGAGATTTTTCAGATAAATCAATGGTAGCATTATATGCATTTATAGCATTTGGATTTATAGGATTTTTAGATGATATACTTAAGATAATACATAAAAATAATCTGGGTCTAAGGGCATGGCAAAAAATGGTGTTATTACTTATAGTCTCAACAATATTGGCTATTTATGCTAAAAATACATTAGGAACTCAAATAAAAATACCATTTTCTTCTGATACTTCATATTTATTTGATGTAGGTGCTTTTTATATACCATGCGTTATATTTTATTTTGCGGCAACTACAAATGCTGTAAATTTAACAGATGGATTAGATGGATTAGCAACATCAGTAACTGTTTTAGTAATGACATTTTTAGCTATAGTAAGTTTTAGAGCAGGAGAATATACGTTAGCAACTTTCTGTGTTGCATTATCAGGCGCATTACTTGGATTCTTAAGATTTAATGCTTTTCCAGCGAAAGTATTTATGGGAGATACAGGATCATTAGCATTAGGGGGAGCGGTAGGAGCTGTAGCATTACTTTTAAAAATGCCTATTTTAGTGGCAATAATAGGTTTGATTTATGTTATAGAAGCTTTATCAGTTATAATTCAAGTTACTTCATTTAAACTTACAGGTAAAAGAGTATTTAAAATGGCTCCGATACATCATCATTTTGAACAGTTAGGATGGAGTGAAGTAAAAATAGTATCAATATTTTCAGTTATTACAGTTTTACTATGTTTTATCGGTTTTATGTCTATTTAGTAATTATATGGAGGGTAGGGAATGAAAAAAGTAAAGCCTAAAATGGGGCAAATAGATTATGGCATATTTTATACTGTATTTTTACTTTTAGCTATTGGAGTTGTTATGGTTTATAGTGCTAGTTCTTACTGGGCTATGTTTATGGAACATGATAATATGGCGTATTTAAAAAAACAATTCGTTTATGCGATAATAGGTCTTGGAGCTATGTTTTTTATGATGAGGTATGATTATCATAAAATTAGAAAATGGACGAACACATTATTGCTTATATGTATACCGCTTCTGATTGCTACTTTCTTTTTTAAGGATGCAAAAGGTGCAACTAGATGGATAAGACTAGGACCACTTAGTTTTCAACCTTCAGATCTTGTAAAATATGTTGTAGTTTTATTTTTAGCTAGCAGTCTCTCTAGAAATGGCGAGAAAGTTAAAGACTTTTGGAAGGGAATTGTACCCTATCTTTGCATATCTGGTTTTTATGCAGGTATAATACTATTAGAAAAGAATCTAAGTATAGCCACAATTATAATGATAGTTACAATGATAATGCTTTTTGTAGCAGGAGGGAAAAAATTTCATTTATTTGGAATTGTAACACCAGCGCTTATAGCAGCAGCATCATTTTTTACATTAAGCACTCCTTATAGAAGAGCTAGACTTTTAAACTTTATAGATCCTTGGAAGACAGCAGATAAGGAAGGGTATCAATTGGTGCAATCATTTTATGCATTAGGTGCTGGTGGAATAACAGGACTTGGAATAGGGAAGTCAAGACAAAAAACGTTGTATATGCCAGAGCCTCATAATGACTTTATTTTTTCAATAATAGGAGAAGAGTTGGGTCTTGTTGGTTGTGTATTAATTATAATTTTGTTTATAATTTTTATATTTAGAGGTATAAGAGTGGCTATGAATGCTAAAGATGAATTTGGAACACTACTTGCTATAGGTATTACTTCAGTAATAGCAGTTCAAGTAATTATAAATGTAGCCGTTGTAACAGGGTCAATGCCGGTTACAGGAGTTCCACTTCCGTTTATAAGTTATGGTGGGTCAGCTTTGGTTATGAATATGATGGCTGTTGGAGTGCTTCTTAATATATCAAGGCAAACTAACAAAAAAGAATTTTAAAGGCGTATAAACGCCTTTTTTTAAGTGTATGAGAAGTTATAAAATTTGTTATAGCGATAAAGTTGATTTTAATATTTTAAGTTATAATTAATAATATATACGTTGTAATTTTACATTTACATTTATATTTATATTTATATTATATTGCTAAACACAAAATAAAGGTAACGCAAATTTAGTTTTGGGCAAGCATATTACAATGTATATATAATTTTTATAAGTTAAATCAGTAGAGGTAAGAAAAGAAACCTATAGTTCATAACGTTCTTTTATATATTACAAAAAAATTAAATTTAATAAAATATGGTGAAATAAATTAGTATAAATGGTATTATATATGTAGAATAATTTACATAATTTAATTTGGAGATTAATATGAATAAAGACTTGAATATAAATGAATACATTAAAAGTAAGAAAAGAAAAAAAAGGGTGAAAAAGGCTATACTTTCAATAATTCTTATAGCTGCAATATTAGTATTAATTTTGTTTAAAGCACCCATATTTAATATTAAAAATTTAGAAATACAAGGAAATAAAAGTGTAGATAAAAACAAAATAATAAAATTAGATACTGTTTTAAATAAAAATATATTTTATCTAGATCTTAAATCTATAAAAGAAACTATATTATTAAATCCATATATAAAAGAGGTAGAAATTGAAAAATCTTACCCGAATAAAATTATAGTAGCAGTAGAAGAAAGAAAGCCTAGCTTTTTTGTAAAAGATGGAGAAGGATTTTTAGTATTAAATGAAGAACTTAGGATTATGGAAAGGCTATCTTCTATAGATGGGTTAGATGTTACAGAAATAAGTGGTTTAAATATAGATAATAAAGATATAGGCTCTATAATAACAAAAGAATCAAAGAAGCAAAAAGTAGCTAATAGCTTAGCAGAACTTTTAAAACAAAATACAAGTAATGTTAAATTTAAATCTTTCGATATAACTAAAACTCAGGAGTTAAAGTTAACAGTAGGGGACATAATAATAAGCATAGGAAATGATGAAAATTTAAAGAATAAACTTAATTATGCAATAAACATAATAACAGATCAAAATTTGAATGGTAAAAAGGGTTATATAGATGTTAGTTTTGATGGGAATCCTGTCTTTAAGGTTGAATAGAATGGAGTGGTTTAAATGAAGAAAATAACTTCACAGATAGCTGTGGCATTGGTGTGTGCTTTATTAGGTTTTTTATTAGCATATCAATTTAAATTATTGAACAGCAAAGAGAAAGCTACAGTGGATAATTTTGATAAAAGCGATATCATAGCAGAAAATGAAAATTTGAGAAAAGAAAAAGAATCTTTAATAAGTAAAAACGAAAGTTTAACTGAAAATTTAAAGAAGATAGAGCAAGCAGCAGCAGCTAGAGGTGATGTTAATCAAGAAACAAAAAATGAATTGGATAAAACTAGAATGATGCTTGGTACTGAAGATGTTAAAGGCAAAGGAATAATTTTAACTCTTACGCCTAAAAATAATATGTTATCAGAAAAACCTAAGCTTAGTGAATTTGAAATTATTTATTTAATAAATATTCTAAATTTTGCAGGTGCTGAAGCTATATCGATAAATGATTATAGAATAACTCCTCAAACTGGAGTGGTTAGTGCAGCTGGAGATAAAATATGGATAGGAAATAATGATCCTATTTCTCCGACAGGTTCTTTAGAGATTAAAGCTATAGGCAATCAAGTTAATCTCAAAAAGCAAATTACTTTTCCAGGGTATATGAGCCAATTGAATTTGGGTAATTATTCCTATGAGATAAAAAATAAAGATGATATGTTAATAAAAAAGAGTAATCAAAATTTAGTTTCAGAATTTATAAAACCAGTTCAATAAAGAGGTGATTAGATGATAGCGTTTATAGGTTTATTAATAGGAATATTAATAGGAGCAATTTGGAAAATTAATATACCAGAAAAGTTTTCTCCATATATGTCAGTTGCAATATTAGCTTGTTTAGATTCAGTATTTGGAGCTGTTAGAGCAAGTTTATCTAAGAGTTTTCAAGCTGATATTTTTATATCCGGTTTTTTTGGAAATGCAGCACTTGCAGCAGGACTTGCGTATTTAGGAGATAAACTTGGAATACCAATACATTTTGCAGCTGTAATTGTTTTTGGTAGCAGAATATTTGATAATTTTGCTATAATAAGAAGATTACTAATAGAAAAAGCTAAGTCACGTTAAGAGGTGTTTTTATGAAAAACAAAGAGGTATCACTTTTTGTATTTATAGCTTCAATTATAATAGGCCTTCTTATTTCATTTAATATAAGCTTGAAGCCTTCTGCTCCAAAATCTCAACTAAGTGCAAAAGAATATCAAGAGGCTGTTAAGAAGAAAAATAGCTTGTATAATGATATAGCTAAACTTAGAGAAAATAATAAGAATATAAGCAATAAAATAAATGAATATAATTATTCTACTAAAAAGGAAGAAAATTTAGTAAAAGCTATAAATAGAGAATTGGAAGAAAATAAAGCTCTTACAGGATTAGGTGCAGCTCATGGAAAAGGAATAAGAATAATAATTAGTGATAGTGAACAGAAGATTGGTTCTGCAAATACAGATAATGATGAAGAACAAGCGCTTAAATTGGTTCATGATAATGATTTATTATTAATTATGAATGATATCCGCGTGGCACGTGGAGAGGCTATTGCTATAAATAATGAAAGACTTATGTTTAACTCAGAAATAATTTGTTATGGGGCATTTGTACGCTTTAATAAAACTACTAGATCTCCAGAACCATATTACATTGATGTTATAGGAGAACCAGAATTTTTAAAAAATGCTCTTTTAGCAGCTGGAAGTCATTTGAAATCACTTATACTTAGGGGTATAAGTGTAGAAATAGAGACACATGATGACATTAAGTTAGAGGCTTATAAGGGAAAGATTGATTTTAATAATATAATATTTCAAAAATAATCAGAGAAAATATAAAAAACATGATGATATTTTATATCAGGTTATATTGAAGAGGTTTTTAGTTATTTTTAATATTTTTAATATTTAATTAAAGTTTGTGAAGGAATTTTAGTTTTTATGAAGAATATATACTATCGTAGACATAAGAGAAAAGAGGTATTTAGCTAGTGGATATAAAAAATAATTTAATTAATATTGAAAAGAGTATACCAAAAGATGTTAAACTTGTTGCTGTATCCAAATATAAACCTATAGAAATGCTTCAGGAAGCATATGAAGCAGGAATCAGGGATTTTGGAGAAAATAAGGTTCAAGAATTACAGGATAAATATGATAAATTTCATAAAGATGTAAAATGGCATTTTATTGGACATTTACAAACAAACAAGGTAAAATATATTGTAGGTAAGGTTAACCTTATTCATTCACTAGATAGTGTTAAATTACTTAATGAATTAGAAAAAAACTACAAGAATAAAGATATAATAGCTGATGTTCTAATACAGATAAATATAGGTAGAGAAGAAAATAAATATGGAATATTAGAAGAAGAATTAATTTCTTTAATAGAAGAGGTAGAAAAGTGTAGTTTCGTAAAAGTTAAGGGATTAATGGCCATATTACCTAAAGGAGATGAAGTTTCTAATAGAGAATATTTTAAAAGAATGTATAAAATATGGAGTGATATGAAAGCAAAAAACTTCAAAAACATAACTATGGAGATATTATCTATGGGAATGAGTAATGATTATAAAATAGCTATAGAAGAAGGAGCCAATATGGTTCGTGTAGGGCAAGGCATATTTGGGAAAAGAGATTAGTATTAAGTTAATAAAGTATTAAATTAGGAGGATTTTATTATGGCTGCTAAAATGTTTAATAAAATGAAAGAAATTTTTGGCTTTGAAGATTATGAAGAGGATTATGAAGAATACGATGAAGAAGTAACTGGAAATGAAGTAGAAGAAGAAATAGAGCCAGTATTATCATCAAAAAGAAGTGGAAAAGTAGTAAATATTCATACTGCTAGTTCTGCAAAGGTAATGATAACAAAACCTACTATGTATGAAGATGCTACAGAAATATGTGATTCATTAAGAAATAGAAAAATAGTTGTTGTAAATACTACAGCTTTAGAGAATAGAATAGCACAAAGATTATTAGACTTTATAAGTGGTTCATGTTATGCGTTATCAGGAGAGCTTCAAGAAATAGAAAAAGGTGTATACATTTTATCACCTTCAAATGTTGAAGTTACAAATGAACTTAAAAATGAATTAAGTTCAAAGGGGTTATTCAATTGGTCTAAATAATTAGGAGGTGATATATATATTAGTTTTATTTTTTAGATTATTATTTAGTTGTATAGAACTAGTTATATTACTTGATTGCATATTTTCTTTTATATATCCTTATGATAGTAATAATAAGTATGTAAGACTTGTTAGAGATATTGCGGACCCTATTTTAGAACCTTTTAGAAAGCTTCAAAACAAATATATAAACGGCTTAAATATAGATTTATCACCAATATTTGCACTTATAGCGTTATCTTTAATTAGAAGAATATTATTTGTATTTATAATATAGTGGATAAAAATTCATTTATAGCCATGTTTAGAAAAGAAAGTTTTGAAGAAGCTACAAAATTATATGATAAATTTAAGATAGCAAGAGGAAAAGGGTATACAGTTTTTACTAAGGAATTATATACTCCAGACATATGGAAAGTGTTAGAAGATATTTCGGATAATTTTATCAAAATAGATAGCTATGGTATTTTTGAAGAGGCTGAGAGAAGAATTATAGCTTTTAATAACTATGAAGAGTGTTTTCCATTAGATTTAATAAAAATTACTGTGAAAAACAAATTTATAACATTAAACCATAGAGATTTTTTAGGAAGTATAATGTCCTTGGGAATAAATAGAAATAGGATTGGAGATTTAACAGTTAAAGATAATACATGTTATTTATCAGCTCATAGGGAAGTCACAACTTATCTATTAGATAATCTTATTAAAATTAGAAATTCAAATTGTGAACTACATATAATTGAAAATGAAAAAGATTATCCTAAAGTTTCGTATGATGCAAAGACGATAAATGTAAATTCTTTAAGATTAGATGCAGTAGTTGCTTCCATAGCTAATGTATCTAGAAGTGAAGCATTGATATTGTTGAAATCTGGAAAAGTATTACTTAATTATTATGTACAAAATGAAAAAAGTAAGGATATAAGTTTAAAGGATAAGATAACAATAAGAGGTTATGGAAAATTTATTGTTAATGAATATTTAGGAAGTAGTAAAAGTGGACGATTAAAAATTGAAATATTAAAATATTCATAGTAGAGGTGATAATATGAAACTAACTCCGATGGAAATAAATAATAAAGAGTTTAAAAGAGGATTAAGAGGATATAATGCTGAAGAAGTAGATGAGTTTTTAGATGAAATTGTTGAAAATTATGAGGAACTTTATAAGGAAAATTCAGTTTTAAAAGAAAGACTTACAGCGTTAAATGAAAAGGTGGATCATTATGCTAAAATAGAAAGCACAATACAAAATACTTTATTACTTGCGCAAAATACAGCGGAACAAGCGAAAGCTACAGCACAAAAAGAATCTGATATGTTAATCAAAAATGCAAATGAAACAGCTCAGAAGATTTTAGATAAGGCCCATAATGATGTTATTCACATAAATGATGAATATGATAGAGTAAAACAAGAATTTGTAAAATTTAGAGCTAAATTTAGGAATTTTATGAATACTCAGTTAGAAACTTTTGATGATTTAGAAAGAGAATGCATAAAACATTTTAACATAGCGAAACCAGAGGATATGCAAGAAAAAGGTATACATATTGATTCAAACAATGAAAACAATTTTGCTAATTTACCTGAAGAAAATATAGAGAGCTCTGAAATAGAAGAAATAAAAAGTTATTTTGCTAATAAATAATAAAAATCTCACTCATATGAGTGAGATTTTTATAATTACATAAATTCCAATAAATATTAATTAGAACATATATATTAAAAGTATATTGCTTTTATTAGCAATTTTTCTTATTATATATAATTGAAAGCAATTTAAGGCTTATGCAGAAAAATAATGAACTAAATATACTAGTATATTAAATTGTTATTTTTCTGAATATGCCTAAACTAATGAAGTAGTAGGAAAGAGGAACTTTAATAATGGATGAATTAAATGTAATAAATGCAAAAAGGCAGTTTGATATAGGAAATTTTGATTTTGGAGGTAAGGAAAAAATATATATTTCAGGTCCGTGTTCTGTGGAAAGTTATGATTCTATGAGAGAAATAGCAAAAGAACTAAAAGCAATTGGAGTAAATATGTTAAGAGGAGGTATATATAAACCTAGAACATCTCCACATGATTTTCAAGGTATTGGAGATGATGGACTTTCTATACTTAGTTCTATAAAAAAAGAATTTGATATACCTGTTTCAACAGAAATTTTAGATATAAGAGATATCGAAAAAGCAGTAAATCATATAGATGTTATTCAAATAGGAACAAGGAATATGTATAATTACACACTTCTCAATGAAGTTGCAAAAACTAAACTCCCCATAATACTTAAAAGAGGTATGAGTGCTACTATTAGGGAATGGATACTTGCAGCTGAGTATATAGCTAAAGCAGGAAATAATAAAATAATATTTTGTGAAAGAGGAATAAGAAGTTTTGAGACTATAACTAGAAATACAATAGATATAAATGCAGTTGCATATATGAAGGAAGTATATAATTTACCAGTAATAGTAGATCCGAGTCATGGAACAGGTATTAGAGATATAGTGAAGAGAACTTCTTTTGCAGCTATAGCTTGTGGAGCTGATGGGCTTATAATAGAAAGTCATGTAAATCCTGATAATGCAATTTCTGATGCAGCTCAAACAATAGATATAAAAACTATGAAAGAAATAATAGATACAGGAAATAAAATAAATAGTTTATTATTATAGTTATAAAAAATTGTCCTTTTGAAAGAATATAAAGTATGTATCAATTTTTGAAAGGATGATTTTTATGCAAGACAAAGAACTTTTGAATTATAAAAATAAGCTTTTAAAGGAAAAAGATAGAGTTTTGAAATTACTTGAACAGATGGAGAAAAACGAAGTAATAAATTCTAATGTAGAAATAGCATCAGAACTTTCTTTATATGATAACCATCCATCTGATATAGCTACTGAAACATTTGATATAGAAAAGGGAAGAGCTTTATATAATAATGAAAAAAATTTATTATATAAAGTAGATAATTCATTAAAGGAAATAGAAAATGGAACATATGGAATATGTAAAAAGTGTGGAGCTCAAATAGCAAAGGAAAGACTAGATTTTTTACCATATGCAGAAAATTGTATAAATTGTCAAAATGCGATTAGTGAAGTGGAAACATTTCATTCTAAAGAAAGACCAACAGAAGAAAGTAGTATAGAAAAACCTTTTAAAATGGGATTTAATAGAGTTGGTGGTAGTAAATTGGGGATAGATGAAGATGTCCCATATACATCACAAAAGAATGTTAACAATGTGTATGGTGTAGAAGAATATTATTATGATGATGATGAATATGTAGAAGAGATTGAAAAAATAAGTAACGAGGTATATAAAAATCAGTTACCAGACTAAAAATTCTAAGCTATAAATTAGGCATATGAAAGAAAATAATGAATTAAATATATTATCATACTATTTCAGTATTTTCTGGAATATGCCTTAGTAAGTTTAATATAAAAAAGGAAGTTGATTTATGGAAAAAATTTTACTAGAAGTACAACAAAGTGAAGAGGCGCAAAGAATAGATAAGTTATTAACTTTAAAAATAGAAAAATTATCTAGAAATTTTATACAAGGACTTTTTGAAAATGAAAGCATAAAGGTTAATGATAAGTTTGTAAAAAGTAAATACAAAGTAAAAGTGGGAGATAAAATAGAGGTGGACATACCTGAGGCTGAAGAGCTTAGAGTTGAGCCAGAGGATATACCACTTAATATAATTTATGAAGATGAGGATGTTGTAGTTATAAATAAACCACAGGGGATGGTGGTACACCCCGCACCTGGGAATTATAATGGTACATTAGTAAATGCACTTCTATATCATTGCAAGGATTTATCGGGTATAAATGGAGTTATAAGGCCAGGTATAGTTCATAGAATAGATAAAGATACATCAGGTGTTTTGGTTGTGGCAAAGAATGATAATGCTCACAACCATTTAGCAGCCCAATTTAAAGAACACAGTATAAAGAGAGAATATTATGCGTTGGTAGAAGGACGAATAAAAAAAGAGGGTGGGGTGATAAATGCACCTATAGGGCGACATGTAAATGATAGGCTTAAATTTGCAGTTGTTAAAGAAGGAAAACATGCAGTGACTCATTATGAGGTATTAGAGGTTTATGGTGGTTATAGTTTAGTTAAATGTAGATTAGAAACAGGTAGAACACACCAAATAAGGGTTCATATGAGCTTTATAGGGCATCCGCTTGTTGGAGATACTGTATATGGTCTTAAAAAGCAAAAGATGGCTCAAACAGGTCAAGTACTTCATGCTAAGACATTAGGTTTTATACATCCTAAAACTAATGAATATATTGAATTTGATTCAGAACTACCAGAAAACTTTAAAAGATTATTAGAAAAGTTAAGAAAAATTTAAAAAAAGGATTTGGAGGGGTAATTTATGAAATTAAAAGCATTACTTATGGATGAAAAAGCTATAAATAGAAGTTTGGTTAGAATATCCCATGAAATTATAGAAAAGAATAAAGGGGTAGAAGATATAATATTAGTAGGTATAAAAAGAAGGGGATATCCACTTGCACAAAGGATAGCAAATCAAATAGAAAAAATAGAAGGTATAAAAATACCAGTTGGAAGTGTAGATATAACTCTTTATAGAGATGATTTATCAAACATAAGTGAAATGCCAAATATAAATAGTACAGATATAGAAACACCTATAAAAGGGAAAAAAGTAATTTTAGTTGATGATGTATTATTTACGGGTAGGACAGTAAGAGCAGCTATAGATGCTGTAATAGATACTGGAAGACCAAGTGGAATACAACTTGCTGTATTAGTAGATAGGGGGCATAAGGAACTTCCTATAAGAGCAGATTTTGTAGGAAAGAATGTACCTACATCTAGGGATGAGATTGTTAAGGTTCAAATACTTGAAATAGATGAAGAAGATTCAGTCAAAATATATGAGAATTAAATTGAAATTAAAGGAGAATTTAAATGGAATATGATTTAATTGCTACTACAACATTTGGAATAGAAGCAATAACAGCAAAAGAGTTAAAAAGTTTAGGATATGAAGATTTAAAATTAGAAAATGGTAGAGTATCTTTTCAAGGGGATGAAATGGATATAGCCATTTCAAATATATGGCTTAGAACAGCAGAGAGAGTACTTATAAAAGTTGCTGAGTTTAAGGCTACAAGTTTTGAAGAGCTTTTTAAGGGTACTGAAGAAGTAGATTGGGGAAAATATATACCTCAAAATGGATTTATGCATGTAAATGGAAAATCAGTTAAATCAACCCTATATAGTGTTCCAGATTGTCAATCAATAGTTAAAAAAGCCATAGTTAAAAGTATGCAAAGAACTTATAATACTACATGGTTTCCAGAAGATGGACCAACTTATAAAATAGAAGTTGCTATACTAAAAGATGTAGTTACTTTAACTATAGATACATCAGGACAAGGTCTTCATAAAAGAGGTTATAGGGAAAATTCAGGAGAAGCGCCGCTTAAAGAAACGCTAGCTGCATCTATGGTTTTACTTTCAAAATGGAAAGAAGATAGATTTTTAGTAGATCCATTTTGTGGGTCAGGAACTATACTTATAGAAGCTGCTTTAATAGGAGCTAATATAGCACCAGGACTTCATAGAAACTTTGTTTGTGAAACTTGGCCATCAATGGATGAGGAAGTTTTTAAACAAGTTAGAGAGGGGGCAGAAAAATCTATTAAAAAGCCAGATATGCAGTTAATCGGCTTTGATATAAATGATTGGGTATTAAAAACTGCAAGAAGAAATGCTGAAAAAGCAAAGGTAAGAGAGTATATAGATTTCCAAAAGTTAGACTTCAACGAATTTTCATCTAAAAAGAAATATGGTTACATAATAACTAACCCACCTTATGGTGAAAGAATTGGAGAGAAATCAGCAGTAGAGGCACTTAATAGAAGAATGGGAAAAGTTAAAAAAGAGTTAGACACTTGGGACTTTAATATTTTAACTGCAGCTGAAAGTTTCCAAAACTTATTTGGTAGAAAAGCTACTAAAAATAGAAAACTATATAACGGTAGACTTCTATGTTACTACTATCAATACTTAGATAATGAATTAAAATAAAAATAGCAAGGCTATAATAGTGTTTTTTACTATTATAGCCTTATCTTTTATTTTAATTTTTTTAGGTCTAATTCTTTTGGCTCAGCATATATTGTTTTGTTAGTATAATAAATTACCATACCAGGTTTAGCGCCAGAAGGTTTTTTAACATTTTTAACAGCAGTATAGTCAATAGGCACTTTTGAAGAATTTTTCCCCTTACTATAGAAAGCGGCTAATGTAGCTGCCTCTTCTAAGGTCTGTTCTGGTACATCAGTTGTTTTTATTATAACATGTGAACCAGGCATGTTTTTAGCATGTAACCATACATCTGTTTTACTTGCAAACTTTAAAGTTAGAAAATCATTTTGAATATTATTTTTTCCCACATAAATATCTATACCATCAGAAGAAATAAAGTGCATTGGCTTAGATGGTTTATTTTTATTTTTAGGATTTTTCTTAAACTTAATATAACCAGAATCCATAAGTTCAGATTTTATATCTTCAATATCAGTATAAGTTTCTACATTGTTTAAATTAGAGTCTACGGAATTTAAATATTCAAGTTCTTCATTTGCAAGGGCTAGTTGAGCTATAGCATTTTCTTCTGATTTTTTTAATTTATTATATTTTTTGAAATAGTTTTGAACATTTTCAGAAGGAGATTTATTCTCATCTAAGCTTATAGTTATATATTCTTCCGTATCACTATAGTAATTAAGTAGTTCTACGCTTTTAGATCCAGCATTAATACTATAAATATAAGAAGTTAAGAGTTCTCCTTTAAGTTTTATAGAATCTTTTTCTTCACAATCCTTTAAAGTAGATTCTAAAATTGAAATTTTCTTTTTACATCTCTCTATGTTTGTGTGCAAAAGCCTGTGAAGTTCTTGACCTCTATTACTTAAACGTTCTTGTTTGTCTTTATTTACGTAATAGATATCTAATAGTTCAGAATGTGAATCAAAATGTAATGTTTCATATTCTTTTAAACTAATTAAATTAAAGAAGCTAAAGTCTTTAAATATTCCATTATCTAAATATATAACGTGATCCTTATTATTAAGGAGTGAATTCAAAGTATTTATTGTAAAATCTAAAATAGTATTTTCATTTAAAGTAATATTTTTAGCTGTAGCTAATAAAAATAATTCTTTTGATAAAGGTTTGGCTATACCTGTAAAGAGTTTTGAAAAAATGTTATCATCAAAGCCAAGATTATTTTCAAGTATTATAGATGAAATATCTTGTGATGTTGTATTAAATGGATTTAATTTTGATGATTTTGGAGGGAAAACATAATTAACCCCAGGATAAAGTACTCTATAGCTATTTACATCAAAGCTTATATGCTTTATAGATTCCATAACCTTATTATCACGTTGTCTAACTAAGCTTATATTACTATGACGTCCCATTATTTCAACGATTAAGCTATACATACTTTGAAAACCTAATTCGTCGTTGCATTCTATGTCAATACATAATACTCTATCTGTATCAAGTTGCCTTATATCTAGTATTTTACCACCTATTAGATATTTTCTTAAAACCATGCAAAACATAGGTGCTTGCTTAGGATTTTCTTTTTGATAAGTAGAAAAGTGTATTCTAGGACAATTGGAACTAGCTGAAATAAGGAGTTTTTTTTGCTCACGTCCTCTTAGAGTGAGAATGACTTCATCCTTTTCAGGCTGATTAATTTTATCTATTTTTAAATTAATCATTGAACTTTTTAATTCTTGTATTAAACTATATAAGTAGATACCGTCAAATGCCATATATATCTTTCCTTTCAAATATGTTAAACTAATGATAGTATAACATTTAGGCATCATAAAATAAATAACTAGTTAGTTATTTGGAGTTGCCTTTAAAGGAAAGTTTATCAACAATAATTGAATAGGGGTGTAATAATGAAATTTTCAAAGATGCAAGGAAATGGAAATGATTTTTTAGTTATAGAGGACCTTAGTGGTAATTTAATAGGGAGAGAAAGTGAAGTTTCTAAAAGGCTATGTAATAGAAAATTTGGAATAGGTGCAGATGGGATACTTATAGTAAGAAACAATAGTAAAGCTGATATAGAAATGATTATTATAAATTCAGATGGATCATATGCTTCAATGTGTGGTAATGGAATAAGATGTTTTGCAAAATATGTTTATGAAAGAAATATAGTAAAGAAACATATAATAAGCATAATGACTGGTGATGGAATAAAAGAAGCTGATTTAACGATTAAAGATGATAAGGTTGAAAAAATAAAAATATTTATGGGTAAAGAGGACTATAATCCAGCTAAGATACCATCTATAAACGAAGGTGAAATAATTAACAAACAAATTTTAATAGGTGAGGAATCTTTTATAATAAGTTCAGTTAGGATGGGGGTACCTCATACAGTGCTAATTGAAGATCAAGAAATGGATATAAACATAGGTGGAAGGATTGAAAAATACGAAGCTTTTCCTGAAGGAACTAATGTTAATTTTTGTAAAGTGATAGATAGAAAAAATATAAAGGTTAGGACATGGGAGCGAGGAGCAGGACCTACATTAGGGTGTGGTACAGGAAATTGTGCATCAGTAGTGATTGCAAATAGGTTAGGATTGATAGATGATAGTGTTACAGTAATAGTACCAGGTGGTAGACTTCAAGTAGAACTAAAAGAAGAGGGAGTTTATATGATAGGAGATGCTGAATTTATTTGTGATGGAATAAGTTATATATAGCGAGGTCAAGATGTTAAAAAAGAGGTGTATATTTTTTATAGTAGTAAGTTTAACTTTAATTTTTATTGGGTGTAATGATAAAAAAGGTAATGTGGAGCCAGAGGTAAGTAAGGCTAAATTTTCAATGGAAGAAACTTTAATTTTAGACGAGAATTCAAAGTCTTTTTATACAATAGATAATCATAAGTTAAAAGCGAAAGAACTAGCTATTACTGATGAAGAAATCTTATGCTTTAATAAAGATACTTTAGTAACTGCAATCAATAGTAAAAATGGAGAAGATATAATACTTTATAAGGGTAATAAGGTGTATAAAACAAGTTTTATAGGAGAGTTAGAATATTTCAATTTTAATAAAGAAGCTTCAAAAGCTATATATAAATTGAAATCTAAAGATGATGAATACGAGTATGGAATATTGGATTTATTAACTTCAAAAACTAGTAAAATAGATATGGATATAGCTATATCTGGAAATTTGATAGAATTTATAAATGATTCAAATTTAATTTTTTATGGGGCAAGTAAAACAGAGAAAGTTAGTGGTATTTACAGGTATAATATAGAAACTAAAGAGGTTAACCTTATAAAAGGGATAAATAACGGCTTTATTACATATATAAAGCCTATAAGTGAAGAATGTTTTATATATTTATTATCTAATTTTAATGATGAAAAGGTTACTTTTAAATATAATATAAATAATTCTAAAGAGTATATTGTATCAAAAGATATAACGAAAATTAAAGATATATTAGAATATAAAGATCAAATTTTTATGATAGGAAGTTTAAAAAATAATTTATTCAGTTTATATGGTATAAAAGATAATAAAGTAAATAGATTAGTTTATGATTTTCCAAGAGGTATTAGTGATGATAGCAATATTATACAGGTAAATGAAAGAATAGTTTTTGAAGGATATGATAAAAATCAAGAAAAAAATAATTTGTTTGAATATAATTTGTTAGATAAATCTACTAATATCATATCAAATAATGATGGTAAATATAGAATAATAAAAAAGTCCGATAAATATTAATTTATTGGACTTTTTTATTTGTTTAATATTGTAAAATGTGGATATCATATAAGGTGGAGGTGGTTTTGATGGGATAACCATAAAAGATATTGATATAAGTTATATGGATAAGATTAGTATGGAAATGGCCTATAATATGAATATATTATCAGTTGGTGAAAAGGACGGGACGTTGACATTTTATACTGGCAAAGCTGAATTTGTAAATAAAAAATATCTTTCATTAATATATGATAAAAATATAGAGCTCATAGATGCTAGTGAAGCACAAATAAAAGAAATATTAGATAAAATATATAATACTTCTTTAGGTATTTATAGTAGTGAAGAATTTACTAAAAGACAAATAGAAGAGATTATAAAAACAGCAATATCGATGAAGGTTAGTGATATACATTTCGAACCTCAGAAAAAATATGTAAATATTAGATTTAGAAAAGATGGAAATCTTTTTATATATGAGAAGCTTAAATTTAAAGATTATAATAATATAATTATTAGAGTTAAGCTTTTATCTAATATGGATATATCTGATAAGTTAAGAGCGCAAGATGGTAAAATGATTTTTTATTATAGCAATAATGAAGACTTAGATATTAGAATATCTACAATTCCTTGTGTTTATGGTGAGAAACTTGTAATGAGAATACTTTATAGAGATGAAGAACTTATAAATTTAAAAAAACTTAATTTTACTGAAAATCAATTAAAGAAAATTTATGGATTATTAAAGCTTAAGCATGGAATAGTTATAGTTAATGGACCTACTGGAAGTGGAAAATCTACAACTCTCTATTCAATGCTAAAGGAAGTAAATAAGGATGATATAAATATATCTACAATAGAAGATCCTGTAGAATTTTGTATAGATGGAATAACACAAATAAATATAAATGAAAAAATAGGGTTAAGTTTTTCAAGTGGGTTAAAACATTTATTAAGGCAAGATCCTGATATAGTAATGATAGGTGAAATAAGAGATGAGAATACTGCTAAGATAGCTGTTAGAGCAGCTATAACAGGGCATAAAGTTTTTTCTACAATTCATACCAATAATCCAGAAGAAGTATTTTATAGATTATTAGATATGGGAGTTGAAAAATATTTGTTGATGCAAGCTATTAACGGAGTAATATCTCAAAGGCTTGTTAGATTATTGTGTCCAAAATGTAAAACGAGAATAAGAAAAGAAGATATTGATTATGATATAAACTATTTTGAATTAAATAGTACACTATATAAAGCAAAAGGCTGTGAAGCTTGTAATTTTACAGGTTATAATGGTAGAACTATGATTTCAGAAATTTTAATTGTAGATAAAAATTTTATAAAAAATTTAAAAGATGGAAAGGAATTTTTATATAAAAAGGAAGAGGATATATTAAGTAGTTGCAAATATTTAGCTGAGAAGGGAGTTGTTTCTGTAGAAGATTTTTTTGCACTAAAGGATGGTGAAGGAATAATAAATGAACTTTAAAAAAAATTATGAAAGTATATTTATTATACTTTGGAATATTTATTTCAATTTGAAGGCTGGTATTCCAATAAATAAATCAATAAAATTAGTACAAGATATTTTGAAAAATAAAAGATATAAAAGCTCTATTGAAATTATAGAGAAAGATATAGAATCAGGTCATTCACTATATGAAGCTTTTTTTAAGCAGAAAGAATTATATCCAAGCTTAATGATAGATATGATACGGGTAGGTGAAGAGAGTGGTAGTTTAGAAATTGTATTAAAAACTTTATGTGAACATTATAAAAAAGTAAATAGGATAAAGAAAAAGATATTAAACATAATGATTTATCCAATATTTTTAAGTGTAATGATATTTTTATCATTAATATTATTTTTAACATTTATATTGCCTACATTTGTAAATATGTATGATGGAGTAAATGCTAAACTAGATAATTTCACAGGATTTTTAATGTTTTTGAGCAAAGATATATCAAAGAATAAGATATTTTGGATTGTCTTAATTATGTTATTATTTATAATTAAATTTTTATTTGTAGTAATAGTTATAAATGTATTTAAAAGGCTTAATATAGTTCCAAGCTTAAAGATTATAAGAAGATATTATGAGCTAAATCTTATATATATATTAAATTTAATATCTAAATCAGGTCAAGCCTTTTATAACAGTTTTAGTATTTTGCAGGAGAATTTAGCTTCATATGTTATTAAAGATTATATAAAAATTATAAGTGATAATTTAAAAAAAGGATTTCCGTTAAGCGAGTCTATGCAAAATATAAAGCATATATCTAAAACAACGCTAACATTTGTACAAAGTGGAGAACAATCAGGTAGTTTAGATGAAAGTTTAGATATATTATGTGAAATTACAGAAAATGATTTTAATAATACTATTGATAAACTTTTAGGATATTTACAACCTATAGTTATGATTTTCTTAGGAATTATAATAGGGGGTATGGTGCTTATGGTGTTTGTACCTATGTATTCGTATATGAATTATGTATAAAAGGATTAAGGGAATAACATTAATAGAATTATTGTTATATTTATCTTTAATAGCCATTATATTTGCTTCAGAAATATGTTTAATAGGATTTGCTAGGGCACAAAAGCAAAAAGCTGAGGAGAGTATAATGATTTCAGAAATAGAATCATTATTCATGTATAGTAAAGAGTATTCGCTAGCTAATAATTGCATATGTCAAGTGATTGTAGATAATCCTAAGAATAGTATTAAGGTAAAAAGTTCAAAAGACATGGATAAAATAAGAGAAATTAATTTAAATAAGATGAAAATATATAATGCAAATAGATATTTATATACAGTAGGAAATGATGGCCGTATAGGAGAAGGAGGAACTATTTGCATTAGTAGTGATGAAAGTAAAAAGAAATTTGAATTTGTGATAGGTGTAGGAACTGACAATATTAGAATTAATGAGGTGAAATAAAAATAGAGTGAAGAAAGACGGAAATATATTGATAGAGGCATTATGTGGTCTTATGGTATTTTCTATATTAGCTAGTGCATTACTTTCAGGTTATGATAGTTATTTAAAGGTAAAGAAAAGAAATAAATTTAATGAGAAAGCAATTCAATATATAGATATAATAACGAAGGAAATAAAATATAATATGAATTATGAAAATTTTGGTTTATATCAAAACGATAAGATTTATTATATGAAAAATACTAATGTTGAAGATTTAATGTGTAGCGAAATTAAAAATTTCATATCAGACACGAAGAATACTGAAAATGAAGTGTGTGTATTACAATTTATTAAGAATGATGATAAGCATAATATAAAGGTTAAGATAAGCTATGAATATGGTGATTACAAAATAAATCAGGAATTTTTCAAGCAGGAATTTTCTTAATGAAGAGAAATGGAAGTATATTAATAGAGCCGTTAATATATATGTTTATAGCAAGTCTTATAATGATATTATGTTTTAATATGCTTAGTATTTATATAAAGGAATTTAAGGCCGAAAAATTCAAAAGTAAAGTTAATAAAGCGTTAGAAACTGCAGATATTACAATTAAAAGCAGAATAAATGTGCCATATATAACCAATGTATGTGTAAATAACAATAGACTTTTTATTGAACATGATGATATTCAAAAAAAGATAAAATATAAAGATGAAATTTATTTAGATAAAAACAGTAGTATTATTAAAATAAATTATTATGAAGGAACAAATTTGAATTCAATAAATAATATATTAGAGGATGTAGAAAGCATAGAGTTAAAAGAGAAGGGTTCCATTATTTATATGAAAATAAGACTTAAGGAGGAGGTAGAGAAAATTTTAGTTTATGAAAAGGGTTAAAGGAAATGTGATTTTAAACGTTATACTTATAACTAGCTTGTGTACAGTATTTTTAAATGGAATTTTTTTAATAGCTATGCACAGTTCAGAAATAAATAGTTTAAAAAGGAAAGAGCAAAGGGAGATAAATTCAGAAGTAGATAAAAGAAAAGAGGCTGTAAATTCAGCAATAATTGAATGCTTTGATTCTAGTAATAAAATTGATGAAAATAAATTAAAATCATTAAAAAGAAGATATGATGATTTTGAAATTTATTATGAGGATACTAAAGGAATAGTAGTTAAAAAAAAGCTAAGTGGGTCAGTATTTGAATATCATTATTTTAAATGTGAGAAAAATGATAAGAATATTATTTTTTTGAAAGAGAGCAAATATTATGAGATTAAGTAGAAAAGAAATATTTTTAAAGAGTAATGAAGAATTTCAAACCATAGATGAAAAATCTATATTAAATGATTATCTAATACTTTTAGAAAGAGAATTATTTATTCATTTTGTAGAGGAAGGGAAAAATTTCACAAGTTCTGATAAAATAGAACGTTATATAGAAAAACTTTTTGTAAATAAAAACATTTTAATCAATTATGAGAAAGTAAATATAAATAATAAAAAATATTTTGTAGTTTATAGTATAGGAGAATATAAAAAATTAAATTATATATTAGGAAAAAATAATAAACTCGAAGTTTTGCCATTTCAAATTTATATAAGTAAAAAAATAAAAAAAGTAAAAGGGAAATGGGATATATTAATTATTAAAAATAGAGGGACTTTATATTTTATACTAAGGATAAGTGGAATCGTTTTTCAAGCTATAAATAAAAAACAAGACGAAGTGGAACTTTTGGAAGATTATATATTAAAGTTAAGGCAAATGGCCGAGATTAATTTCAATTTAAGCCCTTTAGATGAGAGAATTATATCAAATTTTGAGCTTGAAAAGGAATATAATTATAAGAACAATTATATAAGGGTGGTGATTTAAATTTTTTTTAAAACATATAAAAATTTTTTGCCAACTGAATATGTAAAAAAGCAAAATGAAAAAATATATAGAGAGTTAATAATAATTTTTTTATTAATATGTATATTAAATTTAATTTTGGTATTGGTGAATTATAGAAATGTTATAAATTATAATAAAATTAAAAGTATTTCAAGTAATATAGAAAAACCTAAAGAATATAAAACTTTAAATAATTCTAAGAAATTACTATTAGATATTGAAAAAATCGAAAAATTAAACACTAATAATAATATTAATAATATTAATTATAATAATGATAGTATTAGTTTCAATGTTAAAAATAATCTTATACTCAATAAAGAGATAGTAGAAAAAATAAATGATTATGTTGATATTGAGGAATTTAAGCGTCAAGATGATGTTGTTAGTTTTAAGGGTAAATTTAGATGAAGATAAAAAGAATATTTATTTTAATAAGTGTTTCATTAACATTACTTTTAATTCAAGGTATATTTTATAATGAAATTATGTTTAAAACTAAAAAATTAGAGATTAATAAAACTGAAAAAGCTAACATAGATACTAAAAAAGAAATTATTAATATAAATGATGCATATAAAATTTTAAATAATTTAGGAGTTCAAAAATGTGACTTAAAAAAAGAAGGACAGGTATGGATGACTAAAGTAAATTTGAGTGGGAATGATGAAAATATAATGAATATTTTAGCTAAAATTGGGCAAAATGATGAAGTAAAAGTGAAAAATTATACTATAACATTTAAAGATACAATCTATTCACTAGATTTAGATATAGTATTAGAAATTTAGTTGAGAAATGTTTAATTTGATAATTACTACTTAAATGGGCTTATATAAATTTTGGGTTACTTAAAGCTTATAATTGAAAGAAAAAAATTATATAAGCTCACTTTTTTATTAAAGTAATTGCAATTAGTTAATGGTTTTGATAAAATATCATTGTTGTGTTAAAAGGTAGAAATAGCTAATCACAAAATTAATGATGCCAATAAATTTGGCATTGCTTTGCCTGAAAAGGCTTATAATAAAAATCAATTAATAGAGATTTTGGAGGGATACTTAAATGATATCAGCTGGAGATTTAAGAAAAGGTACAACTTTTGAAATGGATGGACAAGTGTTTACTGTTATCGATTTTTTACATGTTAAACCAGGTAAAGGTGCTGCCTTTGTTAGAACTAAGTTAAGAAACGTAATATCTGGGGGAGTAACAGATACAACTTTTAATCCTACTGCAAAATTACAAGAAGCAGTAATAGAAAGAAAAGAAATGCAATATTTATATTCTGATGGAGAATTATATTACTTTATGGATCAAGAAACTTTTGAACAAATACCTCTAAATTATGAAAAAGTTGAAGATGCTATAAAATTCTTAAAAGAAAATATGTTTGCTGTTATAAAATTCTTCAAAGGCGAAGCATTCTCAGTAGAAGCACCAAACTTTGTTGAATTATTAATAACTCAAACTGAACCAGGAGTTAAAGGAAACACTGCAACAAACGTATTAAAACCAGCAACTGTTGAAACAGGTGCTATAGTTCCAGTTCCAATCTTCGTAAATGAAGGAGACACTATAAGAGTAGATACAAGAACTGGTGAATACATGGAAAGAGTTTAATAGCACTATAAATATGCTAAGTTCTAATTAGAACTTAGCATATTTAAAATTATACAAAGTTATATTAAACAATAATGGGGTAATGGACCTATTATTTTGTTTTATATAACTAAATTATTGCTAAAACCATATAAGTTATGGTTATATAAGGAAGTGTTTAAGATGAAAGAGCTTAGAGAGCAAATAGATTCCATATATAATTATTTTAAAAATAATGATGAACAAGATACCGAATTAAATAAAATGTTTTTGAAGGTTATCGAAGGAATTACAGATAAGTTAGAAGAAATTCAAGTGAATTTAGAAAACCTAGATGAAAATATAAGTTATTTAAATGAAGATCTTAGTGACATACAGGAAGATATTTTTGAAGAAGTTACTTTGGAGGAGCTAGAAGCTTACGAAGATGAATATATAGAAGTTACATGTAATAATTGTAATAAAGCAGCGTTTATAGAAAAAAGCGCTCTGGAAAATAATAAGCTTATACCATGCCCGTTTTGTAACAATAATTTAAAGTAAACAAAAAGATTAAGAAAAATAATGAAAGTTATTTTTCTTAATCTTTTTTTGTTTTAAAGTAATATTTTCTTATGTTAAGTAATATGAATTAATATAACGAAAGGAAGTAGGGTGAGTTTATGAATGAGATAATTAAAATTCTGTCTAAACCTATAGCAGATGAAATGAAATCTAGATATAACTTTGATGGGGTACAAGAGATAAGAATAAAAATAAATAGACCATTAATACTTATAAAAAATAATAGTGAAATTATAAGTGATTATGTTGTTACAACAGAAGATGTGAAAATTATAATGCAAAGAATGAGTGGCTATTCAATATATGCATTTGAAGAAGAGTTAAAACAAGGATATATAACAATAAATGGAGGACATAGGGTAGGGATTGCAGGACAATGTGTTATTGAAAATAACCAGATTAAGACTATAAAAGCGATATCCTCATTAAATATAAGAATATGTAGAGAAATAATAGGGTGTTCTAATGTTTTAATTAGAGAAATAATAAATAAAAATAAGGGTGAGTTATATAACACAGTAATAGTATCTCCTCCTAAGTGTGGGAAGACAACTATGCTAAGGGATATAGTAAGAAATATATCAAATGGAATAGGAAATATTGATTTTAAAGGGAGAAAGGTTGCTTTAATAGATGAGAGAAGTGAAATAGCAGCAAGTTTTAATGGTATTCCTCAAATGAATTTAGGTATTAGAACTGATGTATATGACAATTGTATAAAGAGCCAAGGTATGATGATGGCCATAAGAAGTATGGGGCCTGAGGTGATAGTTTGTGATGAAATAGGAACAGATAAGGATGTAGAAGCATTATTAATGGCATATAATTGTGGAGTTAACATAATAACGACCTTACATGGAGCAGACATTAATGATATTTATAATAGGCCTGTTTTCAATAAACTATTAGAAAATAGGGTTATTAAAAAGGTAGTTGTATTAAGTAATTTAAATGGTGTTGGTACCATAGAAAAAGTGCATACATTGTAAAGGAGGAATATTATGTTAAGGTTATTATTCTTAATATTTATAGTAGTTATATGCTCAATATTAGGATATATATATGGAGAAAAGTTTAATAGTAGATTTTTAGAACTGCAAGAACTTTTAAGAATAATTATAAATCTACAAAATGAAATATTATTTTGTTATACACCTCTTCCAGAATGTTTTAAAAAGATACATGAAACATCTAAAAAGCCAGTTGGTAATATTTTTAAAATGGCAGGAGAAAAATTAAATGATAATGAGGTTTATACAGTTTATGAAGCAATAGATAAGAGCATAAAAGAAAATAAACAAAATATGAGTTTGAAAAATGAAGACTACAATATTCTTTTAGACCTTAGTAAATCTTTAGGAGAAACAAGCATAGATGGACAAACTAATATATTTGAACTTGCAAAAGATAACTTGAAAAGAGTAATAGAAATTGCAGATAGTGAATGTCAAAAAAATAGAAAATTGTATAGATACCTAGGTGTGAGCTTAGGGTTTATGATAGCAATATTTTTATTCTAAATAATGAAGGAGGAGAGAAATGTTAGATTTAAGCTTATTATTTAAAATTGGAGGTGTGGGCATAATACTTGTTATTTTGGACAAGGTGCTTACAACTAGTGGAAAACAAGATGTAGCAACAATAGCTAATTTAACTGGAATAGTAATAATACTTAGTATGGTTATAGTTTTAATAAGCAAATTATTTGATTCAGTAAGAACTATGTTTATGCTTTAGGAGGAAGTAATGGAGATAATAAAGGTTATAGCATTTTGTTTAGTAGCGGTTTTCCTTTATGTATTTCTAAAGGATAAAAAACCGGATGTGGCAATACAAATATCAATAGTATCAGGTGTATTAATATTTTTATTTTTGCTTCCTAAGATAAATGAAGTAATAACTTTTATAAATACAATATCACAAAAGGCTGGAGTTGATTTACTTTATATAGGTGTAATATTTAAGATACTAGCAATAGCATATTTAGCTTCATTTTGTAGTGAACTTTGCAAAGATGCTGGAGCAAATAGTTTAGGTGCAAAAGTTGAGTTTTCAGCTAAAATTCTAATTTTAGCTCTTTCGATACCTATTTTGATGGCGGTTTTAGATTCAATACTTAAAATTTTATAAAATATATTTGAATTTTAAAAAATAAATTATTATTTTTTAAAGTCTTTAAAGTGGCGAAATGGAGATTAAAATGAAAAAATTTTTAATAGTATTATTATTTTTTATACCTCTAACATTTCTATTTACCACATATGTTTATGCAGATGACAATTTAGAGGAGAATAAGAAAAACTTGGAACAGGATAACAGGGTTGAAAATTTTTATAATTATATAAATAATAACAAAACTGACGAAGAATTTTTAAATGGTTTAAATGCCAAGGAATTTGTTACTGAATATATGAAAAAAGGACAAAGCTCCTTAAGTGTCGACATGGTAATTAAATCTTGTAAGGTATATTTATTAAAAGAAGTTAAATTAACATTAAAACTTATGATTGGAGTACTCGTAATTGGTGTAATAAGCGCATTACTTAAAAACTTACAGACTGCATTTTCAAATGAAGCAATATCTAGTATAGCTTATTATGCATGCTTTGCAGTATTAATACTATTATTATCAAAGAGCTTTATGATATCAATAACCTTAGCTAGAGATACCATAACAAAGCTTACAGACTTTATGGCTGTATTATTACCGGTTTTAGTTCTCTTACTCACCACCGCAGGAGGAGTAACATCGGCAGTAACGCTTGATCCAGTAGTTGTAGCAGCAGTAGGGTTAACTCCAAGAATATATATAGATTTTTTGATCCCATTAATATCATTAACTTTTGTTTTACAATTTGTTAGTAATCTTACAGGAGAAAATAAAATAACTAACCTATGTAAGCTTTTAAAGCAAATAGCTTTATGGAGTCAGGGGATAGTAATAACAATATTTATAGGAATACTTACGGTTAGAAGCATAACTACTAATACAATAGATGCAGTTACCTTGAAAACTACAAAATTTGCAGTAGATAATTTTATACCGTTAGTTGGAAAAGCTTTTTCAGATGCAATAACTACAGTGGCATCTTATTCGTTACTTATGAAAAATGCAATAAGCTCTGTAGGTTTAATTTTCGTTTGTATAATAGTCCTATATCCTATTATAAAAATTATAATAATTATATTTACGTATAAATTAACAGCAGCACTTATAGAACCTATATCTGAAAAAGGAATAGTTTCATCAATAGTTGGTGCCGCAGATTCCTTGGTTATATTACTTTCATGTGTATTCAGTATAAGTATAATGTTTTTTGTAATGGTTGCAATGCTTGCAAGTAGTGGAAAATTTATTGTGGGGGGATAAAACTATGGATATTTTAAGAAGTTTTGTAATAAATTTAAGTGTTACCATAATATTTTTTACTGCTATAAAGTTAATACTTCCAAGTAATAGCATAAAAAAATATGTAAGTTTTGTAATGGGGATAATGCTAATTGCTGTAATGTTACAGCCTATTATAACAATATTTACATCAGAAGATAAGTTAACAGCAAAAATAGAAAAAAATCTTCAAACTAATAACATAAATTTGGAAAAGTCAAATAATAATATTAATGAGAGTAAAAAAGCTGCTGTTCTTAAAAATATAGAGAATGAAGCTATTAGATTGTTGAAAGGAGAGAATGCAGATAAGGACTTTAAAGTAAAAATAAATGGAAGTGTAGATGTAGAAAAGGTAGTAGTAGATATAAAAGGTGTAGAAGTATGGGTTTCTGATTCCAAAAATATTAAAAAAGTACAAAAAGTACAAATAGGTAAAGAATCAAAAGAAGAACCTTTAAATGATGATTTCTCAGATAAAATCAAAGTTCAGCTTTCAAAAGCTTTAAGTATATCAAAAGATAAGATAATAATTTATAAGGATTAAAAAAAGGGATGGTGTTATGGATAAAAAGAGGTTAGATGAATTTATAGAGAAGATAGGCAAAGACAAAAAATTAACTAACGTACTTATAGCCGTACTAATTATAATTATGATTTATATGGTCGCATCCTATTTTATGGGATTAAATAAGGATCCTAAAAATTTGAAAACAACAATTAATGAACAAAAGAAAGCTGATGATAAAACCCAAGGAGATAGCACTTTAGATAAAGATTATGAATTTAAAGAGCAAAATGAACTTAAGAGTATATTAAAGCAGGTAGCTGGAGTTGGAAAGGTAGAAGTTAAACTTTACTTTGAAAGTGGTGAAATAAAGGTTCCAGCAGTGGACAGCAATTCTTCTAAAAGTACTACTGAAGAAACAGATAAGGAAGGTGGAAGGAGAGTAACAAATCAAAATACTGATGGAAGTAAGGTAGTTGTTACCAATAACTCATCAGGAAATGAACCACTTATAGTTAAAACTTATAAGCCTAAGATAACAGGTGTTGTAGTAGTGGCTGAGGGAGCAGAAAACTCAAAGATAAAATATGCCTTAGAAACAGCAGTTTCTAAGTTATATGACCTATCTATGGACAAGGTAAATGTATTTTCCATGGAGAAAGAAAAATAAATTTTAATATTCATATGGGAGGATTTTGAAAATGAATAAAAAGCAAATGGGAATAATTTTAACACTATTAATTTTGATAGCTTGTGCTGGTGTATTATCAGTAAAGATGAATGGAAAAATAGATGATCCAACAGGAAGTATACCATCAGCAATTTCGTTTAATAAAGAAGCAAAGGAAACTACTGATAAAAATGATTATTTTTATGAAGCAAAAAGTATAAAGGATCAACAAGATGCTAAGTATAAGGAGGAATTAAAGGCGGTAATAAATGATAAAAATTCTACAGCTAAAGATAAAGAAGAAGCATCAAAAAAAATAAAAGATATAGACTCAGCAAAAAATAATGAAACTAGGATAGAACTTGGGGTTAAGAGTAAGGGGTTTGAAGATGTTGTTTGTTTAATAGAAGGAAATAAAAAAGCTAGAGTAATAGTTAAGGCTAAAGAAGCTTTAACAGAAAAGCAAAATATTCAAATTCAAGAAGTAGTACTTAATGTTTCAAAATTAAAAGATGTTATAATAGAAACTAAATAATATAATTGTATTATGAATTTATATTTGTTATAATGAACCTAAGATTAACAAGATTTTCTATACCATTTAAATAGGAGGATATACTTTATGGATGAATTAAATAGAGAAGAAACTAACATTGGAATTGTTAAGATATCAGATGATGTAGTAAGTGTTATAGCATCAATAGCTGCTGCTGAGATAAAGGGAGTATCTGAGATTCATCAAGGAGTTACAAGTGGTATAACTCAGATGATAACAGGTAAAAAAAATGTTAGTAAAGGAATTAAAGTATCAATTGAAGAGGGTGAAGCTACGATTGATGTGGTTATATCTGTTGAATATGGTATTAAAATTCCAGATGTTGTAACTGAGGTGCAAATAAATGTTAAGAAAACAGTAGAAGCAATGACAGGGCTTAATGTTTCGGCTGTAAATGTTTATGTTCAAAACATAATACTTCCAAAGGTAGATGAGAAACAAAAATAAAAAATAATAAAAAATACCCTCTTTATATAAATTAAGAGGGTATTTTTTATTGTTTTTTTGGCTTTATTAAAGCGATTAGTAGCTTATTGCTATTTTAATTACTTTATGTTACCATCTAATATGGTATATTTGGGGAGCTTGTGTAATTTTATAATTAATGGTTTAATTATAGGTATATAGGTCAATAATACAATTAGAATAAGACAATCAGGAGGAAATGATGAACAGAGCAAAATCAAGAGAACACTTATTACAATTAACATATCAAATGAATATAAATAAAGAGAATTATATGGAAACATTTGATTCTTTTATGGAAAATGATGAGAATAAAGATGATATAGATCTTTCTTTTATAAAAACGAGCTTAAAGGGAATACAAGATAATAAAGATGCTATAGATGAAAAAATAGAATTACAGTTAGTAAATTGGAAATTAAATAGGGTTTCAAAGGTTAATCTATCAATATTAAGAATTGCTATATATGAAATAATTTATAAAGAAGACATACCTGCAAAGGTTTCTATAAATGAAGCTATTGAACTTGCTAAGAAATTTTCAGATGACAAATCAGTTTCATTTATAAATGGAGTTTTAGATAAAGTATATAAAAGTCTTTAAGAAATTAGTGAGGGGTTAGTATGGGAATAAAGATAGATGGAAAAGAACTTGCAAACAGAATAAAATTAAGATTAAAAAATGAAGTAGATATTATAAAAAACAATAGTGGAAAGTGTCCTAAAGTAGCATCTATATTAGTTGGAAATGATGGAGGCTCTATTTTTTATCAAAATAGTCAACAAAAAGTAGCGACATCATTAGGTATAGGTTTTGATAAAGTAAATTTAGATGAAACGATTGAACAAAAAGATTTGGAAAATATTATAATTAATCTAAATAATGATAATAATATCCATGGAATAATGTTATTATTACCATTACCAAAACAAATAGATTCTAAAAAAGTAACTTCATTAATAAATCCGGATAAAGATATAGATTGCTTAACAGATATATCAGTAGGCAGATTTTATAAAGGAGAGGAATCTTTTATTCCTTGTACACCTAAAAGTGTACTTACAATTTTAAAAGAATTAAATGTTACACTAGAAGGGAAGAATGCTGTTGTTATAGGTAGAAGTGATATTGTTGGTAAACCTGTTGCAAATCTGTTAACTAAGGGAAATGCAACCGTGACTTTATGTCACTCTAGAACCCAAAATCTTAAAACTATAACAAGTAAGGCAGATATATTAGTAGTTGCAATAGGAAAACCTAATTTTATAACAGCTGATTTTGTAAAAGAAGGTTCGGTGGTAATAGATGTTGGAACATCTTCATTAAACGGTAAAATTACTGGAGATGTAGATACAGAAAGTGTATTAGAGAAAGTATCTTTGGTAACACCAGTACCAGGAGGAGTAGGAGCGCTTACAACTACACTACTTCTTAGTAATGTGGTAGAAGCAAGTAAAAAATATGTATATTAAGGATTTATCAGTAACTGATGTAAATAACTACTTAAAAAAAGTAGTTGATAATGATTTTATATTAAGCAATTTATCTGTAAAAGGAGAAATATCTAATTTTAAGCTACATACAAGTGGGCATTTGTATTTTTCCTTGAAGGATGAAAATTCTAAAGTTAATTGTGTCATGTTTAGAAGTGATGCTTTTAAGCTTGATTTCAAGATGGAAAATGGAATGAAGGTAATTGTAAAAGCTAGGTTATCATTATACGTTAAAGATGGAAGCTACCAGTTATACTGTAAGGAAATAAAAAAAGACGGTATTGGAGACCTTTTTGTAGAATATGAAAAACTCAAAAAGAAACTTTTTGAGGGAGGTTTTTTTGATGAAGAACATAAAAAAGCCATTCCTAAGTTTCCAAGTAGAGTAGGAGTTATAACATCAGAAACAGGAGCTGCTATTCAAGATATAATAAAGGTAATAAGAAGAAGAAATAATTTTGTAGACATTATATTATATCCATCTTTAGTACAAGGTTCAGATGCACCAAATAATTTATTAAAGGGATTAAAATATTTTAACAAAGAAAAGAATGTAGATGTAATAATAATTGGTAGAGGTGGAGGTTCTATAGAAGAGTTATGGGCATTTAATAGCGAAGAGCTAGCTATGGAAATTTACAGAAGCAAAATACCTGTAATCTCAGCAGTAGGACATGAGGTAGATTTTACAATTTGTGATTTTATAAGTGATTTAAGAGCAGCGACACCATCAGCAGCTGCTGAAATAGCAGTGCCTAATCTTAAAGAACATAAAAAGACATTAGAATATTATGAAAACATATTACGAAAAAAAATGGATAGTATTGTGAATGAGGAGAAACACAAGCTTAATATAAGTAATAAAATATTAATGCTAAACTCTCCAACTAAAGTTATAGCTCATGAATATGAGAAGATAATGAAAATTAATGAGATTTTAGATAAAAGTATAATTGGAAAAATAGAAATAAGTAAAGAGCGAATACAAAACTTGAATGCACTTTTAAAAGCTTATAATCCAACAAATATACTTGAAAAAGGATATTCTATAGTTCAAGGTAAAAATGGAGTTATAAAAAGTGTAGATGAGGTTAACATAGAGGATAGTTTAAATGTAAAATTAAGAGATGGAAATTTAACTGTGGTTGTAAAAAAAAAGAGTTAGAATTTTAAATATATTATAAATGGAGGGTTATATGCCTAAGAAATCAGAATCATATGAAGATATGATGATTAAATTAGAAGAAATAGTTACTTCAATAGAAAGTAGTAAGCTAACATTAGAAGAATCTATGAAAGCTTATGAAAATGGAGTGAAACTTATAAATAAGCTGTATAAAACTTTAAACACTTATGAAGGGAAAATAAAAGTTATTAAAAATAACGTTGAGTTAGAAGTTGAGGAATAGATATGAAAAGCGAATTATTAAAAGAGAAAATCGATAATTACTTAAATAATTATTTTAAAGATAAATATGACGATAAATACGAAAAGGTATTATTTGATTCTATGAGCTATAGCTTAAATATAGGAGGGAAGAGAATAAGACCTATACTTATGTTACTTACTTATGGTATATATAAAGAAGATTTAGATAAGATAATTAAGTTTGCAGCGGCTATAGAGATGATACATACCTATTCTCTTATACATGATGATTTACCATGTATGGATAATGATGATTTAAGAAGAGGTAAACCGACTAATCACAAGGTATTTGGTGAAACAATGGCAGTACTAGCAGGTGATGCTCTTTTAAATGAAGCTATGAATATATTATTTGATGCATCTTTAGAATACGGGAATTTGGGGTTGAAGGCAAGTAAAGAAATATCTAATGCAGCAAGTGCTTATGGTATGATAGCAGGGCAAGTTGTTGATATACTTAATGAGCAAAAGAAAAGTATAGATATAAAAGAGCTTGAATATATGCATACTAAAAAGACAGGTGAATTAATTAAAGCTTCAGTAGTTAGTGGTGCTATATTAGGAGATGCAAGTGAAGAAGATATAAAAGCTTTAGAAGAGTTTGGATATAAACTTGGGCTAGCTTTTCAAGTAAAAGATGATATATTAGATGTTATAGGAACAACAGAAAAGTTAGGTAAAAAAGTTAATAGTGATACTGAAGGCAATAAAAATAATTATATAACTTTATTTGGTTTAGAAAAATCTATAGCCATAAGTGAACAACTAACAAAAGAATGTTTAGAAATTTTAAATAATATAACAGGAAACACTAAAGATTTAGAGAATTTAACTTTAAATTTATTAAGAAGACAAAATTAGTTAGAAGGATTTGATAGTGATGTATAAGATTTTAGAAAATATAAAAAGTCCAAATGATATAAGAAAGCTAACTAATGAAGAACTAAATCAGATTTCAGATGAAATAAGAAGGTTTTTAATAGAAAAGGTTTCGAAAACTGGAGGACACTTAGCTTCTAATTTAGGTGTTGTAGAACTTACCTTAGGACTTTATAAAAATTTCAATTTTGATTTTGATAAAGTTATATGGGATGTAGGGCATCAAAGCTATGTACATAAAATATTAACAGGAAGAATGAGTAGTTTCGATACTTTGAGAAAATATAATGGGTTAAGTGGTTTTCCAAAAAGATGTGAAAGTAAATATGATTTTTTTGAAACTGGTCATAGTAGTACATCTATATCAGCAGCTTTAGGTATGGCTAGAGCTAGGGACTTACTTAAACAAGATCATCATGTAATTGCAGTAATTGGTGATGGAGCTTTAACTGGTGGTATGGCTTTAGAAGCATTAAATGATGTAGGTTATAATAAAACTAGGCTTATAATAATTTTAAATGATAATCAAATGTCTATATCAAAAAATGTTGGGGGAATTTCTAAATATCTAAGTAAAGTTAGAGTAGATCCAAGTTATAATAAAATAAAAAATGAAGTTAATGAAGCTTTAAATCATAGTAACTTCGGTAAAAATGTGGCATCATCTTTAAGTAAAATTAAAGATAGTATAAAACAATTAGTTGTGCCAAGTATGCTTTTTGAAGAAATGGGAGTGAAATATTTAGGTCCTGTAGATGGACATAATATTAGAGAGTTTAATGAAGTATTATCACTTGCAAAGCAAGTGGAAGGACCTGTAATAATTCATACTGTAACTCAAAAGGGAAGAGGATATAATTATGCAGAAAGTAATCCCAAGAAGTTTCATGGGGTAGGCCCTTTTGATTATGATAGTGGTGAAATTGTTAGTAAAGGTGGAGACAATTATTCAAAGGCATTTGGAAATGCTATGTTAAAATTAGCATCTGAAAATGATAAGTTAGTTGCAATAACAGCAGCTATGCCAGATGGAACTGGGTTAATAGATTTTTTGAAAAAATATCCGAAAAGGTTGTTTGATGTAGGAATAGCAGAACAACATGCAACTACACTAGCAGCTGGTATGGCTAGAGCAGGATTAAAGCCTGTATTTGCAGTGTATTCAACTTTTTTGCAAAGAGCTTATGATCAAGTTTTACATGATGTTTGTATTCAAAAATTGCCAGTTACATTTGCGATAGACAGGGCTGGTATTGTTGGTGAAGATGGAGAAACTCATCAAGGAATTTTTGATATATCATATTTAAATATGATTCCCAATATGACTATTGTAGCACCTAAATGTATGGAAGAAATAGAATATCTTTTAAGATTTGCTTTAGATTATAATAATCCAATAGCAATAAGATATCCTAGAGGCGGAGATTATAATATAGAAGGCCTTAGCCCAATTAAAAAATTTGAAAAGGGAAAATGGGAAACTATATTAAAGAATGGGGATATAGCTATAATAGCTATTGGAAGAATGCTTCAAAATTCATATAAAGCTAGTAAGTTATTAAATGATATTGGAGTAGAAACTACAGTTATAAATGCAAGTTTTATTAAGCCTTTGGATGAAACAATGCTAAAAGATTTAGCTAAAAATTATAAATTAATTATAACTGTAGAAGACAATGTTATAAAAGGTGGATTTGGAAGTTCTGTTTTATCTTATGTAAATACTTTAGAAAAAAAATGTAAGGTTGTTAATTTAGGATATAAGGATGAATTCATTCCTCATGGTGACGTAAATATACTTTATAAACTTTGTAAACTAGATCCTGAAGGGATAAAAGAGCAAGTATTAAATCTTTTATAAAAGGAGTAGTCATGGCAATAAAAAAGGAAAGATTAGATATATTATTAGTTGAAAAAGGAATTTTTAAGTCAAGAGAACGAGCCAAGGCTAATATAATGGCAGGTAAAGTTTTTGTGGATGGAAAAAGAGTTGATAAATGTGGTGAAAAGGTAAATGTAGAATTGAAGATAGAATTTAAAGGTGAAGATATCCCTTATGTAAGTAGAGGTGGACTTAAGCTTGAAAAGGCAATAAAGGCACTTAATATAAATCTTAAAGATAAAGTTTGTTTAGATATAGGAGCGTCTACAGGTGGTTTTACTGATTGTATGCTACAAAATAATGCTAGTAAGGTATTTTCTATAGATGTTGGATATGGTCAATTCGCATGGAAACTTAGAATTGATCCGAGAGTAGTTTGTATGGAAAGAACTAATGTTAGATATGTTACAAAAGAGACTTTAGGTGAAGTAGCAAACTTTGCATCAATAGATGTATCGTTTATATCTCTTAGAACAGTAGTACCAGGTATTTTAGATTTGTTAACAGACGATGGAGAAGTTGTAGCATTAATTAAGCCACAATTTGAGGCTGGTAGAGAAAAAGTAGGCAAAAAGGGTGTTGTTAGAGAAAAATCAACTCATGAAGAAGTTATTACAAATATAGTAGATTTTTTAATAAGTAAGGATGTTAATATATTAGGACTTGATTTTTCACCTATAAAAGGACCGGAAGGGAATATAGAATTCTTAGTTTACTTTACAAAAAATAAAAATTTAAATAAAGACTTTGATAGAAATGAGATAAATAAAGTTGTAGAAAAGGCTCATGGAGATTTAGTGAATATATAGATTTTAAATAATAGGAAATGTGAGAGTTATGGATAATATAGGTATAATAATTAATAACATTAAGGATGCTAATGGTGTTATATTAAATAAAGTTAAAAGTAAAATAAAAAATACTTTTCCAAATAGTGACATTTTAATATTACATCAATTTGATCATCAGGACAAAAAACATATTAAGAATTTAAGTCTTTTAGTTGTCTTAGGTGGAGATGGAACTTTACTAGGAGTAGCAAGAGATGTATTAAAATATATAAAAGCACCAATATTAGGTGTTAATATTGGTAATCTAGGATTTTTATCTAGTGTAGAATGTGATGAGATTGATATAGCACTATCAGAATTAAAAAAAGGAAATTATAAGATAGAACCTAGAATGATGCTGAATTGTACCATAGAAGGTGAAGAATGGTTTAGCTCTAATGCATTAAATGATATAGTAGTAGCAAAGGGAACTTTATCTAGAATGGTTAAGTATAGAATATATGTTGACAATAACTATTATGCATCATTTAAAGGAGATGGAGTAATTGTTTCAACACCAACTGGATCAACTGCATATTCTTTTTCAGCAGGTGGACCGCTTATATATCCGAGTTTGGAGCTTATTTCAATTGTACCTATATGTTCACATACTCCTAATGTTAGACCTATAATATTAAATGCAAATAGTAGTATAGATATACTGGCTGAAAATTTAGGTGAAACTATGTATCTTACAATTGATGGTCAGAAATCTATAAGTTTAAAGAAAAAAACAAATGTAAAAATTACAAAATCAGTTGTTAAATGTGAAATTGTAGTTTTTAATAATAAAAATTATTTTAGTGTATTAAGAAAAAAAATTTTGGATACTAAAAAAGAATGTGAAGGGGATTAATTATGAAATCAAAAAGGCATTCTAAGATAATAGAAATAATAAATACAAAGGCAGTAGAAACTCAAGAGGAGTTAGCAGAAGAATTAAAAAATGCGGGTTTTGATGTGACGCAAGCTACAGTTTCAAGAGATATAAAAACATTAAAACTTATAAAGGCGCAAGGTGCTGATGGCAAATATAAATATATAGCTATTGAAACAGAAAAAAATGATATAACAAATAAACTTACCAATATATTTCACAATACAGTTTTACATGTAGAAAGAGTTGATAAAATAGTTGTAGTAAAAACAATTACAGGTTCTGCAAATGCAGCAGCAGAAGCAATAGATATACTAAATCTTGGAGATATTGCGGGTACTATTGCTGGAGATAACACTATATTTATTTTAGCTAGGACAAAAGAAACTGCTGATGAATTAGTAAATACAATAATAAAAATGATTCAAAGATAACTTCTTAATTAGGGCTTTAAGGAGGAGAGGAATGTTATTACAATTATCTATTAAAAATTTTGCTCTTATAGAAAAGCTTTCTTTAGATTTTTCAGAAGGCTTTAGTATATTATCTGGAGAAACTGGAGCAGGTAAATCAATATTAATCGATGCTATAAATTATGTACTTGGAAGTAAGTTTAATAAAGAGCTTATAAGAACTGGTGAAACAAAGACAGTTGTAGAGGCTATATTTACTATAGAAAATGAAAAAATAAAGAACGTATTAGAAGAAAATAATATAGAATATGATGATAGCGTTATAATTTCTAGAGAAACTTTCCAAAATGGAAAAAGTATAATTAAAGTTAATGATAAAGCTGTAATTTTATCAACTTTAAAAAAAATAAGTGAAAAATTAATTGATATACATGGACAGCATAATAATCAGAATTTGTTAGATAAGGAAAATCATATACATTATTTAGATAGCTTTGCCGAAAATGAGATAGACAAGTATCTTTTAGAATATAAAGAAAATTATGTGAAATTAAAAGAAATAGAATCTAAAATAGATGAAATAAGTAATCAAGGTGAGAATGATAAACTTTTAGATTATATAAAATTTCAATTAGATGAGATTAATAATGCAAAGGTTATATTAGGTGAAGATGAAGAGCTAAATGAACGGTTTAATATACTTTCAAATGCTGAGAAAATAAGTAATTCATTACAACTATCATATAATAGTTTAAATGGAGAAGATGACAAAACAGTTATTCAAATGTTGTCAGTTATTACAAAAGAACTCTCACATGTAGAAAAACATTCGGAAAAAATAAAAGTATTAAATAATAATATTTTTAATATATATTATTCACTTGAAGATATAAGTAGGGAATTAAGAGCTATAAGTGAAGAAACAGTATATGATGAGATAGAATTAGAAAAAATAAATAGTAGACTTTATAAATTAGCATCATTAAAAAAGAAATATGGTGGTTCTATAGAAAGTATATTAGAAACTAGAAATAAGCTTCAAGCTCAATATGATTCAATAGTAAATGGTGAGGAAATAATTAAAAAGCTAAATGAAGAGAAAGCATTAATAGTAAAAAAATTAAAAGAAATAGGAAAAGCTATTAGTGAAATAAGAAAAAAATTCTCACAAAAATTAGAAGAAAAAGTTCAATATGAACTTAAATATATAGGTCTTGAAAAATGCACATTTAAAGTTTGTGTAGAACAAACTGAAAAATTAAATTCAAAGGGCATAGATGAAGTGCAATTTATGATATCCACAAATCCAGGTGAGCCTATAAGACCAATGGAGAAAATAGTTTCAGGTGGAGAGCTTTCTAGAATAATGTTAGCTTTAAAATGTGTATTTATAGATAAGGATGAAATTCCAACAGTTATATTTGATGAAATAGATACTGGAATAAGTGGAAGAGTAGCTCAAAGTGTAGCAGAAAAAATGTATGAAATATCAACTAAACATCAGATATTTTGTATAAGTCATCTTCCTCAAATAGGAAGTATGTCTGACACTCATTATTTGGTTAAAAAGCATATAGAAGGAGATAAAACTTTTACTAAAGTTACACTAATAAATGTAGAAGAAAAAGCTAAGGAATTAGCATTTATGCTAGGCGGAGTAGAACTTACAGAAATAACATTGCAAAGTGCTAAGGAAATGATACGCTTAGCTGATGAAAAAAAGAAAAAAATTAGAGCATTAAATACATAATGCTAGAAAAATTAGGCAAAATAGAACTGTTAAAGTTCTATTTTTTTTATTTAAAAAAATTATATGAGTTTACAATAAATTAATAACTAATGAAAGAAAAGAGTATTCTATATAGTTTTTAGCTAAGAAATTTTTTCTTATACAATGATAATATTAGAATACTTTAAAATATATTGGCTATAATAACAAAGTTAATATAGCATAAGCATTTTTAAAAAAGGGTAAATTATAATTACAAAAGGAAGGAGGAGATATAATGAACAAGAAAAAATTTTTTAATAAATTAAATTTTATGTTAATATTATTAGGTCTATTCTTGTACGTATCTTCTAGTATAAGTTATGAATCAAAAAGCTTATACCTAAGTAAGAGTAATAATATTTTACCCTTAACAACTTCAAAGAATGCAAATAATGAAAAAAAATTAATAAATAAGTATAAGGAAACAGAAAAAACTTCAATTAAACCTACATTTTCAAAAACAAATGAGGATTTAAAGATATATGCAGGAGGAAATCCGGTTGGGGTTAAAATATCTACAGAGGGAGTTATTGTTGTAGGGTATTCTAATATAACAATAAATGATAAAATTTTAGAAAGCCCAGGTAAGCTTGGTGGTATAGAACTTGGAGATACTATAATTAAAATAGATAATTTTAAAATTCAGGATTCAAAAGATTTATCTAATAAATTGAAAAAGATTAATAAGCAAGAGGTTAATATCGAGATTAATAGAAAAGGAGAAATTGTAAATAAAAAAATAAAAACTATAAAAGTAGCTGAAGATGAAAGTATTAAGATTGGTCTTTGGGTTAGGGATTCAACTGCTGGAGTTGGAACTATGACTTTTTATGATGTTAAAAATAATAAATATGGTGCATTGGGACACCCAATTACAGATAATGATACTAATGTACTTCTAAATGTAAAGGATGGTAAATTAATAAAATCATCTATAATTAGTGTTAAAAAAGGAGAAAAAGGAGCACCAGGAGAATTAAAAGGTATATTTATAAGTGAAGAAAATCCTTTAGGAAATGTAAAAAATAATACTCAATGTGGTATATTTGGAGAAATAGATGGAAATAAGAATTATTTCAGAAATCAAAATTATCTAAAGGTAGGTTTTAGGGATGAAGTAAAAGAAGGTAAAGCACAAATTATAACTACAATAGATGAAGAAGGTCCTAAAGCATATGATATAGAAATAATTAAGCTTTTACCTCAAGATATACCAGGACCTAAAAGTATGGTAATAAAGGTAACTGATGAAGAATTGTTGAAAAAGACTGGTGGAATAGTTCAAGGTATGAGTGGATCACCAATAATTCAAGATAAAAAGATAATAGGTGCTGTTACACATGTACTTGTAAATAAACCAGATGTGGGATATGGTATATATATAGAATGGATGCTTAAAGATGCTGGTATAATTAATTAAAAGAAAATATTGCAAAAATTCTAATAAAAAGAACAAATTAACATGTTTTTATGTTATAATAATACCAAAAAGATATTTAATATGTATCTTTTTGGTATTATATATTTGTAAAAAATTTCAATGTTTTCTAAATTTTATTTAAATTTAAGAAGGATTTAAATAAGTTTTGTCGAATTTAAATAAATGTAAATCAATGGAGTATGAAGGGGAGATATTATGCAAGACTCAAAAATATCAGTATTAATAGCAGACGATAATAAAGAATTCTGTAATATTTTAAACGATTATTTACTAAATCAAAGGGATATTATAGTTACAGGAATAGCAAAGGATGGATTAGAAGCTTTAGAATTAATCCAAGAAAAGAAACCAGATTTAGTAGTTTTAGATATTATTATGCCTCATTTGGATGGACTTGGAGTTTTAGAAAGATTAACGTCTATGAATTTAAATCCAATGCCTAGAATAATAGTTTTATCAGCTGTTGGACAAGATAAAATAACTCAAAGAGCTATAACTCTTGGAGCAGATTATTATGTTGTAAAACCTTTTGACATGGATGTATTCACTAAAAGGATAAGACAAATGTTTAATAATACGATATCAAGTGACAGTAATAAAAAAACAGTTTCATTTATTGAAATACCTGAAGTTAAATTAGAGCAGAAAAAAGAACCTTTAGATTTAGAAGCAGAAATAACAAATATAATTCATGAAATTGGAGTACCAGCTCATATAAAAGGATACATGTATTTGAGAGAGGCTATTACTATGGTAGTTAATGATATGGAACTTTTATCAGCAGTTACAAAAGAATTATATCCATCTATAGCTAAAAAATATAATACTACTGCGTCAAGAGTAGAAAGAGCTATAAGACATGCTATTGAAGTAGCTTGGGGAAGAGGACAAATGGAATCTATCAATAAGCTATTTGGATATACTATTCACAATGATAAAGGCAAGCCTACAAATAGTGAATTTATTGCTATGGTAGCTGATAAATTAAGACTTAAGAATAAGGTTAGCTAATATTTAGAAGAAAATTAGTTAAAAAAATCTTGAATAAATAACTTAAAATTTAAAATCTAGATTGAGTATATTAAGTAATTATAGGAAATACTTTCAATCAGTTGAGTATATTCACAATTGATTGAAGGTATTTTTTTGCAAAATTATTAGCAAGATTTTATAACTCCTGATGATTTGAGTTTATTTACGTAAGGAGAATATTATAGAATATTATTTTTAAGAATAAAGCTTTTAATAGAAAATAGTTAATTGTAGGGATATTATTCATAAATAAGGATATATATGTTATAATATTTATTATAAAATTAGGAGGAAAAGGGATGGACACAAAAAAGGAAAAAAGTGCAGTTATATTATGTTTTCTTTTGCTAGTTGCACTTGTAGCAGTTATTATATTAGGTAATATTAAAAATAATAAAGAAAACAAAAATATAGTTGTTAAAAGTGAAGATAAAAAAGTAAGTTTACAAAAAGAAGATAAAAAAGTAAATGAAAAAGAAAAGAAAGATTTATATATTAAGCTTAAAAACAAAGAAGACATTTCAATTTGTATAATAGGAGATTCGATAGCTAATAGTGAAGGCGTGATAAAACAAGAAAATAATTGGAATGAAAAATTGAAAAAGTATATTGAAAATACATATAACTCAAAAGTTACTATTGAACATATTATAAATAATGGTGGATTATCAGAAAGATTAGATTTATATAATAAAAATAAAAAACAATATGACTTAATATTGCTTTGTTCAGGATATAATGATAGAAATGCTAAGATAGAGGAATTTGGACCTAAATATGAAAATTTTTTAAATAATATAATTGAAAGAAATGATAAAACAGAAATTTTTTTAGTTGTAGAAAATTCCTTACGTAAATTTGATAAAGTTCCAAATGAAATAAAAAAAATAAAAGAATATTATGAATTAAATTTAATAGATTTACGTGAAGCATTTGCAGATTCACCAAAACCATACAAACAATTAACAAAAGACAATATAAATCCAAATGATGATGGATATGATCTATATTCAACAGCTATATTTGACAAGATAAAGTTAAATAATAAGGAAAACAAAAAAATAGATTATAAAGTAAAAGATAAATTATATAAATAGAGGTGAAGTTAATGAAGTTAGAAGAAGAATTATTAGAAGAAAAACTCATTCATAAAGGTTCTTTTTTAACAGTAGTTAATCAAAAAGTTAAATTACCTAATGGTAAAATTGGCTTTAGAGACATAATAAAGCATCCAGGTGCAGTAGCAATAGTTGCATTTTCAGAAGAGAATAAAATTATTTTAATTGAACAATTTAGAAAGGCTTTAGATGAAATAATTTTAGAGATACCAGCTGGTAAGTTAGATAATACAGAAGAACCTATTAAGGCTGCAATACGAGAACTTAAAGAAGAAACTGGTTATATAGCAGATAAAGTTGAGTATTTAGGAAAATTTGTTACAGCTCCAGGATTTTGTGATGAGATTATTTATATTTTTAAAGCAACTAATTTAACAAAAGGAAAGACTTCATTAGATGAAGATGAATTTATAAACGTTAAAGCCTATTCTATCAATGAAATAAAAGCTATGATAAAAAAAGGTTATATAAAAGATGCCAAAACTATAGCGGCTTTTGGCTACCTCTAACAACAACTTTAAGTTGTTGTTTTTTTTTAGAATATATTTATTATGTTAAGCATAGACTTAAGCATAAGGCATATTTTGGATATTTTTTAGATATGTCTAAAGCAAGGGAGGGGTATATTTTGAAAAAATATTTAGGTGGTGTAAATGGAGCTATAAAAGAAAATAAAGGTATATTTTTATGTATATTATTATTTTTTTTAATAGGTTTAGTACTTGGATCATATACTGTATTTTATATGAGCGAAGTAGATAAAAAAGAGTTATCAAGTTATTATACTAACTTTATAGGTGTATTAAAAAATAATCCTATAAATTACACAGGAATTATATGGGATAGTATAAAAAATAATTTGATTTTTATTGTAATTATTATATTACTAGGCTTTACAATTATAGGTACACCATTTATACTCATAATGGATTTAATCAAAGGGTATATTATAGGATTTACCTTTTCGATGCTTGTAGCTATAATGGGAAACAAGGGAATATTAATGGCATTTATAGCTTTAGTACCACAAAATATTGTTTTTATAATATGTGTATTTGTATCAAGTATTATAGCATTAAAATATTCTATTATAAGACTGAAGACAAAAGTTTCGCAAAAAGCTGATATTTCTTCAAAGTTTTCAAAAGAATATATAAATAGTTATATTTTTATAATTATTATGTTAGTATTTGGTATATTAATTGAGACGTATATTTCGCCAAATTTAATAAGATTAGTAATTACTAAAATGATAAGTTAATATAAATAATAGTGGATATAATATTTAAGGTAGGAGAAAGAATGAGAGATTTATTACTTAAGTATGAAAATTACTTAAACTCCATTGGGAAGAGAAAAAATACCATAAGTGCATATGTTACTGATGTATCAATGTATTTGAAATTCATAGAAGCTAATAAATATGAAATCAACGAAGAAGGATACTCTTTAACAGCGTATGTTCAGTACTTAACACAATCCAAAAAATCAACATCATCTATTCAACGTACAATAATTGCTTTAAGAAATTTTTATAGTTTTTTAGTTGCTGAAAATGTTATAGCAAAGGTTCCTCCATTTAATGCGCAACGAGATAAGGTGGAAAGGAAGAAGCCTATAATATTATCTGTAGATGAAATAACAAAGATAATGAATTCTACTACATCAACAACTGATAAGGGTCTTAGAGATAAAGCCTTATTAGAATTGATGTATGCAACAGGGATGAAAGTATCAGAGCTTATTTCGTTAGATTTAGAAGATGTTGATTTAGAACTTTGCTATGTAAAATGTAAGGATAACAAAGGTTACGAAAGATTAATTCCTATAGGAAGAGAAGCCAAAGAATCTTTAAAGAGATATATAGAGGTGAGAAAGTATATAAGTAGGGATAATGATAAACTATTTATAAATATGAATGGTGATCCAATAACCAGACAAGGAGTTTGGATGATAGTAAAAGAATGTTCAGCTTCTGCAGGAATAAAAAAAGAAGTTAATTTAAACACTTTTAGACATTCATTTGCTGTACACTTATTACAAAATGGTGCAAATGCTAAAGTTGTACAAGAATTATTAGGTAATCAAGTTATGACATATATAGATATCTATTATGACATAATAAATAAAGAAAAAATAAATAGTATTTACAAAAAAACACACCCAAGAGCATAAAATAACACTGAAAAGGCTTTCTTTTGAAGAAAGTCTTTTATTTTTACGGATTACAAGAAAAAATGTATTGAATTTTTTAAATAATAGTTGTAATATTATAATATAACTATGAAAAGGTTACCACAAATATTCAGATGGAAGATGGAGGAAAAGAATTATGAGAATGTACGACTTAATATTAAAAAAGAGAAATGGACATGAGTTAACAAAAGAGGAAATAGAGTTTTTCGTTGATGGATATACTAAAGGTAATATTCCTGATTATCAAGTATCAGCTTTATTAATGGCTATTTATTTTCAAAAAATGAATAAGAGAGAGACTTCAGATTTAACTATGGCTATGGTTAATTCAGGTGATATATTAGATTTGAGTGCTATTGAAGGAATAAAAGTAGACAAACATTCAACAGGTGGAGTTGGTGATACAACAACATTAGTTTTAGGACCTATGGTAGCAGCTCTTGGTGTTCCTGTTGCAAAAATGTCAGGTAGAGGTCTTGGTCATACTGGAGGAACAATAGATAAATTAGAAGCATTTAAAGGTTTTTCAGTTGAAATGCCACAAGATAAATTTATAAAAAATGTTAATAGTATAAAATTGGCTTTAGTTGGCCAGACAGGAGATCTTGCGCCAGCAGATAAAAAATTATATGCATTAAGAGATGTTACAACTACAGTTGATAATGTATCATTAATAGCATCAAGCATAATGAGTAAAAAAATAGCAGCAGGAGCAGATGCTATAGTTTTAGATGTTAAGGTTGGTGACGGAGCTTTCATGAAAACTCCAGAAGATGCAAAGATTTTAGCAACTGAAATGGTTGAAATAGGAAAACATATAGGAAGAAATACAGTAGCTATAATTTCAGATATGGATCAACCTTTAGGATTAGCGATAGGTAATGCGTTAGAAGTTGAAGAAGCAATAAAAACTTTAAAAGGTGAAGGTCCTGAAGATTTAGTAGAGCTTTGTTTAGAACTTGGAAGCAATATGGTTGTATTAGCTAAAAAAGCAAACACAGTAAAAGAAGCTAAAGAAATGTTGAAAGAAACTATAAAATCAGGATCAGCTTTAAATAAATTAAAAGAATTTATTGCAGCACAAGGTGGAGATATTGAATGTATAGATGATACTTCAAAATTCCCAAAAGCTAAACATATAATACCTGTAATTTCAGAAAAATCAGGTAAAGTATCTAAAATTCATTCTGAAAATATAGGTATAATAGCTATGGAGCTAGGAGCTGGAAGAGCAACTAAAGAAAGTATAATAGATCAAGCTGTTGGTATAATTTTAAATAAGAAAAGAGGCAATGAAGTAGCTGTAGGAGATATTATAGCTTACGTTCATGCTAATGATTTAGAAAAAGGAAATAAGGCAGTTAAAGATATATTAGCCAATTATGAAATAGTTGAAGGTTATGAAAATAATATTCCTTTAATTTATGATATAGTAAGATAATCAATTTGAAAAAATCACTACTAAAAAGTAGTGATTTTTTTTATATAAGAAAAATATAAAAAAATAAGGATTATAAAATCTAAGTTTAGAGCTATTAGTTATTCATTTTTAATTCTTAATCAAATAAGTGTGGGCACTTTGTCCTTTATAGGAATTTAGATGCATTAAAATTGTAAATAGCCTTAGTTGTAGTCTGGATTCCAACAGAAGATAAGTTTTGCTACATAAGTTAATTTTTAAAATATTAACAAAATATAGATTGACAAAGTAGTTTGATTGATGTATATTTTGATTATCAAACAAAAAGGTTTGATAATCAAAGTATACTAAAAGCAAAAATAAAATTGATAATTTTTTCTAAAGCTATTAATATTAAAATTGAAAGTAAATAAAGGAGCTGAATCAAATGAAAAATAGTGAATATATACTTAATGAGCTTTTAGTAGAATTATTTAACGATATTCTTCATATTGAACAAAATGAACTTAAAAATGGTGTGTTATCAGATTTATCTGTTACAGAAATACATACTATTGAAGCTATAGGCATGTATGTGCCAAGAACTATGTCTGAAGTAGCTGCAGATCTTAAAATTACTGTAGGAACTCTTACAACAGCTATAAATAAATTAATTAAAAAAGGCTATGTAGAAAGAAAAAGAATAGAAGAAGACAGGCGTGTAGTTATGGTTGAGCTTACTAAAAAAGGTAAACTTGCTTATAGATTACATGATAAATTTCATAAAGAAATGATACAGGCTACTATTATAGGACTAAATGAGCAAGAAGAAGAAGTTTTAATATCCTCGTTAGATAAATTAACTAGTTTTTTTAAGGAGAAGTATAAATTAACTAATTCTAAGGAGAAATAACATGATTAATTCTAAAATAGTTGGATTAGGAGCATATGTTCCTAGCAATATAGTGACTAACGATAAACTATCAGAGTTTGTAGATACAAGTGATGAATGGATATTAACGAGAACTGGAATAAAGGAGAGAAGGGTATCTATAGATGAAGATACTTCAGAATTGGCAACTAGGGCATGTATAGAAGCACTTAAAAATGCATCTATAAAAGCAGATGATGTAGATCATATAATAGTAGCTACTGTTAGTCCAGATATGTTTTGTCCATCAGTTTCATGTATAGTCCAAAATAATATAGGGGCTGTTAATGCTTCTGCATTAGATATAAATGCAGCTTGTTCAGGATTTTTGTATGGAGTTAAACTTGCAAATTCGTTAATAAAATCTGGAGAGGCAAAAATAGTTTTGGTTGTTGGAGCTGAGACTTTATCAAAGGTTACAGATTGGACAGATAGAAGGACTTGTGTTCTATTTGGAGATGCAGCAGGAGCTGCTGTTATTAAGGCTACAGAAGAAAATGGAATTATGGCAGTTCATACTATGGCAGAAGGTGATAAGTGGAATGCTCTTAAAATAGATGGAATTCCGGTTAGAAACCCTTTTGTAAAGGCCGAGGAAAGGGCACATTATATTAGTATGAATGGTCAAGAAGTTTTTAGATTTGCAACTAGAGTTATTGTAGAAGCAACACGCAAAGTGCTTAAAAAAGCAGATTTGAACATTTCAGATATTACTTATATAATTCCACATCAAGCAAATTTAAGGATAATTGATTATGCAAGTAAAAAGTTAGGATTTCCTATAGAAAAATTTTATATAAATCTTGATAGGTATGGCAATACTTCTAGTGCAAGTGTACCACTTGCTTTATATGAAATGTTTCAAGAGGGAAAGCTTAAAAAAGGAGATAAAATTATATTAGTTGGTTTTGGTGGAGGCTTAACTTACGGAGCAACACTTATAGAATGGTAAAAATAAAAATTTTTATAAATTTGTAATAAATATTTGGAGGTACTATAAATGGTTTTTGAAAAGATTAAAGGAATAATAGTTGAACAATTAGGAATTGAAGAAGATAAGGTGAATTTACAAACTACTTTTGAGGAATTAGGAGCAGATTCTTTAGATTTATTCCAAGTTATAATTGAAATAGAAGAAGAGTTTGGAATCCAATTAGAAGATGCTGAAAAAATTAAAAAAGTTGAAGATGCTGTAAAATATGTTGAATCAAAAATAGAAGCTTAATTTATGTTGAAGGTCAGATAATTTTTATCTGACCTCTTAAATAGAAAAAAGTATTTGATAATGTCTTAAATACGGAGGGCTAAATGAAAAAAATAGGATTTTTATTTGCTGGGCAAGGTGCTCAATATCCTGGTATGGGAAGAGATTTGTATGAAAATTATGAAGAATGTAAAAAAGTTTTTGAAGTTGCAAATAAAGCTTTAGGCTTTGACATAAAAGAAATATGTTTTAATGGAAGCAAAGATGAATTAGGTAAAACTGAAATAACACAACCTGCTATATTGGCAGTTAACATGGCGGCACTTAAGATTCTTAAAGAAAATCATATAGAAGCTTATGCAAGTTGTGGATTAAGTCTTGGTGAATATTCAGCACTTATTTATGGTGGGGTTTTGAATTTTGAAGAAGCGTTACCTCTTGTAAATAAAAGAGGCAAGTTTATGCAGGAAGCAGTACCTTTAGGTGTTGGTGGTATGGTTGCAATTTTAGGTCTAAAAGATGAAATAGTAGAAGAAGTTCTTAAAAAAGCATCTTATGAGGGTAAGGTAGAAGCTGCAAACTATAATTGTCCAGGACAAATTGTAGTTGCAGGAGAAAACAAAGCTTTAGATAAAGTTATTGAGCTTTCTAAAGAACTAAGAGGAAAGGCTAAAAAATTGCCAGTATCTGCACCGTTTCATTCATCATTATTAAAGCCAGCAGCTGATAAACTTATGGATGAACTTAATAAAGTAACAATTAAAAGAACAGATGCTATTGTGATGTCTAATGTATTAGGTGATATATATCCTAAAGGTGCAGATGTAAGGGAGTTATTGAAAACTCAAGTTATGGCATCTGTACTTTTTAAGCAAAATATAGAAAAAATGATAGCTATGGGAATAGATACGTTTGTTGAGATTGGTCCAGGAAAAACTCTTGGGGGATTTGTGAAAAAAATAAAAAGAGATGCTATCGTATTAAATGTTGAGGATAAAGATTCTTTAGAAAATACTATAAAAGTAATTAAGGGATAGGTGGTTTTTTATGCTAAAAGGGAAATGTGCTATAGTGACAGGAGCTACTAGAGGAATAGGGAGAGCTATAGCTTTAAAACTAGCAAGTTTAGGATTTAATATAGTCATAAATTATAGAAGTAAGGATAGTGAAGCTGAAACATTAAAAGCTGAGGTAGAGGCTTTGGGAGTTAAATCACTTATAGTAAAAGGTGATATAAGTAAAGTTGTAGAGGCCAGAGAATTAATAGAAAAAGCTAAAGAGTATTTTGGAACTATAGATGTATTAGTTAATAATGCAGGGATAACTAGAGATGGTTTAATACTAAGAATGAAAGAAGAAGATTTTGATAATGTTATAGAAGTTAATCTAAAGGGTACTTTTAATTGTTTAAAGAGTGTAAGTCCTATAATGATAAAACAAAGACATGGTAAAATAGTAAATATTTCATCAGTGATAGGGTTAATTGGAAATGCAGGTCAAGTTAATTATGCGGCTTCAAAGGCTGGAGTTATAGGAATGACAAAATCATTAGCAAAAGAGCTTGGTTCAAGAGGAATAAATGTAAATGCTGTGGCGCCTGGATTTATTGATACTGATATGACTAAGGAATTGTCAGAAAAGGCTAAAGAAGTAATACAAACTTCAATACCTTTAAAGAGAATTGGAACAACTAAAGATGTAGCTGAAGTTGTAGGGTTTTTAGTAAGTGACGCATCAGATTATATAACAGGTCAAGTTATAAATATAGATGGTGGAATGGTAATGTAAGGTGGTGATTTTATGATAAATAGAGTAGTTATTACAGGAATGGGAGCTGTGACTCCTGTAGGAAATGATGTTTATAGTTTTTGGAACAATATAAAATCTGGAAAGTGCGGAGTTGATTATATTAGCCTATTTGATACTGAGGGTTTTGATGTAAAAATAGCAGCAGAAGTAAAAGGCTTTAGTGTAGATAAGTATTTTGATAAGAAAGAAGCTAAAAGACTTGATAGATTTTGCCACTTTGCTTATGCAGCAGCAGATGAGGCTATAAAAGATTCAAATTTAGATTTAGATAAAATTAATAAAAATAGATTTGGGGTTATTGTAGGTTCAGGTATAGGTGGATTTTCTACTATGGAAGCTGAATATGAAAAATTGTTTTCAAAGGGGCCAAGGAGAATATCTCCATTTTTTATTCCAATGACAATAATAAATATGGCATCAGGAAATTTAGCTATTAAGTATGGTGCTAAAGGATTAAGTACATCAGTAGTTACAGCTTGTGCCGCTGGAACTAATTCTATAGGTGAGGCGTTTAGAAACATTAAGCATGGGTATACTGATATAATGTTAGCTGGTGGAGCAGAAGCACCTATTACTAAAATAGGAGTAGCTGGTTTTAGTAATTTGAAAGCCCTTAATCCAAGTAATGATATAAATAGAAGTTCAATACCTTTTGATAAGGAAAGAAATGGATTTGTTATTGGCGAAGGTGCTGGAATATTAGTTTTAGAAAGTTTAGAGCATGCGCTTAATAGGGGTGCTAAGATATATGGAGAAATTGTAGGTTATGGTGCTACCTGTGATGCTTATCATGTAACATCTCCAGATCCAGAAGGTGATGGGGCTGCTAGAGCTATGTTAATGGCTATAAATGAAGCAAATATAGATAAAGAAGAAATATCATATATAAATCCACACGGAACAAGTACACCATATAATGATAAATTTGAAACTATAGCAATAAAAAAGGTATTTAATGAATATGCTTATAAGGTGCCAGTTTCATCAACTAAATCTATGACAGGACATTTACTTGGAGCAGCAGGAGCTATTGAAGCAGTTATATGCATAAAGGCTTTAGAAGAAGGTTTTGTACCACCAACGATAGGTCTTAAGGTTAGAGATGAAGATTGTGATTTAGATTATGTTCCAAATGAAGGGAGAAAACAGAGGATTAAATATGCACTTTCAAACTCATTAGGTTTTGGAGGACATAATGCTACTTTAGTATTTAAAAAATGGGAATAGGTGATTTAAATGGATATAAAAGAAATTAAAGCTCTTATAGATAAGATAAATGAATCGAATATAGCTTATTTTGAAGTTAAAATAGGTGATGGATTTATAAAAATGGATAAATCACTAACAAGAAATAATAATGAAACAAATGAATTAAAAAGAGAGACTGAAGTTGTAGAAGAAGTGGTACTGTCTAATAAAAAAACAGAAACTATAAGAGAAGAGATAGATATAAAAGAAGAACTAATTGATGATAAAGATATAGTGGTTGTAAAGGCTCCTATAGTAGGTAGTTTTTATAAATCAGCAGCGCCTGATAAACCTGCATTTGTAGAAATTGGATCTAAGATTAAAAAAGGTCAAGTTCTTTGCATAATAGAAGCTATGAAGCTCATGAATGAAATAGAAAGTGATGTAGATGGAGAAATAGTAGAAATAATGGTTAACAATGAAGACATGGTTGAATATGGAGCACCATTATTTAAAATTAGGAGGGCGTAGAGTATGTTAAATATTAAAGAAATTAAAGAAATCTTACCTCATAGATATCCATTTCTATTAGTAGATAAAGTAGAAGAATTGGAGCCAGGTATTAAAGCTGTAGGATATAAAAATGTAACAATAAATGAGCCCTTTTTTCAAGGACATTTTCCGAATGAACCAGTAATGCCAGGTGTGCTTATAATAGAGGCTTTAGCTCAAGTTGGAGCAGTAGCTATGCTTTCAAAGGATGAGTTTAAAGGTAAAACAGGATATCTAGCAGGAATAGATAAGCTTAAAATCAAAAGAAAAGTTATTCCAGGAGATGTATTGAAACTTGAAGTTGAAATAATTAGACTTAAAGGCAAAATTGGAATTGGAAAGGCTATAGCTACAGTAGATGGCCAGAAGGCCTTAGAAGGAGAAATTTTATTTGCTATAGGTTAGGTGATAACATGTTTAAAAAGATATTAATTGCCAATAGAGGAGAAATAGCTGTTAGAATAATAAGAGCTTGTAGAGAGATGGGTATTAGTACAGTTGCAGTTTATTCAGAAATAGATAGAGATGCCCTTCATGTAAAACTAGCAGATGAAAGTGTTTGTATAGGACCATATAAATCAAAAGATAGTTATTTAAATATACAAAATATTTTAAGTGCCTGTGTATTAACCGGTGCAGAAGCTATTCATCCAGGCTTTGGTTTTTTATCTGAAAACAGTAAGTTTGCTAAAATGTGCAAAGAATGTAATATAAAATTTATAGGTCCAGATTATAAGGCTATAGAGCTTATGGGAAATAAGGCAAGGGCTAGAGAAGTTATGAAAGATGCTAATGTTCCTGTAGTTCCAGGGTTTGAGGGTGAAATAGTTTCAGAAGAGCAGGGGTTAGAAATAGCAAAAGAAATAGGTTTTCCTGTCATGATAAAAGCTGCGGCTGGCGGTGGTGGTAAAGGTATAAGAATAGCTTATAATACGGAAGAATTTTTAAATGGATATAGTACAGCTAGAAGTGAGGCTAAAGTTAATTTTGGTGATGATACAATATATATTGAAAAATTTATAGAAAATCCAAAGCATATAGAGTTTCAAATACTTTCAGACGAGCATGGTAATGTAATTCATTTATTTGAAAGAGATTGTTCAGTTCAAAGAAGAAATCAAAAAGTTATGGAAGAGGCTCCATCAAGTTTCTTATCAGAAGAAGTAAGAAGTAATATGGGAGAGGTTGCAAAAAGGGCTGCAAAAGCTGTTAATTATGCAAATGCAGGAACAATTGAATTTTTAGTAGATAAAAATAAAGAGTTTTATTTTATGGAAATGAATACTAGAATACAAGTTGAACATCCTATTACTGAAATGATTACAGGTATAGATTTGATAAAAGAGCAAATTAAAATTGCAAATGGAGATAAGCTTGATATTATACAAGAAGATTTGAGGATAAAAGGCCATGCTATTGAATGTAGAATAAATGCTGAAGATCCTAGTAATGATTTTAGACCATGCCCTGGTCTCATTGAGGATGTAAATTTTCCAGGTGGTTTTGGTGTAAGATTGGATAGTGCTATATATGCAGGGTATAAGATACCACATTGTTATGATTCAATGATAGGAAAGCTTATTGTACATGGAAGTACAAGGGATGAAGCTATAATGAAGATGCAGAGAGCTTTAGATGAATTTGTTGTAGATGGTATTGTTACAAATATAGACTTACATTTTAAAATACTAAACAGCAAAGAATTTAAAAAAGGAGATTATGACACTTCATTTTTAAAGGATAAGTTGGTGAATAAATAATGCTTAAGGATTTATTAAATAAAAGAAAATACTTTACTATAAGTAGTATGCCTCTTGAAGAAATAAGTAAGGAAGAGGAAAAACCTAATATACCTACTGGAATGTGGAGTAAGTGTGAAAATTGTGGGACTATAATATATACAGAAGATTTGAATTCAAATTTAAAGGTATGTCAAAATTGTGGATATCATTTTAGAATTGGTGCAGTAGAAAGAGTAGAATATGTTTTTGATACAGATACTTTTAAAGAGTTTGATATTGATTTAGTAGGTAAGAATCCTTTGGATTTTAAAGGATATAATGAAAAACTAATAGGTATAAGGATAAAAACTGAGCTAAAAGAAGCTGTTGTAACAGGCGAAGGATTAATAAATAATATTAAAACTGTAGCTTGTATTATGGATTCTAATTTTATGATGGGAAGTATGGGGACAGCTGTTGGTGAAAAAATAACAAGGGCTATAGAATACGCTACAGCAAATAAGTTGCCATTAATAATTTTTACAACATCAGGTGGAGCTAGAATGCAAGAAGGAATATTTTCACTTATGCAAATGGCTAAAATAAGTGGAGCTATTTATAGACATGGCGAGGCTAACCTGTTATATATAACCGTAATTACAGATCCAACAACTGGTGGAGTTACTGCAAGCTTTGCTATGGAAGGCGATATAATAATAAGTGAGCCTAAAGCACTTATAGGTTTTGCAGGAAGAAGGGTTATTGAAAAAACAATAAATGAAAATTTGCCAGATGGATTTCAAACAGCAGAATTTCTTTTAGAAAAAGGGTTTATTGATAAAATAGTTGATAGACGTGAAATGAAAAAAACATTATATAAGATTTTACAGTTACATGAGGTGAGATGATGGCAAGAGAACTTATTAATACCTTGAATACATGGGAGAAAGTAAAAACTGCTAGACTAAATGAAAGACCTACTGGAAAGTTTTATATAAATAATATTTTTGATGATTTTATTGAGTTTCATGGAGACAGAAATTTTAGAGATGATAAAGCTATAGTAGGTGGAATAGCTAGTTTAGATGGGGTAAGTGTTACAGTAATAGCTATTGTTAAAGGTGAAAATACTAAGGAAAATATAATGAGAAACTTTGGTATGCCACATCCGGAAGGGTATAGAAAAGCTCTTAGATTAATGAAACAAGCTGAAAAATTTAATAGACCTATAATATGTTTGGTTGACACTCCAGGTGCTTTTTGTGGAGTTGGTGCTGAGGAAAGAGGACAGGGGCAAGCAATTGCGCAAAACTTAGTAGAAATGATGGGAATTAAAGTCCCAATAATATCTGTTATTATAGGAGAGGGTGGGAGTGGTGGAGCTTTAGCTCTAGCAGTAGGTGATAAAGTACTTATGTTAGAACATTCTATATATTCGGTTTTAACTCCAGAAGGGTTTGCAGCAATTTTGTGGAAAGACTCTTCCAGAGCAAAAGAAGCTGCTGAAGTTATGAAGCTTACAGCCCAGAATTTAAAGGATTTTAAAGTTATAGATAAGGTTATAAAGGAACCATTTGGTGGAGCACATAAAAATCCGCAAAGGATGGCTCTTACGCTTAAAAAAGAACTTATGTTAATAATAGGAGAATTAAAAGTTAAGGAAATAAATGATTTGCTTAATGATAGATATAATAAATTTAGAAGCATACAGTGCAATCTTTAAAGTATGACATAATAATATGTCGTACTTTTTGTATTATAGCAATAATATTTAACATACATATATATAGTAATAATATTATGGAGGCAAAGTATTTGTATGCAGTAAAGAGCAATTTTTATAACTTATCAGAGTTTAATGAGATATTAAAAGATTCTATAGGTTATACTGATTTTAAAAATATAAGTAGAATTGCGGTAAAAAATATTAATCAAATAAGAAAAAAAAGTATTAATATTAAAATTTTAAAAACAAAAAATATTATCGTGCCAAATGCTAGGGAAGCAAAAAGTTTCATTGAAATTAAGAAAGGCATACTAGTTGATGGATTAGTTTGTTATAACATAAATTATACTACTAAAGAAAATTGTGAACAGTTGTATAATTATGAATGGTATAGTCCGTTTTCAGTTATTATATATGTAAATCAAAATAATTTTAGTAATAGATATAAATTCTATACATTTGTTGAAAGCTCCAGTATAGATATTATTAAAGATGAATATATAGATGGAATATGTAAGATTATAATATCTACTGGTTATTCAGAAAATAGTTATTTAGTAGAAGAGAAGGAAACTATATATGAAGAAGTGAGTGGAGTAATTTCAATAGATGAACTTAATTCGTTAAGTAAGGAAAAAACTGAGTTTTTAAAACTGTATACAGATATATTTTTAATAGATTTAAATAGCTTTAAAGGCAGATTAAAGAAAATTATTAGTTTTAATAATTGTGAAAATATTATTTCTATAAGAAATATAAGAAATCAATATTTAAGTGATTATATTAATTATGATGGAGAGTTAAATCTTTCAAACAAAGTTTGTATAGATGGATTTATGATATATAGTATAAAATACGAAACCTATGATTGTAACGAAGAATATTTAATTAAAAATCTCTTAAGACCATTAACAATATCTTTTTCTAAGGGTAATAATATAGAGAAGATAAATAAAAATAATGTTTGTTTTTATACATTAGATAGCAATATATACAGTTTTAATAAAAGATATCTAATCATAAGAAGCGTATATTTTTCATTTGTTAAATTAGAAGCTTATATATATGGTGAAGGCTTTATGGGAGGCAGTGAAAAATGGACAGGGATATAAAGTTTTTAGTTAAAGCCTCTAGTAACGAAGTTTATGATTATGAAGAGTTTGAAATATGCGCAATCATAGAAAGTCTATATATTGATTTTCTTAATATAAAAATATGCTTTGGAGACCTTGATCATATTAAATTTATTGATGACAGTTTAAGAATAAATAACATAGAATTTAAGGATATTAATATTCAAAAAGGAATTGATTTAAATAAACTTTATAAGGATGTAGATAAAAATAAGGAAATCGAAATAAAGTTTAAAGCACAGGTTATAACAGAAAGCAATATTCAGAGTAAAAGTTTATTATTTAAACTAACATATGAATATATGAAAAATGATATTAGAGTAATAGAGGAAGTTCTAAGTAATAAATATATTTTAAAAGTAAAATGGAATGAATTTAGTAATCAAGTGTTTTGTGATAAGAAAAAAGTAAATGTAAATCAAGTAATATCATATATGTGTAAGGTTAAATATAAAGGAAATGTAAAATCTTTAATAAAAGTTTATATTGATATTCCAAAGAATACAGTATTAGTAGATGAAAGCTTAAGGATAAACAATATTAAGAGTGAATGGAAATCTTGGAATGAAGGCTTTGAATTAGGAGTAACAGATGAATTTTATATAGAGAAAGATTTTACTATCAATTTTTCTGTAAGAGTAACAGTATTCGCCGACACATGGTGCAAGATAGTACCTAAAATATCCTTTAGGCAAGAACTAGAAAAATTAGAGATAAAGAAATATGAGTCAAATATACCTATTGTGTTTTATGGATATTCTGCAATTAAGGAGTTTTCAGTTTGTGGGATGTTTAAAAATAATTCATATGAAGATGAAGTTAGTGAAATATATGATTATTATGGAAGCTTAGTTATAGTAAAGGAAGAAAAATATTTAGGTCCTGAAAGCATAAAGGATGGAATTCCATATATAGTTGGTGGAGGAAATGTTGTTAATGGATTTATAGTGGTTAAATTAACATATTCAACTAAAAATATTCAAGCGCCTATCTTTAGCGAAGAGTTTAAATTACCATTTACTGAATATATAAAAAATATAAGTGATAATATAACTAAACAAATAGTAAATGGAGAAGTCTTTGATGTGTTTGTAAGTAAAGTCCTAGAGAATAGTATATATGTAAGTGTAAAAGCCTATCTTGAAGTTTTTTAACAGTGCTTTATAAGCACTTTTTTAATTAATTAATATAAAGTTATAGTAAAAAAATCTTACTATAGCTTTATTTTTTATGTATATATGTTGTAATATGCTTTCTACAAATTAAATTAAATATTATCTTTATTTTGTGTTTAACAAATGTATTAATAGAAATGTAGATTTTAAATTGATATATATATTTGAATATTTTTAAAAGTAAAGTTAAAATGTAGCATATAGATTAAATTGAAAAACTAAGAGGTGAAATAATGAAACCACTTGCGGAAATAATGAGACCAACTAAGCTTGAAGATTTTATAGGTCAGAAGCAAATAGTAGCTAAGGGTAAGCCGCTATATAATTTAATAACAAACAAAGCAATACCTAATTGTATATTGTATGGGCCGCCAGGTACTGGTAAAACAACATTAGCTAATATAATGGCTAATTATGTTGATAAAAAGTTTTATAAGCTAAATGCAACTACGGCCTCAGTTAAAGATATACAAGAAATAACAGAAAGCTTAGACAGCTTACTTAATTATAATGGTGTAGTTATATATATTGATGAATTGCAACATTTTAGTAAAAAACAGCAACAAGCATTATTAGAGTTTATTGAAAATGGTAGAGTGACTTTAATAGCAAGTACTACAGAAAATCCGTATTTTGCAATACATAAAGCATTAATTAGTAGGTGTAATATATTTAACTTTAAGCCATTAGATTTAGAAGAAATAAAAATAGGTCTTGAAAAGGCTTTAAAAAAGATAATTTATGAAGGAATAAAAATAAATTATACAAATGAAGCGTTGATATATATTGCTCAAATTTCTCAAGGAGATTATAGAAAAGCTTATAATATCTTAGAGCTAGCTATAAATTCTCAGATGGCATATGAGAAAAATATTTCAGTTGAATATATTGAAAGCCTAGAGCAATCACATATGAGGGCTGATGCTAGTGGAGATGAGTTTTATAATTTATTAAGTGCACTTCAAAAGAGCATAAGAGGGAGTGAACCTAATGCCTCTATTCATTATCTTGCAAGACTTATTAAATCTGGAAATTTAATAGCTATAACTAGGAGATTGGGAGTAATTGTAGCAGAGGATATTGGACTTGCTCATCCAAACGCTTTAACTGTTGTAAATTCAGGTTTAGAACTTGCTTTAAAGGTTGGATTACCAGAAGCTCAGATAATACTTTCAGAAATAGTTATATATTTAGCCACTCTTCCAAAGTCGAATAGTGCATACTTAGCTATAAGCTTAGCTATGAAGGATTTAGAAACTAAAAATATTGGTGATATACCAAGTTATCTTAAAGACTCACATTATTCTGGTGCAGAAAAATTAGGAGTTAGTGGGTATAAATATCCTCATAATTATAAAAATAATTATGTAGATCAGATATATTTACCAAAAGAATTGGAAGATGTAACCTATTATGAAGAACAGGAAAATAAGTATGAAATAAGTATTAAGAAGTATTGGCAAAATATAAAATAAGAGTAATGTTAAAATGATAAATTTTTATCAGATTCTTAGTTAAATTTATAAAAATAAATGGTATTTCTTGTGAGAAAAGAATACAAAAATTAGTGATTAATTAGAAATTTAAGTTCAAGTTTATTGTTGACATAAATACTCGGATTTGATATTATAATCAAGTAAAGTACATTATAAAATAATAAAGGGGTGAGTAGATGAAGTTATCTACCAAAGGCAAATATGGTGTAAAAGCTATGGTTGATTTAGCAATACATTATGGTGAAGCGCCCGTTTCAATTAAATCAATATCTAAAAGACAGGATATATCTGAATATTATTTAGAACAACTGTTTAGTCCTCTTAGAAAAGCAAAGCTTATAAAGAGTATTAGAGGAGCACAAGGAGGCTATGTTTTAAATAGAGAACCTAAAGAAATAACAGTTGCAGATATAATGAACGTGTTAGAGGGTCCTATAGAGATTGCAGACTGTATAGAAGGTGCATACTGTGATAATTTGGATAGTTGTGCTACTAAATTATTGTGGGAAAAAATCAAAAAAAGTATTGATGAGGTTTTAAACTCAGTAACATTACAAGATATAGTTAATGATGCTGAGGCTATTAAAGATAAAAATAAAGGGATTAAGTTAGTGAATAGGAGTGAATAAAATGAACAAAGTTGTATATATGGATTATGCTGCCACAACATTTGTAAAGCCAGAAGTATTGGAAGAAATGATTCCTTACTACACTGAAAAATTTGGTAACCCATCCTCATTTTATGCAGTTTCAAGAGAAACTAAAATGGCTATTGATAAAGCTAGAGGTAATGTGGCTAAAACTTTAAACTGTGATTTAAATGAAATTTATTTTACAGGGGGAGGTTCTGAGGCTGACAATTGGGCTATAAAAGGAATAGCTTATGCTCATAGAAATAAAGGAAATCATATTATAACAAGTAAAATAGAACATCATGCTGTCTTACATACTTGTCAATATCTTGAAAAACAAGGTTTTGAGGTTACTTATTTAGATGTTGACAGCGAAGGGTTTATTAATATAGATGACTTAAAAAATGCTATAACTGATAGAACTATATTAGTTTCAATTATGTTTGCAAATAATGAAATAGGAACTATACAACCTATTAAAGAAATAGGAGCAATTTGTAAGGAAAAGAAAATATTTTTCCATACAGATGCAGTTCAAGCAATAGGTAATGTTAAAATAGATGTTAAAGAAATGAATATAGATTTACTTTCTTTAGCTGGTCATAAAATATATGCACCTAAGGGTGTTGGTGCCTTATATATAAGAAAAGGTATAAGAATAGATAATTTAATTCATGGTGGTTCTCAAGAAAGAGCTAGAAGGGCCGGAACTGAAAACATACCGGGGATAGTAGGTCTTGGTAAAGCGATAGAAATAGCTAATAATAATTTAGAAAGTCATGCTGAAAAGATGACGTTCTTAAGAGATAAGCTTATAGATGGACTTTTAAAGGTTCCGTATACAAGATTAAATGGACCTAAAGGTGATAAGAGGTTACCAGGTAACGTTAATGTTTGTTTTGAATTTATTGAAGGGGAATCAATTCTTTTATCATTAGACTTTGAAGGAGTATGTGCTTCAAGTGGTAGTGCTTGTACATCAGGATCATTAGATCCATCACATGTATTACTTGCAATAGGACTTCCACATGAAATAGCTCATGGATCTTTAAGATTAACTCTTGGAGAAAATTCAACTGAAGAAGAAGTTGATTATGTTTTAGAAGTTATACCACCTATAATAAAAAGGTTAAGAGAAATGTCACCACTATGGGAAGATTTCTTAAAGAAGGGAGATAAATAATTATGATATATAGTGATAAGGTAATGGAACATTTCAGAAATCCAAGAAATGTTGGGGAAATAGAAGATGCAAATGGTGTTGGTGAAGTTGGAAATGCTAAATGTGGAGATATAATGAAGATATACCTTAAAATTGAAGATAACGTAGTTAAAGATGTTAAATTCAAAACTTATGGTTGTGGATCTGCTATAGCTTCTTCAAGTATGGCAACAGAACTTATAAAAGGAAAAACATTAGAAGAAGCATGGGAGCTTTCAAACAAAGCAGTAGCAGAAGCATTAGATGGACTTCCACCGGTTAAAATGCATTGTTCAGTATTAGCAGAGGAAGCTATTCATAAAGCTATAAATGATTACAGACAGTCACAAGGATTAGAACTTTGGGATTTTGAAGAACATTCCCATGACATTCACGATCATGTACATGGTGAAGAATAAGGAAGCGTGTGATTAACATGAATAAAAAAGTAGTTTTAGGTATGAGTGGAGGGGTAGACAGCTCAGTTGCTGCCTACCTTTTAAAACAGCAAGGTTATGATGTAATAGGTGTGACCATGCAAATATGGCAAGATGATAAAGAGTACGAAGAAAGAGAAGGTGGATGTTGTTCGCTTTCAGCAGTAGATGATGCAAGAAGAGTGGCTGAGAAATTAGATATTCCATTCTATGTTCTTAATTTTAGAGATAAGTTTAAGGAAAAGGTAATTGACTATTTTGTAGAAGAATATATAAATGGTAGAACTCCTAATCCTTGTATTCAGTGTAATAAGCATTTGAAATTTGACGACTTATTAAGAAAAGCGCAAGGTATAGGAGCTTATTATGTAGCAACAGGACATTATGCTAAAATAGAACAAGTAGATGGTAGATACTGTCTTGTACGAGCTGATGATGATAAAAAAGATCAAACTTACGCATTATATAATTTAACTCAATATCAATTAGAAAGAACTCTTATGCCTTGTGGAGAATATACAAAGGATAAAATAAGAGAGATAGCTAAAGAAATTGGTTTAGATGTTCATAATAAAAAAGATAGTGAAGAAATATGTTTTATTCCAGATAATAATCATGGTAACTTTATATTAAATGCTAAGCCTGGAAAGGTTAAGCAAGGTAATTTTGTAGATAAAGAAGGTAATATTTTAGGAAAGCATAAAGGAATAGTTTATTATACTATAGGTCAAAGAAAAGGGTTAGGTTTGGCACTTGGAAGACCAGTATTTGTTACAGATATAAATCCTATTACTAATGAAGTTGTTATAGGACCAGAAGAAGATATATTTAAAACAGATTTGCTAGCTAATGATATAAACTTTATATCTATATCAGAGCTTAAAGAGCCAATGGAGCTTCAAGCTAAAATAAGATATTCTGCAAAACCAGCAGAAGCTATAATCTACCCTGAAAAAGATGGTAAGATTAGAGTTAGTTTTAAAAATAAACAAAGAGCTATAACAAAGGGGCAGTCAGTTGTCTTTTATCAAGGGAATGTTGTAGTTGGCGGTGGAATCATAGAAAAAATATTATAAAAAAGGATTAGTTTTGGTTTATTTACTAAAACTAATCCTTTTTTTACAGTATGAATTTATAATTATAAAGTTAGTTATAATTAATATTTAATATTGTATAAATAGATGATATAAATTTTCTTATCCGTAAGAAAAAAACTGAATTTTATATAGGATTATCTTTTATGCATTTTTTTATTATTTTAGGTAACAATATGAAAATGAGGGGTGATAATCCATGAGTTATAGAATGAAAGATTTTATATCTATGAAAGTTTATGATGATAAAGGTATTTTTAGAGGAAGAGTAAAGGATATAGCTCTTGATTATTATAATGAAAAAATAATTGGTTTTATAGTTAATCCTAAAATGCTTTCAAATAGAAATTATGTAGATATAACTGATTTAATAAGTATTGATGGATGTATAATAGTAAGGAGAATACAAAATAAAAAAGAATTTTCTTTTGATGATATTAAAGGAATGGAGGTTATAAATAAATTTGGCAAAATGCTAGGGGTAATAGAAGATATATTAGTTGATTTAATGAATTTTAACATAAAAGGATTAATAGTATCTACAGGTTTTTTAGATAAGATATTTTATGGTAAAAAAATTATTTTAATAAAAAATACTATTTTAGGTGATTCAGAAATGCTTTATTGTGGAGATGAAAAAATAATATTAACATCTGTGCCACATAATTTTTTGAAAAGGGAAGAATGTTATGAAAAAAACCTTTAAAAAAAATATAATAAAACTTTTAATTATAATAGTATGTATAATAAGTATATTATATTTGAAAAAATTTGATTTCGTGAAAGAGACAATAAAAATATTGGTATTTTCTTTTATTCTTTCTTATAGCTTAAAGCCTATATATATTTCTATAATAGAAAAATATAAAATAAATAATAGGATAGTTGCATTTTTATTAATTTTAGCTGTAATGGTAGTAACATTATCTATAATTTTTTTGTTTTTACCAAAAATATTCAAAGAAAGTGTTAATATAGAGAGTATAATGAAGGGTTTAGATGACTTAATGATGAATCTAAATTCTAGATTTAAGGACTCCAATTATAAAATATTTTCGGTACTATATGAGCAATTATCTGAGCGCGTAAATATGTTAATTGCAAATTATTCTTCTAAATTTATAGATGCTATAATTGATTTTTCTGAAGATATATTATCTTTAGCTGTAGTTCCTATAGTAAGTTACTATTTTTTAGCTGATAGTGATATTATAAATAAAAAATTTTTGCTCCTATTTTCTTCAACTAAAAGAAAGGTAATAAAGGATTTAGAAGATGATGTAGATAGGGTATTAGGTAAATATATTTTAAGTCAACTTATACTATGTTTAATTGTTGGTGTATTAACCTTTATAGGATTAATTATATTAAAAATACAATTTCCTATATTTTTATCTATACTTAATGCAATAGTTAATATAATACCATACTTTGGAGCTATATTGGGTTCAATTCCTATAATTTTAATAGCATTAGCTAATTCACCCTCTAAGGCTATTTTAGCCTTTATTATGTGTATATTAATTCAACAAATAGAGGGAAATATATTATCTCCTCAAATAACTTCAACAAGTGTAAGTATGCATCCCTTGATAGTTATAATATTACTTTTAATAGGTGATAAATTAGGAGGTTTTATTGGAATGATTTTAGCTGTTCCAATTGGAGTGATAATAAAAGTAATTTATGAAGATATTAATTATAACTTATTTTAAATATATAGTATTGACATAGTTTGAATTTTTTCATATAATTTGCCTATAACTTAATAAAAAGTGATGATAAGAATGAGTAAATAGAATTTTTTTATTTAGAGAGGAAGTGTTTGGGTGAAAACTTCTTAAAAAGTCTATTGAAGCTATCTTTGAGCTATATTTACTTAAGAGGTGTAAAGTTTTTTACATAATTAGGGTGGTACCGCGGAAGTAGAGCTTTCGTCCCTTGGTTAGGGATGTAGGCTTTTTTTTATAAAAAATATTAAATTGGAGGAATTGCTATGAAATATATGGGAGCAAATGAATTAAGAGAGAGTTATTTAAGCTTTTTTGAAGGAAAGGAGCATTTAAGATTAAAGTCAGCACCGCTTATACCTAAAAATGATAAAAGTTTATTACTTATAAATTCAGGTATGGCACCTTTAAAGCCTTATTTTACAGGACTTGAAACTCCGCCTAAAAAGAGGATAACAACTTGTCAAAAGTGCATTAGAACAGGTGATATAGAGAACGTAGGTAAAACTTCAAGACATGGTACTTTTTTTGAAATGCTTGGGAACTTTTCTTTTGGTGATTATTTCAAAAATGAAATAATTCCATGGGCTTGGGAATACATAACAGAAGTTTTAGCTATTCCAAAGGATAAACTTTATGTAACTATTCATTTATCAGATGATGAAGCATTTGAAATTTGGACTTCTAAAACAGATATAGATCCAAAAAGAATTTTTAGATTGGGAGAAGATAACTTCTGGGAAGTTGGTATAGGTCCATGTGGTCCTTGTAGTGAAATACACTTTGATAGAGGTGCTGGAAAAATAGAAACTTCAGAACAGTTTGAAGAAGCTTCTGAAGCTGATAAGATAGTTGAATTCTGGAATCTAGTATTTACACAATTTGATAAGGATGAAGATGGAAAATACAATAATTTAGCTCATCCTAATATAGATACTGGAATGGGACTTGAAAGAATTGCAACTATAATGCAAGGTGTAAATAATATATTTGAAATAGATACAGTTAAAAATATAGTAAATAGGGTTTGTGAACTTACTAATAGTAAATATGGTCAAGATTCGGAAAAAGATATTTCTATAAGAATAATAACAGATCATGTTAAGAGTATATCTATGATGTTATGTGATGGAGTTCAACCATCTAATGAGGGTAGAGGTTATGTATTAAGAAGACTTTTAAGAAGAGCTGCAAGACATGGAAGAAAGCTTGGAGCAGAAGGAATATTTCTTCATAAAATAGTAGATACTGTAGTAGAAAATTACGGTGGAGCTTACGAAGAATTAAGAGAAAAGCAAGATTTTATAAAGAAAATAGTTACGTTAGAAGAAGAAAGATTTAATGAAACTATAGATGCTGGCATGGATAAATTACAGGTTGTTATTGATGAAGTTTTAGCTAACAATAAAAATATAATTGAAGGTAAAGATATATTTACTTTATATGATACATTTGGTTTTCCAGTAGAGCTTACTGAAGAAATAGCAGAAGAAAAAAATCTTAAAATTGATTTAGAAGGTTTTAAATCTCATATGGAAGAACAAAGAAGAAGAGCTCAAGAGGCAAGAGGAGAAAACACATACATGGGGAGTGATGAAAACCCTATCAATAAAATTTCTTCAGACATTATAACTGAATTTGATGGATATTCAAAAACTATTTTGCAAGCAAAGGCTATAGTTTTAGCTACAAAAACAGAATTTGTAAATGAACTTATAAAAGGTGAAGAAGGTTATGTAGTAACAAATGTGACTCCATTTTATGCTGAGATGGGAGGTCAAGTTGGAGACAAAGGTATAATTTCAAATGAAAATTGTAAGATAGAAGTTATAGATTGTAAGAAAAATGTTGGCGGTAAAATAATTCATTATGTAAAAGTAATAGAAGGAAAGCTTACCTTAAATGAACTTGTGACTTTAGAAGTTAATAAAGAAAGAAGAGGAGCTATTTCTAAAAATCATACAGCAACTCATATGTTACATGAGGCTTTAAGAGAAGTTTTAGGTTCTCATGTAAGCCAATCAGGATCTTATGTTGATCAGGAAAGGCTTAGATTTGACTTTACTCATTTCTCAGCCATTACAGAAGACGAACTTAATAAGATAGAAGCTTTAGTTAATGAAAAAATAATGGAAGTGTTTGAAGTAAAAACAGATGTTATGAGTATAGAAGAGGCTAAAAAGTCAGGAGCAATGGCTTTATTTGACGATAAGTACGCTGCTGATGTTAGGGTGGTTTCTGTTGGAGAATTCTCAAAAGAATTATGTGGTGGAACCCATGTATATAATTCAGGTCAAATAGGTATAATAAAGATAGTATCAGAATCAGGGGTTGCGGCTGGTATAAGAAGAATAGAAGCTGTTACAGGAGTAAATGCTATTAAATTCATGGAAAATAAAAATAATCTTTTGAAAGAAGTTTCAAGTATGCTTAAATGTTCTGATAAAGATATAGTTAAAAGATTAAATTCACAAATTCATGAATTAAAAGATAAGGAAAAAGAAATTTTTGAATTAAAAGCAAAGCTTGTACAAGGAGCGGAAGATGACATTTTAGCAAATGCGAGAGAAATAAGAGGGGTTAAGGTTGTTACGTCTAAAGTAGAAGGTTTGGATGGAAACTCTCTTAGAGATTTAGCAGATAAAATAAGAAATAAAATGGAACTTGGAGTTGTAGTACTAGCAAGTGCTGTAGATGGTAAAGTTAACTTTGTAGCTATGGCAACAAAGAATTCTTTATCAAGTGGAGTTCATTGTGGAAAGGTAATTAAAGAAGCTGCAACTGTAGCTGGCGGAGGCGGTGGTGGAAGACCAGACATGGCTCAGGCTGGTGGTAAAAATGCAGAAATGATCGAAAAAGCTCTAGAAAAAGCGTACGAAGTTTTAGAAACTCTTGTAAAATAGTATACAAATTAATAAATATGGGTTATAATAAAATTATAATTATCAATAAAAAATAAATAAAATAAAATGTAAGTTATATTAAATATAGAATAAACTATTATTGTGAGGGGGTGAAACTGCAGTTTTGCAGTGAACTATGGGCAATAACATAGATAATACAATGCAGTTTGACTTTAGTAAAAACAAAAAAGATTTAACTAAGGCTATTTTAACGGAAGTGTATGATTCGCTACAAGAAAAAGGATATAATCCTGTTAATCAGCTAGTTGGATATTTGATATCAGGTGACCCTACTTACATTACAAATTATAATGGGGCGAGGGCTTTGGTAAGAAAACTTGAGAGAGATGAGATTCTTGAGGAAGTAATAAAAGCTTATTTAGAATTAAAATAAAGAGTGCCCTTTGGGCACTCTTTATTTGCACATAAATTTAAAAAATGAGAAACCTTTAAATTAAGGAGAAACAGATGAGAATATTAGGTTTAGATATAGGTTCAAGAACTGTTGGTATAGCGATAAGTGATCCACTTGGATGGACTGCACAAGGTATAACAACAATAAAAAGAAAAAATTATACTCAGGATATTGAGGAAATAAAAAAAATATATGATGAATATGATGTGAGCATAATAGTTGCAGGTATGCCTAAAAATATGAATGGAACAATAGGACCATCAGGAGAGATGGTTAAAGAATTTTGTGAAAAGTTGAAGGAAAGTTTTGATCCTAAGATAGAATTTTGGGATGAAAGACTTACAACGGTAGCTGCACATAAAGCTATGCTAGAAGCAGATTTATCTAGAGCAAAGAGGAAGAAGATAGTTGATAAGATTGCTGCAACATATATTTTACAAGGATATCTAGACAGAATTTCAAATAAATAATAAAAGTAAAAGGAGATAAAAAATGCAAAATGATTTAAGCAGAATAGTTCTAATGGATGAGGATAATAATGAAATAGAATTTAATGTTGTTACTAAGTTAGAAATAGAAGGTGAAGAATACTTTATATTATCACCAGAAGGTGAAGATGATGTGAATATTGCTATGAAAGTAGTATTAGATGAAGAGGGAAATGAAGTTTTAGCAAGCGTAGAAGACGAAAATGAAATAGACATGATAGAAGAAGCATATGCTACCTTATTCCTAGATGAAGAATAAAATAGGAAAAGTGAGGTTTTGAAAATGTCACAATTAACATCAAGAGATTTTGAAAGTTTAAAAGAAGAATTAAAGAAGAGAGGTTATAAATTAACACCTCAAAGAAGATCAATAGTAGATACAATTATTGATAATGAAGGAAAGCATTTAACTACAGAAGAAATTTATGATGAAGTAAAACAAAGGTGTCCTGAAATTGGGCTTGCAACAGTTTATAGAACAATTTTACTTTTAGAAGAAATGGGTGTAGTATATAAGCTTGATTTAAATGATGGCTGTAGTAGATATGAACTTGCTCATGTAAATGAGACTCATAGGCATCATCATTTAGTTTGTAATTCTTGTGGTAAAGTTCTAGAAGTTCAAGATGATCTACTTGAGGATTTAGAAGCACAAATTGAATCAACTTATAAGTTTAAAATATTAGATCATAGTGTTAAATTTTTTGGATTATGTGAAGACTGTAAAGAAAAATAAAGATAATAAAGGGACCTCTATGACGACTATAGATGACAACCTTTGTAATACATAATGTGTAGCAACACGGAAAAGGAGGGGAAATATGAAAAGAGAAAAACTTAAAGTCAAAATAATTCCTTTAGGTGGATTAAATGAAATAGGGAAGAATATAACAGCTATAGAATATAAAGAAGATATAGTGGTTATAGATTGTGGGTTGAAATTTCCAGAAGAAGATATGTTTGGTATAGATATAGTAATACCTGATGTTTCATATTTATTAAAAAATAAAGATAAGGTTAGAGGAATATTTTTAACTCATGGTCATGAAGATCATATAGGAGCGTTACCATATATTCTGAAACAACTAAATGTTCCAGTGTATGGTACTAAACTTACGCTTGGTATAGTAGAGACAAAGCTTAAAGAGCACGGACTTTTAAGTACAACAGAGCTTATAAGAGTAAAGCCTAGAGATGTTATAAAATTACAATCTGTTTCTGTAGAGTTTATAAAAACAAACCATAGTATAGCTGATTCAGTGGCGATTGCTATTCATACTCCTATGGGAGCGGTACTTCATACAGGGGATTTTAAGGTGGATTATACACCGATAGATGGAGAAGTAATGGATTTTGCTAGGTTTGCAGAACTTGGAAGAAAAGGTGTGCTATGTATGATGGCTGATTCTACAAATGTAGAAAGGGCAGGATATACTATGTCTGAAAGAACTGTTGGCGCAAGTTTCTTAAATATATTTGGAAAAGCAAAGGGAAGAATTATAGTTGCTACCTTTGCATCTAATATACACAGAATTCAGCAAATAGTACTTGCAGCAGAAAGCTTAGGAAGAAAAATAGCTGTATCAGGAAGAAGTATGGAAAATATAGTTCAAGTAGCTATAGAATTAGGATATTTAACTGTAGAAAAAGATAGTATGGTAGGTATAGATAATATAAATAAGTATCCAAATGATCAAATAGTCGTGATAACTACAGGTAGTCAAGGTGAGCCTATGTCTGCACTTGCTAGAATGGCAGCGTCAGAACATAGAAAATTAAGTATTGTTGAAGGTGATACTATAATAATATCAGCTACACCAATACCTGGAAACGAAAAAACGGTTTCTAAAGTCATAAATCAACTATTTAAAAAAGGCGCGGAGGTTATATATGAATCTTTAGCGGCTGTACATGTATCAGGGCATGCTTGTCAAGAAGAGCTAAAGCTTATGCATTCATTAGTTAAACCTAAATATTTTATACCTGTACATGGAGAGTATAGACATCTTAAACAACACTCAGAACTTGCAATAAAGTTAGGTCTTCCAGAGCAAAATACAGTAATTGTAGATAATGGAGACATTATAGAACTTTCAAGGGATGCTATAAGAAAAAATGGAACTGTTCAATCAGGCCAAATATTTGTAGATGGTCTTGGAGTTGGTGATGTTGGTAATATAGTATTAAGAGATAGAAAACATTTATCACAAGATGGTATATTAACTGTGGTAGTTACAATTGAAAAAGAAACAGGTACTTTAGTCGCAGGACCAGACATCATTTCTAGAGGTTTTGTTTATGTAAGAGAATCAGAAGATTTGATGGTAGAAGCTAGGGAAATAGTAAAATCAGTATTATTAGATTGTGAAGAAAAGAATATTACTGATTGGGCTACAATGAAGTCTTCTATGAGAGATCAATTAAGAATGTATTTATATGAAAAAACTAAGAGAAAACCAATGATACTTCCAATAATAATGGAGATTTAACTATTTGAGAATGTTATAAGGAGGATAAAAATGAATATTTATGATAAAGCTCACGAATTTGCAAATGAACTTAAAAATTTACCAGAAGTAGTTGAGTATAGAAAAAAATCTCAAGAAGTAAATGAAAATGAAGATCTTAGAAAAATGATAGAAGACTTTAGAAAAGTTCAATTTGAAGCTTATACTGAGCAGATGCAAACTGGAAAAATAAAAGATGAAACTAAAATTAAAATGCAAGAAGTAGCAAATGTTGTTATGTTAAACCCAGAAGTTTCTGCTTATATTCAAGCAGAAGCAAAGTTTGCAGTAATTTGGGAAGATCTTTTAAAAATTTTAAATGAAGCTATTGGTGTTAATGTAATAGCACCAAATGGAAACTAAGGTTTAATTAAATAGTTGACATTTACAATTTATAATATTAAAATCAATATGATAAACAAGATTGGGTACACAAGTATCCAATTTTATTTTGCACTTAATTTTTTGGAGGAATATTAATGAACAATTTTGTAAGAGAAGATATAAGAAACGTAGCAATTATTGCCCACGTTGACCATGGTAAGACAACTTTAGTAGATGCCCTACTTAGACAAAGTAATATATTTAGACAAAATGAAAAATTAGAAGAAAGAGTAATGGATTCTAACGATCTTGAAAAAGAAAGAGGAATTACTATTCTTTCTAAAAATACAGCTGTAATGCATAATGGAATCAAAATAAATATAGTTGATACTCCAGGACATGCTGATTTTGGTGGAGAAGTTGAACGTGTACTTAAAATGGTAGATAGCGTTATACTTGTTGTTGATTCTTATGAAGGACCAATGCCACAAACTAAATTTGTTTTAAGAAAAGCACTAGAACTTGGATTAAATCCAATGGTAGTTATAAATAAAATAGATAAGAATGATGCTAGACCAGAAGTAGTAATAGACGAAGTATTTGAATTATTCTTAGAACTTGGAGCTAATGATGAACAATTAGATTTTCCAATAGTTTATGCTTCAGCTAGACAAGGAATAGCTATGATCAATTTAGAAGAACCTAAAGACAATATGGAAGATTTATTTGAAACTATAATATCACATGTTAAACCACCAGAAGGTTCAAAGGAAGAACCATTCCAAATGCTAGTAACTACACTTGATTCAAGTGAATATGTAGGTAAAATAGCAATAGGTAAAGTAACTAGAGGAACGCTTAAGAAAAATCAACAAGCTGCTATAGTTAGAAAAGATGGAAGTATAACTAACTTTAAAGTTTCAAGTCTTTTCACATATAATGGTCTTAAAAGAGAAGAAACAGAAGAAATTTCAATGGGAGATATAGTTGCTATAAGTGGTATAGGTGATGCTAACATTGGTGAAACTATAGCTGATGCACAAAATCCAGAGGCACTTCCATTTATAGAAATAGACGAGCCTACTTTGAATATGAACTTTATGGTAAATGATTCTCCATTTGCTGGAAAAGAAGGAAAGTTTGTTACTTCAAGACATTTAAGAGATAGACTTATGACAGAACTTGAAACTAATGTAAGTTTAAGAGTTAAAGAATTATCACCAGATTGTTTTGAAGTAAGTGGTAGAGGAGAACTTCATCTTTCAATACTTATAGAAACTATGAGAAGAGAAGGATATGAATTCCAAGTTTCAAAACCAAATGTTATATTCAAAAAAGAAGATGGAGTTACTATGGAACCAATGGAATACTTAACTATAGATGTTCCGGAAGAATTCATGGGACCTGTTATGGAAAAATTAGGACCTAGAAAAGCTGAAATGGTAAATATGACTTCAGCAGTTAATGGTTATTCAAGACTTGAATTTAGAGTTCCAGCTAGAGGCCTTATTGGATTTAGAAATGAATTCATGACAGACACTAAAGGAAATGGAATAATGAATCATGTGTTTGATGGATATGAAAAGCATAAGGGTGATATGCCAGGAAGAAGTAGAGGTTCTCTAATTGTTTTTGAATCTGGAGAAGCTGTAACTTACGGATTATTTAATGCTCAAGAAAGAGGATTATTATTTACAACACCAGGTACTGAAGTTTATTCAGGAATGATATGTGGATCATGCTCAAGAGCAGATGATGTAGAAGTTAATATCTGCAAGAGAAAACATCAATCAAATACAAGAGCATCAGGTTCAGATGATACAGTAAAATTAACTCCTCCTGTTGTTATGTCTCTTGAACAATGCCTTGAATATATCAATTCTGATGAATTAGTAGAGGTTACTCCAGTAAATATAAGAATGAGAAAGAGACTTCTTGATAGTACTGAAAGAAAAAGAGCAGTAAGTAGAAGTAAAAAATAGTTTATTATTTCATATAAACATATTATAATAGGAGTAAATAGCCAAATTAGGCTATTTACTTTTATATATGGGGGATTTTTATGAAAAAATATTTTAATTTAAAAATTATAATTCCTATTTTTGTTTCTTTATTACTAATGATTTCAGGTATAGTTTATTTAAAGTACATACGAACTCAAAATTCACCTTTAATTTCTTCTCAAAGCACAGTTAAAATTGTGGTAAAAGAGGGAGATTCCATTTATAATCTTTTTGATAGTTTAGAAAATGAAAATAAACTTAAAAGTAGTTTTTTTGCTAAGCTATATATTAAGAATAATAAACCTAAAGTAGAAATAAAACCAGGTGAATATAATGTTAGGACTGAAACAAGTCTTAAAAATTTAATAACGCTTTTAACTGAAGGTGGAGATACATTAAAAGTTACAATTCCAGAGGGGTTTACAGTAGATGAAATAGCTACTAGACTTGATAAAAATGGAATAGTAAAAAAGGAAGAATTTTTAAAAGCGTGTAAAGAATACAAAGGAAAAGGTTATATTAAAGATACTCCAGGTAAAAAGTATTTAGTGGAAGGTTTCTTATTTCCAGATACTTATAATTTTTCTAAAAAAGTAAAATCAGAAGATATCATTAAAGAAATGATAGATAGATTTGAGGCTGTTATAAAAGATATACAAATTGAAACAAATGTTGAAATAAAAGAAGAGGACTATGAAAAGTATGCTAATATAGCATCTATGATTGAGAAAGAAGCGAGAGTAGATAAAGATAGAGAACTCATTTCTTCTGTTATCAAAAATAGATTAGACAAGAAAATGATGCTACAAATATGTTCTACAGTTATATATGCTTTGGGAGAACATAAAGATAAGCTTTATGATAAAGACCTTAAAATAGATTCGCCATATAATACTTATAAAAATTATGGACTTCCGGTTGGTCCTATAGGAAATGCAGGAAAACCTTCTATAAAGGCTGCTATAAGTCCTGCTGATACAAATTATATATATTATATATTAGAATTAGATCAAAAAACACATTTCTTCACTAATAAAAGTAGTGAGTTTGAAAATAAAAAGAAAGAGCGCCAAAATGCAGGTCTATAAATTAGGAGGAAAATATGAGCCAAATAACTTATGATTATATGGAAGATTATTTAAGAAGCTTAATTCCAGATAGTACTGGGATATTAAAAGAGCTTGAGGATTTTGCAAAAGAAAATAAGGTTCCAATAGTACAAAAAGAAACTGCAAAATTTTTGGAATTTATGGTGTCATTAAATAAACCAAAAAGAATTTTAGAATTAGGAACAGCTATTGGATATTCATCTATACTTATGTATAATGCGGCAGAAAAAGAGACTAAGATAAAGACTATTGAAAGAAGTCCAGAGATGATTGAACTTGCCAAAAAGAATATAATTAAATATAATTTTAATGATAATATAGAGATTATAGAAGGCGATTGCCTAGACGTACTAAAAGGACTTGAAGGTGAATTTGATTTTATATTTATGGATGCAGGTAAAGGGCATTACAATCATTTTCTTCCAGAATGTTTAAGACTTTTATCAAAAAATGGTATAATAATTGCGGATAATGTGCTTTTTAGAGGTATGGTTGCAACTGATGATTTAGTGAAAAGAAGAAAGATAACCATAGTAAAAAGAATGAGGAGCTATCTTGAAATGGTATCTAATGATAAGGGTTTAATAACCACGGTAATACCTATGGGTGACGGAATAGCTTTAACTAAGAGGAGGTAATTAAATGAGAAAGCCAGAAATTCTTGCTCCAGCTGGGAGCTTAGAAAAACTAAAAACAGCTATAGATTTTGGTGCAGATGCTGTTTATTTAGGGGGAAGTAAGCTTAATTTAAGAGCTTTTGCAGATAATTTTACAAATGAACAAATTTCAGAAGGTGTTAAATATGCTCATGATAGAGGGAAAAAAGTTTATGTAACTATGAATGTTTTTCCTCATAATGCAGACTTAAATGGATTAGAAGAATATTTAACAGAACTTTATAATCTTAAAGTGGATGCTATAATAGCGTCTGATCCAGCTATTATAGCTACAGCTAGGGAAGTAGTTCCTAACTTAGAAATACATTTAAGTACTCAAGCAAATAATGTTAACTGGAGAAGTGCTAAATTCTGGTATGATCAAGGTGTAAAAAGAATAGTTTTAGCTAGAGAAGTTGGATTTAAAGAGATAAGAGAAATGAGGGAAAAGTTACCAGAGGAATGTGATATAGAAGCTTTTGTACATGGTTCTATGTGCATGGCTTATTCAGGAAGATGTTTATTATCTAATTATATGACAGGTAGAGATGCAAATAGAGGGGCTTGTGCTCAAGCTTGTAGATATAAGTATTATTTAGTTGAAGAAAAGAGACCAGGAGAATACTTTGAAATAAAAGAGGATGATAGAGGCAGTTATATCATGAATTCTAAAGATTTATGTATGATAAAGCATATACCTGAAATAGTTGAAAGTGGTATTTATTCTCTTAAAATAGAAGGAAGAATGAAGAGCCCTTATTATGTAGCTGCCATTGTTAAGGCTTATAGACAGGCGTTAGATGCTTATTTAGAAGATCCTGAACACTATGAATTCAAGCAAGAGTGGTTAGATAATCTAATGAAAGTTAGTCATAGAAAATATCATACAGGTTTCTATTTTGGAAAATCAGCAGAGCAAATATATGAGAGCTCATCATATATAAGAGAATATGACATAGTTGGAGTAGTTAGGGATTATGATGCAGAAACTAGCACGGCAATTATAGAGCAAAGAAATAGAATATTTGAAGGGAATACTGTAGAAGTTTTAAGACCGGAAGGTGATTATTTTGAGGTTACATTAAGTGATTTCTATGAAGGTCAAAATAAAATAGATGTCGCAAATAAAGCTCAGATGATATTCAAAGCAAAAACCACAAAACCTTTGAATAAAAATGATATGTTAATAAAAAACAAGGAGGAGAACTAATGAAAAAGCCAATACTAATAGGTATTACAGGTGGAACAGGTTCAGGAAAAAGTACTATAGCAAAAGAAATATTCAATCAATTTGATGAAGATTGCATAGCTATGATAGAACAAGATTCCTATTATAAAGATCAAAGTCATTTGTCAATGGAAGAAAGAGTTAAAACTAATTATGATCATCCTAAAGCTTTTGATAATGATTTATTAGTAGTGCATTTAGAAAAATTATTAAATGGAAATTTAATAGAAAAGCCAATTTATGATTTTTCAATGCATACAAGAATTGAGAATACAGTTCCTGTAGAACCTAAGGAAATAATAATAGTAGAAGGAATATTAGTTCTTGAAGATCCTAGAATAAGAGAACTTCTTGATATTAAAATATATGTGGATACAGATGCTGATGTAAGAATAATAAGAAGGCTTGTTAGAGATATAAATGAAAGAGGAAGAACTGTGGATTCAGTTATTAATCAATATTTAGGAGTTGTAAGACCTATGCACTTACAATTTACAGAGCCAACTAAAAGACATGCAGATTTAATAATACCAGAAGGTGGACAAAATAAAGTAGCGATAGATATTATGGTTGCAAAAATAAAACAAATTCTTCAGAAGTAGTTTGAATAAAATACCTTCCTTAAGGCTAGAATTAAGCTAAGGGAGGTGTTTTTTTTATGCTCAATAATAACAAGATAGAGTTTAAAAGAATAAGGGCTTATAAATGGATAGTATTTGGTATTTTTCTTCTTTTGATAGTAAGACTTTATTATTTACAAAATAAATATAATTTGGTAGCTGAAACTTCTAGTGATGCACATAATTTTCAAAGTGAAAAGATATCAGATACAAACTTTTTGTTACTTGATGATAAGGGTAGAGATTTGTCAGATTATAACAAATCATATGTTTTGATAATTGATTTAAAACCTTTTAAACTAAATAATGTAGAACAAAATCTTCAAAATTTAATGGCCTTTAATTTTATAATGAAATCCGAAGATAAAGATTTTTCGTTCGATAAAGTTATTCAAAGTAACAAATTTAAATTGTATTATAAAATAAGTGAAGATAGTTATAATAAAATAAAAGAGCTTAAAAATTTAAAGGGTATATATTGTTATAGATATGATGAAACTCAAAAAAAAGAGAGTTGGAAAATCGAGAATATGATAATAAAAAATACTTATTATGATGGTGGTAGAGAAACGGAAAAGTCAGTAAATTCGTTAGAACAAAAATTAAATGGATATATAAAAGATAATAAAGTGCCACAAGCAAAATTTTCATTAGATGCAAATAGTATATATAATGAAGAAAAATTTGATATAAGTGATAAAAATTTGAATATACAATTAACATTAGATAGAGATTTACAAGAAAAAATTAGATCAATATTAAACTCTGATAAATACAAGGAGTTTAAAAATATAGGAGCTGTAGTTGTAGAGGCTAAAACTGGAAAAATAAGAGCTTTGGCTCAAAAAAATGAAAGTATGCCTAACTTAATAACGGGAGCTGGTGGCGGCTATGGTTATGATCCGGGTTCTATATTTAAGATAATAACAGAAGAAGCAGCATTAGAATATGGAAACGTAAATTTAAATGAAAAGTATACTTGCGCAGGTCAAAAATGTAAAGGAAAAATTCATGGTACATTAACAGTAAGGCAAGCATTGGATGTTTCTTGTAATTATGTATTTTCAAAACTAGGTGATAAAGTTGGTGAAGATAAAATAGTATATCTTGCGAAGAAACAAGGGTTATTTAGTCGTGTTTTAGGATTGGATGAGAAAACAATGGAGAGTGCAGGACAAGAACCACAAGAAAAAATAGGGATTGATAATTTATCTATAGGTCAGTCTTTATATGTGACACCACTTCAAATGGTGGGAATGTTATCTAGTGTTGTGAATAATGGTAAATATGTAAAACCTTATTTGGTAGATTCCACTGTAAACCAAAAAGGAGAAGTTGCTAATAAATTTAATACAACTTATGAACAAGTTATTTCTCCAACTACAGCGAGACTTGTTAGAGATAATATGATACAAGTTGTTGAAAAGGGGACAGGAATTAATGCCATGATAAAAGGTGTTGAAATAGGTGGTAAAACCGGAACTGCTGAAACCGTTAATGAGGGAAAAAAAGATTTCCATGGATGGTTTATAGGGTTCTTAAAACAAGATAATAATTATTATACAATAGCGGTAATGGTTCCTAATATAGGTGACAAAAATGAAAATGGAGATAATACCGTGGGTGGAAATACCGCAACGCCAGTCTTTAAAGAAATAGTACAAGAAATTATAAAAAAATAAATATAGACAGGCAATTTTTTTTATTGTCATCATATTATATTATAAGCACTACTAGGAGGAGCACCAAGTGTTCGTTTTCAATAATGTTATTGATATGATAGGCAATATAGTAGTACTTTCTGGTTATGTTACTGGAAATACTACATTTCCTCAACCACTAGATGAAAAAGAAGAAGAAAAGTATATTGAAAAGCTTAAGAATGGGGATTTAGAAGCTAAGAGTGTTCTTATTGAAAGAAATTTAAGATTAGTTGCTCACATTGTAAAAAAATATTCCTTCCAAAATAAGGATGTAGATGATTTGATATCTATAGGTACTGTAGGCTTAATAAAAGCAATAGATTCTTTTGATTCTTCTAAAGGAACTAGACTTGCAACTTATGCTGCAAGATGCATTGAAAATGAAATTTTAATGCTTTTTAGAAATAATAAAAAAAGTAAGGGTGAAGTGTACCTTCAAGATCCCATAGGAATCGATAAAGAAGGTAATGAGATATGTTTAATGGATGTTTTAAGTAGTGAAAATGATTCAGTTTTGGAAACTGTGGAAAACAATATTGAAATTAAAACTCTATATAACAAGTTAAATTCTGTACTTACATTGAGAGAACGAGAAATAATAGAAATGAGATATGGTCTTAATGATGGAAACTCTAAGACACAAAGAGAAATAGCTGTTATCTTAGGTATTTCTAGATCTTATGTTTCTAGAATAGAAAAGAAAGCGTTAAAGAAATTATATAAGGAATTTAATTCAAAAAGATGATTCTAAGTAATAGCTAAATTTTTATAATATTTTATAAGAATTTAGCTTTTTCTATGGTAATAAGAAATCTTTTACATTATAATTAGGGTGAGAGAAAATGAAAAGAGGGAGATATTTATGCTAACACTACATGATTTATTGCAAATAACAATACAAGAAGGCGCATCAGATTTACATTTAACAGTTAATTTACCGCCTACAATAAGAGTTAATGGTAATCTGGTTAAAATAGGTAGTGAAAAATTAGAGCAAAGCCATACAGAAGCGTTTGTAAAAGAAATTTTAGGAGATTTTTTTGAAGAATATGATAAAAGAGGAGAATTCGATACATCTTATTCTCTTCATGGGGTAGGAAGATTTAGAGTTAATACTTTTAAACAAAGAAATAGTCATGCTATTGCAATTAGAGTAATTGCTCTCAAGATACCAACATTAACAGAGTTAGGACATCCTCCTATACTTAGAGATTTAGTACTTAAAAAAAGAGGTTTAGTATTGGTGACAGGACCTACAGGAAGTGGTAAAAGTACAACATTAGCAGCTATGATAAATGAAATAAATTACACTAGGGAATGCCATGTAATTACTTTAGAGGATCCTATAGAATTTTTACATAAGCATAATAAGTGTATAGTAAATCAAAGAGAAATAGGAAAAGATAGTGAATCTTATCAAAATGCTTTAAAAGCAATATTAAGAGAAGATCCAGATGTTATACTTGTAGGTGAAATGAGAGATCTTGAAACTATAGCTATAGCTATAACAGCGGCTGAAACAGGTCATCTAGTATTTTCAACACTTCATACTATAGGCGCATCAAAGACTATAGATAGAATAGTTGATGTATTTCCACCATATCAGCAACAACAAATAAGAATTCAATTAGCTGCTGTATTACAAGGAATAGTATCACAGCAACTAGTACCTACTGTAGATGGGAAAAGAGTAGCTGCATTAGAAATAATGACAACAACTCCAGCAATCCAAAACCTTATAAGAGAAGGTAAAACTCATCAAATAGATTCTTCAGTTCAAACAGGAACTAAGTATGGAATGAAGAGTATGGATATGGCTTTAGCTGAATTATATAGAAGAGGAATTATAACAGCGGAAAATGCTTTAAGTTTTTCTGTTGATAGAGAAATGTTAAGTAGAATGCTTATGTTATAAAAAGAACTGACTTTTAGTGTTTTCTAAAAGTCAGTTCTTTAATTTTTGTATATTATAACATAAAATATAAAATTATCCAAATTGAAAAGAGTACGTTTTTTAGTAAATAATAAATTTACACATAATAAAATTAATTTATAGTAAAAATAAGAAAGATATATAGTAATATTTTATATTTTATGCTAAAATAACAATGAACTGGAGGGGAATTTAATGGATGTAGTAAAAATAGTAAAAGAGGTTTTTTGTGAAGCAGTTGGCATTATTGCAATGTATTATTTGATATTATCATTTTTTGGAATAATAAGGTTTAATAAGAAAAGTAATGTAAGTCCCCAAAAAAGTTTTGCTATGATAGTAGCAGCTCATAATGAAGAAGCAGTTGTAAAAGATGTAATAGAAAGTTTAAACAATTTAAATTATCCTAAAGAATTATACGATGTTTTTGTTATAGCTGACAATTGTACGGATGATACTGCAGCAATAGCGAGAAGCCTTGGAGCAAATGTTTTTGAGAGATTTGAAAAAGAAAAAAGAGGAAAAGGTTTTGCACTAGAGTGGATGTTTGATAAAATTTTTAGAATGGAAAAAAAGTATGATGCTGTAGCAATTTTTGATGCAGACAATCTTGTTTCTAAAGATTTTCTTTTGGAGATGAACAAAAAGCTTGTTAAAGGATATAAAGTAGTACAAGGGTATTTAGATTCTAAGAATCCAAAAGATACATGGATAACAGGTTGTTATTCTATATCGTTTTGGAGTTCTAATAGGCTTTTACAAATGTCTAGAAGCAATTTAGGACTTTCAAGTCAATTAGGTGGAACTGGATTTTGTATTGAAACAAATACTTTAAAAGAGTTAGGCTGGGGAGCTACTTGTTTAACAGAGGATTTAGAGTTTACTTGTAAATTGGTGTTAAATGGGCACAAAGTTGGATGGGCTCATGAAGCCGTAGTATATGATGAAAAACCGCTTACTTTAGCTCAATCTTGGTCTCAAAGAAAAAGATGGATGCAAGGTTTTGCAGATGTTTCAAGTAGATATTTTTTTAAACTTATGAAAAGGGCCTTTACAAAATTTGATTTTGTTGCTTTTGATTGTGCAATCTATAGCATTCAACCTATATTATTAATACTTTTTGGTATATCTATGCTTATAACAGTTTATGATCAATCTGGTAAGTTGCTAGATTACATATATAATATTATGAAATCTGGTTTTTCTTTTTCGAGTATAAACATGGGCTTAATTTCATTACTTATTTTACAATTTATATATACACCATTTGTATTGATTTTAGATAAGAAATTGAACTTTAAAATTTTCTTATATTATATATTACCAATGCCTATTTTTGCGTTAACTTGGGTTCCTATATCTATTCAAGGTATAATAAATAAAGATAAAAAAGAATGGTCTCATACAAAACATACAAGAAGTATAAATATACAAGAATTAGAACAAGTTAATTGATTTTAAAAATAACTCAAACAAAATAGTTTGAGTTATTTTTTAAAATTTTAATAAACTAAAGGATTTTTATATTTTATGTTGAATATAAAGAAGAGGTGTTTGAATTGATTTCTAATTAAGATAACAAAGGAGGTATAGAGTACGCAAAATGATTGGATATGTTGTTGGGCTTGACTTAGGTAGTGCTATTATAAATGCTACTTTAGCAGAAGAAAATAACAATGGTGAATTTCAGATATTACATTCAGTAAGTAAAGAATCTAAAGGTATTATTAAAGGAAATATTGTAGATATAGACAAAGCATCAATTGTTATAAAAGAATGTATTAATGAGCTTATTAAGCAGAGCAATGTACATATAAAAGGAATTTATGTTGGTGTAGGTTCATATAATGGGCGTATTGTATCTAAAAAGAATATATATTATACTGATACTGATAATGAAATTATTACTAGAAAAAATATAGAAAAACTTATAGATATGTCTAAAAATGTATCTTTAACAGATAAGGAAATTGTGGTACAATGTATTGTAAACAATTTTTATAATAAAGAGATGGGGATTGTATATAACCCTACTAATAAAAAATGTACTAGTTTAGAATTAAATTCAGATATATTTATTTCTCAAAAAGAACTTTTAAATAATATTAAAAAGGCAGTAATTACAGCTGGTTTTGAGGTAAGTGGTTTTACTTTAAGAATAAATTCATTAAAAAAAATATTTTTAGGAGAAAAAACAGCCACATCTAATATGTTATTAATAGATGTAGGTGCTGAAAAAACAGAAATAGCTTTCTATAAGAATAATGAGTTAGTTGCACTGTCTTACATACCTTTAGGTGGAGAAAATATTACAAATGATTTGGCAATATGTGCATCCATTCCAAAGGAAGAAGCAGAAACTATTAAAAAAACATATAGTTCTTGCTTTATTAGAAAATTAGAAGATGAGAACAGTTTCAAAGCTGGTAATTATGAAATAGACAATAAGTTGTTTTATAATGTTATTATAGCTAGAATAGATGAAATTATTAATTTCATTTATGAAGATTTACTTAATAGTGGTTTTTACGAGGAAATAGATAGTTTAATTCTATTAGGCAATGGACTTAATTATTTTGAAGGAATAAAGAGGATTTTTGAAGAAAAATTCAAAAAAAAGGTTATTAATATAACAAAATATGATTTAGATATTAAAGATTCATCAGCAATTACTTCAATAGCTATTGTTAAAGATGCCTATGATAATGTAAAATTAGTATATGATGAAAATAATATACCAGGAAAAGAAATAACAAATACTGATGAAAGAAAGAAAGATAGTATTAGCAGTAAAAATACGTACTTAAAAAAAATAAGAGGATTTTTTGACTTTTAAAGGAGGAATTGTTTTGTTAGATTTTGATGTTGATATGCATGATTTTGCAAATATTAAAGTAATAGGTTGTGGTGGCGGAGGAAGTAATGCCGTAAATAGAATGATAGTTGAAGGACTTAAAAATGTTGAGTTCATAGCTATAAATACGGACAAGCAAGCGTTAATGCTTTCACATGCAACACAAAAAATACAAGTAGGAGATAAACTTACAAAAGGTTTAGGAGCAGGAGCTAATCCTGAAATAGGTAAAAAAGCAGCAGAAGAAAGTAAGGATGAAATATCAGAAGCTATTAAAGGTTCCGATATGGTATTTATAACTGCCGGAATGGGTGGTGGAACAGGAACCGGTGCAGCACCAGTAGTAGCAGAGATAGCTAAATCTATGGGTATACTGACAGTTGGAGTTGTAACTAAACCTTTCCCATTTGAAGGAAGAAGAAGAATGAAACATGCTGAAATGGGAATAGAAAATCTTAAACAAAGGGTAGATACTTTAGTTACTATACCTAACGAAAGATTACTTACAATGGTAGATAAAAAGACTACTTTATTAGATTCATTTAAACTTGCAGATGATGTTTTAAGACAAGGTGTTCAAGGAATATCTGACCTTATAACAATACCAGGAGTTATAAACTTAGACTTTGCAGATGTAAGAGCTGTAATGCTTGATAAGGGATTAGCTCATATGGGAGTTGGAACTGGAACTGGTGATACAAGAGCTCAAGATGCAGCTAAACAAGCTATATCTTCACCATTACTTGAAACATCAATAGTTGGGGCTACTGGAGTGCTTTTAAATGTAACTGGTGGCGTTGACTTAGGAATGCTAGAAATAAATGAAGCAGCAGAGATAGTTCAAGATGCAGCTGACCCAGATGCAAATATAATATTTGGAGCTGTAATTGATGAAACTTTAAAGGATGAAATTAGAATAACTGTTATAGCGACAGGTTTTGAAAAAGAGATTGTTCAAAGAGGAAACAATATAGCAGAAACTAAAGAAGCACCTAATAAAGAAGAAACAGTTAAAGCTAAAGAAGAGGCAGCAGCTACAGTTGAAACAATTAATATAGGTGATGAATTAGATATACCAGCTTTTTTGAGAAGAAGAAAATAATGTTTAAAAGGATGTAGTTTTACATCCTTTATTTTTAGTGTAAAATGGAAAAAAATGTAATAATTATTGGAATGAATTTTAGAATATCTCCATATGTTTTGACAAAATTTTACTGTTTTAAGTCTTATAATGTATTTAAGGAGTGAAGGCAATGGATGTTTATGTTGATGTTGTAGTTTTGGAGAATTTTATAATTAATTTTTTTTTGCTATTAATCACTATTAATATAGTTAAAATAAGGGGGGATAATAAACGGTTAATATTATCTAGCATAATTGGAGCTTTATATACTCTTCTTATGTTTGTACCAGAGGCTACAATATTAGTTTCATTACCTGTAAAACTTATGATAGCATTTATTATGATAGTGATAGTAGCTTGGAAGAAAAATTTTCTTTTTTATATAAAAAGTTATTTATGCTTTTTGATGTTATCATTTATACTTTGTGGAATATGCTTTGGATTTGCCTTATTTCAGAATCCTTATTCTTTTCAAGAAGGTTATAGAATGGACAATTACTTATACAAATATTTATTATTAGGAATAATAACTTTATATATTTTAATAAATAGAGTAGTATTTTTTATTAAAGATCGTATAAGTGTTTCAAAACTTATTTATGATTTAGAAATTGAGTATAAAGGTAAACAAATAAATGTAAAAGGCTTTTTAGATACAGGTAATTCATTAGTTGAACCTGTTACTTCTTTACCAGTAATAATTTTAGAAAAAAATTTTTTAAATGATATAAAAATAGATGAAGATAGGTGTTTTTATATACCCTATAAGGTTGTTGATGGATTTAATGATAAGTTAATTGGATTCAAGGCTGATAGAGTAAAAATATCTAGTCAAAATGGATTTAGTTATGTAGTGAAGGCAGTTATATGCCTTTGTGATATTAAATTGAGTAAAGATGATGAATTTGTAGCTTTGTTATCGAGAGGAGTAATTTAGGGGTGTGGTATTATGATTAGACTTAAAATTTTATTTAACAGATTTTTATCAAAGTTTAAAATTTTTATACAAGGGGTATATTATGTAGGTGGAAATGATGCATTGCCACCTCCGCTTACAAAGGAAGAAGAAGAGGACTTAGTGCTTAAACTAATGCATGGAGATGAAAGTGTTAGAAGCGTTCTTATAGAAAGAAACCTGAGATTAGTTGTATATATAGCAAGAAAATTTGAAAATACAGGGGTTGGAGTAGAAGACTTAATATCAGTTGGAACAATAGGACTCATAAAAGCTGTAAATACATTTAATCCTGAAAAGAAGATTAAGCTTGCAACATATGCATCTAGGTGCATAGAAAATGAAATTTTAATGTATTTAAGACGTAATTCAAAAGTTAAAGCAGAGATATCTTTCTATGAACCATTAAATATTGACTGGGATGGAAATGAATTGCTTTTATCGGATATTTTAGGAACTGATAATGATATAGTTTATAATTTAATAGAGGATGAGGTAGATAAACAATTACTCTTTCTTGCTATGAAAAATTTATCTGAAAGAGAAAAAGAAATAGTAAAATTGAGATTTGGTTTATATGGAAGCAGGGAAAAAACCCAAAAAGAGGTGGCAGATATGCTAGGTATATCACAATCTTATATATCTAGATTAGAAAAAAAGATAATAAAAAGATTAAAAAAAGAAATTAGTAGGATGGTATAATTAAGTATAAAAATCAACTCTATAGGTAATAATTTAAATGCAGTATTTAATTACTTCTAAGGGGTTGATTATAAATGATTGTCAATAAGGTTGAAATTTGCGGAGTTAATACGGCTAAGTTACCTGTTTTAAAGGAACGTGAGATGAAAGAATTACTTGTAAGAATGAAAAACGGGGAAGAAGAATGTAGAGAAATATTTATAAAGTCGAATTTAAGGTTGGTATTAAGTGTTATACAAAGATTTAATAATAGAGGAGAAAATGTGGATGATTTATTTCAAGTAGGATGTATAGGGCTTATGAAGGCTATAGACAATTTTGATTTAACTCAAAATGTTAAGTTTTCTACATATGCAGTTCCTATGATAATAGGCGAAATAAGAAGGTACCTAAGAGACAATAATTCTATAAGAGTAAGTCGCTCTTTAAGAGACATTGCATATAGAGCACTTGTTGTAAGAGATAAATTAGTTAATGATAATAATAAAGAACCAACCATATCTCAAATTGCAAAAGAATTAAATTTGCCAAGAGAGGAAGTTGTATTTGCATTAGATGCGATTCAAGATCCAGTATCATTATTTGAACCTATATACCATGATGGAGGAGATGCTATCTATGTTATGGATCAAATAAGTGATACTAAAAATCAAGATGATAGTTGGCTTGAGAATATATCTATAAAAGAAGGGATGAAAAAATTAAATCCTAGAGAAAAACTTATATTAACATTAAGATTTTTTAACGGAAGAACTCAAATGGAGGTTGCGGAGGAGATTGGAATATCTCAAGCACAAGTATCAAGGTTAGAAAAAACTGCATTAAGACATATGAAGAAATACATATAGAGCTCTTATGAGCTCTATTTTAAATTTGTAGAAAAATATTTAGATTTGGTAGTTATGAATAATTTATTTTAGAGTAGTATATAAAAGAATAATAGGATTAATAATAAATTTATTACCTTAGTAGCTTAATATATATGGTAAAATTTTTATATAATATTTGGCAGATAGTAATCATACTAATATAATAACTATAAATAATGAGAGGTGATTATATGGAACTTATGATGTATTCTGTTAATAATTTAAAGACTATGGAAGTGATAGATATAAATTTAGGAAGTAAGCTTGGGTTTGTTAGAGATATTAAATTCGATTGTGATGAGAATAGGATAGTTTCTCTTATAGTTCCAGTCCAAGCACAATCGTGGTTTGGTAAAATGGACATGTTAGAAATAATGTGGGATGAAGTTTATAAGATAGGGGTAGACGTAATATTAGTTAAAACAGAAGCTAAAATACACGAAGAGGTATAGTAAATTAAAGAAAAAATGTGTATAATATAGATACTCTTTTATAGAAAGGCGTGAAGAAAATGAGATGTCCATATTGTTTATATGAGGAAAGCAAAGTTGTGGATTCTAGATCTACAGATGATTATAGTACTATAAGAAGAAGAAGAGAGTGTCTAAAATGTAGTAAAAGGTATACAACTTATGAAAAGGTTGAGGATATACCAGTGTTAGTAGTTAAAAAGGATTTAACAAGAGAGAGTTTTAATAAAGAAAAAATTGTAAATGGGTTAATCAAAGCTTGTCAAAAGAGACCTGTATCAAGAGAACAAATAGAAGAAATAGCAGATGAGGTAGAAAAGAATATAAGTAATAAGATGATTACAGAAATAAAGTCTGAAATTCTTGGAGAAATGATAATGGATAAACTTAAATATATAGACGAGGTGTCATATGTTAGATTTGCCTCTGTTTACAGACAGTTTAAGGATGTTAATACTTTTATGGAAGAAATCAAGAATCTTATGAACTATAGAGATGGTAAATAGAGCTACAAATGTAGTTCTATTTTTTTATAAAAAATATTCAAAAAATATAAATGATGGTATACTTATGTTAAGAATGGGTTAATTTCAGTTAAAATATTTAAGCTTATATTTTTAAATAATAAAGTAAATGTTAAAATTAATAAAAAGGTAGTGGTAATGTGATTAATAATATGAAGATTGTAAATGGCGATATAAAGATTAAGAATGATAAAATTAACATATATTTTACAACAGCAGAAGCTAGTATAGATTATAAAATAGGATTAGGGGAGGGAGAAAAATCAATAAATATTTTAGAAAATAAATTAAATTTAAAAAAAATTTATTTTTTGAAGCAGATTCATAGTGATAAGATAATAAACACAAATGACATTAATAATGATTTAATAGTAGAAGGCGATGCACTTATCTCAAACAAAAGAGATATTGGCATAGGTGTTTTTACTGCCGATTGTGTTCCAGTAATAGCTTATGATAAAGAAAAAGAAATAATAGCTGCTATTCATAGTGGGTGGAGAGGCACATATGATAATATAGTAGGAAAAACCATAGATAAAATGATTAAAGACTATGGATGCAGTAATATAGAAACTATTATAGGACCACATATAAAAGAATGTTGTTATGAGGTATCTATGGAAATAGTAGATAAGTTTAATGAAAAATATAACTATAAAACTAAAAGTAGAAACATAAGTATTGAAAGTTATATAAAAGAACAATTAGAAAAATATAATGAAGTTAAAAAAATAGATAATGTTAATCTATGTACTTTTTGTTCAGATAAACCTAAGTTTTATTCTTATCGTAAAGAAGGAGATTTAGCGGGGAGAATGTTTTCGTTTATATTTTTAAATTAGTGGAGGGTACTATGGCAGAGGAAAAAATATTAATTGTAGATGATGAAGAACATATAGTGGAACTATTAAAGTTCAATTTGGAAAGTTCAGGATTCAAAGTTATAACAGCATATAATGGAATAGATGCACTTAAAATAATAAAGGAAGAACATCCTAAGCTAGTATTGCTTGATTTGATGTTGCCAGGACTAGATGGATATGATGTTTGCAAGGAAGTAAGAAGAGACCCATTAATATCTAATATTTCAATAATAATGATAACAGCTAAGGGAGATGAACTAGATAAGATTTTGGGCTTAGAACTTGGTGCAGATGATTATATAACCAAACCATTTTCAGTTAGAGAGTTAGTAGCAAGAGTTAAAGCTGTACTTAGGAGAATAGGGAATAATACAAGCTTTGAAAAAGTGTTTACAATAGGAAATATAAAGGTGGACTTTTTAAAGCATGAAGTCTTAAAAAATGGAGAAAAAATAGATTTAACACTTAAGGAATTTGAATTACTAGAAACTCTAATTAAAAATAGGGGGAAAGTTTTAACTAGAGACACTCTGCTTGATAAAATATGGGGATATGAGTATATAGGAGAAACTAGAACTGTAGATGTTCATATAAGACACTTAAGAAAAAAAGTTGAAGATGATGATAAAAATCCTAAATATATAGAGACTATAAGAGGAATAGGTTATAGATTTTCAAGTGGAGAATAGACAATATGAAAAAGAAAATAATTATATCTGTAATAATAACTATAGCTTTTTCATTGATTGTTTTAACATCATGCTTTATAGCTATTTCAAATTATCAATATATAGATAGTATAAAGAGTAGTTTAGCACATTATAATATACTACTCGAAGAAACCATACTTGATGAAAGTAAGGATAACAATCAAAGATTTGATGCTATAAAAAGATTAGGAGAAGATATTAGATTTAGTTATATAAATAAGGATGGAAAAGTAATTTATGATACAGATACAGAGCTAGATAAATTAGATAATCATCAAAATAGAGAAGAAATAGTAATGGCAAAAAAAACTGGTTCAGGGACTAGTGTAAGGTATAGTAAAACTTTAAATAAAAATATGGTTTACTGTGCTAGCAAGCTTAGAGATGGAAGTATTGTAAGAACATCAGTACCTATGAACAATGTAAAGATATTTCAAAATGAAAATATAAAATATTATTTAATTATATTAGTATTTGTAATAATATTATCAATATTATTATCAATAAAACTTACAAAAATGATTATAGCACCTGTTAAGGAATTACAATTCATAACTTCAAGAATAGCTAAGGGCGAACTTGATAGAAGAGTAAATATAAGATCAGTAGATGAGCTTGACAGTCTTGGAAAGACTTTTAATAATATGGCAGATCAACTTAATCATACCATGGATGAACTTATAGATAAACAAAATAGACTTCAAGCAATTCTTAAGAGTATGGATAGTGGAGTAATAGCTGTAGATAGACTTCATAGGGTAATAATGATAAATCCATATGCAAAAAAAATATTTGGAATAGAGAAAGATATTATAGGTGAGCAACTAATAGACCATATTAGAGATTTTGAATTTGATAGTGTTTTTGATAGTAGTGATGATTATAAGGAAATCAAGATAATATGGCCAAAAGAAAGAGAACTTAGAATTAGAACTGCTGAAATAATAAATGGAACAGAGCATATGGGTACGGTTGCAGTAGTTCAAGATATTACGGATATTAAAAAGCTTGAGAATATGAGATCACAGTTTGTTGCCAATGTTTCACACGAACTAAAAACTCCATTAACATCAATTAAAGGTTTTGCGGAAACTTTAAAGTATGTAGATGATGAGGTTAATAAAGAAAAATTTCTAAATATAATAAATGAAGAAGCAGAAAGGTTAACAAGACTTATTAATGATATATTAACACTTTCTAATATAGAACAAAACAGTGTTCCTGTTAAAGAGTGGTTTTTGCCAGAAGATATAATAGACAATGTATATACGCTTATGAAAATAGAAGCTGAAAAGAAAAATATAAATTTTGTTTTAGTCAAGAATAGCAATGTTGAAATTAAAGGAGATCCAGACAAGTTTAAACAAATGATTATAAATTTAGTTGAAAATGCTATAAAATATTCAGAAGAAAAAGATAGTGTTACTGTAAAAACTGAATTTGTAAGTGGTAAAGTTATTATAACAGTTGATGATACTGGTCCTGGAATTCCTGAAAGAGATCTTTCAAGGATATTTGAAAGATTTTATAGAGTTGATAAAGCAAGGTCTAGATCTAAGGGCGGGACTGGATTAGGGCTTGCTATTGTAAAACATATTGTAAAATCTTTCAATGGAAATATAGATGTATATAGTAAGCTTGGGGAAGGAACTAAATTTGTAGTATCTATAAAAGCTAAAAAAAAGAAATAAGTTTAACGAAGTCATGATAAACTTTATGAAGTTTGTTATGACTTTTTGTTATATGCAAGAATTTATTAAATTATATTTAAAAATAAAAATTTTAAAAAGAAGCGAATACTCAATATAGTTAATACTATTAACTGCGAATAGCAAAATTAAACTTAAATTTTTATTTAACAAAGGCATAACAATATATTTACATATTTGCAATATAGAGCAATCTGAATTTTACAATCGTTAAGTAAAATAATCTTACATATTAATGAGAAAAATGTGAAAACAAAAATATTTTATAATTATGTAAAAAATACGCAAAGTTTAAATAATAAGTTTTTAGGAGTACAAGAAGCTAGCTATGAAGGAATGAACATAGTTAATTTAGCTACATATGAGGTAAAGGAAAAATCTTATAATATAGATGAGATGGTAGATCTTGAATAATTGGTTTTGTGAATTTAGAGAATAAACTAGTGGGAATAGAAATTAAATCTGTGAAAATGTATAAAAAAATAAGGTATATATAAAATAGTAATGAAGAAGGCATTAATTTTATAAATAAACTTAAATGTAGAATGAAATAAGCAAGGAAATATTAAATTTAGATAAATATTTAGAAAAGTTTAAGGTAAATGTTAAATAACCTTAACAAAAGCATAAAAATGCTTAACATAGGTCTAATCTTTACTTAACTTAAGGCATGTATTATTAATATTGTAAGATGTATACAAAAAATATTTATATAAAATTTGGAGGGTAATATTATGAAAAATAAAAGAGTTAGGGTGACGATAGCAGCATTAGCTGTAACTATGATAGCAGGAGTTATAGTTGGGTGTGATAAGAAAGAGGAAAAAAAGACATCAGGTGATAACAAAGTAACAGGATCAATACAAATATCAGGTTCATCAGCCATGGGAGAATTTGTTGAAAAATCAGCTGCTGATTTTAAGGCGAAAAATCCAGATGCAAACATAAGTGTACAAAGCAACGGAAGTGGTACTGGGCTTACACAAGTTTTACAAGGAAATGTGGACATAGCTAACTCAGATATATTTGCAAATGAAAAATTAACAGAAGATCAAGCTAAAGAGTTACAAGATCATCAGGTTTTGGCAGAAGGTTTTGCAATAGTAACAAATAAAGATGTAGCAGTAAAAACTCTTAAAAAAGATGAAATAAAAAAAATATTCTCAGGTGAGATTAAAAACTGGAAAGATGTTGGAGGTCCAGATGAAGATATAACACTAGTTCACAGACCTTCTTCTTCAGGAACTAGAGCAACATTTATAAAAACAATTTTAGATGGTAAAAAAGAATTAGAAAATGATAAGATTGGTATTACACAAGATAATAATGGTTCGGTAAGAACTGCATTAGAAAAAACAAAAGGAGCTGTAAGTTATGTAGCTTTATCAGCTGTAGTATCGGAAGAAGCTAAAAAGGCTTTAAATGTTTTGGAAATAGATGGTGTTTCTTCTAGTAAAGAAAATATATCAACAGGAAAATATCCATTCTGGTCATGGGGGCATATGTATACAAAAGGTGAAGCAAAAGACTTATCAAAGGCCTTTATAGAATTTATAAAAAGTGATGCAAATAAACAAAATCTTGAAAAGTTCGGTTTTGTTTCAGGCGCTGAAATGAAAGTTAAATAAATTTAAAAGCATAAGACTGGCTTAATTTTGCCGGTCTTATATTTTAAGGTATATTAGACTATTATTTTCATTCATATGTCTAAAGAATAAAAATTAAAAGGAATGTGCAATATGAGAAAAAGAAGTTTTTGGCAAAAATTTAAAAATGAATATATAGGTAAAGGGTTTGCATATGTTTGTGGAATGCTAATTGTTTCTATAACACTTTCAATAATATTTTTTATAGCTACAAAAGGAATAAATACATTTATAAAAGATGGGTATTCCTTAAGTCATTTTTTAACATCAACAGAATGGAAGCCAGATGATGATAATCCTAGTTTTGGAGCTTTAGTTTTTATTTCTGGTTCATCCTTTGTTTCAATTGGAGCTGTTTTATTAAGTACTCCTATAGCTATAGGGCTTGCGATATTTATGAATATGATATCTCCAAAGCTTTCGAAAAAGATTTTACAACCAGCATTAGAACTTTTTGTAGGGATACCTTCAGTAGTGTATGGATGGATTGGTGTAAGTGTTTTAGTTCCTCTTATAAAGAACAATTTTGGAGGATTAGGATTTAGTTTAGGAGCAGCAATGTTGGTTTTGAGTGTGATGATATTGCCAACTATAGCATCAATTGCATCTGATTCTATAAAGTCTATGCCAAGAGAGTATATTGAGGCATCTTATGGCCTTGGAGCTACTAGATGGCAGACTATATATAAAGTTGTTATTCCATCTTGTAAGCAAGGAATACTTACAGGTGTTGTATTAGGCCTTGCAAGAGCATTTGGAGAAGCACTTGCTGTACAAATGGTAATAGGAAATACATTTAAAATGGCAACATCATTAAACTCATCAACTAGTACACTTACAAGTGTTATAACTATGGATATGGCTAATGTTCCATTTGGAACAGCATGGAATGATGCTTTGTGGTCATTAGCATTTATATTATTAATAATTTCATTTTTATTTATTTTATTAATTAGAAAAATAGGAAATAGGGGTGAAGCTTAATGAATGCAAAGAAAGTGGATAAGGTAGCAACGATAATATTATATTTAATAGCTGGATTTGTAGTAGCTTTACTTGGTATTTTCATAATTTATATATTATACAGAGGTAGAAATAATATATTTGACTTTAACTTTATATTTGGATCACAAAAGCTAGGTGAAGCTGGTGGTGGAATAGGAATGCAACTTTTTAACTCATTTTATATGCTTTTAGTATCACTTATTATAACTATACCTATTGGATTAGGTGCAGGTATATTTTTAGCTGAGTATGCAAAGGAAGGGAAAATTGTACGATTTATAAGGTTATGTATAGAAACAATGGCAGCACTTCCATCAATAGTTGTAGGCCTTTTTGGACTTTTAATATTTGTGACTATGTTTAAATTAGGATATTCAATACTTGCAGGTGCACTATCAGTTAGTATTTTAAATTTGCCAGCTTTGACAAGGGTGTCTGAAAATGCAATAAGAGAATCATCTAAAAAGGTTAAAGAGGCTTCTTTAGGTCTTGGAGCAACAAAATGGCAAACTATAAAGAAAGTGATATTACCATCTGCTATGCCACAAATATTAACTGGAATTATACTTGCGGCTGGTAGAATATTTGGAGAAGCTGCGGCATTTTTATACACAGCAGGGATGACAGGTAATCTTTATAAATTTGATGCTTTTAGCTTAACTGATAAAGTTTCATCCTTTAGTTTGTTTAGACCAGCAGAAACTCTAGCTGTACACATATGGAAGGTTAATTCAGAATCAAGTTCACCAGATGCTTTTCAGATAGCAAATGGAACATCAGCAGTACTTATAATAGTGGTTTTGTTATTTAATATAACAGCCAGATTACTTGGTAATAAGTTATATAAAGCTTATAGTGGGAAGTAGGAGGAGAAAATATGACTATAATAAAGGCAGAAAAATTAAATTTATTTTATGGAACTAACCAGGCGCTTAAAAATATAAACTTGGAAATAAAGGAGAACACTGTTACAGCTCTTATAGGACCATCAGGATGTGGAAAATCTACATTTTTAAGAACTATAAACAGAATGAATGATTTAATAGAAGGTGTTAAGATTAATGGAAGGGTGTTATTTGAGGGGAAAGATATATATAGTGATTATGACGAAATATTTCTAAGAAAAAGAGTAGGCATGGTTTTCCAAAAACCAAATCCATTTCCAATGTCTATATATGATAATATAGCTTATGGACCAAGAATTCATGGCATTAAAGATAAGGAAAAATTAGATGAAATAGTGGAAAAAAGCTTAAAAGGAGCTGCACTTTGGGAAGAAGTTAAAGATAGACTAAAAAAAAGTGCATTAGGCTTGTCAGGAGGTCAACAACAAAGACTTTGTATTGCAAGAACATTAGCTGTAGAGCCAGAGATTTTACTTATGGATGAACCAACATCAGCACTAGATCCAATATCAACAAGCAAAATAGAAGAACTTATGGATGATTTAAAGAAAAAATATACTGTAATAATAGTTACTCATAATATGCAACAAGCTGGAAGAATAGCCGATAATACAGCCTTTTTCTTAAATGGTGAAATAGTAGAGTATGGGAAAACAGAAGACATATTTTATAAACCAAAAGATAAAAGGACTGAGGATTATATAACAGGAAGATTTGGATAAAATATTAAGGGGTGATTTTTATGACAAGAACAACTTTTGACATGGGACTTAAGCAACTTCATAATGAAATAATAAAAATGGGAAGTATAGTTGAAAAACAAATACATCATTCAGTAGAATCTCTTGTGAATCAAAATATAGAAGAAGCAGATAAGGTTATAGGGGATGACGACTTAGTAGATAATCTTCAAAAGGAGATAGAAGATAAATGTATAAAGTTTATTGCTATGGAACAACCTTTAGCTATTGATCTTAGAAATATATTTACGGCTACAAAAATAGTAACTGATTTGGAGCGTATGGCAGATCATGCTGTAGATATAGCAAAGATAACAAAAAGATTAGCTAAAGAAAATTACATGAAGGAACTCATTCATATACCAGAAATGGCTACTATAGTTAAAAAAATGATAAAAGAGTCTATAGATGCTTATATAACTAATGATGTAGATAAAGCTTATGATATATGTAAAAAAGATGATGAAGTAGATACTATATATAGACAAATCTTTGAAGAATTAATAGTATTTATGAGAGATAAGCATAGCCATGTTGAGCAGGCGTCACAGCTTTTATTTGTTTGTAAATATTTAGAAAGGATAGCTGATCATGTTACAAATATTTGTGAATGGACTATATATTTAGTTACTGGGAAATTTGTAGATTTAAATGATTAGGGAAAAAACTAGCCTTATTTGAGGTTAGTTTTTTTATATACATAAGAAATTATAGAATTAATCATATCAATATTTTGGAATAATATAAATGCAATTATAGAATATAATATGCAAAAACAATTTCTAATTATATAACTTATCTTTTTCTTTCAGTTGACTATAATATCTAATTAATGTATTATTACATATTGATAAAGTATTTAAAAAATAAGGAGTGAGAAGATGAAAAATAAAATTTCTAAAATAGAAATTGGTGGCATTGCTGAAGAATTGGGGATAGAAGTTGGAGATATGCTTTTATCTATAAATGGCACTGAAATAAAGGATATTATAGATTATAAATTTCTTCTTGCTGATGATTATATTGAAGTGGAAATAGAAAAAGTTAATGGAGAAGTTTGGGAACTTGAAATAGAAAAAGATTTTGACGAAGATTTAGGTGTTGAATTTGAAGACGCTATTTTAGATACTGCAAAAAGATGCAGTAATAACTGTATGTTTTGTTTTATAGATCAAAACCCTAAAGGTATGAGAGAAACTTTATATTTTAAGGATGACGATTCAAGGTTAAGTTTTTTACAAGGTAACTTTGTTACTCTTACAAATATGAAGGATGAAGATATTGATAGAATAATAAGATATAGAATAAGTCCCATAAATGTATCAGTACATACTACAAATCCAGAATTAAGAGTAAAGATGCTTAATAATAGATTTGCTGGTAAAGTTTATGAAAGACTTAAAAGGCTTGCAGAGGCTGATATAACAATTAATGCCCAAATAGTTTCTATTCCTGGTGTTAATAATGGCGAGGAACTTCTAAATACAGTAGAGGATTTATATAAATTATATCCAGCTGTTCAAAATGTAGCAGCTGTACCAGTTGGAATAACTAAATTTAGAGAAGGATTACCTATACTTAATACATATGATAAAGAAAGCTCAAAAAAAGAAATTTTGGATATTGAAGGACTTCAACAAAAGTATATTAAGGAAATAGGAAATCCATTTATAAGACTTGCAGATGAATTTTATGTTATGGCTGAAAAGGAAGTACCATCTGCTGATTTTTATGGTGAATATGAACAATTACAAGATGGTATTGGAATGATTAGACTTTTAAGGGATACCATAAAAGAAGAAATTGAAAATTTAAATCAAAATAAAAAAGGAAGCTTTGCTTTTGTAACAGGTACATCAGCTTATGATGAAATAAAACATGTGGCTGATATGATATCTGAACGCAATAAAAATATAAAAATAGATGCATTTAAGATAATTAATGAATTCTATGGAGAGACAATAACTGTAGCTGGACTTTTAACAGGTGGAGATATTATAAATCAGTTAAAGGGAAAAATAGACTTTAAGTACTTAATAATGCCGGAAAATATGTTTAGAAAAGGTTATGAATTAAGTAATTCAAAAGAGCAAATAATGCTAGACGATAAAAAAATATCAGATATAGAAGAAGCATTAGATGTTCAGGTTATTGTTTGCAAAATTACAGGAGAAGATTTAATAAGCTTAATAAACGAACATTTAGAGGAGGAAATATAATGGGAAAACCTATAGTTGCTATAGTTGGAAGACCTAATGTTGGTAAGTCAACACTTTTTAATAAATTAGCAGGAAAGAGAATTTCAATAGTTCAAGATACACCAGGTGTAACTAGAGACAGAGTATATGCAGAGGCAGAATGGTTACGTCATACATTTACAATGATAGACACAGGCGGTATAGAACCAGAAAATCAAAATATAATAATAAAACAAATGAGAAGGCAAGCACAGCTTGCTATAGAAACTGCGGATGTTATTATATTTGTAGTTGATGGTAAAGAAGGACTTACTGGTGCAGATAAAGAAGTTGCGCAAATGCTTAGAAAGAGTAAAAAACCAGTAGTTTTAGTTGTGAATAAGGTTGATACAATTAAAGAAGAAGATAATGCATGGGAATTTTATAATTTAGGTATAGGGGATCCAGTAACAATATCATCATCTCAAGCTCTTGGTCTTGGAGATATGCTAGATAGAGTTGTTGAATATTTTCCAAGTGATGATGAAGGCGAAGACGAAGAAGAGGAAAATATAAAAATTGCTATGGTTGGAAAGCCAAACGTAGGTAAATCTTCTCTTATAAATAAACTTCTTGGTGAAGATAGAGTTATAGTATCTAATATACCTGGAACTACTAGAGATTCAATAGATAGCTATTTAGAAACAGAGCAAGGCAAATTTACACTTATAGATACAGCTGGTATAAGAAGAAAAAGTAAAGTTAAAGAAGAAATAGAGAGATATTCGGTAATTAGAACTTTTGCGGCTATAGAAAAGGCTGATGTTGTTATATTAATTATTGATGCACAAGAAGGCGTAACAGATCAAGATGAAAAGATTATAGGTTTTGCGCATGAAATGAAAAAAGCCATAATGGTAATAGTTAACAAGTGGGATCTTATAGAAAAAGATGATAAAACTATGTTAAACTATAAAAAAGATTTACAAGGTAATCTTAAATTTATGCCTTATGCTGAATTTTTGTTTATATCAGCACTTACAGGACAAAGAGTTCATAAAGTACTTGAAATAGCTAAAAAGTGTTATGATAACTACTCTAAGAGAATATCAACAGGTATATTAAATGAAGTTATAAATAGAGCTGTTCTTATGAAAGAACCACCAGTAGTAGCACTTAAGAGATTAAAAATATATTATGCTACTCAGGTTGCAGCAAGACCGCCAAAATTCTTATTCTTTGTTAATGATAAAAGTGCACTACATTTCTCTTATGAAAGATATTTAGAAAATCAATTAAGAGATAGTTTTGATTTTAAAGGAACAGGTATTAATATAGAATATAGGGAAAGGAAGGATAAGTAAATGGAGAAAGTGACTTTTTTAGGCGGGGGAAGTTTTGGAACTGCCCTTAGCATATTACTAGCTAACAAAGGATATGATGTTAGTATCTGGGATAGAGATGAAAAAGTAGTAGATGAAATTAACCTTAAAAGAACAAATGATAAATATATAAAAGGGTTAAACATACCTAAAAATGTCACAGCATTTACAAGTTTAGACAAGGCTTTGAAGGAGAGTAGGTATGTAATACTTGCTGTTCCTTCACATGTCATAAGAATAATTTGTGAAAATATTCTATCAAAGATTAATAAAGATGCAATAATAATAAGTATAGCAAAAGGAATAGAAGAAAGAACTAATCTTAGAATATCGGAAGTTATAAAAAGTGTATTGCCTGAAAATGAGGTAGTTATACTTTCTGGTCCTAGCCATGCAGAAGAGGTAGCGTTAGGTATACCTACAACAATTGTAGCATCCTCAGATAATATGGATTCAGCTAAAAGAGTACAGGACTTATTTATAACATCTAATTTTAGAGTATATACTAATGATGATTTAATAGGTGTTGAAATAGGTGGGGCTGTAAAAAATATTATAGCATTAGCGGCTGGTGTATCAGATGGTATAGGTTATGGAGATAATACAAAGGCTGCACTTATGACAAGAGCTATGACTGAAATAAGTAGAATAGGCCTAAAAATGGGAGGAAGGCTCGAAACATTTTATGGATTAACGGGTATGGGTGATTTAATAGTTACTTGTACAAGTATGCACAGTAGAAATAGAAGAGCCGGAATTTTAATTGGAAAAGGTTATACTAAGGATGAAGCATCTGAAGAAGTTGGTATGGTGGTAGAAGGAATAAAGGCTTGCAAGGCTTTTTATGAACTTAAGGAAAAAGAAAATATATCAATGCCTATAACAGATGTTTTGTATAAGGTTATATTTATGAATAAAGACCCTGAAGAAGCGGTTTTAGAGCTTATGGAAAGAGAAAAGAAAAGTGAATTATTATAAAATGAGTAAGGTAGAAAAAAATTTCTGCCTTACTCATTTTTTAGGTATAAATTTACTTAGACTTAAGTATATATATATTGTTAATAATAAGAAGGAGGGTATATCTTGGAGGAGTTTAACATATACAAGGATATATCAGATAGAACTCAAGGAGATATTTATGTTGGGGTTGTAGGTCCAGTAAGAACAGGTAAATCTACATTTATTAAAAGATTCATGGATCTAATGGTGATACCAAAGATAGAGAATACTTATAAAAAGGAAAGGGCAAAGGATGAACTGCCACAAAGCGGTTCAGGGAAGAGTATACACACAACAGAGCCAAAGTTTGTACCCAATGAAGCTGTGGAAATACAACTTGAAGAAGGAATAAAATTTAAAGTTAGGATGGTAGATTGTGTAGGATACATTGTCAAGGGAGCTTTAGGATATCAAGAGGGCGAAGATACAAAGATGGTAAATACACCATGGTTTGATTATGAAATTCCTTTTGAAGATGCAGCGGAGATAGGAACTAGAAAGGTAATAACAGACCATTCTACTATAGGCTTTGTCATAACTACAGATGGTAGTATTACAGGAATAAATAGAGATGACTACTTAGACGCCGAAGAAAGGGTAATAAATGAACTGAAATTAATTAATAAACCCTTTATTATTGTACTTAATAGCTCTACGCCAACACGTGGAGAAACAGAAAAACTTAAGGAAGATATGGAAGCTAAGTATAATGTACCAGTAGAAATAATGGATGTTGCGAACATGGATCAAAATAATGTAAACAACTTATTTGGTAGAGTACTTAAAGAATTTCCTGTAAAAGAAATTAATATTGATATGCCAGAATGGATAGAAAAGTTGGAACCAGCTCATTGGCTTAAGGTTAACTTTATAAACATAGTTAAAGATATGTGTAAAAACATATTTAAGGTTAGAGATATTAAAGAATGGTTAGATAGTTTAGTTGACGAAGAGTTTTTAGGAGCTACTGAAATTTGTGAAATGAATCTTGGAGATGGAATAGCTAGAATCAAAATGAATCCTCAAAAAGGAATCTTCTACAAGATAATAAGTGAGCTTTGTGGCTCAGATCTTAGTAATGAGAGTGATTTGCTTGCATTAATTAAACAGCTTAATCATGCAAAGATTGAGTACGATAAAGTTGAGGAAGCATTGAAAGATGTTAAGAATACAGGTTATGGTTTAGTGGCACCTCAGCTTTCAGAAATGAAATTTGAGAAACCTGATATTGACAAACAGGGTTCTAAGTATGTAGTTAAATTAAAAGCAAGTGCTCCAAGTTTACATTTAATAAAGGCAGATGTTCAAACTGAAATTTGTCCTATAATGGGAACTGAAAAGGAAACTCAAGAAGTATTTAAGACTCTTCTTGAACAATTTGAAAATGATCCTGAAAAATTATGGCAAAGTAATATGTTTGGAAAATCTTTAGAAATGTTAGTTAAAGAGGGTCTTCAGAATAAGTTGTATAAGATGCCAGACGATATTCAAGCAAAAATACAAAAAACACTTCAGAGGATTATAAATGAAGGTAATGGAAATTTAATTTGTATAATATTTTAAATTTAGAATCAAAGATGGTTGATTTAAAATCAACCATCTTTATTTTTTGTAACAATTCAATACTTATTATTAATAAATAATAAGTATTGACAAAATAAAGAAATTTATTATAATAAAAATATGGAAGTTAACAAATAATAATTTTAAATAAATAATTTAAGAGGTGCGATATATGAAAATTAAATTTCAAGGAAATGAAGTAAATTTATTAGGAACTCAAGTAAAAGTAGGAGAAAAGATAAAAGATTTTAAAGTAGTTAATAATGATTTATCAGAATTGACACTAAAGGATACAAAAGGGGTAAGAATATTTTTAGCTGTTCCATCTGTAGATACTCCTGTTTGTGACTTAGAAGTTGTAACTTTTAATAACAAAATTAAAGAACTACAAGATGTGAATTGTTATACTGTATCAATGGATTTACCATTTGCTCAAGCAAGGTGGTGTCAAGCTAAGTCTATATCAAATGTTAAAGTTGTATCTGATTATAAGGACAGAAGTTTTAGTGAAGCTACTGGAACTTATATTAAAGAACTAGGGTTATTAACAAGAGCAGCTTTTGTAGTTAACTCTGAAAATAAATTAGTCTATGTAGAATATTTAGATGAGATAACAAATCAACCAAAATTTGATGAAATATTAGAAGCAGCTAAAATGGCTAAATAGGAATTCTATCCTTAAGGGGTGACATATATTGTCACCTCTTTTTGCATATATAAATACTTTTATACATATTAATTATAAAGCGAATTTGAGAAGTATATTAAGTAAATATAAAAGTTTTTTATATTTGCTTGAAAAAGGGGTGGAAAAATGAATGGAATTGCATCTATTTTGGTTTTAGCTGGTATTTCTGAGGCTGTTTGGGAAAGCTTAAAGATGATTAGAAAAGATAAAAAATTTGATGTTAATAGGATTGGAGCGATGATTGTTGGGGTTTTACTTTGTATTTTAACAAAAGCTGATATATTGAGTATGGTTGGCTTTGATGTTTCTATACCAATAGTAGGAGAGGTGCTTACAGGACTTTTAATATCTAGAGGAGCAAATTTTATAAATGATCTTTATGGTAGTATATATAATGTCCAGTGTAATACTAAAGAAAAAAACAGAATTACTAACCTTGAATATTATTATAGTTAGAGTATAATCTTATTTGAGATTTATATATTTTTGGAGGATTCAAATGAAAAAAATTGCGGTAGTATTTAATGGTGGAACCATTTCTATGAAGGTGGATGAAAGAATACAGGCTGCTGTACCTAGTTTAACAGCAGAAGAGATAATGGCTATGGTTACTGGAATAGAAGGCTTTGCAAAAATTGAGTCACATAGTTTTTCAAGCCTTCCAAGTCCTCATATAACACCAGATATAATGCTTGATTTATCAAAGTTTGTACAAGAGTTAGTAGAGAGAGATGACATAGATGGGGTTGTAATAACACATGGAACTGATACTCTAGAAGAAACGGCTTATTTTTTAGATTTAACAATTAAGACAGAAAAACCTATAGTGATTACTGGTGCTATGAGAAGTAGTTCAGAACTTGGTTACGATGGACCTTTTAATCTTGCAACATCAATTTGTACTGCTATATCAGAAGAAGCTAAAGCTAGAGGGGTTTTAGTTTGTTTTAATGGAGAACTAAATAGTGCGTCAGAGGTTACAAAAGCAAACTCAATGAGTTTGAATGCTTTTAAAACGCCTAGTTTTGGACCTATAGGTATAGTTGATAACAATAAAGTTATTTTTTATAGAGATGTAATAGAAAATACTTATATTCCTATAGATAAACTAGATAAAAAAGTTGGTCTTATAAAATGTGTAAGTGGTATGGATGAGGATATAGTGAATTTTTACACAAATAATAATTATAGTGGTTTAGTAATAGAGGCCATGGGCAGAGGAAATGTGCCACCTAATATAGTTCCAGCCATAGAAAAAGCTTTACATAAAGGACTTATAATTGTTGTGACTTCAAGATGCTTTGAAGGAAGGGTTTTTGAATCCTATGGTTATATAGGTGGAGGAAAAAATCTTAGAGATTTAGGTGTGATTTTTGGAGAAAGTATGCCTGGGCAAAAGGCTAGAATTAAATTGTTAATATCTTTAAGTGCAAAATTTAAAAAATCTAAAATACAAGATGTATTTGAACAAGGAAGATACATAATTTAATTTGTAAACTTTCTGTTAACAAACCGTTGACTTTATAGTAAACCTGTAATAAAGTATCTATATAATATTTTTTATGTAATAGACAAGTGTTTATATGGGTATTTTAAGGAGGCAAAATCATGGTTAGAAGTATGACAGGGTTTGGTAGAGCCACTAGTGAAGAAGGTAAAGAAAGAATAATTTCACTAGAAATGAAAAGTGTAAATCATAGATATCTGGATATGAATATAAGAATGCCTAAGTCTTTTATAGCATTAGAAGACAAAATAAGAAGAGTAGTAAATGAAAAATTAAATAGAGGTAAAGTAGATATTTTCATAAATTATAAAAATTATGGTCATAATCAAGCAGAAGTTAAATTAAATACAATGCTTGCTGATAGTTATGTTAAATGTTTATCGGAGCTTGAAGAAAGGTATTCAGATATTAAAAATGATATTAGTTTGTCATTAATCTCACGATACCCAGAAATTATAACATTAGAAGAAAAAGAAGATGATTTAGATGAAATATGGCTTGAAGTTAAAGAGCTTCTAGAAAAAGCATTAATAATGATGGTAGATATGAGAATGGTAGAAGGTGAAAAACTTTCAGAGGATATAGCTAAGAAATGTATTTTAATAGAGGATTGGGTAAATCAAATAGATTCTAAATCAGATGTTGTTGTTGAAAACTATAGGGTTAAGCTTAAAGATAGAGTAGAAGAACTTTTAGGTGATTTACAGGTGGATGAAGCGAGAATTGCTATGGAAGTAGCAGTATTTGCAGATAAAGCTACTATAGATGAAGAAATTACTAGACTTAGAAGTCATATAATACAACTTAGAAATACTTTGGCTTTAAATGAGCCAATAGGAAGAAAGCTTGATTTCATAGTTCAAGAAATAAATAGAGAAGCTAATACTATAGCGTCTAAGTCAACAGATATAGAAATAACTAATTTAGTTATAAATATAAAAAACATGATTGAAAAAATCAGAGAACAAATTCAAAATATAGAATAATAGGAGGAACAAAATGGGCATTAAGTTAATAAACATTGGTTTTGGTAACATAGTTTCCGCAAATAGACTTGTTGCAATAGTTAGTCCAGAATCTGCACCAATTAAAAGAATAATTCAAGAGGCTAGAGACAGAGGGATGTTAATAGATGCAACCTATGGTAGAAGAACAAGAGCTGTTATAATTACAGATTCAGATCATGTTATATTATCAGCAGTCCAACCAGAAACAGTAGCACATAGATTATCTACAAAAGATGAAGTTGTAGAAGAGGTTGAAGAATAATGCATATGAGGAACAAAGGCATTTTAATGGTAATATCAGGTCCTTCAGGCGCAGGCAAAGGAACTATATGTAAAGCCTTACTTGAAAAAAATGAGGATATATTTTTATCTGTATCAGCAACAACAAGAAATCCTAGGGATGGAGAAGTTGACGGTGTAAATTATCATTTTCTTAAGAAGGAAGATTTTTTAAGTAGAATAGATGCAGGTGATTTTTTAGAATATGCAGAAGTGTATGGTAATTATTATGGTACACCAAAGTCAAGCGTTGAAAAAATGCTTAATGAAGGTAAAAATGTTATATTGGAAATAGATATACAAGGTGCACTTGAAGTTAAAGAAAAGTTTGAAGGTGGGGTATTTATATTTATACTTCCTCCATCTATGGAAGAGTTAAAACAAAGAATAATTAAAAGAGGCAGTGAGACGCCTGAAAGTTTGATGACAAGATTCAAATCAGCATATCAAGAAATAAATTATGTATCAAAATATAATTATGCTGTAGTTAATGATACAGTAGAAGAGGCTACTGAAAAAATAGAAGCCATAATTATGGCTGAAAGATGCAGAGTAGACAGAATAAAAGAAAATATACTAGATTCTAAGGAGGGTTTTATTCATGAACAACTCTATGATTAATCCATCAATAGTTGACTTATTACAAAAGGTAGATAACAGATATTCACTTGTTATAGTAACATCAAAAAGAGCAAGACAAATAATAGATGGGTCAGATACTTTTGTAAAAGTTAATTCAAATAAACCACTAACAATAGCTATAAATGAAGTTAATGAAGATGTGGTAAAATATGAACAACTAAAAGAAGGTATAAAGTAAAATGGAACAAAAATGTGTTGTAGTTGGAGTAAGTGGTGGAATAGCTGTTTATAAAGCACTTGATGTTATAAGCCGTCTAAGAAAGCAGGATGTTGATGTGAGAGTTATAATGACTAAATCAGCAACAGAATTTGTTACTCCATTATCATTTCAAGCTTTAAGTCACAATATGGTTGTAACAGACATGTTTGATGAACCAAAAGCATGGGAAATCCAGCATATATCATTAGCTAAAAGAGCAGATTTAATGCTTATAGTACCAGCTACAGCTAATATAATTGGTAAGGTAGCAAATGGAATAGCTGATGATATGTTATCTACAACTATTATGGCTACAAAGGCCCCAGTTGTCTTTGCACCAGCAATGAATACAAATATGTATGGAAATCAAATAGTGCAAGATAATATGAAAAAATTAAAAGAATATGGCTATAAATTCATAGAACCAGCTGCAGGAATACTTGCTTGTGGTGATGAAGGAATGGGTAAACTTCAAGATACTGAAATAATAGTAGAAAAAGTATTATCAATGTTACATGAACCTAAAGACCTTCTAGGAAAGAGAGTTTTAATAACAGCAGGACCTACAATTGCAAATCTTGATCCAGTTAGATTTATTACAAATAGATCCACAGGGAAGATGGGGTACGCTATTGCGGAAGAAGCTAGAGATAGAGGTGCAGAAGTTACTTTAGTTTCAGGTCCTACTAATATAAAATCTCCTCAAGATGTCAAATTTATTAGTGTGAACACTAATGAAGAAATGCTTAAGGTTGTTTTAGATAATTTTGATTCACAAGATATAGTAATAAAATCAGCTGCAGTTGCTGACTATAAACCTAAGGTTTACAGTGAAAATAAAATAAAAAAGTTAGAAAATAATCTTTCTGTAGAGTTTGTAAAAGATACTGACATTTTAAAAACTTTAGGTGAAAGAAAGAAAAATCAAATTTTAGTTGGTTTTGCAGCAGAGAGTAATGATCTTTTGCAAAATGCTAAAGGTAAGCTAGAAAGAAAAAATTTAGATTTTATAGTTGCTAATGATATATGTTCTAAAGAAACAGGCTTTGGTACTCAAGATAATAAGGTTTCAATTTTATCAAGAACTGGAGAAGTTATTCATTTAGAAAAAATGACAAAAAGATTAGTAGCAAAAACCATATTTGACATTATAAAAGGGCGCAAATAGCGCTTTTTTATTTTATAAAGGGTGATTTTCATGGCAGAATATGCAGGAATTATAATAAATAATGATTCAGTACAGGTTGATAAACCTTTTACATATAAGATTAAAGAGGAATTTAAATCAAACATTAGTTTAGGACATAGGGTAAAGGTTCCTTTTGGAAAAGGAAATAGGCAAGTAGAAGGCTTTGTTATAGAACTATATGATAGTTTGAATAAAAGCAATGATTTTAGAATGAAGTCTATAAGTTCATTAATAGATAATGAACCGATCTTAACAGATAATGATTTGAAGCTTATATTATTTATGAGAAAGAGATATTTATGTAAATATATAGATGCAATTAGAGTTATGATACCACCTGGAATTATGAGAGGTGGAAGAGAAAAGACTAAAAGTTCTGTTTTCTTTGTTTTAAAGGATAAAGGATTACTTAGAGAAAATTATTCAAAAGCCCTGGATATTATAGAAAAGAATAGTGGGCTTTATACAAAAACAGAATTAAATAAATTTTATAATATATCAATGTATACTATAAATAAGCTTCAGGAAAAAGGATTTGTTGAAATTAAGGATGTTCAGGTCCAAAGGGTGGATAATAGAGTTTTCGAGAATTATGAAAAGAGAATTTTAAATGAAGAACAAACCTTGGCTTTAAACAAAATAGTTAATTCTCAGTATAGGGTGTTCTTATTAAAAGGAGTTACTGGAAGTGGTAAAACTGAAATTTATATGAATCTAGTAGAGAAAACTATAAAAAATAATAAGAGTGCTTTGATTTTAGTTCCTGAAATAGCTCTAACACCTCAGATGATAGAAAGGTTTAAAGGAAGATTTGGTCCTGATGTAGCTGTTTTTCATAGTAGATTATCAGATGGAGAGCGGTTTGATGAATGGTTTAGAGTAAAAGAAGGAAGAGTTAAGTTAGTTATAGGTGCAAGATCAGCAATATTTTTACCGTTTAAGGATTTGGGACTTATAGTTATCGATGAAGAGCATGAAGCAACATATAAGTCTGAAATGAGTCCAAGGTATAATACAAAAGAAATAGCAGAATACAAGAGTATATTAAATTCTTGTAAGGTAATACTAGGCTCAGCAACACCTAGTGTTGAGAGTTATTATAGAGCTTTAAACGAAGAAATAGAACTTGTGGAAATAAAGAAAAGAGCAAATGCTAAAGCGATGCCTGATATGCATATTGTAGATATGCGTGAGGAATTAAGAGTGCAAAATAAGTCTATGTTTAGTAGACTATTATATAGTAAAATAGATGATAGATTAAAAAAAGGCGAACAGATAATTTTATTTTTAAATAGAAGAGGTTTTTCAAGCTTTGTATCTTGTCGTAAATGTGGTTTTGTTTTTAAATGCAAGCATTGCGATGTGGCCATGACTTATCATAATAATGGGTTTTTAACTTGTCATTATTGTGGAGTTTCTGAAAAAATTAGGAAAACATGCCCTAGTTGTGGTAGTATATATGTAAAACATTTTGGAACTGGAACAGAGAAAGTAGAAAATGAAATAAAAAGGCTTTTTAGTAATGCAAGAGTATTAAGAATGGATGTAGATACCACGCGAAGTAAAAATTCCTTTGAAAAAATATATAATGATTTTAAAAATAAACAGGCTGATATTTTAATAGGTACACAAATGATATCAAAAGGTTTGGATTTTGAAAATGTAAGTTTAGTTGGGGTTATAGCGGCTGACATGAGTATTAATATGCCTGACTATAAGGCTTCAGAGAGAAGTTTTCAACTTATAACCCAAGTTTCAGGAAGAGCTGGAAGAGGGGAAATAGGTGGTGATGTTATAATTCAAACATATAATCCAGAAAACTATACATTAAATTATATAAAAAATAATGATTATGAAGGATTTTTAAGGGAAGAATTACCTCTTAGAAAGGCTATGAATTATCCACCATTTTCAAAATTATTACTTATAGGAATAAGTTCTAAATTTGAAAATGAGCTTATAGATTTTGCAAAAAAATTAGGTAGTGAACTTAGTAGCCTTTTAGAAGACTACGGAAATTTAGAAATTTTAGGACCTTGTCCATGTGCTATTCAGAAGATTAAGGAAATGTATAGGTGGCAGATATTAATAAAAGGTGAAGTAAATGAAATTATTGCTAATATTATTAAGGAAAGGGTTTATGATTTTTCAAAGGATGTTTATAATAATATTAGAATAATATTAGATGTTAATCCCAATAGTTTGATATAAGGAGGATAAGAGTATGGCTTTAAGAACTATAAGAAGATACGGAGACGATTTATTAAGAAAGAAAAGTAGGGTAGTAGATGATATAAATGATAGAATAAGAGTTTTGATAAAAGATATGATTGAAACTATGTATGAATATAGTGGTGTTGGTCTTGCTGCACCACAGGTTGGAATTTTAAAAAGAATATTTGTTGTTGATATTTTAGATGGAAATGGAGTTAGGGTATTTATTAATCCTGAAATAATAGAAAAAAGTGGTTCTAATAGAGCTACTGAAGGTTGTTTAAGTATTCCAGGAACTCAAGATGAGGTTGAAAGACCTACAAAAATAAAGGTTAAGGCTTTAAATGAAAATGGAGAAGAGTTTGTTTTAGAAGCGGAAGACTTTTTAGCGAGAGCAATTTGTCATGAAAATGATCATTTAGATGGAATTTTGTTTGTAGACCATGTTAAGTAATCACAAAGGAGGCTTATTTTATGAAAATAGTATTTATGGGTACACCAGATTTTGCTGTACCATCACTTAAAAAACTTATAGATGAGTTTGATGTTGTAGCAGTTTTTACCCAACCTGACAGACCTAAAGGTAGAGGTAAGAAGCTTGCAATGTCAGCAGTAAAAGAGGTTGCTGTAGAGAATAATATTCCTGTTTATCAACCTGTAAAACTTAGGAATGAATCAGAAATAATAGAAGAGCTTAAGGCTATGAAACCAGATTTTATAATAGTAGTAGCTTTTGGACAAATTTTATCTAAAGAAGTTTTAGATATACCTAAATACGGGTGTATAAATTTGCATGCATCATTGCTTCCTAAATATAGAGGAGCAGCTCCTATAAATTGGAGTATTATAAATGGCGAAAAGTTTTCTGGAAACACTACTATGCTAATGGATGTAGGATTAGATACAGGAGATATGCTACTTAAAAATCAAGTAGAAATAACTGAAAATTTAACAGCAGGTGAATTACATGATAAACTTATGGTAAGTGGTGCAGATCTTTTAGTGGAAACAATAAAAGGAATTAAGAATGAAACAATTAAACCTATAAAACAAAATGAAGAAGAAACTTGTTATGCATCTATGCTTAATAAGGAGTTAGCAAAAATAAATTGGAATAAGTCAGCTAGAGATATTCATAATTTAGTTAGAGGACTAAATCCTTGGCCTATAGCTTATACTTATTATAATGAAATACCAATGAAACTTCATAAGACTAAAGCAATTTCAAGAATTAGTAACAAAAAGCCAGGAACTATACTTAGTGTAGATAAAAATGGTATAGAAGTTTCAACAGGAGATGGAATTTTATTAATAGAAAAATTACAATTTCCAAATTCTAAACCATTATTTGTAGAACAATTTATAAATGGAAATGGATTAGAAGTTGGAGTAGTACTTGGTAATTAAGGAGGTTGTTTTATGTATTGGTTATTGCTTTTACCAGCAATTATAATATCTTTTTGGGCTCAAATTAAGGTTTCAACTACATTTGATAAATATAAACAGGTGGGAAGCTTTAATGGGTTTAGTGGAGCTGAGGTAGCTAGAATGATACTTGATTATAATGGGCTTCATGATATACCAGTTGAATTAGTGGCTGGAACTCTTAGTGATCATTATGATCCAAGTAATAGAGTATTAAGACTTTCAGAAGAAGTTTATTATGGTAAATCAGTGGCATCAATAGGAGTAGCAGCTCATGAAACAGGGCATGCAATGCAGCACAAAGAATCTTATGGTCCAATGGGATTAAGATCTGCCATAGTTCCAATTGCTAATTTTGGATCAGGAGCTTCATGGTTAATTTTAATTTTAGGATTATTTATGGGAATGAGAAGTTTGGTTTTTTTAGGAATTATACTATTCTCATTTGTGGTACTTTTTCAAATAGTAACGTTGCCAGTTGAATTTAATGCATCAAGTAGGGCACTACGAACATTAGAGGATAGAGGAATACTTCAAGGCGAGGAAATTAAGGGAGCTAAAAAAGTGTTAGATGCTGCAGCAATGACATATGTGGCGGCAACTATAATGGCAGTAGTTAACTTAATTAGATTAATAATGATTAGTCAAAATAGAGACTAGAAATAAGAGGTAAGGATGAAAGCAAGGAAAATTATAGTAAAAATCTTAGATAATATATTTAATAATAGGGCTTATTCTAATATAGAGTTAAATAAATATCTAAATAGTGAAGAGATTGATTCAAAAGACAGAGCTTTAATTACAGAAGTAGTATATGGTACAATAAAATATAAAAGTACCATAGATACTATATTATCTAATTATGTTAAGGATATAGCATTAATTGATGTGGCTGTTATTAATATATTAAGAAGTGCCATATATCAAATGAGATTTTTAGATAGAGTTCCGGATTATGCAGTGGTAAATGATTCTGTTAATCTATCTAAAGAAGTATCACAAAATTCTTCAAGATTTGTCAATGGTGTTCTTAGAAATTATATAAGAAATGAAAAGAAAAATTATAAAGAAGGATTTGCAAAACTAGAAAGCATATGTTTTGATTATTCTTTTGATAAATGGATGGTAAAGTTATTTATACTTCAATATGGTGAAGAACTTGCATTAGAAATACTAAAAGGATTAAATTATAGACCTAATATTACTGTTAGAGTTAATAGTAACAAATCTGATTATGATGAAGTTTTTGAAAAGCTAGAAGAAGAAGGATATGATGTAGAAGAAGGTAGTATTTCACCAGATGCTATAAAGATAAATAAGGGAAGTACTATCGAAAAGAATCCATTATTTATATCTGGTGATATTACAGTTCAGGACGAAAGTGCTATGATGGTTGCACCTTTATTTAACTTTGATTCAAATGATATTGTTATGGATCTTTGCAGTGCACCAGGAGGAAAAACAACTCACATAGCAGAGCTTTTACAAAATGAAGGTGAAGTTTTAGCGTTTGATGTTCATGAACATAAGTTAAAACTTATAGAAGAACATAAGGAAAGACTACATCTTGAAAATATAAAAACTGATATTATGGATGCAACCAAATTAAATGCTAAATATATAAATTATGCAACTAAAGTATTAATAGATGTACCTTGTTCTGGAATAGGTATAATAAGAAAGAAACCTGAGATTAAATGGACTAAGAATGCTAGGGAATTAAGAGATTTAGTTCAAATCCAAAGGAATATAATGGAAAATGCTTGGGAATATTTAAGAGTTGGTGGAGAATTGATATACTCTACATGCACACTTAACAAAAAGGAAAATGAAGAAAATATAGATTGGTTTTTAGATAAACATAATGATGCAGTAATAGAAAAAGTGTTTATAGGAAATTCAAAAAACATAATAAACAATGAGAATGGTTCTGTAACAATATTACCAAATGAATATATGGATGGCTTTTTTATAGCAAAACTTAAAAAAAGGTAGTAGGTGATACGGTGGAAAATATACTAAACTTTAATTTGCAAGAATTACAAGCTTGGATGAAAGAAAATAAAGAGGGAGCATTTAGGGCAAAGCAAGTTTTTGATTGGCTTTATAAGGATATAAATAGCTTTGATGATATGAAAAATGTTCCAAAAACGTTAATAGAAAAACTGAAGACTAATTTTTATATAGGGCTTCCGGAAATTGTTGAGGTTTTTGAATCTAAAGAAGATGATACAAAGAAGATGTTACTTGCTTTAAAAGATGGCAACTTAATAGAAACTGTTCTTATGAAATATAAGCATGGAAATTCTATATGTGTATCTTCACAAGTTGGTTGCAGAATGGGATGTAAGTTTTGTGCTTCAACTATAGATGGTAGAATAAGAGATCTTACAGCAGGAGAAATTTTAGCTCAGGTTATTTTAGGTCAAAAAGTTTTAAATGACAGAATATCGAATATAGTTCTTATGGGTAGTGGGGAACCGTTTGATAATTATGAAAATGTGATAAAGTTTTTAAGTCTTGTTAATGCTGATTATGGACTTAATATAGGGCAAAGACATATAACACTATCAACTTGTGGTATAGTTCCTAAAATTTATGAATTAGCAGATTTAGATACTCAAATAACATTAGCTATTTCACTGCATTCAGTAACAGATGAAAAAAGAAAGCAAATAATGCCTATAGCAAATAAATATTCTATAGATGAAATATTAAAAGCTTGTAGATATTTTATAGAGAAAACAAAAAGACGAGTTACCTTTGAATATTCATTAGTTAAGGGTGTTAATGATGGTTCTGAGGATGCCAAAGCATTAGGAAAGCTTTTAAAGGGTATGTTATGTCATGTTAATTTAATTCCCGTAAATGAAATAAAGGAAAATGAATTTAGAAGACCTTCAAAAAGTGATATAGATAGGTTTGCGGAAATTCTAAAAGGTTATGGTGTAGAGGCAACAGTAAGACGTGAAATGGGAACAGATATTAATGCTGCTTGTGGGCAGCTTAGAAGAAGTTATTTAAAGGAAAATAACCGATAGGGGGAGGAATATGATAGGTCACATTACTGATATAGGTAATTATAGAAGCATTAATGAGGATTATGTTAATAGTTATATATGTGATGAATTTAGTATATTTGTAGTTGCAGATGGTATGGGTGGACATAATGCAGGAGAAATTGCTAGCAAAATGGCAGTAGAAGGCATAATAGATTTTGTAAAGCTAAATTACAATAATTATGATAAAGAAAAGCTTCTTACAGATGCGATAGTTGATATAAATTATAAAATTTTTAAGTATTCATTAGATAATGAAGCTCTACAAGGAATGGGTACTACAATTATAGCAGCTATAAAATTTAATAATAAAATACAAATAGCCAATGTAGGAGATAGTTCTTGTTTTGCTATTAGTAAAGATACTATAGTAAAAGTAACAAAGGATCATTCTCTAGTACAAGAGCTTTTGGATTGTGGATCAATTACAGAGGAGCAAGCTAGAGTTCATCCAAGAAAGAATATAATAACTAGAGCTGTAGGAACAAATGTTAAAATAGATGTTGATATTTATAATATAGAAAATAATCAATATGAATATTTTATATTGTGTACAGATGGACTTACCAATGATGTTACGAAAACGGAAATATTAAATTTCATAAAAAATAGCAGTAACCTTCAAGTAGTTTGTGAAAATTTAGTTACGCAAGCTAAAAGTGTAGGAGGTAAGGATAATATTACAGTTTTAATTTTTAAAGGAGAGTTTTAAATGATAGGTAACATATTAGGTGATAGATACGAGATAATTGAAAAAATAGGGGAAGGTGGCATGTCTCATGTATATAAAGCTAAGTGTAATAAGCTTAAAAGATATGTTGCTGTTAAAATTTTAAAGGATACATTTAAAGATAATGAAGAAATAGTTGAAAAGTTTAAGAGAGAGGCTACTGCTATTGCTAATCTTTCTGATGCAAATATAGTTAATGTATTAGATGTAGGGACTCAAGATAGTATGCACTATATAGTTATGGAATATGTTAAAGGTAAAACTTTAAAAGATATAATAAAAGAACAGGGGAGATTATCTTCAGATGTAGCCATAAGTATAGCTATTAAAATTGCAAGGGCATTAGATTGTGCACATAAAAATAATATAATTCATAGAGATATTAAACCCCAAAATATCCTTGTAACACCAGAAGGGGCAGTTAAAGTAACTGATTTTGGGATAGCTAAATCAGCAGATTCATCAACTATATCTTATACGAATAGTGTTATGGGATCAGCCCATTATTTTTCACCAGAACAAGCTAAAGGTACTTTTTTAGACTGTAGAACAGATATATATTCGTTAGGAGCAGTTATTTATGAAATGGTAACAGGAAAGCTTCCATTTGAAGCTGAATCACCTGTAGCCATAGCGTTAAAGCATATACAAGAACCTTTAGTAGCTCCTAAGGTTTTAAATAGTTCAATTCCAAATAGTCTTAATTATTTAATAATAAAGGCAATGGAAAAAGAGCCTATTAAAAGATATCAAACAGCTAAAGAGATAATAGTTGATTTAGAAAAAGTAAAAAATGACCCAAATGTAGTATTAATGAGTAATAATTCTGAAGCAGATGATTTTACTAGAGTAATGGCACCTGTAAATGTAGAAGATGAAAACTCAATTAATAAAGGTCAAAAATCTAAAAAAGATGAAGACTTAGAAGACGAATATGATGATGAAGAGGATTATGAAGATGAAGAGGATGATGATAAAAAGTCGTCTAGAAAAAATCTAAAAAAGAAAATATTATATCCATTAATTTTTATATTATTATTAGGATTAGGTGGGTTAAGTGCATATTTCTTTAGTAAGGGCTCTGGGGATAGTAATAAGGAAAAAATAGTTCCTAATATTATCGGTATGAAGGATGCAGATGCACGTGATGCAGTAGAGAAAGCTGGGCTTAGATATTACATAGCTGGTTCAGTTAAGAGTGATAAACCAGAAGGAACTGTTGTTGAGTGCACTCCAAATCAGGGAGAAAAGGCAACTACAGAAGTTAGAGTTAAGTTAAGTGCGGCTGAAGAAAAGATAAGCGTTCCTGATTTAAGTAAAATGGATCAAAATGCAGCAAAAGCTAAACTTTCAGAACTTGGTCTTGAGTTAGGTGATGTTAAAGAAGAAGACAGTGATTCTGTTCAAAAAGGAGCTGTAATGTCTCAAGATCCAGCAAGGGATACTAAGGTAGATAAAAATACTAAGGTTAATATAGTTATAAGTAAAGGTAAAAAACAAGTTACTGTAACAGTACCATCTGTTACAGGACTTACTAAAGATCAGGCAAAAGCAAAGCTAGATCAGTTAAAGCTTGGAGTTGAATTTATAAAGGGAGATAGGAAAACTCCTGATAAAGATTCATCAGGTAAGGTATATGCTCAGAATCCGGATGGAGGTCTTACAACAATAGAAGGGCAATCTGTTAAGGTTACTTATTATGATGATTTTGTAGAAGAAAAGAAGTTTTTTGATGTGTCAGGATTGATAGGTAAATCAAAAAATGATGTAGAAGCTTGGAGAAATGGTAAAAAAGTAAATGTCCAATATAGTGGAGAAGATGTTATAGGCGCTACTGTTAGTGCTATAGCTCCAAGTACTTCTGTTGAAGAAGGAGGAACTATTAAAGTTACTTTAGTTGCTCCTAATAAACCTAAACAATAATATTTATAAGAGTTCTATATAAAACCAATTAAAGAGTTTTAGTATAGAGCTCTTTTAATTTTAAGATAATATTTATAGAATATAAAGTTAAAATAAATTTGCAATTTATAATAAAATCTGGTTATTATAAATATATAACTAAAAATTATTTGGAGGAAATATGAAGGGAATTATAATTAAAGGTATAGGTGGCTTTTATTATGTAAAAACAGAACAAGGAATAATAGAATGTAAAGCTAGAGGAAAGTTTAGACATAAGGATATGAAGCCTATGGTAGGTGATAATGTAATTATATCCATAGAAAAAAATAAGGGAGCCATAGAAGATATTTTAGATAGGTCTTCAGAGCTTATAAGGCCGACAGTAGCTAATATATCTCAAGCCTTTGTAGTATTTGCAATTAAAAATCCAGATTTGAATTTTGATTTGTTAAATAGATTTTTAGTACTTTGTGAACATAATGAAATACATGCAACAGTTTGCTTAAATAAAGTAGACCTTTGTACAGAGGAAGAGAGAGAAGAGATAAAGAATAAGATAAATTCTATAGGATATGAAGTTTTATTTATAAATGCAAAGGCAGGAAAAGGGTTAGATATTCTAAAAGAAAGATTTAAAAATAATGTTACAGTGCTTTGTGGACCATCTGGAGCTGGAAAATCTACACTTTTAAATGCACTTATAGAAAAAGAACATATGGAAACTGGGTCAGTGAGTGAAAAGATTGGAAGAGGAAAACATACTACAAGGCATAGTGAACTTATAGAAATAGAAGGTGGATTTTTAGTAGATACACCTGGATTTTCAACATTAGAAGTAGACTTTATAGAAAAAGATGATTTAAAATATGCTTTTCCGGAATTTATAGAGTATAATAATGAATGTAGGTTTAGAGGTTGTAGTCATTATAAAGAACCTAATTGTAAAGTTAAAGAAGCTGTAGAAGAGGGAAAAATAAACGTAAAAAGATATGAATTTTATGTTAGAACCTTAGAGGAAATAATGAGTAGGAGGACAAACAAATGGTAAAAATAGCACCATCTATGCTGTCAGCAGATTTTTTGAATTTAGGAGATCAAATTAAAAGAGTTGAAAAGGGAGGGGCAGATTTTCTACACATAGATGTAATGGATGGAAGATTTGTTCCTAATATAAGTTTTGGATTTCCACTAATAAAACCGCTTAGAAAGATAACCAATTTGATTTTTGATGTTCATTTAATGATAGAAGAACCATCAAAATATATTGATGAGTTTGTAGCTTCAGGTGCAGATATAATAACAGTTCACTATGAAGCTGATAGACATATACATAGAACTATATCATATATTAAAAGTAAAGGGATAAAAGCTGGAGTTTCATTAAATCCAGGTACACCGGTTTCTGTACTTAAAGATATTATAGAAGAACTAGATATGGTTCTTATAATGTCTGTTAATCCTGGTTTTGGAGGTCAAAGTTTTATAAAAAATTCTTTAGAGAAAATAAAAGAAGTTAAAGAACTGGCTATAAGAAAAAGTAACAAAGATATTTTAATACAAGTTGATGGCGGAATAGATTCTAGTAATGCAAAATTAGTAACAGAAGCTGGTGCAAATGTTTTAGTGGCGGGTTCAGCTGTATTTAAAAATGATGAAATAGAAAAAAATATAAAGGCTATTAGAGAGGTAATTTAAAATGAAATGCCTTATAGTAACAGGTGGCACTGAGCCAAAGGAAATGCTTTTTAAAGAAGAAGTAGCAAAAGCAGAGCTTTTAATAGCGGCAGATAAGGGTGTTGAAACTTATTTTAAGTATAATGTAAGACCTGATTTTCTATTAGGTGATTTGGATTCAGCTATTAGTGTTAGTAAAGAATTTTTGGATTCTATTAAAATTATAAAGTTTAATCCAGAAAAAGATTTTACAGATACGGAATTAGCAGTAGAAAAAGCTATAGAATTGGGAGCTACAGAAATTGTTTTATTAGGGGCAACAGGAACTAGATTGGATCATGTTATTGGTAACTTAGGCATATTAAATAGGTGTTTAAGCAAAAATGTACGAGCAATAATTAAAGATGATAATAATAAGATTTTTGTAGTTAATAAAGGTTGCAATTTATTTGGAGAGAAAGGCCAATTTATTTCTTTTCAAGCACTAGGAGAGGAAGTTAAGGGTTTTAGTATAAAAGGCGCTAAATATCCTTTAGATTCTTATAATTTAAGTTTTGGAGACCCTAGAACTATTTCGAATGAATTTTTAGATTCATCAATACATATTGACTTTAAAACAGGTAAGATTTTAGTTATTTATTCTAGGGATTAATAGGAACATTTTAAGAAGCTTCGGCATATAATAAATAAGAGTAATATTGTATAGAGGGTATTTATGAAATTTGTTGCTATAAAACTACCTAAATTTCTTTCCTGTATTCTTAGAGTTTTTGTTAAAAAGGAAAAGAAATAACATTCTCTACATAAGAGAAAATAATAAAAATTTTTTGTTAAGAAAATTAATAGAAAAAGAGGAAAATAAAGAAGTAGTTTTCAAGTCTTTGAAAACTACTTCTTTATTTTTAATTCAACGCTAAAGATTAAACTAAATAGTATATAATAAGGGTTAATTAAATTACTATTTAAATAAAAATTATTAGATATAGAAAACTTTTATGTAATATAGTTTATCAAAAAATATATATAAGAGCTTGTATAAAAAAAAAACTCCAATCAAATTATGATTGGAGTTCTAATTTCCTTTAAAAAAGAAAACGCAATTGTAAAACAACTGCATTTTTATCAAAGTTATTATATAGCTCTTTGAACCTTACCTGATCTTAAGCATCTTGTGCATACGTGAACAGTTTTTGGAGTTCCGCTAACGATAGCTTTAACTTTCTTTATGTTTGGAGCCCAAGTTCTTTTTGAGTGTATAACAGAGTGGCTGACTTGATTACCAGCAACAACACCCTTGTTACAGATTTCGCATCTTCTTGACATTAAATACACCTCCTTATGCTGTGAAGATAAATCTTCAATAGGACAGATAATATTTTATCATAATAACTATATAATATGCAAGAGAAATATAAAATTAATATAGAAAAATATATAACTATTGATATATATGCCTTGAATAATATTCCTATATAATATAGAATAGACTATATGGAAAGTTTCAAGGAGGAATCATTATGATAGGATATTCAAATGAACAAGGAAATGTTACTTACTCAGATGAAGTTTTAGCAAAGATAGTAGGTCTTTCAACAATGGAATGTTATGGCGTAGTTGGAATGGTTTCTAAAACTGCAACTGAAGGCTTTTGGGAACTTATTAGAGTTGAAAATCTAAGTAAGGGTGTAAAAATAAATTTTAATGAAAATAAACTTATCATAGAATTATTTGTTATGGTTGAATATGGAACAAAGATATCAGTAATAGCAAATAATATAATTCAAAAAGTAAGATATAATGTAGAAAACTATACAGGACTAAAGGTGTCAGCTATTACCGTTAATGTTCAAGCTGTGAGAGTCTAGGAGGTAAAATTAATGAACTATTCAAAAATAAATGGCGAAAACTTTTATTACATGGTAATAAATGCATCAAATAGATTAGAGGAACAAAGTGACTATGTAAATGCATTGAATGTTTTTCCTGTACCAGACGGGGATACAGGAACTAATATGTCAATGACATTTAAAGCAGCTGTTAAAGAAATAGAAGGTATTAATAGCACCAACATAGGAGAAGTATCTAAAAAATTAGCAAAAGGCGCTTTAATGGGTGCAAGAGGGAACTCAGGAGTTATACTTTCTCAAATATTAAGAGGTATATCAAAAGGCCTTGAAAACAAGGAAAGTGTTTCTTCAAAGGAGTTATCAGAAGCCTTACAAGAAGGAAGTAAAGCAGCTTATAAAGCGGTAATGAGACCTACAGAAGGAACAATACTTACGATTATAAGAGCAGCAGGAGAAGCAGCTGTTAAATCAAATAAAACAGATATTACAGAACTTATGAATGAGGTTTGTATTCAAAGCAAAAAAATGCTTGATAAAACACCAGAAATGTTACCAGCTTTAAAAAAGGCAAAGGTTGTAGATTCAGGTGGTATGGGTCTTTTAATAATACTTCAAGGTATGCATGAAGCATTAAAGAGTGACTTAAAGGCAAGTATACAAAATGTATCTGTTAAAGCACCAGGTGCAGGTAATGTTTCAGCAGCAAATAATTTAAATGATCACGATATAAAATTTGGTTATTGTACAGAGTTTATTATTCTTGGTGATGCCAAAAATGCTAATAAATTTAAAGAAGAAATAGAGTCTATGGGTGATTCTATGATAGTAGTTGGTTATGAGGATGTTATAAAAGTACATATTCATACCAATGATCCAGGTAAGGTTCTTTCAAAGGCTGTTATGCTTGGAGAATTATCTAAAATAAAAATAGATAATATGAGAGAAGAACATAGAGAACTTTTAACTAAAGAAGATTATAAAAAGGCTGAGCTAGAAAATACAATAGAAGCTCCAGTTGTAGCTGAAAGTAAAAAATATGCATTTATATCAGTTGCAATGGGAAGTGGAATAAAGAATATATTTGAAGATTTGGGTGTGGATTTCGTTATAGAAGGCGGTCAAACTATGAACCCAAGTACACAAGATATTCTAGAATGTATAGATAAGTTAAATGCTGAGCATATATTTGTACTACCAAATAATAAGAATATAATTATGGCAGCAACACAAGCAGCTGAAATCTCAGATAAAGATATAAGAGTGATACCTACTAAGACTATACCACAAGGAATAACTTGTTTAACCATGTTTAATCCAGAAGCAGAAGTAGAAGAAAATGTAGAGGAATTAAACTCAAATATAGAGATGGTTAAAACTGGTTCAGTAACTTATGCTGTAAGGGATACTGAAATGGACGGAATAGAAATAAAAGAAGGTAATATTTTAGGTCTTATAGAAGGAAAGATTAAAGAAGTAGGATCAGATGTGTATGATTTAACAGAAAGTTTACTTGAAAAAATGGTAGACGAAGATTCTGAGCTTATAACTTTATTCTATGGTAAAGACTGTGAAGAAAATAAGGTAAATGAGTTTTTATCTAAAATTGAAGAAAAATATAAAGATTTAGATGTTCAATGCTATAAGGGTGAACAACCATTATATTATTTCATATTATCAGTTGAATAATATTTGAATAAAGATTATTATAAAAAGCGACATTGTCGCTTTTTTCTTTACCTAATAATATGTAGGGAGGTGCAAAAATGAATATTTATAGTGAAATCTCTGTTTTAAAGGGGGTAGGCCCAAAACTTAAGGAAAAACTAAATAAAAGTGGAATTTTTACGATTTTAGATTTGCTTTTGTATTTTCCAAGAGATTATGACTTTATTAATGGAGATATAGATATAAAAGATATAAAAGAAGATGAAAAGATTATTTTAAGATGTAAAGCTATAGCTGTAGAGAAAGATGTTAGGACTAGAACTTCCAAAACTATCTCAACTATTGTTTTTAATTATGGAAATGTTAAGGTTAAAGCTAAATGGTTTAATCAGTTTTACATAAAGAATAATTTTAGAATTGGAATGGAATATAATTTAATTGGTAAATATAAGAGGGTTAGAGATACTTTGGAAGTTGTAAATCCAATTATAGGGTGTAATGAAGCATATGAAAATGAAATTATACCAAAATATTCACTTAAAAATGATTTAACAGCAAATATTTTAGTTAAACTTATTCATCTAATATTACAAAATATCATTATACAAGAGAATCTACCTGAAGGTTTAATACGTAAATATAATTTGCTTTCACTAGATGAAGCTATAAGAACTATACATTTTCCGAAAGATAAGGAAACTTTAAAGAGAGCAATAGAAAGACTAAAATTTCAAGAATTATTTACTTATTCTATTAAGCTTTTAATTATAAAAAAACATCTTAAAAATTCGAAAAATGGTATAGCATTTAATATTTGTGAAGAACTTAAAGCTTTAAAGGAATGTCTCCCTTATAATTTAACTAATGCCCAATCAAGGGTGGTTAGAGAGATACTTATAGATCAGAAAAGGAATTCACCTATGAATAGACTTGTTCAAGGTGATGTTGGTAGTGGAAAGACAGTAGTTGCTTTGATTGCTATGTTTAATGCTTATATGAATGGTTATCAAGTAGCTATGATGGTTCCTACTGAGATTTTAGCTACTCAACACTATTTAGAGGCGAGAAAGCTTTTAGATGGGTTTAATGTGGATATAGAACTTTTGACAGGGAGTACTTCTAATAAAGAAAAATGTAGAATAAAAGAAAAAATAAAAATGGGTGAAAAAATCATAGTAATAGGAACTCATGCTCTTATACAAGAAGATGTAAAGTTTGAAAATTTAGGATTTATAGTTACAGATGAACAACATAGATTTGGGGTTGAACAAAGAAGCAAACTTATAAATAAGAGTAAGGAAACAGATTGTTTAGTTATGACAGCAACTCCTATACCAAGAACATTAGCTCTTTATCTTTATAGTGATTTAGATGTATCTATTATAGATGAGTTGCCACCAGGGCGTAAGAAAGTAGAAACTATGTTTTATGATGTGAATAAGAGACAAAATTGTTATAGTCTTGCGAGAGAGGAGGTTTTAAAAGGAAGGCAAGTATATATAGTATCTCCTTTAATAGAAGAAAATAATGAAATGAAATTAAAATCGGTAGAAGAGCTTTATGAAGAATTAAAAAGAGGTGTATTTAGTGATATTAATATAGAAATGCTTCATGGGAAAATGTCACCTAAAGAAAAGGATGAAGTTATAACTAAATTTAAAAATGATGAGACTAAGGTTATAATTTCTACAACTGTTATTGAAGTTGGAGTAAATGTTCCAAACGCTAGTATTATGATAATTGAAAATGCAGAGAGATTTGGACTTGCGCAGCTTCATCAACTGAGAGGAAGAGTTGGTAGAGGACAGTACCAATCTTACTGCTTACTTATTGCGAATGCTAAAAATGAAGTCACTAAAAGAAGAATGGAAATAATGACGGAAAGTAATGATGGTTTTTATATTTCAGAACAAGATCTTAAAATAAGAGGTTCTGGAGATATGTTTGGTATGAGACAAAGTGGAGATGCTGGTTTTATATTAGCTGATGTAGTAGAAGATATGAATATTTTGAGGTGCGCAAGTGAGGATGCAAAAAAGGTTATAAATAGCAATGAAAGAGAAGATGTTGTACTTTGTAATGAAATAATGAAAAATATAGAAAGAAGTAGTACGTATATTTGTTTTAACTAACAAATAATTGTGTACCTATGATGAATATGATAAAATAATATCTAAAGACATAAGAGGAGGCATATAAAAATGAGAATAATTTCAGGCAAAGCAAAAGGAAGAAAAATATTATCGCCAGCAACTAATGAAACAAGACCAACATTAGATAGAATAAAAGAATCAATATTTAATATTATACAAGGTTATATTATAGATTCAGTAGTTATAGATGTGTTTGCAGGTACAGGTAGCTTAGGATTAGAAGCAGCTAGTAGAGGAGCTAAAGAAGTATACTTAATAGATAAAAGTCCAGTAACTTATCCTTTATTAAAACAAAATATTGAAAATCTTAAATTTGAAGATGTTTGTACATCCGTAAATACTGATGCATATTCAGCTTTAAGAAGTTTTGCAAGTAAAGGAGTAGTATTTGATTTAATATTTATAGATCCACCATATATGAAGGATTTAATACCAGAAGCTATGGAGATTGTAGATAAAAATAAGATGCTACATGAAGATGGGATAATTGTTTGTAAAATAGATACAAGTGAAGAAATATTTGAGGGTACAGAAAATATAAAATTGGTCGATAAAAGAAAATATGGAAATACAACAGTTTGTTTTTATAAGGTAGAGGAGAAATAAAATGAAAGTAGGAATATATCCAGGAAGCTTTGATCCTATAACTAATGGTCATTTAGATATTATAAAAAGAGGGGCTAAAGTTTTTGATGAACTTATAGTTGGAGTTTTAGTTAATGTGGATAAAAAGGGATTGTTAGAAATTGAAGAAAGAGTAGAACTTATAAAAAAAGTAACAAAAGATATTCCTAATGTAAGAGTTCAAAGTTTTACTGGTTTACTGGTAGACTGTATGAAGGAAACCAAGGCTAGTGTTATTTTAAAAGGATTAAGAGCAGTTTCGGACTTTGAATATGAATTTCAAATGGCTCTTATGAATAATAAATTAGATCCAGAGGTTGAAACTGTTTTTATGATGACTAGTGCTGAATATTCATATTTGAGTTCTTCCGCAGTCAAGCAAGTGGCTAAATTTGGTGGCTGTATTGAAGGTTTAGTACCAGATGAAGTTATTCCTATAGTTATAAATAAAATAAAAGCTAAATAAGGGGGGTATGGATATGGCTGAAAATAATGTAGATATAATAGAACTTTTAGAATATTTACAAGATATTGTAGATGGGGCTTCTAAAGTTCCTATTACAGGTAAGGTTGTAGTTGATAAAAAGGAAGTTCTTGAAATTATAGAACAAGTGATAAACTGTCTTCCGGATGAATTCAAAAAAGCAAAGTGGATGATTGGAGAAAAAGAAAGAATTTTGGGTGAGGCTAGAAAAGAATATGAAGATTTAAGAAAGCAAACATCTGAATTTATGAAGAAACAAGTAGAAAACCATGATGTTGTAAAAGAAGCTAAGTTTATAGCCCAAGAAATAGTAGCTACAGCTCAAAGAGATGCTAAGGCTATTAGGCTTGGTGCTAGAGAATATGCAGATGAAATTTTAACTCAGCTAGAAAATGAAATCGAAGAAAAAACTGAGGAAATGGTAAATGTAATAAAAACTAATGTAGAGACTGTAGCTGTTAGCCTAAACAATGATATGACTAAAACAGCCTCTACTATAAGAGAAAATATAAAAGAATTAAGAACGTCTATAAAATAACTTAAAAAGTACAAGTAATATTATTGTTAATATTAAAAATAACATTAACGGGCTTAAGAATAATGCTTGAACAGGGCCAAAATGACTAGTTTCAACAGTAGCCAAGCTATTACCGATTAGTAGGTATAATATAGCGGTTATAAAAATGCTTATTATTCCTTGTAATAACTTGTACATAAAATATTTAGTGGTAGATATATTTAGATTTTGGAAAAAAGAGCTTGTTTGGGCTATTACAGAAAGACCACCAAAGGAAGATAAAAAGCTTATTATGCATAGTTTTGTTAAAGTATTTAGGTTAGGGCTTGAAGCTATTAAGTTACAGCCATTTGTAACCTCTATACTGCCAAGAAAAAGTCCTGAGATTAGTGAACTTTTAATATTATGTGTATTAAGAATGCTTGAAATAGGATTCGTTTTCAATATGTTTATAATAACCGAAAAAATTATAACATATCCAGCTATAAGTAAAGTTGTATTTAAGGCATCTTGTATAGAGTCCTTGATGGCTTCACCTATATTTAATTTTTTAGATGTAATATTGGTATCTAAATTTATATTGTTAGTTTTAAGAGGGGTTTTAAACTTCTCTTTTTTTAATGTTATGAAACCCATAAAAAATATACTAAGATAACTTGTGAAAAGCAATAAATAACCTAAATATGTATTAGAAAGTAGAGCTGTTCCTACTGCGCCTACTAAAAATAAAGGTCCTATATTACTAGCTATATTTATAAGTCTTTTAAATTCTTCTAGTGTTATTAGTTTGTTTTTATAAAGCCAAGTTGAATATTTAGCACCTAATGGATAACCACATAGCATACTAGCGACAATTGCAAAGCTACAATTATAATTAAGTTTAAGAGGTTTACAAATTATTGGGCCTAGAATTTTAGAATAAATTTTTATTCCGTCAAAAGCTATTAATAGATTACACATAACCATAAAAGGAAAAGTTGTAGGTAGTATTGCGATAACGAAAAGTTTGGCACCATCTAATGCATATTTTATACTAGCGTTTGGGGCTATAAAAAAGTATAGAATAAAAATACTTATTATAAAAACTATAAATAAGTTTGAATTTTTATGGATAAGCTTAGCTAAAATTAGAGAACTAATTATAAATAAAACACTAAAAAATAAAATACTATACATGAAATCTCCTCCTTCATATATAGTATTTATGCTTTGTATTATTAAATTATGTTATTTAATAATTATAGGACTTTTTAAATAATCCTCATAAAGTCTAATGTTAGAAACTAGTAAACTGTATAGATTTGTTGCTTTTATATCTAAAGAAAGCATTGGATCGTCAATAATTTTAGGAAGTTTGGTTATTATTTTAATATCTGAATTTTTCTTTATTGTCTTTAAGATTTTAGCGCCATTAGGATTAAAGCCAAGAACTCGTATATAATTTGGAGCTTTATTTCTTAAGGTTAAAGTATTTGAGTCAATATCTAAAAATAAACTACACAAAATCCTAGAAATTCTAGAGTAAGTATATCGTTTGCTCTTAACATTTAAAATAAATTCATCAATGTTAGAACTTTTTTTTAATTCGTTTATTATTTTATAACTTAATCCATCCTTTGCCTCTGGAATATTATGAACTAAATTTTCTGAAGAGATTATCTTATATTTAATATAAGAAAAGTATTTGTCATATGAGGCAAATGAATACTTATTTTCTAAGAAAGTATTTAAAATTTCATAAGATGAATCCGGTACATAAGGTTTTATTAAACTTAAATCTTGGTTCTGTTGTAAACTTTTCCTTATAGCGGAAGCAGAAGCATATAAATTATCTAAGTTTTCACTATTATAATTACTTCCTTCTCTCTTTATTGTATAGGCGTTTATATTGCTGTTTAGCCTATGTAGAGCTTTCATGTATTCTATTCCTAAAATATTATTAGAAGAGCTTAAAAAAGCATATAAATTATCATCTGACAAACAGTTATTATGTTCTTTTAAAATTGCTTTTAAGGCTTCAGCTCTTGCTTTAGGAAATGGAAGGCCTGAGTGTAATTTTTCTTTTAAATCTTTTCTAAAATTGAATGGTTCATCTACTAAAATTCTAGCTGTTTCTTTAATCAAAGATAATTCTCCTGCCTCAGATCCAAAACATAAATTGTCTATAATGTTAAGAGAATTTAGAGTAGATACAGCTCCAAATGCAAAAAATTCAGCTGATGATATAGCGTGAATTGTAGGAAGTTCTAGAACTAAATCTATACCGTTCTTTAAAGCCATATCAGTTCTGGTCCATTTATCAAGTAGGGCCGGCATACCTCTTTGTACGAAATTTCCACTCATCACACAAACGGTAAAATCGGAAGAGGAAATTTGCTTACTATTACTTAAATGGTAACTATGCCCTAGGTGAAATGGGTTATATTCTGTTATTAATCCTGTAACTTTCATATTATTACCACCTGTAAAAATTTTTAGTATCTTAATAATAATAACTTAAAGCTCTCAAATAATAAATACTAAAGGCTTATATAAAAATAATTCAGACTATTTTTAATATAAAAAAATATAAGCTTTGGCTATTTTTTGTTACTTTCAGGTTGAAATATATACTAATATAGGAGTATAGTATTATATGTAGATATATCCGCTTCTATTGATGAAAGGAGAAATGAACATGAAACTTATGGAACAAATATGGGAATCAGCACGTAAAGATATAAAGAAAATCGTGCTTCCTGAAGGTAACGAAGAAAGAACTTTAGTAGCAGCCCAAAAAATAAGAGAAGAGGGCTTAGCAGATGTTATTCTAGTAGGAGCTATTGACGAAATAAAAGCAAAAGCTTCATCTTTAGGGGTTAACTTAGAAGGAATAGAAATAGAAGATCCTTCAACTTCTAAAGTTTTTGAAAAATATGCAGAAGAATTTTATGAATTAAGAAAAAATAAAGGGATGACTTTAGAAAAAGCTAAGAAAATAGTTAGAGATCCTCTTTATTTTGGAACTATGATGGTAAAAATGGATGATGCAGATGGTATGGTATCAGGAGCAGTACATACAACAGGGGATCTTTTAAGACCAGGCCTTCAAATAATCAAGACTGCACCAGGAGTATCTGTGGTATCAAGCTTTTTCATAATGGTTGTACCAGGATCTAAATATGGTGAAGAAGGAATGTTATTATTCTCTGACTGTGCAGTTAATCCAAATCCTACATCTGATCAATTAGCAGCTATAGCTATAGCTACAGCTGATACAGCTAAAAAATTATGTAAGGTTGAGCCTAAGGTTGCAATGTTATCATTTTCAACTATGGGAAGTGCTGATCACGAATCAGTAGATAAAGTAAGATTAGCAACAGAAAAGACTAAAGAATTAAGACCAGATTTATTAATAGATGGTGAGATGCAACTAGATGCTGCGATTGTAGAAAAGGTAGCAAATCAAAAAGCTCCAAATAGCGAAGTTGCAGGAAAAGCAAATGTTCTTGTATTTCCAGATTTACAATCAGGAAATATAGGATATAAATTAGTTCAAAGATTTGCTAACGCAGAAGCTATAGGACCTGTATGTCAAGGTTTTGCAAAACCTATAAATGACTTATCAAGAGGTTGTAGTTCTGATGATATAGTAAATGTTGTTGCATTAACAGCAGTTCAAGCACAAAAATAATTACAGAAGCTTTATGAGGAGGAAGAAAAATGAATATTTTAGTTATAAATTGTGGAAGTTCATCATTAAAATATCAATTAATTAATATGACAAACGAAGAAGTCCTAGCTCAAGGTATAGTAGAAAGAATAGGGATAGACGGTTCAATCTTGACTCAAAAGGTTGAAGGTAGAGATAAATATATAATAGAAACTCCAATGGAAAGTCATAAAATAGCAGTTAAATTAGTTTTAGATGCTTTAGTAGATAATAAAAATGGAGTTATAAACTCTATGGATGAAATAGCAGCTGTTGGACATAGAATAGTTCATGGTGGAGAAAGATATGCTAAATCAGTTTTAGTAGATGATGAAGTTGTAAAATATATAGAAGAGTGTATAAAACTTGCACCACTTCATAATCCAGCACACATAATAGGTATAAATGCATGTAAAGAATTAATGCCAAATACAAAAATGGCAGTTGTATTTGATACAGCTTTTCACCAAACTATGCCTGAACATGCATACCTTTATGCCCTGCCATATGAATTATATAAGGAACATAACATAAGAAAATATGGTTTCCATGGAACATCACATAAATATGTTTCAGCTAAGGTTGCTGAAGTTATGGGAAAAGATATAAAGGATTTAAAGATAGTAACTTGTCATCTAGGAAATGGTGCAAGTATTACAGCTGTTAAAGACGGAATTTCTGTAGAAACAAGTATGGGATTTACTCCACTTGAAGGGGTTGCTATGGGAACTAGATCAGGTAATATAGATCCTGCTATAGTAACTTATTTAATGAAGGAAGCTAATTATTCATTAGATGAAGTTAATGAAATTTTAAATAAAAAATCAGGAGTACTAGGTATTTCTGGGGTAAGTAGTGACTTTAGAGATATAGAAGCTGCTGCATCTAATGGAAATCATAGAGCACAATTAGCTTTAGATATATTCCATTATAGAGTAAAACAACATGTAGCGTCATATGCAGCATCAATGGGTGGAGTAGATGTTGTAGTATTTACAGCAGGTGTTGGAGAAAATTCACCAGAAACAAGAGAAGAAGTTTGTAAAGGCTTAGAATTTATGGGGATAAACATAGACCCAGCTAAAAATAAAGTAAGAGGAAAACTTACAGAAATAAGCTCAGATTCTTCAAAAGTTAAAATTTATATTGTTCCAACTAATGAAGAATTAATGATTGCAAAAGATACATTAGCTTTAATAAGCAAATAAATAATAAAATTACTTGACTTTTAAAAAAGTAGTTTATATAATAAGTCTTGTGTTGTCAATAAATATTACTAATATTAACAAGGAGCGTGAATTCTTGTTATGGAATTGAAATTTTCAGAAATTTATTCAAAAAGAGAGAAGAAAAAGCAGCTTGATTTTGCCTTTGAAATTGAATCATTTGATTTTGAAGGTGAAGAGATTAAAGCTACGAAACCAGTACATGTTATTGGTGAGTTAGGATTAATTGGAAGTATCATAGAGCTTACAGTTCATATAAACACTGAACTAGAGTTTTTGTGTTCAAGATGCTTAAGTAGCTTTTTATATACTGTTGATATTGATGCAGTAGAAAAGTTTACAAATAACAAAGAGTATAATGAGGACGAAGATATTGTTGTAATAACCGATGATAGACTAGATATTAATGAGGTTATAATAAACAACATAATTTCAACCTTACCTATCAAGAGATTATGTAACAATGACTGTAAAGGGCTTTGTCAAGAGTGTGGAACTAATCTTAATTTAACTACTTGTAGTTGTAATTCAGGAGATGTAGACATAAGACTTGCTAAGCTTAAGGAATTGTTTAACTGATAAGGAGGTGTTACAATGGGAAATCCAGCTAGAAAGACTTATAGAGCAAAAAGAGACTCAAGAAGAGCTCAAACTTTTAAAGCAAGCATACCAGGTATCGTTGAATGCCCACAATGCCACGAAATGAAAATGGCTCACAGAGTATGTAAAAACTGTGGACACTACAAAGGTCACGAAGTAGTTGCTTCAGAAAAATAAAGAAAGTCTTATGACTTTCTTTTCTTTGTATATAGAGAAAAAAAGGGGTGAAAAATATGAGGATAGCTATTGATGGTATGGGTGGAGATAATGCACCTAAAGCTGTTATAGAGGGAGTAGTACAAGGACTTAAGGATTTTAAGGATATAGAGTTCTATATAACAGGGCCTGAAGAAGTTTTGAAAGCAGAATTAGATAAACATGAAGCAGATTTATCTAGAATTAAGCTTATAAATGCTACAGAAGTAATAAGTCCAAATGAGCATCCAGTTATGGCTATAAGGAAGAAAAAAGATTCTTCTATGGTTAAAGCTTTAAATCTGGTTAAAAATAAAGAATGTGACGCAATAATATCTGCTGGAAGTACTGGAGCATTTTTGGGAGGATCTACTCTTATAGTAGGTAGAATTAAGGGTATAGAGCGTCCAGCATTAGCGCCGATAATGCCAGGTAAAAATGGAGCGTTTATGGTGATAGATGCAGGAGCAAATGTAGACTGTAAACCACATTACTTAGTTCAATTTGCCAAAATGGGTTTAATATATTTTGAATCTGTTTTAAATGTTAAAAATCCGAATGTCGGACTTATAAATATTGGTGAAGAAGAAGAAAAGGGAAATGATCTTACGAAACAAGCGTTTAAACTTTTGAAGGAAGAAGATTTGAACTTTGTAGGTAACGTAGAACCAAGGGAAGTACCAAAAGGTGATGTAAATGTTTTAGTTTGTGATGGTTTTGTAGGTAATACTGTCCTTAAGATGTATGAAGGTGTTGCAAGTACTATATTTTCATTGCTAAAAAATGAAATAATGGCATCCTCATTCACCAAAATAGGTGGATTATTTTTAAAGCCTGTATTCAAATCTCTTAAAAAGAAATTTGATTATAAAGAATATGGTGGAGCACCATTTTTAGGTGTAGATGGTATATGCATTAAGGCTCATGGTAGTTCAGATGCAAGAGCTTTTAAAAATGCTATAAGGCAAGCAGAAAGTTTTTATTCTAATGGATTAATAGATAAGATAAAACTTTCTGTTAAACAAGAAGAAAATAATTAAATTTAAGAATAATCCAAGGATATATTGACTAGGATTTGGATATATAATATTATCTAAGTAGGTTAATATTAGGAGGTGACAATAGATGTTTGAAAAAATAAAAGCGATAATAGCTGATCAATTAAGTATAAACGAGGACAGTATTACTAAAGAATCTTCATTTATAGAAGATTTAGGAGCTGATTCATTAGATATAATGCAACTTATAATGGCACTTGAAGATGAACTAGAAATGGAAATACCAGATGAAGAAGCTGAAAAGTTTGTAACTGTAGGCGATGCTCTTAATTATATCAAGGCTCATAATGAAGAGTAATTAAGTCCCGCTGTAGCGGGATTTAATATTTTTACTTAAATCTAAAATAATTTAAGTTTATTCTTGAATTTGTTTTATAAGTTTAGAGGACAAACTGAAGAATAAACCTTAAGGAGTGAATTTTAAGGTGTTAGACTTTAATATTGAAAAAATAGAAAAAATCCTAAATATAAATTTTGATGAAAAGGAACATATAATAACAGCTTTAACTCATAGTTCTTTTGCTAATCAATTCAAAGATGTTAAATACAATGAAAGGTTAGAGTTTCTAGGTGATTCAGTGCTTCAGCTTTGTATGACGCAATATCTTTATAATAATTATAAAAATAAGTCAGAAGGTGAACTTACTAAAATAAGAGCTCTTATAGTTTGTGAAAATTCTTTATATGAAGTTGGTAAAAAGCTTAACTTAGGGTCAATGATAAGAATGAGCAAAGGTGAGGAACTTACTGGGGGAAGAGAAAGAATATCTATACAAGCAGATTGTGTTGAAGCGGTTATAGCAGCCATATATCTTGATAAAGGTATTGAAGTTGTTAATGAGTTTATAATAAATAATTTTAAAAATATAATAGAAAAAGCAATAAATGAAGAAATAGTTTTAGATTTTAAAACAAAGTTGCAAGAAATAATGCAAAGAAATGGTGAAGTAAACATAATATATGAATTAGTAAAATATGAAGGTCCGCCACATAGAAGAAAATTTTACACAAGAGTTCTTATAGACAGCATTATTATGGGAGAAGGGGCTGGCTTTAGTAAAAAGGAAGCAGAACAAAATGCAGCAAAACATGCATTGTCTAAGATGGAGGAAGTGGTATGAGTAAAAAGCATTACATAATACCTATATTTGTTCCACATGAAGGATGTCCACATGATTGTGTGTTTTGTAATCAAAATAAGATAACTGGTGAAGAAAGTAAAGTAGATAGCGATTTTGTTGTAAATACAATAGAAGAATATTTAGGTACAATAAATAAAAATGATGCTACTTTAGAAGTATCTTTTTTTGGGGGTACATTTACAGCAATAGATATAAATAAGCAAAGAGAATTATTACAAGTAGCAAAAGATTATAAGCAAAAAGGTCTTATAAATTTTATAAGATTATCTACAAGGCCTGATTATATAGATGACTTTATATTAACTCATTTGAAAGAATATTCAGTTGATATAATAGAATTAGGGGTTCAATCTTTAGACGAAGAAGTTCTTTTGAAGTCAGGTAGAGGACATACTGCAGAACAGGTTGGTGATGCATCCAGGCTTATAAAAGAGTATGGCTTTATATTAGGGCATCAGATAATGGTAGGATTGCCAGGTGATGATGCACTTAAATCTATAGATACAGCAAAGAAGTCAATAGCTATGGGTCCTGATATTTGCAGAATATATCCAGCCCTAACTATAAAAGATACTATGATGGAAAAGATGTTTTTAAACGGAGATTATAACCCTTTTTCATTAGAAAAAGCTGTAGAAGTTGTTGAAGAAATTTATAAACTTTATATTGAAAAAAATATAAATGTTATCAGAATAGGACTACAACCTACAGATAATATAAATCTGGGGAAAGATGTAGTGGCGGGACCTTTTCATGCAGCGTTTAGAGAACTTGTAGAAAGTAAAATAATAAATGATAAATTATTTAATGAACTTAATGGTTACAAAGGTGAAGTTACTGTTACAATAAGTAATAGAAGTATTTCAAAATTGTATGCAAATAAAAAGTATTATTTTAAAAAGTTAGATAATTCATTATCAGATATAGAATTAAAAGTTAATGTATTAGAGAAATTTGATATAAATAGTATAAGCTTAAAAAGTGAAAATTTTATTAAAACTATTATAATATAAATATTTAATAAAGATGAAGGAAATTTTTTTGTTGTAACGAATATAACTTCTATAATATAAATTGGGGGAGTTATATATGGATATTTTAAAAGTTTCGACGAAGTCAACACCTAAGTATGTAGCGGGGGTATTAGCTACTATTTTGAGAAAAAATAAAGTCGCAGAGATTCAGGCTATAGGGCCGGGAGCTGTAAATCAAGCTGTAAAGTCAATAACTATAGCCAGAGGCTTTATAGCTCCTAATGGGATGGAATTATTAGTCATACCTGCGTTTTCTGAAGTTCAGATTCAAGGTCATGAAAAGACTGCTATAAAATTTATAGTAGAATCTAGGTAAATAGCCTTAGAGTTAAAACTCTAAGGCTTTTCTTAAGTGATAATCAAAATTTTGAATCAAGCTATTAGAACTTCTTATATAAAGAATGGGCAATAGAGGTTTTATTTATGTATTTTAATGTTTGAAAAGGTGATGGTAGATGATAATTTTGAATAGTCACTTATTGATATTTATAAATATTTACTATAAACTAATATAGAATAAGGAGTGAGATAAATATGAAAAAATCAAGTAGACAAAAAACAATGCAAGTTATATTGATATTTATATTAGCCATGTTTGTTTTAGGTATAATAGGAACAGTTTTAGCACAGCTTAAAATACTATAGGGACAATATTTGGCAACATTTTAATAAGGAGTGAAGTTATGTTTTTAAAATCTCTTGAAATAAGAGGGTTTAAATCCTTTGCAGATAAAACAGAACTTAAATTTAAAAAAGGAGTAACGGCAGTAGTAGGTCCTAATGGTAGTGGGAAAAGTAATATTTCGGATTCGGTAAGATGGGTTTTAGGTGAGCAAAGTGTAAAAACTCTTAGAGGTGGAAAAATGGAAGATGTAATTTTTGCAGGAACCCATTTTAGAAAACCTGTAGGACTTGCTCAGGTTTCACTTACTTTAGACAATACAGATAAAGAACTTGCTACAGATTATTCAGAAGTTACCATAACAAGAAGAATTTTTAGATCAGGTGAAAGTGAATATCTTTTAAATAATACACAGTGTAGATTAAAGGATATAACAGCATTATTTATGGATACTGGTATTGGTAAAGAAGGCTATTCACTAATTGGACAAGGAAAGATAGAAGCTATATTAAGTGGTAAGCCTGAAGAGAGAAGAAATTTATTAGAAGAAGCTGCTGGTATAGTTAAATTTAAGTCAAGAAAAATAGAGGCTGAAAAAAAGTTAGAAAATACAGAACAAAACTTAGTTAGAATTAATGATATAATATCTACTTTTGAAGAAAGAATAGAACCTTTAAGGATAGAAAATGAAAAGGCTAATAAGTTTTTGGGCTATTCAGAAAGGCTTAAGGAAAAGGAAATATCATTAATAGTATATTTTTTGAGAAATATTGATAAAAATATAAATGAGCAAAAAGAAGCAATAGAAGTTTTAAAATCTGAAAACGAAAAAAGTAAAATATCTTATGAAATTAAATCAAAAAAGCTTGGAACGTTAAATGAAAATTTGGACATTCTTGAAAATAATCATAATAATGAAATAAATATATATTATGAAAATAAAGAAAAAATAAATAAAATAAGTTCTGATATAGATATTTTAAAAGAAAGAATAAATAGTATAAAAAATTTAATAAATCTTGATAAAGAATCCAAAACTAAACTAGAAGCATTAAATTATGATTTGAAATCATCTAAAGAAAATATAATTTTAGAAATAGAAAATAAAAGCTTAGAAGAAAAAAATATTTTAACTGAAATAAATGATTTAAAAGAGAAAGAGAACTTCTTTTTAGAAACTACTAAGGATAAAGAAGTATCGTTAAATGAAAAAAGAGATGAAGAGTTTGAAGTTTTAAAAACAATATCAGATATTAATAATAAAAATACAGTGCTTGTTAATCAGGAAAAATCTATAATTTCACTTATAGAAAACTCTAGAAATAATGTAACTAATTATGAGAATGCATTAAAGATAAATCTTTCTACTAAAAATATGCTAAATGTTAATTTAGATAATATAAAGCTAAAGGTAGAGGATTTACAAAAAACAATATTAAATAATAAAACTAGGCTTACAAAATCTATAGCTATTAATAATGAAAATGAGAAAAAATATAAGAATATAAATTTTGAAATAAATAAGCTTGAAGCTAATTCTAATATGTTATCAAATTTAGAAAAACAATATGAAGGTTATAATAGAGCTGTTAAATCTATAATGGAGAGTATTAAAAATTCAAAGCTTAATGTTTCAAAGGAACATTGTCATGTTTTAGGTGAAATTATTAATGTTAAAAGAGGCTATGAAGTAGCTATAGAAATAGCTTTAGGAGCTAGTGTTTCTAACATTATAGTTGAAAATGAAAATTTAGCGAAGGATTTAATATCCTATTTGAAAGCTAATAGGTTGGGAAGAGCTACATTTTTACCACTTACTACAATAAAAGGTAAAAAGATAGAAGTGCCTAAACATATAACATTAGAACAAGGATATCTAGGGGTTGCTTCAGAGCTTATAAGTTTTGATAAAAAGTATGAGAATTGTATTAATTATGTTCTTGGTAGAACATTAATTTGTGAAGATATCGATAGCGCTATAAGAGTAGCTAAGAAAACTAATTATAGTTATAAAATAGTAACACAAGAAGGTGAAGTTATAACTCCAGGAGGGGCATTAACTGGTGGTAGTATTCATAGTAAAAATTCAGGAGTTATTACAAGAAGAGCAGAAATAGATAAATTAGCTTTAGAGCTTAAAAATTTAAAAAATGTAAAACAAGAATTAGAAGTTAAACTTAAGGATTTAAAAACAGAAATAAAAAATCTAGATGAAGAGAATTTAAATCTTAAGGATGAGGTTCATTATAAAAATATTGAACTTACGAAGTTAGAATCTGAAATAGCTAATATTAACAAAGAAAAAAGTAGTCTAGCTAACAATATTGAAATATCAAAAAAAGATATTGAATTAAGTAGTGAGAGATTAGGGAAACTTAAAAATGATTTAGCAGAAAATAATGAAAAATTAGAAGCTGCTACTAAAAAACAAAAAGAGATTAGAGAAACTATTATAAGCTTGGAAAACTATATGAAGGAGGGAAGTGATTTTTTAAAAACAAATCAAGAAAAGCTTACAAGTTTAAAGGTAAACAAAGCAAAGCTTGATGAATATGTTTTAAGTAAGAAAAATGAACTTTTAAGAGCAGAAAAAGATATAGAAGACAACGAAGTTAGACTTAAAGAAATAGCTGTTAATATAGTAAACAATGAAAAACTTATAGAAGAAAATCATTGTAAAATAGATAAATACAATGAAGAAATAGAGGCTACTAAGCTAGCACTAAAAGAGACTGAAGAGCTATTTAAAGAATATGAAGTTAATAAAATTAAATTAAAGGAAGATATAAAATCGATAAGTTCAGAACTGGAATTTTTAAGGCTTGAAATCGGGAAGAAAGAAGAAGAAGTTCATAAGCAAGATATAGTATATACTAAATTGATATCTGAAAAGGATTCTCATTTTACAAGACTTAATGATGAGTTTGAAATTTCTTATGCTGAAGCTTTAGATTATGCAAAGGAAATTGTTGATTTAAGTGCACATAAGGATGAGATAGTCAAATTAAAGGGAAGCATATTTAGATTAGGAACTGTTAATGTAAGTGCAATAGAAGAATATAAAGATGTTTTAGAAAAATATAATTTTATGTCTTCACAGAGAGAGGATTTAGAAAAGTCAAAAGAAGAAATATTAAGTGTGATTTCAGATATGACAAAAAAGATGAAAGAAGTATTTAAGGAAAACTTTAATGTGTTAAATTCTTATTTTGATGAAACTTTTAAAGAGTTATTTAAAGGTGGTAGTGCAGAACTTATACTTTCAGAAGGGGATGAACTTACTGCAAATATAGATATAAATGTAGAACCACCAGGTAAAAAGGTTCAAAATATAAATCTTATGTCGGGTGGAGAGAAGGTTTTATCGGCAATAGCATTATTATTTGCGATACTTAAGATGAAACCAACACCGTTCTGTATACTAGATGAAATAGAGGCTGCTTTAGATGATGCAAATGTCTTTAGGTATGCTGAGTTTTTAAAGGAATTTTCAAAGGATGTACAGTTTATTGTAATTACGCACAGAAAGGGGACTATGGAAGCCTCAGATGTAATGTATGGAGTTACTATGCAGGAAAAAGGAGTTTCAAAAGTAGTTTCAGTAGATTTATCAAAATAAAGAATATTTAATAAAATAATATAAATCATAGGAGGAATTGTATGTTTGGAGGATTTTTTGACAAATTAAAGTCTGGCTTAACAAAAACAAGAGACAATTTAACTGACAAAATAAATGATGTTCTTAATTTAGCTATTAATATAGATGAAGATTTATATGAAGAACTAGAAGAAATACTTATAACATCAGATATAGGTATGGAAACTACTATGGAGATAATCCAAAGATTGAAAGTTAAGATAAGAGAAGAAAAGATAAATGATGTAGCAGAAGTAAAACCAGCTTTAAAAAGAGTAATTGCAGATATGCTAAATGAAGGAGATTACAAGAAGGATGAAACTTCTGAAAAAGAAGTAATACTTGTAATAGGTGTAAATGGTGTTGGTAAAACTACATCAATAGGAAAGCTTGCAGCAAAATCTAAAAATAGTGGTAAAAAGGTTTTACTTGCAGCAGCAGATACTTTTAGAGCAGCAGCTATAGATCAGTTAGAGGTTTGGAGTAAGAGAGCTAATGTAGATATAGTAAAGCATGGAGAAGGATCCGATCCAGCAGCAGTAGTTTTTGATGCAATTAAAGCTGCTCAAGCTAGAAATATTGATCTTTTAATTTGTGATACAGCGGGAAGACTTCATAATAAAAAGAACCTTATGGATGAGCTAGCTAAAATAAATAGAATTATAGATAGGGATCTTGTAGGGTATAAAAAAGAGACTTTATTAGTTTTAGATGCTACCACAGGACAAAATGCTGTAATACAAGCCAAACAATTTATGGAGGCTTGCCCAATAGATGGTATTATTTTGACTAAGTTAGATGGTACAGCTAAAGGAGGAGTGGTTATAGCGATTAAAAATTCTTTAAACATTCCTGTTAGATATATAGGTGTTGGAGAAGGGGTAGAAGATCTTCAAGAATTTAATGCCAGTGATTTTGCGGAAGCATTACTTTAATTTGAGGTATATTATGAAAGTAGTATGATATACTTGCTTGTTTTGTCTCTATTATTTTCTTTCACATAATTAAAATTAAAATAATAACAAAAAAACAAAGTGTTAAGTAAAAATACTTGACACTCTGTTTGAAATCTGATATTATCTTTTTTGTGAGCAAGGTGATTATATGGTAGATAGATTTAAAGTATCAATTTTATTAGATTACTACGGATGCTTACTAACTGCAAAACAACTTGATATTATGACGATGTACTTTAATGAAGATTTATCTTTAGCAGAAATTGCAGAGATAAATCAGACTAGTAGGCAAGCGATTCATGATTTAACAAAAAGGTGTTATAAGCAATTAGTAAGTTATGAAGAAAAGCTAAAGCTTTTACAAAAGAGTAATATAAGAAAAAAACTTAAAGAGGATTTAATTGATAAGCTAAATGTCTATTCTATAGAGGAAGAGCCTAAAGTACTTATCAATGAAACCCTAGAAGAGATATTAAACGCATAGGAGGGTTAACATGGCTTTTGAAGGTTTATCATCAAAATTACAAGATGCCTTTAAAAAATTAAAAGGTAAAGGTAAACTAACAGAAAAAGATATAAAAGAAGCCATGAGAGAAGTAAAGCTTGCATTATTAGAAGCTGATGTTAACTTTAAAGTTGTAAAGCAATTTGTAAGTAATGTTAGCAGTAAGTGTGTTGGTAGTGAGGTGTTAGAAAGTTTAACACCAGCTCAACAAGTTATAAAAATAGTAAATGAAGAACTTACTAATCTTATGGGGCAAACAGAAAGTAAACTTAACTACGCTGATAATGGACCTACAGTATTTATGCTAGTAGGACTTCAAGGTGCTGGTAAAACTACGATGTGTGGTAAACTAGCTTTGCACCTAAGAAAGAAGAATAAAAAACCATTACTTGTAGCGTGTGATATATATAGGCCAGCTGCTATAAAACAACTTGAAGTTGTAGGAAAGCAGATAGATGTTCCAGTATTTACTTTAGGTGATAAGGTAAAGGCGGTAGATATTGCAAAAGCTGGTATAGCTCATGCAAAAGAACATGGTCAAAATATAGTTATAATTGATACTGCAGGTAGACTTCATATAGATGGAGAATTAATGCAGGAACTTGAAGATGTAAAGGCTGCTGTAAATCCAAAAGAAATACTTTTAGTAGTGGATTCTATGACAGGGCAAGATGCTGTAAATGTAGCTGAAAGCTTTAATAATACCTTAGATATTTCAGGTGTTATTTTAACAAAATTAGATGGAGATACTAGAGGTGGTGCTGCACTGTCTATAAGACATGTAACACAAAAGCCTATAAAGTTTGCTGGTATTGGAGAAAAGATGAATGACATAGAAGTCTTCCATCCAGATAGAATGGCTTCAAGAATATTAGGAATGGGTGATGTACTATCCCTAATTGAAAAAGCACAGCAAGCAATAGATGAGGATGAAGCTAAAAAGTTAAGCGATAGGATGATGAATCAAGAATTTAACTTTGAAGATTTCCTTGCAATGATGGATCAGATGAAAAAACTTGGACCAATTAATAAACTTATGGAAATGGTGCCAGGTGTTAATTCAAAACAACTAGAAGGAATAGATTTTGCAGAAGGTGAAAAGCAAATTGCAAAACAAAAGGCAATTATTCAATCTATGACTGCAAAGGAAAGAAGAAATCCAAATCTTATATCTAGTTCAAGTTCAAGAAAAAAGAGAATCGCAAATGGTTCAGGAACTACAATTCAAGAAGTTAATAAGCTCATTAAGGGATATGAAATGGCTAAAAAGCAAATGAAACAAATGAAATCATTACAAAAGAATGCTAAAAAGGGTCTTTTTGGAAAGTTACCTTTTATGAGTTAAATATATAATATTTTTTAAAGGAGGTGAAATAGACATGGCAGTAAAGATAAGACTAAGAAGAATGGGTGCTAAAAAAGCTCCTTTCTACAGAGTAGTTGTTGCAGATTCAAGAAGTCCTAGAGATGGAAGATTCATCGAAGAAATAGGATACTACAATCCAGTTGCTAAACCAGAAGCAGAAGTTAAAATAGACGCTGAAAAGGCAAGCAAATGGTTAGGAAATGGTGCACAACCAACAGATGTTGTTAAAAGACTTTTTGTTAAAGCTGGAATTAACAAATAATACTTGGGAGGTGAATTCTGTTTAGCTTATGTTAAACAGAGGTTTATGAGAGAATTAGTAGAAGTAATTGCTAAATCACTAGTAGATAATCCAAGTTTAGTTAACGTTAATGAAATTGCAGGAGAACAATCTATTATCCTACAGCTTAAGGTTGCACCTGAAGATATGGGGAAAGTAATTGGCAAACAGGGAAGAATAGCTAAGGCTATTAGAACTGTGGTTAAAGCTGCTGCAATGAAAGAAAACAAAAGAGTAGTTGTAGAAATCATTTAAAGAAGAGTTAGGGTAACCTAGCTCTTTTTAAATATATAATAAAACATGAGGTGAAGTTATGAGCGAAATGTTAAATGTTGGTCAAATTATAAACACACATGGAGTAATAGGTGCTGTTAAGGTTCATCCTTTAACAGATAATATGTATAGATTTGATTATTTAGAAGATGTTTATATCGATGGAAAAAAGTATTACATAGAAGAAGTTAAGTATCTAAAGGATAAAGTTGTACTTAAGCTTGAAGGAATAAATTCTATGAATGATGCAGAGAAATATAAGACTAAGTATATACAAATAACTAGAGATCAATCAGTTGAATTAGATGAAGATACTTTTTTTATAACAGATCTTTTAGGTTGCACAGTAGTAGATACTCAGGATTTTGAATATGGTAAGGTTTTTGAAGTTATTCAAACAGGAAGCAATGATGTTTATTGGGTTAAAGGTAATAAAGAGATATTAATTCCAGTTCTTAAAGAAATAGTTTTAGATATAAATGTAGAAAATAAAAAAATAGTTATTAAACCAGCAGGTGAATGGCAAGATGAAGATTAATATTCTAACGTTGTTTCCAGAAATGTTTGATATCTTTAATCATAGTATTATAGGGCGATCTAAAGAAAATGGACTTATAGATATTGAAGCTATTAATATTAGAGATTACACTTTAAATAAGCATAGAAAAGTGGATGACTATCCATATGGTGGTGGAGCTGGAATGGTTATGAGTGCTCAGCCAGTAGTTTCTGCTATAAAACATGTTAAGAATTATAATGATGGAAAGGTTATATTCTTAGGACCTAGAGGAATAACTTTTAATCAGACTTTGGCTACAGAGCTTAGTAAAGAAAACAATTTAATCTTTGTTTGTGGTCATTATGAAGGAATTGATGAAAGAGCCTATAAATATTTTGATATGGAAATATCTATTGGAGATTATGTTTTAACAGGTGGAGAAATGGCGTGTATTCCAATTGTTGATAGCATATGTAGACTTATACCAGGTGTTCTAGGAAAAGAAGAAAGTTTTATGGAAGAATCCTTTTATAATGGACTTTTAGAATATCCTCAATATACAAGACCAGAGGTTTTTGAAGATGAAAGGGTGCCGGAGGTTTTGCTTTCTGGACACCATGAAAATATAAGAAAATGGAGAAGACGTGAGTCTCTACTTATAACTAAAGAAAGAAGGAAAGACTTATTTGATAAGATTGTATTAACCAAAGAAGACATTAAATTATTAAAATAAAAATTATTGATTTAGTGCATAATTTATGTTAAAATAAGCTTTGTGTTAGTACGGACGGTCCTCTGTCATATAATATTGTTAAGAACGTCAAAAAAAACTAAGGAGGGACTACACATGAACGAAATAATAAGATTAATAGAACAAGAACAAGTGAGAACTGATTTACCAGCATTCAACGTTGGAGATACAATCAAAGTTCACGTAAGAATTAAAGAAGGTAACAGAGAAAGAGTTCAAATGTTCGAAGGAACTGTTATCAAAAAACAAAATGGTGGAATAAGAGAAACTTTCACTGTAAGAAGAGTTGCATTCAACACTGGAGTTGAAAGAACATTCCCACTAAATGCTCCAATTATAGAAAAAATTGAAGTTACTAGAAGAGGTAAAGTTAGAAGAGCTAAATTATTCTACTTAAGAGATAGAGTAGGTAAAGCTGCTAAAGTTAAAGAAAGAATGTAATATGTACTTATAAAAGACGGGGACTAATTTAGTCCCGTTTTTTGTTATATAAAAAAATAGGGAGGGATAATTGTATGGCTATTAATTGGTTTCCGGGACATATGGTAAAAACAAAGAGAGAAATAAAGGAAAATTTAAAGCTTGTAGATGCAGTTATAGAGATTAGAGATGCTAGAATCCCAAGAGCTTCATCTAATCCGGAAATAGAAGGTTTAACTCAAGGAAAGCCAAGGCTTATATTACTTAACAAAAGTGATTTAACAGATAGTAAGGTTACCAAAGAATGGATAAAAATGCTTACTAAAGATGATGTAAAGGCTATAGAAGTGAATTCGCTTCAAGGTGACGGACTTAAGAATATAAAACCAGCAGTACTTAGCCTTCTAAAGGAAAAGCATGATAGAATGAAAGCTAAAGGACTTGTAAATATAACAACTAGAGTTATGGTTGTTGGTATACCTAATGTAGGAAAATCTACATTTATAAACAAAATGGCTAAAAATAATATAGCTAAAACTGGAGATAGACCCGGTGTTACCAAAAGTAAACAATGGATAAAAACATCTATTGGACTTGAGCTTTTAGATACTCCAGGTATATTGTGGCCTAAATTTGAAGATGAGGAAGTTGCTTTAAATCTTGCATTTACTGGTGCTATAAAGGATGAAATAATGGATACAGAGGAGCTTGCGTTTAAATTAGTAGAAAGATTAATGAAAATTGCTCCCGAAATGCTTATGACAAGATATAAACTAGAAAGTTTAGATGAAGATCCATTAGAGAATCTAAATTCTATAGCTAGAAAAAGAGGAGCTTTAATATCAGGTGGAGAAATAAACTATAATAGAATAGCTGCTATATTATTAGATGAATTTAGATCAGGTAAAATAGGAAAGATTTCTTTAGAAAGACCATAAAGAGGGTGTTTTTTTGAAAAATGTAATAGAATTTTTAAATATAGATACTACATCACTTAAATTTAAAGATATAAATGAATACGTAAAATCAATAAATGTATCAGAAATAGATGAAGAAATGTTAGACTCTATTATAGAAAAACTTTCATTAGACAGTAGAAAAAATGTTAATATATTAGCTACAAAACTTTTAAAAGATATTAATAAATTAAAAGCAGAGAAGGAAAGAGTAGCATTAATGTATAATTTCGATAAGTCTTTTGGAATCTATAATTTAGTAGCAGGAGTTGATGAGGTTGGTAGAGGTCCTCTAGCGGGTCCTATAGTTTCTTGTGCTGTTATATTAAAAGAAGATAGTATGGATGATCATATATTAGAGATAAATGATTCTAAAAAATTAAGTGAAAGTAAAAGAGAAAAGCTTGCGGAAATAATAAAGGAAAGAGCAATAGCATATTCTATAGCTTTTTGTGATAATAAAGAAATTGATATGAAGGGCATTGGTGTGTGTAATAATCAAATATTTATAGATGCTTGCACATCTCTGAATCCTAAGCCAGATTTAATATTATCAGATGGTTATCTTATAAAAAATATAGATATAGAAAATAAATCAGTTATTAAAGGTGATACTAAAAGTGCAGCAATCGCATGTGCTTCAATAGTTGCAAAAGTGTATAGGGATAATTTAATGAAAGAATATCATAAAGAGTTTGCTGTTTATGATTTTGCGCAAAATGTAGGATATGGAACTAAGAAACATGTAGAGGCAATTTTAGAATATGGACCATGTGAAATCCATAGGATGAGTTTTTTGAAAAATATATTAAGTATATAAAAAAGTGGGTTTAAAATTAAGATGTATTTTGTATCAGACAAGGAGATAGGTTCATCTGATAATTAACTATCAAGTGAACCTATTGACGCAATATGATACATAATAAATTTATTATTTTTGAAAGATATCTTAAGCTATAATCTAAAAGCATCCTTAATAAAATTTATTTTATAAGTATTATCATTATAGTTTAAAATAACTTCCATAATATCGAATCTAACATTTATATTAAAAAATTTTTCTTTAAAAATATAATAATTTGCAGTATTTATGATTTTTCTTATTTTAAAGTAGGTTACAGCTTCACATGGGTTACCATATGAAGCTGAGAACCTACTTTTTATTTCAATAAAACTTAGAATATTGCCTTGTATAGCAATTATATCAATCTCACCCATCCTACATCTGAAATTTTTTTCTAATATTTTATAACCCAAGTTTTTAAGGGTTTTAGAACAAATATCCTCACCATATGAGCCTATTAATTTATTATATGCTTTCAAAAAAATCACCTCCTAACAAAATTATTGACAAAAAAGTACTAAATTAAAAACAGTGATTATTAATTTACTAAATTATGTCAATAATCAATAGATGTAATTATCTTATAAGGAAGTGAGAATATTGACCATAAGTTTAAAGAGTGCAACATTTAATGGAATTGACGGACATATAATTGAGGTGGAAATAGATATAACGCCTGGGATGCCATCTTTTACTATAGTTGGCCTCCCTGATATTTCAATAAAGGAAGCTAAGGAAAGGGTTAGAAGTGCTATTATAAATAGTGAATTTAAATTTCCTCTAGGAAGAATAACTGTAAACCTAGCTCCTGCTAATATAAAAAAAGTTGGTTCGTTGTTAGACTTGCCTATAGCTATAGGTATTTTAATTGTTAGTGAACAAATTTTATTAAAAAGTAATAAGGAATATATGTTTATAGGTGAATTATCTCTAAATGGAGAGATTAGAAGGATTAATGGAGCGCTAACGTCTGTACTTGCAGGGATAGATGAAAATATTAAAGAATTTATAATACCAGAGGAAAATGTTGTAGAATGTTCATCTATAAAAAATGTAAATATATTTTCTTTTTCCAACTTAGACCAAGTAGTTAAATATTTAACTTATGAAGATTTAAAGCCTATAAATAGTAGTTATGCATATGAAGAAATTACTGAGAGTTCTATTGAAGATTTTAAAGATGTAGCAGGGCATGAAACTACAAAAAGGGCATTGGCAATAGCAGCAGCAGGTTATCATAATGTAATACTTCAAGGTCCACCAGGTTCGGGAAAAACAATGTTAGCAAAAAGGATAAATAGTATAATGCCGCCTTTAACTTTTGAGGAAGCATTGGAGGTAACAAAGATATATAGCGTATCAGGACTTTTGAAGAAAAATGAGGGACTAATAACTAATAGACCATTTAGAAACCCTCATCATAATTCGACACCGATTTCTATAGTGGGTGGAGGTAGAGATTTAAAACCAGGAGAGATAACATTGGCGCATAATGGAGTTTTATTTTTAGATGAGCTTTTAGAATTTGATAAAAAAATACTTGATTTACTTAGAGAACCATTAGAAAATAAAGAAATAAATATTACAAGAAATAGTGGATTTATAACATTACCAAGTAATTTTTTATTTATAGCCTCGTATAATCCATGTCGGTTAAGATGTCAAGTTTGACCCAGTTATAAACAACTCTAACAGTTACTTTCTTAATAGAGCCTTCTATAACAGTAGTTGCTATAATTTCTTTAACTATAATTTTTAATAAATCTCTTTTTTCGTCATAATTCAGAGAATCTATACGTTTATTATATTCCTCTAGCTTAATTTCTAATTCTTTTAGCAATTTATCTTTAGATTTTAATTTTTCTAATTGTTTTTCCGTTGTGGCGATTATTCTTTTCATGTTGTTTTCTTCTTTATTGATATCACTTAGTTGTTCTTCTAATTCAGTATCTGTTATTATTTTCTTTCTATATAATTTTAAAATCTCATTTTTTTCGGATTTAATGTTTTTTAATATTGAATCATTTTTTTTTATTTGATTAAGTACTTCACTTAAATTATTGGAATCATCATTATTTTTAATATTTTCTATTTCATTTTTGTAATTTCTAACAAAATGTAATATATCATTCCAAACAACCTGCTCTATTTCATCAACCAATATGTTTCCTGAAGTACACTTAAATCCTAAACGATTTTGTTCAGCACTTCTTTTCCCATTACAAGCATAAACATCATTTTTAGTTTTATAGCTTATTCCACAATAAATTTTGCCGCAATGTCCGCAACGAATAAGGCCTCTTAGAAGATATTCCCTATTCTTCATGCATCTAAAGCTTTCATTTGAATTTTGTTTTTTTTGTTTTTGCGCCATATTCCATAACTCTTCACTTATTAAAGCTGGTACTTTTCTTATTATAGTTTCTTTTCTTCTTGTAGCTTTTTTGCCATACTCATGTACACCTTTGTATGTTGTATTAGAAATAATTCTTAAAACCGAAGATGTTCTCCATTTTCCTGTCATGCTTTTGGTTTTTTGTGTTCTAGTTATACTGTAACTAGGAATATTGTTGGTGTTTAAATAAGTAGCTATCCCTAAAGTGCTTATTTTATCGACTACGTACATATTAAATATTTTTCTAATTACTTTTGCTTCACTTTCATTTATTTCTAAATAACCATCACTATTTACTAAATATCCATAAGGTACAACACCACCGAGCCATTTTCCCATCTTAGCAGCTCTTGTAGCACCTATATACATTCTGTCTAGTATATTATTTCTTTCAAGTTCAGCCATGCTTAAATAGGTCGTAAACTGAAATTTACCAGTTGGGGTATTTAAATCAAATGGTTCAGATACGCTCAATATTTCTATATTTAATTTAGTTAATATTTCTGCAGCATTAAGACCGCTTAAGGTGTCTCTCCCAAATCTATCAATTTTATAAACTAAAACGGCATCAAATAATTTGTTTTTGGCATCTTCTAATAATTCTTTTCCGCCTGGTCTTTCGCCAAATGGAATTGTTCCGCTTACACCATTATCTAAATATTCTTTGAAAATCTCTAAATCTTCTTTTAATTCAATATAAGTATTTAATATCTCAACTTGATTCTCGATTGTGTCACGTTCTTTTTGATCATCAGAAGATACTCTACAATATAGAGCAACTCTTTTCATTACTTATCACCTCTTTGCATTCTAATAATATTAAAGCAATTAATCATATTCATTTGTATTTGCTTAATTTCTAAATCGGATAATTCAATATTATCTAAAGTTAACCCTTCGCTAGAAAAGATTAAATTCATAGTTTCTTCTATATCAGTTACTATATATTTTTGTCCTTCTTCTAAACTGAATAGTTCATTTGTGCTTACATTAAGTGCATTTGCTATTTTTTCTAATGTATCAGCGTTGAGTGTTTGCCTTTTGCCACTTTCTATTTGGCTTATTGTTGCATTACCAACATTAGCGTCTTTAGATAATCTATAGGCGCTCACACCTTTAGACTCTCTTATTTTTTTTATGTTTTGTCCTAATATACTAATCATTTTTTTATTCTCCTCATATACTTTCGTTTATAAAAGTATTATATCAAAAACAATATATACTATACAAGTTAAATTTCATAAACGAAAGTAAAATAAAGAAAAATACTTTCGACAATGAAATTAAAAAACAAAGAATACTGTCGAATACGAAAGGGAAACGGAGCAAATCAAATATAATTACATATATTAGCTTTTTAGGATACTTGTATACTTTCGAATGTGAAAGCATAATAAGAGTATAGTTTCGTTTGCGATAGTAAATAACGAAAAGTAAATGAAATTTATAAATTCTAAAGAAGGAGTAACTAAAGTAAATGAATGGTGAAAAATTAAAACAAAAAATGGAGGAAAGAAAAATTACAGGTTATGAAATGGAAAGAATTACCGGAGTTAGTCAGACAACAATAAGTCAAATTAAAAAAGGTGAGAGAAACAATCCTAAAATTTTGACTGTAAAAAAAATAGCAGAAGCGCTTGATGTTAGAATTGAAGAATTGATTTAGGAGGGATTTTATGGAGGTAACAACAGAATTTATTAATGGCAAAAGAAAATTAGTAATAACTAGAGTATCGAGTGGGGTGGATAAATCTAAAGAATTAATAAGAGCAGTAATGCCGGAATGTACAATTACGTTCAAAGATGAAGTTGAAGAAGGAGGACAAGCTTAATGGATAAGAAAATTCAAATGAAACAAGAGGTAAGAGATTTAATAAAAATAATGGACGAGCATGGAAAGCAACTTGTAGATGCTAGAGAGCTACATGAGTTTTTAGAAAGTAAACAAGATTTTTCGACATGGATAAAAAACAGAATAGAAAAATATGAATTTGTTGAAAATGTTGATTTTTCCACATTCCATAAATTTGTGGAGCGTGAAGGAACAAATTTAGGTTCAAAGAGAACAGAGTATGTTTTAACTATCGAAATGGCAAAAGAGTTAAGTATGGTAGAAAACAATGACAAAGGGAAAGAGGCAAGGAAGTACTTTATAGAGTGTGAAAAAGCTTATTTAAATTCTAATTCACAAGTCAAAAAGCTAACAACAGAAGAAATGTTAGAGCTACAATTCAATTTTACTAAAGAAGTAAAAGCAGAAGTTAAAGAGGTTAAGGATAAAGTAACAGTAATTCAGGAGTTTGTAGATGCAACCGAGTTATCTACGGCTGATAGCAAAAGATTAACAAGTTTAGCAAATAAAATAGTAGTTACTTTACTAGGCGGCAAGAAGAGTAAGGCATATGAAACTCTTAGTAAAAAAGCTTTTTCAGACTTGTACAAGCAGTTACACAGAGAATTTGGAGTGTCTTCTATAGCAGAAATAAAGAAAAAAGATGTTGAGTTAGCTAAAGAGGTTATTCAAAACTATAAAGCTCCAATAGTTCTACAAGAGGAAATTGCAAAAGCTAATAATCAAATTAATTTTAAGGGAGTTATTTAAATATAAAATGAAAAACAGCATAAAAGAATATATGATTATAAAAAATGAAGATGGAACTGAAACAAAGGAGTTAACAAGAGAAATATTTTTAGATTCAGCTCCAACTAGACAAGAAATATATAAACAATACTTAAAAAGAAGAAGAATATGTATTGGGATATATCTATCGCTTAATATAATCATCATCACAATTTTAATGTACTATTATTTAAAATTTAAATAAGGAGAGATTCAGATGGAAAACAACAAAATTCATTCAGTAAGTATTATAAACAATGAGATCAAATTAGATAACTTCAAGGTAGAAGGAGTACTTGATTATAACTTAAAACGTTCAGGAAAAGGAGAGGCTACATTAAACTTAACTTTACTTGTAAGAAGTCAAGAGGTTGAAATTAAACTTGATGGTGAAGAAATGGCTAATACAATTATTCCTTTAGAAAATACAAAATTTATAAATGAGTTATCAAATGCAATAGGCGAAAAATGGGTTAACTGTTCAGGTGAACAAAAGGGGTTACCTTTATTCTCAAAACAGGATGAATTAGAAAGAGCTGAAAAAATAGTTCACGTTTTGGAAGGCATGTCTATTGAATCAGCTCAAGAAATTCTAAGCAAAATTAATAAAGCTTTATTACAATTAATTTTTATTAGTTGATCTCATTATTTCAATAATTTCTTCACAAGTTTCATCAAAGAGTTTCATAAGTTCTGGTAATGACATTTCTTTGACGTTGTAATGAGATTGAATATATAAGGTAGCGACCTTTTCAATACGGTCAACCATGAAAAACACCCCCTTTCAAACAAAATTTTACCATAAAGGGGATAAGAATACAAAAGGAGGTAAAAGGTATGTGTAATCTAGCAAACATAGTTAGATTTAACACAGAAGAAGAAAAGAAAATAGTTTTTGAAGAAGTAACAAGAGATATAAAAGTTAATAGAATAGACTATGGGAAAAAAACGACATTAAAAGATGTAATTTCGCTAATGAGAATAACTTTAACAATAGTAAGGAGGTGCTGATTTGGGAGTACTAATGAGAGAAAAACTAGAGATAGCAGACGAAGCAAGAAGAATTTATTTAGAGAGTAATGGAAGGTTAGCTTATGACGAAGCATTAAGACAAGCTCAAAAAGAATATGAAGAATGGAAATCTATAAAAGGTTATGATGATAAATATTTTATCAGTAACAAAGGAAGAGTTAAAAGCATTAAATATAAAGCTCCTAGAATATTAAAACCTAGAGTAGATAATTATGGATATTACCGTGTTGCTTTATGTGAAGGTAATAAAGTAAAAGATTATAAAATTCATAGATTGGTAGCAAGCGCATTCTTAGAAAATGCAGAAAATAAAACAACAGTTAATCATATAGATGGAAATAAAACTAATAATTCTGTTGAAAATTTAGAATGGGCAACTAGTAGCGAACAAATGTTACATGCTTATAAAAGTAATCTACGAGGTAGCAATAAAAAGAGGATTAGCAAACTTAAAGTAACTGAATCTTGCAGGAATAGAAACTTTAAAAAAGCTAACCCAAATGAAATGTCCAATTTAATTATAAATGAAAATGAAGATATAGACAATAAGGGAATTATAGGGGGATTAGAAAATGGAATGTAAATGTTGTGGCAGAAAGCCAAGTGAAATAGAGGAATATATTGAAATGGTTGAATGTGGAGAATATAAAACAGCGGAATTAGCTGCAAAAGATGATGGAACATATAACCCATCAACAGAGAAGTTCTTATGTACAAGTTGTTATATAAAAGTAGGAATGCCATTAGGGAGGGCTTAGAAATGAATTTGTTAATTGAAAATGATTTAGCTCAGGAAAGAGAAGGATTTAAAATAGAAGACTTAGAGGGTGCTACATGGGCGTTCAGAAAGTTAAGAGCAATAGAAAATAAGCAAGTAGAAATAAAAGCTATAGCAGATGAAGAAATATCAAGGATTAATGAATGGAAAGATGCTGAATTAAAGCAATATGAAGCAGATAGACAATACTTTAACTTTTTACTAGAAGAGTATTACAGAAATGAAAAAACTAAGGATAAGAAATTTAAATTATCAACGCCATATGGTAATGTTTCAGCAAGAAAATCTAAAACATGGAATTATACCAATGAAGAGGCATTAACTAAATACTTAAATGATAATATTCCAGAACTTATAAGAGTTAAGGAAGAAATAAATAAGACAGAGCTTAAGAAAGTATTTAAAGATGGAATAAATCAAGAAACTGGCGAAGTATTACCATTTGTAAATATTGAAGATACTGAAACTATAACAATTAAGGTTAAATAAGGGGAGTATTAGATAATGTTAGAGTTTGATGAAAAAATAAAAGGTCTTAATTTATTTGAGAAGATAGCAAATATAAGTTCAGAAATAGATTATTTACAAAAAGATGATAAGGTTGGTTTTGGAAATAATGCTTATAAAGCTATAAGCTCTGAAAAAGTTATAGGCGTGTGTGCTGAAAAGATGAATAAGTATGGCATAGTTATTATTCCTGTAGATCAAGTTTATAAGAGAACTGATGAATTAGTATCTGTAGATAATGAGGGAAAAAGTAAATATAACAGAATATCAGATGTTGATGTTAAGTATGAGGTTATAAACATTCATAATACTACTCAAAAAATAGTTACTATAGCAAGTGGTACAGGCGTTGATACACAAGATAAAGGAGTAGGTAAAGCGCAAACTTATGCTTATAAAAATATGTTAGTTAAATTATTTGCAATTCCAACAGGTGATGATACAGATAAAGTACATTCAGATGATTATAACAAAAAGTTATATGGGGATACAAAAAAAGAAACTACGATATCCAAGCCTAATAACCAACATTTGCAAACTCATAAGTGTTCTAAATGTGGTGTTGATGTAAATGAAAATGTAGCAAAATTCAGCAATGCAAAATATAAGAAAGTTCTATGTATTAATTGCCAAAAAGCAGAAAAGTAAGGGGGAGTATTTGTGGAGATTAAAAGCGGAGATTTAATGTATTACTTCAACATAGAATTAGATGAAACTGGATTAGTTAAAACAATTGTTAAAACTTATCCAATTATAGCTACAAAAGAAAAGTTTGAAGATAATCAAATTATGGTTATAGATAATTTAAATTATACAACATTACAAACTAAAGATGAAAAGTATTCTACTCATACCATATTTAATAAAGTTAGATGTTACGAAATGAATTATCATAGCAGGGGATTAAAAGATAGTGTAACAGGATATTTGTACACCACAAATTCTAATAAAAAAGTTGCTATAACTAAGATTAAAAAGGCTATGGAAAAGTATCTAAAAGATAAGTATGGTAAGTACGGGAATTTTATAGAATTACTTAATAAAATAGAGGCTTGATATTATGGCGAATAGAAAACAATAATATTAAAATTAACACTATTTCAAAGAAAAAAATGTAGGAGGTAAGTAAATGTCAGAAGGGTGGTTTAAGCTGCATAGATGCTTATTTGAAAAAGCTATATGGCAACAATCTACTCCTGAACAGAAAGTTATATTAATAACCCTTCTAGGTCTGGCTAATCATAAGGGAAGAGAATGGGAGTGGAAAGGAACACAATTTAAGGCTGAACCAGGTATGTTAGTAACTTCACTTGAGAGCATAACTGCAAGGTGTGGCAAAGGAATTTCAATACAAAATGTTAGAAGTGCTATCACTAAATTTAAAAAGTATGGATTTCTAACAGAGGAAGTAACAAAGACAGGAAGGCTCATAACAATACTAAATTGGGGGCTTTACCAAGGTGGCGAATATATAACTAACAAAGATACTAACAATCAAGTAACAAACAACCAACAAAGCACTAACAAAGAGGTAACAAACAGCCAACAAAGAGGTAACAAAGAGGTAACACCTAACAAGAATGATAAGAATATAAAGAATGATAAAAATGAGAAAGAAGGAAAAGAAAGAGAAGAAGAAATATCTATCCTTCCACCTCTATCATTTCCTACCGAATACCATAAAAGTATTTTTGATAAAGTTGGAGAGGTTGGTTATAGAACATGGTTTATAAATTCTAATATTACAGATGGTCCAGTAATAACTATAGAAGCTCCTAATGAGTTTACTAAGAATATTGTAGAAGAGAAATATAAAAAGCATTTAGAGCTTATTTTAAAAAAGAAAATAGAAATTAAGTAAGGAGGATGAATAATTGAAGATATGTATATGTGGTAGAAGAGCAACAGAATTACATCACATAGTTTTTAGGAGTCAAAATAAACCTTTAGAAAATTGTAAATTTAATCATATAGATTTATGCCAGGAGTGCCATAGAGGTACAAGAGGTGTACATGGTTCTAAAGGGCATAAATTAGATATAAAACTAAAGTTAAATTTTCAAAATAAGCTTAATGAGGTATTTAAAAATGAAGAACTAACTAAAGAAGAAATAAGAACAATATTAGATGTAAATAGAAATGCAGTGGACAGGCTATTAAAAGGCGTTAAAGTTAACGGAGATAAATATATTAAAGAGGATGTAATAAGGGCGTGTATGGCGGGGAGATTGATTTTAAATGAGTAACACACCATATGAAGAAGAATACACCGCAGAGGTTAACTTATTTAATAGTATTACAAGACGATTTGAGAGCCTACAAGAAAACGACATAGTAACAGCTTATAATCTTATGAAAGATAGTCTACAAGCTTATAACAGATGGTCAAAGATACGCTGTGATGTAAGAAAAGATTTAACTAGAGGGCAAGGAGCGGAGCTTAAGGACAGATTAGAAGAAATGGTTAAGTATTTAAAAGAGGTTCATGTTGTTAGTAGAATGGTTTGGAAGTCAGCAAGAGAGGATTTTATTAATCATAAAGAAGATTTATAAGAAGAGTTTAGAGATATTGTTTAAAAAGAAAGTTGAGGTTAAGGAGTGAAAAAGAAAATAGGGTTAATAGATGTTGATGGACATAACTTTCCCAACTTAGCATTAATGAAAATATCAGCATATCACAAAAGCATAGGTGATGAAGTAGAATGGTTCTTTGGATTTAATTCATATGACAGAGTATATATGAGTAAGGTATTTACCTTCACAGAAGATTTTCACCAGGTTATAAACGCTAATGAAATAATAAAAGGTGGTACAGGCTACGACTTAAAAAATGAGTTACCACCTGAAATAGAAAATATATATCCTGATTATGATTTATACGAGATAAAAGATACAGCTTATGGATTTTTAACAAGAGGTTGTCCAAGAGGTTGTAAATTTTGTATAGTAGCTGAAAAAGAAGGTAAGTGTAGTAAGAAGGTTGCAGACCTAAGCCAATTTTGGAGAGGTCAAAAAAACATTGAGATTATGGATCCAAATCTTTTAGCTTGTGAAGATTGGAAGGACCTACTACAACAACTTATAGATAGTAAAGCTACAGTAAATATAAACCAAGGTATGGATATTAGATTTATGACTAAAGAAAAAGCAGAAATGATAAATAAACTAAAGATAAAAATAATACATTTTGCATGGGATAATTACGAATTTAGTACGTATGAGAAATTAAAAGAGTTTAGACCACTTTTGAAATTTGATAGTAGAAGATTAAGAGTTTATGTTCTTACTAATTTTAATACAACATTCGAACAAGATTTAGATAGAGTTTATAAACTTAGAGAGTTAGGTTACGACCCATATATAACTATTTTTGAAAAGTGGAATGCGCCAAAGGAAATCAAAAGGTTACAAAGATGGGTTAATAGTAAATTTATTTTTAGAAGTTGTGAGAGATTTGAAGATTATAAGTAATATGAAAATATTGCGAACTAATAATCAGGATTGAGAATACGAATAATGCTCTTTGAAAATTGAATAATACGGTATAAAAATGATTGCCAGATTGTATAAAAATATGATACTATTTCCATATAAATGCAACGAAAGAGGGGATAGTTGGTCATGGATGAAAATTTTTATACTTCTGCACAAAAACTATCAAAAAATCCTTTAGGGATACTGGCATTATTTTTAGTCTTAACTTATGCAATTTTAGCAATAATTACAGGATTTGGACAATTAGATGGTTTGTTAAAAACTATTCTGGTTGCATATCTTATTATTTTTCCATTAGTTGTTCTTTTTGTATTCTATAATCTAGTAGTAAATCATCATAGCAAATTATATGCACCAACAGATTTTAAAGATGATAAAAGTTTTTTAAAATCTATGGAGTTAAATATTAAAAGCTTAGAATTATCGAAAGAAATTGATAAGACTTCAGAAAAAATAGTGCAAAATGACAATTTAGGTAATATTAAAGAAGAAGTTACTAAAGTGGTTTTTAAAAGTATACTGACAATATATGGAGGTCTCACACTAAAAGTTTTGTACTATGATCTAGATGGGAGAGTTAGATTCAGATTTGATAAAGAAAAACAGATAGTGACAACAATTTTTGATGGTATAGAAATAGGTGGATATAAGTTGGATTCATTTTATGAAGATTACAGAGATCTCCATAATAAAGGGATTATAAATATATCTTCATTTGATCCATTTGAATTTACTATTGCGAATTCTGCAAAACCATCTATTAAAGAACTGTATGAAGATACCTTAAAAGAATTTGAAAATCAAAAATCAGTTCCAATGATATCTGTAAAAAAGAAATAAAAGTATCATATAAAGTAAAGTACTTGATTTAGCTTTATATTAAATTTGGACAAACCTTTATATAAGTGACAGTATCATATTGCATTAAACTAAGTTTAACTAAGAATAGACAATCAGTAAAAATGAATAGTTTTTAAAATACCGTATTATTCAGAAATGGATTTTGCGGTATTTTTATTTTGTAATAAAAAAGGGGAGATAGAATTGTCATTAGAAGAAGTAGAGTTATTAGAATATCAAATAGAGTATCCAACATTAAATTTAGTAATTAAGAAAGATAACAAAAGAATGTTTGATTATGGAATGTTATATTGTTATACCAAGGAATGTGAAAAAGGTTTTAAGGTAAAGAAGGTTAACAAGACTACTAAAAAAGGAACTAAGTTCACATATACAGCAATAAAAAATAAACAGGATTTTGAAGAATATAAGAAAATGGTTAATGAAATGATTGATAATTTCAATATGAAACACGGATCTAAAATAAAAGCTCAATAACTAATAATGCAAAGATAATATAAATTTGAACATTTTTATAACCTTATATTATCATATGAAAATCAATTAATAAGTAAAGCGGTGATAAATTGGAATTGATTTTAGAAGATATAAATTTTATGTGGAAAAAAGAAGAGATTAATAAAGTTAAAGATATGTGGAATGGTGGAGAAAGCTTAAAAGATATTACAGAAGCAGTTAATAGAGAAGGGGATGAAGTCTTTCTCCTTCTACTCCATCTAGCAAGACAGAGAAAAATAAAAATAAGGAAGGGGTTTATATGGGGCAAGTAGCTTTAACTAAAGAGCAGTTTATGGCTAAAGTTATTGAAGATAAAAAACTAAAGCAAGAAAAGCAACGTGAAGAATATAGAGATTACTATGACTATAAGATAGATACAGTAAGTAAGGCTAGAAAGAGATATTATAAAAATTATTATAGGTAGGTGAAATAAATGAAATTTTATGAATTTAATGATTTTGAATATTACGCATTAATAATAGCAAATGATGAGGAGAACGCAATGTTAGGTTATGAAGAAATTGTTGCAGATTTAGAAGAAGACGAAAAAGAATTAAGTCCTGATGTTATTGACTATAACGAAGCACTAGAAAGATATAAAAAAGGTAATATCGAAGGATGTGAAACAGAAGAAGATAAAATAAATGATTTCAATGAAAATGTAGACAATTTCTCGAGATATGTAAGCAGTTGGAAAGAACCTTGGACAGTACTGCTTATAGATGGAAGTTTAATATAGGAGGGTTAGGATATGAATAATCCATTTAATGCTATGTCTGATGAAGAATTTTTATATCAAATATGTGCTTTTATGGGAAAGGAGAATTTTATAAGATTTATAGATATAACAAATAGGAATTGTCCAAATAGCAGGTGCATTAATGAGAAAGACAAATGTGGAGAGTGTTTTTATGAGTTTTTAAGAGAATATGAAAAGAATAATAAAGAGGTAGAAGAATGCTAGAAATTTCGATTATATTTTTAATAATAGTAACGGTATGGAATGCTAGAGACATTAGTTATTTAAAGAAAAAAGATGTCTTACAAGATAGATTAAATGAGCAATCAGTTGAAGTTGAAGGTAGCTTAGTAAAGTCAGTAATAGATCATAAAAATAGAATTGAGGTGCTAGAGAATGGCAGAGAAAAAGAGGATAAACAGTAAGCAAAAGGGTGCAAGATTTGAAAGAGCTTTAGCATCTAAGTTAAAAGAGTATGGTTATAACTGTAGGAGAGGGCAACAGTACTGTGGAGCTAATGGTGATGCTGATGTAGTTGGATTACCTGGTATTCATATAGAAGCCAAACATGTGGAAAAATTAAATATATTTGATGCAATGGCACAGGCTAAGGCAGACTGTAGAGAGGGAGAATTACCAGTGGTATTTCATAAGAAGAATAATACTGAAATAATGGTCACAATGCGTATAGATGATTGGATGAAGGTATATAAAAGGAGTGGGTTAGATGATAATTAATTTTGAAGTTGAAATTGAAGGTGTGTTGTTAAATGGCAGTTTTGAATTAAGTTCTTCAGATGGGAAAAAGTTTGAAAGGTTCAGTTTATCAAAGAAGGAAAATGTTATTAAAGAAGCAGTTAAAGAAAATATAAAAGTAAATTCGTTCAATTGTATCGAGATGCAATAATGTTTTTTGGAACTAGATAGGAGTGATAGAATGGATAAGGAGTTATTTAGAAAAACCGAAGGTCGGTTATACAGATATTTTAAACAACTTAAATTAATAGAAAAGCTTAAAAATAAAGTTGTATTATTGTACAAGCAACAAGAAGCTATAAAACAAGAAATTCATAATCTAAAAAATCTTAAAATAGAAACTGGTTTGAATATGGGGATAGATTACTCTAGAGATAAAATACAAAGTAGTTCGGATGGCTCTGGTGAAGCAGAAAGAGAAACTATTAAGTATATAGAAAACTTAGAAAAGGAATATAGGTATGTAGTTAAAAAAATGCTTAAGATAAATGCTAGGATAAGAGAAATAGAGATACAGATTCAAGATATGCAATATAATCTTTCTATGTTAAGCGAAGAAAGTAAAAGGTTTATAGAATGGAAATATGCAGAGCTTAAATCAATAGATTGGATAGCAGTAGAGATGTATGGAGGTGCTAGGAGTACTGCTTATAGGAAAAGAGAAGAGTTAGTTGAGAATATAGCTAATTATAGTAATATATTAGTTTAGATTATGAAAATATTGAGAACTAACTACTGAAACTAGAAGTACTGATAATGTTTATAAATGTTCTTTTAAAACTGAATAATACAGTAATTATTAATTACCTTTTAAAAGTATTATATAATGAATTCAATCGGAATATATTGTATAATTATTACTATAATAAATTAAAATAAAAAGGTAAAAATGAGGTGAGCTTTATGGGCAGCAATAGTCAATATTCAAAAGTTGTAGAAGTAAGTAAGATCACTGGATACGGGTTGATGGATGCTTTTAAGGCATTAAAAAAAACAGAATGGGACATACAAAAGGCTGCGAAATATTTAAAAGAACATCCTCCAGCATATCTAACTTAAGTTTAATAGTTTACATTTGTTTAAACACCGTATTATTTAATTGAATTTTACGGTGTTTTTGGTTCGCAATACAAAGAAAAAGTTAATAAAAAATAATATTTAAAAACTTGGGACAAAAATGGGACAAAATTGGGACAAAAATATAATATAGAAGAAGTATAATAGTATTAAGAAAAAAATTAATAAGCCCTCTTTCATATGGTTAGCTTGCAGCAGGGATTACACAGGATTGTAAGTCTAGCCAACTAAATTAAAGCATCCTACTAGTTAGGGTGCTTTTTTGGGAGGAAATTAAAGGTTTTCGTAGAATTAGTACATTAGAAAATAAAAGGGGAGAATGGTTATGGAACTAGATTCTAAACAAAAGGTGTTAGTTGCTATATATACAGAATATCAAAAAGAAGACTTTGACATGAGGACAAATATTAAGGCAGATGTTATAGGAATTGAATATCAAATTTTTGCAAAAGCTATAGTAAAATTAATTAATGAAGAATATATAACAGGAGTGAAACTTGTGAGAGGTGGTATAGGCAATAAAATTCATTCTATACTTTTAGATGACATGTTGATAACTAAAGAGGGTATAGAATATGTAGAAAGTAAGATAGGATTAGAAAAAACATTAAGTGGTAAGGAAAAAGCAAAGCATATAGGCAAAAAAGCGTTAGAAGCAGGATGGGATAAAGGCAGTGATTTAGCAGCGAAAGTAATAGGTGAATTAATAAAACAAAGTTAAATTTAAGAACTCTAGAAATAGGGTTCTTTTTATTTTATATACAAGCCTACAGTAAAATGAATTAAAAAAAGAAGGAGTGTGAATATCCCTCTTCACACTATATGGTAACTGTAGGTTTATATATGGAATAAAGTTTATTATAGAAATTAATTAAATGGAGGATAATGAAATGAATGAATTTGAAAAAGAAATGGAAAGAATAGAATTTAGACATGCTATGGAAGATATAAATAATAGAATGGATCAAGTGTTGCAATCAATACAAATGGCATCTAAAATACAAAGAAATTATTTTAATGGACTTATTGAATCAGGATTTAATGAAGAGCAAGCCTTACAAATAGTTATAGCACATGGTGTCAATATAGGTGGCTCAGTACAATCAAAAGAAGAATAATTTTAAAAAATATAAGAGAGGTGGTGGTGTTATGAAGCTAACAGATAAACAAATAATATTTGTAAATGAATACCTAGTGGATTTAAATGCCACTAGAGCTTACAAAAAAGCTTATCCTAATGTAAAGAAAGATAGTGTTGCAGCATCAGCAGCAGTTAGAATGTTAAGAAATGTTAAGGTTAAAAACTATATAGATGAACAGCTTAAAAAAATAGAAGATGAAAGCATAGCCAATGCAACAGAAGTAATGAAGTATCTAACTAAGGTTATGAGAAATGAAACATCAGAAGAAGTTGTTATTGCTTGTGAAGGTGGATATGCTAAGGTTGATAAGACACCATCTGAAAAAGATAGATTGAAAGCAGCTGAATTATTAGGGAAAAGATATAGGTTATTTGTAGATAAGGTTGAGAGTGAAAATAAAACTAAGGTTGAAACTACTACAAAGATTGATTCAATACTTGAACAAATGAGGAAAAGGCATAATGAGTAATGAATATAATTTATCTGATAAATACCTGGATTTCTTAGAACATGATGCACAAGTTGAATTTTTAGAAGGAACAACGGCAGCTGGAAAAACAACAGTAGGCATTACTAAGTTCATGTTAAAGGTTGCTGAATCACCTAAAAAAATGCATGTTATAGCAGCCAAAACAACAGGGGTTGCAGAAAAGAATATCATAAATAAAGAATATGGGATTAAAGATGTATTTGGAGATTCAGTTAAGTATAATGGTAATGGAGATAAGGACGATAAGATTCCACATATAAGATATACAACACCTAATGGTGATAAGATAATATATATACTAGGATATGACAATAGGGATAAATGGGAAATGGTTCTAGGGTCTCAATTTGGTTGTGTTCTTATAGATGAAATTAATACAGCTAGTATAGATTTTGTAAGAGAAATATCCACTAGAAATGACTATCTAATGGGTACACTTAATCCGGATGACCCTAACTTACAAGTATATAGTGAGTTTATAAATTGTAGTAGACCATTAGAGAAGTATAAAAAAGATGTACCAAAAGAGATACAGGAGCAATTGAACAGTGAGGAAAAGCCAAACTGGACATATTGGTTCTTTTCTTTTTATGATAATGCATCTTTAAGTGAAGAAGATATAGAGAAAAAGAAGCTATCAGCACCTAAAGGAACTAAGTTATATAAGAATAAGATATTAGGGTTAAGAGGTAGAGCAACAGGCCTTATATTCTCTAACTTTGAAAGAAAGAATAATGTAATTACAAAAGAAAAGGCTAAGAAATTTAAGTTCATTCAGTTTACAGCGGGACTTGATACAGCATACAGCCAAGAAAGTCCAGATACATTTGCATTTACTTTCTCAGGTATTACAAGTAATAAAGAGTTAGTGGTGTTAGATGAAGAAGTATATAACAATAAGGATTTAGATATACCATTAGCACCTAGTGACATAGCGCCTAAGTTCTTTAAGTTCTTAGAAAAGAATAGACAAGACTGGGGATTTGCTAGAGATGTATTTATTGATTGTGCTGACCAAGCAACAATAATGGAGCTTAAGAAGTTTAAGAGAACTAATCCTTGTATATATAACTTTATTAATTCATATAAGAAGATAACTATTATAGATAGAATACACTTAATGTTAGGTTGGCTTAATACTAATAATAAGATATTCTATTATGTTTTAGATACTTGTGTAGAGCATATAAGAGAGTTAGAAGTCTATAGTTGGAAAGACGATAAGTATGAGCCAGAAGATGCTAATGACCATACAATTAATAGTTCTCAATATGCATGGATACCTTTTAGAAAGATGATAGGAGATTATAAGGAGGAATAGAAATGGGGTGGTTTAAAGATATGGCAACTAAAGCAGCAATAAAATTATTGAATATACAACCAGCAATGTCAACGCAAATTACAATTCAAGAAGCTTATACCTACGAAACTAATTTAATGCGTAATAAGATATGGTATAGGGGTGAAGCTTATGAGTTAGACCAGTTTTTTAAGAACATAAGTAGTGATCCAGTAAATAAAGCTAGGTTTTGGAGTGCTGTACCTAGCAAAGATTTAAGTATTAGAAAGATACACAGCGGTTTACCAGCAATAATAGTTGATAAATTAGGTGATATAGTAGTATCTGATATTGATAAGATAGAGGTGGCTAAAGAAGAGTTTAATAATACATGGGAAGAGATTAGGAAAGACAATAAGTTTAATGATATGTTACCGGATGTTATAGCATCAACCTTAATTTCAGGGGATGGAGCATTTAAAATTACAATAGATACTGATATTACACCTTATCCAATCATTGAATACTTTGACGGTGATAGGGTAGAGTGTATTAGGAGAAGAGATAGGTTATATGAGGTAAAATTCTTTACATTTTATAACCTTAAGAATAGGCAATATAAGCTCATTGAGACATATGGTAAAGGATATGTTAGATATAGGTTAGTAGATGATAAAGAAAATGAGGTCCCACTATCAACAATACCTGATACAGCAGATTTACTTAATGTTGAATTTGATGGTGATTTTATTATGGCGGTACCATTGATGTTCTTTAAGTCTCCTAAGTGGGATGGACGAGGAAAGAGTATATTTGATAGTAAATCAGATAGCTTTGATGCTTTGGACGAGGTAATAAGTCAATGGATAGATGCAATTAGGGATGGAAGAGTTCAAAAGTATATTCCAGAAGATTTGATACCATGTGACCCTAGCACTGGAGAGATGCTTAAACCTAATCCGTTTGATAATAAGTTTATTGCGGTAGGTTCTAATAAGTCAGAAGATGTAAATAATCAAATAGACATGAAACAAGCTGATATAAATTATTTAGCTTATGTAGAAAGTTATGCTAATGCTATTGATATGTGCTTACAGGGTATTATATCTCCTTCTACATTAGGTATAGACTTAAAGAAAACAGATAATGCAGAGGCACAAAGAGAAAAAGAAAAAGCAACTCTATACACTAGAAATAAGATGGTAGATATATTAACAGAAGTGATACCTCAGTTAGTTAATATAGTTCTTAAGACAAATGATGTGCTTAATAGTAAGTCAGTTGGAGAATATGAAACAACAATAGCCTTTGGAGAATATGCATCACCAGACTTTGATTCTACAGTAGAAACAGTAGGTAAAGCTAAGAGCTATGGAATAATGAGTGTAGAACAGTGTATTGAGGAACTATATGGAGATACATGGACAGATGAAGAAAAAGCAGAAGAAGTACAGAGAATAAAAGAACAAAATGGAATGATAGAGGCAGAAGAACCAAAGGTAGTAGATGGTGATGAACTAAACAATATAGATGATCCAGTTAATAATGAGGATGATTTAAATGGACAAGAAGAATAATCCTAGTAAGTTAGGAGAAATACTTAAGAATATAACTAAGCAGTCTATACAATATAATGCAGCTAAAGAAAGAGAAAAGTCTTATGACATTAGAAGGATATTCGAGCAAATGGAGCTTGATTTGATTTCTAGTATGCATAGGGCTTTTTATTTTCACCAAACTGAACAACTTAAAGAAGGTTTTGAATGGGAACAATGGCAGTTATCCAAGCTAAGGTCTATGGAAAAGTATAGGCAGAAGAATAAAGAAATAATAGGCTCTTATTCTAATACAATAGAAGAAACAATAGAAAGAGAGTTACAAGGTAGTTTTAGCAAGGGTGAAAATAGAGTAGATGATTTAGTTAATAGTTTTGAAAAGGCAAAAGAGGCTAAAGAAGAAGCTAAGGTTGGTTTGCCTGATGATATAGCAGAAAGACAGAAGAAAACAATAAATAAAGGTAATGTACCAGAGGATAAGGACTTCTTTGGTCTTAATGAGAAGAAATTAAACGCACTACAAGATACAGTTAAGAGAGATTTAAAAGAAGCTCAGCATGCTGTACTTAGAAAGATGGATGATGTATATAGGCAAACAATATTTAAAACTCATGTATATATGCAATCAGGTACTAAGAGCTTATATCAAGCTATAGATATGGCTACTAAGGACTTCTTAGACAAGGGTATTAATTGTATAGAATATAAGAATGGCGCTAGGGTAAATATAGCTAGTTACGCAGAAATGGCATTAAGAACAGCAAGTCAAAGGGCAACATTCTTAGGAGAAGGTAAGAAAAGAGACGAGTTTGGAATACATTTAGTGGTTGTGAGCGCTCATGCAAATACTTGCGCTATGTGTGAGAAGTGGCAAGGGAAAGTACTTATTGATGATATATTTAGTCATGGTAGTAAATCAGATGGTGAGTATCCTTTACTAAGCGAAGCAATTAAACAAGGTTTCTTACATGCTAATTGTAGACATACTTTAATAACTTATTTTGAGGGGATAACTTCTCTACCAACTGTACCTGATGGTAAAGAGGCTATTAAAACTTATGAGGTTGAACAAAAACAAAGAGCTTTAGAAAGGCAGATAAGAAAGTGGAAAAGATTTAAAATAGGCACTACAGACGAAACAAATAAAGAAGATGCATTAATGAAAGTAAGACAATACGAAAAAGAACTTCAAGAGCTTATTCAAAGAAATCCTCAACTTAGAAGGAACTACAAGAGGGAAGAAGCTGACATAAGAAGTATTAAAGAAATAAATCATAAAGCAGATTTAAAAGAATATGAAAAGTTTAAAAGAGTATTAGATAATGAAGTACCAGAAACAATTGATAAGTTTCAGGAATTGAAGTACAATGATGTTAAGAAGTGGAAGTCCTTAAAACAGAAAATTAGGATAAAAGATGATAGCATTATAGGAAACCCTAATACACCTAATAAATTTGTTAATTCAAATGTTAAGTGGGATAAACATTTAGGGGTGTCTCAAAATATTTCTGATAAATTAAATAATATTCATACAGAATTAAGCGAATTTATGAGTAAAAACGATAGGGAAAAGGTTATTTTATTAGATATAAATTCAAGTAAATTAGCTTATGAATTAGAAGGTAGTAAGAATGATGAAGTAATATTAAATAAGGAAGTTCTAAAAATATTGAAAAATAGTAAAGAAAATAGTATTACGCTTACACATAATCATCCATCAAGCGCTCCTTTTTCAAGAGCAGATATTGATAAAATAATGCACTATAATTCTGTAAAGGCACTTACTTTAGAATGTGCTAATGGTGATAAGTACTTATTTGATAGAAATAATCAGAATATTGGATTCTTTAAATATATGGCTTTTGATTCAGAATACGATAAGATTTATAATAGGGTTGCACAAAAATATCCACAATTAAATGATGAAAAAGAGATATTTAATATCTGGAACATATTTTTAAATGATGTTAACGAAGAGATTTCTAAAAAATATAATATGGTATATAGAAAGGTGGATTAAATTTTAATGAAAGAGCAATTGCTTAAAATTAAACCTCCAAAGAAATATAAAGAGGGTTTAATAAAATATGAGATTGGATTAGATACTGTACCAGATTGGCCAATGTTACAAGCACATGGATGGACATTTGAGGAACATTTAAAATTAGAACAATTAATATCAATAGAAAATATGAGATTTTCTTTAAATGAAGCTATAGAAGAAAATGAGGCTACAGAAGAAGAGATTAAAGAATGTAGAATATTAATTGAAAAAGCTATTGAAAAGTATAATAATATGTAAAGCACTTACTTAAATAAAGAGTAGGTGCTTTTATTATACCTAAAATTAAGGAGGAAAAGGAAATGGAAGAAAAAAATAAACTTATTAAAAATGTGAAATTTGATTTTTTAAGAGATGGCAAAATAGGTTGTTGCCATATTGAAGTTAATTGCGAAACTACAGAAGACTTAAAGGAGGCACTAGAGTTTGCTAGAAGTGCAAGCAATCTAATACCTCCAATTGGTGAAACAGTAGATGAGCACACATCAAAATTGTCAAAATCTAAAATTAAACCAATAAGATAGAATAATCATTAGTAGTAGGCTTTGATTATAGCAACATTGTCTTGATATAAGTCATAATCAATTTCATTAATCCAATGATCAAGTATAAATTGACCACAAATACCATGTGGATTTTTTAAATCATCAGCGATAATTGCTAAGTAGTTCCCGTGATTATCGTTTAGTTCTAAAACTTTAGTATTTATACCGTTTATACAAACATCAATAAGTTTAGAAGAATTTTGATGAAATAATTCTTGTGGACAAATATCCAATTTGTTCATAAATTCACCCCCTTTTAATAAAATTTTACTATATTTATTAAAAATGGACAATTTGTAAGGAATAAGTCTTAGGAAACTAAGGCTTTTTATTATGCCCAAAACGTGCTTAAGGCTCTAAACTGTGCATGGAATTAACAGCCGACAGGCTATAAACGGAGAGGTATGTATGTTTATTAAAAATTCAAGATTTAAAAGGATGTTTTTTCAAGCTGATAATGGAGCAGGTGAAGGTGGTAGCACAGAAGAAACCACTAAAGAAACTACTGAAACCAATGAAGAGACAAAAGAAGAAACAAAGGAAGAAAAGACTTTTACACAGGCTGAGCTTGACACAATAGTAAAAGAAAGAATTTCTAGAGCAACCAAAGGTCAACTTTCTAAAGAGGAAATAAAAGCTTATAACGAGTGGAAAGAAAGTCAAAAGACAGAAGAAGAAAAGAAGAATGAAGCTTTTACTAATGCAGAAAAAGCAAGAATAGCAGCAGAGGAAAAAGCAACAGCTCTTGAAGCAAAGGTAACTTGTCTATCGAAGGGAGTTACAGCTAATTCAGTTGATGATGTAGTAGTACTTGCTAAAGCTATGGTTACAGAAGAAGTTACTATAGAACAGGCTATTGATAAAGTACTAGAAAAGTACCCAAGCTTTAAGGGTGAACAGCAGCAACAAGAACAGCAAAAAGGATTTAAAATCGGTGCTGATGGACAAAAACAAAAAGAAGGTCCAAGTGATGCTTTAGCTAAAGCATTTGGAAATAAATAATTTTAGAAATGGAGATGAATTAAATGGCAGTATACAGTTATGCTGAACAATTTGAAAGTGAATTACAACAAAAATATTCAAGGGAGTTAACATCTTATGATTTAGAGCAATCTAATCCACAGGTTAAGTTTATTAATGCACAAACTATTAAACTACCTAACATTACAGTAAGTGGCTATAAGGACCATAATAGAAATGCTATGGGATTTAATACAGGTTCTATAGGTAATGATTGGGAACCCAAAAAATTAGCACATGATAGAGATATAGAATTCGCTATTGATCCTATGGATATTGACGAAACTAATTTAACAGTAGAAGTTGCAAATATTCAAAATGTATTTGAAACTGAACAGGCTATACCTGAAAAAGATTCGTACAGATATTCTAAACTATATTCAGAAGCTAAGGTTTATGCATCTAATGGAGCTATAATTGATAATACAGTTTTAACAGAAGCAAATGTATTAGAATGGTTCGATACTCAAATGGAAAAGATGGATGACCAAGGGGTACCAAGTGAAGGCAGAATAATTTATTGTACACCTGCAATGAATAAGATTTTAAAGAGAGCTCAAGGGTTACAAAGAAACATTGATGTAAATAACAATAATGGTGTAATTGATAGAAGAGTGTATTCGTTGGATGATGTGAAAATAAAGCCAGTTCCAAGTGCTAGACTTAAGACAAAGTATGATTTTACAAATGGATGTGTTCCAGCAGCAGATGCAAAACAAATTAATTTAATACTTATTCATCCATCATGTCAAGTAACAAGAAGTAAGTACTCATACATTAAGTTATTTACTCCTGGTACAGACAGTAGAACAGCGGATAAATACGTATATCAAAATAGAAATTATGGAGATACATTCTTAATAAAAAATAAGGCTTGTGCTATATCTATTAATGCAGATAAAGAGGCTTAGGAGGGATAACAATTGAAAGCAACTAAAGGAAATAAAGTTTATATAATAGGAGAATCTGAAAAGAAATATTATGTAGCTCAAGGTTACGATATTGTAGATGATGAAGGAAACATAATAGAGTATGGAGCAGGAAAAACAGTTGAATATAAGAAGTATAAAGAAATAGAAGATAAGGCTACAAAATTAGAAAAAGAAAATAAAAAGTTAAAAGAAGAGCTTAAGGAATTAAAGAAGGATGCAAAGTAGTGTCCTTCTTTTCTTATAAGGATGTGACTTTATGTCTTATGTAGATGAAAAATATTATACAGGTGTATTTAAAGGTACTGTTTTAACTAGAGATAATATTCTTAATAAGTTAGAGAGAGCATCAGATCAAGTTGATACACTCACTTATAATAAAATCGTAGGCAAAGGTTTTAATAATCTTACAGAATTTCAAAAAGATAAAGTACAGAAAGCAGTATGCCTCCATGCTGACTTTGTAGAAAAGTATGGCGAATATATTGATATGCCATTAAGTGGTTTTAGCGCTGGTAGTATAAGCGTTAATTTCAATGCTCAAAAGATTAATGGCATTACTACTACACAAGAAGTTATTAATTATCTTAAGCAAACAGGATTAACTTGTAGGAGGTTGTGAGCATGGGATTAAAATTACCATTTCCGAAGTTTTTAGCTAAAACAGATATAAAAGTATGCAGTACTACGCTTGGTGAGGATGGAGAAGAAACAACGCAATTGTATACAGGGAAATGTATTTATACTGATAAAACAAAGCAAGTGATGAATGCAGAAAGACAATTAATAACTCTTACAGGCAAAGCAGTAATTGAGGGTGATATTAATCCAGGTAAGTTAATACAGGGATTTATAGAAGTTAATAATATTAAGAAAAATATTTATGGAACTGAAAGACCTCTTAACCCAGATGGGACAGTATTTTCTACGGAGTTGAGCTTGCAATGAGTGTAAATGTAACTATTAAATTATACAATGATAAAATTGAAGGGTTACAAAATGTTAGTAAGCAAGCCCTAGAAATGACAGTTGAAGCAGTATTAAGTGATATAAAGACTAGTGCAGTTATACCTAAAGATACTGGAGAATTAGAGCGTTCAAGCTTTGTTGATACAAGCCAAATAGAAAACATGGTAGTATCAATAATCTTTGACACTCCATACTCTAGGCGTTTATATTGGCATCCTGAATATAACTTCCGTACAGATAAAAATATAAATGCACAAGGCAAGTGGATGCAGAGCTATATAGATGGAGATAAAAAAGACTTTATAAAAGAGACATATGCTAAATTCTTAAAACAACTCAGTAAGGGGTTGATAAAATAATGCTTTTAAGTGAAGTGAGAGAGTATTTAAAGACTAAAATAGAATGTCCGCAATGGTATGCAGGTAAGATTGATGGAAGTAAAGAGCAATGCATAGGACTATATAATATTATGGGCTCTAGTCCAAATTTAGCCTTAGGTGGTTTAGCTAATACAAGCTATTCTACTAAGGCTATTTCTATACTTGTACATTGGGGGAAAAACAATAATATAGCAGAGCAAAAGGCACAAGATGTATATAATGCTTTGTTTGGACAAGAAGCCATTATCGGTGGCAAAAGGGTTATAAATTTTGATATGAGAACTTCTGAACCAATAGGAGTTGGTACAGATAGTAATGGTGTCTTTGAATATGTAATAGAAGTAAATATAATACATGAAAGGTAGTGATTTTAATGGCAGGATTTACAGGTGTATTTCCAGTTTATAATATTAAATTTAAAATAGGTTTAAAGGGTTTATCTAGTACAGATGTTGATTTAGTAAATATAGCTGACATGGAGACTTTTGGTATAAAAATAGATGGTAAAGCTGAAACATGGACTTCTTTTGATACAGCTGGATGGGAAAGATCATTAATGACAAGTAAAGCATTTTCAGTTGATTTAAAAGGGAAAAGAAATGTAGGGGATCCAGGTAATGATTATGTTGCTGCAACTGCATGGAAAGATGGGTTAGATTGTAGTGGAAAAGCTCAAATTTTATTTCCAGATGGGGCTAAAGTAGATTTTAATTGTGTAATAGATGTAAAGAACGTGGCGGGTGGAGATGCTAAAAACGTTGCACCTTTGGAATTTGAATTAAAAGGTGATGGAAAACCACAATATACTCCAGCACCAAAAACAGTTTAGGAGGAATTAAGGAATGACTAAAGTTTATAATATAATGGATAGGCTTACAAATGATAAGCCAGTAATTAAAATAGATAATGAACATGAATATACAGTGAACAATAGTAAGAATCAAGCAATATTTATTAAGCAACTTTCTGAGGATGAAAAACTAGATGACTTCGAGAAGATAGATAAAATAATCGAAGCAAGTCTTGGTAAAGATGCACTGAATTATATAAACAGTCTTAAACTATCCGTTAAAGCTACCAATACAATTATTAATACAATAATGGCAGCTTTAAATGAAGTTGAGCTTGAAGAAATAGAACAGGAAGCAGTTAAACAAGCGAAAGGTTTTCGGAAGAGATAAATGGTATGATCTTGTTGAGGATTGGGGGCTTATAGAAGCCTCCTTTACAGCTCAGTATGGCATAAGATTGAGAAATGAAGTTGATATGTCTTGGAGTGAATTCTGTACTCTCTTAACTGGGATAATGCCTAAGACCCCCTTAGGGCAAATAGTTAGTATTAGAAGTGAAGAAAACGAAGATATGCTTAAAAACTTTACTCAAGAACAACATAAAATCCGTAATGATTGGAGAAATAGAAATAATCCAATAGCAGATATGACTGACGAAGAGAAAGAAGAAGAAATGAGAAAAGTACAAGAAATCTTTGCAAAAGCTTTTGGATAGTATATACTAGGATTAATAGTTAATTTATGGAGGAGTAGATTTATGTTAGCTTTAGATGGTAAATTAGGCAGAAAGGTTGTTGTTGAAGGGGAAATAGTGAAAATAAGTATGGGATATTTACCTTTTCAAAAGCATAGAAATAAATCAGTTTTAATAAAGGATATAGTTTCAGTTGAAGTTAAAAAACCAGGATTATCTTCTGGATTCATTTTATTTCAAATATGTGGTGAAGATAATAAGGCTAGAAAAAGCATTTCAGATGCTCCAAGTGACAATGAGATACTTTTTGGTTCGAAATCAAAATATGAGACAGCCTTAAAAATTAAAGAATATATAGAAAATTTCAAGAAAAATAGTAATCATTCTAAAACTAATAACGCAAGTACAGCTGATGAAATAATGAAGTTTAAAAAACTTTGTGATGATGGAATAATAACTAAAGATGAGTTTGAAAAACAAAAAAGTAAATTATTAGGTTAATAGAAGCACTTAGAGAAATCTAGGTGCTTTTTCTATGCAGAAAGGAGGTATTATAGTGAGTGATAGCGTAGGAAAGATTACTTTAGACTTAGAAATTGCAAGTGATATTGGGAAACAAGTAAGTGCAATAAGTAATCTAATGGGTAAAAATTTGAAAGATACATTAAACAATTCTTTTAAATCATCTTTTGATGGAATAAATAAAAGTGCTAAAGAGAGCCTTAATAGTGTTGATAGTACAATGAAAAACATGCTATCTAGAATAAAAGATTCAACTAGAAAAACACTTTCTTCAGCATTTGCAACTATGAAAAAAATTAAGTTGCCAACGCCAAAGTTTCCAGAAGTTAATATAGCCAAGCCTAAAGTAGCTAGTATTTCAAAAACTATAGGAACTAGGGGACCGCCAACTGTTAACAAAGAAATGCTAAAATCTCAAATTGAAGGCATAGAAAGAACGCTAGATAACACAAATGCTAAAATCGAACAACAACAAGCTAAATTAGCTGGATTAAGAGAGGAATATAACAATACCTTCAATCAAGCTAGAAAGAACAAATTAGAAGAACAGATATTAAAGACAGAAGGGGCTATAAATAAGCTTATAGCTGCCTCCGATAAGTTAGGTTTTAAATTAGCTGATTTAGATGCAGGGTTTAAAATGTTAGGGGTTGCACCTATGTTAGCAGGTGCAGAAACAGCAGCCTTAACTAATAAAACAAAGGCATTTGCTACTAATGCTGGCAAAGCAGGGAATAGTACTAAAGGTTTTTCAAATGCATTAAAGCAACTTGGATTTGGGGCTAAAACAACAGGAAACAACTTTAGAGGCGCTTATAACGGTGTAGGAATGTTTTTTAGTTCTTTATTTAAATGGGGGATAGTATTTCCTCTTATTATCAGAGGGATAGGAGCAATGTCAAAGAGTTTATTTGATTCATTAATGACTAATCAACAATTTGCTAATTCTCTGCATCAAATACAAACAAACTTAATGGTTGCTTTTACACCTATTTTTTATGCTGTACTCCCTGCTATAAATGCTTTAATGAGTGCGTTAGCTACAATAACAACTTATATAGCTATGTTTACAAGTATGCTGTTTGGAAAGACTTATCAAGCTAGTTATCAAGCCACACAAGGGTTAATTAATGCTAAAGAAGCTATGGGGGCTTATGGAAATAGCGCTAAGAAAGCTGGTAAAGATGCAAAAGGAGCATTAGCCGGATTTGATGAAATTAATGTACTTGCAAACAATAAGCATGATTCTGATGGCGGTGGAGGCGGAGGTGGTAAAAGCAAAGTTCCTAAATTAGCAGCACCTAGCATAAACACTGCCCCAACTTCTGCAGCAGGAAAAGCAGTTGAAAAGATGATTAATGATTTAAAGGCAGTAATGGCTACTTTATTTAATCCATTAAAATCAGCTTGGCAAAAAGATGGGGCTAGTGTTATGAGCGCATTTTATCGGGCCATTGATGGAACTAAAAACACATTAAAACATTTATATTCTGTATTGCAAACTCCGCCTGTGCAACTTTTTATAGAAAATATAGCCAGAATAGGATTAGCATTAGCTAAATTAGCCTTATCAATTTATAATAACTTTATATTACCTATGGTTAATTGGTTTATAAGTGTAATGCCTGGTCTATCAAAAGGCTTAAATCCTTTATTGGAAGGTATTAGAAAGTTTATAGACTTTCTTTCCTCTAGTCCTAATCTGCTTACTGTTGTATGTAGTACTGTTTTAGGGTTAATCGCTGCATTTAAAATTCTAGAGGTATCATTAGTAGTTGTAAAATCTATAGAAAAGCTAAATGCAATCTTATTCATTCTTGCTGAAAACCCAATAATTTTAGTTATAGCAGCAATAGCAGCTTTAGTTGTAGCATTCACAGCTCTTTATGCATCTAATGAAAAATTTAGAAATAAAGTAAATGAAGTAGCTTCTGCTATAAGTAGTTTTTTTATGCCTGTAATTAATACATTAAAAGGAGTATTATTAGATGTTTGGAATAAAGCGCTAATCCCATTAGGTAATTGCTTGATTGATATATGGAAAACTGTAATAGAACCTCTTAGTGTTGTTATTAAAGATGTTTTAGGAATGGCTATTAAATTTATAATAGATATAGCAACTATGCTATGGAAAAATGTACTGTATCCATTTATTGATTTTCTGTCTAGCATTTTTATACAGGGGATACAAGCAGCTATCGAAATATACAAGGCTTGGAAGCCTGTAATACAAGCAATTATAAATATAATGTTGTTCTTATGGAAAAATGTTTTAGCGCCTGTTGTTGGTTTTATGCTAGGTACATTTAAAGGTGCCTTTGAGGGTGTATTTAGAAGTATAAAAGATATTATTGGGGGATTAAAAGTATTCTTTACAGGAATTATAGATTTTATTACTGGAGTGTTTACTGGAAATTGGAGTAGAGCATGGAAAGGTGTAGTTGAAATTTTTAAAGGTATAGTTAGTGTACTTGGAGGAATTTTTAAAACTCCTTTAAATGCTGTTATAGGTCTTATAAATGGTGCTGTAGATAGTATTAATAATATCAAAGTACCAAAGATAGATTTACCATTTGGTATGGGTACCGTAGGCGGATGGAATTTAGGAATTAAACATATACCATACTTAGCTAAAGGTGGTGTTATAGATAGTCCAACACTTGCAATGGTAGGAGAAGCAGGAAAAGAAGCTGTAGTTCCTTTGGAGAATAATACAGGATGGATGGATAAAGTTGGTAGTGTAGTAGCTAGTGCTGTTTTAGCAGCAATGCAGTTTAATACACAATCAAGTAATAATCCAAATAATAATTCAGGTGATACTATACTACAATTAGATGGTACTACATTTGCAAGACTCATAAAACCATATGTAGATAGCGAAAATCAAAGAATCGGTAATATGATAATAAAACCTGTGTAAAGGAGTGAGGTAAGATGATTAAAATAAATGGAGTAGTTTTACCTGCTCCTACTGATTATCAAGTATCTATAAATGACATTTCTAATGCTGAAAGAAACGCTAACGGAACTATGATAATAGAAAGAATAGCAACAAAAAGAAAGTTAGAATTAGCATGGAAGTTCTTAAGTAAAGAAGATCTAAGTA